>NZ_QRDK01000001.1:0-1169278 GCF_003385695.1 Microbacterium sp. AG157
CCAACAAAAGTCAGACCGACGAGGAATAAATTGGCATTTGACAAGTGCACGCTGTTGAGTTCTCAAGGAACGGACGCACCCACAGAAACGATCTCCCGACCTACCCGTGAGGCAGTTCACTACCTATTCGATCATTCAAACCTTGTGGTTCTCACCATGGGACCTATGAAAGATCAGCGTCGTGAGACCCGGTCGAAGACCAGAACCAAAACCATACACCGAAACGATGAGGTTTTGGGTGGTCTGCCACTTGAGACGATGCGGGGCCTTCCGGCCTCTCCGCTCTCCCCTGTGGGGCGAACAAGTAATAAGTTACGCGGGAACGACCGACCCGTCGAATCCAGGCACATCTCGGGCGTGTCGCCGGACCGCACACGCGGAAACCCGCGGAAGCGCGGACGGCCCGGCACGACCTTCGAGGTCGTCCGGGCCGAGTGACGGGAACGGTATGACGGTCAGGCGACGAGTGTCCACGTCGACGGCGAGGTCATGGCATCCGTGTGTCCCCCGGTGAACTCGATCCCGCCGAAGAACATCGCTCCGATGACCAGAGCGAAGACGAACGCGATCGACAGGAAGAGCACGGCCACGCCGGCGAGGGTGATCAGAAGCGGAAGTCGAGAAGCCATGCATTCATCCTGCCCTGCTTGCCCACCTGCCCGCCAGGGCTTGCGCCCGGAAACGACCGAAGGCCGGCACCTCCGAGGAGGTACCGGCCTTCGATGCGGGACGGATCAGCGACCGGAGAGCTTCTCGCGAAGCGCAGCCAGCGACTCGTCGTCGGCGAGGGTGCCCTGGGCGGGCGTCTCGGACGAGAACGATCCACCGAACGAACCAGCGTCCGTCGGGTTGGCGGCCTCAGCCTCGAGGGCCTTGGCGACGGCAGCCTTGTGGGCTTCCCAGCGACCCTGAGCAGCGGCGTACTCCTGCTCCCAGGCCTCGCGCTGAGTGTCGAAGCCCTCGAGCCACGCACCCGACTCGGGGTCGAAGCCCTCGGGGTACTTGTACTCGCCACGCTCGTCGTACTCGGTGGCCATGCCGTACAGCGCCGGGTCGAACTCGGTGCCGTTGGGGTCGACCGACTCGTTGGCCTGCTTGAGCGACAGCGAGATGCGGCGACGCTCGAGGTCGATGTCGATGATCTTGACGAAGACCTCTTCGCCGACCGACACGACCTGCTCGGCGAGCTCGACGTGCTTGCCCGACAGCTCGGAGATGTGCACGAGGCCCTCGATACCGTCGGCCACGCGGACGAACGCACCGAAGGGAACGAGCTTGGTGACCTTGCCCGGAGCGATCTGGCCGATCGCGTGGGTACGGGCGAACACCTGCCACGGGTCTTCCTGCGTCGCCTTGAGCGAGAGCGACACGCGCTCGCGGTCGAGGTCGACCTCGAGGATCTCGACGGTGACCTCCTGGCCCACCTCGACGACCTCGGAGGCGTGCTCGATGTGCTTCCAGGAGAGCTCGGAGACGTGGACGAGACCGTCGACGCCGCCCAGGTCGACGAACGCACCGAAGTTGACGATCGACGAGACCGTGCCCTTGCGGACCTGGCCCTTGTGGAGGTTGTTGAGGAACGTGGTGCGCGACTCGGACTGCGTCTGCTCGAGCAGGGCGCGGCGCGACAGCACGACGTTGTTGCGGTTCTTGTCGAGCTCGAGGATCTTGGCCTCGATCTCCTGGCCGAGGTACGGCGTGAGGTCGCGGACGCGGCGCAGCTCGATGAGCGAGGCCGGGAGGAAGCCGCGGAGGCCGATGTCGACGATGAGACCACCCTTGACGACCTCGATCACGGAACCGGTGACAACACCGTCGTTCTCCTTGATCTTCTCGACGTCGCCCCACGCACGCTCGTACTGAGCGCGCTTCTTGGACAGGATGAGGCGGCCTTCCTTGTCCTCCTTCTGGAGAACGAGGGCCTCGACGTGGTCGCCGACGTTGACGACCTCGTTGGGGTCGACGTCGTGCTTGATCGAGAGCTCGCGGGAGGGGATGACACCCTCGGTCTTGTAACCGACGTCGAGGAGGACCTCGTCGCGGTCGATCTTCACCACGGTGCCTTCGATGAGGTCGCCGTCGTTGAAGAACTTGAGCGTCTTCTCGACCGCGGCCAGGAAGTCTTCGGCCGAGCCGATGTCGTTGATCGCGACCTGCTTGGTAGCCGGGGCGGTCGTTGCGGTAGTCATGTAGTGGGTTGTCCTAGTTGGGTGTGGTGTCGGGCTCCGACTCCTGTACCCGTCGGTCCAGGACCGGGGGCCGTCGGGCTGGGGCCGCCCGAGGGCGAACTCCAACCACGAGTCGAAGCGAAGCGGATTGTTTGTGCGATGCCACGGGCTCGCCAGATAGGCAGAACCCAGGTGTGACACCTCAGTCTAACGCACCGGGCCTCCCGCGCAGTCCCGGGTGGCGCGCATCCCGCGGTCGAGCCGTCACACGACGACGCGGGCCGGGCAGCGCGCACGGAGACGGAGGGCTGGACAGGGCGATCACGCGTGCGCGCGATTCGCCCCGGATCGGCGTTTTTGTTCCGGTGTTCTGAGGCGGTCCGCCCAGGTGGCGTCCAGAAACACGTGCCAGGCTCCCCGTCTTGTGCCCGCTGACGCGGGTCGGACGGTGACACCCGCACCGTCCTCCCCTCACGTGAAACCGGTTCTATGCGCTCTGACTCGACGTCCTTTTCCAATCGTCGTGACCGCCGCCTCGCCGCCCGCCGCACTCGTCGTCGCCCCGTGACGACAGTGGGAGCGCTCGTGCTCGGCGTGGTCGCGGCCTCGGCCCTCACCGGCACCGCGCCGTCCGCCACCGCCTCTCCCGCCGACCTGTCGACCGCGACGTTCTCGTTCGCCTCCTCGATCACGCCTACGGTGCTCGCGGCCTCCCCCGGCCCCGAGAAGACCGAGGCCCGCGCGGCGGAGACCGCCGCGTCGAGCTCGATCCAGGCCGTCGCCACCGTGCAGAGCGACATCGCGGCATCCGGGCTCGACATCGGCCAGCCCGCCACGGTCGACACGACCGCGCTGCAGCAGGCCGCCGAGCGCCTGCAGGCGGCCTCGGTGCTGCCCGAGACGTTCCTGCCGGCGCTCTCGCACGACGTCTCCGCGGCCTCCGCCGCGGTCGATCAGCGCGTCGCCGAGCTGCGCGGGGGTCTCGACGCCGCCGTCGCCAAGAAGGCGGAAGAAGAGGCGGCCGAGAAGGCGCGCCAGGAAGCAGAGGCTGCTGCCGCCGCGAAGGCCGCCGCCGACAAGGCCGCCGCCGAGAAGCAGGCATCGTCGTCGTCCTCGTCGAACTCCGGCGGTGGAGGGTCTTCGGCCCCCATCCCGACCGGAGGCGGTTCGGGAGACAACAGCCCCGCCGGCGCCCAGGCCGCCGCGCGCGACATGCTCGCCAGCCGCGGCTGGGGCGACGACCAGATGTCGTGCCTCGTCTCGCTGTGGAACAAGGAGTCGGGCTGGAACTACAAGGCCTACAACTCCGGCAGCGGCGCCTACGGCATTCCGCAGGCCCTCCCCGGCAGCAAGATGTCGTCCGCCGGTGCCGACTGGCAGACCAACGCCGCCACCCAGGTGTCGTGGGGCCTGGGGTACATCTCGGGCCGCTACGGCACGCCGTGCGGCGCGTGGGGTCACTCGCAGTCGACCGGCTGGTACTGAGCCCTCAGCTCCATCGCATCATCGAGCGCGCCGCTCCGGAGAACCCTCCGGTGCGGCGCGCTTCTGCGAGTAGCGAGAGGTTCTCGGGGCCGTTGAGCTCGTGCAGGACGGCCGGACCCACGTGCACCTGCCACGCGCCGTGGAAGCGGAGAGCGTCCGCCCGACGACGACCGATCTCGGCCGGCACGGCGACGAACTGCCGGGGCCGGGAGCGTCCCACGCGATCGAGGACACCGCGCACCCACCACGGCCCTCCGCCGCGGTCGACCTCCAGAACGAAGCGCGGCGTCCGGATAGGACCGCACAGCTCCTCCAGGGCGATCCCGAACGTCCTCTGATCGGCAAGGCTCGCGTCAGCCATCCGGATCTCGGCGCGGGTGCCATCGGCATCCCTCCGCTCTCGCTCCCAGACGGGCACCGCGAGCGGGGACCGGACGCGCCCACTCTCGGACAGCGCCGTCCACACCACACGCGCCATGTTCCGCAGCGTCGCCGCGGCATCCCGAGCCTGCCGACGCGTGCGACGCCACGCGGAGAACAGGGGCACGGCCATGACGGCACCGATCAGGATGCTGACTCCCCCCACCGCGACTCCCGCGACGGGTGGCAGGAAGAACGACAACGCGAGCATCGCCGCCGGCGCTCCCGCCGATACTCCGAGCCACCCGCCGAGGGCACGCTCGGCCCGCACCGACGTCGAGAAGACCGGCGTGCGGGCCGGGCGCTCGACCACCGCGGAGAGCTCCTCGCGATCGTCGTACGAGGAGCCGATGCGCCAGGCGGATCGCGTCTCGTCCCGCGGCGGAGCCGAGGTCAGGGCGTCGACACCCTCCAGCGACGCACCGCGGGCCTTCTCGAGCACCTCGTCGAGCGCGCGACGACGGTCGCGCCCCAGCGCCGCGGGCAGCCCGCGGACGATGCGTTCCGGGTGGTCGGCGTCGAGTCCCCACAGGCCGGCGTGCTTGCGACGGAGACGGGCGGCATCGGGTTGCGCGTCGAGGGGCGAGTCGGGCGGCAGCAGCGCCGAGACCGTCCAGTTGTGGGCGACCTTCTCGGGCCAGCTCGGATCGCGTCGCAGGGTACGGCCTCGCAACTGCTGCGTCGCTGACGCCGTCGCCACCGCCGTGAGGTCGATCAGAGTGTTCACCGCCGGGCAGTCCCAGCCTTCGCCGAACAGACCGCGCGTGCCCACGACCACCTCGAGCGAGCCGTCGGCGAGCAGCCGGGACACGGCGCCGACCACACCGGACCCCGTGGTCCCCCGCACCTCGAGGACAGCCGCATCGTCGGGGCACGGCTCTCCCGTCACCGGGACGCCGAGCTCGCGCGTGAGCGCCGGGAGCAGCGTCTCCGCGTGACGGACGGCGACGCGCACCGTCGAGGACGTGACGAGGATCGCGCGCAGCGCCGAGGTGACGGCATCCGTCGCCACGATCGAGAACGTGCGGACGGCGCCGGCCGAGCCCAGGAGCCCCCCGTGGACGTTGCCGTGGGTGACGTAATCGGTCACGACGAGGGCGCGGAGGCGGTCGCCGAGCTCGGTGCGCTCGCGGGCGAGGATGTCGCACGCTCCCCTGTCCTTCGAGAGGGAGGACGCGAGGACCGTGTCGATCGGATCGCGGGTGCGCCGCACCCCGCGGTCGGTCAAGGCGAAGCCGAAATCGGCGAGCAGGCGGCGCAGCCGGTGCCAGTCGTCGACGCGCGCGGGGTCGGGGAGAACGCGGTCGAGGGCGTATCGACCCAGCAGGCGCAGCGTCTCGTCCGTCGTGGGCGCACGTCGTGCCACGGCGGGAAGACGCGCGGTGAGCGGGTCGCCGGGTGCGACGACGGAGAACATCGCCGCAGCGGCCTCGGCACCGGCGAAGTCGACGGCGAACGCCGCCGAGAGAGCGGCATCGACGGCGGCGTCGGGGTCGGACGACTCCGCGGCGGGCGGCGGGGGCTCGATCCCCGGACGCGCGTCCGCACTCGTCCCCGCGGGAGCGACCGGGTCCGGGGACGAGACGCCCTCGGCGGGCGGTTCGAGGGGGTCCTCGGAGGTGGAAGGGGCCGACGGCTGGAGCACCGCGCGGAGGAACTCCCTCCCGGCGCCCACCGCGAAGGTCGTCCGCAGCGCCTCCGCGAGGGCTTCGGCGTGCGCGGAGAGGAACGCCCGCTCCTCCGCCGTCGGTTCGACCACGTGGACGAGGTCGCGGTACGGCGCGAGATCCCCCTCTCGGACGACGGCCGTGACGGGAACCTCCAGATCGACCTCGCCCAGCAGCGAGACGTAGTTCTCGTACTCGTTCGCGTCATCGGGCGAGGGCAGGGTGGCGGTGAGCCCGATCACGAGCGGCTCCCGACCCGCCGCGCGCAGCCGCGCGACGAGCGCCGCGACCACCAGCGCCCAGTGATCCAGGAGGTGGTGGCACTCGTCGAGGACGACGGTCTCGACGCCTGCCCCGACCAGGCGCTCCAGCAGCTCGCGCGATCGCGGGTGGAGCGCGGCCGTGAGCGCGGTGGCATCCTGCCTCGCCAGCGTGCGACGAAGGGCGCGGGACCGAGAACGGATGCCACGGCCGTACGCCGCGGGATTGCTCTCGCTGAGCGCGTCTAGCCATCCCTCGGCCTGGTCGGGGGTGCGGTCGTCGGCGATCAGCTCCTCGGCCCAGCGGGCACGCGCCAGGGCCGCGAAGGGCTCGCCGGAGTCGACCACGCTGATCGCCTGGTACGTCAGGGCCGTGAGGTCGGCGGGGCGATCAGGGTCTTCCGACACGGCGGCGTCGTCATGCGCGAGCGCCCGGGCAGCCCCCACCCACTGCGCGCGGATCGCCGTCGTCGGCGCGAAGACCACGGTGCGGTGCCCCCTGCGCGTGGCGAGGAGGAGCCCGAGCAGAGTCTTCCCGGCACCCGGCGGGGCGACGAGGTGCAGCGGCTCCCCCGCGTCGACGTCGACACGGTCGAGCGCGGCGCGCTGGTAGGCCCGGAGCGTCCCGTCGAACCGCCACGCCGAAAGGGGACGGCTCGGTTCGGTCGACACCGCGCCAGTCTAGAGAAGCGCCCCGGCGGGCGGGCGGACCAACCTCCGCCGGAGAGGACGACGCGTGGACCTTCGATGGCTCGATGCCCCCGACGACGACGTACGGCGGGAGCTGCCGACCGTACCGGAGCACGAACCGCCGCCGTGGGTGCCGACCCGCAGACGCCTGCTCGTGCGGCTGAACGCCGTGATCCTGGTCTGGACCCTCTTCATCGTGGTGTTCGATACCGGACTCGACGTCGACATCCGGGGCGACGGGACGCTCGAGGCCGACGACGTACGCACCCTGATCATCACCCTCGTCGTCTCCATCGTCTGGACCGCCGCGAGCGTCGCCCTGTGGCGATGGTCGCGGAAGGCCTCGACGCCCGTTCGGCTCCGCCGCGCTCGCCGCGCTCTCACCGCGCGGGCGAACGAGTTCCGCGCAGAAGCGTGGTGGCGGGACTCCTTCAAAGCCATCGTCACCGCTCACTCCGCCGGCGTCCGCGAATACCCGCGCTTCGTGGGCGAAGGGGTCGAATTCGGGACGGTTCGACTGCGGATGCCGCGCACGCGTCCACGCTCCTACGTCTGCGTCTCGCTGGCATCCCCTCTCCCCCACCTGGTCCTCGACGCCGTCGAGAACGACGGGGTGCGCTCGGGACTGCCCGAGAACCTCGCCGAACGGCAACGGCTCTCCCTGGAGGGTGATTTCGACCGCATCTTCCGTGCGTACGCTCCACGGGGATACGCCCGGGACGCGCTCTACGTCCTCACCCCCGACGTCATGGCGACGCTCGCGGACCACGCGCGCGCGTTCGACGTCGAGATCATCGAGGACCGGGCCGTGTTCTTCCGGGCGGAACGGCGTCGCTGGGACGATCCGGCCCTGTGGCGAGAGGTGGACGCGATCCTCACCCACGTCGCACCCCGACTGCGAGAGCGCTCGCTGCGGTACACCGACGAGAGGGTCGCTGGCCAGGTCGCGGTGGAGATCGCGGAAAGTCTCGTGAGCGGTACCGCGGGGGTTTCGGCGTGGCGCCCGCACGCGCCCGTCGTGGGCCCCGAGGGGCGACAGCTCCGCTCGTGGACGCCCCGCCACGGCTGGTGGGCCAACGTGCGCGTGGTCTCGTCGTTCATGGTCGGGACGGCGGTCTACGGCATCCCGGTGTTCTTCGGTGTCGTCACTCTTCTGGGCATCTTCGACGGACGCTGAACCGCGCGACATCCGGCGTCGTGCCGTCGTCACGATCGTGCGCGCCGCGGCGGAGCGATGCCGCCGGCGCGACGAGCGCCCCGACGGGTCAAGCGCCGTTGCGCCGAGCGACCCACCCGGCCAGGAGGGCGTGCGAGAGCGGCGCGATCGAGACGATCATGAGCATCGTGCCCAGCACCGCCTGCTCGGCCTGCAGCAGCACCCCGCCGATGAGCAGGCCCGTGAACAGCACCGACGAGACCACCCGGCGCACCATCCGCTCGAGATCGCGCATGCGGCGCTCGATGCGCGGAGTCTGCACCGAGACCGAGCCGTCTTCGAAGCGCGAGATGAGGTTGTCGGCACGGCGCGGGAGGCGCGCGGTGACGGCGGCCACCGCCCCGACCTCGCGGACGAAGGCCTGCGCGGTGTTCCCACTCTCCTCCCGGATGAGGCGCTGCGCGTAGGGCTCAACGGCGTCCCAGATGTTGAAGGCGGGATCGAGCGCGCTGCACATGCCGCTGGTGAGCGACATCGCGCGCACGATCAGCAGGAAGTTCTCGGGCAGCTGGAACGGCAGCGATCGCACGACGTCGCCGAACTCGATCGCGAAGGCGCGGAACTCGCGCGGGTCGACCTCTTGCAGCTCGGCGAACCCCATTCCGCCGAAACGCGAGAACAGCTGCGTCATCGCGCGCTCGAGCTGGATCGTGTCGGCCGAGGGCAGCAGCACGCCGACATCGCGGATGCCGTCGACCAGGCCCTTGCCGTCGCGCGAGGCCGCCGCGATGAGCACGCGGCGCAGGCCGCGGCGGAGGCTCGGCGGCACCTCGCCCATCATGCCGAAGTCGATGAAGGTGAACCGCCAGGCCGGTGTACCGGCGTCGGTCGTGCCGCCGAGCGGCGTGACGAAGACGTTTCCGGGGTGCGGGTCGGCGTGGAAGAAGCCGTCGTCGAACAGCTGATCGAACATCACGCGCGCGAAGCGGGCGGCGACCTCGGACGGATCGATGCCGGCCGCGCGGAGGGCCTCGACGTCGTTGATCTTGATCGCCGTGACGTCTTGGAGGGTGAGCACGCGGCGGGTCGTGCGCTCCCACACGACCTCGGGGACGGCCACTCCGTCGGGCCCGCCGAAGTCGGCCGCGAAGCGCTCGGAGTTCGCGGCCTCGTGGAGATAGTCGATCTCTTCGAGGCTCGTGACGGCGAACTCCTCGACCAGGGAGGGCATGTCGACACGATCGCGCACCAGGGCGACCTTGCTGAGCCACACACCGACCTTGCGGAGGGCGCGCAGGTCGACGTCGACGATGCGGTCGATGCCGGGCCGCTGGATCTTCAGCACCACGGCGCGCAGGCCGGTCTCGGCGGCGAGATCCTCCGTCAGCACGGCGCGGTGCGCCTGGCCCAGCGACGCCGCGGCGAGAGGCCGTTCATCGACGCTCGCGAAGGCGCGCTCCAGCGGCATCCCGAGCTCTTCCTCGGCCCGAGCCCGCATCTGCACGAACGGGACCGCGGGCACCTCGTCTTGCAGCCCCTCGAGCTGCTTCGTGATGGAGGGGGGCAGGACGTCGAGGCGAGACGACATGAATTGCCCAACCTTGATCATCAGACCACCGAGGTCGACCGCGAGCACGTGGAAGCGTTGGGCGATGCGTTCGAGCCGCCGGGTACGACCCCGGGCGGAGATCCACCCGAGGCCGAACCTCGGCAGGAACAGCTCGAACCACCAGGCCTGCACCAGGTAGCGCGCCGCGAAGCGCGTGATCCGCCGGTAGCGGGCCTTCATGAGGGCGTCGTCGGTCATCGATTCTCCTGGATGCCGACGGGCGGGAAGCCCCCGTCGATCGGGCGTGACCTCAACCCTGGGCGAGGATGGAGTAGAGCTTACGGCGGGCCTCGTCGAGGATCTCGACGGCTTGCGCCACCTGCTCTTTGTCACCCGTGCGTGCGACCTGGGCCGCTGCCTGCGCGAGTTCGACGCCCGCCTTGGGCAGCGCCGTCATGCGGCCGCTGTCGCGCGAACCGGCCGACTCCCACGGGGCGGTGCGCTCGGTGGTCTCATCTCCCGCCGCGGCGCGCCCCTCGGCGGTGAGCGAGTACGTCTTGCGGCCGTTGGACTCCTCGGCCTGCACGAGGCCCTCGTCGGTGAGCAGCTGCAGCGTGGGGTAGACAGAGCCGGGGCTCGGCTTCCACGAGCCGCCGCTGCGGTCCTCGATCTCGCGGATGATCTGGTAGCCGTGCATCGGCTGCTCGAGCAGGAGCGAGAGGACGGCCGATCGCACGTCTCCCTTGTTCATGCGCGGCGTCGAGGCGGTCTTCTGCTCGAACTGCGTGCGCAGCTGCTCGAGACCCTCGAGGATGTTGGACATCGGCCAGCCGGGGGTGTTGCTCCCACCTCGCCCGCCGAACGCGTCTCCCAGGAATGAACCACTCATGACGACCTCCTTCGCGCGGACCCGACCTGAGTCAGCGATACATAACGATATATCGCTGATGCAGAGGGCGGGTCACCTTCGAGGGGATTCTCAGTACCAGTTCATCGCCTGCGAATGCCCCCAGGCGCTGCACGGCGTGCCGTAACCGCGGGAGATGTAGTCGAGGCCCCAGGCGATCTGGGTCGCCGCGTTCGATTCCCAGTCGGCACCGAACGACGCCATCTTGCTGCCGGGGAGCGCCTGAGGGATGCCGGTGGCCCCACCGTCGTTGTTGTAGGCCTTGTAGTTCCAGCCCGATTCCTTGGTCCACAAAGACGAGAGGCAGGAGAACTGGTCGCTCCCCCAGCCGTACTTCTCGGACGCGAGCTGCGCGGCGTACGCCTTGGCTCCGTCTGTGGTGTTGACGCGGGCGAGAGCCGCCGCGGCGTCGGCCTGGCGCTGAGCCTCGGCGGCAGCTGCGGCCTCGGCCTGGCGCTGCGCCTCGGCGGCGGCGTCGGCGGCCGCCTTCTCTGCCTTGGCCTGGTCCAGGCTCCCCTGGACCTCTGCGACACGGGCGCTCACGCGCTCGGTCTCGGTCTGAGCGTTCTGACTCAGGGCGGGAACGAGCAGCACGGGGAGCAGGTCGCGCGAGGTGAGCCGATCCACGGCATCCTGCAGGGCACTCGTGTCGATCGAGGCGTCGCCGATCGCGAGAGGGAGTCCGGTCGCGGCGACGTCAGCCTGCACCGCGTTCGCGCTCGAAAGCGCCGTCTGCGCTCCATCGAGGGCGGTGCTCGCCCCCGCGGTGACGGCGTCGAGGGTCGGCGCCGTCGACACGGGCACCGAGGTGCCGGGGGCGGAGAAGGAGGAGGCCGACGCGTCCGGCAGGGACAGCGGGGACGCCATCGCGAGGCCGGTCGTCGCGACCATGCCGAAGGCGAGGCCGGCACAGGTGGCCGCCGTGACCAGGGTGCGTCGGGCGCGGTTGACGTGGGTGAGTTTGATGTCGGAACGCAGCAAGAGAGATCTTTCGTCGGGGGCGCGCTCGTCGGGATCGAGCGCGATGTCGTGCCGTCGGGTCGGCACGGGCCCCGAGTGTGGGTGCTGGTTCTGGACGTTATCTTTTCGTTACCTGGAAGACCGGTGGGAGCCGAGTGCCGGTCGCACCGCGAGGCACAGGGCCTGAGCCGGTGAGTGCGTCTGTCGTTCGCCGCTATCACGGGGAGGCGAAAATAGCCGCGTGAACTGGGATTATTCGACAGGCCCATCGACCCGGATCCGTCAGTGTCCGCTGAGCGTCCCCTCGCGCACAGCGAAAGGCCGATCCGGCGAAGGAAAAATCTCGCCCGATCGGCCTTTCGACATCGGATCTCGCCGTCGGACGGCGTCCGGCGGGCTAGCCGCGGTGCGCCCGGTAGTAGTCGAGCAGCGCACGCGTGGAGGAGTCCTGGGCGGCCAGGGCCTCGTCGTCGCCCTCGATCGCGGGGGCGATCTGGAGGGCGAGCTGCTTGCCGAGTTCGACACCCCACTGGTCGAAGGAGTTGATGCCCCAGATCGTGCCCTGCGTGAAAGTGATGTGTTCGTAGAGCGCGATGAGCTGACCGAGCACCGAGGGGGTGAGCGACGGCGCGAAGATGGATGTCGTCGGGCGGTTGCCGGGGAAGGTCCGGGCCGCGACGAGAGCTCCGGTGGTCCCCTCCGCCTCCACCTCTTCGGCGGTCTTGCCGAACGCTAGCGCCTTGGTCTGCGCGAGGAAGTTCGCCAGGAACAGTCCGTGCACATCGCGACCGTCATCGGCGCGGGGGTAGGCCGGGTTCACGAACGCGATGAAATCCGCGGGGATGAGCCGCGTGCCCTGGTGAATCAACTGGTAGAAGGCGTGCTGACCGTTCGTCCCCGGCTCACCCCAGAACACCTCACCCGTGTCGGTCGTGACGGGCGTACCGTCCCACCGGACGGACTTGCCGTTGGACTCCATCGTGAGCTGCTGCAGGTAGGCCGCGAAGCGGTGCAGCTGCTGCGCGTAGGGCAGCACCGCGTGCGATTGCGCGCCGAGGAAGTTGGTGTACCAGACGTTCAGCAGTCCCATGAGGACGGGTACGTTCTGCTCGACCGGGGTGGATGCCACGTGCTCGTCGACCGTGTGGAAACCGGCCAGGAGCTCGCGGAACACGTCGGGACCCAGGGCGATGGCGAGCGACAGCCCGATCGCCGAGTCGACGGAATAGCGTCCGCCCACCCAGTCCCAGAAGCCGAAGGCGTTCGTCGGGTCGATTCCGAACGCTTCGACCTTGTCGAGCGCGGTCGACACGGCGACGAAGTGGTGGGCCACGGCGTCGGTGCGCGCGGCATCCGAATCGTCGATCGCACCCTTCTCGGCGAGCTGCGCCCAGAGCCAGTCCCGCGCGAGGCGGGCGTTCGTCAGGGTTTCGAGTGTGGTGAACGTCTTCGAGGCGACGATGAAGAGGGTGGTCTCGGGATCGAGGTCAGCCGTCTTCTGCGAGATGTCGGTGGGGTCGATGTTCGACACGAAGCGCGCGTGGATGCCGGCGTCGGCGTACGGCAGCAGAGCCTCGTAGACCATCACCGGGCCCAGGTCGCTGCCGCCGATGCCGATGTTGACGACGTGCGTGACCTTCTTGCCGGTGACGCCGCGCCACTCGCCCGAGCGCACGCGGTCGGCGAAGGCGCTCAGCCGGTCGAGCACCTCGTGCACGTCGTGATCGATCTGCTGACCGTCGACGACGAGCGCGGGCTCGGCGCCGGCGGGCCGACGCAGAGCGGTGTGCAGCACGGCACGGTCCTCGCTGGTGTTGAGATGGGCACCGCGGAGCATGTCGGCGAAGCGCTCGCGGACGCCGGTTTCATCGGCGAGCGCGACCAGAGCATCGAGGACCTCGGGGGTGACGAGGTTCTTCGACAGGTCGACGTGGAGGTCGCCGACCGTGCGGGTGAGGTCGCGCGTACGGTCGGCGTCGGCGGCGAACCAGCCGCGCAGATCGGGGGTGAAGCTCTCGCGCAGGGCGCTGAGGCGGGACCAGGCGGAGGTGGTGGTGGGGTCGATAGGCGCAGTCACGAAACCCACGCTAGCGACCTCGGACGATCGCCACGCCGCGGATGACGAAGTGCGCCTCACGCGCTACGACCGGGCCGGCGGCCCGGATCGGTCGCGGGCGCCCGCGGCGGCGTCGGCCAGGGGGATCTCGCGCGATCCGTCCCAGGGCTCCGTCCACCCGAGGCGGTCGAACAACCCGTCCAGCACCATCGCGGTGAATCCCCACACCGTCTGTGGGCCGCGTGCCGTCTGCAGGGCGAAGGCGGGCCCCCGCCACTCTCGACCATCACGACGCAGCACCGTCACGCCTCGGCGTTCGGGATCGAGCAGATCGGCTACGGGGGCGCGGAAGACCTCGGCCGACTCCGCCGCATCCACGGCACGGACCGGGGTCGGGCGCGCCCACCATCCGATCACCGGAGTGACCTCGTGGCGAGAGAAGGCCAGGGGCAGCGGCTCGAGGGTGCCCAGCACCTCGACACCGTCGGGCTCGAGCCCCGTCTCTTCGCGCGCTTCCCGCAGCGCCGCCGCCACGGCATCCGCGTCTTCGGGATCGACCCGGCCACCGGGGAACGCGACCTGGCCCGGGTGAGCGCGCAGGGTGCTCGCCCGCGCGAGCAGCAGCACGTCGAGATCGCGCGGGACGGTGCGCGAGACCCGGCGGCTGGGTACCCCGTCGAGCACACCGAAAAGGATGAGCACCGCGGCCGCTCGTGCCTCGCCCTCGACGGGTAGCGCCTGCAGCGCCGGGGAGACGTCGCCGAGACCGCGCGCGAGCAGGGCCTCGAGCTGGGCGCGGGGTGAGGGCATTCCTCGAGGCTAGCCGCGTCGCCGGCAGGCCGTGTCGAGCGATGCCGTCAGCGGGAGCCGTTGCAGGCCAGGCCGTCTCCATCGCCGTCGAGCTTGTAGATGTCGGAACCCACGACCCGGGCGACGCCGTCGAAGTAGGACGGGCCGTTGCCCTTTCCGCCCGCGCAGTCGACATCGGAATCGATCGGCACGCACGCGTCGGCGTAGTTCGGGTCGCATCCGCCCCCGCCGCCCGACGCCTTCTCGACCGGAGCGGGAGGAGGCGGAGCGACGAATGTCCCTCGTGAGGTGACCTCGGAGACCGGCGCTCGTCCGACGGATTCGCTGATCAGTACCCGCTCGGACTCCACACCGTCGATCGTCGTGACGCGGAACACCGAGACCTTCTCACCGTCGACGCCCGGCGTCGAGATGCGCGACTGCCCCGACGGGATCGTCGCGTCATCCACGGTCGCCCGCTCGAACGGTACCGCGGAGGTGACGGATTGCTCGGAAACGACGACGACGGGTGTCGGTGACGGCGTCGCGGACGGAGACGGTGCCGACACTCGACGGGCGTTGTCGGTGGCGGCCGGATCGGCAGCGGAGGTCGAGGACGAGCACCCCGAGACGAGCAGAAGCGCTGCCGTCACCGCTGTCAGCATGGAGACGGACCGCCCCCATCGGGTGAGGCGCGGGCGCGCCACGGCGCGATCGTTCACAACGGTCATCGAGATGTTCCCCCCAGAACAGGAGCCACGCCCCTTCGCGTCGCCACGGCTCAGCAGACCAGATCGGGGTCGCGGACGCAAGCGCAACCCCGGCCGCCTCGCTCACCTCGTCGCTTCGCGTCGTTTTCGCTGCGCTCCCTGACATCAGCGGCCGCCGGGCATGGCGCCCGCGGTCGGGGTGGTGGTGGTGTCGACGCGCACGCCGAGGGCGACCGTCCAGCCGGTGGAGTTGTCGCCGGTCGCGGTGGCGAGCTCGAGGGCTCCCCCGTCGTCGCCGAAGACGTTGTCGCTCTCCAGCGACACCCGGGACAGATTGGATGCCGAGGAGGGATACGCCGCGTCGGCGTAGACCACGTCGCACGCGGCCTGCGGCAGGGCGACCTGCGAGGTGGCGATCGCGTTCGAGGCGTCGGTGATGGCATCCACGTTCGGGTACACCTCGAAGTGGATGTGCGGCCACCGGCCGTCGTAGCAGCCGGGGAAGATCGAGGTGAACGACACGACACCGTCACTCCCGACCACCTGGACGCCGCGAAGGTAGCTCTCGTTCTCGATCCCCGAGGAATACATCGAGTAGCGCCCCTGGTCGTCGCAGTGCCAGACGTACACCGCGGCCCCCGTGAGGGGCACGTCGCCGGTGGCGGTGTCGAAGATCGTGAGGTTCAAGGTCATGGGAACGCCCGCGGCCGTGGCTCCGCCGTCGAGGCTCGAGCGCAGGTCGCTGCGGACGATTCCGGACTGTTCGAGGATGTCGGGGCCGTTCGAACCGTCGCCCGGGTAAGGGCCGGCGGTCTCGTCGGGGATCTCGCCCGAAGGAAGAGCGGCGGCCGCACTCGTCGCGGTGGCGCTGGGGGTCGCGCTCGCCGTGGGCGTCGCTGTCGAGGTCGCCGTCGCGGCCGTCGTGGCGGCGCCGGAGGCCGACGGGGCGCACGCGGCCAGCGTGGCGGTGCCCGCGCCCAGCACGACCAGGCCCAGGATGCCGCGCCGCGAAACCAGCGTGCGGATGTCGAAGGGCGCGCCCTGATCGACGACGGGCTCGTCGGCGCGGTCGAGCAGGCGACCTTCGTAGGCGGGACCGTCGGGGGTCATCTGGGTGTCGGGGATTCTGCTCATGGTCTGCTCCACTGGTCGCTGCGGGTGTCGATGAAGCGACGATGACGCCGCGACCCTGCCCCCTCCCTCACCGAATCTATGGACCGGCTATGCGCGCTGGATCCGCACGGTATTTACCGTCCCCGACCCCGGTGCGCGTGTCAGGATGAACGAGGGAGGTACGCGATGACCGGAACGCTGCACGCCGTGACCCTCGTCGTGAACATGCCGATTACCAAGATCGACGCCCTCGACGCGATCGCCTTCGCCGCCGACGGAGGCGTCGACGGTGCGGGCACGATGAGCCCGCGCGTCTGGCTCGCCCCGCACGCGTGGGCCGAGGTCGAGATCCCCAAGTTCGCCGATCCCCCGCCGTTCGCGATCGACGTGTACTCCGACGTCTCGGGCGCGGTGGCGTGGGCGCAGGCCCGCCGCCTGTTCGACGCCCTCGAGCGCTTCGGCTGGAACGTGAGCCCGCCGCGCGCGGGAGTGCAGTGAGCGAGGCCGCCGCACCGCGGCCGCGACTGCTCTACGTCGAGGACGACGCCGAGATCGCCGCGATGACGCTCGAGGTGCTCCGCGAGACCTACGAGGTCGCGCACGAGGCCGACGGGCTCGCGGGCCGCGATCGGGCGCTGCGCGACAGCTTCGAGGTGATCCTGCTCGACCGGCGTCTTCCCGGCCGCGACGGCGCCGAGATCGTGCGCGACCTGCGCACCGCGCACATCACGACCCCCGTGCTGCTGCTGACGGCGCTGGGGGCGGTCGCCGATCGCGTCGAGGGACTCGACGCCGGAGCGAACGACTATCTGCTCAAGCCGTTCGACTTCGACGAGTTGCTCGCCCGACTGCGGGCGCTGCGGCGCGGCTACCGGGCCGAGGGACGCCGCCGGGACGTTTCGGACTGGACCTATCTCCCCGACACGGCCGTGGTCTACGGTCCCTCCGGCGAGCGCGTCGCCCTCACCTCGACCGAGAACGCCGTGCTCGAGCTGCTCACCCGGAGCCCCGACCACGTCTACTCTCGCGAGGAGATCGCCCGCGCGGTGTTCTCGTCTCCGGATGCCGTGACCACCGTCGACACGTACGTGCATTACCTGCGCCGCAAGACCGCGACCGACCTCGTCGAGACCGTGCGCGGGCGCGGGTATCGCGCGGGGGCCGAGCGGTGAGCGCCGACGACGACCGGCGGGTCGTCCGGCGGGCCGCCCTGCGGGTGGGCACGCTCGTCGCGGGCGCGTCGGCCGTCGCGATCGCCGTGGGGGTCGGCGTTCTCGTCTCTGTTCTGGTGGCGCAGGCGCGCACCGAGGGCAGCGGTCGGCACGGCCCGGGCGGCGCACCGACGGGCGATCGCTTCGTCGTCGACCTCGACGACGTGCTGCCGTGGGTCATCGGCCTGGGCCTCGTCGGGGTCGTGGTGCTCGGGCTCGTCGGCTCGGCCGCGGCTCGCTGGTCGGTGCGACCGCTCGACGAGGCCCTGCGCCGGCAGCGCGCGTTCGTCTCGGACGCGAGCCACGAGCTGCGCACGCCCCTGACCGCCCTGACGAGCCGCATCCAGATCGTGCAGCGTCGCCTGCACCGCGGAGAACCCGCCGACGAGCCGCTGGATCAGCTGCGGCGCGACGCGCAGATCATGGACGACGTGCTCGCCGACATGCTGCTGACCGCCGAGAGCGAGGTGCACACGGGCACCGCGCGGGTCGACGACAGCGTGCGTGCGGCGACCGACGCCCTCGCCTCTCTCGCGGATGACGCGGGCGTGCACCTGCGTCCAGGCGCGCTGACGAACGCGACGGTCGCGGTGCCGGCGGTCACCGTCGTGCGCATGTGCACCGCCCTGCTCGACAACGCCATCGGGCACACGCCCGCGGGCTCGGAGGTCACGATCACCGCCGACGCCGACGAACGCGAGGTCGTCGTGCGCGTGGAGGACGGGGGAAGCGGCATCCGCGACGACGATCTGCCCCGCATCTTCGAACGCTTCGCGCGCGGGGCGGAGTCGGGCCGGCGCCGCGGCTTCGGGCTCGGGCTGGCGCTCGTGCGCGAGGCGGCGACCCGCTACGGCGGCAGCATCGAGGTGGAGCGCACCTCTCCCACGGGCACGGTGTTCGCCCTGCGCCTCCCCCGCGCCAGCTGACGAGCGGACTCAGCTGACGAGCGGACTCAGCCGACGAGCGCGTCGTGGAACGCCGACACCTCGACCCGCCCGGCGAAGCGACGCGTGCGGCCGTGTTCCCAGACGATCCCGGATGCCACGGGGGCCACCGGCAGCCAGTCGAGGTCGTCGATCCCGGCGATGGCCGCCACGGTGGCCCAGGCATCGGCGGTGGTGAGGTCGTCGGCGACGATCGTCGCGCTCACGGGACCCGCGAGGTGTACGCCCGTGCGCGGATCGACGAGGTGCGCGCCGCGCTCGGACGTGCCCGAAGTGGCCACGGCCCCGTCGACGACCTCGACCGTGGCCAGCAGCTCCCCCTCGTGGGTCGGGTGCGCGATGCCGATGCGCCAGACGTGCTCGCTCGTCGCGGCCGTGCGCAGGCGCATGTCGCCGCCCACGTTGACGCCGACCGCCTCGATCGCGCCGTCGGCGAGAAGCTCGTCGAAGGCCCGGGTCGCGGCATCCGTCGACCATCCCTTCACGTACCCGGTCGGGTCGAACCACCCGCGCCAGTGCGCGTCGAAGCGGCCGCCGCTGCGCTCGCGCAGGTCGCGGCAGTCCGCTGCGACCTCGGCCACCCGCGGATCGACGTCGCCGAGCTCGAGACCGTCGTCGCGCAGCCGCGAGATGTCGGAGTCGTCGCGGTAGGTCGAGAACACCCGCTCGTCGTCGCGCAGGCGCGCCACGCACGCGGCGATTGCCCGCTCGACCCGCGCCGTGCGCTCGCCGATGACGGTGATCGAGGCGACCGTCCCCATCACGGGTTCGACGACCGTGAACCCGCCGGTCATGCGCGGGCCCGGTCGAGGGCGGACTGCAGCGAGGTGCGGTACCCGGTGCTGGTGTAGGTGGCACCCGAGACCATGTCGACCTCGGCGCTCTGCGCCTGCACGGTCTCTTTCACCAGCACGGGAAGGGCGCGGGAGTTGATCTGCTGGTCGCGTCCGCTCTCGGAGGGGTACTGCGGCACCTGCACGTCGGTGATCGCGCCGCCCGACACGGTGATCTGCACCTGCACGGGACCGAAGCGGGTGTTCGCCGCCTGGCCGGTGTAGGTGCCGTCGGTGAGGCCGCTCGACGAGGTCTGCACGCTGGACGATCCGCTGGAGGTCGAGCCGCTCGAGGTCGAGCTCGAACCCGAGGAGGTGGATGCCGAGGGGCTCGGCGTGGTCTTCGGCACCGTCGCGACACCCGACGAGGGGGCGTCGGCGAGCGCGCTCGTCGACTCGGGGACCGTCGAGGTGCGGTAGCTGAACAGCAGCACGAGGCCGGTGACGGTCGCCATGAGGGCGTAGACGATCTTCTTCATCGGATTCTCCTCAGACGGTGAAGGCTTCGAGGTGGACGCGCTCGGCGGGGACCCCGGCGCGGCGCAGGTCGGCGCGCACGGCATCCATCCACGGCTGGGGTCCGCAGAGGAACACGTCGGTGTCGGCGGGGCGCGGCGAGACGTAGCGGATGAGGTCGGCCCCGGCCCACGGGGCGTGCGAGGTCGGTAGCCACGACGAGGTGGTCAGTGCGCGACGGCCGGGCAGCGGCGCGTGGCGCAGGCCCCGCTCCCGCACGAGGTGATCGATCGCGTCGGCGCGGAGGGCGTCGGCGGCGCTGTGGTCGCGCACGATGAGCGTCGCCTCGCCCGGGGCCCAGTCGGCCTCTTCGAGCATGGCGACCAGCGGCGCGACTCCCGCACCCGCGCCGATCATGAGCAGGTGTCCGCCGCGGCGCTCGTCGGCGGTCATCGTGCCGTAGGGGCCCTCGATGAGCACGCGCGTGCCGGGGCGGAGCGCGGCGAGCCGCTGCGTGCCGTCGCCGACGAGGCGGGCCGAGATGACGAGCTCACCGCCGGCCGGGTCGGTGGCGAGCGAGAAGGGGTGTCCGCGCGTCCAGCCCGCCCCGTCGAGGAAGCGCCAGACGAAGAACTGTCCGCCTCGGGCCTTGAGGGCGTCGATCCGGCGCCCGGTCATGCGCACCGAGACGCCGCTCTGGCCGTCGCGTTCGACGGCGCTGACCCGGATGCCGTGGCGCAGCGACGTCGCCAGCGGAAGCCCGAGGCGGAAGACGACGACTGTCGCCACGGTCACGCCCCACATCGCCCACCAGTAGACGGTGGCGGCGGGCGAGACGGTGAAGTCGGCGCCCGTCCACAGCATGTGCGGAATGGCGAGGCCGACGCCGAGGTAGCCGTACAGGTGCAGCAGGTGCCACGACTCGTACCGCAGACGCTTGCGCGCCTTGCGCACCGAAGTGACCACGACCAGCAGCAGCAGGGCGGTCCCCGCGGTCGCCAGCAGCATGCCCGGGTACTCCCACACGAACTGCCACGCCTGCTCGAGGGGGTTGATACCCGCCTGCACGGCGTAGCCGAGGATCTGCAGCCCGATGTGCGCTGTGAAGAGGGCAAACGACCAGAAGCCGACGATGCGGTGCAGGCGGGTGATGCCGTCGCGGCCGAAACCGCGCTCGAACAGCGGCACGCGGGCCATGAGCAGCACCTGGTAGAAGAGCAGGTTCGCGGATGCCAGGCCCGCGGCGCGACCGAGGGAGTTGAGCGAGTCGACTCCCCCGGCCAGCAGCGACTGCACCTCGCCACCCGCGACCCAGACGGCCACGACGACGAGACTCGTCGCCCAGATGACGACGATCGCGGCGAGGTTCCACAGCGGCCGGGTGTTCGGCCTCCTCCGCGAGACCTGGCGAGCGCGGCGCACGGTGGCGACGGGCGGGGCGGCGAGGGCGGGTGCGGTGGCCATGCGGTCAGCGTGCCCGCGTGCTCCCCAGACGGCTCCAAGAATGCGGCGCACGGAGGTGATGCATAGGAATTGCGTAGGTTACGGCTTCGCCCGCGCCGAGTCGGCTACCTCGCGACGGGCGTGCTGAAGAGGTTCACGACGTTGCCGTCGGGGTCGTGCATCAGGGCCGACCGATTGCCCCACGGCATGGTGGTCGGTTCGAGGACGACGTCTCCACCAGGCGCCTGAAGCGCGGCGAACGCGGCGTCGACGTCGGCGACCTCGAACTCGATGAACACGGACCGGTTCGCGGCGGGCACGAGGGCTCCGTCGAGCATCGCGACCGTGGCGGTGCTGGCGATCGCGAGGGTCGCGCCGGGGCCGCTGAACTGCGCGAAGACGGGGGCGGGCCGCTCGGCCCGCTGACCGGTGACCCGCTCGTAGAACGCGACGAGCGCGTCGAGGTGATCGGTGACGATGCGGACGGAGGCGAACGACATGGGATTCCTTCGGTGAGGTCGGTGGAGGGAAGCTCCAGCCTCACCGGGGAGCGCGACACCGTCCTGTCGGTGTTTCGCGAAGTCCTTTCCGTTCAGTCCTCGATCACCGACCGCAATCGTCCGTACGGGATCGCGAGGTCGGCGGCACGCAGTGCGCGCTGCGGGGGTCGCTCCTCGGTCACCTCGATCGCCAGCATCCGATCTCCCCGGAAGGCTCGGACCCCGTCGCGCAGTCGACACCACGCGATGAGGTACCACTGCCCGTCTTTGCCGATGGACCCGAGGGGCTCGACCTCTCGAACGGACTCGGTGCCGCCGGCATCTTGGTAGCGCAAGCGCACGACGCGGTCGGCGCGCAGGGCTGCAGCGAACTCGGGCGGGGCGACGACCTCGTCCTCACCCTCGAGAAGGTGAACGCGTGAGGCGAGGGCGCTGGCGCGCGCCGCCTCGCCCTCCGGCATGACCGCGAGCATCTTGAGGGCTGCCGTGCGGGCGGAAAGCCGAAACGGGCTGCGCCCGAGGGTGCCGAGCCCGATCAGTACCGCGAGCGCCTCGTCGAGCGTGAACCCGGCCGGGCCCAGCGTGGCGGACGCGTCGATCACATACCCACCGGTGCGGCCGGGCTCCGCCCAGATCGGCAGACCCGATTGCTGTAGCGCCGAGAGATCCCTTTCGATGGTGCGCACCGACACCTCGAACCGTTCCGCGAGACGACGAGCACTTCGCGGTCGCGGCGAGACGGCCCGCAGTTCTTCCACCAGGCCATAGAGACGATCGGTGCGGTTCACTCCCCCATCATCGGACGCCTCGTCGCCCGGAGCACTCCGCGACGCCTCAGTGAGGTACTGGCGCAGATCACGCCTGGAAGGATGCCGTCACCCGTCTCGATGGGCGGGGACGAGCGGATCGGACATTGCCCGACCAGTCGACTTACAGCGTAAGCTGATGCCGTGGAACACGAGAGCATCGAAGACTCGCCTCCGCGCCGTTCTCGTGTGCAGTTGCAGGAGTGGGTGCAGGAATTCGTCGATCTCGGGCACCCGATCGCCAGCCGGATCCGCGTTGCGGAGCAAGAGGACGCGGACGGACGCGACACCGGCCTCGTCGTCGTCGAGCTCATCCACGGCGGCGGATGGGTCTCGCTCGAACCCCGCGGATACGACGATCCCGTCTGGCAGGCCGCCCTCACCGGTGGGGACGACGACGTCATGCTGTCGCCCTACGCGCTGGCGGGGCTCGCGGCCGACCTCGTCGTCGCCGGCAACCTCTGCGCTTACCTGCAGTGGAAGTCGCTGGAGTGGGACCGAGCAAGCGGACGCCACATGGCGGGAGGGGCGAAAGATGCCTCAGGATGACGCGCACGAACTCCTGTCGAACATCCTCGACCGTTGCGCCGCCATGGAACGCCCGTTCTGGGAGGTCAGCGCCGAGAAGAGGGCCGAGGTGGCGCGCAACTTCGGGTCCCCCGCCGTGATCATGCGGGTCGGACATGCGGCCGACGAAGATCTGCGCATCGCCGGCGGGGCCGATCTCTTCTTGGGAACGGCGCTGTTGGCCGAGATCGCGATCGAGATCGCGGAGCAGGCGCACACGGGCCGCAGTCGGACGGAGGCCGTCTCCGCCCTCCGCGCACGCCTGAATGCTCTCCTCGGGCCAGCAGCCCACCCCGAAGACGCACCCGATCGGCACCGCGGATGAGGCGCGGGCCGGCCACTACTGGGACAGCTCACGGTCCAGTCGGTCCAGAAGCGCCTCGAGCGATTCCTCGAACTCGTCCTCGGAGCGATCCCTGCTGAGAAGACCGCGCAGTCGCTGCACGTGAGGAGTGTCTGCGAGCTCCTTCTCGGCGTCGCCCTGCCCGATCGCGGCTCCGCCCTCGTTGAGAGGTTCCTCGACCGGCGCGGTCTCGGCGCCGCGCACGGCCGCTTCGAGGAGCAGGTTTCCGAGCAGGAAGCTGCTGAACGAGCGGTAGGCCCTCACCGCCCGCTCATCGTCGAAGCCGAAACCGATCATCGCAGTGAGGAAATGCTCCACCACCTCCACGCTCCGCAGCGGCGGGCGCAGCCAGGGTGCCGCCGGGTGACGAGTGGCGACAAGGGGGAACGCCTTCGGGTGTTCGATCGCGATGCGACGGACTTCGTGGGCGACGACCTGGAGATACCGCTGCCACCCGTTGTCTTCCGCCACGAGCAGTGCGTCGGTGAGACCCCCCATGAGCCGATCGACGACGCCCTCGAGGAGATCCTCCCGGCCGTTCACGTACCGGTACAGCGACATGGCCTCGACCCCGAGCGCTTTGCCGAGATGGCGCATCGACAGCTCGTTGAGACCCCGCTCGTCGATCAGCGACAGGGCCACATCGAGGATCGCGTCCCGGCTGAGCCGAGGGGTGTTCGTCCGTTCGGTGTCCACGATGTTCTCGCCCATGTCCCACTCTCCGTGCGTAGAACACAATCGTGGCCGAGATCGGCTCCCCGAGGAGGTAGCTTGCCCCTCGAGCGAGGCGTGCGCTAGCCCGCTGTCGTCGGAGTCAGTCGTCGAGACCGACCAGCACCGCGCTGCGTTCCCATAGCTGCCGTGCGACCAGGGGGTCATCGGCGATGCGGCTGGTCGTGGCGGGTTTGTTGTTCGAGTAGAAGCCTCCGGGGGTCCAGTCGACACCGGGCTTGCCGAGCGCGAGCCAGGTCAGACGTGCGCCGCCCACCGCGGTCGAGGTCATGAGGCTCTTCGCGAGCGGGCCCCCGTAGAGGAACTTCCACGGTCCATCGCTCGACGATCCGAAGTTCGAGGCGATGACCCCCGGGTGGAAGGCCACGGCCGACACACCCTGGTCGCCGAACCGGCGGTTGAGTTCCTTGGTGAACAGCACGTTCGCGAGCTTCGCGTTGCCGTACGCCGCGGTCGAGGAGTAGCGGCGCTCACCCTGCAGGTCGTCGATGTCGAAGCGGGGGAAGAGTTTCGCCGCGGCGCTCGAGGTCTGGATCACCGAGGCGTCCGACTCGATGAGGCGCTCACGCAACAGATTGGTGAGCAGGAATGGCGCGAGGTGGTTGACCTGGAACGTCGTCTCGTAGCCGTCCTTCGTCAGGGTGCGCTCGCCGAAGACGCCGCCGGCGTTGTTGGCGAGCACGTCGATGCGAGGGTATTTCTCGAGGAGGGATGCCGCGAGCTCCCGCACCTGCGCCAGGTCGCTGAAGTCGGCGACGAAGGAATCCACCCCGAGCGACCGCGCGACGCGGGCGGTCTTGTCGGGATTGCGCCCGACGACCACGACCTCCTCGCCCACCTGCGTAAGCTGCTTCGCGGCTGCGGCGCCGATGCCGTCGCTGGCTCCGGTGATGACGATCGTGCGGGTCATGCGTACCTCCTGGTCGATGTCGCCACGCTAGTGCGGGCACCGATGAGAACTCCGGGGCTTGCTCTCGGCATCCACTGTCGCGGAGAACTCACAGCCCGCTCCCAGCCCCGCGGGACCAAAACCGACGTGCCCCGCGTTCTTACCCGTGACGCCCGCCACAGGGCGACACGACGAAGGGATATGCACCGTGAGCACGGAGTACCGGAAGACGTCGGAGGCGCTGAGTCGCCTCACCGACCGCCAGTTCGCCGTCACGCAGGACGACGCCACCGAACCGCCGTTCCGCAACGAGTACTGGGACAACCACGAGGACGGCATCTACGTCGATGTCGTATCGGGACAGCCGCTGTTCTCCTCGACCGACAAGTTCGAGAGCGGCTCGGGATGGCCGAGCTTCACCAAACCGATCGACGACGCCGCCGTCGTGAACAAGACCGACCGCTCACTCTGGATGACACGCACCGAGGTGCGCTCATCCGGAGCCGACAGCCATCTCGGACACCTCTTCGACGACGGCCCCCGGGACGCCGGCGGACTGAGATACTGCATGAACTCGGCGGCGATGCGCTTCGTGCCCGTCGGCGAGCTCGAGGCACAGGGCTACGGCGCCTACCTCCCCCTGTTCCGAGAGAGCCGGGCCTCATGAACCTCTTCCCCTTCCGCAACCGCAAAAGGAGCACCACCATGACCAGCGGACCTTCCGACACCGGCGAGATCACCCGCCGCCCCGGCACCGAGACCGCCGTCCTCGCGGGCGGATGCTTCTGGGGCGTCGAAGACCTCATCCGGCGCCAGCCCGGTGTACTCGACACGCGCGTCGGCTACACCGGCGGTCAGAACGATCACGCGACCTACCGCAACCACCCCGGTCACGCAGAGGCCGTCGAGATCGTCTTCGACCCGACGCAGACCTCGTACCGCGACATCCTGGCGTTCTTCTTCCAGATCCACGACCCGTCGACCCTGAACCGTCAGGGCAACGACATCGGCACGAGCTACCGCTCGGCGATCTTCCCGCTCTCTCCCGAGCAGGAGAAGGTGGCGCGCGACACGATCGCCGACGTCGACGCGTCGGGCATCTGGCCCGCCAAGGTCGTCACGACCATCGAGCCCGAGGCGCCCTTCTGGGAGGCCGAGCCCGAGCACCAGGACTACCTGGTCCGCATCCCGAACGGGTACACGTGCCACTTCGTGCGCCCCGGCTGGGTGCTGCCCAAGCGCGAGGAAGCCTCGGCGTAAGTCGAGGACGAGGGCCCGGATGCCGCGGCATCCGGGCCCTCGTCGTATCAGCCGACGACGGGGCTGCGCCGCTCGATGAGGACCGTGTCGCGCCAGACGCCGCCGGCGTCGCGGGCGATGCGCTCGCGAAACCCGACGGTGCGGAACCCGTGGCGCGCATGCAGGGCGAGTGAGGCGTGGTTGTCGGCGAAGATCGACGACTGGATGGTCCAGACGCCGTCGCCTTCCGTCGAGGCGATGACGGCCTCGACCAGCAGGTGACCGATCCCCCGTCCGCGAGCGTCAGCCTCGACATAGACGGAATGCTCCACGACTCCGCGGTAGACGCACCGCGACGACACGGCCGACACGGCCGCCCAGCCGACGACGCGACCGTCGATGACCGCGACGAAGCGATGCGCGGCCAGCTTGCCGGTATCGAAGTCGTCCCATGTCGCCGGCGGCTCCGTCTCGAAAGTCGCGTGGCCGGTCGCGATGCCCTCCGCGTAGATGCGGCGCACCTCCGGCCAATCGTCCGCGGCGAGCGGGCGCAGCGACGCGCTCACGCGCAGCAGGACCCCGCGTCGGTCGTGCACACGCCCGTCTCGGGCAGCACGAGATCGACCTGCCGTGCCGCCACCCGGTCGCCGGCGAGTTCCGCCGCGATCGAGCGCACCTGCTCGTATCCGGTGAGCAGAAGGAAGGTGGGCGCCCGCCCGTACGACTTCATGCCCGCGAGGAAGAAGTCGGGCTCGGGGTGCGTCAGTTCGGCGACCCCGTGCGGCGGCACGGAGCCGCACGAATGCAGATTCGGGTCGATGAGCGGGGCGAGCGCGCGCGGTGCCTCGACGATCTCGTCGAGACCGAGGCGGATCTCGCGCAGCATCGTCAGGTCGGGACGGAATCCCGTGGCGTTGACGATCACGTCGACCTCGAGGGCGAACGGCTCTCCCGACCGCCGCCCCGTCACCCGCACGCCGTCGTCGCACAGCCGCACGTCGTCGATCTCGAACGAGGCGATCTGCTCGACACGGCCATCGGCCACCAGGTCGTGGACCGCCGTGCCGAGGCGTCCGCGCGCGGCGAGGTCGTCGGCGGCGTCGGCGGCCAGGCGTGCGGTGCCGTCGTTGCGCACCGCCCACGACACACGCGTCGCCGGATCCTCCTCGGCGAGAGCGGCGAGGGCGATCAGGGTGTTCGCCGCCGAGTGCCCCGCACCGACGACGAGCACGCGACGACCGACGAAACGATCGCGGTCGCGTCCTCGCACGTCGGGGAGTGCCGTCGTCACGCGATCACCGAGGTCGTCGTGCGCGAGACCCGACGACAGCAGCGACCGCGGCGAGCTCGTGGTGCCCGAGGTGTCGATGACGGCGCGAGCCGTGGCATCCGTCGTCTGCTCGGCCGTGCGCAGTCGCAGCACGAAAGGAGTGGCCGCCCGACCCACCGACCGCGTGCGGTCCATGCCCTGGCGGGCCACGGCCTCGACGCGCGTGCCGTACCGGATGACGGATGCCAGGGCGGCGGTGCGCGCGAGGGGTTCGAGGTAGCCGTCGACCAGCTCGTCTCCGGTGGGGAGTCCCTCGGCATCCGGGGCGGTCCACCCCTCGGCCTCGAGCAGGCGACGCGCGGCGGCGTCGACGACGTAGCGCCATGGCGAGAAGAGACGGGTGTGCCCCCACGCGCGAACGGCCGCGCCGGCGGTGTCGCCCGCTTCGAAGACCACGACCGGCAGCCCGCGTTCGATGAGGTGCGCGGCGGCAGCCAGGCCGACGGGGCCGGCGCCGATGATCGCGACGGGCAGACCCGCGCGGCGATCGGCCTCGAGCCGCGGCGGGACCGTGAGGGTCAGGCTCATGCGTCGACCCCGAGCTCGCGCAGCAGCGTGGTCACCCGCGCCTTGATGTCGTCGCGGATGGGGCGTACCTCGTCGAGACCCTTGCCGGCCGGGTCGGTCAGCTCCCAGTCCTCGTAGCGCTTGCCGGGAAAGATCGGGCACGCGTCTCCGCAGCCCATCGTGATGACGGCGTCGGAGGCACGCACGTCGTCGGTGAGCAGCAGCTGCGGCACCTCGGAGCTGATGTCGATCCCCTCTTCGGCCATCGCGGCCACCGCCATCGGGTTGAGAGCGTCGCCGGGAGCGCTGCCACCCGAGAGCACGCGTACGCGGTCGCCGCCCAGGGTGCGGGCGTAGCCCGCGGCCATCTGCGAGCGGCCGGCGTTGTGCACGCAGACGAAGAGGATCGTGGCGGTGTCGGACATGACGTTTCCTTCGAGTCGGGACGAACGGGAACAGCATGACGCAGTACATCGACGTTCGTCAATATTGACGTTCATCGATGAGCCAGCGATGATGGATGCCATGACCCCCGGTATCGCTCTGCCCCTGCTCGACGCCCCCTGCTGCGTCTCATCGGGCGATGCCGCGATGGCCCCCGCCGAAGCGGAGACCCTGGCGAAGACGCTCAAAGCGCTCGCCGATCCGGCTCGCCTGCGGATCGTGTCGATCATCGCCGCGCACGACGCCGGCGCCACCTGCGCGTGCGACCTGCAGGAGCCCCTGGGCCTCTCGCAGCCCACGGTCTCGCACCACACGAAGGTGCTGGTGGATGCCGGCATCCTGACCCGCGAGAAGCGCGGCACCTGGGCGTACTTCTCGCTCGTGCCGGGCGCTCTCGACAGCGTCGCTGCGGCAATCGCGCCCCGTCGCTGACGTTCGCAACCCCCGCTCCGCCCGGCTCGACCCTCCTTAGGCTCGCCCCATGAACGACTACGACGTCATCGTGGTGGGAGCCGGTCTCGCGGGGCTGCGCGCCGCGACCCGGCTGGCCGAGGCCGGGCGCGACGTCGTGATCCTCGAGGCGAACACCGCGGTGGGCGGGCGTGAACGCACCGACATCGTGGACGGTTTCCGCCTCGACCTCGGGTTTCACGTGCTCAATCCGGCCTACCCGGCCGTGCGGCGCTGGGTGGACATCGACGCCCTCGCCCTGCGGCGGTTCCCGGTCGCCGTCGGCGTACGGCTCGATGACCGGATCGCTCGACTGGCGCACCCGCTGCGTCACCCGTCCGCACTCCCCGAGACACTGCGCAGCGGACTCGTTCGCCCCGCCGATATCGCCGCCCTTGCGCGATGGGTAGGCCCCACCCTGCTGTCGGCACGGGCCGCCAAGAAGGGCCGCGATGTATCACTCGACGAGGGCTGGGACCGGGCCGGCCTGCGCGGCCCCCTCCGCGAAGCGATGCTCGAGCCGTTCCTCGCCGGGGTGATCGCCGACGACCGCCAGCGGACGTCCGACGCCTTCGTGCGCCTGCTGATCCGCAGCTTCGCGCTCGGGCGTCCGGGCGTTCCCGCCGCGGGGATCGGCGCCCTCCCCGCGCAGCTCGCCGACACCGCGCGACGTGCGGGTGTCGGCATCCGCCTCTCGCACCGCGTCGTGTCGACCCGGCGGCGCGCGCACGGCTGGCACATCGGGGTGGAGGGTCGGGATGCCGTGACCGCCCGCACCCTCGTGCTCGCGAGCGGCCTGGACCACGCCCTCGACGCCCCGCACCCTCCCACGCGGGGCCTTCAGACCTGGTGGTTCGCCGCCGAAGAGGCCCCCTCGGGCGATGCCGCGCTGCGGGTCGACGGCCGTCGCCGCGGGCCGATCGTCAACACCGCGGTCATGACGAACACCGCGCCCACGTACGCCCCACGCGGGCAGCACCTCGTCCAAGCCACGTGCGTCATGCCGTCCGCCGCCACCGAGCACGAGGTGCGGCGTCAGCTCGGCGACGTCTGGGAGGCCGACACCCGGCCGTGGCGTCTGCTGCGACGCGACGACATCACCCACGCGCTCCCCGTGCAGGATCCGCCTTTGCGCCTGCGCCGCCCCGTGCGGCTCGACGACGGTCGCTACGTCGCGGGGGACCATCGCGACACC
Organism: Microbacterium sp. AG157; assembly: GCF_003385695.1. NCBI lineage: Bacteria > Bacillati > Actinomycetota > Actinomycetes > Micrococcales > Microbacteriaceae > Microbacterium > Microbacterium sp. AG157. The sequence goes on from NZ_QRDK01000001.1 coordinate 29,820, forward strand.
GCATCGATCCAGGGAGCGCTCGTGTCGGGGCAGCGTGCCGCCGAGGCCGTCCTGGCCGACCTCGCGCCGTGAGCGGTCGGGGTCTCAGCCCGTCTGAGACCGCGAGACTGCATCTCGCTGACAACCCCGTTGCAGCCTGACGCGGGTTCGACAGCGAGATGCAGTCTCAGCGCCCGCTGCGCTCGGAGCGCCGTTACCGGCCCCGCGCCGCCAGCGCCGCCAGCGCGTCGCCGGTCACACGACGGGTCGTCCACTCGTCCATCGCCTCGGCGCCGAGCGCGCGGTAGAAGCCGATCGCGGGCTCGTTCCAGTCGAGCACCGTCCACTCCAGGCGCGAGTAGCCCCTGTCGAGGCACTCTGCCGCGAGCGCGGCCAACAGGGCCACGCCGTAGCCGTTGGCGCGGTACCGCTCGTGCACGTAGAGGTCTTCGAGCCAGATGCCGTGGCGTCCGGTCCAGGTCGAGTACGTGAGGAACCAGATCGCGATGGCCCGGATCTCCCCTTCCTTCTCGACCACGAAGGCGAACGCGCGCGGGTCGTCGCCGAACAGCGTCTCGGTGAGCATCGCGACGGTGTTGTCCACGGCATCCGGTTCGCGTTCGTAGTCGGCGAGCGCCTGGATGCACGCGAGGATTCCCTCTTCGTCTCCCGCACGGGCGGGGCGCAGCACGGCGCCGTCTTTCAGGTCGGTCATGACAGGGGCTCCCAGCTCTCGGCCGCCACGCGGCGGAAATTCCCGCCGAGCACGGCGGCGATGTCGGTGTGGTTCCATCCTCGCGCGGCGAGCGCTGAGCCCAGGAGCACGAAGGTCTCGGGCGGCATCCACTCCATCGGTCCCCACCGGGTGTAACTCGCGTCGTACAGCTCGGGCATGCGCACGATCTCGTCGCGAAAAGTCTCCCAGTCGAACGAGAAGTCGGTGCTGACGCCCACGTGCTCGATACCGACGATCTCGACGGCGTGCTCGAGGTGGCGGATCATCGCCTCGAGGGTCGGGGTGTTCGGCCCGAGGAAGATGCCCACGCCCGTGATACCCACGACTCCCCCGGTCGCGGCCGCCGCGCGGGCTTGGTCGTCGGTGATGTTGCGGGGGTGCTCCCACACCGAGCGCATGTTCGAGTGGCTGAAGACCACCGGCCGAGTCGACACCGCGCACATGTCGAACGTCGTCCGCGCGCCCACGTGCGAACCGTCGGGCACCATGCCGCACGCGTTCATCTCGGCGACGAGGGCGCGGCCCCACGCGGTGAGTCCGTCGTCGGCCGCGTCGAGGCAGCCGCCGCCGGCGCGGTTGGCGTGGTTGTAGGTCGGACCGAGGGTGCGCACCCCCTGCGCGACGAGGGTGGCCACGGCATCCAGATCTCCGCCGAGCGGCCCGCTGTCTTCGAGGTCGAAGGCCACGGCGGTGTCGCCACGCGCCGAGATCCGGTCGATGTCCGCCACCGTGGCGGCCAGCTCCAGCCCGTCGACCGCGTTCACCTGAGCGCGGAAGGAACGGAGGAGGGATGCCGTGAGCTCGGGCGCATGGGGCGCGTAGCCGACGTTGACCGAGACGTAGCCGCCCCCGGCCCCGCGATACCGCCGCAGGTCGCCGAGGTCGGCGGACTCGACGAGCTCGACGCAGGCATGCTGATCCCAGAGCACGTCAGGACACGACCCGGACAGAGAGCGAGGGGTCGAGGGCCTCGCGCTCGTCGAAGACGAAACAGTCGCCGTTCCAGTGAGCGGCGCCCTGCGCCTCGAACCACCCCAGGATGCCGCCCTCGAGCTGGTAGGCCTCGAGCCCCTCCGCGCGCAGATGCAGGGCGGCCTTCTCGCAGCGGATGCCACCGGTGCAGAAACTCACCACGGTCTTGCCCTCGAGCTCGTCGCGGTGGGAGTCCGCGGCATCCGGGAACTGGGTGAAGCGGTCGATGCGCCAGTCTTTCGCGCCGGCGAACGTGCCGTAGTCGACCTCGAACGCGTTGCGCGTATCGACGAGCACGACCTCGCGGCCCTCGTCGTCCGCGCCGCGGTCGAGCCAGCGGCGCAGGGTGTCGGGGGTGACGGCGGGCGCACGACCGTCCTGCGGGCGCACCTCGGGGCGGTCCATACGGATGATCTCGCGCTTGACCTTGACGAGGAGCTTGCCGAAAGGCACCTCGTCCGACCAGCTCTCCGTGGCGGTGAGCGCCGCGAAGCGGGCGTCGGAGCGCAGGTCGCCGAGGAAGCCGCGCAGGGCGTTCTCCTCTCCGGCGAGGAACAGGTTGATGCCCTCCTCCGCCAACAGGATCGTCCCGCGCAGACCCGCCGCGCCCGCACGCTCGAGAAGGACCGCACGCACGGACGCGGGGTCGTCGATGCGCGTGAACAGGTACGCCGAGACGTTGAAGACGGATGCCATGGCATCCACGATACGAAAGGAGCACCCTGTCGGCCGACGACGCAGGCGTCAAGCCGGGAAACGCCCCTCGCCCATCGCCTAGCGTGGAAGCACTCGTCCCCGGGAGGAAGCGTGCCCCAAGGCCCCGTCGCGCCGGCCGTCACCGTGTCCGTCGTCATCCCCTGCCGTGACGACGGCGCGCACCTCTGGCGCTGCCTGCGCGCGCTCGCCGGGCAAACGCTCACCCCGACCGAGATCGTCGTCGTCGACAACGACTCGACCGACGACAGCGCCGCGATCGCCCGGGCCGCGGGCGCCCGCGTGGTGTTCTGCGGCGAGCGCGGCATTCCCGCCGCCGCCGCGACCGGGTACGACGCCGCGCACGGAGACCTCGTTCTCCGGCTCGACGCCGACAGCATTCCCGCCCCGACGTGGGTCGAGAGCATGGTCGCGGCGCTAGAGGACCCGACGGTGGATGCCGTGACCGGAGGCGCCGTGTTCCACGACGGTCCCGCACGGCGGCGTGCGGCGATGGCGAGGCTGTTTCTCGGCACGTACGCGACGTTCGCGACCCCGGCCCTCGGCCACACGCCGCTGTGGGGGTCGAACATGGCGTTCCGCCGTCGCGCGTGGGAGGACGTACGCGGCGAGGTGCACCTCGACCCCGAGCTGCACGACGACCTCGACCTCGCGTATCACCTGGGTCGGCGGCACCGCATCGCGCGGGTGTCGGGAGCACACATGCGCGTCTCCTCGCGCACGGTCGAGCCGCGTCGGTTCGCGCGGTGCTTCCGCCGCGGTGCGGGCACGGTGTTCGCGCACTGGCCCGCCGACATCCCCCCGGCACGATGGGTGCGACTCGGACGGCGAGCGCGCTCGTGACCGGCATCCTGTTCCCGAACGTCGAGCCGCCCGAACTGCACATGATGAGTTTCAACATCCGGCGCCGCTTCGACCGGATCACCTGGCCGCCCGCTGACCGGTGGCCGATGCGCAAGGAGCGGCTGCGCACCTTCCTGAGCGCCAACACGCCGCACCTGTTGGGGACGCAGGAAGCCATGCCCGATCAGGCGCAGTGGGTGCAGGCCTCGCTCGGCTCCGCGTACGGGCGCATCGGTCTCGGTCGCGGACCTCGACGCGACGGCGAGGGCACCCCGCTCTTCTACGACCGCGAGCGCATCGAGGTCGAGGACTGGGAGCAGGTCGCCCTGTCCGACACCCCGGACGTGCCCGCTTCGACCGGCTGGGGGAACACGATCCCGCGCATCGCGGTCATCGCGCAGCTGCGCGACCGGGCCACCGATGCCCGGTTCACCTTCGTGAACACGCATTTCGACGCGTTCTCGCGCCGCGCGCGGCGGCGGTCGGCGACGTGGCTGCACGATCTCGTGGCGCGCCGCGAGGTCCCGCTGCTGTTCACCGCCGATGTGAACGCCCACGTGCGCTCGAGCGAGCTCGCGGACATGTTCGCCGATGGTCTGCTCGTGGACACGTGGTCGTACGCCCCCGCCCGTCGCACCGCCGAGTGGGGAACCTTCAACAACTACGCGGCGCCCAAGGTCGGCGCTCGGCGTATCGACGCCCTGCTCGCGACCCCCGATGTGGGCGTTCGCGCGGTCGGCATCGATCCGCGCCCGACCGGCACGCAGTGGCCGAGCGATCACCTTCCGGTACAGGCGGTGGTGCGTATCCATCCCCCGGTGTCGCCGTGATCGGCGCGATGTACGCGAACCTGAAGCGCCCGCCGCGCAGCGCGACGGCGTGGCTGGCCGACGCCGTGCGAGCCGTGGCGATCGTCGTCGTGATCGTGTCGCTGTTCACCCTGCCGTTCACCGACGTCGCCGTGCTGTCGATGTCGTTGCCCGCCGTGATGTTGTCACGCATTGCCGGTCTGCGTTCGGGCCTCGACCTCGTCACCTGCGTCACGGTGTTCGTGGCCGCGGGGAGCAACGTCGTCGACCTGTACCGCGCGTGGACGGGGTGGGACCTCGTGGTGCACCTCGCGTGCACCGGCGTTCTCGCCGCGGTGGCTCTCGTCATCCTCGCTGACACGCGCGTCATCGAAGCGACGGGCCGCCGCCGCACTCCCATCGTCGTCGCGACGATCGCCGGCCTCGCGCTGAGCGCCGTCTGGGAGATGATCGAGTGGTTCGGCTACCGCTTCATCACCGACGCGATCTTCGTCACGTACGACGACACGATCGGCGACATGCTGGCCGGCGGCGCGGGCGCGCTGATCGCCGGGGTCTTGGCATCCCGGTTCTCTCTGACTCGCGCGGACCGCGCCGCACTATAGCCACCCACTCGGACGGGTGACGGCATCTCGCTGACGCATCGATGCCGACTCGCGCCCTCTCCCCCGGAAGGAGGCGGCGTCTCGCTCGCCGAGCGGCAGGGACAGCGACCGGCGACATCCGCGTGAACGGATGCCGCCGGCCGGATCACCCCGCGGTCAGACGCGACCCGCCACATCCCGTCCGACGAGATCGCCGTCGGGGTTGGGCTCGCTGAGCTGTTCGCCCGGGGCGGTCGACCCCTCGAGCGGCGGGAGCCCCGCCTCGACACGCGAGCCGATCTCGGCATCCACGTTCTTCCAGTACTGCACGGCGCGATCGCGCACCTCGGCGCGCGTCACCCCTCCGACGTGTCCGGTGATCGTCTCGACGAGACGGTCGCGTTCCTCAGCCGTCATGACCTCGCACACGAGGGTTCCTGCCTGGCCCCAGTCGTCGTCCTCGGCGTGCAGGGTCGCGGCCGAGCGTACGAGTTCGCCGTCGCTGTGCCATCCCCCGTCGCCCGCGCGGCGCGGGTCGGCCGCCGGGCCGCCCACCGAGTTCGGCGCGTAGACGGGCACCTCGGGCGGGTTGTACTCGAAGCGCATCGCTCCCTCTTTCGAGTACGAATGCACCTCGGTGTGCGGACGATTCACCGGCAGTTGCTGGTAGTTCGTGCCCACGCGGTAGCGGTGCGCGTCGGCGTAGCTGAAGATGCGCGCCTGCAGCATCTTGTCGGGGCTGCCGTCGATGCCGGGCACGAAGTTCGACGGCTCGAAGGCGGCCTGCTCGATCTCGGCGAAGTAGTTGCCCGGGTTGCGGTTGAGCTCCATGGTGCCCACCTCGATCTCGGGGTAATCGCTGTGCGGCCACACCTTCGTCAGATCGAACGGGTTGAAGCGGTAGGTCTTCGCGTCCTCGTACGGCATGATCTGCACCTTGAGCGTCCACGTCGGAAACTCCTGCCGCTCGATCGCGGCGTACAGGTCGCGGATGTGGAAGTCGGCATCTTGCCCGGCGATCTGGTCGGCCTCGTCTTGGGTCAGCGTCTTGTGACCGAGGTCGGTGTGGAAGTGGTACTTGACCCAGAACCTCTCACCCTCGGCGTTGATCCACTGATACGTGTGCGAGCCGTAGCCGTTCATGTGGCGCCAGGATGCCGGGATGCCACGGTCGCCCATCAGCCAGGTGACCTGGTGCGCACTCTCGGGGGACAACGTCCAGAAGTCCCACTGCATCGTGTTGTCGCGCAGGTGGCTGCCCGGGAGGCGCTTCTGCGAGCGGATGAAGTCGGGGAACTTGATGCCGTCTTTCACGAAGAAGACCGGGGTGTTGTTGCCCACGAGGTCGTAGTTGCCCTCGGTCGTGTAGAACTTCAGCGAGAACCCGCGCGGGTCGCGCCAGGTGTCGGGGCTGCCCTGCTCGCCGGCGACCGACGAGAAGCGTGCGAGCATCTCGGTCTCGACGCCCGGCTGGAACAGCGCTGCCCGTGTGTATGCGGACACGTCACCGGTCGTGCGGAACGTTCCAAACGCGCCGCCGCCCTTGGCGTGGACCACCCGCTCGGGCACTCGCTCGCGGTTGAACTGCGCGAGCTTCTCGATGAGGTAATGGTCGGTGAGAGCGATCGAGCCATCGGCTCCGACGCTCTGGGAATGCTCGTCGCTGGCGACGGGCGCCCCGCCGTTTGTGGTGGTCGGCTCGGTCATAGCTCTCCTCACGTCGTGGGCCGCGAAACGAAGGCCCACTTAGACGGTACGCAGGGGGTCCGACATCGCCGAGGCATTGCGCATCCGCCGCCGAACACGTAGGCCCCCGATGGTGTCAATCCCCCGAGAGGCTCCGCCTCGACTCGACAGCATGGCGGAACCGAACGAGAGGAACGAGAGCATGTCGAAGGATCTGTCGAAGGGCGACCGCGTCAGCTGGGACACCCCGCAGGGACGCACGCAGGGCGAGGTCGTCGAGAAGAAGACGAAGGACTTCCAGCACGACGGCCAGAAGTTCACGGCATCCGACGACGACCCGGCCTACATCGTGAAGTCCGAGAAATCCGGCTCGAAGGCCGCGCACAAGGGTTCGGCGCTGAACAAGCTGAAGAGTTGAACGCCGGGCCGGACTCCTGAGTCGGTGGCACCGGAGAGCCTCCTCGCGCGCGTCGGCGGAGCGCACGGCGTGTCTCTCAGGAGTTCGGCCCGTCACCGTCCGGATCCCGCTCGTCCCGCCGCTTCCGCATCTGCGCCAGCGCCAGCCCGAGGCGGTGATTTCCCGCCAGCACGTCCTCGTGCCGTTCGAGGAACGCCCAGTACGCGTCGGTGAACACCGAGTCCTTGGCATCCTGGGCCGAGGGCCACCACGAGCCCATCTTCTGCAGGTAGGCCCCGCCCGACACGTACGGTTTGGTCGCGACGAACCCGCCGTCGGCGAACTGGCTCATGCCCATGACGTTCGGCACCATCACCCAGTCGTACGCATCGACGAAGAGCGCGAGGAACCACGCGTTCACCTGCCGCGGCGCGTATCCCTGCAGCAGGAACCAGTTGCCCAGCACCATCAGCCGCTCGATGTGGTGCGCGTAGCCCCACCGGTGCACCCGCTCGAGCACCGTGCGCACGGGGAGAGGCAGGTCCCGCGGCATCCGGTCGCCCGAGTACCAGTACTTCTCGATGCGCTTCTCGAGGTGCAGCGCGTTGACGTGCTCGAGCTTCGGGTGCGCCCGGTACATGCCGCGCATGTACTCGCGCCATCCGATCACCTGACGGACGAACCCCTCGACGGATGCCAGGGGTGCGTCGGTCCGGGTCGCCGCGGCGACCACTTCCTCGACGGTGAGCAGACCGATGTTCAGCAACGGCGAGATGATCGCGTGGAAGAGGAACGGCTCGTCGGCCCTCATGGCGTCTTCGTAGCGGCCGAAGTCGTGGAGGCGCTCCGCGACGAAGACGTCGAGCCAGTCGCGGGATTCCTCGGGGGTGACCGGCAGCCAGAAGTCCCCGGCGCTGCCGGGATGCTCGGGGTAGCGCTCGTCGACCTCGGCGATGACCGCGCGGGTGATCTCGTCGTGCTCGACCTGCGGCAGGGGCGGAATCTCCACGCCCTTCTTCGGTAGCGCCTTGCGGTTGTCGGCGTCGAAGTTCCAGCGGCGACCGGCGGGTCTACCCCCGTCCATCAGGATGCCGGTGCGCCGGCGCTGCCAGTGGTAGAAGTCCTCCATCAGCGGCGTCGGGTGCTCGGCGAACCAGCCGTCGACGTCTTCTTCGGGCGTGAGGAAGAGCCCGTCCGAGAGCACATCGGTCTCGATGTCGTGATCGGCGCAGATGCGGGCGATCCGCTCGTCGACGGGTCGGTTCGGATCGCTCATCCACGTCAGCTCGGTCACCCGGTGCGTCTTCAACAGCTTCTCGAGGCCGGCCTTGAAAGAGAGGCCGTCGTCGAGGGTGATCCGGCGGACGGTCCTCCCCTCGGCTTCGAGGCGGGCGGCCGTGTGGCGCATCGCCGACAGCAGAAGCACGATCTTGTGCCGGTGGTACGGCAACTTGGCGAATCGAGGTGCCGACTCGATGAAGAAGAACTCCTGGATGTCCTCGTCGGAGTACGCGGGGTGCTCGGCGAACTGCTGCGTCGCGAGGATCAGCGCGGCCTTCACGCGCGCCTCCTCTGCTTCGCGGCATTCGCCCGGCAACCGCGCGAGCAGTACAGCACCTGGTCCCACTGGTCACGCCCGCTCCACCGTTTGCGGTCGGTGAACGGGCGTCCGCAGTGAGCGCAGGGCTTGGAGCGCACCTCGGGCCGTGACATGCCGTCATCGTCGCAAAGCGCACCCGCGGCATCCGGGGGCTTGCGCCAGCACGCCGATCCGGTTCGCGCAAGGCCCGCGCGGCAGCCGCCACCGGCGTGGTCGGGTGGGGCCATGGACACGACACCGCGCCGCACGCACGACACCGCCGACGAGCCCGACGAGCTCGAGACCGCCGACGCCCCCGCGATCCCCGACACGACCGACGAGGGCGGCGCCCCGGTCGACAACCCCTCGGGGGGCTGACACGAAAGGAGCCCCGCACTCTCGCGGTGCGGGGCTCCGGGCAGTGCTCTCAGTCGGTCAGGTCGAACTTCTCGTTCTCGCCACCCTGGGGTCGCTCCCCCGTGACCTTCGAGGTGACCAGGGCGATCGCCGTGGCAAGGCGTCCCCCGGCGCTCCCCCAGTACTCGCCGGACAGCGCCGACACCTTCAGCAGCGTCACGCCGGGCGACTCGGGGCCGTCGGGGAACCATGCCTCGACGCTCGTCGACCACAGCTCCTTGAGCTTGGCGAGGTCGTCGATCACCTCGGCCTCACCCGCGAGCGAGAGCCAGGTACCGTCGGTGCTGAACGACAGGCCGACCTTCGGGTCGCGACGCACGTGCTCGACGGCCGAGGCGTGCGTGCCGACGATGAACCACAGGTCGCCGTCGGACTCGTTCTCCTGCACCGTCAGCGGGTGCGCGTGCAGCGCGCCGTCCTCGGCGCGAGTGGTGACCATGGCGAAGCGGAACTTCTTGAGCAGGTCGTTGAGCGTGTCGAGCTCGGATGCGGTGGTGGACATGGGACTCCCTCGGTTCGAACCTCCAGCGAATCGCGTGGGGACCCCCCGCGCTACGCGTTGACGTCGGCCGCCCCGTCTGCTCTCTTCGCAGGCATGAGCAGGTCGAGCTGCTCCAGCGCGTCGCGGGCCCGGCTCACACGGGCCTCGACCTCGTCGTGCCACCAGCGCGGCCCCCGCTCCCCCAGACCGTGTTTCGCGGCGCCCACGCGCTCGCGCGCGGCGGCGACCGCGTCGTCATCGCCGTTCTTCTTCGCCACGCGCACGGCGGACCGCGCCGCGCCCAGGTGCGACCGCAGCCGCGTCGTCACGTCGTCGGGGAGCTCTGGATCGGTCCGCCGCCAGCGCCGCCCGTCGACCACGAGCCAGCGCTGATCGTCGGTGGTGTCGTCTCCGGATGCCATGACCCCAGTGCACCCGCTCGACGTCGGTCGGGAAATCTCTCGGGCATCAGAGCAGCATCCGTGCTACCGTGGTCAGTATTCGTTCTGGGACTTGCTTCATCGACGCCCGCCTCATCGCTGAGATGCCGGGCGCACGGCGCCGAGCCGTTTCCGACAGCAATCCCCCCTCTCACCATCGCGTGCCTCGCTCGACGGCTTCGGTCCTCGCCTCGCACTCGCGGAAAGTTCTTGTGTCTCTGCTTCACCCCTCGCCACTATCGTGGCGCCAGGCCGATCTCGACGTGTACGTCGCGACGGTCGGATCCGACTACGCCGGTTTCGTCGGCGCGGGAACCTCGGGCTTCGAAGCCCAGGGCCCCCTCGGCGAAAATCTCGGTGTCCACACGTCCGTCGACGCGGCTCAGGCCGCCGTCGACGGGCATCGCGTACGCGCCACCACCACGGTGACGCGGCGTCCCCGTCCGCTCCGCACTCGTCGGAGCGGCGCCCACGGCCGCATTGCGGCCCAACATGAATAAAGGAAGAACACGATGGCCACTGGCACCGTGAAATGGTTCAACTCCGAAAAGGGCTACGGCTTCATTGCTCCCGACGACGGCTCCGCCGACCTGTTCGCGCACTTCAGCGCGATCCAGGGCAACGGCTTCAAGGAGCTCACGGAAGCACAGAAGGTCGAATTCGACGCTGAGCAGGGCCCCAAGGGCATGCAGGCGGCGAACATCCGCCCCCTCTAAGCTCCGCTTACCTCGAGAGCCGGGTTCGTCGCCATCGCGACGACCCGGCTTTCGTCGGTTTCCGGCACGTTTTCGCTCGCTGGGTTTCGGTTTCCCGAGAGCCCGCTGAGCATCGCGACGTATTCCGAGTCGCCCATACGGCCAGCCGTAGTGTGGGCCTCAGCACGGAGTAGCCGCTCCGCCGTCCACCCCGGTCCTTCCCGATCCGAGGAGCAGAACATAGCCTCCACCGTCGTCGAGTCCCGTCTCGGCCCCGTTCGTCAGACCTATTCCGGTACCACCGAATTCCCCCCGATCACCAAGGCCTACACAGAGCTGTCTCAGGTCGTCCGTGAGAGCGGACTGCTCGTTCGCACTCCGGTGTTCTACTCCGTCGTCGCCGGCGCCATCGTGCTCGGCTTAGCCGGGTGCGTGACCGGCTTCATCCTCCTCGGCGACAGCTGGTTCCAGTTGATCGTCGCAGCGGTGCTCGGCATCCTGTTCACGCAGGTCGCCTTCCTCGCCCACGAGGCCGCGCACCGGCAGATCTTCGCCTCGGGACCCGCCAACGACCGCCTGGGCCTGCTCATCGGCAACGGCATCGTGGGCATGAGCCGTTCGTGGTGGGCGTCGAAGCACACGCGCCACCACGCGAATCCGAACCGGGTGGACAAAGACCCCGACATCGAGATCGACACGATCTCGTTCCTCGACGTCGACGCCGCCAAAGCCCGCGGTATCCAACGCTGGATCACCCGACGTCAGGGGTACCTGTTCTTCCCACTGCTGGCGTTCGAGGGCATCAACCTGTACGTTCTGGCCTTCCGGCACCTGTTCTCTCGAGGCGAGGTCAAGGGTCGCTGGAGCGAGATCGCCCTGCTGACGCTGCGCCACGCGCTCTTCATCGCGCCGATCTTCATCTTCCTGCCCGTGGGGCTCGCCTTCGCCTTCTTCGGCGTCTCGGTGGCGGTCTTCGGCATCTACATGGGAGCGTCGTTCGCTCCCAACCACAAGGGCATGCCGATCATCGCGCCCGGCGCGAAGCTCGACTTCTTCAGCAAGCAGGTGCGCACCTCGCGCAACATCTCCGGCGGCTGGTGGGCCACGTGGCTCATGGGCGGGCTGAACTACCAGATCGAGCACCACCTGTTCCCGAACATGCCGCGCCCGCATCTCAGCAAGGCCCGCGCCATCGTGCGCGAGCACTGCGCGACGCTGAACGTGCCCTACGTCGAGACCACGCTGTTGCAGTCGTACGGCATCGTCATCGCGTACCTCAATCGGGTCGGCCTGGCCGCCCGCGACCCCTTCGACTGCCCGCTGACCTCTCCAACGCGTCAGCTCAACGTCGAGTAGGCATCCCGACGACGGCGCCGTCCCCTCCGGGGCGGCGCCGTCGTCGTTCACCCGCGCGCGTCCGCCATCGGCGCGGGGCATTCTCCTCCGGCGTCCGTGGCCTTCTCGAAGTGCCACCGCTCATTGGCGTAGGTCTGACACAGACCCCACTCACGTCCGTGATCGATGATCCACAGCTGCGCGTCGAGCGAGCCGATGTCGACGGCGTGACCGGTGACATGACTCGACCCCTCGGGCGAGGCGACGTACTGTCGCGCGATCGCTTCGGAGCCGTAGGTGCGGATCGCATCCCCCAGCAGCCACCGCTGGTAGTCGGCGCTGCGCCATCCGCTGGTGACGTCGAAGACGATCCCGTCGACCTCAGCGGCCCGCTGGGCCGAGCGCAGAGCATCGCGCAGCTCACCGTCGAGCCCGGTCATCGCGGGGTGCTGATCGTCGTCGACCGTCAGCGGCGCCTCGGCGGGGATCATCCCCTCGGCCTCGGTCGGCGAGAACGGCGCGTGCGCGCTCAGCCCGGCCGACAACGACGACGCCGTGCTCATCGCGAGCACTGCCGCGACCGCGGTGAGGACGATGGCAAGACCGACCGCGACAGCGACGAATGCGATACGGCCGCGGGAGGGGGATCGAGTGCGGGATGCCGAAGATGCCATGCCCCCATTCGAGCCGGGCCCGCGTTGCCGGGCCGTATGGCGGGGACCATACGACGGCGATACCCCCGCGTCGATAGCTCAGTCGCGTGAGACCTCGTGCAGCACCACGTCTCGGATCTCGCCGGCAGAGAGGGTCGCGGTCATCAGGGTGCACGCGGGCTGGCGGCGGCGGTCGGTCGGCGAACCCGGATTGAGAAGGCGCAGACCGTTCGGGGTGACGGAGTCCCACGGGATGTGGCTGTGCCCGAACACCAGCAGGTCGACGTCGGGGAAGGCGGCATCCATCCGCTTCTCTCGCCCGGCCGACGTCCCCGTCTCGTGGACGACGGCGACGCGCACCCCCTCGAACTCGGCGCGTGCGATCTCGGGCAGCCGCGAACGCAGGTCGTCGCCATCGTTGTTGCCCCAGACGCCCAGCACCGGACCGAGCCTCTCGAGGTCGTCGAGCACGCTCGCGCTCACCCAGTCGCCCGCGTGCACGATCAGATCGGCCCGGGATGCCGCCTCGCGCACCGCCGCGGGCAGAGCGCGCGCCCGCTTCGGCACGTGCGTATCGGCCACGAGGAGCAGTCGGGTCGCCATGCCCCCACGCTACCCACGGGTCTCGGTGACCGGGCGACCGAACGTCGCACCCGCGCATACGTCCGCGATACACGTCCCCGCCTACGATGACGGGATGCGCGTGCTGATCGTCGAGGACGAACCCTTCCTCGCCGAGGCCATCCGCGACGGGCTCCGTCTCGAGGCGATCGCGGCCGACATCGCCGGCGACGGAGACACGGCTCTCGAGGTGCTCGGCTACACCGCCTACGACGTGGTGGTGCTGGACCGCGACATCCCCGGTCCGGACGGCGACGAGATCGCCCGCCATCTGAGCGCGCAAGCCGCCGCCCCGCGGGTGCTCATGCTCACGGCCGCCGACCGGCTCGACGACAAGGCCCGCGGCTTCGAGAGCGGCGCCGACGACTACCTGACGAAGCCGTTCGTCCTGCGTGAGCTGGTGATGCGCCTGCGCGCCCTCGCGCGTCGCCCGGCGGCCTCGACCCCGCCGGTGCTCGAGCAGCACGGCATCCGGCTCGATCCCTTCCGCCGCGAGGTCTATCGCGACGGGCGCTACGTGTCGCTGACCCGTAAGCAGTTCGCGGTGCTCCAGGTGCTCATGGATGCGGGCGGCGGGGTGGTCAGCGCAGAGAACCTGCTCGAGCGCGCGTGGGACGAGAACGCCGACCCGTTCACCAACGCCGTGCGCATCACGATCTCGACGCTGCGTAAGCGCCTCGGCGAGCCGTGGCTCATCCAGACGGTCGCGGGCGTCGGCTACCGCATGGGCCCCGCCGATGCGTGAACGCGCCCCCGGGCTCTCGGTGCGCCTCAAGTTGACCCTGAGCTACGCCGGTTTCGTCGTGATCGTGGGGATCGCGGTGTTCGTGGTCGGGTTCCTGGTCCTGCGGTTCCTTCCCGAGGGCAACCTCTACTCCGAGAGCGGCATCTTCACCCCGCGGCGCCGCGACCTCACCGAGGTGTTCGTCCGGTACGCGTGGTTCGCCGTCGGCGCTCTCGCGGTGGTCGGCCTCGGCGGCGGCTGGATCGTCTCGGGGCTCATGCTGCGCCCGCTCCATCGGATCACGGATGCCGCCCGTGCGGTGCGCGACGGCGATCTCGCGCACCGCGTCGACCTGCCGGGGCGCCGCGACGAACTCACCGACCTCGCCGACACCTTCGACGCGATGCTCGCCCGCGTCGAGGAGACGCTGGACGAGCAGAGACGGTTCGCCGCCAACGCGTCCCACGAACTGCGCACGCCGCACGCGACGATGCGCACGCTCCTCGAGGTGGCCCGGGCCGACCCCGCGGGCGTCGACCTGGAGCGGCTCCTCCATCGCCTCGACCTCACGAACGAGCGCGCGATCCGTCTGACCGAGGCACTGCTCGCCCTCGCCCGATCGACGCGCGGTGGCGCTCTGTCTCCCGAGCCGACGGGAATCGACGACCTCGTCGCGACCGTGCTGGCCGAGGCCGAGGGCGGCGCCGCGGGTCTCGACCTGGCGCTGGCCGGAGCTTCGGGCGGGATCGCACGGCTCGACGAGACGCTCGTGCACCAGGCGGTGACGAACCTGGTTCGCAACGCCCTCGTGCACAACGTCGAGAACGGCTGGGTGCGCGTCGCGGTGAGCGGCGAGCTCGACGAGGTCATCGTCGACGTCGTCAACAGCGGCGAGGAGCTCTCCCGCGAGCTCGTGGCCACCCTCCCCGAGCCCTTCGTGCGCGGGACCGGCCGCACGCGCGGGCGCGCCGACGGCACGGGACTCGGGCTCGCGATCGTGGCCTCGATCGCCCGCGCGCACCGCGGCCGCCTCGAGCTATGGCCGCGAGAGGGCGGCGGTCTGCACGCCCGACTGCGCCTGCCGCGCTGACGGAGGATCAGCGGCGCCCCGCTCCCCGCGCCGTCAGGCGAACAGCGATGACGACGACCGTCCCGATCGCGGCGCCGATCGTGTTCGACACCACGTCCTCGGCATCCGGAACCCGACCGGGGATCCCCGCCTGCAGCGCCTCGACCGCGAGGGACACGAGTGCACACAGCAGGAGGGATGCCGGCGCCCACCGCAACGGCAGCAGCAATGCGATCGCGGCACCGAGGGGCACGAAGAACGCGATGTTGAGGGCGACGTCGGCGCCCGCGCCGAGCACGAGCGCGCTCCACGACGGCGGCAGGTGATCGAGCGCGTCGAGGACGAGGGTGCGGGCCGGCCACGCGATCGCGCGAGGCGCGAGGGTCAGCGCGGCGACGGCGGCGAGCACGGCCCCCGCGGTCAGCACGCGCGCGGGGGTGAAGATGGAACGAGCGGACATGCGGCCTCCAGGTTCGGAAGGATCCATCCCATCGACCGAGCTGTTGCCCCGGTGTCTCGGTCTCGCGATACGCGGACGATAGGCCCGCCGGCGCGCGGGACAATGGGAGCGTGTCCCCTTCGCGCCGTTTCCCCGTGCTCGCCCTGATCATCGACGTCGTGCTCGTCGTCGTCTTCGCCGCGATCGGCCGGGCGACCCATGACGGCGACGTGTTGGGTCCGTTCGGTTCGGGGCTCGCCACCACCGCCTGGCCGTTCGCGGTGGCGCTGCTCGTCGGCTGGCTGGCGACGCGCGCCTGGCGACGCCCGGTCGCCGTCGTCAAGACGGGCCTGCCCGTGTGGGCCATCACCGTGGCCCTGGGCATGGTGCTGCGCGCGCTCAGCGGTCAGGGGGTCGCGGTGGCGTTCATCATCGTCGCCACGATCACGCTGGCGGTCCTGCTGCTGGGGTGGCGCGCGATCGCCCGCCTCGCGTCGCGGTCGCGGCGGGCCTGAAGCCGAGCGTCTGCGCTCGCGTCAGACGCGGCATGCGCAGGCCCGCGGCTCCCTTTCCCGCTCCGTGGAAACCCCCGGCGCGTCGAGCTGCGGCCTCGGACCCGCAGAACTCAGTCCGCGAGCGTGACGTCGACCTGAATCTCGGTCGCGAGGCGCTCGAGCTGCGCCACGAGGTCGTCGACGGAGACGTCGGGTTCCACCGTCGCGGTGATCGACGCCTCGAACAGGCGTCCGCCCGCCATCGCGGCATCCGTCGTCTGAGTCGACATGCGTTCGATGCTCGCGCCGTGCACGCCGAGGGCGGCCGAGACCTCGCGGACGATCCCGGGGCGGTCGTTGCCGACCACGTCGAACGTGACGGTACGCCCCGCCGGCCCGGCCGATCCCGCTCCCGCGTGAACGGTGACGGTGAGCGTGCCAGCGAGTCCTTCGAGCGCCGTACGCACCGCGTCGGCGCGTTCGGCGGCGACCGAGACCTCGATGATCCCGGCGAAGGCCCCCGCGAGTTCGGCGAGCTCGCTGTTCTCCCAGTTGCCGCCGTGGGCGTCGACAATGTCGGCGACCGCGGACACGAGGCCCGCGCGATCGTCGCCGACGACGGTGAGGACGAGGGTGGTCATGGCGACAGCGTAGCGACACCCGCGCTGCTACCGTGGGTGTTCAACCGGAGGGGGTGAGTTCGTGATCGCATCGCTGATCGCCGCGTTCAACCTGCTCCTGTCCACGGCCGAGCTCGCGCTGACCCCCGGCGGCGGCGCGCCCCTGCTGGCGGTGGTTCTCGCCGCGGCCGTCGTGCTGACCGCCGTGATCGTCCTCGTCGTGGCACCGGCGCTCGTCGCCGCGACACCGCCGCCGTCCGCACGGCCGATCGACCCCTCGGCATCCCTTCCCCAGAGCGATCCCGACGCCGCGGGTCACCCGCGCCCTCGAGCGCCGGGGCTCGTGACCCGCGTCGCGTAGCTCCTGCCTCGTCGCTTCGGCGACGGTTCGGCGGTGACCGCGACGCCGGTCGCCCGCGCGCCGTCGGTGCGCCCCGCGACCGATCAGCCCGTGATCACTCGCTCTGATGGGATGCCCCGTGGACCTCTTCGCCTTTCCGCCCCTCGCCCTCCTGCTCGACCTGACGACGCGCGCTCTGCTCGCTCTCACCTCGTTCCTCGAACCCCTCACCGGGGGTCTCGCCGCCGCTGTCGCCGTCGTCGTCGTGACGCTGGCGGTGCGGGTGCTGCTCGTCCCCGTCGGAGTGTCGCAGGCGCGCGCCGAGCAGACGCGGGCCCGCCTCGCTCCGCGGCTTCGCACCCTGCAGAAGCGGTGGGCCAAGAACCGCGAACGCCTGCAGCGCGAGACGATGCAGCTGTACCGCGACGAGGGCGCCTCGCCCTTCGCCGGATGCCTGCCCGTCCTGGCGCAGGCGCCCGTCGTCGGACTGCTCTACGCGGTGTTCCTGCACCCGCAGGTCGGCGGACACGTCAACACCCTGCTCGAATACGACGTCCTGGGCGCTCCGCTCGGCCGGAGTCTCGTCGGCGCCCTGTCGACGGGGACGGCGGATGCCACGACCCTCGCCGTCTTCGCGGTGCTCGTCGCCGTGATCGCCGGCGTCGCCGAGTTGACGCGTCGGCTGTTGCGCCCCGCGGTCGATCCCTCGGCTCCCGCGTGGACGACGGGGATGGTCGGCATCCTGCCGTTCACGACGGCCTGCGTGGCACTGTTCGTGCCGCTGGCGGCCGGGCTCTACCTCACCGTGACGACCGCGTGGACGCTGTGCCAGCGTCTGCTGCTGCGGCGACGCTACCCGCTGCCGCGCTGAGACCGGCGGCGGGGAACGCCCGGTCCCACCGCGGTGCGGCCGCGGCGTTCACCGCCGCCATGGCGAGCACGAGGAGCGCGGCTCCGGCGGGGAAGAGCATCGCGGTGGCGACGGACACGTTCTCGGCCACCGCCCCGGCCACGGCCGACGACAGCGCCTGCGCGAGAGTCAGCGCCGAGGCGAGGATCGTCATCGTCGAGGCCGACCGGCCGCGCGGCGCGCGGTGTCCGGCGAGGCTGAAGAGCGTGACGAGAGCCGGGCCGACCCCGATGCCCATGAGGCACAGCACGAGGGTCACGGTCGGCACGGATCCGCCGACCGAGTACGCCCCGGCGGAGGCCGTCAGCACACTGGCGAACAGCACGAGGCGCCAGCGCAACGGGAAACGCTCGGGGACGAGGGCGACGGCGAGGGCCAGCACCGCGGAGCCCACGCCCATCACGCCGTACAGCAGCGCACCCGCCTCGGGCGCCCCCTGCGCCTCCATGAACGCCGTCAACGAGGTGAGAGTGGAGCCGAAGAACAGACCGACGCCGAACACGGCGGCCACGAGCACGAGCATGCGCGGGTGCATCACCTCGCGCATCGGCGCCATCGCGGTACGCTCCGAGCGCTCGGGGACAACGCGGCCGGTGGGGTGCAGGGCGAAGGCGGTCACGAAGACGAAGCTGAGGATCGCGGCCCCCGCGATCGGCGCCCAGGGAGCGATCACCGCCGCCAGCACACCGACCACGAACGGCCCGATGACGAAGGCGGTCTCGTCGGCCGCCGACTCGTAGGCCATGGCGCGCGAGAATGTCCGGTCGCGCCGCTCGGGGCGCACGCGCAGACCGATGAGCGCCATCACGCGACTGCGCGACATCGCCGCGGTTTGGGGACCGGTCAGGCCGATCGCCACGGCCGCTCCGAGCAGCAGGGCGTCGGAGGTCGCGAATTCCACCACGAGGGGGAAGACCGCCAGCAGGATGCCGTTGGCCAGCCCCACCGGCACGAGCACGCGACGCTGCCCGTACCTGTCGGCGAGGTCACCGAGCACGGGGCCCGCGACGACGACGCCGAGACCCACGGCCGCGGAGGTCAACCCGCCAAGGGCGACCGAACCGCGCAGCGCGACGACGAGGGCGAGGACGCCGACGGTCATCATCGCGAACGGCAACCGAGCCACGAAGGCGACCGGGAAATACCAGAAGCCGGTGTGGTGGATCAGGGGCCGATGGTCGACGGCGGGCGCGGTCATGTAGCGGGTCTCCAGGGAGGGGCGATGGAACGTGCCGCCTTGCCGGACCGGTAGGTAGTTGCACAGAGTGCGGCGGGAAATCCCGCGCTATGAGTCTACCGCGGGCACCTCCGGGGCGCCTGGGCGCCCGGTATCAGCTGACGAGAGCGGCGATCGCGGCGATCACCGACGCGACCGCGAGCACGAGGGCCAGACCGATGAGCACCGTGTGCACGATGAGGAACGGTGTGGCCTTGCCCGCGGCGTTCTTGGCGCGGGGGTCTTTCGCGACTCGCACGTAGAAACGCGGCCAGACGACGACGTTGAAGACGGCGTTGGCGAACAGCAGCGCGATGAGGACGGGTTCCATGCGTCGAGCCTAAGCGCCGCCTGCCCCTCGCTTCTTCAGCCGCGACCCGGAGCTCACGCCGCGCACGCGATGCAGCGGCGCGCGAATGGGAGCACCTCGAGCCGGGCGTCGGCGATCGGCTGCTCGCAGTTCTCGCACACGCCGAACGTCCCGGATGCCACTCGCTCGCGCGCCGCGGCGATCTCGGCCTGCTCCGCTTCGGCGCCCCGGCGGAGGGCATCGACCTGGGCCCACTCCCCCGACAGCGTCGAGCCCTCGGGGTCGTGCTCATCGTCGGCCGTGGCATCGGCACGGTCGTGCCGCAGGCTCGCTTCATCGTCGCGCAAGCGCGAGAGGCGGTGCTCCACCTCGCGCTCGCGGTCGTCGAGCATGCGCGTCGCCGTCGTGGCATCCATCCTTCGACGCTAGCCCCCACCGCCGACATGCGGGCTGCGGGAGGATCGGCTCATGAGCGCACTCCGACGACACTGGACCCCCACCGCCGCGGCCTTCCTCGTGCTGGCCCTCGCCGGTCTCGTGGGCACGTGGACCTTCAACGTCTTCGCGATCGTGCAGATGCGGGACTTCTTCGGCGATCTCGTGTCCAGCGGACCGGCGGTGTCGTCGATCACCGTCGACCTGCTCGTCGTCGCGGTCGCGGGGAGCATCTTCGTGATCGTCGAGGGGCGACGGCTCGGCATGCGCTTCGTGTGGCTGTACGTCGTGCTCTCGGGGGTGACCGCTTTCGCGTTCACCTTCCCTCTGTTCCTCGCGATGCGCCAGCGGCGCATCACCGCCCTCGCCGCAGAGGGTCCGGCACGCCTCTCATGAGGCGCACCGGACCCTCAGCCTGGACGTCGCGACGCGAGCGCTCAGCGCGCGGCGAGACCCTGACGCAGGCCCTCGGCCAGCGGGGTGGTGGGGCGACCGATGATGCGCGACAGCGAGCCGTCGGTCGTGCCCAGCGCGCCGCGGGCGATCGCGTCGTCGATCCCGGCCACGAACGCCGCGGTGCCGGCATCCAGTCCCGCCGCCTTCAGCCCCTCCGTCAGTTGCTCGACCGAGACGCGCGTGTAGGTCACCGGTCGGCCGAGCACCTCGGACGCGGCCGCGGCGAGTTCGTCGTAGGTCCATGCGACGTCGCCACCGACCTCGACGGTCCGACCGGCCAGCTCGTCGGTGGTCAGGGCGATCGCCGCCGCTTCGGCATAGTCGCGACGGCTCGCGCTCGCCACGCGGGCATCGCCGGTCGCCGCGACGATCTCGCCGGTGTCTGCTGCACGCGCGACGGTGTCGAGGTAGTTCTCGGTGTACCAGTTGTGGCGCAGGATCGTGGCGCTCACTCCCGAGTCCGCAATGGCCTGCTCGGTGGCCTTGTGGTCGGCGCCGAGGGCGTAATCGACCTCGTCGACGCGCGGAGCGCTGGTGTACACGAGACGCTCGATGCCGGCGGCGCGGACGGCCTCGACGACGGCGCGGTGCTGAGCGACGCGGTCGGCGTCGGTGCCCGAGATGAGCAGCACGCGCGTCACGCCCGCGAGAGCGGGGGCGAAGGTCTCGGGGCGGGCGTAGTCGAGCTCGGCGACGCGGATTCCGCGGGCCGCGAGGTCGTCGACCCTGGCGGGCGTACGCACGCCCGCCACGATGTCGGATGCGGGAACGTCGCGCTCGAGCAGAGCGTCGATGACGAGGCGACCGAGGTGACCGGAAGCGGCGGTGACGAGGAGGGTCATGGTGGAATCCTTTCGATGGGTTCGTGGGGCTCAACGCCCCGTCGACCTCACCATTCCGAAATGCCGGTACCCACTTTGTGGTTAGGTACTCACATGAGCGTCAGTCTTGCGTCGATGCGCGCCGAACACCCCGGAATCTTCGCCGACGGGTGCCCGACCCGCACGGTCCTGGATCACGTGATGGGCAAGTGGGGCATCCTCGTGCTTCTCACGCTCTCGGACGGCACCCAGCGATGGGGAGCTCTGCGGCGCAACATCGACGGGATCAGCGAGAAGATGCTCGCGAGCACGCTGAAGACGCTCGAGGCCGACGGCTTGGTCCTGCGCACCGCCTACCCCGAAGTGCCGCCGCGCGTCGAGTACGCGCTGACCGACCTCGGACACGACCTCATGACGCACGTCATCCCCCTAATGGGCTGGGTGGCCGACAACGCGAACGACATCGTCGGCCCGCGGGAGTGAGCGTGCGCGTTCCCTCTGCCCGCGCCATGCGCGACAGTCTCACCTTCCGCGCCCCGCGCCGTGTGCCGCTGCTCCAGGTTGCCAAGTCGGCCATCGCGATCGTCGCCGCGTGGCTGCTCGCCGGGTGGCTCGTGCAGGGTCCTCCGCCGATCTTCGCCGCCATCGCCGCGCTGCTGGTGGTGCAGCCGAGCATCAATCAGTCCTTCACCCGGGCGGTCGAGCGCAGTGTGGGCGTGATCGTCGGCGTCCTCATCGCGGCTCTGCTCGGTCTGGTGTTCGGGTCGCAGCCCTGGGTGGCGCTGCTCTCCGCCGGGGTGGCGCTCCTGGTGGCATGGGCCGCGCGCATCTCCCCCGGAGCGACCAATCAGATCGCCATCAGCGCCCTGCTCGTGCTCGCCCTGGGCACGGCGACCCCGAACTACGCCCTCGACCGCGTGCTCGAGACCCTCATCGGCGCGGCCATCGGCATCGTCGTGAACGCCGTCCTCGTGCCTCCCGTGCTCGTTCCCCCCGCTCGGACGAAGGTCGACGTCCTCGGTCGCGAACTCGCCGCGGCGCTCGAGCGTCTCGCCGATGCCCTCGAAACTCCGCAGACGCCGGCCTCTCTCGAGGGACTTCTCCTCGAAGCACGCCTTCTCCGTCCGGTTCGGGATGCCGCAGCCGACGCGATCCGCGACGGAGCCGACTCGCTGGCGCTGAACCCCCGCAGCGGCCGACACCGCACCGACCTCGCGGAGATGGATGCACTCGTCGACCGCTTCAGCCCCGTCGTAACACAGACCATCGGGATGACCCGCGCGGTCTACGACGGCTACGAGCAGACGATCGCCGACGAACCCGCCGTCCGCGCGATCGCCGAGCAGTTGCATCGCGCCGCGCACGACGTGCGACTGGCCTTCGCCCTCGACGCGGGCCCCGAGCGCGCGGTCGACGAGGAGCCGGCCCTCACGCGTCCCCTGCAGATCCGAACGCCGTCGACCGCGCACTGGGTGCTCGTGGGCTCCCTGCTGATGGACCTCCACCGCGTCCACCAGACGCTGCGCGACGAGCACGAGTGACCTCCACCTGGGAACTCTCTCGCTGATCGCGCCCACTCGCCCCCGGGTCGGTCCTCCCCTGGTTGACTGAGGACATGGGTACCGCGATGTTCCCCCTCGGGGCCGTGCTCTTCCCGCACACGCCCCTCGCGTTGCGGATCTTCGAGGAGCGTTATCTCGTCATGCTCGGACGCCTGCTCGATGAGACGGATCCTGCCTTCGGCGTCGTCCTCATCGAGCGTGGCAGCGAGACCGGTGGCGGGGATCAGCGCTTCCCCCTCGGCACGATGGCGCAGCTCAGCCAGGTGGTTCCGCAGGCCGGCCAGATGCAGATCGTCGCGCGGGGAACCGAACGTTTCGAGATCGTCGCGTGGCTCGACGACGACCCCTACCCGAGGGCCGACATACGCGCGCTTCCCGACCTCGAGTGGAACGATGCTCTTCTCCCCCTCCTCGAGGAAGCCGAGCGAATCGTGCGTCGCGTGCTCGGCCGCGCGCAACTGTTCGGCGGAACGCGGTGGGATCCCGAGGTGGAGCTGGCGGAGGAGCCGCTCCCCCGCGCATGGCAGGTCGCGGCGATCGCCCCGCTCGGAGAACTCGACCAGATGGAGCTGCTGCGGTCGATGACTCTCGGCGGCCTCTTGCGCGCCACGATCGACCTCACCCTCGCGGCCGAGCCGTTGCTCGGCGACCCCGTTCCCGACGGCGTGATCGTCGTCGACGACGAGGGACCGACCGACGAGGACTGAGCCCGCGAACACCGGGAGAGGGCCGGGACGCCACGCGGGGCGAGTGACGCCCCGACCCTCTCGTCAGTTGAGTTCGCGCACCGACGACGGAATGACCCCGTCGCCGTAGAGGTCGATGGCGAGGTCCTGCAGCGCGGTCAGGGCGACGCGCTGCGTGAGCGGGCCGTACGAGATCCGAGCGACGCCGAGCTTCTCGTATTCTCCGGCTGACAGTGCTCCGGGGAAGCCGATGACACTCAACCGCTGGTCTCCGAGCCCCTCGACCAGCCGACGGGTTGTCTCGGCGTCGAGCAGACCGGGAACGAACACCGAGGTCGCTCCGGCGTCGAGGAAGGCGCGGCCGCGCTTCACCGCATCCGCGATCTTGTCGTCGAGTGGCCGATCGCCACCCTTGACGAAGACGTCGGTGCGCGCGTTGAGCACGAAGGGGACGCCCTCGGCCTCACCCGCCGCGATCACGGCCTCGACCGCGGCCACCGCCTCATCGAACGGCTTGACCCGGTCCTCGACGTTCGCGCCGACGACGCCCACCCCGATCGCGCGACGCGTCGTCTCGCCCGGGTCGCCGAAGCCGGCGTCGAGGTCGGCCGTCACCGGCACGTCCACCGCGGCGACGATACGCCCCACCATGTCCAGCATCACCTCGAGCGGGATGTTCTCTCCGTCCTCGTACCCGAAGGTCGCGGCGATCGAGTGTCCGGCCGTGGCGAGGGCCCGGGTCTCGGGCAGGGCCGCGATCGCGCGGGCCGAGACGACGTCCCACACGTTCACGACCCGCAGGATCTCGGGGGCGGTGTGCAGCTTCGCAAAGGACTCGGCCCTTTCGCTCAGGGCGCTCATGCCTGTCCCCCCTCCGAACGACCGGCATCGGCCACGATGGCCTCGGCGATGAGCGTCTCACCCGCGCCGAAACGGATGAACCGCCCCACCGAGGCGGGCTGCACGAGCACCGCGGCGACGACGGCCGCCACGTCCGCACGAGAGACCTCCGCCTTGCCCTGGGGCGCGGTGGTGATGCGGCCGGTGGGCTCGTCCGTCGTGAGCGTCCCGGGACCCAGAATGGTCCAGTCCAGATCGCTGGCGCGGAGATGGTCGTCGGCGGCGAGCTTCGCGTCGGCGTAGGCGAAGAAGGAGTCGTCCGGGTCGATGCCGTGGTCCGGCGTCGAGCCGATCCACGACACCATGACGAAGCGCCGGACGCCGGCCTTCGAGGCCGCGTCGATCGCTCGTTGCGCGGCATCGCGGTCGACCGCGTAGGTGCGCTCGGCGCTGCCGCCGCCCGCTCCCGCCGCCCAGACCACCGCGTCGGCTCCCGAGAAGGCCTCGGCCATCTCGTCGACATCGGCCTTCTCGACGTCGAGCACGAGCGGTGTGCCGCCCGCCTTCTCGACGTCGGACGACTGCTCCGTCTTGCGGATGACCGACGTCGCCTCGTCGCCCCGGTCGGCGAGCAGCCGAGCCAGGTGGAGGGCCACCTTGCCGTGCCCTCCGATGATCACGATGCGTTCCATGTCACTGTCCTCCTACTTTGTCGATCGACATCTTCAGGATCACTCGGTCGGCGCTGTCCGGCGGCGCCTCCTGCTGGGCGTTGCCGTAACGCTGTCCGAGGCGGACGTAGAACGCCCCCGTCGGGTCGGGTTCCGCCGCGACGAGGCGCCCTCGCACCTCGATGTACCGGTACGGGCGTTCGGGGTCGAACACCATCAGGCTCATCGAGGGGTTCCGCTGCAGATTGCGGAACTTCTGACGCGTCGTGGTGTGCGTGAAGAGCACATGCTCACCGTCGAACTCGAACCACATCGGGTTGACCTGCACCGTGCCGTCGGGACGGACGGTGCCGAGGCTGCCGTAATTCGCGTTCTCGAGAAGATCGCGCTGGTCGTCGGGGATCATCCGTGTCCTTTCGCCGAGGATCCGCGACCGACCCTACGCACGACCCCCGACATCGCCCGCGGGGTTGACGGCTTCGGCGAGCCGCCCCGACTCAGTCGATGTCGCCGTCCACGTAGACCCAGCGCCCGCCACGCCGGGAGAACCGGCTGCGTTCGCGCACCTCGCCGCGCTCACGGCCGTGCCGCCAGGCGGCGCGGAACGCCACGGTCGCGGCGTCCCCGTCCTCGGACGCATCCTCGATCACGAGCCCCGTCCACTCCGTGCAGTCGTCGACGGTGATGTCGTCGGGGCGGGTGCGCGGATGCCATGACCGGGCGAGGTGCACCGCATCGCCGACCGAGAAGGCGGTGTATCGAGACCGCATCAACCGCTCGGCGCTCGGAGCGGTCGCACCGTCCAGGATCGGTCCACAACACTCGCCGAACGGCGCGCGACCGCACGGACACGTCGCATCCGGTGCCGGACGACGTGAGACGGAGCCGAAGGACATCCGGCCACTCTAGGTCAGCGGGCCACCCCGCGTGCCAGGATCGACAGCGTGACCGATCGCCTCATGCTCCTCGACACCGCCTCGCTCTTTTTCCGCGCGTTCTACGGGGTGCCCGACAAGGTCAAGGCGGCCGACGGGTCCTCGGTGAACGCCGTGCGCGGGCTGCTCGACATGATCGCGAAGCTCGTGACGGCTTACGAGCCCTCGCGTCTCGTCGCCTGCTGGGACGACGATTGGCGCCCCGCCTGGCGCGTCGACCTGTTGCCGAGCTACAAGGCCCACCGCGTGGTCGAAGCCGTTCCGGCCGGACCCGACGTCGAGGAGGTGCCCGACCCCCTCGAGGCGCAGATCCCCCTCATCCGCGAGGCATTGGCCGTGCTCGGCATCCCGGTGGTGGGGGCGGCCGAGCACGAGGCCGACGACGTGATCGGAGTCCTCGCCACCCGTTCCGACGTCCCGGTCGACATCGTCACCGGCGACCGCGACCTCTTCCAGCTGGTCGACGACGATCGCGGCATCCGGATCGTCTACACCGCTCGAGGGATGAGCAATCTCGAACTCGTCGACGACGCGGCCGTCTTCGCCAAGTACGGCGTCCACGCGAAGCAATACGCCGACTTCGCCGTGCTGCGCGGCGACCCCTCCGACGGGCTGCCCGGCGTGTCGGGCATCGGAGAGAAGTCCGCGGCGGCGCTGCTCACCGCGTGCGGCGACCTCGATGGCATCCGCGCGGGGGTCCTCGAGGGCACCGCGGGAACACCCGCCCAGCGCGCGAAGATCGCCGCCGCCGCGGACTACCTCGAGGTCGCCCCGACCGTGGTGCGCGTCGCGCGCGAGCTCGACCTCGAGCCCTTCGACGACCGCCTCGGTCCCGTGGACCGGTCCGCCGCCGAAGAACTCGCCGAGCGCTGGAACCTCGGGTCGTCGATGACGAGGGCGCTGGCCGCCCTCCCCGCCTGAGCGGTCTCAGCGACCGCGCTCGAGCCAGGCGCGCAAGCGCTCGAGCGGCCAGGTCGTGACGATCCGGTCGACGGGCACCTGCAGAGCCTCGGCGCGCGCGGCACCAAAGTCCAACAGAGACAGCTGACCCGGAGCGTGCGCGTCCGAATCGATCGAGAAGAGGCACCCGGCGTCGATCGCGAGGGCGAGCAGGTCGTCCGGCGGATCCTGCCGCTCGGGCCGCGAGTTGATCTCCACCGCCACCCCCGAGGCCGCGGCCGCGGCGAACACCTCGCGTGCATCGAACTCCGACGGAGGTCGTGTTCCGCGCGCCCCCTCCACGAGACGGCCGGTCACGTGCCCGAGGACGTCGACCCGCGGGTCGCTCGCCGCCGCGACGAGCCGTTTCGTCATCGGCCCGCGCTCCATGCGCAGTTTCGAATGAACGGATGCCACCACCACATCGAGCGCGCGCAGCAGCTCGTCCTCCTGGTCGAGGGCTCCGTCGTCGAGGATGTCGACCTCGATACCGCTGAGGAGCGTGAACCCGTCGCCCCGATGACCACGGACGATGTCCATCTGCGCGCGGAGCCGCTCGGGCGAGAGTCCGTTCGCGACGGTGAGTCGCGGAGAGTGATCGGTGAGAGCGAGGTACTCGTGACCGAGTCCGCGCGCCGCGTCGACCATGGTCTCGATCGGCGTCAGTCCGTCGGACCATTCGCTGTGGCTGTGCAGGTCGCCCTTCAGCTGCGCCCGCAGCTCCGCGCCTCCGGTGGGGGCGGACTCCGCGCGCAGCGTCGCCAGGCGTTCGGGCACCTCGCCCCTCAGCGCCTGCTGGATGACCGCGAAGGTGGACTCCCCGATGCCCGCGCGGCGACGAAGCGACGGATCCCGCAACTGCGCGTCGCTCAGCCCCTCGATCGCGGCGGCCGCCGTGCGGAACGCCTTCGACTTGTACCGCGAGGACCGCTCCCGCTCGAGCAGGTACGCGATCTCCGTGAGCGCGTCGAGCGGGTCCACGCCTACTCCGCCAGCGCCTTCGAGGCCTCGACCCAGTCGTCGAGCTTCGCCGATGCGCGGCCGTCGTCGATCGCCGCCGCCGCGTCGGCCATGGCCTCACCCAGCCGCTCGAGGATCGGCCGCTGCACCTGCGCGGCATCCTGGAACAGACGGAACGACACGAGCCCCGCCGCCGCGTTCAGCAGCACGATGTCACGCACGGCCCCGCGGTCGCCGCCGAGCACCCGCCGCACCACGGCGGCGTTGTGATCGGGAGACCCGCCCAGCAGGTCGTCCATGTCGGCGAGAGGGATGCCGAGATCCCGGGGATCCAGATCGTGCTCGTGGACGTCGCCACGGCTGATCTCCCAGACACGGCTGTGCCCGGTGGTGGTCAGCTCGTCGAGACCGTCGTCGCCGCGGAACACCAGGGCGGTCGCCCCGCGCGTGCGGAAGACCCCCGTGATGAGTGGAACGCGGTCGAGGTGCGCGACGCCGACCGCGTTGGCCTCGGCACGCGCGGGATTGCAGAGCGGACCGAGGAAATTGAACACCGTCGGCACACCGAGCTCCGAACGGGTGGCCGCCGCGTGGCGGAAGCCCGGATGAAACGCCGAGGCGAAGGCGAAGGTGATTCCCGTCCGGTCGAGGATCTCGGCGACCTTCTCGGGAGAGAGCGTCAACCCGATGCCCAGCGACGACAACACGTCCGACGAGCCCGAGGCGGAGCTCGCGGCGCGGTTGCCGTGTTTGACGACGGGAACTCCGGATGCCGCGGCCACCACGGCCGCCGTCGTCGAGATGTTCACGGTGCCGTAGCGGTCACCGCCCGTACCCACGATGTCGAGGACGTCGGCGCGGACCGGGAGCGGCACCGCTGCCTCGAGGATCGCGTCGCGGAAGCCGACGATCTCCTCGACCGTCTCGCCTTTGGCCCGCAACGCCATGAGGAATCCGCCGAGTTGCGACGGTGTCGCCTCCCCCGCCATGACCTTGCGCATGGCCCAGGTGGACTCCGACACGCTGAGGTCGGTGCCGGCCAGCAGCGACGAGAGGAGATCGGGCCAGGTGAAACGTTCCGCCATGCCACGATCCTTCCACACGCGTGTCGCGCGGCGGCCCCCGGGACCCGGCGATGAAACAGCCTCCGTACCGGGGCTTATGTGCAGATTCTGAGGCTTCCCTAAGTCTCGACGATGGAATATCGCAGGGTGGGGATGGGAATATCGTGCTCGCGGATCGCGCATAATGGAACGGTGACGACCTCAGCGACGTATTCCCAGGCTGTGCGTGCCGTGAAGCGGCCCGACCCGGTCGCCGTGGGCACCATCGTGTGGCTGGGCAGCGAGGTCATGTTCTTCGCCGGCCTGTTCGCGATCTACTTCACTCTCCGCAGCACGTCGGCCTCTCTGTGGGCCGAAGAGACGCAGCTGCTGAACGTTCCCTTCGCGACCGTCAACACGATCATCCTCGTGCTGTCCTCGGTCACCTGCCAGATGGGCGTCTTCGCCGCGGAGCGGTACCAGCCGTACCGCACCGGCGGACGCACCGGCTTCCTGAAGTGGGGAATGGTGGAGTGGTTCTACCTCACCTTCATCCTCGGCGCGGTGTTCGTGTCGGGTCAGGTGTGGGAGTACGCGACCCTGGTGGCCGAAGGCATGCCCATCAGCGCCAACCCCTACGCCTCGGCCTTCTACATCACCACCGGCTTCCACGCCCTGCACGTGACGGGTGGCCTCATCGCCTTCCTGCTCGTGATCGGTCGTGCATACGCCGTGAAGAACTTCGGTCGGAAAGAGATGACCACCTCGATCGTCGTGTCGTACTACTGGCACTTCGTCGACGTCGTCTGGATCGCCCTGTTCTTCGTCATCTACTTCCTCAAGTAAGAGAGCAGTACTCCACATGGCACGCGAGAAGAAGACTCGTCGGGCGTCCGGGCGTCGTAGCCCCCTGGCCGCCGCCGCGCTCATCGGCATCGGACTCCTCCTGACCGGAGGCGTCTACGCCGGCGCATCGGCCGCGATGGCCGCCACCTCCAGCACCCCCACGAGCGAGGCGAACTCGGCGTCGGCGGTCGAAGAAGGGCAGAAGCTCTTCCAGGCCAACTGCGCCACGTGCCACGGTCTCGACCTGCAGGGCAGCCAGCAGGGTCCGTCCCTCTTCGGCGTCGGAGAACTGTCGGTGCACTTCCAGGTGTCGACCGGTCGTATGCCGCTGCAGGCGCAGGGGCCGCAGGCTCCGGTCAAGCCGGTGCAGTTCACCGAAGAGCAGATCAACGCGATCGCCGCTTACGTGCAGTCCTCTGCGCCCGGCCCCAGCTACCCCAGCGAGGACATCGTCGACGGTCAGGGCGACCTCTCTCACGGCGCCGAGCTGTTCCGTATCAACTGCGCCATGTGCCACAACGTGGCCGGCGCCGGTGGAGCGTTGACCGAGGGCAAGTACGCCCCCGACCTGCACACGGTCTCGCCGGTCAACATCTACGCGGCCATGGTCACCGGCCCGCAGAACATGCCGGTGTTCAACGACTTGAACCTGACCCCCGAAGACAAGCGCGACGTCATCTCGTACCTGATGTACCTGCAGAAGAACGAGTCCCCCGGCGGCTACGCCCTCGGCTCGCTCGGCCCGGTCTCTGAGGGCCTGTTCATCTGGATCTTCGGTATCGGAGCGCTCATCGCCCTGACCGTCTGGATCACGGCGAAGTCCAACTGACCGTCGTCTTCGACATTACGTAAACGCACGAGGAGCACCATGGCACACGAGGACGACGCACTCGAGCACGAGAGGGCTTCCTGGAAGCCCACCTCGGGGCTCGCCGTCGCGGTTCCCGACGCCGTACAGAACCCCGGCCTTCCCGGCCACCGTCAGCGCATGACCGACCAGGACCCGCAGGCGATGAAGCGTGCGGTTCGCACGGTCTACACGCTGTTCTACTTCTCGGTTGCGGCGAGCATCTGGGCGAGCATCGCCTACATGATCTTCCCGATCGAGTCGGGCGCGCTGATCGATATCCGCTACAACAACCTCTTCATCGGGCTCGGCATCGCGTTCGCGCTGCTCGCGATCGGCATCGGCACCATTCACTGGGGCAAGTCGGTCATGTCCGACAAGGAGTACATCGAGGACCGCCACGCCACTCGTGGTCGCGACGAGGTGCGCGAGGGCGCGATCAACGTCTTCGAAGAGGCGAACAAGGACTCCGGCTTCGGTCGTCGCGAGATCATCCGCAACTCGATGTTCGCCGCTCTGGTCGCCTCGGTCATCCCCGGCATCACGCTGTTCCGCGGCCTGGCTCCGCAGGACCAGGACCCGGTCAAGCTCCTCAGCCACACCATGTGGAAAGAGGGCATGCGCCTGACGCACGACCCCTCGGGTCGTCCGATCCGCGCGGCTGACGTCACTCTCGGCTCCGCATTCCACGTCATCCCCGAAGAACTCGCGGGACTCGGCCATGACGAGGGCTACCTCGAAGAGAAGGCCAAGGCGATCGT
Source organism: Microbacterium sp. AG157 (assembly GCF_003385695.1). Taxonomy (NCBI): domain Bacteria; kingdom Bacillati; phylum Actinomycetota; class Actinomycetes; order Micrococcales; family Microbacteriaceae; genus Microbacterium; species Microbacterium sp. AG157. The sequence continues at coordinate 60,685 of NZ_QRDK01000001.1, forward strand.
CCTGCTCATGCGCATGCAGCCCGAGCAGCTCAACCCCGAGACCAACAACCTGGACTGGTCGTACGACGGCATCATCGCGTACTCGAAGGTCTGCACCCACGTCGGTTGCCCCGTCGCGCTCTACGAGCAGCAGACCCACCACCTCCTGTGCCCCTGCCACCAGTCGCAGTTCGACGTCGCCAACGGTGCGGCCGTCATCTTCGGCCCGGCCGCCCGTCCCCTGCCGCAGCTCCCCATCACCGTCGACGCCGAGGGCTACCTCGTCGCGCAGAGTGACTTCCACGAGCCCGTCGGCCCCAGCTTCTGGGAGCGCTCATGAGCATCGGTACCCATCCCACCGAGAACGTCACCACCGAACCCGCAGTGCACGCGGGTGCGCCGGCGACGAGCGGACGCGACGGAAAGCCGCTCGGCGGCCGTTTCGTCGGCTCCGTCGCGAATTACATGGACGAGCGCACGAGCATGTCGGGCATCGTCAAGGAGCTCGGCCGCAAGGTCTTCCCCGACCACTGGTCGTTCATGCTCGGCGAGATCGCCCTGTGGAGCTTCGTGGTCGTGCTGCTCTCGGGCACGTTCCTGACGTTCTTCTTCCAGGCGTCCATGGTCGAAACGCACTACAACGGCGCCTACGAGCCCATGCGCGGCATCGCGATGTCGGCCGCCATGGAGTCGGCTCTGCACATCTCGTTCGACCTGCGCGGCGGCCTGCTCGTCCGACAGATCCACCACTGGGCCGCCCTCGTGTTCGTCGCCGGTATCGGCGTCCACATGCTCCGCGTCTTCTTCACCGGTGCGTTCCGCAAGCCCCGCGAGCTCAACTGGGTCGTCGGCTTCATCCTCTTCATCCTCGCGATGGCCGAGGGCTTCACCGGCTACTCGCTCCCCGACGACCTGCTCTCCGGTAACGGTCTGCGCATCATCGACGGAATGATCAAGGGCCTGCCGATCATCGGCACCTGGACGTCGTTCCTGCTCTTCGGCGGAGAGTTCCCCGGTACCGCGATCGTCGGACGCCTGTACACGCTGCACATCCTGCTGCTGCCCGCGATCCTCGTGGCTCTGCTGGCCGTGCACCTCATGCTGATGATCATCAACAAGCACACGCAGTTCGCCGGGCCCGCCCGCACGAACAGCAACGTCGTGGGCTACCCGATGCTCCCGGTGTACGCCTCCAAGATGGGTGGCTTCTTCTTCATCACGTTCGGTGTGATCGTTCTGATCGCCGCGCTGGTGACGATCAACCCCATCTGGAACTACGGTCCGTACGACCCGTCCCCGGTGTCCGCCGGTACGCAGCCCGACTGGTACATCGGCTTCGCCGACGGCATGCTCCGTCTGATCCCGCCGCACCTCGAGTTCGTGCTCTGGGACCACACCTTCTCGTGGAACATCATCATCCCCGTCGGTGTCCTGGGTCTCTTCATCGTTCTCGTGCTGGTGTACCCCTTCATCGAGGCGTGGGTGACCGGCGACAAGCGCGAGCACCACATCGCCCAGCGTCCGCGCAATGCCGCGACGCGCACGGCGATCGGCGCGGCCGGTGTCACGTTCTACGCCGTGATGTGGGCGGCCGCGTCGTCCGACATCATCGCGACGCACTTCCACCTCACCATGGAAGGTGTCATCCACGTCCTGCAGGCCCTGCTGATCCTGGGCCCGATCCTCGCCTACTTCATCGCGAAGCGCGTCTGCATCGCGCTGCAGAAGAAGGACCGCGAGATCGCCCTGCATGGCTACGAGTCCGGCCGCATCGTCCGCCTCCCCGGTGGCGAGTACATCGAGGTCCACCAGCCGGTCGACGAGTACGAGCGCTGGAAGCTGGTCGACAACGAGACGTACGAGCCCCTCGTCGTCCGTCCCAACGCCAACGGTGAGATCCCCTGGTACGAGAACGTCCGTGGTGCGGTTTCGCGCTGGTTCTTCGAGGACCGGCTCGCTCCCCTCACCCAGGCCGAGCTCGACGCCGCGGTGGCTCATCAGCACCACGAACTCGATCACATCGACCACGAGGAGGCCGACGAGATCGCCGGAGCCAACGCTCGCGCCGATGAGGACGGTCGACCCCGCAACGCGGTGGGCGAGCGTGCCGAGGTCGAGATCCCGGCTCCCAAGGGTCTCGAAGAGCGCAACCGCCCGGAGGGCGATAAGAGCGAGTAATCGCCCGTCGACGAAACCCCGGTGCCGCGGCACCGGGGTTTCGCGTTTCCTGCCCGGGGCGAACCGTGCTCAGTGCGCGGGGAGCGCGCGTGTCGCGCGACGCCGTCCCAGAGGTCCGCTCCCCCGCCAACGCCATCTGGCAGGGAAGCGTAGGAGCGTGGCATCCGCTGTCTTTCCGCATTCCGTCCGCGCCTCTAGCGTGAGAGCCATGAGCGACGCCCTTGAGTACTTCTCTCGCCGTCTCGCCTTCGAGACCGACCCGAGCGACGTCTACGCTGCCCAGAAGTCCGGACACGAGCTGGTACTCGTCGACGTGCGCGGCGACGACGCGTGGGGGCAGGGACGCGTCTGCGGGGCCATCCACATGCCCTACCGTGAAATCGCCGAACGGGCTCCACACGAGATCCCGGCGGGCACGCCGGTAGTGGTCTACTGCTGGAGCCCGGGCTGCAACGCCGGCCAGAAGGGTGCGCTCGCTTTCGCGCAGCTCGGGTACGACGTGCGGGAAATGATCGGCGGCTACGAGTACTGGGTTCGCGAGGGCCAGCCCACCGAGAACGACGACGGGCCGTGCGAACGGGTCTTCGACCCGACCGTCATGGTGGTGCGCTCCTGATCCTCGAGTGCGATCAGCCCCGCGGTTAGGCTTGCGACATGCAACATCCTCCTCTCGAGCCGTTCGCCTCCGGATTCGTGGAGCGACCGGACGGTGCCAGGGTGTACTGGGAGACCTCGGGAAACCCCCGGGGGCGGCCGGCCCTGTATCTGCACGGCGGCCCCGGCGGTGGGCTCGGCAAAGGTGGGTACCGGCGCCGCTTCGATCCCGACCTTCATCTCATCGTCGGGATCGACCAGCGAGGATGCGGGCGGAGCGAGCCCTGGGCCGCCGATGATCTCGCCAGCCTGCGGCACCAGACGATGGACAACCTGCTCGCGGATATCGAAGCGGTGCGGGTCCACCTCGGCATCGACCGTTGGCTCCTGCACGGGGTGTCATGGGGTTCCACCCTGGCACTCGCGTACGCCCTCGAGCATCCCGACCGCGTCAGCGAGATCGTCAACTTCGCCGTCACCACCGGAGGACGCTGGGAGATCGACTGGATCACCGACGGGATCGCCCCGGTCTTCCCTGAAGCGTACGAGCGCCTCCGCTCGCTTCTGCGTACGGATGAGCGCACGATCGAGGGATACGCGCGACTTCTCACCGGCCCTGACCCATCCGCGCGTCAGACAGCCGCCGACCAGTGGGACGAGTGGGAAGCGACGCATATGTCCCTCGGGCCCCTCTCAACCCCGGGACCGTTGCACGACGATGAGCGGCACCGGCTGAATTTCGCCACCCTCGTGACCCACTACTGGGCGCGGGACTGCTTCCTCCCCGGCGACACAGCCATCCTCGATCGCGCAGAGCAGCTCGCGGACATCCCCGGTGTCCTCATCCACGGGCGGCGCGACATCAGCGGGCCGTCGCTGACCGCGTGGAAGCTGCACCGCGCCTGGCCGGGCTCTCGCCTCGAGATCGTCGAGGAAGACGGCCACGGCGGTCCGCGGAGCGCCCAGCTGGCTCAGGATGCGATGGACGAGTTCGCCCGGGCATCGCGCTGAACGCAGATCACGAACCCTGGAGCCGAGCCGGATGCGCGGTCGAGAAACGGATCAGGCGGTCTCGACGTCTTCGGCGAACCAACGGGCGGCGGAGCCGAAGAACACCGGATCGCTGCTCACCGTCTGATCGTCGTCGATGACGTCGCACACGACGACGGTGACGTTGTCACGCGTACCAGCTTCGAGTGCCAAAGCCACGGCAGCGGCCGCAGCCGAGCGCGGGTCTGATGACTCAGCGACAAGGCGAGCGACGTCAGCCTCCGGCACGTAGTCGGTCAAGCCATCGCTGCAGAGGACCCAACGATCTCCGGCTACCGGCGGACGTTCAGCGACGGAAACGACATCTCCCTCGGCACCACCGAGAGAGGCGGTGATGATATTGCGCCGCGGGTGTGCCTGAGCTGCCTCGGGGGGAATGATGCCGTGGTCGACGAGCGCCTGAACGTACGAGTCGTCACGCGTCTCGCGTGTGAACTCGCCGTCGCGGAGCAGATAGGCCCGCGAGTCTCCGGTGTGAGCGAGCAGGAGCTCACCGCTCACGCTGAGGAAGATGCCGGTGAACGTCGTCGCCATGCCCTGCAGCGCAGGATCGCGCTCGACGTGGGCACGGATGTCCCAGTTCGCTTCGCGGATGCGGACGAGCAGGCCGTCGGCATCCATTCCACCACCTCGCGTCGCCACGAGACGGTGCAGAAGAGCGGCGGAGGCAAGGTCCCCGGAGGGCCCTCCCCCGACGCCATCGGCCACCGCCGCACCCCAGGACGCCGCGAAGGCGGCGTCCTGATTGGTGGGACGGTGGGAGCCGGCGTCGGAGACGGCGGCCGCGTTCAGCCGAATGGGCACGGGGTCAGCGCGCGAAGTACCCGCGGTAGTACTCGTACACCCAGCCGACGATGGCGATGACGAACACCGCGAAGCCGACGGGGACGAGCCAGCTGCCGACCGCGAGACCGATCACCGCGATGGCGGCGGAGGCCGCGAGCACGATGGGCCACCACGACCACGGGCTGAACTCGCCCATCTCGGGGTCGCCGTCGTCGATGTCAGCCGTCAGGGTGTCTTCGGGCAGGTCACCGCGCTGCGCCTTCATGACGCGCGAGATGTAGAACGCAATCATCGACGACATGAGGCCGAGGAAGACGAGCGCGACACTGCCGACCCACTCGACGCCACCGTGCTGGAGGAGGCTCCAGACGGTGTAAACGGCGGCGATCAGGAAACCGAAGACGGCCAGCAGCCACCAGAGTCCAACGTTGGTACGCATTCTTACTTGACCTCTCCGGCCGCGGAGTCGACCACGGGCGCCTCGGGTGCATCCTTCGCGGGCCCCACACCGACCGGGATACCGGCCTCGGGGTGGTTCAGGTCGAAGGCAGGGCGCTCGCTACGGATGCGAGGAATCGAGGTGAAGTTGTGACGCGGGGGCGGGCACGAGGTGGCCCACTCCAGCGACGCTCCGTACCCCCACGGGTCGTCGACCGTGACGCGCGGTGCCTTGCGGGCGGTGATCCAGACGTTCAGGAGGAACGGAATCATCGAGGCGCCGAGGATCATCGAGCCCACGGTGGAGAGCTGGTTCTCCCAGGTCCACCCGTCGGCGGCTGCGTAGTCGGCGTAGCGGCGAACCATGCCGTCGACGCCCAGCCAGTGCTGGATGAGGAAGGTCATGTGGAAGCCGATGAACAGCATCCAGAAGTGCACCATGCCGAGACGCTCGTTGAGCATCTTGCCCGTCCACTTGGGCCACCAGAAGTAGAAGCCGGCGAACATCGCGAACACCACGGTGCCGAACACGACGTAGTGGAAGTGCGCTACGACGAAGTAGGAGTCGGAGAGGTGGAAGTCGAGCGGGGGCGAGGCGAGGATGACGCCGGTGAGACCACCGAACACGAACGACACGAGGAAGCCGAGGGCGAAGACCATGGGGGTCTCGAACGTGACCGAGCCCCGCCACAGCGTTCCGATCCAGTTGAAGATCTTCACGCCGGTCGGAACGGCGATCAGCATCGTCATGAGGGCGAAGAACGGAAGCAGCACACCGCCGGTGACGTACATGTGGTGCGCCCACACCGCGACGGACAGGGCCGCGATCGCAATGGTCGCGTACACGAGCGTCTTGTAACCGAAGATCGGCTTTCGGCTGAAGACGGGGAAGATCTCGGACACGATGCCGAAGAACGGCAGCGCGATGATGTAGACCTCGGGGTGACCGAAGAACCAGAAGAGGTGCTGCCAGAGGAGCACGCCACCGTTCTCGGGGCTGTAGATGTGCGCGCCGAGCACGCGGTCGGCAGCGGCGGCGAAGATCGCGGCGGCCAACACGGGGAACGCGAGCAGGATCAGGATGCTCGTGATCAGCGTGTTCCACGAGAAGATCGGCATGCGCCACATGGTCATACCGGGTGCACGCATGGTGAGCACCGTGGTGATGAAGTTGACCGCGCCGAGGATCGTGCCGAAACCGCTGATGCCGAGACCGAGCATCCAGAGGTTTCCGCCTACGCCCGGAGAGAAGCTGGCGTTGGCGAGCGGCTGGTAGGCGAACCATCCGAACCCGGCCGCACCCTGCGGGGTGAGGAAGCCGGAGACGGCGATGGTCGAGCCGAAGAGGAACAGCCAGAACGCGAACGCGTTCAAGCGCGGGAAGGCCACGTCGGGCGCACCGATCTGCAGCGGCAGCAGCGCGTTGGCGAACCCCGCGAACAGCGGCGTCGCGAACATGAGCAGCATGATCGTGCCGTGCATCGTGAACAGCTGGTTGTACTGCTCTTTGGTGGGGATGATCTGCATGCCGGGCTCGAACAGCTCGGCGCGGATGATCAACGCCATGACGCCACCGAGCATGAAGAACATGACGGAGGCGATCAGGTACATGTACCCGATGGTCTTGTGGTCGGTGGAGGTGATCCACTTGACGACCAGATTGCCCTTCTGCTCCACACGCGTGGTGCTGAGCAGTGCGGCTTGACGCGGCGGGAGAGTCGTCGGGCGCGAGGGGCCCGTCCCCTGGAGCGGAAGCGTCGTGGCCATGATCACTCGTTCCCTTCGGTGCCGGCCGTCGTCAGGTTCTGAAGACGCGACAGGTCGCTGATGTCGCCCACGTCGCCGGCACGGCGCAGCGAGTCGAGGTAGGTGTTGTACTCGTCTTCGCTGACGACCTTGACGTTGAAGAGCATGGCGGAGTGGTACTCACCGCAGAGCTCCGCGCACTTGCCCTCGTAGGTGCCTTCACGGGTGGGCGTGAAAGACCACTCGTTGTCGCGACCGATGTACATGTCTTTTTTGTAGAGGAAGTCGATGATCCAGAACGAGTGGATGACGTCGCGCGAGCGGAGGTCGATCTTCACGGTCTTGTTCACCGGCAGGTAGAGGGTCGGGACGTCCTGGAGGTCGTAGCCGTCGGACGTGGCCTTGGCCTGCACACCCATGGAGTACACGGCGTCGGAATTGTCTTCCTTGGTGCCGTTGTACTGGAAATCCCACGCCCACTGCTTGCCGTAGGCGGTGATGGAGACGTCGGGGTTCTCGTACTGCGTCTCGAGCGTGTTCTGGTCGCGCGCCGTGAAGGCGAAGAATCCCACGACGAGGATCAGCGGCACGACGGTGTAGAAGATCTCGACCGGCATGTTGTAGCGCAGCTGCACCGGGAGACCGGACTGGCCCTTGCGGCGGCGATACGCGATGACCGACCACAGCATGAGGCCCCAGGTGATGACACCCACGGCGAGGAGCACGATCCACGAGTTGACCCAGAGCCCTGCGACCATGTCGGTGTGGTTCGTCGCGGCCGGGCCGTCATCGACGAAGCCAGGCAGGAAGCCGTGAAGCTGAGTGGTGGTGCAGCCGGAGAGGACCGCGACGGATGCGATCCCGAGGGGAAGCGCTGCCCAGCGAAGGCGACGTTTGGAGGGCACAATGCACCTTTCCGGGTCGTGGATGTTGCTCTGACAGTCTAGAGCAACCTCTCACCGTTCTCAGGCCATTCGTCCAGTGCCGAGACATCGAAAGCCCCCGGTTTCCACGGGGTGATCCGGGGTTCCGGGGGCTCTCGATTCGACGCCGGAGAACGGCGTCGGGGTGTCAGTGGAAGCTGTCTCCACAGGCGCAGGATCCCTGCGCGTTGGGGTTGTCGATCGTGAAGCCCTGCTCCGAGATCGTGTCCTTGAAGTCGATGTTGGCGCCGTCGAGGTACGGGACGCTCATGTCGTCGACGATGACCTCTACGCCGTCGAAGTCGACGACCTTGTCGCCGTCGAGGTACCGCTCGTCGAAGTACAGCTGGTAGATGAGGCCGGAGCAGCCGCCGGGCTGAACCGCGACGCGCAGGCGCAGGTCGTCGCGACCCTCCTGCGAGAGCAGGCTCTTCACCTTGTCGGAGGCGGCCGCGGTCAGGCCGACGCCGTGCTCGCGGGTCTCGGCGGAGGACGACAGTGTGGTGTCGGTCATGGCGATGCCCTTCGGGTTGTTCGGTCGCGGGGACGAGACGAGTCTACGCCCGTCCCGCCCCCGCGGCCTCGATCACTGCCCGCGCGCGTTGAGGCGGGCGAGCAGCAGGGCCTCGGAGACCAGCGCGTTACGGAACGTCTCGAGGTGCAGCGACTCGTTCGGGCTGTGCGCGCGGGCGTGGGGGTCTTCGACACCGGTCACGAGGATCTGCGCCTCGGGGAACTCGCGCACGAGATCGGAGATGAACGGGATGGAGCCGCCGATACCGACGTCCACCGAGTCGACGCCATAGCCCTCGGCGAACGACGCACGCGCCTCCTCCACGGCCCAGCCGGTCGTGTCGACGAGGAAGGAGTCACCGCAGTCGACGTCGGTGAACTCGAGCTGCGCCCCGAACGGGGCGTGGGCGCGCAGATGGGCCTCGACGGCGGCGAAGGCGTCCTGGGCGTTCTGTCCGGGAGCCACACGCGCGCTGATCACGACGCTGGTCTGCGGAGAGAGGGTGTTGGATGCCGCCTCGACGGGCGTGGCATCCCATCCGGTGATCGTGATGGAAGGCTTGTTCCAGATACGACTGAGGATCGAGTCGCGGCCGATCGGGCTCACACCCTCGAGGAGGCCGGACTCCGCGCGAAGCGTGGCCTCGTCGTAGACGGGGGTCTCGGCGTCGCGCACCGCGAGGCCATCGACCGCGACGGCACCGTCGTCGTCCCACAGGGTCGCGAGCAGCTTGACCGTGGCCAGCATGGCATCCGGGACCGCTCCGCCCATCATCCCGGAGTGGGAGGCGTGCTCGAGGGTGCGGACGGTGAGGGTGAATCGGGCGTTGCCCCGCAGCGAGACCGTCAGACCGGGAGTGCGCTCGTCCCAGTTGCCGGAGTCGGCCACGACGATGACGTCGGAGCGCAGCACGTCGGCGTTGTCGGCGAGGAACTGCCCGAACGAGCGGGAGCCGTACTCCTCCTCTCCCTCGATGAAGACGGCGATGCCAAGGTCGAGGTCGTCGCCGAGCACCTCGGAGACAGCGCGGATCGCACCGACGTGCGCCATGACGCCGGCCTTGTCGTCGGCGGCGCCGCGCCCGTAGAGACGCCCGTCGCGGACGGTGGGCTCGAAGGGCGGGGAGTCCCAGAGCGCCTCGTCTCCGGGAGGCTGCACGTCGTGGTGCGCGTACAGCAGCACGGTCGGGCGCCCGTTGCGGGCCGCGCGCGTGGCGAGGACGGCGGGCTGGCCGGTCTCGTCTGTTCCGGGGATCGCGGCGCGCTTCACCTCGACCGAATCGAAGACGCCGGTGCCCTCGAGGAGGGCGGCCACGGCATCCGCGCTCTTGACGAGCGCGGACTGGTCGAAGGCCGGCCACGCGATGGACGGGATGCGCACGAGGGAGCCGAGATCGGCGAGGGCGGAGGGGATGCCGGCGTCCGCTGCTTTTTGCACAGCGTCCTGCCGGGACAGGTCGAGGGTCATGCGGGTAATCTTAAATCTCCCGATCAGCGAAGCACCGAGGTTTCCCGTGGCCAAGTCCCCCGCCCCCGCCCCCAACGACACCCCCGTCGAGCCGACGGAGCTCAGTTCGGGCAAGGGGCGTGCAACCCCGTCGCGCGCCGAGCAGGAGGCCGCTCGTAAGCGTCCGCTGGTGCCCGACACCAAAGAGGCCAAGGCCCGCGCCCGCGCCGAGCTCGCCGCTCAACGCGAGAAGGCGCGCATCGGCATGGCCGCCGGCGAAGAGAAGTATCTGCCCGCCCGCGACCGCGGCCCGCAGCGTCGCTTCGCCCGCGATTTCGTCGACGCCGGCTGGCACCTCGGCGAGGGCGTCATGCCCTTCATGATCCTCGTGATCGTGGCGACGCTGATTCCCGTCTCGTTCTTCCAGTACTGGTCGTTCGTGGCGCTGTGGATCTTCATCCTCTTCGTCGTCGGCGACATGATCATCACGTCGATCCGCATCAAGCGCGCCGCGAAAGAGAAGTTCGGCGAGAGCCGCCTCGAGAAGGGCCTGGGCTGGTACGCCGCCATGCGCACCGTGCAGATGCGCTTCATGCGCCTGCCCAAGGCACAGGTCAAGCGCGGGCAGTACCCCGTCTGACCGGTTCCGACGTTATCGAGCGGCACGCCTTCGGGCGTGCCGCTTCTCTTTCACCCCGGTGGAGTGCTCACGACGCGCCGCGCGACCCGCGAGCGGGGGCTGCTCTGGACACTCGGACGGCGCCAGGCGCGCCGCAGGGCGGCAGACGTCGCGAGATCGCCGCCACGGGCGTGGCGACGCCCCGGCGCGGGCAACCGACGCGTGCGGCACCGTGACCTGCGCGACCCACGCGTGGTCGGCTGCACGATGCGCGGCCGCCGCTTTCAGCGGCCGCGCGCGAGACCGCGGTTGATCTGCCGGGCCCACAGCGGGCCCCGGTAGAGGAAACCGGTGTACCCCTGTACGAGCGTGGCTCCGGCGGCGAGCCGCTCGCGCACATCGTCGGCTGTCTCCACTCCCCCGGCCGAGATCACGACGAACTCCTCGGGCACGACGTCGCGCACGAGGTGCAGCACCTGCAGAGCTCGCGCTTTCAGCGGCGCACCCGACAGGCCGCCGGCCCCCATCGCCTCGACCGCCTTTGCGTTGGTGGCCAGGTGCGACCGGGCGATCGTGGTGTTCGTTGCGATGATGCCCGCGAGCCCGGCATCGACGGCAAGGCGCGCAATGTCCTGCACCTCGGGGTCATCGAGATCCGGGGCGATCTTCACGAGCAGGGGCGTGTCGCCCGCGGCATCCCGAACCTCCGTCAGCAGGGGACGCAGCGTCTCGACCGCCTGCAGACCGCGAAGACCGGGCGTGTTGGGCGAGGAGACGTTGACGACGAGGTAGTCGGCGAGAGGGGCCAGTAGCAGGGCACTGCGGACGTAATCGGTCGTGGCGTCCTCGACGGCGACCACGCGACTCTTTCCGATGTTGACGCCGATCACCGGGCGCCGACGCGAGCGACGCACACGTCGCAGTCTCGCGGCGGCCGCGGCGGCTCCGTCGTTGTTGAACCCCATGCGGTTGATGACCGCCCGGTCGGCGACGAGACGGAACAGGCGGGGCTTGGGATTGCCCGGCTGTGGAAGGGCGGTGACCGTCCCGACCTCGACGTGGCCGAAGCCGAGGGCGCCGAGACCGCTGACCATCGTGACGTTCTTGTCGAAACCCGCGGCCACGCCGAACGGCGAGTCGAATTCGAGACCGAGCGCGTGGACCTTCTGCGTGCGCCCGGGTGCCGTGAGGCGGCGCACGAGGGATGCCACCGGCTCCACGCCCGCGACACGGATCACGAGAGCGCCGAGGTGATGCGCGAACTCGGGGTCGAAGCGGGTCAGGACCGTGCGGAAGAGGAGGGGATACATCCCCGCCAGATTACTGGACCGTGTCGCCTTCGCCGATCCGTCCCGCAGACCGCTCGGCGTGATCGGCGCGCAGCTGAGCGATAGCGGCGTCGAAGTCGTCGAGCGAATCGAAGGCCTGGTAGACGCTCGCGAAGCGAAGGTAGGCGACCTCGTCGAGCTCACGAAGGGGGCCGAGGATCGACAAGCCGATCTCGTTCGCCTCGATCTGCGAGGACCCGGTCTGGCGGATGTTCTCTTCCACCTGCTGGGCGAGCACCGCGAGGTCGCCATCGGTCACCGGTCGCCCCTGACAGGCTTTGCGAACGCCCGACATGACCTTCTCGCGACTGAACGGCTCCACGACGCCGGATCGCTTGATGACGTTCAAGCTCGCGGTCTCGACCGTCGAGAAGCGCCCGCCGCATTTCGGACACTGGCGCCGCCGGCGGATGCTCAGACCGTCGTCGCTCGTGCGCGAATCGATGACGCGGGAGTCCGGGTTGCGGCAGAAGGGGCAGTGCATGACGCCGCCAGACTACGCGTCGAAACGGGCGGTAACGGCCTCACCGTGCGCGGGCAGCGCCTCCGCGTCAGCGAGGGTCACGATGGCATCGCGCACACGCGCGAGCGCATCGCGGTCGTACTCGACGACCTGCTGGGGGCGCAGGAACGTCGCCGCCGACAGTCCGGAGCCGTAGCGCGCCTGTCCCCCGGTCGGCAGCACGTGGTTGCTGCCCGCCAGGTAGTCGCCGAGGCTGACCGGGGTGTAAGGGCCGACGAACACGGCACCCGCATTCACGAAATCCTCCGGACGCGGGTCGGAGAGGTGCAGCTCGAGGTGCTCGGGTGCGTAGGCGTTGCTGAACGCGGTGGCCTGCGCGAGGTCGTCCACCAGCACGACGGCCGACTGCGGACCATGGAACGCCGCCGTGACGCGCTCCGTGTGGCGCGTCGCGGCGACACGCTCGGGGAGGGCAGCGCGGACAGCCTCGGCCAGGTCGGCGGAAGCGGTGACCAGCACCGCGGAAGCCTGTTCGTCGTGCTCGGCCTGGCTGACCAGGTCAGCGGCGATGAGGGCGGGGATCGCGCTGTCGTCGGCGACGACGAGGATCTCGGTCGCTCCGGCTTCGGAGTCGGTGCCCACCCGACCCGCGACGGCGCGCTTGGCCGAGGCGACGAAATTGTTGCCGGGTCCGGTCACGACGTCGACCGGGTCGAGCCCGATTTTGCCGACGCCGTACGCGAAGGCGCCGATGGCCCCGGCGCCGCCCATGGCGTAGACCTCGGTGACGCCCAGCAACTTCGCCGCGGCGAGGATGACGGGGTGGACGCGACCGCCGAACGCCGCCTGTGGCGGGGAGGCGAGGGCGACCTCGCGCACTCCGGCCACCTGAGCGGGTACGACGTTCATGACGACGCTGGAGGGGTAGACGGCCTTGCCGCCCGGAACGTACAGGCCCACACGGCGCACCGGTTGCCAGCGCTGCGTGACGCGGGCTCCCGCGCCGAGCTGGGTGACGACGGGGGCGGGCACCTGCGCCGCGGAAGCTGCGCGCACGCGCACGATCGCCTCGTCGAGAGCGGCACGGATGCCGGGATCGAGATCGCGCAGGGCCTCGTCGAGGTGGTCGGCGGGCACACGCAGGGCGTGATCGCTGACCCGGTCGAAACGCGCAGCCTGCTCGCGGAGTGCTTCTTCACCGCGCCGCGCGACGTCGTCGACGAGCCGAGCGGCGGTGGCGAGGGCCTCGTCGCGCGCGGCGTCGGCGCGCGGGACGACGGCGAGAAGCTCGGCCGGCGAGAGCACGCGGCCGCGGAGATCGATCGTGCGAAGCATGTATCCCAGGCTACCGGCGCCCGCGAGCCGCCTCGCGCGAGGCGGGCGGCTCGCAGGCTCCGCTCAGCCGCGCGTGACGCCCGAGACGTCGTGCAGGTACCCGATACGACCGTCGTCGTGGCGGACGACGAAGGTCTCGCCGCGGTCCTCGATCACGAGCGCCCATGCCGTGGGACCGATGTGGAAGATCGGTGAGCCGTAGTCGTCGACGATCTCGCGCTGCTCCGGAGCGAGAGCCCAGAACGCTTGCGCGTGCGGGTGGTCGTCGTGAGCGGCGCGCTGCTCCGCCGTCGGCTCGTCACCGACCGGAGCGACCCACCGCGAGTGGTCGTCGCGATCGTCGTCGTCGGCACGAAGCGGAGCGAACACGTCGGTGTCGTTCTCATCGGCGTGGGCCGGGAGAACACTGGTCGCCGGTGCGGCGTCGTGCGCGAGATCGGTCGAGCCGGTGTAGCTCCCCGGGGCGGGGACGTCTGCCCCGACCTCAGCGCCCGACGGGGTGGCCGCCGTGGGGATCGACGCCTGCGCGGCCGTCGGGGCCTTGGGGGTGCGCGGCGTACGAGGCCGCACCACCACCGGACGGATCGGACGCGCGGTGCGGTGAGCGGGAATCTCTTCTCGACCGCGGAAGTCGGCGGAGAAGGGCGGGATGAACGGCGCGAACACCGTGAGAACGACGCCTGCGAGCAGCAGCACGGCCTCGACCCAGATGACCCAGGAGCGCGTCCAGACCCCGTTCGAGTCGAAGACCGCGACAGCATCCCATACCCACGCGACCCACACCAGGGCCGCAACCGTGAACGCGACGGAGGAGAACTGGTCGATGCCGAGCGAACCGACGCGGCGGATTCCCTGGGGAGAAAGGCGCCGGAGCACGATGAGGCCGACGGCGACGGTGGGAAGGGCGATGGCGGGGATCCACCACAGGCCCGAGAGCCAGACGTTGGCACCGCCGACGAGGACGCCGGACCCCGACTCGAGGATGTTGGTGCGGAAGAACGAGACGAAGAACGCCACCACCCAGATACCGAGAAGCGAGACCTCGCGAACGGAGAACGGGCCGACGCCGTAGTTCGGGCGGTCGGCGTCTGCGTCGATGTGCGGGTGACCGCCGGCGTGAGCGTTCGCGTGGGCGGCGGCAGGAAGGAACGCCCCGCGGGATGCGGCGTCGAGAGCACCGGTGTCATGACCCGCGAGGTCGGTCGCGTCGGCGCCGTCGGAGCCCTTGCGGCGGGCGCCGGTCGGCTCATAGGGCGCGCGCGGGTCGGAAGGGGCGCCGTCGAGTCGGTCGGGGTCGCGGGGTGTGAAGCCGTCGTGGGGGGTCGGATCGGTCACGGTGGTCCTTTCGGAGGGCGGCAAGCGCCCGGTCATCCTAACCAGGGGGTCTCCAGCGTTCGCTGGGGTTGCACCTCGCTGCGGAGGTGCGTCGTTCAGCCGAGACAGTTCGGGCCGAGGAGGCCCTTGAGCTCGCCGAACAGGTCGGCGGTCACACGAACGGGCATCGGCACCTCGAATACCTTGGCGGTCCCGCCTTTGTGCAACTTGAGGACGACCTCGGTCGACCCGGAATGCCGACGCAGCATCTGCGCGAGCTCGCCGACGAGCGCCTCGTTGGCGCGCTGCTCGGGAACGACGAGGGTGAGTCCGCCCGCATCGTCGAGGCCCTCGAGGTCGGGAGCGAAAGCGCTCTGCGCATGCAGATTCAGCCCGTCGTCTCGACGCGACACGCGGCCGCGGACGACGAGGATCGAGTCGCCCTGCAGGATCGGCGCGAACTCCGCGTAGGTCTTGCCCATGAACATCACGGTCACCTCGCCGTTGAAGTCCTCGACGGTGACCATGCCGTAGGGGTTGCCGCTCTGCTTCGCAACGCGGTGCTGGACGCTCGTCAACAAGCCCGCGACGGTGACCTGGTCTCCGTCTTGAACGTCTTCCGAGGCCAGGAGATCGTGGATCGATGTCGAGGCGTGCTTCGCGAGCGGCACCTCGAGACCGGCCAGAGGGTGATCGGATACGTAGAGCCCGAGCATCTCACGCTCGAACGCGAGTTTGTCCTTCTTTGTCCACTCGGGTCGCTCGGGGACCTTCTCGACCTGCTGCGGTTCGTCCCACAGCGAGTCGAAGTCGAAGCCCACCTCGCCGTTCGCCTCGCGTCGCTTGTCGAGCACAGCCCCTTCGCACGCGTCCTCGTGGATCTCGACGAGGGCGCGACGGGTCGAGCCGAGGGAGTCGAAGGCACCGGCCTTGATGAGGGATTCCACGGTGCGCTTGTTCGCCACGTGCATCGGGACCTTCGACAGGAAGTCATGGAACGACGTGTACTTGGCATCCTGCCGGGCCGAGACGATGCCGTCGACGACATTCGTTCCGACGTTGCGGACCGCGCCCAGGCCGAAGCGGATGTCTTCGCCGACGGCCGCGAAGAAGCGGATCGACTCGTTCACGTCGGGCGGGAGCACCTTGATGCCCATGCGACGGCATTCGTTGAGATACACCGCCATCTTGTCTTTCGAGTCTCCGACGCTCGTGAGCAGCGCGGCCATGTACTCGGCGGGGTAATGCGCCTTGAGGTAGGCGGTCCAGTACGACACGAGACCGTAAGCCGCGGTGTGCGCCTTGTTGAAGGCGTAGTCGGCGAACGACTCGAGCACCTTCCACAGGGTCTGCTGAGCGACATCGCCGTAGCCGCGCTCGGTCATGCCGCCGAAGAAGATCTCTTTCTGCTTGTCGAGCTCGCTCTTCTTCTTCTTACCCATCGCGCGACGCAGCAGATCGGCCTGACCGAGCGTGTAGCCCGCGACGCGCTGCGCCACGGCCATCACCTGCTCCTGGTACACGATGAGGCCGTACGTCGTGTCGAGGATGTCGGCCAGCGGCTCTTCGAGCTCGGGGTGGATCGGCTCGATCTCCTGCTGCTTGTTCTTGCGCAACGCGTAGTTGATGTGCGAGTTCACGCCCATCGGGCCGGGACGGTACAGGGCGAGGACGGCCGAGATGTCCTCGAAATTGTCGGGGCGCATGAGACGCAGGAGCGAACGCATCGGCCCACCGTCGAGCTGGAACACGCCGAGCGTGTCTCCGCGCGCGAGAAGCTCGTACGAGGCGGCGTCGTCGAGCTCGAGATCTTCCAGCACGAGCGGGTGGCCGCGGTTCGCCTCGATGTTGTCGAGGGCATCGTTGATGATCGTGAGGTTGCGAAGCCCCAGGAAGTCCATCTTGATCAGGCCGAGCGACTCGCACGCCGGATAGTCGAACTGCGTGACGATCTGGCCGTCCTGTTCGCGGCGCATGATCGGGATGATGTCGATGAGGGGCTCGCTCGACATGATGACACCGGCCGCGTGCACGCCCCACTGACGCTTCAGGTTCTCGAGTCCCAGGGCGGTGTCGAAGACCGTCTTCGCCTCGGCGTCCGTCTCGATGAGGGTGCGGAATTCGCTCGCCTCTTTGTAGCGGGGGTGCTCGGGGTTGAACATGCCGTCGAGCGGCATGTCTTTGCCCATCACGGCCGGAGGCATGGCCTTCGTGAGGCGGTCTCCCATGCTGAAGGGGAAGCCGAGCACGCGTCCGGCGTCTTTCAGGGCCTGCTTGGCCTTGATCGTGCCGTAGGTCACGATCTGAGCGACGCGCTCGTCGCCGTACTTCTCGGTGACGTACTGAATGACCTCGCCGCGGCGACGGTCGTCGAAGTCGACGTCGAAGTCGGGCATCGAGACGCGGTCGGGGTTGAGGAAGCGCTCGAAGATGAGGCCGTGCTGCAGAGGGTCGAGATCGGTGATCTTCATCGCGTACGCGACCATGGAACCTGCCCCCGAACCGCGGCCGGGTCCGACCCGGATGCCGTTGTTCTTCGCCCAGTTGATGAAGTCGGCGACGACGAGGAAGTAGCCGGGGAACCCCATCTGAAGGATGACGTCGGTCTCGTACTCGGCCTGCTTGCGCACGGCATCCGGGATGCCGCCGGGGTAACGGTCGTGGAGACCGTTCTCGACCTCTTTGATCATCCAGCTGCCCTCGGTTTCGCCGTCGGGCACGGGGAAGCGCGGCATGTAGTTGGCCGAGGTATCGAACTCGACGTCGCAGCGCTCGGCGATCAGCAGTGTGTTGTCGCACGCCTCGGGGTGGTCGCGGAACACCGCACGCATCTCGGCGGGCGACTTGACGTAGTAGCCGTCGCCGTCGAACTTGAAGCGCTTCGGGTCATCGAGCGTGGAGCCCGACTGCACGCACAGCAGGGCGGCGTGGCTCGTCGCGTCGTGCTGGTGCGTGTAGTGGAGGTCGTTGGTTCCCAGCAGAGGGATGCCGAGATCTTTCGACAGCCTGAGCAGGTCGCCCATCACGCGGCGCTCGATCGAGAGACCGTGATCCATGATCTCGGCGAAGTAGTTGTCTTTGCCGAAGATGTCCTGGAATTCGGCGGCGGCCGCCCGAGCGGCTTCGTATTGGCCGAGGCGCAGGCGCGTCTGCACCTCGCCGGAGGGACAGCCGGTCGTGGCGATGAGACCCTTGCTGTAGGTCTGCAGCAGTTCGCGGTCCATACGGGGCTTGAAGTAGTAGCCCTCCATGCTCGCCTTGGACGAGAGACGGAAGAGGTTGTGCATGCCCTGCGTCGTCTCGGACAGCAGGGTCATGTGCGTGTACGCCCCCGAACCCGAGACGTCGTCGCTCTGCTGCTCGGGCGTCCCCCAGCGCACACGCGTCTTGTCGGAGCGGTGCGTCCCGGGGGTGACGTAGGCCTCGATCCCGATGATCGGCTTGATGCCCGCGTCTTTCGCGGTCTTGTAGAACTCGTACGCCGCGAACGTGTTGCCGTGGTCGGTCACCGCGATGGCCGGCATGCCCTGCCTGACGGCCTCTTGGACCATCGGGCCGATGCGGGCCGCGCCGTCGAGCATCGAATACTCGCTGTGCACGTGAAGGTGAACGAAGGAGTCTGCTGCCACGGGTCGAGTCTACGTTCGGCCCCCGACATCGACCACGGAAGTTCGCAGCCGGCGCTCAGTTCGACACGCTCCCCCGGGCGCGTCGCCGGGGTCCCGGCATCCGGCGCATTGGTCTGCGCCCGGACGCATGTCGATCGTTCTGTCAGACCCCGTCGCCGAGCAGCTCGAGGGCATGCGCAAGATCGGCGGGGTACGGGGACTCGAACTCCACCCACTCCCCCGAGCCGGGGTGCGTGAAGGCGAGCCGATGCGCGTGCAGCCACTGGCGCGTGAGTCCCAGGCGGGCCGACAGCGTGGGGTCGGCACCATACAGAGGATCGCCGGCGCACGGATGGCGGTGGGCCGCCATGTGCACGCGGATCTGGTGCGTGCGCCCGGTCTCGAGATGGATCTCGAGCAGCGAGGCGCGCGGGAACGCCTCGAGCGTCTCGTAGTGCGTCACCGAGTCCTTGCCGTCCGGCGTCACCGCGAACTTCCACGAGTGATGCGGATGCCGACCGATCGGCGCGTCGATCGTGCCGGAGAGCGGATCGGGGTGCCCCTGCACGACCGCATGGTAGATCTTGTCGACCTCGCGGTCTTTGAACGCACTCTTGAGCAGCGTGTAGGCGCGCTCGGTCTTGGCGACCACCATGAGGCCGCTCGTGCCCGCGTCGAGGCGATGCACGACACCACGCCGCTCGGCCGGGCCGCTGGTGGCGATCCGGAACCCCGCCGCGGCGAGGGCCCCGAGCACGGTCGGTCCGTCCCACCCGACGGACGGGTGAGCGGCGACGCCCGCGGGCTTGTCGACGACCACGATGTCGTCGTCGTCGTGCACGATCCCGAGGTCGGGGACCTCGACCGGCACGATCTCGGGATCGCGTTTGGGCTCCCACTCGACACTCAGCCAGGTACCGGCGCGCAAGCGGTCGGAACGACCGGCCACCCGGCCGTCGACGTTGACCCCTCCGGCATCGGCCACTTCGGCCGCGAAGGTGCGCGAGAAGCCCAGCATCTTGGCCAGGCCCTGGTCGATGCGCGTCCCGTCGAGCCCGTCGGGGACGGGCAGGCTCCGCGACTCCATGTCAGCGAGCGCCCGGGTCGACGGGAGCCTCGACCTCGCCCTCGGCGGCATCCGCCGCTGCACGTGAGGCCTTGGTCTCGCGGGTGCCATCGAGTTTGAGCCCGAAGAGCACGAGGACCGCCACCGAGATCATCATCGTGACGATGAACATATCGGCGACGTTGTAGATCGCCGGCATCATCCAGGGCGTCGAGATGAAATCGACGACGTGTCCGACGGGGAAGCCGGGCTCTCGCACCAGGCGGTCGGTGAGGTTGCCGAGCACCCCGCCGAGGAGCAGACCCAGCGCGACCGCCCAGAGGCGGGACCGTACCCGGCGTGCACCGAGATAGACGATCACGCAGGCGACCACCGCGAGAGCGATGGTGAACACCCACGTGACGCCCTCGCCGAGAGAGAACGCCGCACCGGGGTTGCGGACGAGGTAGAACTGCAGGAAGTCACCGAGGATCGGGACCACGCGCTCCGAAGGGAGAGCGGCGATCGCGGCGTTCTTCGCAAACTGGTCGGCGGCCAGCACCAGCACCGCGAGAACCGCGATGGTGATGCCGGCCGCCGCCGAACGCAGAGGAGGTCGACTGCGCAAAGAGTCGGCCTACAGACCGATCGCCGACACCGGCGTCGAGCCCGAGGACGTCGCGGTGGTGTCGAGGTCGCGGAGCTGACCCTCGATGTACGAGCGCAGCTGCGAGCGGTAGTCGCGCTCGAAGTTGCGCAGCTCGGTGATGCGACCCTCGAGCGTCGTGCGCTCCTTCTCGAGACGGGCGCGCTCTTCGCGGCCCTTCTGCTCGGCCTCGGCGACGATGGACGCGGCCTGGGCCTGGGCCTCGCCGATCAGCTGGTCGCGCTGGGCCTTACCCTCGGCGACGTGCTCGTCGTGAAGACGCTGGGCCAACTCGATGATGCCGGCGCTCTGGGCGGCGGGCTCGACGTCGTTCGTCGGCGCGGAGGCGACGGGAGCGGCAGCAGGAGTCTCGGCGACGACCGGCTCTTCGACCTTGGGGGCTTCGACGGGGGCGCTGCCGGCGGACGGGGAGGCCTCGCCGGACTCGTAGGCCGCGAGCTTGGTCTTCAGCTCTTCGTTCTCAGCGATCGTCTTGCGCCACTCGACGACGATCTCGTCGAGGAAGTCGTCGACCTCGTCGGGGTCGAAGCCCTCCTTGAAGCGCACGTGCTGGAACTGCTTGGTGACGACGTCATCGGGGGTCAGTGCCATGGTGTTTCCTCTTTCGAGAGCTCTGATGTCGGAACTGTGGGGGGTGTCGCACCGGGGCGTACCGCTTCGGAACAGCATAGCCGCCGCCCTCCACCGGTGTCGAAGATCACCGGTGAGAAAGCGGCGGCGAAGAGATCACACGGCCGCGAGGGACCGTGTGACGCTCAGGAGCATGAAGCAGACGAACATGACGATCGCGAAACCGAAATCGATGGCGATCCCCCCGATGCGCAGGGGCGGGATGAAGCGACGGATCAGCTTGATAGGCGGGTCCGTCACGGTGTAAACGATCTCGGCCAACACGAGCGTGACGCCGCGCGGACGCCACTCCCGGTTGAACATCGGGATGTACTCGAGCACGAGGCGCGCGAGCAGCAGCACGATGAAGATGAACAGGATCGCACTGAGGATGGAGCCGACGAGGCTCAGAACGGCCACTGTTACTGGGACGCGAAGGGCGCAGCCTCAGGATCGGCCTGCGCGATCGCACCATCGCCGGAGACGGCGATGTTCTCGGGCGAGAGCAGGAAGACCTTGCTTGTGACCCGCTCGATGCGACCGTACAGCCCGAGCGAGAGTCCGCTCGCGAAGTCGATGAGACGGCGCGCGTCGGCGTCGCTCATCTGCGACAGGTTGATGATGACCGGGATTCCCTCGCGGAAGTTCTCGGCGATCGTCTGCGCGTCGCGGTACTGCTTGGGGTGCACCGTGAGGATCTCGCTCACGGGTCCGGCCGCGGGCTGACGCACCACGGCGGGACGGTGCAGGGGGGTCACCGGCGCGGCCTTCTCGAGGGGAGCGGCAGCTGTGGGCTGCTTGCGCGCGATGGGCTGCGGCGCGGTCTCCTCATAGGTCTCTTCCTCGTCGGCGAGGCCCAGGTACACCATCGTCTTCTTGAGGGGGTTCGACATCGCATCCTCCGTTCGCTCGTCTGGTTCGAGGCTAGTCGCGCGGGGGGCGCGGGCCCGTGATTGCGGAGCCGATCCGCAGGTGTGTCGCGCCCATTGCGATGGCTTCGGGGAAATCTCCGGTCATACCGGCCGAGATCCAGCGCGCGTCGGGGACGACGGAGCGCACCGCGTCGGCACAGCGGCGCAGTCGCTCGAAGGCTCGTGCGGGTTCCTCGTCGAGCGGGGCGACGGCCATGACCCCGCGCAGGCGCAGCGTCGAGAGCCCCGCGACGTGCGCCGCGAGCTCTTCCACGGCGCCGGGACCGACTCCCCCGCGACCGGGATCATCCGTGAGGTTCACCTGCACGAGCACGTCCAGCATCTCGCCCCCGGCGCCTGCGGCGTGCAGCGCGTCGGCGATCCGCGATCGGTCGACGGAGTGCACGGCATCCGCCCCCGCCCGCACCGCGCGCGCCTTGTTCGTCTGCGCCTGACCGATGAAGTGCCAGACGAGATCCGGGATGCCGTCGAGCTCGGCGCGCTTGGCGGTGAGCTCCTGCTGACGGTTCTCCCCCACGTGCCGCACGCCCAGGGCGTGCAGCTCGGCGACGAGAGAGGCGGGGTGAAACTTCGTCACCACGATACGGGTGATCTCGCCGGGATCGCGGTTCGCGGCGACGGCGGCATCCCGAATGCGCTCGTCGACGGCGGCGAGGCGGTCGGCCAGGGCGGTGTCCATGGTGCTCCTTCGACGACGAGAGCGGGCCCGGTGGACACCGGACCCGCTCGTCGCAGCGTTCGCTCTTACTTCAGGAAGTCGGGCACGTCGAGGTCGTCGTCGGCGTAACCGCCGTCGTACGAGGTCTCGGGCACGCGCGCGGTCACCGGCGCGGGCTCGGGGCGACGCTCGGGTGCGCGCTCGGTCGCTGCCTTCTGCTCTTCGGCGGCGTCGAGGTCACGGGCGACGTCGTCGGCCGGGATGACGGGGACGACCGGCGCCGAGACGGGACGCTGGGCCCCGACCGCGTCGATACGCAGGGAGGGCTCTCCACCGTCGAAACCGGCGGCGATGACGGTGACGCGCACCTCGTCGCCGAGAGTGTCGTCGATGACCGTTCCGAAGATGATGTTCGCCTCGGGGTGAGCGGCTTCCTTGACCAACTGAGCGGCGTCGTTGATCTCGAAGATGCCGAGATTCGAGCCGCCCTGGATCGACAGCAGCACACCGTGCGCTCCCTCGATCGACGCCTCGAGCAGAGGCGATTCGACGGCGAGTTCAGCGGCCTTGATGGCGCGGTCGGCACCCCGCGAGGAGCCGATACCCATGAGGGCGGAACCGGCACCCTGCATGACCGACTTGACGTCGGCGAAGTCGAGGTTGATGAGACCCGGGGTCGTGATGAGGTCCGTGATGCCCTGCACACCGGCGAGCAGCACCTGATCGGCGGTCGCGAAGGCTTCGATCATCGAGATGCCGCGGTCGCTGATCTCGAGGAGACGGTCGTTGGGGACGACGATGAGGGTGTCGACCTCTTCCTTCAGGCGCTGCACACCGCCCTCGGCCTGGCTCTGCCGACGGCGCCCCTCGAACGAGAAGGGCTTGGTCACAACACCGATGGTTAGTGCACCGATGGACTTGGCGATCTTCGCGACGACGGGGGCGCCTCCGGTGCCCGTGCCGCCGCCCTCGCCCGCGGTCACGAAGACCATGTCGGCACCGCGCAGGGCCTCTTCGATCTCTTCGGCGTGATCCTCGGCGGCACGTCGGCCGACCTCGGGATCAGCGCCGGCACCGAGGCCGCGGGTCAGCTCACGACCGACGTCGAGCTTGACGTCGGCGTCGCTCATCAGCAGCGCCTGAGCGTCGGTGTTGATCGCGATGAACTCCACGCCGCGAAGGCCGAGCTCGATCATGCGGTTGACGGCGTTGACGCCGCCCCCGCCCACACCGACGACCTTGATCACGGCGAGGTAGTTCTGGTTGTGGCTCATGCCGGCCTCCGTTTGTCCCCGAACCCGAAACTTTAAACCTCATGTTGAGGGTTAAAGAATTGCCCGGTATGCAATTCCTTAGCTCGAAGGTATGCGGCGGACCCGACCCCGCCCGCCCGACACGCGGCGTGTTGGATTATCGCCTCGAAGATCAGCGGACGACGCCCGCCTCGGGCGAGGTCACGTCGTACTCCTTGGCCCGATCCGGCGGGCTCTTCTGCATGAGACGGTCGAGGACGACCGCCTTCTCGGCCGAGCGGTCGGCGCTTCCCCATACGACCTTCGATCCGGAGGCGCCGAGCGTCAGCGTCACGTCGTCCGGCGTCGAGGCCGACACCGCGGTGACCTGCGAGCGCACGGCCTCCGGAAGCGAGCGCACCACGCGGCCCGCCGCGCGGAAGGCGGCCGAATCGGTTCCCCCCGTGATGTCGAGCACGGGCTGACCCGCGGGCGCGTCGGGAGTCGTCGACAGCGCGACGCCGGCGGCATCCACCACCGTGAAACCTGCTGCGGACTGCATCGCTCCGATGGGGGTGCGCTCGACGATGCGCACGACGAGGTCGTGGGGCGGACGCGCCTCGAGCGTGTACGACTCGACGAGCGGGAAGCGCACCAGCGCCGCCTTGACCGCACTGTCGTCG
Source organism: Microbacterium sp. AG157 (assembly GCF_003385695.1). Classification (NCBI taxonomy): domain Bacteria; kingdom Bacillati; phylum Actinomycetota; class Actinomycetes; order Micrococcales; family Microbacteriaceae; genus Microbacterium; species Microbacterium sp. AG157. The sequence goes on from NZ_QRDK01000001.1 coordinate 84,832, forward strand.
ACCATCGCGAGCGGAACACCCAGCTGATCGCTCAGGGCGGCGGAGACGGCCGCCGGGTCGAGCTGCGCCGTACCGACCACGTCGACCTTCTCGACCGCGAACAGCGGGCTGTAGGCCGCACCCGCCGTTCCCAGCGCCATGACCAGGAAGGCCGAGACGACCCCGATCCACACCCGTCTCCGTCGCCGCTGACGCACCGTGAACCGACGGACCTCGGCCGAGAGCGCCCGACGCCGGGCCCGCGACGCGCGCCACACGTCGCGCAGCCCCGCTCCCCCGGCATCCGGAGCCTTCCCGTCCGGGTCGATGTCGGACGACGCGAAGCGCCTGGCCGCCGCGGTGTCGTCGACGGAACCCGGGTGCCGCGAGGCTGCGGACCGGGAGGTCGCGGCGCGGCGCGCGGACTCCGGCGTCGACGGCAGAGGCGAGGGCCGCTTCATGCTCAGACCGCCGTGGCCTCGGTGCGGGACAGCGCCTCGAGCACCTGCGGGATGATCTGGTACACGTTGCCGCAGCCGAGGGTGATGACGTAGTCGCCGGGGCGGGCGATCTCGGCCGTGTAATCGGCCGCCGCCTGCCAATCGGGCACGTACTGCACGTGAGCGGGGTCGGCGAAGGCGCCGCTGACCAGCTCACCGGTCACCCCGGGCACTGGATCTTCGCGGGCGCCGTACACGTCGAGCATGACCGTGTGGTCGGCGTGGGTCTCGAGCACCTCGGCGAATTCGCGGTACATCTCCTGCGTGCGCGAGTAGGTGTGCGGCTGCTGGATCGCGATGATGCGTCCCTCGCCGACGACCGTGCGCGCGGCCGAGAGCGCGGCGGCGACCTCGGTGGGGTGATGCGCGTAGTCGTCGTAGACGCTCACTCCCTGTTGCACGCCGTGCAGCTCGAAACGGCGGACCGTGCCGCCGAAACCCTCGACGGCGCGCGCCGCTTCCCCGAGCGAGTGGCCGAGCACACGGAGCACGGCGACCGCACCGGCGGCGTTGACGGCGTTGTGGGCCCCAGGGACGCGCAAGCGCACCTCGACGCTCTCGCCGTCGGCGGTGAGCGTGAAAGCGACGGGACCGTCGGTCCGGATGCCGCTGAGCCGCACGTCGGCGGCCGCGTCTTCGCCGAAGGTCACGACGTTCGCGTGCGTGATGCGCTCGCGCACCGAGCGGGCGCCGGCGTCATCGGACGAGATGACCACCGCTTCGCTCGCGGCATCCGCGAATCGGGCGAACGCGGCGTCGAAGGCGTCACGCGAGCCGTAATGGTCGAGGTGGTCGGGGTCGACGTTGGTGATGAGAGCGACGGAGGTGTCGTACAGCTCGAACGTGCCGTCGGACTCGTCGGCCTCGATCACGACGAGGTCGTCGCTCCCCGTGCCGCTCGAGGCTCCGAGATCGGCGATGACGCCGCCGTTGACGAACGTGGGGTCGACGTCGAGAGCGCGGAGGGCCGTGACGATCATGCCCGTCGAGGTGGTCTTGCCGTGGGCACCGGCGACCGAGACGAGACGCCGACCGCCGATGAGCCAGTGCAGCGCCTGCGACCGGTGGATGACGTGCAGTCCGCGCTCCTTGGCCGTGACGAACTCGGGGTTCTCGGGCCAGATCGCGCCGGTGTGCACGACGGTGTCGGCGTCTCCCAGATAGGCCGCGTCGTGACCGACGTGGACCGTCGCACCGCGCGCGGCGAGGTCGCGCAGCGCAGCGCTGTCGGCGCGGTCGGAGCCGGAGACGCGGATCCCGCGGTCGAGGAACATGCGCGCGAGTCCCGACATGCCCGAACCACCCACGCCGATGAAATGCGCGGAGGAGATGGTCTCGGGGATGGGGAGGCTCAGGTCGGGTCTGATCATGGCGCTTGCGAGTTTACGTCGCCGATCCTGCGCGTCGGCCCCGGCGCGCTGGGGAGGCGGGGCGGTCGGGCCGGTCGTCGGCCGCCGGCCGTCAGACAGACGAGCGCGGGCCAGATGCCCGAGGCGGGCCATCGGGCGGAGTTATCGGACGACGCACCGAGCGCACACAGCCCGAACCGCCCGTGTCGCCGGCGAACTCCGCACGATGGCACGGGCGGAGGGTGTCGCCTGCGGCGGGCCGGATACGTCAGCCGCCGAGGGCCTCGTCGACGAGGGCGATGACGTTCTCGGTCCCGGTCCGGATGCCGGTCTGCGCCGCAGCGTCCCGCATCGCGGTCCGCCGGTCTTCGTCGGCGAGCAGGGGCACGATGTCGGAGCGGACGCGCTCGGGCGTGAGATCGGCGTCGGCGATGAGCACAGCGGCCCCCGCACGCACAGCCGCGGCGGCGTTGAGACTCTGCTCGCCGTTGCCGACCGCGTAGGGCACGTAGACCGCGGGGATACCGAGGGCGTTGATCTCGCTGACGGTCGCCGCGCCCGAACGCGAGACGACGAGATCGGCGAGGGCGAAGGCCAGGTCCATGCGGTCGACGTAGCGGACGACGGCATACCCGTCGACGCCGGGGTCGGCCAGGTCGGAGTTCTGGCCCGTGACGTGGAGCAACTGCCAGCCCGCGTCGAGGACGTCGCGCCACGCTCCACCGAAGGCCGTGTTCAGGCGCAGAGCGCCGAGCGATCCGCCGAAGACCAGGAGCGTGGGGCGATCGGCAGCGAGCCCGAAGTGGGCGGCCGCTTCGGCGCGCAGGGCCGGGGCGTCGAGGTCGACGATCTCCCGCCGCAGTGGCATCCCGACCTCTCGGGCTCCGCGCAGCGGTGTGCCCGCGAAGGCCACGCCGACCGCCGCCGCGCCCCGGGCGCCCAGGACGTTGGCGAGGCCCGGCTTCGCGTTGGCCTCGTGCACGACGAACGGCACGCGTTCGCGGCGCGCCGCGACGTAGGCGGGAGCCGCGGCGTATCCGCCGAATCCGACGACGACGTCGACGCCGCGCGAGCGGATCAGGCGGCGCACGTGGGCGACCGCGCGCAGGAACCGCACCGGGAACGCTGCGGCCGCCCCGTTCGGTCGGCGCGGGAACGGAACCTTCGCGACGGTGAGCAGCTCGTAACCGCGCAGCGGAACGAGGCGCGCTTCGAGGCCCTCGCGGGTGCCCAGCACGAGGACGTCGGCCGAGGCGTCGCGGGCGCGGAGTCCGTCGGCGACCGCGAGCAGGGGGTTCACGTGCCCGGCGGTGCCGCCGCCGGCGAGAAGGTAAGTCGTCACCGTTCGACCCTAACCACCTCGCACGCGCACGCGCGGCGGTCGGGGGCGCTCAGCCGCGCGGACGACGGGGGGATGCCGCGGCCCGTCGCGGCGCGCGCGGGGGCGCCTCGCTCACCGCGCGGCGGTCGGGCAGCGTCCGCGCGCACGACAGCAGCACGCCGCACCCGATCAACACCGACAGCAACGACGTACCTCCCTGCGACATGAACGGCAGCGGCACGCCCAGCACGGGGAAGACGCGGAGCACGACCGCGACGTTGATCATGGCCTGGCCGACGATCCAGATGGTGATGCCACCCGCGACGATGCGCACGAAGGGGTCGTCGGTGCGGCGGATGATGTGGAAGGCGCCGACGGCGAACAGGCCGAACAGCAGGAGGACCACGATGCAGCCGATGAGCCCGAGCTCCTCACCCACGATGGCGAAGATGTAGTCGTTCGCCGCGGCGGGGAGCCAGTCGTACTTCTCGGCGGAGTTGCCCAGACCCACACCGAAGATGCCGCCCGCGGCGAGCCCCCAGATGCCGTGCAGCGGCTGATAGCAGTCGCCGAGGTAGTTGGCGATGCAGTCCTGGTCGAGGAAGCTCATGATGCGGCGCATGCGGTCTGCGCTCGTGACGGCGAAGAGGGCGATGGCGCCGACGGCCGCGAGGGCGGGGAGGACAAAGATGCGCAGCTTCACGCCCGAGAAGAACAGGGCGCCGAGCAGGACGAGCACGAGGATCATCGTCGTGCCCAGATCCTTGCCGCCCATGACCGTGGCGACGACGAGGGCGAAGACCGGAACGATCGGGATGAACACGTGCCGCCAGTCGCCCAGCAGCGTTTGCTTGCGATACAGGACGTAACCGAGCCAGAGCGCCAGGGCGAGCTTGAGGAACTCCGCCGGTTGAGCTTGGATGCCCGCGAGGTTGATCCAGTTGCGGTTACCGTTCGCCGAGATGCCCAACGGCGTGAACACGAGGAGTTGGAACAGGGTCGCGAAGATCAGCGCCGGCCAGGCCATGCGCTTCCAGAACCGCAGGGGCGCCCGGCTCAGGACGAACATCAGCGGGATGCCGATGACGGCGAACACGCCCTGCTTGAGCACGTGATCGAAGGGGTTCTGCGCGCCATCGAGGGCCGAGGTCGCCGAGAGCACCATGACCAGACCGAAACCGGTCAGCAGGAGTGCCGCGGACGTGATGAGCAGGAACTCGCTCGGCACGGGGCGGAACGCCCGACCGAGCGAGACGCGGGCCGCGAGGCCGGCACGCTCGGGTTCGTCGGGTGTCTGCCGCGGAGGAGGCGCCGTCGTGGTCACGCGAGTCCCCTCAGTCGTGCGGTCGAGAATCTCCGTCGTGGCCCGCGATCCACTCCCGCACCGCCTCGGCGAAGCGGTCGCCGCGGTCGGAGTAGGACGCGAACTGATCGAACGAGGCCGCCGCGGGAGCCAGAAGAACGGTGTCTCCATCCCGGGCCACACCCGCCGCCAGCTCGACGACCTGGGCCATGACGTCTTCAGTCTCGGCGTGGTCGACCTCGAACAGCGGCACCGCCGGGGCGTGTCGCTGGAACGCGGTCACGATCTCGTCGCGCTCGGTGCCGATCACGATGACCGCGCGCACCGACGCGCCGCGGGCTCGGACGAGGTCGCCGAGGTCGACACCCTTGAGCAGTCCCCCGACCACCCACACGGCGCCGGGATAGGCCGCGAGCGACGAGGCGGCCGCGTGAGGGTTGGTCGCCTTGGAGTCGTCGACCCAGGTGACGCCGAGGTGGGCGCCGACGACCTGGATGCGGTGCGGGTCCAGACGGAAGCGCTCGAGCGTGTCGTGGATGTGCGCGGGTGTCGCGCCGAGGGAACGGGCGAGGGCCGACGCGGCGAGGATGTTCGCGACCATGTGGGGAGCGGCGAGTCCCCGCTGGGCGAGGTCGGTCACCGTCGTCAGCTCGAGGGCCGAGGTGGCCCTCTCCTCGAGGAACGCGCGATCGACGAGGATGCCATCGACCACGCCGAGGTCGCTGGGACCCGGGACGCCGAGGTCGAAGCCGATGGCGCGGGCGCCCTCGATCACCTCGGCGTCTTCGACCATCTCGCGGGTCGCGATGTCGGCCTTGTTGTAGACGCAGGCCACCCGCGTGCGGGTGTACACGCCGGCCTTCGCCGCGCGATACGCGTCGGCGCCGCCGTGCCACTCGAGATGGTCGTCCGCGAGGTTCAGGCACACCGCGGAATGCGGTGACAGGGCGTCGGGCCCGCTCTGGAGGTTCAGATACCAGAGCTGGTGGCTGGACAGCTCGACGACAAAGACGTCGAAGCCCCCCGGATCGCGCACCGCGTCGAGCACCGGCGTTCCGATATTGCCGACGGGTACCGCCCGCTGACCCGCCGTCATGAGCATCTCTGCCGTGAGACGCGTGGTCGTGGTCTTGCCGTTCGTGCCGGTGATGAGCACCCAGTCGGCGGGGCGCCCATCGGGCCGCACGACCTTGTCGCGCACGCGCCACGCGAGTTCGACATCGCCCCACAGTGCGATGCCCCGCTCCCGCGTCCACGTGATCACGGGGTGGTGCGGAGGGAAGCCCGGGGATGCCACGACCACCTCGGGTGCGAAGTCGGCCATCTCGGCGGGCACGGTCTCGAGCGGACCCTCGTGCAGGCTCACGCCCAGCACGGGGAGGAGGCGGGAGTACTCGGCATCCGCCCGCTCCGTCACCACGAGCACCTCGGCGCCGAGCTCGGCGAGGGTGTCGGCGACGGAGAACCCGGTCACCGACAGGCCGAGGACGACGACGCGCAGCCCCTTCCAGTCGGCGTGCCAGCTGGTGAGGGTGGAGAGGTCGGTCATACGCGTGAGAGCCATTCGACGTAGAAGAATCCGATGCCCGAGACGGCGAGGAGGCCGGCGATGATCCACATGCGCACGACGATCGTGACTTCGGGCCATCCGCGCATCTCGAGATGATGGTGCAGGGGACTCATGAGGAAGAGGCGCTTGCCCCGGGTGATCTTGAAGTAGGCCCGCTGGAGGATGACCGAGCCCGAAGCGATGACGTAGACGCCCGCGATGAGGATGAGCAGGAGTTCGGTGCGGGTGAAGATCGCCATCGCGGCGATCACGCCGCCGATCGCCATCGAACCGCAGTCGCCCATGAAGACCTTCGCCTTGGGTGCGTTCCACCAGAGGAATCCGACGAGGGCTCCCACGAACGAGGCACCGACGATCGCGAGATCGAAGGGGTCGCGCACGGCGTAGCACCCGGCTTGCACGGTGGGGTCGAGCACGTCGGCGCAGACCTGCTTGTTCTGCCAGAACGCCATGAGGCTGTAGGCGCCGACGACGAAGATGCCCGAGCCCGCCGCGAGGCCGTCGAGGCCGTCGGCGACGTTGACCGAGTTGGACGTCGCGGTCCCGATCAGCGAGATCCACGCGAGGTAGAGCAGCCAGCCGAGGATCGGCCCGAGGGCGAAGAACGACAGCAGCTGGATGTCGCGGAACACCGAGACGTACCCCGAGGCGGCGGTCTGTCCGACGGTGTTCGGGAAGTTCAACGCGATGATCGCGAAGGGCACCGCGACGATGACCTGACCGGCGATCTTGCGCCAGCCCGAGAGCCCCAGACTGCGCTGCTGGCGGATCTTCATGTAGTCGTCGATGAAACCGACCACGCCGAAGCCGAGCATGAGCCACAGCACGAGCAGGCCCGAGACCGTGGGCGGGTTGTTGCCGGCGTACGAGCCGATGAAGTACCCAACCATCGTGCCGAGGATGAAGATCGTTCCGCCCATGGTGGGCGTGCCGCGCTTGGCCCCGTGCGAGGGGTTGTGCACGTTCTCGGGGGTGCGGATGACCTGACCCCAGCCCCACTTGCGGAACCACCGGAGGAACACCGGGGTGAGGAAGAGCGTGAAGGCGAGCGAGATCGCAGCCGACGTCAGAAGTGATCTCACGCGAACAAGTCTCCCAGACGGTCGCCGAGGTGCCGGAGCCCCGCCGAGTTGGACGACTTCACCAGGACGCGATCGCCGTCGCGCAGTTCGGTCGAGAGGTAGTCGTAGGCGGCGTCGGCATCGGCGAAGAACACGGCCTCGCCGTCCCACGAGCCCTGGGCGATGGCCTCGAGATACATGCGGCGCGCCTCGGGGCCGATCACGACGATCCGCTGGATGCGCAGGCGCACGGCCAACAGCCCGACGCGATCGTGCTCTTCGTCGGCGTACTCCCCCAGCTCGCTCATCGCGCCGAGGACGGCAACCGTGCGCTCCTCGGGTCCGGTGATCTGGGCGAGGGTGCGCAGAGCTGCGGCCATGGAGTCGGGGCTGGCGTTGTACGCGTCGTTGATGATGCGCACGCGGTCGGAGCCGAGCGGCTGCATGCGCCAGCGCTCGGCGATCTCGACGGTCTCGAGACGCGCGATCGCATCGGCGGCGGCGACGCCGACCGCCGTGGCGGCGGCGAGGGCCGCGAGGGCGTTCATCACGTGATGCTCGCCGAGCACCCGCAGGGTGAGGGTGAAGGGCTCTCCGTTGACCAGCAGATCGGCGCGGGTTCCGGATGCCGACACCTCGACGTCGAGGGCGCGCACCTCGGCCCGCTCGCCTCGGCCGAACCACCGCACCTCCTGCCCGCGTTCGCGTGCGATGGGCTCCATCGCGGCGACGCGGGGGTCGTCGGCGTTGAGCACGGCGAGGCCGCCTTCGCGGGTGGCCTTCACCAGTTCGCTCTTGGCGTGGAAGGTGGACTCGATTCCGCCGAAGCCGCCGGCGTGCGCCATGCCGACCATCAGCACGACGCCGACGTCGGGTGTGACCAGACCCGCGAGGTGCGCGATGGCGCCCGGGGCGCTGGCTCCGAACTCGCTCACGAGGTAGCGGGTGTTCTCGGTGACGCGCAGCATCGTCAGCGGAGCGCCGACCTCGTTGTTGAACGAGGCGCGCGGCGCCACCGTCTCGCCCTCGTCCTCGAGGATGCGGGCGAGGAGGTTCTTCGTGGTCGTCTTCCCGTTGGATCCCGTGATGCCGACGATCTGGAGGGGGCCCGCGTCGCGCACCCGGGCCACCACGTCGCGGGCCAGGTCGCTGAGGGCGGCCACGGCATCCGGGACGACGATCTGGCTCACCGCGTCGTCGAGCTCGCGTTCGACGATCGCGAGGGCCGCGCCGCGCTCGACGGCGGTGCCGACGAAAAGGTGGCCGTCGGTGGTCTCGCCGGGCTTGGCGACGAAGATCCCACCGGGTCCGATGAGGCGCGAGTCGGTATCGACGAGACCCGATACGAGCGTGTCGGGGGTGTCGTCACCTCGGACGACGAGTCGGCCGCCGAGCACGTCGGCGAGGTGGGAGAGGCTGAGGGAGATCATTGCTGTGGGACGCCCTTTCCGGTCGCATTCGTTACCGAGACGAGACCGATACGGGCTCTTTCTCAGCCGAACTTGGGCAGTTCGGGGGTCGTGGTTCCGGACGGGATCACCCGGTAGGACTTGAGAACCTGGGTGAGGGCCTTCTGGAACGCGGGGGCGGTGGCCGCCGACGATTTTACCGTCCGCGGCTCGTCGAGGTTGACCGCGACCACGTACTGCGGGTCGTCGGCGGGGGCGAAACCGATCATCGTGGTGAAGTACGCGTCGGGCTTGTAGGCGCCCGTGTTCTCGTCGACCTTCTCACCGGTACCGGTCTTGATCGCGATGCGGTAGCCGGGGATCGCGATCTTCGACGCGAGCTCGCCCTGCGTGGCGACGTTCTCGAGCATGAGCGAGACCTCTTTCGCCGTGTCTGTCGAGATGACCTGCGTGCCCTCGGTCGAGGGGACGTCGGTGACGGTGCCGTCGGCCGCCGTGCAGCCCTCGACGATCGACAGCGGCTTCTTCACGCCGCCGTTGGCGATGGTCTGGTACGCCCCCACGAGCTGGGGCACGGTGACCGACAGACCCTGGCCGAACGCGGTATTGAAGAAGGTCTGCTTGTCCCAGTCCTGGACGGGGTGCAGGATGCCGCCCGACTCCCCCGGGAAGTCGATCGCGCTCGTCGTTCCCATGCCGAACTTCTGCAGGTAGTCGAAGCGCGTCTGGGCGGGGATCATCTGGGCGAACTTCGAGATACCCACGTTCGAGGAGTCGATCAGGACGCCCGTGGGGGTGTAGACGTTCGGGCCGTGCGAGAACGCGTCGGAAACGCGCGCGTCGCCGTCCAGCACCTCTCGACCCGAGGCCGTCACCGTGGTCTGCGGCGTGTACGAGCCGCTGTCCAGGCCGATCGCGGTCGTGAGCGCCTTGAAGGTCGAACCGGGCTCGAAAGGGCTCGAGAACGCGCGGCTGCCGCGATCTTCGGGCGCGGTGGCGGTGGGGTCGTTCGGGTCGACCGTCGGGTACTCCGCGAGTGCGCGGATCTTGCCCGTCTTCGCCTCGACCACGGTGATGGTGCCGCGCAGCGACCCGGTGTTCTGCACCTGTTCGGCGATGAGCTGCTGCAGGTACCACTGCAGGTCGCGGTCGATCGTGAGCTTGAGGGTGCCGCCGTCGACCGCGGGCTGCGTGACGACCTCGGTACCGGGGAGCACCACGCCGTCGCGGCTCTGCTGGAAGACGACCTTGCCGTTGGTCGAGGCCAGGCAGTCGTTGTCGGCCGCCTCGAGGCCGGCGAGGGCCTGACCGTCGCCGCCGACGAACCCGAGCAGGTTACCGGCGACCGCGCCGTCGGGGTACATGCGGCCCGCCTGAGGCGGGAAGCTGAGGAACGGCAGCCCCAGGGCCACGAGGGCTCGGTACTGCTCGGTCGAGACGTTCTTCGCGATCATCGCGTAGCGCGACTCGGGGTTGTCGGCCACGGCGTCCTGGACGATCTTCTGCACGTCCGCGGCGTTCTGACCGGTGACGCCGGCGATCTGAGCGGCCAGGTCGGGCCATGCCGTCGTGGTCTCGTCGCCGTCGTCGTCGCGGGTGGTCACGCCCTTCGCGGCGAGCATCGGGTCGATCTGCACGTCGTAGCGATTGACGCTGGTGGCCAGCGGCACCCCGTTGTCGTCGACGATCGATCCGCGCGAGGCGTACTCGATGCGGGAGTTCTGCAGACCCATCGAGAGCGAGTCGTCTACGTGGTCGCGGGCGTTCACGACCTGGATGTCGACCAGGCGGACGACGAAGGCGATGATCACGATCAGCACGACCGCGAGGGCGACGACGGTGCGACGCCGCGGGGAACGGGAGGTTGTCGTCGTCATGGCTCTCATCGTGTCGCGGGAGTCGGCAAACCGTCGCTGATCGGCGGGGGTGTCGCGGATGGGGTGGCCGGGGCGGCCTCGGTGGGCGCGGGCTGTCCGGGCGCCGCGGGGGCAGGGGTCGACGTACCGTTCTCGGTGGTGGACGCTGCCGGGTCGGTGACGAGCGGAACGCCCGAGATCAGCGCGTTGCCGACCGAGCCGCGGCCCTTGGCGTCGACCGAGGAGGCGGTGTCGGCCGGCTTGTCGGAACCGATCACGGCCCCGTCGCTCAGACGCAGGTAGGTCGGCGACTCGTCGATGACCATGCCGAGCGCTGCGGCGTTGGCCGCCAGGTACTGGGGCGAGCTGAGCCCCGCGCTCTCGTCGGAGAGGATCTGCTTCTGGTAGGTCAGATCACGCTGCTGCTGGGTGAGCGAGGAGATCTCGAAGGAGCTCTGAGTCGTCAGGATGCCGAGGCCCATCTGCACCAGCACGATCGCCAGCGCGCCGAGCACGGCGATGACGCCGAACACGCGCCGCGGGGCACGACGACGCGCGGTGGCGGGGACGACGGTGAGCCGGCGCTCGCGAACGGGCGTCGGGAAGTCGGGCAGGAAAACTGCATCGACGGCCTGGGGTGCGCTCATGCGTCCTCCCGGATTCTCTCGGCCGCGCGCAGACGCACGGGGGTGGCGCGGGGGTTGGCCGCGCGCTCTTCGTCGCTCGCGAGTTCGGCGCCGCGCACGAGGAGTCGGAACTTCGGGGCGTGCTCGGGAAGCTCCACGGGCAGTCCGCGCGGAGCGGTGGACGTGGACGCGTCAGCGAAGACGCGCTTGACCAAGCGGTCTTCGAGCGACTGGTACGACAGCACGACGATGCGCCCACCGACGCCGAGCACGCTCAGCGCCGCCGGGATCGTGCGCTCGAGCACCGACAGCTCGGCGTTGACCTCGATGCGCAGGGCCTGGAAGACGCGCTTGGCCGGGTGACGCTCGCGCAGCACGGCGGCGGGGGTTGCTGCCTGCAGAATGTCGACCAGCTGGCCGGAGCGTTCGAGGGGCGCTTCGGAGCGAGCGGCGATGATCGCGCGGGCATAGCGGCCGGCGAGCTTCTCTTCGCCGTAGCGCTCGAAGATGCGACGCAGGTCGCCCTCGCCGTAGGTCGCGAGAACCTCCGCGGCCGTGACGCCGGCGGTCTGGTCCATGCGCATGTCGAGCGGCGCGTCCTGCGCGTAGGCGAAGCCGCGGTCGGCGACGTCGAGCTGCAGAGACGAGACACCGAGGTCGAAGAGGATCCCGTCGACCTTGTCGACTCCGGCTGACGCCACGGCCTCGACGATCCCGTCGTACACGGTGTGCACGAGGGTGACGCGGTCGCCGAAGCGCTGGAGGCGCTCGCCCGCGATACGCAGGGCCTCGGTGTCGCGATCGAGGCCGATGAGGCGGGCTTCGGGGAACCGCTCGAGAAACGCCTCCGAGTGGCCGCCCATGCCGAGCGTGCCATCGACGAACACGGAGCCGGGCTTCTGCAGGGCAGGACCCAACAGCTCGGCGCAGCGCTCGAGCAGGACGGGGGTGTGGATGTCGCGGATATCCATGATGTCTCGGGCCGAACCTTCGGACTCTGATCCCCATCCGCATCGACCTGGCGCCGGGGAAGTGCGTCAGGGCGAGCGGCTGGGCATCACAGCCGAAGGGTCAGAAAAGTCCCGGGATCACCTCCTGCTCCATCTCGGCGTACGTCTCTTCGTTGCTCTCCGCGTAGGAGTTCCATGCCTCGGCATCCCAGATCTCGGCGTGCGCTCCGACACCGGTGACGACGAGTTCGCGCCCGAGCCCCGCGTAGGTACGCAACGCGGGCGGGACGGTGATGCGGTTCTGACTGTCGGGCTTCTCGGCACTGGCCCCCGAGAGGAACATGCGCAGGAAGTCGCGGGCCTGCTTGTTGCTGAGCGGGGCCTCGCGGATCCGCTCGTGAACGCGCTCGAACTCCTCGGTACTGAACACGTAGAGGCAGCGGTCCTGCCCGCGCGTGATCACCACTCCGGCGCCGAGATCGTCACGGAACTTCGCCGGCAGGATGACCCGACCCTTGTCGTCGAGCTTGGGTGTGTGCGTTCCGAGCAGCATTCGGGCGTCCACCCCCTTCGTCCGGCCTGCGAAGTTTCCCCCACTTTACTCCACCTTCCTCCACTTCGCTATCGAAATCGGGGGTCTTCTGCGGAAAACCACAGCCGTGTACTGTGTCCTTCCGTCGCGACACCCGGGAGCGCAACCCGCAGAATCCCGCGGCCGATGACGGCAGATCACCCCGGGTGCACGTCGAGGTGGAGGAAAAAGGAGCGCCCGAGGTCGGATGCGTGCCGTTTCCGCCGCACTCCCCGCTCCCGAGGTGCACGGGGTTCCCGGGCGCACGAAAAAGCACCGGCTCCGAAGAGCCGGTGCTGAGATGAGGGGGGCCGGAGGCTTAGGGCCCGTCGTGGCGGCGATCCCAGCGTTCGTTCATGCGATCCATGAACGACGAGCCGGAGGCGCGCGCGGGGCGGGGTTTGGCGACGGAGGGCGATGCCTGCGCGGCGCCGCGCGTCGGGGTGACGGCGAACACGACGCCCCCCACCATCAGGAGGAAGCCGAGGACGCCGACGGCGATGCCGACGAAGCCCGTGGTGAATCCGATCGACACACCCGCGACGAGCGCACCGAGACCCGCGAGGACGAGGATCGAGCCGAGGACGATGTTGCGGTAGCTGAGGGCGCGACTGGGGGCGGAGACGACATCGGTGTCGTTGCTCATGAGATGGCGCTCCATCTCGTCCAGCAGACGCTGCTCCTGCTCTGACAGTGGCATGCATCCCCCTCTGTTGTTCGTTGCCGGCGATTCTACGCGCCACGTAGATCACTAGGCTAGGCCCGTGGCGACCTCCTCGGAACCGATCGAAGCTGTTTCCCAGCGACTCGACAAGTTCCTCTCCGAACAGCTATCGTACGCCTCCGCCCTGGGCCCGGAGGCCGAGTCGTTCACCCGGTCCGGAGCGTCCGCCCTCCAGGGCGGCAAGCGCCTGCGAGCCCGTTTCTGCCTCGCCGGCTGGCGTGCCGTCCGCGCTCTCGACGCGCCGGCCTCTCCCCCGTTCGACGAACCCGCTCTGGCCGTGGCCACCTCGCTCGAGATCTTCCATGCGGCGGCCCTCGTCCACGACGACCTCGTCGACAACAGCGACACGCGCCGAGGTCAGCCAGCGGCGCACCGCGCTCTGCAGAAAGCGCATCAGGACGCCGACTGGGCGGGTGATCCCGACGCGTTCGGCCGGTCGGGGGCCATCCTGCTCGGAGACCTCCTCGTCGCCTGGAGCGACGACCTGCTCGAAGCGGGCCTCGAGAGCCACCCCCACGCCGCCTCGACCCGCCGCGCCTACGCGCGGATGCGCCGCGACGTGACCGTCGGGCAGTTCCTCGACGTCGCCGAGGAGTCCGCGTACGCCGTCTACCCCGACGAGAGCCACGCGGAGCGAGCTCTGCGCATCGCGTCGTACAAGTCGGCGCGGTACAGCATCCAGCAGCCCCTGCAGATCGGGGCGGCTCTCGCCGGTGCCGATGAGGCGCAGCTCGACTCCCTCGGTCGGTTCGGTCACGACGTCGGCATGGCCTTCCAGCTGCGCGACGACGTGCTCGGCGTCTTCGGCGACAGCGTCGTCACCGGAAAACCGGTCGGGGACGACCTGCGCGAGGGCAAGCGCACGGTCCTCGTGGCCTACGCCCGCGAGATCCTCTCGGCCGACGATCGTGCGCGTTTCGACACACTTCTGGGCGATCCGGATCTCGACGCGGCGCAGATCGCGGCACTCCAGCGCACGATCGCCGACACCGGTGCGCTCGAGCGGACGGAGGGCCTGATCGCCGACTACGCGAGGCAGGCCGATCTTGCGCTCGACGCCGCGCGGGTCGACACCGCGGCTCTCGAAGACCTCCGCGCTCTTGCGCGCGCGGCCACCGAGCGGGCCGCCTGACGCCGAAACGGCTCAGGCGAGAGTCGCCGCGACTCGGCGAACCTCGCTCTTGCGCCCGGCGAGCAGAGCCTCGATCGGCGCCATGCCGATGGTCTCTTCCGGGCTGAGGAGCCAATCGATTGTCTCGTCGGGGTCGAACCCGGCGTCGTGCAGAACGATGATCGTGCCGCGCAACGACGCCAACGGGCGCCCGTCGACGATGAAGACCGCGGGCACCTTGAACACGCCCTCGCGGCGCGAACCGACGAGGTAGTGCTCGTCGAAGAGGCGGCGGACGCGTCCGAGCGACTCGTCGAGCAACTCGACCAGGTCGGGGATGGTCAGCCACGCTGTCTCGTACCGGGAAGTCTCGCTCACTCCCCCATCCTCTCATTTCCGCCGCACCGGACCGCTCCCGAGGACGCCTGTGCGGTGAGTCCCATGCGTCACAGGGGCCACTTCCGTTGACATCCGCCCCCGGGCATGCCACGGTTGCGGGCAGTCGAACGAACGGAATCCCCCCACCATGCGACGACTCACGCTGTCCCCCCTGCCCTCGCGACGCCGCGCGGTCGCCATCTGGCCGGCCGCCGTGGCCGGCACGATCGCTCTGACCCTCACCGCGGAGCACTCCGCCCACGCCGCTCCCCCCGAACCGGCACTGACCGTCCTGCCGCCCGCCCCCCGCGGTCTCGGGATGCCGGCTCTCACCGCTCTCGCCGCCCCGACCACCTACACGGTGTCCGCGGGCGACACGGTGTGGGGCATCGCCCGCGCGCACGGCCTCGATACCGCCGCGGTCCTCACGGCCAACGGCTTGACGCCCGGCAGCGTCATCCGCCCGGGTCAGGTGCTCGCGCTCACGCCCGCGGCGTCGCCCGCTCCGACCACCCCCACGACGCCGGAGGCCGCGCCTCGATCGCACGAGGTCCGCCCGGGCGACACCGTCTCGGCGATCGCTCGCGCCAACGGCGTCTCGGTCGACGCCATCCTCGGCGCGAACGGGCTCACGCGTGCCTCGATCATCTACCCCGGCGACGTGTTGCAGATTCCCTTGGGAACCCCCGCGCCGGCCCCTGCCCCGGCCGCCGTCGCTCCCGCCACCGCACCCGGGCTGGACGCCGAACAGAGCGAGAACGCTCGTCTGATCATCCGCATCGGGCGCGAACTCGGCGTCTCGGACCGCGGCATCGTCATCGCCCTCGGCACCGCGATGCAGGAATCGTGGCTGCGCAACCTCGACTGGGGCGACCGCGATTCGCTCGGCCTTTTCCAGCAGCGACCCAGCACCGGCTGGGGTACGCCGGACCAGATCCTCGACCGGGACCGCTCGACCCGCGTGTTCTTCGGCGGAGCAGGCGATCCCAACGGCGCCGCCACCCGCGGGCTGCTCGATATCCCCGGATGGGAGCAACTGCCCTACGCCGACGCCGCGCAGGCCGTACAGATCTCGGCCTACCCGGACCGCTACGCCCAATGGGAGCAACCCGCGACCGTCTGGCTCTCCGTTCTCGGCTGAGCTTCTCGACCGAGGTGAAGGCGAGCCGCTCCCCGGGCTCACAGGGGGCGCTCCGTAGACTCGACGTGTGAGCACGAGTCAGCAGGCAGACCCGCTGATCGGCCGTCTCGTCGACGGCCGGTACCGGGTGCGCGCGCGCATCGCGCGCGGCGGCATGGCGACCGTGTACGTCGCGACCGACCTGCGCCTCGAGCGCCGCGTCGCCCTGAAGGTCATGCACGGCCACCTCAGCGACGACACCGTGTTCCAGAGCCGCTTCATCCAGGAAGCCCGCTCGGCCGCCCGACTGAGCGACCCGCACGTCGTCAACGTCTTCGACCAGGGTCAGGACGGCGAGATGGCCTACCTGGTGATGGAATACCTGCCCGGCATCACCCTGCGCGAACTGCTCCGCGAGCACCGGCGCCTCACGGTCGATCAGACTCTCACGATCATGGATGCCATCCTCTCGGGGCTCGCGGCCGCGCACCGGGCCGGGATCGTCCATCGCGACGTCAAGCCCGAGAACGTCCTGCTCGCCGAGGACGGCCGCATCAAGATCGGCGACTTCGGCCTCGCCCGCGCGACCACCGCGAACACCGCGAGCGGCGCTCAGCTCATGGGCACCATCGCCTACCTCGCACCCGAGCTCGTCACGCGCGGCACGGCCGACGCCCGCAGCGACATCTACTCGCTCGGCATCATGCTCTACGAGATGCTCGTCGGCGAGCAGCCCTACAAGGGCGAGCAGCCGATGCAGATCGCCTACCAGCACGCCACCGACTCGGTGCCCCGCCCGAGCGCCAAGAATCCCGGGGTGCCCGAGCAACTCGACGAGCTCGTCCTGTGGTCGACCGAGCGGGAGCCGGGCGATCGCCCCCTCGACGCGGGTGCGATGCTCGAGCGCCTGCGCGCGATCGAGAAGGAGCTCGGCCTCGCCCCCCAGGTGGCCCGCGCCGTCGCGGTGGGCACCACGAGCCCCCCGAACGCGGCGGAGTCGCGCGAGCTGACCAAGGTGCTGCCGCAGACGGCGTCCCTCCCCTCCGCCACCATCGACGAGCCCGACAACGCCGCACGCCTGCGCACGCGCACCCGTCGGCGCACGACGCGGGGCGCGTGGATCCTCGTGCTCGTGCTGCTCCTCGCCGGGGGCGCCGGATTCACCGGTTGGTACTTCGGCTCGGGACCGGGCTCGCTCGTCGCGGTCCCCGACATCTCGGGCCGGAGCTTCGCCGACGCCGAGGCCCTGCTCACCGAGCAGCAGTTGCGGGCGCAGGCGCAGGAGGTCACCGATCGAGAGATCCCCTCGGGGACCACGGTCGGGTCCGACCCCGCCCCGGGCGAGCGGCTCGACAAAGAGACGGTCGTCACGGTCTTCGTCTCGATCGGGCCGGCGACCCATCAGATACCGGCCCTCGCCGGCAAGAGCGCCGACGAGGTGCGCGCCATCCTCGAACAGGCCTTCGTGGGTGTCGCGGGCGACCCCGAGCGTCAGTTCGCCGATCCGGCGAACGGCACGGTGCTCGGTGCCTCGGTCATTCCCCGCTCCGGCGGCGACTCGATCGACTGCACCGAGGGCTGCACCGTCTACGAAGGAGACGCGGCCACGCTCGTCGTCTCCCTCGGCCCCATCCCCGACGTCACCGGGGACTCGCGTTCGCAGGCTCAGCGAGCCCTCGACGGCGTCGGGCTGAAGTCCTCGGTGACCGAGGAGTACAGCAACTCCGTGGCATCCGGGAACGTCATCGCCATGGGCCAGCGCGACGGGGGCGGCAACTGGCGCCCCGGCGACACGGTTCCCCTGCGGGTGTCGATCGGTCCGAAGCCCGTCGAGATCCCGGGCAACGTGGTGGGAATGTCGATCCGGGATGCCGTGAAGACCCTCGAAGCACTCGGCTTCCAGGTCAACGCGGGCATCGACGACGGAACGCTCCCCCTCGGCTTCAAGTACTGGGACATCTATAAGGTGCGAGCGACGAACCCCAAGGCCGGAACGACCGCGCCGCAGGGTTCGACGATCACGCTGACGCCGACGCTGTAACGCTTCCCGGCGGTGCCCCTCCCGCGCCGCACGGCTTCGGACGACGTGTGTGACTCGACGCAGCGCACTCGTTCACGGCATCCGGAACGAGACGACGCCCCCGACCTCGGGGCCGGGGGCGTCGTCTCGTTCGGACGGGGGTCAGCGCTTCTCGAGCTCCTCGGCCACGAGGAACGCCAGCTCCAGGCTCTGACGATGGTTCAGACGCGGGTCGCACAGGCTCTCGTAGCGGGTCGCGAGGGTCGCCTCGTCGATCTGCTCCGAGCCGCCCAGGCACTCGGTGACGTCATCGCCGGTGAGCTCCACGTGGATGCCACCGGGGTGCGTACCCACCGAGCGGTGTGCCTCGAAGAACCCGCGCACCTCGTCGACCACGTCGTCGAAGCGACGCGTCTTGTAACCGGTGGGGGTGGTGATGCCGTTGCCGTGCATCGGGTCGGTGACCCAGAGCGGGGTCGCGCCCGAGTCGCGGACGGCTTCGAGCAGCGGCGGCAGGGCGTCGCGGATCTTGCCCGCACCCATGCGCGTGATGAAGGTGAGACGCCCGGGCTCGCGCTCGGGGTCGAGCTTGTCGATCAGCGCCAGCGCGGTTTCGGCCGTGGTGGTGGGGCCGAGCTTCACACCGATGGGGTTACGGATCTTCGAGAAGTAGTCGACGTGTGCGCCGTCGAGCTCGCGCGTGCGCTCACCGATCCACTGGAAGTGCGACGAGGTGTTGTAGGGCTGACCCGTGCGCGAGTCGATGCGCGTCATGGGACGCTCGTAGTCCATGAGCAGGCCCTCGTGCCCGGTGTAGAACTCGACGCGCGTGAGCTCGTCGAAGTCGGCCCCGGCGGCCTCCATGAACTTGATGGCCCGGTCGATCTCGGTCGCCATGCTCTCGTAGGCCTGGTTGGCCGGGGTACTGGCGAAGCCCTTGTTCCAGCTGTGCACCTCGCGCAGGTCGGCGAAGCCGCCCTGCGTGAACGCACGGATGAGGTTCAGGGTCGATGCGGCCGTGTGGTAGCCCTTGAGCAGGCGTGCGGGGTCGGCCTTACGCGACTCCTCGGTGAAGTCGTACCCGTTGACGATGTCGCCACGGTAGGCCGGGAGCGTCACATCGCCGCGCGTCTCGACGTCGCTCGAGCGCGGCTTGGCGAACTGGCCCGCCATGCGGCCCATCTTCACGACCGGCATCGAAGCGCCGTAGGTGAGGACGACGGCCATCTGGAGCACGGTCTTGATGCGGTTGCGGATCTGCTCGGCGGTCGCGCCCGCGAAGGTCTCGGCGCAGTCACCGCCCTGCAGGAGGAAGGCCTGGCCGGCGGCGGCACGCGCGAGGCGGTCGCGCAGGATGTCGACCTCGCCGGCGAACACCAGCGGCGGAAGGGTGGCGAGTTCTGCGGATGCCGCGGCCACAGCGGCCTCGTCATACCACTGCGGCTGCTGCTTGATGGGCAGGGTTCGCCAGTGGTCGAGGTCGTGGAGCTGCTGATTCACCCCTGAAGTCTAGTGGCGGGAGACCGGCGCCTTCGCCGCCTGTGACGCGGCGAGACGGTCCTTGACGGTCGAGGCGTAGACGTCTTCGTAGCGCTGCTCGCCGAGACGCTGCAGGGCCACCATGATCTCGTCGGTGACGGAGCGGAGAACGTAACGATCGCCTTCCATCCCTTCGAAACGCGAGAAATCGAGGGGCTCGCCGATCACGATGCCGACGCGCCCCACGCGGGGCAGACGCCGCCCGATGGGCATGACGGCGCCGGTGTCGACCATGACGACGGGGACGACCGGGACGTGCGCTTCGAGCGCCATCCGAGCGATGCCCGTGCGGCCGCGGTACAGGGTGCCGTCGGGGCTGCGCGTGCCCTCGGGATAGATGCCGAGCAGCTCGCCGCGCCCGAGCACGCCGAGGCCCGTGTTGAGCGAGGCCTCCGACGCCTTGCCCCCCGATCGGTCGATGGGCAGCTGGCCCGTCGCGGTGAAGAACATGCGGGTGGCCCACCCCTTGAGGCCCTTACCGGTGAAGTAGTCGCTCTTGGCGAGGAACGCCATGCGGCGGTCGATCATGAGCGGCAGGAAGATCGAGTCGGAGAACGACAGGTGGTTGCTCGCGAGGATCGCGGCCCCCTCGACGGGGATGTTGCGCCGGCCCACCATCCACGGACGGAACACGGCCTTGATCACCGGTCCGATCACCACGTACTTCATGAGCCAGTAGAACATCGTCAGCGCTCCTTCCCGGCGAGGTCCGCGACCCCGATGAGACCGGCATCGTTGCCCAGGCGTGCGATCGCGAACTCCGCGACCGGACGTTCACCGTACCCCGGGAGGGAGGTCTCGTACGCGAGCTTCACGGGCTCGAGCAGGTCGGCGCCCAGCTGCGCCACTCCCCCGCCGATCACGAAGACCTCGGGATCGAGAACGGCCTGGAAACCGCCGCACGCCTCGCCCAGGGCGGTGGCGACGCGACGGAGAGCCTCGACGGCCCCGGGATCTCCGGCCAGGACGAGGCGCGAGACGGCGGGCCCGGGGATCGCGCCCCGCTCTTCGCGAACGGCCGCGAGGGCCGCGCCGATGCCGCCCTCGTCGGCGATCGCGTTGGCCTCGCGCTGCAGCGCGCGCCCCGACGCGTACTGCTCGAGGCAGCCGTTCTGTCCGCATCCGCAGGGGTGGCCGCCACGCACGAACCGCATGTGACCGAGCTCGGCACCGATGCCGTGCCCGCCGCGGAAGAGTTCGCCGTCGGTGACGACGGCGCCGCCGACGCCGGTGCCCATCGTGAGCATGACCATGTCGCGCACGCCTCGGCCGGCGCCGAAGCGGTACTCCCCCCAGCCCGCCGCGTTCGCGTCGTTCTCGATCGTGACCGAGGCGTCGAGGCGCTGCTCGAGGCGCGCACGGAGGGGCTCGTCGCGCCAGTCGATGTTCGGTGCGTAGATCACGGTGCTGCGGTCGCGGCTGATGAAACCGGCCGCGGCCACGCCGATCGCGTGGATCTCGTGTGCCCGGCGCAGGTGATCGGCCATGTCGACCACGGCATCCACGAGAGCCGAGGGGTCGATGGGAGTGTCGACTCGAAGCTTCTCGACGATGGTGCCGTCTTCGTCGACGACGCCCCCCGCGATCTTCGTTCCCCCGATATCGATGCCGACGTTGCGCACCGCGCTCCCTTCCGGGCCCACCGTGCGGCTCGGCCCGGAGAAGTCTAGCCATGCCGTGCAACCGACGACGATGCGCTGCGCTCCCGGGGCAGAGCGCCTCGGTGCGGATAGACTCGTCCCACAGCTCGACGTTCTTCCGGTGCCAAAGGAGTTGCCGTGATCCAGTTCGATCAACCCGCCCTCATTCCCGCAGAACCCGACGCGAACGCGTCCGACCTGCTCGCCGACCGCGTCCGCGCCACCCCCGACCGACCGCTGTTCGCGGTTCCCGACCGAGACGGATGGCGCGATGTCACCGCCGTCGAATTCGAACGGCAGGTCATCGCCCTCGCGAAAGGCTTCGTCGCCGCCGGCATCCAGCCCGGCGAGAAGGTGGGGTTCATCGCCCGCACCACCTACGACTGGACCCTGGTCGACTTCGCGCTGTTCTACGCCGGCGCCATCATGGTCCCGGTCTACGAGACCAGCTCGCCGTCGCAGATCTCGTGGATCCTGTCGGACTCCGGCGCGATCGCCGTGGTCGTCGAGTCGACCGATCACGCCGAGCGTCTCGACGAGGTGCGCAGCGACCTTCCCCTCGTCCGCGACGTGTGGGCGATGCACTCGGGCGCTCTCGACGCGCTCGTCGCGGGCGGCACGCACATCACCGACGAAGAGATCGAGCGCCGCCGCCACCTGGCGAAGGCCTCCGATGTCGCGACTCTCATCTACACCTCGGGATCCACCGGTCGCCCGAAGGGCTGCGTGCTCGTCCACAGCAACTTCGTCGAGCTGGCGCGCAACTCCGCGAAGTCGCTGCACGAGGTCGTCGAGACCCCTGGCGCTTCGACCCTGCTGTTCATCACCACGGCGCACGTGTTCGCACGCTTTATCTCGCTGCTGAACGTGCACGCGGGCGTGAAGACGGGCCACCAGCCCGATACGAAGCAGCTGCTCCCGGCACTCGGCAGCTTCCGCCCCACCTTCCTGCTCGCGGTCCCCCGCGTGTTCGAGAAGGTCTACAACTCCGCCGAGCAGAAGGCCGAGGCGGGTGGCAAAGGCAAGATCTTCCGAGCCGCCGCCGACGCCGCGATCGAGCACTCCCAGCGCCTGCAGGAGGGGAAGCCGATCCCCCTGCTGCTCAAGATCAAGTTCGCGCTCTTCGACAAGCTGGTCTACTCCAAGCTCCGGGATGCCATGGGCGGCAACATCGTCTACGCGGTGTCGGGGTCGGCTCCTCTCGGTACTCGCCTGGGCCACTTCTTCCGCAGCCTCGGCGTCGTGATCCTCGAGGGCTACGGCCTCACCGAGACCACCGCACCGGCCACCGTGAACCTCGCCACCAAGTCGAAGATCGGCACCGTCGGTCCCGTGCTGCCGGGTGTCGGCATCCGTCTCGCCGATGACGGCGAGATCCAAGTGCGGGGCATCAACGTGTTCCGGGAGTACTGGCAGAACCCCGAGGCCACGGCCGAGGCCTTCGACGGAGAGTGGTTCAAAACGGGCGACATCGGCGCGTTCGACAGCGACGGTTTCCTCGCCATCACCGGACGGAAGAAAGAGATCATCGTCACCGCCGGCGGCAAGAACGTCGCTCCCGCGGCCCTCGAGGATCCGATCCGCGCCAATCCCATCGTCGGCCAGGTCGTCGTGGTGGGCGACCACAAGCCGTTCATCGCGGCGCTGGTCACGCTCGACACCGAGATGCTGCCGACGTGGCTGTCGAACAACGGCCTCCCCGCCGACATGCCGCTCACCGAGGCGGCCGAGAACGACAAGGTCCGCGCCGAGGTGCAGGGCGCGATCGACCGCGCCAACACGCGGGTCTCGCGCGCGGAGTCGATTCGCAAGTTCACGATCCTGCCGACCGAATGGACCGAGGCCAGCGGCCACCTCACCCCGAAGATGAGCATCAAGCGCAACGTCATCACGTCGGACTTCGCCGACGCGATCGAGGACATCTACGCGGTGCCGGTCAACACGACCAACGTGTCTCTTCCCTGACACGCGCGACGACGACGGCCCGGTTCCCTCGCGGGGCCGGGCCGTTTCGCGTCGCGAGAATAGGAGATGTCACGGATACGGGACGATCGCCTCGAACCGGCTTGTTCTCGTCGCGCCCTCCTGTTCTCGTGACGAGCGGGGGCAGACACAGGGCCCGGATGCCGGCATCCGGGCCCTTCTGCAGAGATCAGGTCAGAACCAGTCGCTCTCGCGCACCTGGCGCATGGCCTCGCGGCGGGTCTCGGGTGACAGGCGCGACAGGTAGAGCATGCCGTCGAGGTGGTCGGTCTCGTGCTGCAGGGCCTGGGCGAGCAGCCCCTCGCCCTCGAGGACGACCTCGTTGCCGTCGAGGTCCATCCCGACGACCTTCGCCCACGGGTAGCGGAGCGCGTCATGCCACAGACCCGGTACCGAGAGGCAGCCCTCGCCCACCGGCTGCGGTTCTCCGCGCGTCTCGACGAGCACGGGGTTCAGTACGTAGCCAATATCACCGTCGATGTTGTAACTGAAGGCGCGCAGCCCCACACCGATCTGCGGGGCCGCGACGCCCGCGCGCCCGGGGAGCTCGACGGTATCGACGAGGTCCTGGACGAGAGCACGGATGCCGTCGTCGATCTGTTCGATGGGCGCGCTCGTCGCGCGCAGGACGGGGTCGCCGAACAGGCGGATCGGGCGGACGGTCATGCGGCGGCCGCCGGGGTGCGCAGGCCTTCGACGACGGCGGCGGCGAGATCGCGCGCGGCCTGTCGGGTCGAGGGCTGGAGTTCGCGGAAAGTGATGGCGCTGCCCGCGGCGATGCGGGCGTCGTACGGCATGCGGATGACCGTGCGCACACGCGAGCGGAAGTGCGCCTCGAGCTCGTTCTCGCGCACCAGCGGCGTGCCGGGGCGAGAGGTGTTGAGCACCACCACGGCGTCGCGGACGCGCGATGCGTACCCGTTGGTCTCGAGCCAGGTCAGTGTCTCCGACGCCAGGCGCGCCTCATCGACCGAGAGACCCGCGACGATGACCAGTGTGTCGGCCAGCTCGAGCGTGGCACCCATGACCGAGTGCACGATCCCCGTGCCTGTATCGGTCAGGACGATCGAGTAGTAGTGCGCGGCGACGTCGGCGACCTGGCGGTAGTCCTCGTCGCTGAAGGCCTCCGACACCCGCGGATCGGAGTCGGATGCCAGCACGTCGAGACGCGTGGCATCGCGTGCCACGATCGACGAGACGTCGTTGTAGCCGACCATCTCGTCGTGGGAACGCACGAGGTCGCGAACCGTGCGGCCGTTCGCGCGACCCACGCGGTCGGCGAGCGTACCGCGGTCGGGGTTGGCGTCGACCGCGATGATGCGGTCGTCGCGGGCGTCTGCCAGGGCCATGCCCAACAGCGAAGTGACGGTGGTCTTGCCCACGCCGCCCTTGCGCGAGAGCACCGGCACGAACCGAGCGCCGCCGGCGAGCGGTGCGGCGATCCGACGGTCGAGATCCTTGCGCTGGCGGGCGCGACGACCGTCACCCAGGTTGATGCGGTGGCGCGAGACCGAGTAGACCAGCTGCTGCCACAGGCCCTCGGGCTCCGGACGCGTGATCTGCCGCGGGTCGAGCAGACGGTCGGCGGTGAGCAGATCGGAGCTCTCGCGCGCGTCGTCGATCTGCCCGATGCGCTTCGAGGCGAGCGTGACCTCGGGGGCCGGCGTGCGCACGCGTTCCAGCGAATGCGAGCGATCGACGCGGGCGGCGTCGTCGGCCTGCTGGGCGCCGCGGCGCGTGAGCGGGATCGTTCCGATGACGCCCGTCGCGGCGCGCTCGGCGCGCGTGGTCGGTGCCGGGGCGGAGGCCGGGGCGGCCTCGAGACCGGCCCGTGCGACGGCGGCATCGGCCTCGATCTCGGCGGCGGCCGTCGAAGCGGCGGTCTGCGGCTCGGCCGCGGCTTCCGGGCGCGGCGCGTCGACCGGCTGCGTGGCGTCTGCGGGCGTCTGTGCCACGATCTTGGTCTCCTCGACCTCTGCGTCATCGGCGCCGTCGTCGGCGACATCTTCCGGCTCGGGGTGGGAGGGCTCCGCGTCTTCGGGAGTGGCATCCCCCGGCTCGAGCTCGTGCGCCTCGCCGATGCCGGAGCTGCCGGCCTCCGCCTCGTCCGAGGCCGCGGGAATCCAGGGCGCGCGCGTCAGCGGTTCCGCGATGTCTGCGGCCTCGCCGTACGTCGCGGGCTCGTCGTGCGTGCCGGGCTCTTCCGGATCGACCGACGCGTGATCGTGCTCGAGGTCGTGCGCTCCGAGGGGGACGTCGTCGAACGCGTCCACCGGTTCGGCCGCGTCCGCCTCGAGCAGTTCGACGTCGTCGACGATCTCGGCACCCGCGCGATCATCGGTCCGCCGCTCGGTCTCCACCGGATCGCTCTGCGCGGGCACGTCGTCGTCGGAGCGGTCGTCCGCTCCCGCCGGGTCGTCGGCGGGAAGGTTCTCGGCTTCGGCCGCCACGCGGGACTCGTCCGCCCCCTCCGCGAGTCCGTCCGCTCCCGGCAGGTCGTCCGAGGTCTCGGCGGTCGCGCGAAGAGGAACCTCGTCGCCGACGCTCTCTTCGGCGGCCGGGTGATCGGCATCCGGGATCTCGTGCTCGGAGCCGCCACGGGGCGTCTCGTCGACGATCTCCGCGTCGTGCACGTCGTCGTCGGCGAACGACTCCTCGTCGGTGTCGGTGTGATGCGGCTCGATGATGATGTCACCCGTCGGAATCTGCTCGAGGTGCGGGTGGTGAACGACGTCGGCGTGATCGTCGGCGGGCGCGGCAGAGGGGAGGCGCGGGGCGTCGAGGGCGGCGAGATCGGCCTCGTCGAGGGGGATCTCATCTTCGATCACGTCGTCGTCGAGGTCGTCATCGTCGCCGGTCACGGGAAGGTCGACATTGACCTGCGCGATGTGTCCGCCGAGGATCGTGATGCTGGCTGTATCGAGGTTCCCGCCGTCCTCGAGCACGCCGTGCTCGGCGTTCTCGTCGGGGTTCGCGTCGGTGCGGTCGGGGGTCACTGCAGTCTCCAAACGGGAAGAGGGCGCGAAAGCGCCCCCTCCCAGGCTACTGCGCTTGACGGATTACCAGCAAAAGATCTCCTGCTTCCACCTGTTGTGTGGTACCGATCGCGACGCGTTCAACCACGCCGTCGACGGTCGCGGTGATGGCCGCTTCCATCTTCATGGCCTCGATCGACGCCACCGCCTGACCGAGTGAGACGCGATCGCCTGCCGACACCTTCATCGTCACGACCCCCGAGAACGGCGCTGCCATTTGCCCGGGCTTCGAGGTGTCGGCTTTCTCGGCCTGGCGCGCCTCGACGTCAATCGAACGATCGCGCACGAAGACCGGGCGCAGCTGACCGTTCAGCGTCGTCATCACGGTCCGCATGCCCTTGTCGTCGGCCTCACCGACGGCCTCCAGCCCGACGAAGAGCTGCACGCCCCGCTCGATCTCGACGGTGTGCTCGCCTCCGGAACGCAGTCCGTAGAGATAATCGGCCGTGTCGAGCACGCTGAGATCGCCGTACGTCTCGCGGGCCTGCTCGAAGATGCGTGTCGGCCCGGGGAACAGCAGCCGGTTCAGGCGGGCGCGCCGGTCGGCGGACTCCCCCGCGAGGGCGGCCTGATCGTCGTCGGTCAGCGGGGTCGTGCCCACCTTCGCATCCCGACCGGCGAGGACTTTCGAGCGGAAGGGCTCGGGCCACCCGC
Organism: Microbacterium sp. AG157; assembly: GCF_003385695.1. Taxonomy (NCBI): domain Bacteria; kingdom Bacillati; phylum Actinomycetota; class Actinomycetes; order Micrococcales; family Microbacteriaceae; genus Microbacterium; species Microbacterium sp. AG157. Next base: position 111,531 of record NZ_QRDK01000001.1, read on the forward strand.
CGGGCAGGTCACCGAGCTCGCCCGCCATGAACGACACGACGGAGTCGGGCACGTCGTACGTGTCGGGGTGCTGCTCGAAGTCGTCGGGGTCGGCCTTGACCGCAGCGAGGTGCAGGGCGAGGTCGCCCACGACCTTCGACGAAGGCGTGACCTTCGGCACGCGCCCGAGGATGCGGTTCGCCGCGGCGTACATATCCTCGATGAGTTCGAAGTCGTCGGCGAGCCCCAGGGCGATCGCCTGCTGGCGCAGATTTGACAGCTGCCCGCCGGGGATCTCGTGCCGGTAGACGCGCCCGGTGGGGCCCGCCAGCCCCGACTCGAACGGGCGGTACAGGTGACGCACGGCCTCCCAGTACGGTTCGAGGTCGCTCACGGCCGCGAGGTCGAGACCCGTGTCGCGATCGGTGTGCGCGAGGGCGGCGACGAGCGCCGACAGCGACGGCTGGCTCGTCGTTCCCGCCATGGGCGCCGACGCCGCATCGACGGCATCCGCTCCCGCGGCCGACGCGGCCAGCAGGGTCGCGAGCTGCCCGCCCGCGGTGTCGTGCGTGTGCACATGGACCGGCAGGTCGAAGCGCTCGCGCAGGGCCGAGACGAGCGTCGCCGCGGCCGCGGGGCGCAGAAGTCCCGCCATGTCCTTGATCGCGAGCACGTGCGCGCCCGCGTCGACGATCTGCTCCGCCAGACGCAGGTAGTAGTCGAGCGTGTACAGGTCTTCGGCGGGATCCAGCAGGTCGCCGGTGTAGCAGAAGGCCACTTCGGCGACGGCGGTGCCGGTGCGCAGCACCGCGTCGATCGCCGGCCGCATCTGCGAGACGTCGTTGAGCGCATCGAAGATGCGGAAGATGTCGACTCCGGATGCCACGGCCTCGGCCACGAAGGCATCGGTGACCTCCGTGGGGTACGGGGTGTAGCCGACGGTGTTGCGGCCACGGAGGAGCATCTGGATCGCCACGTTCGGCAGGGCCTCGCGCAGCGCATCGAGGCGCTCCCACGGGTCTTCGCCGAGGAAGCGGAGCGCGACGTCGTAGGTCGCTCCGCCCCACGCCTCGACGGACAGGAGTCCGGGTGTCAGACGTGCGACGTAGGGGGCGACCCGTACGAGATCGCGCGTGCGCACCCGCGTGGCGAGCAGCGACTGGTGCGCGTCGCGGAACGTCGTCTCGGTGACGGCGAGGGCGGTCTGCTCGCGCAGGGCCTTCGCGAAGCCGATCGGGCCGAGTTCATGAAGCCGCTGGCGCGAGCCCGCCGGAGCCGGGGCGACCAGATCGAGTGCGGGCAGTTTCGCGCTCGGGTCGATCGAGAGCGGGTTCTCCCCGTGGGGGCGGTTGACGGTCGTGTCGACGAGCCACGAGAGGATCTTGGTGCCGCGGTCCTTCGATTCGCGGCCCTTCAGCAGACCGGGACGCTCGTCGATGAACGACGTGCTGAGATCGCCCGCGACGAAGGCGGGGTCGTCGAGAACGGCCTGAAGGAACGGGATGTTCGTCGAGACACCGCGGATGCGGAACTCGGCGAGGGCCCGACGCGCGCGGGACACCGCCGCCTCGAAGTCGCGGCCTCGGCACGTGAGCTTCGACAGCATCGAGTCGAAGTGCGGGCTCACCTGCGAACCCGCGGCGGTCGTGCCTCCGTCGAGACGGATGCCGGCCCCACCGGGCGAACGGTACGTCGTGATCATTCCGGTGTCGGGGCGGAACCCCTGCGTGGGATCTTCGGTCGTGATGCGGCACTGCAGCGCCGCACCACGCAGGCGGATGTCGTCCTGCTGCAGGTGCAGGTCGGCGAGCGTGGCGCCCGCGGCGATCCGCATCTGCGACTGCACGAGATCGACGTCGGTGACCTCTTCAGTGACCGTGTGCTCGACCTGGATGCGCGGGTTCATCTCGATGAAGACGACCTCGCCGGTGCGCGGGCCCGCGGTCTCGAGCAGGAATTCGACGGTTCCGGCGTTCTGGTAGCCGATCGAGCGGGCGAACGCGATGGCATAGCGGTGCAGATCGTCGCGGACCGAGGGGTCGAGGTTCGGCGCGGGCGCGATCTCGATGACCTTCTGGTGCCGCCGCTGCACCGAACAGTCGCGCTCGAACAGGTGCACCGTCTCGCCCGCGGCATCCGCGAGGATCTGCACCTCGACGTGGCGCGGACGCTGGACGGCCTGTTCGAGGAACATGCGCGGGTCGCCGAAGGCGCTCTGGGCCTCACGCATGGCCTCGGCCAGCGCGGGGGCGAGTTCACCCTTCGACTCCACCCGCCGCATGCCGCGCCCGCCCCCGCCGGCGACGGCCTTCGCGAAGACGGGGAACCCGATGTCGTCGGCCTGAGCGAGCAGGTCGTCGATATCGTCCGACGCCGGGGTCGAGCGCAGCACCGGCACTCCGGCGGAGATCGCGTGTTCCTTCGCGGTCACCTTGTTGCCGGCCATCGCGAGCACCTCGGCGGGAGGTCCGATGAAGGTGATGCCGTGGGCGGCCGCCTTCTCGGCGAGCTCCGGGTTCTCGGAGAGGAAGCCGTAACCCGGGTAGATGGCATCCGCACCGCACTCGCGCGCGACGCGGATGATCTCGTCGACATCGAGATAGGCGCGGACCGGGTGGCCTCGCTCCCCGATCTGATAGGCCTCGTCGGCCTTCAGGCGGTGGAGGGAAGCACGATCCTCGTACGGGTACACCGCGACGGTGCGGGCTCCGATCTCGTATGCAGCGCGGAAGGCGCGGATCGCGATCTCTCCGCGATTGGCGACCAGGATTTTCGAGAACATGCGCACCTCACGTCAAGCTGGCGGAGCTGAATGTGCTCACAGCCTAGGGGACGGTAACGTGGACTCTCGTGCACGTACTCTCCGTCAGCTCTCTCAAAGGCGGGGTCGGCAAGACGACCGTGACACTCGGGCTGGCTTCCGCGGCCTTCGCACGTGGCGTCCGCACTCTCGTCGTCGACCTCGACCCTCAGTCCGACGTGTCGACCGGGATGGACATCCAGGTCGCCGGTCGGCTCAACATCGCCGATGTCCTGGCCAACCCGAAAGAGAAGGTCGTCCGACAGGCGATCACCTCCAGCGGGTGGGCGAAGGTGCATCCGGGCACGATCGACGTGCTCATCGGCAGCCCCTCGGCGATCAACTTCGACGGTCCGCACCCCAGCGTCCGCGATGTCTGGAAGCTCGAAGAGGCCCTGGCGACGATCGAGGCCGACTACGACCTCGTGCTGATCGACTGCGCCCCCTCGCTCAACGCCCTCACGCGCACCGCGTGGGCGGCGAGCGATCGCGTCGTGGTGGTCACCGAGCCGGGTCTGTTCTCCGTGGCCGCCGCCGATCGCGCCCTCCGCGCGATCGAGGAGATCCGTCGCGGCCTCTCGCCGCGTCTTCAACCCCTCGGTGTCGTGGTCAACCGCGTGCGCCCCCAGTCGATCGAGCACCAGTTCCGCATCAAGGAACTGCGCGATATGTTCGGCCCTCTCGTGCTCAACCCGCAGCTGCCCGAGCGCACCTCGCTCCAGCAGGCGCAGGGAGCGGCCAAGCCGCTGCACGTCTGGCCCGGCGACTCGGCGCAGGAGCTCGCCGCAGACTTCGACGCGCTGCTCGACCGGATCGTCCGCACCGGCCGCATCCCCGTCGACAACGAAGCGCCCCAGGCCTGAGCAGAAGTCCCGTCAGACGCCGTCCCGCTGCCCCGCAGCCGGACGGCGTCTCCCGTTTCGGAAACGCGTCATCGCGGGAGAATGCGTTCTCCGCCGCTCCAGACCTCGTCGACACGGAACGACCTTGCCCACGAGGAGAATCCCGGATGCCATGGCATCCGGGAACCGTGGAGTCGGGGCCGCTGTCAGGCGGTGCGCGCGGCGCGACGGGCGGCGAGCTCGTCGACGGCGTCGGGGGTCGCGCTCTCGAAGTCGACCAACGTCGACTCGACCTCGCGAAGGACCTTGCCGACGGCGATCCCGAAGACGCCCTGGCCGCGGCTGACGAGGTCGATGACCTCGTCGTTCGAGGTGCACAGATAGACCGACGCTCCATCGCTCATGAGCGTGGTGCCGGCGAGGTCGCGGATACCCGCGGCGCGGAGCTGCTCGACCGCCGTGCGGATCTGCTGCAGCGAGATGCCGGTGTCGAGAAGGCGCTTGACGAGCTTGAGCACGAGGATGTCGCGGAACCCGTAGAGGCGCTGCGAACCCGAACCGCTCGCCCCGCGCACCGTCGGGACGACGAGTTCGGTGCGGGCCCAGTAGTCGAGCTGGCGGTAGGTGATACCGGCGGCACGTGCAGCGACGGCTCCGCGGTAACCGGTGTCGTCGTCCATCTCGGGCAGACCGTCGGTGAAGAGGAGATCAGCGGCGAACCGAGGTTCACCGAGCGCGTCGCCAGCGTTCATGCTCGCGTCCTCCTCATCGGTTCGTTTCCTCCACGCTAGATCAGCGGAGGTCCCCCGGCAATGACATCCGCTCCGAGGGCCGCGGCGTGTCGCGATCAGGACAGGATGCGCTCGAGAGCGTCGCGCACGAACATGGTCCGCACTTCGTCGAGACGAGCCGCGAGCTCGGGTGCGAGCTCGCTTGCACGGGCCCGGGACGGCGCGTCGGGGCGCCGCAGCAGGGCCGACAGCGCCGACTCCACCAGCGAGACGTCGCGCTCCGCACTCTGGCGGAGCGAGCGGATGTGGCGCGGCTCGATGCCGTGGCGATCGAGGGCCACGAGTGCCCGCAGCAGCGTGACGGTCTGCTCGGAATAGGTGTCGGCACCGGCGATCACGCCCGTGCTGACGGCGTCGTTCAGGAGCTGCGGGCGTGCACCCGCGGCGGACAAGAGCTCTTCGCGGCGATAGCGGCGCGGAGCGCTCGTCATGGACGGAATCGAGGTGGGCGGTGCCGGGTTGCGCCCCGCATCGAGATCGGCGAGGTAGTCGCGGATGACGACGAGCGGAAGGTAGTGGTCGCGCTGCAGGGTGAGCGCGAGACGCAGGCGCTCGAGGTCGGCGGGCGAGAACTTGCGATAGCCCGACTCCGTGCGCGTCGGCGACACGATCCCCTGCACCTCGAGAAAGCGCAGCTTGCTCGAAGTGAGTGCCGGGAAGTCGGGGGTCAGCCGCGCGAGCACCTGCCCGATGCTGAGCAGCCCCGCAGCCGCCTGTCGACTACGGGAGGGGGCTGCCGCCATCAGTGCTCTGCCGCGGGCAGGTCGACCGGCGAGCCGAAGAAGTTGAGACGGAACTTGCCGATGCGCACCTCGGCGCCGTTGACGAGAGCCGAGCGGTCGACGCGCTCGCCGTTGACATAGCTGCCGTTGAGCGAGCGCTGGTCGACGATCTCGAACGAACTGCCGGAGCGAAGGATCTCGGCGTGCCGACGCGAGACGGTGACGTCGTCGAAGAAGAGGTCGGCCTCGGGGTGACGCCCGACGGTGGTCACGTCGGTGTCGAGGAGGTAACGAGCGCCGGTCGTCGGGCCGGAGCGCACGATGAGCAGGGCAGCCCCCGAGGGGAGAGCCTCGATCGCCTCGAGCTCCGCCTCGGTGAGGTCGGCCCCGAAGGGCACGAACGACAGGTCGGCGTCGTGGGTCTGGGTCGTGTCGTGCGAACCACCGGCTGCGGCGGCATCGGCCGCGCGCCGGATCTCGTCTCGCTCGAATCGGCTGGTCTCGTCCACGGCTTCTCCTTCATATTCACCATAACCGATCGGTCGCCAGCGGCGGGGTCGACCGACTTCGAGCAGGCCATGGTGAGGCGTGATGTGTCTGTATTCGCCGAAACCGGGACACCGCGGTTTGGGGGATGCGGAGGCGGTCGACGAGACACTCGAACCTATCGACCCGAACGTGCCCCTGTCGAGTCCGCATCACCTGCTGTCGGCGCGCCGTCTTCACCCCGGACCGCCCGGACGGCCGCCGGGGTCCCGTGCACGCCCCGGCCCGGCCGCGTTCACCCTGGCTAGGCTCGATGCGTGACTTCCATCGAGACGCCTCGCAGACGTACCCTTCCCGCCATCCTGGCCGCCGGCCTGCTGGCGGCAGCGGCCCTCCTCGTGCCGGCACTGCCCGCCGCCGCCCACGACGAACTCGTCTCGACGGACCCCGCCGCCGGCGCGACGCTCGAATCGCTGCCCGCGCAGATCACCTTCTCGTACAGCGCCGACATCCTCACCGACGCCGGGGCGACCGTCATCGAGGTCACCGACTCCTCCGGAGTCTCGCTCGCGAACGGCGCCCCGACCGTCTCGGGCGCCGAGGTGACGCAGGCCCTGGCGGGGCCGGCATCCGGGACCGTCACCGTGAAGTGGCGCGTCGTCTCGAGCGACGGGCACCCCATCGACGGCGACTTCGCCTTCACCGTCCCTGCGGCCGCCCCCACCACCACCGCGACCGCGACCCCCACGGCCTCGGCGAGCCCCACGCCCGCCGAGAGCGCCTCAGCTTCGGCCCCGACGGAGGACACCGCCGCGCCGACCGAGAACACCTCGGAAACGTCCCCCCTGCCGTGGATCCTGCTCGCCGTCCTCCTGGTGGTCGTGGCCGGCGTCCTCGTCTACGTCTTCGCCTCGCGCGCGGGTCGCAAGACCGCCGGCGGCGGCGGCACCGGGCGATAGGCTGGAACCATGCCTCATTACGATCTGGTCATTCTTGGTGCGGGTCCCGGCGGGTACGTCGCCGCCGTCCGCGGCGCACAGCTCGGACTGTCGGTCGCGATCGTCGAAGAGAAGTACTGGGGCGGTGTGTGCCTCAACGTGGGCTGCATCCCCTCCAAAGCCCTCCTGCGCAACGCCGACCTCGCGCACACGTTCCACGCGAAGGCCGACCTGTTCGGCATCTCGGGTGATGTCACCTTCGACTTCGGCAAGGCGTTCGACCGCTCGCGCAGCGTCGCCGCCGGCCACGTCAAGGGCATCCACTACCTGATGAAGAAGAACAAAGTCACCGAGTACGAGGGCCGCGGCTTCTTCGCCGACGACCACACGCTCGACGTGGCGCTGACCGACGGCTCGAAGGAGCAGGTCACCTTCGACAACGTGATCATCGCCACCGGCTCCACCGTCCGCCTGCTCCCCGGCGTCAGCCTGTCGGAGAACGTCGTGACCTACGAGGAGCAGATCCTCACCCGCGAGCTCCCCGAGTCGATCGTCATCGTCGGCGCCGGCGCCATCGGTATGGAGTTCGCCTACGTCATGACGAACTACGGCGTGAAGGTCACGATCATCGAGTTCCTCGACCGTGCCCTCCCGAACGAAGACGCCGAGGTCTCGAAAGAGATCCAGAAGCAGTACAAGGGCTACGGCGTCGACATCCTCACCTCGACCAAGGTCGACTCTGTGACCGACCACGGCGACAAGGTCACCGTCGCTTACACCGCGAAAGACGGCTCGACCGGCTCGATCGACGCCGACCGCGTGCTCATGTCGATCGGCTTCGCTCCCAAGGTCGACGGCTTCGGTCTCGAGAACACCGGCGTGAAGCTCACCGAGCGCGGCGCCATCGAGATCGACGACCACATGCGCACCAACGTCCCGCACATCTACTCGATCGGCGACGTCACCGCGAAGCTGCAGCTGGCCCACGTGGCCGAGGCGCAGGGCGTCGTGGCCGCCGAGACCATCGCCGGCGCCGAGACGCAGACCCTCGGCGACTACCGCAACATGCCGCGCGCGACCTTCTGCAACCCGCAGGTCGCCTCGTTCGGCCTCACCGAGCAGCAGGCTCGCGACGCCGGTCACGACATCAAGGTCGCGAAGTTCCCCTTCTCGGCCAACGGCAAGGCCAACGGCCTGGGCGAGCCCGTCGGCTTCGTCAAGCTCGTCGCCGACGCCGAGACGCTCGAGCTCATCGGCGGCCACCTCATCGGCCCCGACGTGTCCGAGCTGCTGCCCGAACTCACCCTCGCCCAGAAGTGGGACCTCACGGCCCTCGAGGCGGCCCGCAACGTGCACACCCACCCGACGCTGTCGGAGGGTCTGCAGGAGGCCTTCCACGGCCTGACGGGACACATGATCAACCTCTGATCGCGTGACGCACGAAGGCCCGCCCGGTTCGACCGGGCGGGCCTTCGTCGTCTCCGCGGGCATGAACGCGAGAGGGCGCCTGCTCGACGTCTCGGCTGCGCGAAACAACCGTGTCGTCGGGCAGACGCCCCGGGTACGCGTGGCGCGAAGGGGTCAGTGTCCCAGAGCGCGCGCGAGCTTGGATCCGGATGCCGCGGGGCGGCCGCCCGCAGCGAACACCGCCGCATCGACCGCCGCGAAGAACGCCTTGCGGCCCTCGTCGTCGGTGGGAGCTGCGGGACCGAGCTCGACCTCCCATTCCCGCCACGCGGACTCCACACCGCGTCGCTCGTCGCGCGCACGGACGCGATCGTCGACGAACTCGGCGACCTCGTTCCCGTCGGCGTCGAGCAGGGCGTAGGCCGTGCGGCGATTTCGCACGCGGGCGAGGGGCGTGAACGGTGGCGTCGCGACCGCGGCGACGGCATGCCGAATCGCTTCGGGCACCACCGGATCGGTGTCGGAATCGGTGGCGTCCTCGAGCGGCCACTGCGTCTCGCTGCGCCCGGCGCCTTCGACGGGACCCTTCACGTGCCATCCGGCGTCGGGGCCACCCGTGCGTCGGCGGACCGCGATCCCCGCCCGCGCCAGGTCGGCGTCGGCGGTGTCGAGGTAGCGTGCGTCCAGATCGCGTGGCTCGGGGCTGCCGACCCGCGTCACGCCCGGAAGGGCCGCCCAGTCGGGAAGGGGCGTCTCATCGTCGACGTCGTACTTCGACTCGATCTCGACGTTCGACGACCCGCTCGGGGCTCCGCTCAATCGTCGCGTCCGTCGGCGTCGGGGTTGATGTCTTCGGTCTCTTCCGCGTAGACGAAGACGGCCTCGGTGGGTCCATCGGACTCGCCCTCGTTCGCGAGGCCGCCGTCGCGTCGGTACACCAGCTGGCCCTCGCTGTAGGGCATGATCAGCGTGTCGTCGGACTCGTTCTCGAGAGGGAGCACCTGCCCGTCGAGCGGGCCTCCGGTCAGTCGTGCAATAGCCATGACGCCAGCGTAGACCGCGGCACCGACACCGCCCGGCGCCTTGACAGCGCTGACCTACAATCGCTGGAGTGACCTCGACCGATCTGCCCGGCGACCGCCCTTTCGTGCTGCTGGCGACGCGCGCCGAGAACCAGCCGGCCGACGAGGAGTACGCCCTCTTCCTGCGGTTCACGGGTCTGCCGCCCGAGCGACTGCTCCGCGTGCGGCTCGAGCGTGATCCGATGCCCGAGTTCGACCTCGACGAGGTGTCGGGAATCCTGGTCGGTGGAAGCCCCTTCAACGCCTCCGATCCGATCGAGCGGAAATCCGCCGTTCAGCAGCGCGTCGAAGCCGAGATGGCCGCCCTCGTCGACGAGGTCGTCGCCCGAGACCTCCCCTTCCTGGGCGCCTGTTACGGGGTCGGCACCCTGGGGACGCACCTCGCCGCGCCCATCGACGGCACGTTCGCCGAGCCGATCAGCGTGGTCGATGTGTCGCTGACCCCGGCCGGCCGCGCCGATCCGCTCGCCGAAGGCCTCCCCGCGACCTTCCCCGCCTTCGTCGGACACAAAGAGGCGATCCGCTCTCTTCCGCCCGCGGCGACCCTTCTCGCGTCGTCGCCGACGTGCCCCGTGCAGATGTTCCGGGTCAAGCAGAACGTCTACGCGACCCAGTTCCACCCCGAGCTCGACCTCGACGGCATCGTCACGCGCATCCATGCCTACGCCTCTTACGGCTACTTCGCGGCGGACGAACTCGGCCTGACGCTGGCCGCCGTTCGCCGAGCGCCCGTGACCTTCCCCTCGCGCATGCTGCGGACGTTCGTCGAGCGCTACGCCCGCTGAGGCGTCGTCGTCACCGGCGTTGCGGCGCGGTGACCCGCACGACCTCGACCGAGGCGGTGACGGCGGGATGCGCGAGTTGAAGGTACGGACCAAGCCCCAGGTCGACCAGATGCACGCGTCCCGATAGCTCCGGACCCCGTCCACGGACCAGGCCCGACTTGAGGGCACCGAACGTGACCGTGACGTCGGCGGCGAGCACGGCGGCATCCGCTGTCCCGTCGTCGGGATCGAGACCGCTGGGCAGGTCGACCGCGACGACGAGCGGCTGCTTCTCGAGGCCGAGGACACACTCCACGAGGGCTCGCGCTCCCCCGCGCAGGCGCCGGTCCGCCAGACGACCGATGCCGAGGATGCCGTCGAGCACGAGCACGTACTCGGCCAGCTCACCGCGGACCTCCGATGCCGAACGCACGCGCGCTCCCGCGGCCACCGCGGCATCGAGCGCCGCTCGGTGCACGCGATCGCGCACGAGCACGACATCGACTCGCTCGGCGACGCCACAGAGGTCGGCCGCGGCGTACAGGGCGTCTCCTCCGTTGTCGCCCGCGCCCACGAGGACGAGAACTCTTCCGGGGCGCGCGGCGAGCTGCTGCGCGACGATGTCGGCCAGGGCCGCGGCGGCCCAGCGCATGAGCGGCAGGCCCCCCGCCAGCAGAGGCTTCTCAGCGGCACGGACGGCGTCGGCGCTGTACGCGGCGACGCGCTCCCCCGAGGCCAGCAGCCCGCTCGCGGACTCACTCATCGGGGGACCCCGCGCGAGCCTCGGCGCGGTCCTCGCGAGCGGCCGCGGCAGGGTCGTTCTTCGCGAGGTTCTCACGCTCCTTCGCCTCTGCGGCGCGGGCGGCGTCGAGCTCGCCGGTCGCAGCCCGCACCGCCTTCTCGGCCCGGCGGACGCGGAACTGGATCATGGTCGACGCGCCGTACTTCGCGCGGACGCGGTCGTGGTCCTCTTCGGTGGCGACGGTGATGTACGCGCCCGCGATGAGGATGACCTGGCTGGAGAGGTTCAGCCACAGCAGCAGGGCGATGAGCGAGGCGAACGTCGCGAGCAGCGGGTTGTTGCCCGCCCCGCCGACGAACAGCCCCGACAACTGCTGCAGGACGACCAGTCCCACACCGCCGAGAAGGGCACCCCGTAGGAGCGTGGGTCGGCGCGTCTTGACGCCCGAGAGGGCGGCGAAGGCCACGGCCACGGCGGCCGTGTCGAGAACCAGGACGACGACCGTCGAGACCAGCCAGGTCAACACCGCGGAGATCCAGGAGTCGGCGGAGATGCCCAGCAGCTCCCGCACGAACGTGAGCCCCGCGGTGGCGAGGAAGGTCACGACGGCCGCGCCGACGAGAGCGACGCCGATGCCGATCGCGACCGCGAGGTTGCGCACGATGACGAGGATGGGGAGCGTGTCGTCGGTGGCGACGCCGGCGATCTGCCGCAGCGCCGAGCGCAACGAGCCCACGGCACCGATCGCGGCGCCGAGCAGACCGATGGTTCCGATGACCCCCGCGACGGTGAACTCGCGCGGCGCATCGAGCGTGCTGACATCGAGCAGACCTTGGGGCCCGACCAGGCCGGGCACCACGTTGTTGACCGAGCGCTCGAGCGCCGCGAACGCCTCGGGATTGCCCGAGAGCCAGATCGCCGCGAACGAGAACCCGATGAGCACCGCAGCGAACAGGCTGAACAGGGTGCGATAGGTCACACTGTCGGCCAGCATGGGGCCGCGCGCCCCCGAATAGACGAGGAACGCGCGCACAAGACGGAGCCGCAGCGCCCACGCCGTGACACGACGGATGAGGTCAGCCATGTGGTCAGGCTATCGGCGCGAGGGGGCGAGTCCCTCGGGCTTGACCGTCGGGGTCGGGAGCGACAGGTCAGCTCGACGGTGTCGGCTCTCCGGGGCCGCTCAGCAGGCGCAGCCACGCGCCCAGCAACAGCCAGGGGCCGTAGGCGATCTGCACGCGCCGACCGCCGGCGAGCAGCACGCCCGCTGCGGCGACCCCGCCGAGAAGAAGAGCGATGAGCAGACCGGATGCCACGGCCTCGGGCCCGTACCATCCGAGCGGCGCGCCGACGAGAGCGGCGAGCTTGACGTCTCCGCCTCCGAACGCCCCGGGGCGGCCGAGGTGCAGCGCGAGGGCGACGGCGAACGTCGCTCCCGCACCCCCGACGACGCCGACCGCGCGCGGTGTGTCGCCCACGCGAAGGGCTTCGACTGTCAGGAGCCCCGCGACCACGACGAGCGCCGACAGCACGACGGCATCGGGCAAGCGGTGGGTGCGCACGTCGACCACGACCAGTCCGACGCTGGCCACGGCGAACACGGCGGTGGCGAGCGCGACCAACACCGGCACCGCTCAGGCGTCGAGCACGAAGAGATCGACCCGCACGACCGACCCGGGGTCGATCGCCTCGGCGTCGCGCACCGCGCGTTTGAGAGGGAGGACGTAGACGCCCCCGGCCTGCGGGAAGATCGAGGTGCGGAAGGTCGTGCGGCCGATCGTGGCGTCGACCCGCACCCCGCCGAAGCCGCGGCGGTACGTCTGCGTTTCGCGGATCTCCGCGCTCGGCTCGGGTGGCAGCGCGACGAAGTACCAGTCGCTGTCGCTGCGTGCTGCCCAGCGGAAGACGTCTCCCTCGAACCGCACTCTCATCGCCGCTCCTCTTCTCTCGCGAGCTGGTCACGATACCGGCGAGGAACGACCGACGGAGGACGTCATCCCCTGGGGAGGAGCCTCGATGCTCCCGTGCCGCGCTCCAGCGAACGCCCGACGACGACATCCGCTCCGACGGCGACCACCGCCGCGCAGAGGTAGACGACGAGATCGCGCGCGTCGAACCCCGTCCCGAGCACCAGCGCGATGGGCCGGAACCCTTCCGCCAGTTCGACAGGAATCCCCGTGGCCTGGAACAGCTCGACGGCGACGCTCCACCCTCCGGCGGTCAGGCCGACGAAGAACGGCCGCAGCCGCGGGAGAACCACCACGACCCCGGCATAGATCGCGACCGTGTAGAGCGCGTCCCCCGCGATGTCGGTCGCGGCGCTCGAGGGCAGCACGAGGTGGACGACGAGCCCCGCGGCGACGACCGCGGCCAGGGCGAACAGGGCGATCACGCGGCGTCGGGTGGGCGGCATCCTGCCATCGTGACACCTTCCGCCGCGGCGTGAGACCCGCGTCAGCGGATGACCCCCGCGGCCCGCGCCGGGTCGGCGTACGCGCGAGCGAGAGAGTCGACGGTGTCGTGGGCGTTCAGCCCGCTGGGGTTGGGCAGCACCCAGGTGGGGACGTCCGCGATCGACTCCTCCTGTCGCCCCGCGGTCGCGCGGGGCCGCTGGAACCCCTGACGGTAGGCGGTCAGCCCGACGACCGCGACAGCCTGAGGACGCCACCCGGCGACCCGCTCGACGAGCGACGCCGCACCCGCGCGCAGCTCCTCCCGCGACAGCTCGTCGGCCCGCGCGGTCGCCCGCGCGACGAGGTTGGACACGCCCACCCCGGCGTCGAAGATCATGCGGCGGTCCTCGTCGCCGAGAGGCTTCGAGTACGCGGGCAGACGCGGAAGGATCCCCGCCCTCACCAGCGCCGGCCAGAAGCGATTGCCCGGACGCGCGAACGGGGTGCCGGTCGCCGCTGTCCACAGTCCCGGATTGATGCCGACGAAGAGCAGCCGCACGCCCGACTCCACGAGGTCGGGCCGCGTGGCATCCCGATACGACTCGAGCTCGGCGCGCGTATATCCCATGAGACCACTATGACCACTACCGCGTACGGGCCGGCTCGCTCTGCCAGGATCGGAGGAATGGATGCCGTTCCCGCCCTGACCGAGGTCCCTCCCGCGCAGTTCGTCATCGTCGGCGACAACGTGCGTCTCGCCACCTACTCGTGGGGCGACGTCGAGGGCGACCCCGTGCTCTGCGTCCACGGTTTCGGGTCCAGCACCCGCGACAACTGGGTGAACACCGGATGGGTGCGCGACCTGCTGCGCGCCGGATACCGCGTCATCGCGGTCGACCAGCGCGGCCACGGCGCGAGCGACAAGCCGCACGACGCCGCGTCGTACACGATGCCCACGCTGGTCTCCGACCTCGTCGCCGTGCTCGACACGTACCTGCTCGATCAGGTGCGCTATCTCGGATACTCCCTGGGCGGGCGGGTCGGCTGGCAGCTCGCCGTCGACGCGCCCGAACATGTCGAGCGCGCCGTGCTCGGCGGCATCCCGGACGGTCGTCCACTCGCCCGGTTGCGGGTCGACCAGGCTCGCGCTTTCCTCGACCACGGAGAACCGGTTCAGGATGCCACGACCCTGCGCTACGTCTCGCTCGCTGAACGCGTCCCGGGGAACGACCTGCGTGCGCTCGTCGCGATCGCCGAGGGGATGCGCCTGGGCGAGACCGACCCCGATCCCTCGTCGCCCCCGCAGCAGCCCGTGCTCATCGCTACGGGAACGGAAGACCCCATCCACGACCAGTCGAAGCACTTGGCGGGGCTTCTGCCCCGGGGCGAGTTCGCCGACATCCCCGGCCGCCACCACGTCAACGCTCCCGGCGCGCGGGCGTTCCGCGAGGCCGGCATGGACTTCCTGGGGCGCTGACTCACGCTACGGGCACTGTGCCTGTCGCGCCGCCCGCCGGCATCTCGCGCCGTGCTTCGCGGCGCATCCCGCGCCGCGTGGTGAGTGTCCAAGACACCCGGGGCGTTTTCGAAGTCGTCCGGGTGTTTCGGACACTCGACGTGCTCGGGGCTCGCTCCACGCGGGAATGCCGAATCAGCCGCAGTCGTAGACGGTCGCGGGGGCGGACGCGTCGGTCGCGCAGTGCTGGGTCACCCAGGTGCGGATCTGCGACGACGCGGTGGTCGTGGCCGCGGCCGCCATGGACGTGCCGCCGCCGCGCTGATCGCCGCCGATGACGTACCGCACCTGACCGGAATCGACCATCGCGGTGAACGCCTGCAGGGTCGGCACGTCGTCCGTGCCGTTGAATCCACCGATCGGGAGGAACGACCCGCCGTTCGAAGCGATGATCAACTGCGCTGCGGACTGCGCCCCGAAGGTCGCGGCCAGGTACGTCGACCCCGCGCTGCGGGCCTGCAACCACGACAGGAGTGCGGCATTGTCCTCCCCGCCGCCCGCACCGAAGCCCGCCCCACCGGTCGGCGCCCCACCCGATCCCCCGCGCGTGTGCCCCGAGGTCGAGCCGCCGGGCGCTCCTCCCCGGCCGGATCCCTGCCCGAAGACCTGCCCTGGCGTTCCTGCGCCACCGGGCGCGGCACCCACTCCTTGACTACCGCGCCCGCCGGTCGGCATCCCCCCGGCGAACTCGCCTCCACCGAAGCCCCGGCCGCCGAAACCCGAGCTCTCCGAGACCCCTCCCGCGACGGGGTTGATCGAGTTGGGGTGCGCGACGGTGACCGCCGACCAGACGGCCGGGGTCAGCAGCAGACCCACCATCAGTGCGACGGTCGCCACCGGGCGCCCGCGATGACGCGTCGACAGCAGCACGATCGCGATGACCGCCGCAAGCGCCTGGGCGATCGAGACGGGCACGCTGTACCCGCCGGTGGAGAAGCCGATGCCCAGAGCCGTCGCCCCCGCGGCGCAGACGATCGCCATCTGCGGCCAGACCTTCCCCGCGCGATGTGCCGCGGCGAGCGCGGCGCCGACCGCGAGAGCGAGCGGTACCGCGAGTGAGGCCGTGTAGAACTGGTGCATTCCCGCGACGGCCGAGAACATCGCGGCGAACGTCACGAGCCACACGGTCAGCAGCACCGTGAGCGGACGCGAGAAGCGCAGCACCCACAGCACGATGAGGCCGACGACGGCGGCCGGGATGAGCCACGCCACCTGGCCCGCGAGCTGGGCGTTGAACAGGCGCAGCACCCCGGGCTCCCCCGAGAACGGCGGAGTGAACGACTCGTAGGCTCCGCTGTCGGCGGTCGCCGAGAAACGGCCCAGCCCGTTGTAGCCGAACACCATCTCCCACGGGTTGTTCGCGATCGTGCTGCCGATGTACGGCCGGCTTCCGGCGGGGATGAGCGAGACGATCGCGACCCACCACAGCGAGGCCGCGAGGCTCACCAGCCCCGCGAGCGCGAGGTGGCCGATCCGTCGGCCCCAGGACTGCCGGGTGAAGAGGTACGCGGCGGCCAGTGCCGGCCAGACCGCCCAGGCCTCGAGTTCGTAGAACTGGAACGACAGGCCGATGAGGGCTCCCGCGGCGGTGAGCCACCCGAGGCTCCGCGCCTGGACGGCTCGCACCGCCGCCCAGGCCGTCAGCGACAGACCGAGCACGAAGAACGTCTCGGGCTGGTTCGAGCGCGCGACCGCCACCAGGATCGGCGTCACGGCGACCACCGCTCCGGCGATCAGCCCGGCACGTTCTCCCGCGACGCGTCGTGCGGTGACGGCGGTGACGAGGGCCGCGGCCACCGCCGCGAGGGCGTTCGGCAGGATCACCGCCCACGCCGAATACCCGAAGGCCCGCACGAACAGCGCGGGGATCCAGAACGACCCGGGGATCTTGTCGAGCGTCACGGTCCCGGCGGGGTCGACGGCTCCGAAGAAGAAGTTCGACCAGGATCGGCTCATCGACAGAGCGATCGATGCGTAGTACTCGCTCGGCGCCCCCGCCCATATCTGCCACCCCGTGAGGACGAGCGAGACGAGCCCGATGGCCAGGAGACCGACGGTCCACCGGCGGGGGCGGCGCAAGGTCGACGCCAGCGGGAGCGTCGGTGCGGGAAGGTGAGGAGAAGCAGCGGTCACCGGCGCATCGTAGGCAGCGCTTGCCTCACCGCAGCCCTGCGGAGGCTATGTGCGAGCGATGGATGAGGTTCCGCTCATTCCGCGGAGGCGACTCAGGATGCCGAGACGGTGAGCGTCGGAGCGGATGGCGCTCGCGTGGCCGCGGCCTGCAGACCCACCCGCACGGTCTGACCGGGCGCGAGCGCAGCCGCCCAGTCGCGACCGGTGCACGTCACCCGGCCCGCGGCGACGGAGCAGCTCATGCCCCACGCGTTCGACACCGCGGTGGTACCGGGGGCGTCGAACGACACGGACCACTTCTTGACCGGCCCGGTGGCCGTCACCGTGACCTCGGCGACGTATCCCTCGCCCCACGTGCTCTGCGGAACCCACGCGGCGGTGATGCCGGCGGGTGAACTCGCCCCCGGCTGTACGGTGGGCGTGGGCGACGCGCTGGGCGTGGCCGGTTTCGGCGTCGCCGTGGGCTTCGGCGTCGCCGTGGGCTTCGGGGTCGTCGACGCGGAAGCGCTGGGCTTCGGCGTCGGCTGGGGAGTCACTGTCGGCGCGGGGTTCGGCTGCGGTGCCGGTGCCGCGGCCGGTGTCAGGATCGGCGCGAGAGCCGCGAGCTTCGCTCTCTGCGGCGTACGCCAGTCGTCGCCGACGAGCCCTCCGGTGTCGCCGCTGTTGGGGTTGAAAGACCAGTAGGCGTAGCTGATCTTCGTCTTCGCGAGATACCCCACGAGCGCGTCGAGCCAAGCGCGGTCGCTGGCCGTCTCGAGTTTCGTGCCGAACTCGCCGAGCAGCACGGGAGCGATGTTCTTGCGCACGAGGTAACCCCAGTTGGCATCCCACACCGCTTCGAGGTTGGCGGGATAGCCGGATGCCGAGAACCAGGGCTGCGTGTAGACGCTCGCGGGGTAGTCGTGCGGGGAGTAGACCACCCGGTTCTTCACCGCCAGGGTCACCGGTGCGGCACCCGCATCTTTCAGCCCGCCGCCCCACCACGTGCTCGACCCGTCGTTCTGGCGCTCGACACCCTCGACGATGATCAGCAGGTTCGGGTTCACCGCGAGCACGGCATTGCCGGCGCGGGTGGCCGCCGCGCGCCAGTCGCGTGTCGGGTCGCCGCAGTTCCAGCAGGCGGCGCCGTGGGGCTCGTTGTGCAGGTCGACGCCGATGACCGAGGGCTCGTTCTTGTAGCGGCCCGCCAGCATCTTCCAGTCGTCGATCCACCGCTGCTCGCTGTACTGCGCGGTGTACCAGAGCTCACTCTGCGCGGCGGAATCGGGGCGATGCCGGTCGAGGATCACCGAGAGGCCGTGGGCCTTGGCGCGGGCGACGACGGTGTCCATCAGCTGGAGCGGAGTGAGCGAGACCAATCCCGGGTTGACGGCCGCGTTGATCGAGTTCGACGCCTTCGCGGTGAGGCACTCGTTCGAGAAGGGCAGGCGGATCGCGTTGAATCCCATGCCCGCGATCGCGGCGAGACCGTCGTCGAGCGAGATCGACCACAGTCCGTGCGGAGCGCAGTTCGAGGTCTCCATCCCGAACCACGCGGCGGCCTTGATCGTGAACGGAGCACCGGCCGCCGTCACGATCGTCGACCCGTTGGTCGAGAGCCAGCCCGGTAGCGTCGACGCGGCCGATGCGGGAGAGGCGATCGCGCCCGCGGCGACCAGCGTCGCGCCCGCGGCGAAGGCCGCCGCGCGGCGGAGGACGCGACGCGTGGACGACCAGTTCGTGCGCAGTGCGGACATGTGCACCCCCGCGGTCATCGTACTGGGACAACGAGCCCCCTCGAACCGACTCCGCGTGGACCGCGGTTTCCGCTCCATCACGCGGCTGTAAACGTCGGATCCAGCGCTGTACTGCGGATGATTCCGCTGATACCGTCGTCGATCATGAGCCCGTCGATCGAACGCAACACCGCCCTCGACGCCGTCTCGAAGGCCATCGTCGAGCAGCTGCAGGAGGACGGGCGCCGCTCCTACGCCGAGATCGGCAAGGCGGTGGGCTTGAGCGAGACCGCGACGCGCCAGCGCGTGCAGAAACTTCAGGATGCCGGCATCCTGCAGATCGTCGCGGTCACCGATCCGATGCAGCTGGGCTTCGCGCGCCAGGCCATGATCGGCGTCCGCGTCTCTGGCGACACCCGGGTCGTGGCCACCGCGATGGCGGAGCTTCCCGGAGTCACCTACGTCGTCTCGACCGCGGGTTCGTTCGATCTGCTCGTCGAGGTCGTGTGCGAGAGCGACGACGATCTCATCGACCTGCTCAACGACCGCCTCCGAGCCCTGCCCGACGTCGTCTCGACCGAGACGTTCGTCTACCTCAAACTCCACCGTCAGCTCTACAACTGGGGGACGCGATGACCCTTCTCGGCACCGATCAGCAGTCCGATCTCCAGGCCAAGGCCCGGGATCACCTCTGGATGCACTTCGCCCGACAGTCCGTCATGACGGACGGCCCCGGGGTGCCGATCATCGTCAAAGGCGAGGGACACCACATCTGGGATGCCGCGGGCAAGCGGTACATCGACGGTCTCGCCGGGCTCTTCGTCGTCAACGCGGGCCACGGCCGACGGCGCATCGCTCAGGCCGCGGCGAAGCAGGCGGAGGAACTGGCGTTCTTCCCGCTGTGGTCGTACGCCCATCCGGCCGCGATCGAGCTCGCCGAGCGGATCGCCCATCTCGCCCCCGGTGATCTGAACCACGTGTTCTTCTCCACCGGCGGGGGCGAGGCCGTCGAGACGGCGTTCAAGCTCGCGAAGCAGTACTGGAAGACGCAGGGAAAGCCGACCAAGCACAAGGTCATCTCGCGCGCCATCGCCTACCACGGCACCACGCAGGGTGCCCTGGCCATCACGGGCCTTCCCGTCATGAAGCACATGTTCGAGCCCGTGACGCCGGGGGGATTCCGCGTCCCGAACACGAACTTCTACCGCGCCGAGGAATCGGGGTTCGGGGGCGGCACCCCCGAGGAGTTCGGCCTGTGGGCCGCCGACCGCATCGAGCAGATGATCCAGTTCGAGGGGCCCGAGACCGTCGCGGCCGTCTTCCTCGAGCCGGTGCAGAACGCGGGCGGCTGCTTCCCCGCCCCGGCCGGCTACTTCCAACGAGTGCGCGAGATCTGCGACCGCTACGACGTCCTGCTCGTCTCCGACGAGGTCATCTGCGCCTTCGGCCGCCTCGGCCACTACTTCGGCGCCACGGCCTACGACTACCAACCCGACATGATCACGTTCGCCAAGGCCGTCACGAGCGGCTACTCGCCTCTGGGCGGCACGATCGTCAGCGACCGGGTGTACGAGCCCTTCGCCCACGGCGATGCGACCTTCCCGCACGGCTACACGTTCGGCGGACACCCCGTGTCGGCCGCGGTCGCGCTGGAGAACCTCGACGTCTTCGAGGAGGAGGGGCTGCTCGAGAACGTCCGCACGAACTCCCCCGTCTTCCGCTCGACGCTCGAGAAGCTGCTGGACCTGCCCATCGTCGGCGACGTGCGCGGCGACGGATACTTCTTCGGCATCGAACTCGTCAAAGACAAGGCGACGAAAGAGACCTTCGACGATGACGAATCCGAGCGCTTGCTGCGCGGCTTCCTCTCGAAGGCCCTGTATGACGCCGGACTCTACTGTCGCGCAGACGATCGGGGCGATCCCGTCATCCAGCTCGCCCCGCCCCTCACGATCGGCCCCGGCGAGTTCACCGAGATCGAACAGATCCTCCGTTCCGTCCTGACCGAGGCCTGGACCCGCCTCTGACCTCGGGATGCCGGCGCCACCCCTGTCGGCATCCCTCCCGCTCCACCGGCGGCGCCCGCCGCTCCCCCGGCACCACCCCCGCCGGTACTCCCGCTCCCACCCGCGAGCGGTGCTCTCGATGCTGTACCCGACACCATCTCCGGTCGCGACGACGTCGCGCCCCGCACCCTCCAGGAGGAGCCACGAACGAGAACCTCGCCGCCTCGGCGGCCCCGTCCCACTCGAGCGCCAAGCTCGCCCGCACGCTCGGGCTCTGGTCCATCGTCGGCCTGGGCCTGGGCTACATGACCCCGACCGTCGTGTTCGACACCTTCGGCCTCGTCGCCGAGAAGACGGACAACGTCGTCCCGGCCGCCTACGCGGTCGCGCTCGTCGTGCTGATCTTCACCGCCATCAGCTACGGCAAGATGGTCCGCGTCATCCCCAGCGCAGGTTCCGCCTACACGTACGCGCGCGAGTCCATCCACCCGGGCGTCGGCTTCGTCGTCGGGTGGACCGCGCTCATCGACTACATGCTGCTGCCGATGGTGAACGCGCTCATCCTGCGCAGCTACATGGAAGCCCTGTTCCCCGATGTCCCGGGCTGGCTCTGGGTCGTCGTCTTCACGGCGGGTGTGACGGGCATCATCTACCTGACGATGCGCGGAACCTCGAACGTCAACATGCTGCTGCTCGTGTTCTCGATCCTCGTGATGACGGTCTTCGTCGTCATGGTCGTCGTGCAGCTCGTCGGCGGCGCGGGAGCCGGCACGCCCGTGTCGATCGCCCCCTTCGCCCACAGCGACGTGCAGTTCGGCGCGGTGCTCGCGGGAGCCACCGTCGTGTGCTTCTCGTTCATCGGATTCGACGCGGTGTCGATGTACTCCGAAGAGGCCAAGACCCCGAGAATCATGCCGCGCGCCATCGTGCTGACGCTCGTCGTCGGCGGTCTCATCTTCCTCATCGCCTCATACGTGACGCAGCTGCGCTTCCCCGACTCGACCGCGTTCCCGCAGGAGGCGATCGAAGACAGCACGCTGCCCGAGATCGGCGTGCAGGTGGGCGGCCCCGTGCTGCAGGCGGTGCTCACCGCGGCGGGTTTCGCGGCGACGCTCGCCTCGTGGCTCGCCTCGCACGCATCGGTGTCGCGCATGCTCATGGTGATGGGGCGCAACAACGTGCTGCCGCGGAGAGTCTTCGGCTTCATCAACCCCAAGACGCACACCCCCACGTTCTCGATCGTCATCGTGGGGCTCGTGAGCCTGCTGGCGATCGAGTTCACGCTCGAGCAGATCGCGGCGTACATCAACTACGGCGCGCTCATCGCCTTCACGTTCGTGAACATCTCGGTGATCGCGTGGTTCGCCGTCCGCAAGGGCCTGCACAAGACCCCCGGCGACATCCTGCGCTACATCGTGATGCCCGGCATCGGCATGCTGCTCACCGGCCTGCTGTGGGTCAACCTCGACATGCACGCCCTCATCGGCGGGCTGATCTGGACCGCGCTCGGCGTCATCTACCTCGTGATCCTCACGCGCGGCTTCCGTCGACCGATCGCTTCGTTCGACGAGAACGAGCCGGTGACCGGGGTGAACAAGACCGTCCCCGGGCCTCATTCCGAGGTCTGATCGCCTCGGCCGCGGCATCCCTTCTGCAGGGGTGTCGCGGCCGCCCCGTGGACGGGCCGTGACGAACCGACGCACCCCAGTTCCTGCGCACCCCAGTTCCTGCGCACCCCACCCTTCGGTCCCCCCTACTTGAGCGCTTCCCTCGTCACAGCAGACTGATACCTCGCGCATACGATCGCCCGCACCGGAAGGTCGATGCTGTGGACCGTGCCGTTCTCCGCCCCCCTCGCGCGCTGGTGGCGCGAACCCTGGTGGGCGCGGATCTCGCTGACGCTGATCGTCGCGGGCTTCGTCGTGCTGACCGGCTGGAATTTGGCTCGCGGCGGTGATTTCTCGTTCTACGAGGCCTCGGCCCGGTCGATGTCGCAGTCCTGGCATGCGCTCTTCTTCGGAGCGTTCGATCCGGATGCCACGGTCACCCTCGACAAGCTCAGCGGTTTCGCCGTGCCCCAGGCGCTCAGCATCCGGCTGTTCGGGATGTCGATCTCGGCCATAGCCCTCCCCCAGGTGATCGAGGGCGTCGTGACCATCGTCGCGTGCGCGGTGCTGGCACTGCGCTGGGGAGGACGCGGCGCCGGGCTGCTCGCCGCCGCCGCAGCGGCCTCGACGCCGATCTTCGTGTCGATGTTCGCCCACCCGATGGAGGACGGACTGCTCACGATGGCCCTCGCCGTCGCCCTCGTGTGGTGGCAGCGCGCGGTGCTCACCGCCAGATGGTGGCCCCTGGCGGTCTGTGCGGTGTTCATCGGCGTGGGCTTCCAGGCGAAGATGATGGCCGCGTGGTTCCTCCTTCCCGCCCTCGTCGCGGGCACGCTCGCCGCGACCCCCGGGTGGCGCCGCGGCCTCGTCCGCGCCGGAGTCGTCACGGGCGCAGCCGTCGTGGCATCCGTCGCCTGGATCACCGTTTTCGCCCTCGTGCCGGCCGATGCGCGCCCCTACGTCGACGGCTCGACGAACGACGACATCTTCGCGATGGTCTTCGGATACAACGGCCTCGACCGCCTCGCCCCGGGAGCGGTGCCGGGGTCGGTGGGCGCCTCGAGTTCGGCGGGCGGGCTGGGCGCGACCCTCGCCGCGCTGGGCCACGCGCTCACGACGCCGGCCCCCTCCGGCTCGGGGGGTTCGCCGACGCTCACCAAGCTGCTGGAACTGCCGCTCGTCACACAGATCGGCTGGCTGTACCCGGCGGCTCTCGCGGGCATCGCCCTCGGTTTCTGGCGGTACCTGCCCAGACGCGGCCGCCCCGGCACGCCGGTGTCCGTCGCGCGTTTTCCTCTGGTGGTCGTCGCCGCGACGTGGTTCGCGACCGCAGCGGCGGTCCTCACGGTCACGCGCGTACCGCACACGGCCTACGTCGCATCGCTCGGCGTCCCGACTGTGCTGCTCGTCGCCATCGCGTGGCGGGAGGGTGCGCGCCTCCTGCGCTCGACGCGCCGACACCTCCGCCTCGTGCTGCCCGCCGTCGTGACCGTGCAGGCGGTGTGGTGGGTCGTCCTGATCGGCGGAGCGCGGCTTCCCGAGGTCCTCCTCGTGCCCGCGGTCGCGATCGGCGGGACCGGGCTGGCCGTCGGCGCACTCGCCGCGCTGCCGATGCGGGGGACGCTGTCTCACCTGCGACGGGTCGCCCCCGCCGCGCTCGCCGTGGCCCTACTCTGCCTGCCCGTGGCGACCAGCCTGCAGGTGCTCGATGATGCGCGCGACGGCAGCGGCGGTGACGCGTACGTCGGTGTCACCGCGCGCGGCGGCCACCCCGATGAGACGTTCACGGTCTCGTCCCCCTCGATCTGGGGCGGAACCCCGCAGATGAGCCCGGCGGTCACGCAGATGGTGGCGGCGGCTCGTCAGCACGGCGGCGGAGAGAACGGCACGCCGCTCTTCGTCACCGACTCGTGGGCCCTGTCGTCGCAAGTGATCGACGCCACCGGGGCGAGCGTGTTGACCGACGGCGGTTACAGCGGACACGTGCCCGTGTTCACGACGGACGACCTCGAGCAGATGGTCCGCAGCGGCCACGCGCGACTGTTCGTCGTGGCATCCGGTGCTCCCGAAGGCGACCCGGTGAGACGCGTGGCGACCGGCCCCGGATGCCACGAGGTGAAGGAGTGGGACTTCAGCCAGTCGAAGGAAGGCGGCGAGGTCAACAAGGTCACCGGCGCCACCCTCTACGAGTGCGCGGGCGAGTGATCCGCGCTCCACGGACCGCGCCACGGCGCGCGCCGCGCCGCCGGTAGACTTCAGCCAGTGAGCAGCACCCGAACCGAAGCCGCGTACCTGCGCTCGGTGACGGCGTTCAAGAACCCGACGCTCGACCTGCTGCACGGACGGTTCGCGCCGTTCGTCGTCGCGGTGCTGTCGATCGTCTTCACCCCCGACCGACCCGCCGTCGCGGTCGCCGACGCCCACGTCGAGGTGGCCGAGGCGATCGACGAGCTGCGCGCGGCGGGCATCGACACCGACGATGACCGGCGGATCCCCGCGGGTTCCGCTCGAGAGATCTGCCGCGGGTGGGTGCGCGTGGGATGGCTCGGTCTGCAGATCGAAGACGACGTCGAGGTGTACCGGCTCTCGGCGCACGCGGTCGGCGCCCTCGAGATCGCCGGTCGCGCCGGCGGCGGGCGCGCGCGCGTCTCGCGCTCTCGCGTGCGGACCCTACTCGATGCCGTCGACCGGCTCGCGCGCGACGCCGAGAGCGACCCCGGTCGTCGCCGTGAGGCGCTGCTTGAAGAGAGAGCGGCCCTGGACGCCGAGATCGCCGCCCTCGACGAGGGCGTCGTCGAACCGCTCGACGACGATCATCTGCTCGAAGAGGCCGAAAACGTCATCCACCTCGCGCGAGAACTCCCCGCCGACTTCTCGCGCGTGGCCGAGTCAATCGCCGCGATGCAGCGCGACGTGGTCGCCGAGTTGCGTCGCGACGTGCGTCCCACCGGCGAGGTGCTGCGCGAGTACCTCGAGCGCGGGCGTCAGGTGATGCAGGCGACCCCCGAGGGTCGGGCGTTCCAGGGCGCGCTGCGCCTGATCGGCGACCCCGAGAACATCGACGACCTCACCGACCAGCTGCACGCCGTGCTCACTCAGCCGTTCTCGCGCCTGATGACCCCCGAGCAGCGCGGAGAGCTCGACGCGATCGCGCGCCGCGTCGAGGCCGGCGTGCAGGAGGTGCTCACCGCCCAGCGGCGGGCCTCGCACGTGATCACCGCGCAGGTGCGCACGCACGACCCGATCCGCGACCGACACGTCGACGACCTGCTGCGCTCGGTCATGGCGGGGCTGCACCGCTGGAGCCAGACCCGCTCCCCCGGCCGCGTCGAGCCCGTGCGGACGCTCCCCCTCGCCGACATCGGGCACCTGCGTCGTTCCCTCAGCGACGTGCGTCCTCCCGGGGCGCCGGAGCCGCTGGCATCCGGGGACTCCGACGTCGAGTTCGTGAACGCCGACACGCGCGCGTGGGGCGGCCCGCACTACGCCGAGCTGGAGGCGTACGTGGCCACGCTTCCCGGTGGCTTCGACCTCGCGACGGCCTTCGCGGGAGCGGATGCCGAGACCCGGCGCCCGGTCGACCTCGTCGGTCTGCTCGAGATCGTCCACCGCGAGGGCCTGGTCGAGACCGACGACGTCTCGATCGTCGAGGCCGTGCGCCCCGACGGCACCACCCGGCGCTTCGCCTTCGGCGCGGTCACCGCTGCGCCCGCCCGCGTCTCGGACGCGGAACCCCCGACTGCCACAGAAACGGATGCCGATGACTGACATCGACCCGTCCGCCCCTGACACGGACACCCCCGCCTTCATCGCCCCGGTGGCGATGGAGAACGACCCCGACGCGCTGTTCGCCGGCGATCGCGGCATCCTCGACGCCGACGTGCGGCGCGTGCTCGTGCGCATTCTGCAGCGCCGCTTCCTCGTCGCCGAGAATTCCCCCGCCGAGTGGAAGCTGCTGCTCGAGCACCAGCAGATGATCGAGTCGCGCCTGAACGACCTGTTCGTGCGCCTCGTCGTCGACCACGCCCGCGGGGTCGCGTACAAGGAGCAGGTCCGCAGCGACGACGTCGACGTGCCGATCCTGCTGAAGGACGAGTCGTACTCGCGCGCCGAGACGCTGGTGCTGGTGTACCTGCGGACGGTATTCCAGCGCGAGACGACCGCGGGCACGGCATCCGCCCGCGTCGACGTCGAAGAGGTGGAGCAGACCGTGCTCACCTACTTCAGCGAAACGGATGGCACGCGCGCGAGCCAGCAACGCGCCGTCCGCACCGCCATCGCCCGTCTCGATCGCGAGGGCATCATCGAGGAGGAGTCCGAGGGGCGCTACCGCATCGGGCCGCTCATCGAGATCGTGCTCAGCGCCGAGGTGCTGCGCGATCTGCAGCGGTGGTTGGAGGAGCAGACACGGGATGCCGACACCCCGACGCCCCTGACCGATGACGCCGACGCCGTGGCATCCGGAATCCTCGAGGAGGAGCGCGCATGACCATGCTCGAGACGCTGTTCGGGCTGATCCCCGCCGCCTCCCGCGGGCAGCAGTGGGTCGCCGAAGACCTGCAGCTGATCAACTGGGGCGGATACGACGGCACGCACCGCGTGCGCTTCGCGCCGACCGCGACGCTGCTGTGCGGCGGATCGGGCTCGGGCAAGTCCACCCTCATGGACGCGTACGTCGCGCTGATGATGCCGCACACGACCCCCTTCAACGGCGCCTCGAACGGCGCCGTCGTGGGTCGGCCGCGCGGGCAGGAGCAGCGCAACATCCTCTCGTACGGCCGCGGCAAGCTCGACGAGTCGCGCACCGACGAGGGCACGAAGGTGCGGGTGCTGCGCGGCGACGGCGTCGACACGTGGACCGCGATCGGCATGACCTGGGCAGACCACGACGGCGCACGGTTCACCGCGGTGCGGGCCTGGTACTTCCCCGCCGCCGCCCGCACGCTCGACGACGCCGTCAAGGTGCGCGCGAGCGTGCACGGCGCGTTCGACCTGCGCCAGCTCGAGCGGGCGGCACAGAGCCACCTCTCCGACTCCGCGGTACGGGCCACGGGCCTCGACACCCTCGCGACCGACCGCGAGTTCTCGGCGCGGCTGCACGCGGTTCTCGGCATCGGGGCGGCGGGAGCGGGGACGAAGGCGATGAGCCTGCTCGCGCGCATCCAGGCCGGTCAGCAGATCACCACCGTCGACGACCTGTACAAGCGCATGGTGCTCGAGGAGCCCGAGACGCTCGCGGTCGCCGACGCCGTCGTCACGCACTTCGACGGCCTCGAATCGACGCGCACGCGCATGCTCGAGGCCCGCCAGCAGGTGCGGGCGCTGCAGCCCATCCGCGGGATGAAGACACGCATCGACGACGCCGCCGAGCGCCTGCGCCTCATCGACGCGCTCGGGCGCCTCGGCGACCCCGACTCGCGCGCCTCGCTCTGGCGCGCCCAGCGCCGGGTCGACCTGCTCGGCGCCGTCGAGGCCGAGCTGCGTGATCGTACGCACGCCACCGATGCGCTCGTGCGCGAACGCCAGGCCCTCGCCGACGCCGCCGAAGCGGAGCGCGAGGGGCTCGGCGACGTGCTGCGCGCGGCCGGCGGCGATCGACTCGACGCCGCCCAGCGCGAGCTGCGGAACCTCGAGCGGCGCCTCGCCGGCATGCAGCGCGACCGCGAGCGGTTCGAAGCGGCGCTCGCGGTGCTGTCGACCGAGGTGTCGTCCGAGAAGCAGTTCGCCGCGCTCGTCGAGGAGGCCCGGCAGACCCTGGGCGACGCGGATGCGAAGGCCGCCGTGCGCGACGCGTTCGTCGCCGCGAGCAGCCGGCACACCGATCTGCGCCAGCAGCTGTCCGCCCTCGAGACAGAACACCGGCGCACGCAGACCCGCGACGACAACATCCCCCCGCGCCTGCACGAGGCCCGCGAGGCGCTGGCCGAGGCCGCCGGGCTGACCGCCGCCGAGCTGCCGTTCGTCGCCGAGCTCGTCGACGTCCGCACCGAGTTCGAGCCCTGGCGCGGGGCGTTCACGCTCGCCCTGGGCGGATTCGCGACGACGCTGCTCGTGGATGCCGCACACCTGGCATCCTTCCGCTCCGCGATCGACGGCGTGCGACTGTCGGAGCGCCTGCGGTTCGAGGGCGTGTCGACCGACCTGCCCGAGCGCACCGGGCTCGATCCCGCGACGCTGCCGGGGCGCCTGGAGTACCGGCGCTCCCCCTTCACCGGGTGGCTGCAGGACCGGCTCGATCAGCAGTTCGCCTTCGTCTGCGTGGATGCCGTGGCCGAATTGTCGCGGCACCGCATGGCGCTGACGATCTCGGGGCAGACGAGCCAGGGCGCGCGCGGTGCTCACGGCGGGTCGATCCGTCACAGCGTTCTCGGGTTCTCCTCCCGCGTGCGGCTGACAGAGCTCGGCGAGCAGATCGTCACGGTGCGCCGGGATCTGACCGCCGCCAAGGCCGCGGTCGACGAAGCCGCGGCCGCCCTCGACGCGTTCGACGAGCGGCGCGGCGCGTACGAGAAGATCGCCGACCTGACCTGGGACCAGGTCGACGTGGCATCGGTCCAGCGCGAACTCGACCGCTGGAACGAGACGATCGTCGAGATCACCGCCGGAAACCCGCGGATCGCCGAACTGCAGGAACAGATCTCGGGCACCCGTGCCCGCGCCGCGCGTCTGCGCGAAGAGATCGGCGGGGCCAAGACCGAGCAGCAGGCGCTCGCGGCGCGGTGGGCGCAGATCACCGACGACGTGGATGCCGCGCACGTGCGTCTCGAACGCGCCGAGGACGCGGGTCTCACGCTCACCGACGACGAAGCGGGCTATCTGGACAGCCTCTTCGTGGCGCCCGGTTCGTCCGACGCCACGCCGTCACAGCAGCTCGCCCGATTCGACGCGGCCCTGGAGTCGGCGTCGAAGCGTCTGCTCGAGGAGCAGCGTGCGGCGCAGGAGACGTGGGCCGACCAGCGCGAGAGCCTCCGCCGCACGATGACCGCGTTCACCGACCGGTGGCCGAGCCCGAACCTGCTCGCCGACCCCGACGAGTCGCTCGGCGACTTCGAGCGGATCCTCGCCGATCTCGAGGCCAGCGGCCTGCACGAGCTCGAGGCGGAGTGGCGCGACTCGCTGCTGCGCCTGTCGGGCAACGACCTCACGAGCCTCGACTCCGCTCTCACCCGGGCCCTGCGCGAGATCCGCGAGCGGATTGCGCCGATCAACGACATCATGCGGGACCTTCCGTTCTACGACGACGAGCACCGGCTGCAGATCGTGCCGCGCGAGAGCCAGTCGGAGGTGCGCAAGCGCTTCCGCCGGGAGCTCCGCGACGTGCGAGCCGCGATCGACGCCGCCTCATCGGATGAGGAGCGCGAAGCCGTGTACGGGCGGATGGCGCGGCTCATCGGCCGCATCCGGCCGACCGCACCCGACTTCGCCGACCTCGTCGACGTGCGCAACCACGTGCGGGTCAGCGCCGAGCGCTTCCGCGCCGACACCGGCGAGCACGTCGCCCTCTATGACCACATCGGCGAGAAGTCGGGAGGCGAGTCGCAGGAGCTCATCGCCTTCATCGTCGGCGCTGCTCTGCGCTACCAACTCGGGGATGCCGGTTCCGAGCGGCCGCGGTACGCCCCGGTGTTCCTCGACGAGGCACTCATCAAAGCCGACGCGCACTTCACCAAGCGCGCGATCGGCGCGTGGCGCGGCCTGGGCTTCCAGCTCGTCATCGGTGCCCCGAACGACAAGTACAGCGCGATCGAACCGCACGTCGACGTCGAGTACGACATCCTCAAGGACACCCGCGGACGATCGTGGGCGAAGGCGAAGGTGGGGCTGGCGGCGGAGTGAGCGCCGCGAGGGCTCGCGGGGTCCGCGCTCGCGGTATCGCGGGATTCCTGCGCGCCGTCGGTCAGCGCTCGAGAGCGCGAAGAGAGTCGTCCACTCGGCGAAGGACCATGGGGCCCTTCTCGCTCAACTGCGAACGAGCCGCCGGATCGTTGCGGAAGTACCGGACGACGGTCGCCACCTGATTGGGGTCTGAGCCGAGCGCGAGCATCGGTGCCTCGACGCGCGGGCCAGCCCCCGTGGCGATGAGGTGAAGCTTGGCGACCGGACCCGAGCCGACCCCGACCTCGGCGAGCTCATCCCACGACCAGTTCACTCGACCGCGACCCCGGATGCCTGTGAGACCTTCCGGCGTCAGATGCAGACCGGCGGGCTCGCGCAGACGCAGAGCACTCACGACGAGTACGCCGACGCCGAAGAGGCCCAGGGCATAGGGCGCGCGGGTCAGGAGGAACGACGGCATGGTTGCAAGGTTCCCGGCATCCACCACGATCTGGGCGATCGCGGGAAGAAGGAGCAGCGCTCCCCACACGAAGGGCACCGCGGTCGCCGCCGGAGCCGGACGGAACCAGATTCCGGATGCCGACTGGTCGACGCGCAGGAGGCGTTCCTGGATCGTGCGGAAAAGCACATGCAGGCACGCCGCCGCCCCGAGGATGGTGAGGGTCAGCGCTCCCATCATCAGGCGCAGCCCGACCCGGTCGTCGGCGACCGCCATGAGGACGGGGAGGACGGCAAACAGAATGACGACGGCGACGAGCCAGGTGGGGCGCCGACCATTCGGGAAGACGGGGATGCGCGGGTCGGTGGACGGAAGTCGGGGCGACATCGTGCTGATGGCCACGGTCAGTTCGCTCCTTGATACGGCTGCGATCGGGGGGACGGGGGAACATACCCTTCCAACCTCGCCTGACGCCCGGTGAAGAAGTCGTCGACGGTTTCGCGTGAGTCCAGGGGGACCGCGGCCTCCCACAACCACCTGGCACCGGCTCCAATGGCAAGGCCGCCGATGACCGTTCCGCCGATGACCCACCCGACCGGGTTGCTTCCGAGGGCGGCTGCCGCAGCTCCACCGGCCGCCGCACCTCCGGCACCGCCGGCCATGCCTCCCGTGATCTCCGCGATGCCGGAGCTGAGCGAACCGCCCTCTGCGACATCAGCGGCGAGGGAGACGACGTCGATCACGTTGCCGGCGAGCTTCTGGACGACGGCAAGTCGCCCGCGCCTATCGAGATCGTCCACGAGAGGCAGGTAGAGAGCGGGTGGCACGATGACCTCGCGCCGCATCGTGTCTCCGCTGTTTCCGACGAGCGACATCAAAGATCCCCGATCGCCGAACGTCTAGCCAGAGTAGTGCGGCCGTAAAGGATCGCCCGTAGGTTGCCCGTGGACACTCCTGCGAACGCATGGGCAAGAAATCGGGAATGTCCACGCACATCTCTACGCTGTGCTCAGGGGCACGGCGGAAGGCGGCAGGCATGCAAGGACTCGAGATCACGGTTCTGCTGGGATTGGCGATGCTCGTGGGCACCGTCCTGGCTCCCCGACTGCGCGTCGCGACACCGCTCGTGCTGCTGGTCATCGGCCTCGCGCTCGGCTTCATCCCCGAGCTCCGTCAGATCGAGCTCCCGCCCGAGACCGTTCTCCTGCTCTTCCTGCCCGTCATGCTGTTCCGCGAGGCGTGGACGACCTCTCTGAGGTCGGTGCGCCGGTCGCTGCGCTACATCATCCCGATGAGCACGCTTCTCGTCGTGGCATCCGCTTTCGCCGTCGCCGGGGTCGCGAACTGGATGGGGGTGCCGTGGGAGGCAGCCCTCGTGCTCGGTGCCGCAGTCGCTCCGCCCGACGCCACGGCCGTCGCAGCGCTCGGACGTCTGTTGCCCGCCAAGACCTTCATGAAACTCAAGGCCGAGAGCCTCACCAACGACGGCACCGCGCTCGTGCTCTACGCGATCGCCGTCGCTCTTCTGCTCGGCGATCAGATCACGCCGCTGCAGATCACCGGCATGGTGCTGCTGTCGTACCTCGGTGGCGCGGCGGCGGGTATCGCGGTGGCGGCCGCCGCCTTCTTCGCCCTGCGCCGCATGCAGTCGACGCTCACGATCAACCTCACGATGGTGCTCGTCCCGTTCGTGTCATTCCTCATCGCCGAACTCGTCGAGGCCTCAGGGGTGCTCGCCGTGGTGTTCGCGGGTCTGATCATGGCGTGGGTGTCGCCGCGCATCACCACCGCGATGTCGCGACGAGCGGCGGATGCCACGTGGCCCTTCGGCGTCTACCTGCTCAACGGCGCGCTCTTCGTGCTGATCGGGCTCGAGGTGCAACTCGTGCTGCACGAAATTTCCGGGTCGGAGATCGGTCTGCTGCTCCTCGTCACCGTTGCGGCGTGGATCGCCCTCTTCGTGGTGCGGTATCTGTTCCAGTGGCTCTTCTCGCCGTTCTCGCGACCCGCCGCCGGATCGTCACGCTCGCTGCGGCATCGATCTCGCGTGGTGAGTACGGTCGCGGGATTCCGCGGCGCTGTATCGCTCGCGATCGCCCTGTCGGTGCCGGTCACCACAGCCGAGGGCGCGCCCGTGGCGGGTCGCGACGCCATCGTGTTCGTCACGGCGGGTGTGATCGTGCTCACCCTGCTCGTCCAGGGTCCCCTGCTGCCCGCCGTGATCCGGTGGGCGAAGCTCCCGAACGACGACGCCGCGATCGAGGAGTACGAGCTCGCCGAGCGCGCGATCTCAGGTGCGGCCCTCGCCGCCCTCGACGACCTGGCGACAGAGCACGGCATCAGCGACCGCGTGCGCGACCGTGCGCGACGCGAAGGCTACGAACGTCTCGAGCTGGCGAACGCCCGCGCCATCGCGCGGCAACGCGCGATCGAAGAACGCGACCTCGCCGAGCTCGACGCGTCGCTCGGCGATGACCCGTCCTCGACGGGGCCGGTGCCGCCGGATGGTTCCGAAGCCGAGCGTCGCCGCGCGGGCGCAGACAGTACGGCGGACAGCCCCGACGAGGCAGCGGCCTTCACGGGCCCCCTGCAGATGATCGCCGTGAGCGACGACATCGACGTCACCCAGCGCTCTCCCCTGCTGCGCCACAAAGAGGCGCAACGACTGCGGCTGGCGGTGCTGGACCGCAAGCGCGAGGTGCTGCTGCGCCTCCGCCGCGAAGGAACCATCGACGACCTCGTCGCGCGGAAGATTCTCGCGGGCCTCGACCTCGAAGAGATCCGCACGCGGGGGCTTGAGAAGGCGAGCGAGTAGGGGCATCGGCGGGATGTCCCGCGTCGTAATCAGCCCCCGACGGGACGGAGCACGTCTGCTGCGCGGTTGAGCGCCACCTCTCCCCCGGTCTCGAGCACAGCGCGTTCTTCGGGATGGTCGCGGAAGAAACGGACGATCGCCGCAAGCTGATTGAGA
This sequence comes from Microbacterium sp. AG157, assembly GCF_003385695.1. Taxonomy (NCBI): domain Bacteria; kingdom Bacillati; phylum Actinomycetota; class Actinomycetes; order Micrococcales; family Microbacteriaceae; genus Microbacterium; species Microbacterium sp. AG157. Next base: position 144,700 of record NZ_QRDK01000001.1, read on the forward strand.
TCGGCGCCGAGGTAGCGCATCGAGCACGTGACCGGCACGTACCCGTCGACCATCGTGAGCGACAGTGTCGCGGGCGGCCCGATAACGGTGACCTCGCCCACCAGGTCCCACGGCCGGTCGACGTCGCCGCGCGCGAATGCCCTGCAGGCCGTCGACCGAGCCACGCGCTCGCACACAGATGAGACGATTCTCATCCTGTTCGACGACTTTCCGACCTACCCTCGTCTGTGGATAAGTGACGATTGCCGCGCGCTGTGGAGGAGCGTCTGCCGCGTGTGGCCGGGGTGGGGGCTCAGCGTGTACGGATCACCGGAAGAAACGCTAGCGCGGATCGAAGAAGATACGCGTCGGGCTCAGGAACGCGGCGAGAAGCTGCCCATGCTCCAGGCCGCGATCGCGGATGTACGGGCGAAAGCCGTGGCACGCACCCGAGACATCTCGGTCGAGGTGGACGCGGCGGGGGTCATCCGTGACCTCGAGATCGCGGACTCGGCGCTCGACCGTGGGGGCCGACGCGTCAGCACCGAGGTGATGGAGCTGATCGCGAAGGCGACGAAGAACGCTCGCGTTCGCACCCTCGAGGTGACCACCGAGATCATGGGCGAGTCGGACCCCATCGTCGGTGTCGTGGCCGCGGAGCTCATTCCCGACCAGGAAGACGATGGAGTGACGCGCCGAGGAGGGCTGCGATGAGCCAGCAGATCCGGATGGATGCGGACATTCTTCTCCAGCATGCCTCGCGCGTGCAGCAGCTGGCCTCGGATGCCGCCGAGGCCGCATCGGCGATTCAGAGTGTCAACCTCGGAGGAGGGGCGTTCGGCGTTCTCTGCGCCTGGATCGTTCCCCCTGTCGGAATGGTGTCGGGGGCGGTCTCTCAGCACATCAGCGGCGCGGAAGGCGTACTCGAACGCACGGCGCAGGAGTTGCGCGGAGTCGTCGCCGACTTCGACACGTTCGAAGAGACCGTCATCCAGGTGACGAAGCATCTCGAGGGAGGCCTTGGATGAGCAACTCGCTCGTGGCGGCTCCCGTGGACACGACGTCCGCGTTCTCGGGCGCGTTCCTCATCACCGACGGGCAGGCTCTGGCCGATGCCATCCAGAGTGGTAACTGGGTCGAAGGAGGGATCGCGGGATTCTCGGCCGCGATGGACACCGTCGCCGCCGTGATGGACCCCATCGGCACGCTGATCGCCAACGGCCTGGGGTGGCTGCTCGACCACATCGAGCCGCTCAAGGGGTGGCTGAACGATCTGACCGGAAACGCGGCCGAAGTGCAGGCATTCGCCGCGACCTGGAGCAACGTGGGCGCCCGGATGAGCGAGCTCGGCGTCACCGCGCAGAACCGGCTCGCTGACCTCGACGGACTGTCGGGTGAGACCATCACCGCGTACACGGCGCACGTGCAGGGGCTGTCGCAGCACCTGACGACGTCGGGCCAGTGGGCGGGGGCGATCTCGACGGGACTGTCGATGGCGTCCTCTCTCGTGCAGATGACCCACGATCTCGTGCGAGACGCCATCAGTCAGATCGTCGGCATGGCGATCTCGGCCGCCATCACCGCGGTCGCGACGGTCGGCCTCGCGACACCCGTGATCGCCGCGCAGGTCGGTTCGCGGGTCTCTGCGCTTGTGCCGCGCATCAGCAAGACCATCACCACCGTCGTCAACGCCTTCACGAAGCTGCGCGGGCTCGTCGACGAGCTGAGTGGCATGGCGGGCAAGGCGCTGCAGTTCCTGACGAAGTGGGCCGGGGGCAACAAGGGCTCCAGCACGGTACACGCCGCGGAAACTGCAGCCGAGAGCCTCGTGCGCCATCCGACTCAGTTGAACGTCGACTTCACGTACAACCCGAAGCACAGTCGCCCCGAGTGGGATCGTCAGATCACCAACGCTCAGGACGTCTTGGACAACACGACGTTCGAGACATGGCTGCAGCGAAGGGATGAGTTCACCGGGGACCGCTCGAGCGCAGTGAAGGCCGAGCAGGCCGCGGTGAGAGAGGTCGCCCTGAGTGACGCGATCGCCCAGCGCGTGCGGTCTGGCATGCCGTACGACGAGGCGGAGCAAGCTGCCCTTGAGTGGATGAAGTCTCAACATGCCATCCATCGGCTGGATGCTGTGGCTGGCGGGGATCCCCTCGACTTCGACGGGGTCGGGGATGCCGCTGTCAACTCATCAATCGGTTCTCAGTGGCGGTCACGCGTCCCGGATCTCGAGCAAGCGGTTAAGGACATCGCTGCGACTATGACGCCGGAGCAACTCCGGAACACCCTCCTCAACATCAAACTCGGCGGATAGGATTTCGATGATGAGTGTCGAACTGTTTAGAGATTTCGTGCCGGTTGCCCCGGTTCCCGAGGCGGTCATCGACCGATACCGCCCGTCGGTAGAGCCGGCTCTCGTCGAGCTGTGGCAGGCGCAAGGATTCGGCCTGGCTGCCGACGGGTTCCTGCGCGTGGTGAACCCGGATTACTACACCTCGATGATCGGAGAATTTCTTCCCCGGTCGGACATGATTCCGGTCCTCGCCACGGCCATGGGGGACGTGGTGGTCTCGTTCGACGGGAAGTACCGCGTCCTGCAGTTCCGCTATGCCCGGGCCACCGGCGGAGTCGGATCGAGTCTGGACCTCATCGGACTGTTCGCAGCCCAGGAGAGCTGGCTCAACAGATTCATGGACTACGCGCCGTACGCCGAGGCTGCCGTGACGTATGGCTCACTCAATACCCCCGAGGATTTCGATTACATCTATGCATACAAGCTTCCATTGCCTGCAGGAGGCCCAGAAGGGGTCGAGTACCTGACCCGTTCCCGTATTTTCGAGCACATCGCGTTCACTACCCAGCTTGCGGGGCCGATTCCGTTTGCGAGTTGATCATCGATCTCTTCGCGACCGCCTCTAGGGAACCCGCACACACCTTCTTTTCACTCTTTCGCCCCGGCGACGCTCAAAAGGTGGACGCGAGAGGGTGTGGGCTCCTGCTGCAGGCACTCGCCAACAAAGACCTGCCGAGTAGATACAGCCTCGGCCATTTCTTGCTCGACGGCGGCGCACCCCTCACGGCAGGTCTCGGCGGAGCAACCGTTCTTCACGTCCTCTTCGGCCAGGTCTCCCACAACGTCGAAGAAGACGCGCGCATCGCACGACGACTGATTGATGCCGGCGCCGATATCAACGCGCGAGACGAGAACGGACGCGTCCCTTTCCTCGAAGACCTGAACATGAAATACAGCGACGAGGACCTGAATCCGATTTACGACCTGTGGTTCGAGCGTGAGGATGCCGATTTCACCTCGGTATCGGTACACGGAGTATCCCCGATCAGTTTCGCCAAGAAGCTCCCGTTCCGCGACTCCGTCGTGGACCGGATGGAGAGCTATGTCCGCGCGCATTTGCGATGACGTGACCCCTCAAACGCATGTCGTCTCCGCGGCCGCGTCGCACTGCGTCGGTCGTCGCTAGCGGGCCTGCCCGAGGAGAAACTCATGGACATTTTTCTCACCGCCTACCTGAGGCCCGTCGCGGACTTCCTTGCGACGTACCGAACCGGAGACGCCACCCGGCTTTCCCCTCTGACCGCCGCCACGAAGCTGCCGTATCGGAGCGCGATCCTGGCTCGGATGAACGAGCATCTGCACGACCATGCCTGATGTCGACCCGACCGAAGAGTCCCGGCACGCCCCTTCACAGATCCGCGTGAAAGCCATGCTCGTCATCCCCCACCCGGATACCCCCTCCCATCTCGTGAGCGCCCACGCCCCGACCCTCGAGAACCCGCGGGGCTTCCATCGCCTGATCGGCGGCAGCGTCGAATTCGGCGAAACGCATCGCGAGGCGATCGTCCGCGAGGTCGAGGAGGAGCTCGGTGCGCGCATCACGGATCTGACCTACCTCGACACGGTCGAGAGCCTCTTCCGCTCCGACGGCGAGAGGGGTCACGAGATCGTCGCGCTCTACTCCGGTGGACTCGATCCCTCGCCCGGAGAGCACGGCGGCAGCCTCACCGAGTCCGACGGCTCCGTGGTGCCGGTGGTCTGGCGACCGATCGATGCCGAGACCGATGCCGTTCCCCTCTACCCCGCGGCCGCGGAGCGTCTGGTTCGATCCGTCCTCACCCGCAACGCGCGGTGAGCCTCACCCTGCGGCCCCCGTGCGCCGACTCAATCGAGCACGAGCTCGATGTTCCCGTGATCCCGGAACACCCGCACCACCAGCTCGAAGTACGTCTCTCCCACGCCCGCCTCGAGCGCGTCGAGGGCGCGTTGAGCGGTGGCCACGGAATACACCTGCGGCCGAGCGAGCTTCGCGCGGTAGTACTCGCGGGTGGCCTCCACCCCCAACGCTTCTCGAGCGACGTCCGAGCGTTCCCACACCACCCGCACCGGTTCCGCCCCGTCGAGCACCCCGAACCCGCCGTACAGCAGGTCGTCGAGGGCATCCAGGCTCTCCCCCAGCGTCCAGTCCTCGTCGGGCATGAACACGCGGTTCAGTTCGGAGTACAACGACGGGATGCCGTGGACCGCCGCACCGTCGATCTCGATGGTGCGCGGGGTCATGGCATCCCTCGTCCGGAGCCGGCGAAGACCGCCGGAGTGACGCCCAACACCCGGCGGAAGTGACGCGTGAGGTGGGCTTGATCGTGAAAGCCCGTGCGGGCGGCGACCTCGGCAGGCCGGCCGCCGTCGACGAGCATGCGGCGCGCGGCGTCGACCCGACGCGTCACGAGATAGCGGTGCGGGGCGATGCCGTAGGTCTGCGAGAACACGCGCACCAGGTGGCTGGGGTGCGCGTGCAGTTCACGGGCGGCGTCGGCGAGGGTGAACGACTCCCCCCACCGGTCGTCGAGGAACGAGCGCAATCGCCTCGCCAATGGCACATCGGCGAACACCGCCGCCTCCGACCCCGCGTGCGACAGCACGGCCTCGCGAACGGCGATCAGCCAGTGCTCGGCGGCGAGTTCGTCTCCGGGATGCCGGAGCGCCGCGTGGATCCTTTGTGCTGCGGCCACCGCCGAATCGCGGGCGAGGGTCGGCCGTCGCGCGATGCGCGCCGCCGTCGCTTCGGACAACCAGTCGCCTGACAGGTACAGCACGCGCTTGCGGTACCCCTCACCCGCGCGCGCCGGACGCCCGTCGTGCGGGATGCCCGGCGGCAGGAGCGTGACCGCCGCGGGCACCGCCTGATGCGCCGCGCCGTCGAGACCGTACGACACGGCCCCGCGGTCGACGAGCATGACGGTCCAGTCGTCGTGCGTGTGCACGGGATAGGCATGATCGAGATCGGCGTGGTACGTCTCGCGCAGGAACGGCACCTCGGGATGCCAAGCCCGTACGCGATCGACCATGCAAGAAACGTACAAGACGCCTCCGACACCGCGGGCCGAAGCTGGATCCATGACCGATGTGATTGACCCGCCCCGTTTCGACACGAAGGTGGTCGTCTTGCTCGCAGCCGACCTCGCCGCGTGGCAGGAACTCAACGTGACGGCTTTCCTGATGTCGGGGATCGCCACCAGCGCCGACGGCCTCGTCGGAGAGCCCTACCGCGACGCCGACGGCACGACCTACCTGCCGATGCTGCGCCAACCGGTCATCGTGCTCACGGGCGACAGCGACGCCCTGTCCCGAGCACGGGCCAAGGCCGCCGCACGCGACGACGTCGCCCTGGCGATCTACACCCGCGAGCTCTTCGGGACGTCGCACGACGCCGCCAACCGCGCCGCGGTCGCCGCCGTCACGGCATCCGATCTCGATCTGGTCGGCATCGCCGTGCGCGGTCCCCGCAACGTCGTCGACCGGGTGGTCAAGGGGGCGACGTTCCACGAGTGAGCGGACGACGAAGGGCCGGACGCCCACAGCATCCGGCCCTCTCGTGCGAACCCCGCTCGGAGGTTCCGGACGACTAGTTGCCGCCGTTGATCACCGACAGGTACGAGCCGAAGGGGCGCGCGGTGTCGAGATCGGCGAAGTCGTCGGCAAGGCCCTCGTGAGGCGTGTTCTCGTTCTTCATGGATCAAGTGTCCGCGAGAGACCCTCGCCGCGGAGGGCGCTTGACAACCGCCTAATATCTCGCCTAGCTAACTACTCTTCCCTCGAGAGACTGGATGCGCTGCTCGAGGAACGCGATGTAGTCGGCCATGTAGGCGAGCTTCGCCTCGAGCCGGTCGAGCCGCGGACTGATGTGGGCCTGGTTGGAGTGCAACGGGGTCTTGAGGGGCACGTCGGCGTCGATCTTCGCGAGCACGGTACGCAGCGGGTTCGAGCCTTCGGCGGCAGTGGTCATGGCGCCAGCGTAGAGCGCCTCACGCTCCCGCGGGCTGATCCGTCCCTGCCAGCGCAGGCGCGAGCATAATGATCGCCGCGCCCACCAGCGCGACAGCCGAGCCGACGTAGTCCCACACCGTGGGTCGGAACCCGTCGACGACGATCCCCCACGCGAGCGAGCCCGCGATGAACACCCCGCCGTACGCGGCGAGCACGCGCCCGAAGTTCGCCTCGGGCTGCAGAGCGGCGATGAACCCGTAGGCGCCGAGTGCCAGGATGCCGAGCAGCCCGAGCCACCAGCCGCGGTTCTCGCGAACGGCCTGCCAGACGAGCCACGCGCCACCGATCTCGGCGACCGCGGCTAGAGCGAACAGGATCACGATGCGCGCGGTGGTCATCGCGACATTATCGGGGGTGTCGCTGCGGCTCCCCTCGTGACCGACCGGGTTACGCCGGAAAACCGGCAGATGACGGGTGCGAAACATTTGAGACGTGTGCGATTCACGGGCGCTACGGTTCCCCTCAGGAGGCATCCATGACTCGACCCCGCACGGTGACCCACACCTACACGCTGGCGGGCGGCTGGCAGAAGACGCACCACGCACCCTTGACGGCGGAACTCGCCGAGAACCTGCGCCGCTCCGGCGTCACCATGGTCCGCGCACGCCGAGGGATGTTCGACAGCCGCGAGATCTCGCTTCGCGACTACCCACCGCGGCGAGCGGAGGCGCCCGTCGTCCCGCGCTGAGAATCGTGAGGGAGCGGGGCGGAGACGGCCGACCGCCGAGGCCTCCCTCCCGAGCTTCGACGTGAGGACCACCCGTTCCGGCGAGGGAGTGCGCGCATGATCCGCACATGAGACCCCGGGTCAGTGCGCCTCGCTGCGGACGCGCGGCTGCTCCCCCTCGAATCTCGCTCGAGAGATGGAGTCCGGGTCCCAAGAACCCCCCTCGAATCGACACTCGGAGAACGTCGCCGCACCGAAATCCGACTGCGTGACGACCGTGTGCCGGAACCGGCAGTCGACGAATGCTGCCTGTCGCCACTGCTGTCCCGTGAATCGGGCACCTTCGAAGTCGCACCCGCGGAACACCACACCGCGACCCCCGCTCGTCGTGGTCGCCCGCAGGCTGCCCTCGAAATGCGCACCCGCGAAGGTGCAGTGGTCGAACACGGCTCTGTCCATGAGGACATGGCGGATCTTCGTCTCGACGAACAACGTGTCGATCACCCGCGTCCCCAGCATGGTGGCGCGCTCGATCGTGGAGCGGGTGAAGTCGCACGCCGAAATGGTGGCGTCGTTGAACGTGCTCCCGAGACGCGCGAAACGGAAGTCGACGCGTTCGAGATGGGAACCGCGCATCCACGCGCTCCACAATTCGGGAGCCGCGGTGATGTTCAGGGCGACGCCGGCGAGATCAGTGCCGCGCAACTCCACCGGGGTCGCTGTGTCCAGGAGCGTGTCGATGAGGTCCTGGCGATCGATCCGGTAGTTCTCCCGTTTCCAGCGCCGACGGAGCTCACCGATCTCTTTCGTCGTGATCGCCACCACCCGATCATACGAGCGAGAACAGTCAGCGACCGGGACGGAGCAGCCCGCTCTCGTACGCCGCGATCACAAGTTGCGCGCGATCGTGAGCCCCGAGCTTGAGCATCGTGTTCTTGACATGCGATTTCGCCGTGTGCGGCGAGATGAACAGCTCCCCGGCGATCTCGTCGTTCGAGCGTCCGCGGGCGACGAGCAGCAGCACCTGGCGCTCGCGATCGGTCAACGCCTCGAGCGACGCAGGCGCGCCCACCTGCGCGGGCGCCGCGCGCACCCAGGTCTCGATCAACGCGCGCGTCGCCGCCGGCGAGAGGAGGGCTCCGCCCTCGTGCACCGCCAGCACGGCGCGGACGATGTCGTCGGGCTCGGCACCCTTGCCGATGAATCCGCTGGCCCCGGCCCGCAGGGCCGAGACGACGTACTCATCCTCTTCGAAGGTGGTCAGGATGAGCACGCGGGTGTCGGTGAGGGCCGGGTCGGCGCAGATCACCGCGGTGGCGTCGATGCCGTCCATCCGCGGCATCCGGATGTCGCACACGACCACATCGGGTCGGAGGCTCCGGGCGAGCGCGACAGCCGCTTCGCCGTCGGCGGCCTCGCCCACGACCATGATCCCTTCGGCCGCGTCGAGCAGGTCGCGGACGGCGGAGCGGATGAGCGACTGGTCGTCGACGACGAGGACGGTGGTCACGGGGCGGTCTCCGAACGAACGGGGGCGGGGAGGGGAAGACGCGCCGCCAGCCGGAAGCCGCCGGGGGCGAGACCGGCGGCGAGCTCTCCGCGCACGGCGTCGACGCGCTCGCGCAGGCCGAGGAGCCCGAACCCCGATGTCGGCGGCGCGTCCTCAGGGTCGGAGACGCGATCGAGCGGGTTAGTCACCACGATCTCGAGCGCACCTCCATCGCGACGCATCAGGACGTGCGCGCGGCGCGCGGCGCCGTGCTTCACCGCGTTCGTGAGGCCCTCTTGCACGACGCGGTAGGCCACGATGCCGATTCCGATCGGGATGCCGGAGGCCTCGGCATCCGTTCCGATCTCGTCGCGCACCACGACGTCCCACCCCGCCACGCGCACCGACTCGACCACCTCGGGAACGCGCGCGAGCCCGGGTTGCTCGAGCGCCGCGGCCTCGTCGGGAGCGCGGAGCACGCTGAGCATGGCCCCGATCTCGCCGAGCACGTCGCGCGAGGTGGTGCGGATGGTGGCGAGCGCCTCGCGTGCCTTCTCGGGCCGCGTCTCGAGCGACGACGATGCGACGCCGGCGTTGAGGCTGATCACCGAGATGCGGTGCGCGACCGCGTCGTGCAGGTCGCGAGCGATGCGCAGGCGTTCCTCGGTCACGCGGCGGCGGGCCTCGGCCTCGCGGGTCTCTTCGGCCCGTCGTGCCCGTTCCTCCACCGCCTCGACGTACGCGCGTCGCGATCGGGATGCGTCGCCGACCGCGCCAGCGAGCGCGAGAGCGAGGGCCACCTGCAGAAAACGCGTGTCCGTGCCGGTGACGAGCGTGATCGCGATGCTCACCCCCGCCACGATCGCCACGGCCACGAGACCGGCCGGGACCGACACCCGGCGGGTCGTGCGCTGGGCGACGGCGTACATCGAGACGATCAGCGCGAGGGTCGCACCGGGCGAGAGGGTCCCCAGGCTCAGCGCCCCCAGGTACAGGGCCGCGCACGCGGCGAGCGCGACCCGAGGACGCACGCGCCGCAGCGGCAGCACCGCGGCCGGAAGCAGGACCAGGACGAGGGCGAGAGTGTTGGCGGGGCGCATCTCGGCGACGGGGATCGGGGCGAACGCGGGCCCGACGATGAGGAGGGCGAAGCCGAGGTCGACGAGCCACGGACGCACCGACCGCATCGCGCGGCCCGCGGGCATGGTCGATCCGGGGGCGCTCACCCGACCAGTCTGTCCCCTCACTCCCTGTCCGGCGATCGCCCCGGCGGGTCATTCGCGAATACCCCCGTGGGGGGAGGCGTCCTCCCCGGCGGTGGGACGCGGCATCCGGGGTCCGAGCGCGAGGGTGGGGTCATGGCATCCGATCCCGCTCCCCCACTCCTCTCGATCACCGACCTGCACAAGTCGTACGGCCGAGGTTCCGCCCGCTTCGACGCGCTGCGCGGGGTGACCCTCGACATCCACCGCGGCGAGAGCATCGCCATCCTCGGCAAGAGCGGCTCGGGCAAGTCCACGCTCATGCACCTCTTGGCGCTGATGGACGCTCCCACGCGCGGCACCGTGCGCCTCGACGGAGTGGATGCCACGACCCTGCGCGGACGCCGGCTCAACCGAACGCGCAACAAGACCTTCGGTTTCGTCTTCCAGCAGTTCTTCCTGACGCCGACCGCGTCGGTGTTCGACAACGTCGTGCTGCCGCTGAAGATCGCCGGCGTGGGGCGCGCCGAGCGCAAGCGTCGAGGGCTGGCCGCCCTGGCCGAGCTCGACATGGGCGACAAAGCCCGCAACAAGGCCACGGCCCTGTCGGGCGGACAGAAGCAGCGCGCGGTGATCGCGCGGGCGCTCGTGAACGACCCGCAGGTGATCTTCGCCGACGAACCCACCGGCAACCTCGACTCGGCGACCGGCGCGGTGGTGGAGGACATCCTCTTCCGCCTCAACCGGGAGCACGGCATCACCCTCATCGTCGTGACGCACGACGAAGAGCTCGCGGCCCGGTGCGACCGCCGCGTGCAGATCCGCGACGGACTGATCGTCGCCGAAGAGCGGAGCGCGGCATGAAAACCCTCGACCTCGTCGGCACCGCCGTCGCCAACACCTTCCGTTCGAAGACCCGCACGATCCTGACGGTGCTGGCGATCTTCGTCGGTGCCTTCACCCTCACCATCACCAACGGACTCGGAACCGGCATCAACGCCTTCATCGACAGCACCGTGAGCGCGATGGGCGCCTCGGACGCGCTGACGGTGACGAAGACGAGCACCGACGCCGCGGCATCCACCGCTCCTCAGAAGTACGATCCGGATGCCATCTCGTCGGGGCGTCAGGCGGGCCCTCCGGGATCGACGAACGAGGTGACAGCGCTCACGGATCAGGACATCACGACGCTCGCGGCGGTGCCGGGCATCGCGCGGGTCGTACCGGTGAAGTCCGTGACGATCGACTACGTGCAGGCGCCCGGCGGTGACCCGTATGTCGCGCGGGCCGGGAGCCTCGTGGCGGGACAGACGCCGCAGCTGGGCGCGGGGGCAGCGCCCGACGACGGTTCCGAGACGTTGGAGGTCGCCCTCCCCGACGCCCTGGTGGTGCCGATGGGCTTCGCCGGCGCCGAAGCGGCCGTGGGTGCCACCGTGACCATCGCGGTCACCGATCCGGTGCGCACGCAACACACGGTCGAGGCGACGGTGACCGGGGTGACCGAGGAGGCGTTCGGCAGCACCACGACGCTGACGACGAACGCCGCGCTCGAGAACGCCCTGTCGGCCGCGCAGAACACCGGCGTCCCCGCCGACCAGCTCGACCGGTACGCCTCGGCGAGCGCGACGATGACAGCGGACGCGGACGCGACCGAGGTGAAGGCCGCGCTCACCGATGCCGGCTACACGGGCACGACGGTCGCCGATCAGCTGGGCACCTTCGAAGCGGTGATCAACGGGATCGTGCTGGTCTTGAACGCCTTCGCGATCATCGCGCTGCTGGCCGCGAGCTTCGGGATCGTGAACACCCTGCTCATGTCGGTGCAGGAGCGGACCCGCGAGATCGGCCTGATGAAGGCGATGGGTATGGGGAGCGGACGCGTGTTCTCGCTCTTCAGCCTCGAGGCGATCTTCATCGGTCTGCTGGGCAGTGCGCTCGGCGCAGTCGTGGCGATCGGGGTGGGGACGGCGGTCAGCGCCCAACTCGCGACGAGCCTGTTCAGCGACCTCCCCGGCCTGCAGCTCATCGCCTTCGATCCGGTGTCGATCGTCGTGACGACGCTGGCGGTGATGGGGATCGCTTTCCTCGCCGGAACACTGCCGGCGGCGCGTGCCGCGCGCGCCGACCCGGTCGAGTCGCTGCGGTACGAGTGAGTCGAGGGCCGGTGCGCGGGAACATTCTCGGGCACCGGCCCTGAACGCGTCGACGGCGTAACGTGGACCCGCTACTCGACGCCGAGGGAGAACATGGACGCCGACGTCATCATCATCGGGGCGGGCCTCGCCGGCCTCGTCGCCAGCAATGAACTGGTGCGCGCGGGCAAGCGCGTGATCATCGTCGAGCAGGAGAATGCGGCCAACCTCGGCGGGCAGGCCTTCTGGTCGTTCGGCGGGATCTTCCTCGTCGACTCCCCCATGCAACGCCGCCTCGGGGTGAAGGACTCCCTCGATCTCGCCTGGCAGGACTGGCAGGGTTCCGCAGGCTGGGACCGCCTCGACGGCGCACACCCCGAAGACGAGTGGGCGCAGAAGTGGGGGCGGGCGTACGTCGAGTTCGCCGCCGGCGAAAAGCGCTCGTGGCTGCAGCAGCAGGGCGTGAGGTTCACCCCCGTCGTCGGCTGGGCCGAGCGCGGGTCGCTCAGCGCCGGGGGCCACGGCAACTCGGTTCCCCGCTTCCACGTTCCGTGGGGAACGGGCACCGGGATCTCGGAACCCTTCGCCGACAGAGCGAGAGAAGCGGATGCCGTCGACCTGCGGTTCCGCCACCGGGTCGACGAACTGGTCTTCACCGACGGCGCCGTGACGGGCGTGCGCGGCGCGGTCCTCGCCCCCGACGATTCCCCGCGCGGGGTGTCGTCGTCACGCGAGGTGGTCGGCGAGTTCGAGCTCTCGGCGCAGGCCGTCGTCATCGCGTCGGGCGGCATCGGCGGCGACCACGAGCGCGTGCGCCGGTGGTGGCCCGAGCGCCTCGGTACTCCCCCGCGCACCATGGTCACCGGCGTGCCCGCCCACGTCGACGGCCGCATGCTCGACATCGCCGCGGACCAGGGAGTGCGCCTGGTGAACCGCGATCGCATGTGGCACTACACCGAGGGGCTGCAGAACTGGAATCCCGTGTGGCCGGGTCATGGCATCCGGATCCTGCCCGGTCCGTCGTCGATGTGGCTCGATGCGCGCGGCCGCCGGTTGCCCCTCCCGGGGCTGCCCGGGTACGACACCCTCGGCACCCTGAAGATCCTGCGATCGACGCCCGATCTGGTCGAGTACGACTACTCGTGGTTCGTGCTCGATCAGACGATCATCAAGAAGGAGTTCGCCCTGTCGGGGTCGGAGCAGAACCCCGACATCACCGACCGCGACCTGGCTCTGCTGCTGCGCACGCGGCTCGGGCGTGCCGCTCCCGGCCCCGTCGAGGACTTCAAGCGGGAGGGAGCCGACTTCGTCGTCGCCGACACCCTGGCCGAACTCGTGCGCGGCATGAACGCCCTCACCGGCGACGACCTTCTCGACGAGGACTCGATCCGCCGGCAGCTCGAGGCGCGTGACCGCGAGGTCGTGAACCCGTACTCGAAAGACGCCCAGACCATCGGCATCCAGAACAGCCGACGCTTCCGCGGAGACCGGCTGTTCCGCACGGTCCCCGCCCACGCGATCCTCGACCCCCGCCACGGCCCGCTCATCGCCGTACGGCTCTGGATCGTCACGCGCAAGACGCTCGGCGGCATCCAGACCGACCTCGACGGCCGCGCCCTGAACGGATCCGGGATGCCGATCCCCGGCCTCTACGCGGCGGGCGAGGCCGCGGGCTTCGGCGGCGGCGGGGCCCACGGGTACAACGCCCTGGAAGGGACTTTCCTCGGGGGCTGTCTGTTCACCGGGCGGACGGTAGGGAGGGCGTTGGCGGGGGTCGTGTGAGGGGTGGCGGCCGGGGCGCGCGACTCGGTGTAGCAGCGCGGCCTCGGGCCCGTGTGGAGCGCCTGATATGGGGGAATGCTCCGCTGCCGCCAGCATGCAATCCGTACACTCGACACGTGACCCCACCGCCCGCCGACGAAGCGTTTCGCGCGCAGGACTCGCGGATGCAAATGCGGCACAGGGTGCTGTTGCTATGGACGCTCGTCGTGGTGTGCGTCGTGGCGAGCGCACTCATCTGGGGTCTGTGGGTCATGCCGGTGTCGCGGTCGGTCGCGGAGGCGCAGACGGTGCCGCTGGGCCAGACGGTCGAGCTGCCCGCTGAGGGCGTCACGGGAGTGTGGGCGTCGGGCGTGGCACCGCTGCTGGGACTCGTCGAGTGCCGGGCCGAGACCGCCGACGGGCGCGCACTCGGCATCTGGTCGGTCCCGTCACCGGGGTGGGACGACACCCTGTGGTGGATGACCCACGGCGACGGCTTCTCACCTGTGCAGAGCATCGCGGATGCGGGCGGCTCCGCCGCATCCGTCACGTGTTCGTCGCGGCTCGACGCGTACGACGGGAAGTTCCGGCTGGCCGGCGACGTGACCGCCGGCGGTAGCGGCGTGGGGCTCGGACGGATGGGAAACGTCGACTATCCCGCCGGCACCCTGCTCGCGCTGGGTGCCGTGGGACTGCCGCTGTTCGCCTTCCTGATGACGATCGTGCTCCTCGTACAAAGGCTCCGTACCGGCCGCTCGGCCCGATAGCCGCGGTCGCCGCGACCCCGTCCGACGATCAACCGGAGGCCGCCCGGTGGCCTACGCTTCCGGGAACAGCGGACCGATCACGGCCCACACCTCATCCGAGATCACCTCACGCGACACGACATCCAGAAACGCCCGAGGAGCGCAACCGGGGGTTCAGCAACGTGCCCTAGCGCGAGACTTCGAGAAACCGGCGCGTATCCTGGGCGATCTCGCGCGAGAGCGTGTGGTGCAGGTAGTGCTCGCCCGCCATCAGCACCACCTCGCCCCGGTCGACGGATGCCGCCTGGGTGCGGCGCAGGTCGACCCAGCCCTCGACGTCGTCGTCCGCCTCGCGCACGAACAGAAGCACCGGGAGGTCGGCGGCGAAGCGTCGACCGCTCGCGTCGGCGAAGTTCGTCGATGCGTGGGCCATCTCGTCGAGCACGGTCGGCGCCGCGGAGTTCGCGTTCGCGAGCAGACGCATCTGCTCTCGCGCGCTCGCGTCGTACGGCAGCCCCTCGTACGGATCGGGGGCGAACGCACGAAGGGCGCGGGTGACGCCGAGGGTGTCCAGGAGCGCGAGGGAGTCGGTCGCGATCGGCTCGTCACCTCCGGGTTGATCCGGCACGCTGCTGTCGATGCCGACGAAGGCCGTCACCTCGTCGCGATACGCCTCGACGTAGGTCAGCGCGTAGATGCCGGAGATCGAGTGCCCCATGAGCGCGTAGCGGTCGACGCCGAGGTACTCCAGGGCCGTGTGCACCTCGCGCGCGATATTCGCGGCCGTGCGCGGCTCGTCGGTCTGATCGCTCAACCCCGTGCCGAACGGCTCGACGGCGACGACACGATAGGTGTCGTCGAGCTGGTCGATGAGCGGCGCGAAATCGAGGCCGGGCGCCGCGGTGCCCAGGCCCGGCAGCAGCACGATGGTCTCCGCGTGGTCACCGTTGATGACGACGTTCATCGAACGATCCCCCACGGGCACCCGCTCGCCGTACGGGGTGATCTCCGCGGCCTCGGCGCGGGTGGCCACGGCGTTGACGGTGGCCGTGGTGGCCAGCGTCACCGCGAGGACGCCGACGATCGCGACGGGTGGGAGCAGGAGGGCGAGGCGGGTGGATTTCTTCACGGGAAGGTCCTTCGGGTCGAGGTTCCTCCAGTCGACCAGCGGCTGCCCGTGGGCGGGAGAGCCTTCGGTCACCACTCGCGGTGACATTTGTCACCGAAACCACGACAGAGGGCCCCGCGCGATGCGGGGCCCTCTGGGATGGATGGTCGTGCGGGCGTCAGGCCCGCGCGGCCGCCGAGGTCATGGGGCACTCGAACGGGTCGCGGGCGGCGAGTCCCACCTGATTCAGGTAACGGATGACGATGCCGTACGACTCGAACAACGTCGTCTCGACGTAGGGGACGTTGAGCGTCTGGCTGTGCTCCTTGACGATCGCGCGGGCCTTGCTGAGGTGCGGGCGCGGCATGTTCGGGAACAGGTGGTGCTCGATCTGGTAGTTCAGCCCGCCCATGAGCCACGTGGCCCACCAGCCGCCGGAGATGTTGCGGGAAGTGCGCACCTGCTTGCTGAAGAAGTCGAGCTTCGCATCGGGAGCGATGACGGCCATGCCCTTGTGGTTCGGCGCGAACGAGGCGCCCATGTAGAGACCGAACACCGCGAGCTGCACGCCAACGAAGGCGAAGGCCATGCCGAGCGGCAGGAAGACGAACACCGGAGCCACGAAGACCGCGAAGCGCAGGGCGATCAGGCCGAGCTCCGTCCAGCGACCCTTGACCGGCTCCTTCGAGAGCAGGTGGCGCAGACCGATGAAGTGAAGGTTGGCGCCCTCGAGCGTGAGCAGGGGGAAGAACGCCCACCCCTGGCGCTGGGTGATCCAACGCTGCAGGCCGCGCGCCTTGGCGGCGTCGACCTCGATGAACGAGATCGTGTCGATCTCGATGTCGGGGTCTTTGCCCACACGGTTGGGGTTGGCGTGGTGACGCGTGTGCTTCGAGGTCCACCACGACAGGCTCATGCCCACGACGCCGGCAGCGAGCCACAGCGCGAGACGGTCATTGGCCTTGCCCGAGGCGAAGATCTGCTTGTGCGCGGCCTCGTGGGCGAGGAACGCCACCTGGGTGAGCAGGATGCCGAGCGCTGCGGCGATCAGCAACTGCAACCAGCTGTCGCCGAGCAGGACGAATCCGGTGATCGCCCCGCCGAACCCGAGGGCGAGGACGGTGCCGACCATCGCGTAGAACCGGCGGGCGCGAACGAGCAGGCCTGTCTCTCGGACGACCTGCGACAACTCGGTGTAGGCCTTGGCCATGGGCGGGAACTCCGTCGTTCCCTTGTAGGTCTGACGGATCGGTCCCATCCGGGACTCGATGACGGGTGCAGCCAATGCGTGCTCCTCGGTGGGGGTGACCGAAGTCTTCGACGACGAAAGCGGATGCCGACGACGTGAGGGCCACGCTACGGGGGCGGTATGCGCCACGACGTATACGCCGACGCCGGAATCGGCGGAAATCCGCATATTCGCCGCCCCGCGCGCACATTCTGCTCAGACAATTGCCAGCCTCAGGACACAGAACGTTCTTTTCGATGCGTCCGAGGCGCCGATCAGGTGGCGCGTGTCATCGACGGCCTCGACGGCACGTGCTTTCGAGCCGCCCGCCTGAACGGTTCGGAACCCTCAAGCAAGATGCGACGATAATCAACCCACCCCCCGAAACCGTCTGCCCCCGCAAGACGGGGCGCACACTGGGGAAGATGCGACAGGTCAGCTACGCGGGTGGACGGTTCGTCACCACCGACGAAGTCGCCGACGCGCTCCTTCACCTCGTCGTGGGGATCGCCGCGACCGGCGTTCCTCAGCGGGTTGAGGTGCCCATCGTCGTCGAGGGCGACGGTGGCGGCCAGGGAACCGCGTGGATGACCGTCGGCCCATCGCCCGCGATGCTGAGTGTGCCCCTCGCCTGGGTCGGCGAGGTGCCCGACTTCTCCGATCAGGTCACCATGATGCGGATGCAGGCGTCCTACCCACGAACGGCGATCACCATCGCGCCCTCGTCACCCGAAACCTGGGACCCGGCCCCCGTCACGTCGTGGGACGACGAAGACTACTACGGGCTGTGAATGCGCACCCGACATCATCCGTCGACCGTGGAATCACCGGCTCCCCGCGAAGTGCGGCGCGCTAATTGGTGAACTATTCGATTTCACAAAATGCCCGTAAAAAGAAAATGACGGGAAAAAAATAATGAGCGTAGAGTCGGCGATATGTGGCGCACTCTCGTAATTCTGCTCGCCGTGTGGGCGGTGCTGACAGTCGTGGGATTCGCCTTCCAGGGGCTGCTCTGGCTCGCAATCATCGGCATCATCCTGTTCGTCGGCACGTTCCTGTTCGGCGTGATCCGATCTCGGACACGTCGGCGCGCCTCCTAGAACCAGCCTTCGTTCGAGCCATTTCGACGGGGGACCCTCGCGTTCAGTTCGCTCTGCGACGCCTGCCGAAAAGTCGAGATCATATGACCAGTTCCCCTTCGCCCGCCTCCGATCGCTCGGATCTGCTCGGTCTCACGACGGTGTTGGCGGGCTCGCTTCCTCGAACCCTGGGCACCCCCGAAACTCCCGACACCTACCAGGTCGACGCGGTGTTCTCTCGCCGCCCCCTCCCGGAAGAGGTGGTGGCGATCCATTCCGCAGCGACGCAGCAGGCGCTGGCCACCGCCGGATACCCGTCCGTGACCGTGCGCGTCTCCGACCGGCGCCTCGAGATCCGCAATACGACCCTCGAACAGCTCGAGACGGGACTGGCAACCGTCCTCGCCGATCAATTCGCATTGATCACCTCGCACATTCGCGAAGAACAAGCCACGGCACGCAAGCTCGTCGAGGACGCAGCCGGCGCGGAGGGCACCCGCATCGATGCCGTCGCAGCACGCGCAGGACGCATTCGGTTCCAGCGTTCCGGCGACGCCGGCTGACCTCGAAGACCCCGCACAGGTGATCCCGCCGCTCGAGGGGGAACGGCTTCGAGACCGCGAGTTCTGAGAGAACATGATCGCCACGACAACACCGGGCCGTTTCGCAAACAGTCCTCTCGGTCGACATTGTCTACCTCTGTTCCAACAAATCGACGACCTCGGTTACGGCGGCGCAACTCCGCCAGGTTTCCGACTGCATCGGGAGTTGTGGGCGCGAGTTGCAACCGCGCGTGAAGCGTGGCTGGAACCGTTTGAGCGACAATCAGCGCGTTGATGTGATCTTGACCGCGCTGTCTTCTTCGGCGGCAACAACGGCTGGAGCGGCTCGCATGAGAAGCAACATGCCCGGGACCTCCTCTTGCAGCACGTCCGAGATAGCCGACTGGATGCCGATGCGGCCGCGTCTTACGTCATGTCACAAGGCGTATCAGGCAAAGGCTCCCGCCGTCTACGCGAGCTGCTGGGACGCGCCTGACACCCCTTTGCACGCCTCTCGAAAGGGAAGCTCTAGTAACACTCGCCGACGAGAGGAAGGCCGTCGGCGAAACGGGGTTGGGGCAGGCCTACTCGCGGCATCACCCATCGCTAGGCTCTCGCCCCCGGTCGCATCGCGTTCCTGCGCTCTGCGTCCGCCGCCTACCGGGCAGAGTGGGACGTCGCGGCCTGACGCATTATCCCAGGAACGAGGAAATGCGCCTCATCGCAGCGCTGGGCGGAGGTGGCGCAGTGCTCTCGCGCACGACAAGTTGCGGTCGCTCTGAAGAGAAGCGGCGCCCGGTCTCGCCCGCGATCTCGTTGAGCAGCAATTGCAGACCGCGCCGGCCGAGGCCAGCAAAGTCCTGGTCCACGGTGGTAAGCGCGGGCGTCCAGAGCGCCGCCAGAGGATGGTCGTCGAAGCCCGCGACGGAGATGTCGTCGGGAACGCGGCGACCAGATGCGACGATTCCGCGAATCACACCCATAGCGATCTCGTCATTGCCACAAAATACGGCGGTCACTGTTGGGTCGTCTGCAAGCTTCCGTCCGATTTCGATGCCGGACCGCGGATCCCATGTGGCGTCGGCTAACGGCGGCATGGCCGCACCGCGGCGCTTAAGAGCGCGTCTCCAGCCGGTAGTCCGTCCGTCCTCGCGGCGCGAGGGGGGCACGCGCACGTGGTGGACGGTGGCGTGACCCAAGTCGAGGAGATGATCGGTGAGCTCTTCTGCCGCCCGAGCCTCGTCGAGGACTGCCTGACGCAGTCCAGGCTCCCGAACACCCGACAGTGCCACGACCGGCAGGGCAGATGGGATTCGGTGCAGCGCGGCCACTCCGGGCGGGTCGAACTTCAACACGCAGACCCCCGCGAGCGGCTGCGCGAGCGTCGCGGCAATCGCGCGGTCGATCTCGGCCTCGTCGGTGCTCTCGACCACGGTGATCATGACCGTGTAGTCCTCGGCGCGGGCGGCCTCCTCGATGCCTCGGATGGTCTCGGCGTAGCCGTACTGCGAGGTGTCACCGGCGATGACAGCGATCACCTGGGCCTTGCGCGAGGCGAGGACGCGCGCCGCAGCGCTCGGCCGGAAGTCCAGCGCCGCGATCGCCGCCTCCACCGCCTCGCGCCTGCCCGCACTCACCTTTGCGGCGCCGGTGAGCACGCGCGACACCGTCGGAACCGAGACCCCCGCCCGAGCGGCCACGTCGGCGATCGTCGCCGGCTTGGTGCGGGGGTTCTCCATCGTGCTCCGTCCTTGGGACGCGGCGATGGTCATTTGACGGCGCCGCTGGTGATGCCTGAGATGATCTTGCGCTGGGCCACCATGAAGGTGATCAGCAGGGGCAGGCTCATCAGAATGATGTACGCGAAGATGAGGTGCCAGTTCTGAAGGTACAGACCCGCGCTCGCTACCTGGTACAGGTTCAGCGGAAGCGTGTCGAGTCGACCCCCCACGACGAACAGCGCGTAGAACACGTCGTTCCAGATGTAGAGGCAGATGAGGATCGTCGCCGTCGCCAGCACCGGCATGAGCAGGGGCAGGATGATCTTCACGAACACCTTCACGGGCGACGCGCCGTCCACCCGAGCCGCCTCCTCCAGCTCGAGCGGAATGGTGCGGACGAACCCGGTGACGAAGAAGATCACCGTCGATATGTACATGCCCATGTACACCCCGATCATGCCGATCGCGGTACCCGCGAGACCGAGCTGACGCAGCAGCAGCACGATCGTGACGACCGCCGGAGGCAGCACGATCCCGCTGATAGCGACGGCGTAGACGAAGGCCAACCCCTTCGACTTCCGGCGACCGAGGATCCAGGCCGCCATCGAGCCCAGGATCAGCACGCCCAGCACGGCTGGCACCATCACCAGGACGCTCCCGCCGAAGGCCGCGAGCATGCGACCGTCGCCGATCACGGTGGCGAAGTTGTCGAGGAGGTGCCACTCCGACGGCAGCGCCAAAGTGGGCACAAACGCCTCGGCCTGCGTCTTAGACGCCGTGAGCACCGTGAGCAGGAACGGGATGCCCAGCAGCGCGACGGCGACGATGATCGCGGCCACAGGCTGCGCGACGCGGGCGAAGGGGCGTCGTCGGCGCGGTTCTCGGCGCGTGCGCCCGGTGGTGATGGTCATCGTCTGGCTCACAGCACGTCCTCCCGCTTGCGTAGAACCCGGATGACGGGGAAGGCGAGGACCGCGACGACGAGGAAGAGCACGAGGCTCATCGTCGTCGCCTGTGCGAACAGGCCTTGGCCGAAGGTCCGGAAGATAAAGATGTTCAGCAGTTCGGTGGTGCCGCCGGGGCCTCCGGCGGTGGTCGCCTGCACGATGTCGAATCCGTTCATCGAGCCCAGCAGAGCGGTCGCGACGTTAAAGGTCACCGCGGGAGCGAGCAGCGGGAAACGGATCGAGCGGAAGGTCGTCCACCACCCGGCGCCGTCCAGACGCGCGGCCTCGATGACGTCGTCGCTGATGGTCTTGAGTCCCGCGAGGTAGATGAGCATCGACAGGCCCATCCACTTCCAGGCGTGGATCAGGGCGACGACGACGATCGTCCACGTCGTACTGCCGAGCCACGCGATGTCGATGTTCTGCCCGGTGAGGGTGCTCAGGATGCCGTTGAGGGCGCCGTCCGGCTTGAGCATGGCCTGAAAAATGTAGCCGACGGCAAGGGCCGACATGATCACGGGCACGAAGAAGGCGACGCGCAGCGTCCGGTTTACGCGGGTGTCGCATTCGAGGAGGAGTGCGAGCGCGAGGCCGAAGAGGTTCTGGAAGATCGCGACGAGCACGGCGTAGACGAGGGTCACCGTGAGGGCGTTCACGAGGGAGCCGTTCGAGAACAGCGAGACGAAGTTGCCGGGGCCGATGAAGTCGATCGAGCTCTTGAAGCTCGACCAGTTCGTAAAGGCGTAAACGAAGTTAAAGACGGTGGGAATGGCGAAGAACACAACCAGCACCGCGAGTGCCGGGATGAGGAACCACAGGGGATGGTCCTTTGCGTGTCGCCCTCGCGGGGCGATCCTGGCCGACCGTGGCGGCGGCGTCACCGTACGAGGACGCTCGAGGGTCGAAGTCATGCGGGGTTCCTCCCGGGGAAGGGGGCGCCGGATCGGGTTCCGGCGCCCCGGGTGGGTCAGAAGCCGGGTGTTCCGATGGCCTTGGCGAGTTCAGCGAACTGCGCCTGGGTGGCTTCGGCTACCTGAACGGGCGTCTTGGTGCCCTGGATCATGTCGCCGAGATTGAGGTACAGGTCGGGATTCGCGACCGCGAGCGCCTGCATCGAGCCGACGGAGCCGCCCAGAGACTTGCTCACGTCGAGCAGCGCCTGCGGGACCTCCGACGAGGACGCGACCTCTGCCTGCAGCGACACCGTCTTCTGAGTGGTGACGAAGTCCGGGTACCCGTCACCGAGCCAGTACGACAGAAGCTGACGCGCAGCGGCCTCGCGCTTGGCATCCCCCGTCTTGAAGGCCACGAGAGCGTTCGCCTGGTCGGGGATGAAGGTGCCGACGTTGCCGGTGGGGGAGATGGGGAAGAAGCCGATCTTCTGGTTGAGCTCCGACGTGTCGGCGAGCGACTGCAGCTGGCCGAAGAACGAGTTCACCTGGACGGCCATGGCGGCCTCGCCCGACAGCAGGGCCGGGCCCTGGTCCTCGAACGTGGCGGTCTTGAGGTTGCTGTTGAACAGCCCCTCCTGGATCAGACCCTGGTAGGTGTCGATGGCGCCCTGGATCGTCGGGTCTGTGAACTTCTCCTTGTTCTCGTTCACGCGCTCCCACAGGCCTTCCTTGGCGGCGTCGGCGAGCTGCACCTGCACCCACCACTGCGTGGCCCACGGCGTGCCGCCGCCGAAGTCGAAGAACGGCGTGACGCCCGCGGCCTTCAGCTGGCGTGCGTCGGCGAGGAACTCGTCCCAGTTGCCGGGCGTCTGGGTGATGCCCGCCTTCGCGAACACCTCCTTGTTGTAGTACACGCCTTCCACGGCCGGCGTTGTGATGAGCGCTGCGTAGCGGGTGTCGTCGAGGATGCCGGTGATGTCCTTCAGCTCCGGCGTGTACTTGTCGATGAAGGGCGCACCATCGAGCGGCTGCAGGTTGGTCGACGCATTCAGAGCCGTCAGCTGCGACGCGGTGGGCTGCCAGAACGCCAGATCGGGCTTGTCTCCCGTGGCGACCTTGGTCTGCACGCTTTGCTCGTACGGGTCGGGAATAGTCACGACGTCGACGGTGGCGCCGGTGGCCGCCTCGAATCCCTTGACGACACTGTCCGGGATCTTGTTCGAGTTCTGCGCGGCCCAGATCGTCAGCGTGGTGCCGTCGAGCTTGGTGTCCTGCGCGGGCCAGTCGGCGGGCCCGGCCGCGGCGCCTCCTCCAGCGCCGGGGTCCGAGCAGCCGGCGAGGGCGATGGCCGCGACGGTGGTGAGCGCCGCGGCGGCGATGAACCGCTTCTTCATTGAATTGCTCCTTCGGTGTGATCAGTGTGACCTGGTGCTGGCGTCGGTATCGACGCGGCGGGCCGTGTCGTCAGACGCAGGGTGCGCGCGGCGAGTCGGGTGTCGACGCCGTGCACGTGGAGGGTTCCCGTCGTGGCATCCCAGTCGGTGTGCCAAGAGGGGAGGTCCAGGGGGAAGACCGGGGTCACCTCGACGGATGCGCCGACGAGGTGAGGGAAGCTCAGCGTGACGTCCGCGGTGCCGCCGCGGCGCCAAAGGGAGACGAGGTCGTCGTCCGCTCCGCGCAGCCCGAGGGCGAGCCACGGGTCGTCCCAGCGCGGCAAGCCGAGGGGCCAGTGCGGGTGGGACGCAGCTATCTCGATGCGCAGGTCCTTCGCGACGGTGATGGCGGTCGCGACGCGCTCGCGTTGCGCGGCATCCATGCGGTTCAGATGCCCCGAGACGTAGAAGCGTCCGAGCAGACCCGTGACGAGGCAGAACGCCGACTCCTCGGCATCCATCTCCGGCTGCGGATATGCCCAGCTCGCGGCCTGCTCGGGAAGGATCGACAGGGGTGAGCTCACCGCGATCGCGGGGTACTTGCGGAAGTCTTGCTGGTCGGAGGTCGACTGCATCGCCAGGCGCGACAGCATCGCGTAGTCCATGCGCATCGCGCCCGAGCTGCAGTTTTCGATGATCAGCGCGGGATGCCGGTCCAGTACCCCGTCGAGCCAGTCGAGGACGGCGCGGTTGTGCTTGAGCAGTCCGTCGCCCACGCTGTCGGCGTCGTGGTCGGTGCCGGGGCCAGGGTTGATGTTGTAGTCCATCTTGAAGAAGCCGACGCCGAAGTCTGCGATCAGCCGATCGACGACCGCGTCGAGGTGCGCGCGGGCCGCGGGGTGGCGGAGGTCGAGGTGGAACCGGTCGTGCTCCACGACACGCTCGCCGTTGCGCTGCAGGAAAGCCTCTGCGGGGAGACGCTCGGCGAGCGGGCTCCGGATGCCGACGACCTCCGGTTCGAGCCAGAGCCCTGACACCATGCCCGCGGCGTGGATGGCGTCGATCACCTCGCCGAGACCCCCGGGGAAGCGCGTGGTGGAGGGCAGCCACTCACCCACCGTGTCCCACCAGTGGCCCGAGTCGTCGTACCAGCCGGCGTCGATGCAGAACACCTCGGCGCCGACCTCGGCTGCGGCTGTGATGAGCGGAAGCAGCTTCTCGGTGGTCGGGTCGCCGTCGAGTGTGTTCATGTAGTCGTTGAAGATGACGGGCATCGCCGCGTTGTCGGGGTGTGGGCGCCGACTGGCACGTCGGTGATCGGTCAGCGCGTCGGCGGCGGCGGGAGCCGCGGAGCCGAAGGCCACTGTGGCGGGGACGCTCTCGAAACGGTCGGCGGGAGCGAGAACGTGCGACCACCCTGCGTCGGCGTCGGTCGGGCCCGAGAGGGCGAGGTAGCCGCCGGCGGTGTCTTCGCCGATCTCCCATCGCCAAGCGCCGTTGTGCTCGATCTGCCACGCCAGTGCGAGGTGCGCCGCGCGGGACTCGAGGATGCCGGTGGGAAGCTCGTGCGCGGTGGACCATGTGCCCGTGGAGACGGCCGCGAGGCTGCCGCGGGGGTTGTGTCCGGTCAAGTGCTCGGCGAGGGGGACGAAGTCGGGGCCGCGCAGGGGCGTGCGGGACCAGCGTCCTTCGCCGAGCCAGTCGCTGACGCCTGTGAGGCGCTCCCACTCAGAGAGCGCGTCGCCCTCACTGCCCTGGTCGGTGAACCCGCTGACCCAGGATGCCACGGCGCGTAGGACGATGCGCCCCTCGCCGACGTTTCCGACGACGACCCGGCTTGTCACGGCCGCCACGCCGGCGTGGGCGGTCAGCTCGATGCGCGCCTCGAGATCGCCCGAGCGCTGCAGGATCGCCAGGGTGTGCAGGCCGTTCTCGACGCTCTCGTCGTGCGCCACGTAGCGCATGCGGGCTCCGTGCTCGGTGTGGGCGAGGCGTCCCGACGCGGGGCGGTGGCCGGCGTCGGCGGTGAGCACCTCGACGAACGGCACGCGGTGCACGGTCCTCGTGTGCCCGGAGACTTCGACGGCGGTGCACGCGACGGGTTTCTCGGCATCCCACCCGAACGTCAACGTCACCAGGTCGTTGCCCCAGTCCAGGGTGGAGGTGGGAGCCGCGCCGGTGGTCACGGGCTGCATCGTCGTCATTCGTCTCTCCGTCGTGTCGAACTGTCGAGGACGCTAGCCCATTGTGAAAGCGTTATCAACTCTATCTTGAAATCGCTATCAAACTCCGGTTACATTGCTCCCGGGCGCAACGCCGCGCCCTCTGATCGATGGAGACATGACCCCGATGAGACACCCCCGATGGATTGCAGCGGGTGCAGCCGGAGCCCTCGCACTCGGCACACTCGCGGCCGCCGCGCCCCCGGCGACGGCTGCAACGACCGATAATCTGTCCGTTGACTTCGCCGCCACGACCGGCGACTTCCGCGGCGGCGCGTCCGGCACCCTGTACGGCCTGGGTGACGACGGAGCCCCCACACAGGCGCTGATCAACGGCGCCCACATCACCAACACCTCACAGAAGGCGCCCTACGGGACGCAGCACCCCAGTGGCGATGCCTTGAAGATCGAGAAGGGATTCTTCTCGAAGAACGGTACCCAGCTCGACATCTACGTGCAGGACTACTACCCCGACTGGGCGTACAACGGCGGGAACCGCCCCGGCGACGATCGCACCTACAACCAGGCCGATGGCACCTACACGAACCAGCCCAACGGCATCTGGGATTACCTCGAAGTGGTGGAGTTCGTCACTGAGGCCGTCGCAACAAAATCGGCGTACCCCGACAAGTACGTCTTCATCCCCTTCAACGAGCCCGACGCCGGCAACTGGTACGCCAACTGGGACTTCTTCAATCAGCAGTTTTTGCCCGACTGGAAAGCGGCCGTCGACAAGATCCGTCAGGTTTACGCTCGCCACGGGCTGACGCCCGTTATCGGTGGCCCGGGCGATGCCGCGTGGCGCGCCGACCGGACCGCCGTCTGGCTGGACTATGCCAAGCAGACCAATACCTTGCCCGAATTCATGATCTGGCACGAACTCGGCATCGACAACCTGGCCACCTACCGCTCGCACTACAACGAGTACCGCAAGCTCGAAGCCGAGCGCGGCATCAGCCCGCGCCAGATCAACATCACCGAGTACGGCCTCCTGCGCGACATGGGCGTACCGGGGCAGCTGATCCAGTGGTTCTCGATGTTCGAAGACACCAAGGTCGACGCGCAGACCGCCTACTGGAACTACGCGGGCAATTTCTCCGACAACTCCGCCCGCCCCAACGGGGCCAACGCCGGCTGGTGGATGTTCAAGTGGTACGGAGATCTCGCCGGTAGCAAGACCGTGAAGGTCACTCCTCCCCAGCTGAACGTCGCCGACACCCTGCAGGGCATCGGTGCGATCGACACGACGGATAAGAAGGCGACCGTTCTCTACGGCGGCTCCGGCGCCGACACCGTGTCGCTGGCACTCAACGGACTGAGCTCGTCCACCTTTGGTTCGCGTGTAGACGTCGAGGTCCGGGAGGCGCCGCTCTCCGGCGCCGAGGGCCTCGCAGCGACGCCGCGCGTGGTCGCCAGACTCTCGGGAGTGGCCGTGAGCAACGGCTCCTTGCAGGTCAGTGTGCCCAACTACGACCGGTACGCCGGATACCAGGTGGTCGTGACGCCGCAACGAGATGCCGTGCCGTCGACCGCGCAGGTGTGGTCGACCTCGATCGAGGCCGAGAACACCGCGATCACGGGCGCGCGCGTCTACGACCAGTCTCCGACCGGCAACGGCGGGTGGATGTTCCTGGCCTCGCACGGCCGTGACGTGGGCTCGTTCAACAACGCATCCGCGAAGGCGGACTGGAGCGTGACCGTCCCGCGTGACGGCACATACCGCTTCCAGGTGATTGGCGCCACGCCGGGGACCCCGGGCCGTCACGCGCTCTTCGTCGATGGGGTTAACCGCACCACCGTGCAGTACACCGCCGACCTTGCGCTGAACGACAACAGCCGGTGGAAGTACCGCGGCAGCGCCGAGGTGCAGATCGCGCTGACGAAGGGTACGCACACGCTGTCACTGCGGGCGAGCGCCGACGGGTCAAGCGTCTTGCCGAACTCCGACATCACACTCGACAAGTTCGTGCTCACTGATGTCACCGACGGTGAGGCGACGGTCTACCCGGCATCCACGATCCGCCTGGCCGGCTCGGCCGCTCTCGCTTACGACGTGTCGGGTAGCCGCGGCGCGGCGCGCGTCGGTGCGGACGGACGCGCCGACGTGTACGCCACGGCCTTCCAGTCGGGCTACTACGACGTCAAGGTCGACTATCGCACGACGGGCGCGTCTGATGTCGCGGTCGATCTCAACGGCCGGCGCGCGGCGACGGGCACGGCGAACGCGGCCGGAACGTGGTCGACCACGGCGCGGCTGCACATGTCGGAGGGCATCAACGAGATCGAGGTGCGCTCGCAGGCGGGTATCGCTCTGACGGCGGTGACCACGACCCGCGTGGCCTCCGCGGATTCGGCGGCGATCAAGGTCGAAGCTGAGTCGGGTACGCGGGCGGGCGGTGCCCGGATCGGGACGTACGACGCGGCGTCGGGCACAAACGTGTCAGGCGGCCAGTTCGTCGGAAACCTCGGCAACGGCACCGGCAACACGTTGAGTATTGCGCGCAGCGATGGGTTCAACACCGCAGGCGACTTCAACATCGTGGTGAAGTATGCCAACGCCGAGGTGTCAGGTCGCCACGACTACAACCCGCAGGTGGTGGACCGTCGGCTCCAGGTGACGGAGGCCGGAAAGGGCCGGGTCGGCGAAGGCTACTTCCGCTACACATATGCGTGGAACAGCTTCTGGGAGCGCACAATTCCGGTCACGCTGACGTCGACAAACGGGGCCATCATCCTCGGCAACGACGGACCGTGGGCCCCCGACATCGATTACGTCGTCATCGCCCCGGCACGTCTTGGGCAGCCGACGACAGTAAAGATCAGCTGACGTCGCCCCCATGAGCGCGGCTCTCGCATCTACGAAGATGCGAGAGCCGCGCTTTGCGCTGGAGGGGCTGTGAGGCGAAGGTGCGAAGACCGGCGTGCGCATGGGGCGGTCGGCAGCAGTTGCGGTGGGGGCCGCGCCAGACGGTCTAGAGGCTTCTGGCGGTCGCGAGGGTGCCGGGTACTTGCACGTAAACGCGGAGGCAACACAGCCATCCTGAGGGCTGGTGTCGTGCTGCGTGAGCCGACGAAGGCAAAGACCGCGTAACGTTGCCGTTCGGCCGTCAAACAGGTGAAGGACCGCACCTGTATAGACGGGGCGGTCCTTCACCTGTTCGGCGCTACCGTCACAGGTCCGGGAGGTCGTCCAGGTTGTTGCGGGTCGTGTCGTCCCGATCGGTGCGGAGATACTTACCGGTCGCGCCGTTGACGGTCTTCATCTGGCGCCGCCACTCCGGGCACGCACTCTTCGGTGTACTCCACACCCCGCACGACCGCGGCGGATCGCACGATGTCGAGCGCCCGTCGCTTCGACGTGGCCACCAGCAACGCTTCCCAACTACGTGGAGGCTCCGTCGGAGGCGCCTTCATGAGCGACACCATCGCCTCCTGGACCGCATCGGCGGCCAGATCCCAACGCCTACTCCCGCGCAGCACTTCGTAGGCGACCCCGCACATCGCGTCGCGATGCTTCTGATACAGAGCCGCCCAGTCGTAGGAGGGATCAGCCACGGACCGGCCCTTCGCCTCGTGCACTCATCTCGTCACCCTCCATCAGCGCCGATGGTCGTCGCTTCACAAAGTAGTCGGGACAGACCGCCGGGGAGTTAGCGGCGCGTTGGTACGTCGACGAAACGGCATTCGCCAATTCACAACTCGTCTAAGCCGTGACCCGTCGTCCGCCGAGCAAACCGGCTCGGGGGCCTGAGTCCACCGGAGCCAACGGTCAGTTGAAGTGGAACGTTCGGTAGGAGCTTTGCACGCTGAACTTCCGGCCGTCCTTCCGCCGCTGCAAGAATCCAACGACCGTGTCGATTCGTCCGATCAGGACCGACGTCAACTAAGCGCTACACAACTGGCAAGCAAACTCCAGCACAAACGAAAGAGCCTCCCGCGTATCCGCGGAAGGCTCTTCCTCGTCGACCAACCAGAAGGACAACTTGTCCAATGGTTTGAGTAACTATCAATTGGTCGGGATGACAGGATTTGAACCTGCGACCCCTTGACCCCCAGTCAAGTGCGCTACCAAGCTGCGCCACATCCCGTTACCCGCGAACGGGCAACTCCCCTATATTAGCCCCTCGCCGACTCCCCCGCGAACCAACGGCCACCCCGGGCGTGTGCGCACTCCCTTGTCGATGTCGGAGCCCCTCGCTACGGTCTCGGGCATGACGATCGAGATCCTCCCCGCCACCGGCGACCGCTTCGACGACGCCGAGACGGCGCTCGACAGCGGAGACGGTCCCGGGTGCCAGTGCCAGTGGTGGCTGCTCACGAACGCGGAGTTCCAGCGGAGCTCGCGCGACGACCTCACCACGCGCTTTCACGCCGAGATGCACGGTGATCACTCTCCGGGGCTCATCGCCTACGTCGACGGCGAACCCGCGGGCTGGGTGCGTGTCGGCCCCCGCGTCGACCAGGCCCGCCTCCTCCGCACCCGCGACGTCACGACCGCGACAGAGGAGCCCCTCGACGCCGACGACGTCTGGTCGGTCTCGTGCTTCGTGGTCCGCACGGCGCACCGTGGCACCGGCTTGATGAAGAAGCTCCTGGATGCCGCGGTCTCCACCGCCCGCACGGCCGGTGCTCGTGTCGTCGAGGCGTATCCCCTCGATCCCACCGTCACGAAACGCTCGGCCAACCAGCTCTATCGCGGCACGGTGTCGATGTTCGAGCAGGCGGGTTTCGACGTCGTCGATCGCCCCAAACCCGACCGCGCGCTCGTCGCGCTGACTCTCCACGACTGACCGCCCGACCTACGATGGAGGTTCACCGACGAAAGACCCGACATGACGGATGACACGACCACCGCCCGCGTCGACGCGTGGCTCTGGGCGGTGCGCGTCTACAAGACCCGGTCCGCGGCGACCACCGCGTGCCGCGCGGGGCACGTCCGGGTCAACGGTGAGCGGGCCAAGGCCGCCCAACCCGTGCGCCCCGGCGATGAGTTGCGTGTGCGCATCCAGGGCTTCGACCGCATTCTCGTGGTGAAGAAGACGATCGCGAAGCGCGTCGGCGCGGCACTCGTCGCGGAGTCGGTGGACGACCGCACTCCCCCGCCGCCCTCGAAAGAGAGCGTGCCGTTCGTGCCGGTCCGAGACCGCGGCGCCGGACGCCCCACCAAGCGCGACCGCCGCGACATCGAGAAGCTCCGCGGCCGCGAACTCGACTGACCAGCGGGTCACACCCTCGGCGATCTGCGCACCCCCGCTGAGGATGTTTCTCGCCGACGGACCCCGCGCGGACCGCAGACGACCCATCGACGCGCGAGCGACCCGCAGGTGCCGAGGCGCCCTGTCAGCCCAGCTGCTCCAGCAACCACCGCGCTCCGTGCACCGTCGCGCCGAGTTCCTCGACGCGCGCCGCAAGCCCGCGATCACTGGTCACGACCACGATGGGCCGGAACGTCCCCGCCAGCTCGCGCACCGCGGCGACGATCTCGTCGTCGCCCTCGCCCTCGGCGCGACGCACGTCGATCGCAGGGACCGCGGGCTCCGCCGCCCGCGCCTGACCTTCCAGCACCGCCGTCACCGACGGGAACCATCGTGTAGCGGACAGGCCGAGGAGGTCGGCATCCACCCCCCGTTCCGCAAGCGTCGAGACCCGGGTGAGCAGCCGGGTCGCGGCGCCGGCACGGTCTTTCCACCACCCGTCGGGTACCGAGCCCATGACGTTCGCCACGTCGACGACAATCGCGGGCCGTACGGTCAACGCGTCACGCAGAGCGGGCCATGACGCCGCGAATCCGGGATGCAACGGGAGGGAGTCGACGTCGTCGACAGTCACCCAGGTCAACGCCACGCTCTCGGGGTCGCTGATCACCGGCGCGAAC
Organism: Microbacterium sp. AG157; assembly: GCF_003385695.1. Taxonomy (NCBI): domain Bacteria; kingdom Bacillati; phylum Actinomycetota; class Actinomycetes; order Micrococcales; family Microbacteriaceae; genus Microbacterium; species Microbacterium sp. AG157. The sequence goes on from NZ_QRDK01000001.1 coordinate 176,010, forward strand.
GGGGTCGTCACGTCCGCGACGAGAGTGGAGTACGACCAGATGCCGAGGTCGAGAACGCTCTCGAAGCGCGCGCTGACGGCATCCGCCGGGACTCCCGCCTCCTCGCCCGATTCGCGCAGCGCGCCATCGCGAGCGGACTCGCCCTCGTGCCGCGCGCCTCCCGGCAGTGCCCAGGTATTGCCGAAGTGGCTCCACGACACCCGGTGCTGCAGCAGAACGCCGCGCTCGGGGTCGAGGGCGAGCAGCCCCGCGGCACCGAAACGCCCCCAGTACTTCTCGCCCGTGGGCGCGACGACCCAGGCGTCGCCGGGGTCGCGGGGTCCGTGCGGACGCCGCGGCTCGCCGGGGGCAGGGGGCTCGATCGTCATCGGCTCCAGCCTGGCACACACACGACCGACGGTCCCCGTCCAGCGTCACGAGACGCCATGAGATCACCCGCGCCGCCGCACAGTTCGCGCCGAGAATCGCAATATGACCGCCGCTCCTCGACCGCGGGGAAGTCGGAACCGCCTCGAGTTGCCATGATCGTCCCATGGAGTACGAATTCGACGACGACCCCGACCGGATCGACCGCGACGCGGTCTGGCAATGGCTGAGCACCGAGGCGTACTGGGGTCGCTGGCGCACCCGCGCCGACGTCGAAGCCCAGCTCGACAGCGCCTGGCGTGTCGTCGCCGCGTACCACCGAGAGACGGGCGCGTTGGTGGGCTTCGCGCGGGCGATCTCCGACGGCGTCGGATTCGCCTACCTGGCCGACGTCTTCGTCGTCGCCGCGCACCGCGGCCACGGCCTCGGCAAGGGCCTGGTCTCGCTGATGATCGACGAGGGTCCGGGTCCTCACTTCCGCTGGACCCTCTTCACGAGCGACGCGCACGGCCTCTACCGTCGGTTCGGTTTCGCCGAGCCCGATCAGACGGCTCTCGTCCGCCCCGCGGCGCCGCTCTGAGACACCGGATGCCCCGGCCGACGCCACCGCATCCCGCTGACACGTCGGTCACCGTCCGTCATCCCCCACCGCTGAGGCCCGAGCGCGAGTGGAGCGACGGAGTCACGGCATCCGGGACGACGAGCGCCCCGCCCCATCGGGCCGGGGCGCTCGTCGGCGGATCACGCGTCGAATCGCACGCCCGCCGGGTCGGACGGGAGCAGCTCGAACACGAGCAGGACGATCGGCCCGATCACGGGCACGAGGGCGATGAAGATCCAGAAGCCGCTCTTGTTCGTGTCGTGCAGACGACGCACCGTCAACGCGATGCCCGGGACGAGCACGGCGAGGCTCCAGAGGGCCGTGAGGACGAGGAACACCACGCCGAGGCCCGAGGGGCCGGTGGGCATTCCGTACTCATCGACGCCACCGGCGCCGCCCGTGACGGCAGAGAGGATGTTCAGCACGCCGACGACCACGACATTGACCAGGACCCACCACCAGAATTCGCTCCGGCTGGCCCGACCGGTGAAAGTGGCGTACTTCTTGAAGAAGCGCTGGACGGCTGCCCCCAGCGGCGCGCCGTAGTACGGCTGATCCAGCGCGACGGTGTTCTGCGAGTACGACATGAGTGTCCCCCTGACACATTGGCGAGTAATGCGCACCGGCATGAATGTCGGTGCGCATGAACTGTACCGATTCCGCAGCTCTCGTCGTGTAATGCGTCGACATTCACTCGTCGAAGCGCGCGCCCTCCGGCCGCGGCCCCTGGAGCGTGAAGACGAAGAGAACGAGGACGCCGATGAGCGGCACCACCCCGATCAGCACCCAGAACCCGCTCCGATCGGTGTCGTGCAGGCGCCGCACGAGCACGGCGAACGTCGGGACGATGGTGACGAGAGCCCACACGAGCCAGATCGCCCCGAGGATCACCCCGAGCGGTCCGGTGATGGTCGTCGAGCCGTCGGCTTCGATGCGGATGCCATCGGTCAGCGTGGGCAGCGCATTCAGCACCGTGCCCACGACGGCGGCGGTCACCACCCACCACCAGTATTCGCTGCGGCTCGCGCGCCCACGGAAGGTGGCGTACTTCGCGAAGATGCGGCGCACCGCAGCGCCCAGCGGCGCGCCGTAGTAGGGCTGGTCGAGCGGCGGGACGGCGGCGGTCATGGGGTCTCCCGGCGTCGACAGAGGGTGGATGCCACGGCGTCGCCGTCGCGAGAGCACTCTATCGACCGCCCGGTCCGGCCCGACCCCGCTTGCGCTCGTGCCCGTCCGTGCCTGACGGCACCCACCGCGCGCGAGACGACATCTCGCTGACACACCCGCGTCAGCCTGCGACCGACGGGCCCGCAGACGCCGCGCGCACACGCCGCCGCCCCACCGCCGTGCGCGCGAGGCGCATGTCCAGCGCGCGAAAGCGCCCCGACCCCCACACGGGGACCGGGGCGCTCGCTGCGCGACTCAGCGCTGGCGCTTCTCGCGGATGCGCATGTTGAGCACGATCGGCGTGCCCTCGAAGCCGTAGATCTCGCGCAGGCGCCGCTGGATGAACCGGCGGTAGCCCGGGTCGAGGAACCCGGTCGTGAACAGCACGAAGGTCGGCGGACGCGTGGCCGCCTGCGTGCCGAACAGGATGCGCGGCTGCTTTCCTCCGCGCAGCGGGTGCGGGTGCTCGGCGACGAGCTCCGACAGGAACGCGTTGAACTTGCCGGTCGGGATGCGGGTGTCCCACGACTCGAGCGCCTGCTCGAGAGCGGGCACGAGCTTGTCGAGGTGACGACCGGTGCGAGCCGAGATGTTCACGCGCGGAGCCCACGCGACGTGCGCCAGGTCCTGCTCGATCTCGCGCTCCAGGTAGCGGCGACGATCCTGGTTCTCCATGTCGTCGTCGTTCAGGCGGTCCCACTTGTTGAACGCCAGGACCAGCGCGCGGCCCGACTCGAGCACGAGGTCGATGATGTTCAGGTCCTGCACGCTGATGGGCTGCGAGACGTCGATCACCACGACCGCGACCTCCGACTTCTCCAGCGCCGTCGAGGTGCGCAGCGACGCGTAGAAATCGGCGCCCTGCGACAGGTGCACCCGGCGACGGATGCCGGCGGTGTCGACCAGCGTCCAGAGCTTGCCGCCCAGCTCGACGACCTCGTCCACCGGGTCGCGGGTCGTCCCGGCGAGCTCGTTCACGACCACGCGCTCTTCGCCGGCGGCCTTGTTGAGCAGCGACGACTTGCCGACGTTGGGGCGACCGAGGATCGCGACGCGTCGCGGTCCGCCGATCTCGTACTTGGCGACCGCCGACACGTCGGGCAGCACCTTCATGATCTCGTCGAGCAGGTCGGCCACACCGCGGCCGTGGATGGCCGAGACAGGGTGCGGCTCACCGAGGCCGAGGTTCCACAGAGCGGCTGCTTCGGGCTCATGGCGGGCGTCGTCGACCTTGTTCGCGATGAGGAACACCGGCTTGCCGCTCTTGCGCAGCAGCTTCACGACGTGCTCGTCGGTCGAGGTCGCCCCCACTGTGGCATCCACCACGAACAGCACGATGTCGGCGAGATCGATCGCGACCTCGGCCTGCGCGGCGACCGAGCGGTCGATGCCCTTCGCGTCGGGCTCCCAGCCGCCGGTGTCGACCAGCGAGAAGCGGCGGTCGAGCCACTCCGCCTTGTAGGTGACGCGGTCGCGCGTGACGCCGGGGGTGTCTTCGACGACGGCCTCGCGGCGGCCGAGGATGCGGTTCACCAGCGCGGACTTGCCCACGTTCGGCCGGCCGACGATCGCGACCACCGGCAGCGCCGGCAGGAACTCGATCGCTCCCTCACCCGAGGCGAGACCCGCGAGAAGAGCCGCGTCCTCCTCGTCGAGGTCGAAGTCCTCGAGGCCCGCGCGCAGCGCTTCGGCCCGCTGTTCGGCGAGCACCTCGTCGAGCTGCTCCATCTTCTCGGCGAGCTGGTCGGGCCCGCCTTCGTACTCGTCTTCAACGCCCATCGCGGGCTCCCATCGTGTTGTCGACGACGCTCAGCACGGCGTCGACGGTCTGTTCGAAATCGAGGTGGGTCGAATCGACGACCTGCACGCCGGGGGCGGCGGTGAGGAAGTCGACGACCGTGGAATCGGCGGCGTCGCGCTGGTGGAGGGCTGCGGCGACCTTGGCGGCATCCTGATCCGTCAACTCCGCACTGCGGCGCGCGGCGCGCACCTCGGGGGCCGCGGTCAAGAGGATGCGCACGGGCGCGTCGGGGAACACGACCGTGGTGATGTCGCGGCCTTCGACCACGACGCCCGGAAGAACCGCGGATGCCACGAGCCGGCGGAACAGCTCGTTCACCGCGTGGCGCACGGGAGCGACGCGGGCCACTCCGCTCACGGCATCGGTCACCCGGGGTTCGCGGATCGCGGCGGTGACGTCGGTGCCACCGACGCGCACCCAGCGGTCGGCCGGGTCGAGCGAGATGGCGTACTCGAAGTCGCCGAAGACCTCGAGCACCGCCGTCGCGTCGGAGGTGTCGGCCTCGTGAGCGAGGGCGTGCCACGCGAGGGCGCGGTAGGCGGCGCCGGTGTCGAGGAAGCCGTACCCGAGGCGGGCGGCGGCGGCCTTCGACACGCTCGACTTGCCGCTTCCGGCGGGGCCGTCGATCGCGACGACGACGGGGGCGGATGCCGAGCCCTCGGCGGGCGCGGCCAGGCCGGGCCGGAAGAGGGCGGGGGTGGGCTCAGTCATGGGTGGTGCTCGCAATCCGCCAACCGCGCTGCTGGAGGCCGTCGACGGCGCGGCGGACCGCGTCGGGGACGACGCTGATCTCGGCCAAGCCGAACGGGGCTCCGGGCGAGTGCTCGAGGCGTAGGTCTTCGACGTTGACGTCGAGATCGCCGAGCTCGCCGAACAGGCGCCCCAGCTGGCCGGAGGTGTCGTCGACCATGACGACGAACGTATCGAAACGGCGGTTCTGGCCGTGCTTGCCGGGCAGACGCTCCACACCCTCGTTGCCGCGGCGGATGGTGTCGGCCACCGCGCGCCGCGCGCCGGGCACCTCGGGGTCGCGCAGCGCCTCGGCGACGTCGGCGAGGTCGGCGGCGAGCTGATCGAGCACCGCGACGACGGGTGCCGCGTTCGCCCCGAGGATCTGCACCCACAGTTCGGGGGCGGATGCCGCGATGCGCGTCGTATCGCGCACGCCCTGGCCCGCGAGCCGTAGCGACCCGTCGGGGGCCTCGACGAAGCGCCCGGCGAGAAGACTCGCCACGAGCTGCGGTACGTGCGACATGAGTGCGACCGACTCGTCGTGCTCTTCGGGCGTCATCTCGATGAGGGTCGCGCCGAGATCGAGGGCGAGCCCCTCGACGAGCGAGAGATCGTGCGCAGAGGTCTCGCCGTCGCGGCACACCACCCACGGGCGTCCGACGAAGATGTCGGCGCGGGCCGAGATGGCTCCCCCACGCTCACGACCGGCCATGGGGTGCGAGCCGATGTAGTGCGTGAGGTCGACGCCGCGTTCCCGCAGGGTGCGCAGCGGCTCGAGCTTCACGCTCGCGACGTCGGTGACGACGGCATCCGGGAATCTCTCCAGCTCGCGCTGCACGACGTCGGCCGTGACGTCGGGCGGCACGGCCACCACGATCAGCGAGGGACGGTCGTCGAGACGCTCGGCGCGGCCGGCGCCGTAGTCGATCGCGAGGCGCAGCTGTGAGGGAGACGCGTCGACGAGCACGACGTCGACGCCGAGCGCGGTGAGCGCGTGACCGACGCTGGCCCCGAGCAGGCCCGAGCCGACGACGCGGACGGTGCCGCTCGTACGGGTCGCCAAGGGCCCGGCCGCGCGCGCGGACGTTCCGTTGACTTGGCTCATCGGGTCTCCTACCCTGGGCGGCGCCGCTGGCACCGCGAAGCGCCCGAGAGGCTCACTCCGCCGGATCGGCCGGAGTACTGTCGTCCTGGCGGGACAGCGTGAGCAGGGCACCGCGTTCTACTGTAGTCAACTCGCGGGCCTTGCCCACCGGGAGAGTTCCCAGGTGAAGCGGCCCGAACTGACGCCGGACCAGCTCGACGACCGGGTGACCGACCTCCGCCATCATGCGGCGGACGATCCGGTTCTTGCCGGAGTGCAGGGTCAGCTCGACCAGACTCTCGCCGCGGGAGGCGTCGAGCAACCGCGCCTTGTCGGCTGCGATCCGCCCGTCTTCGAGGTCGACACCTCGGATGAGGCGCTGGATCGTCTGGGGAAGCACCTGCCCCTCGACCTTCGCGATGTACACCTTGGTCACTCCGAACGACGGGTGCGCGAGCACGTGCGCGAGGTCGCCGTCGTTGGTGAGGACGAGAAGGCCGCTCGTGTCGGCATCCAGTCGTCCGACGTTGTACAGCCGCTCGTCCCAGTCCTTCGCGTACTGGCGCAGGTCGGGGCGGCCGCGATCGTCGCTCATCGAGCTGACGACACCGGTGGGCTTGTTGAGGATGACGTAGCGCTTGGACTCATCGAGCTGGATGGCCGTGCCGTCCACGTCGACGAGGTCGGTCTCGGGGTGGATGCGACGGCCGAGCTCGGTGACGACGAGCCCGTTCACGCGCACGCGTCCCTCGACGATCATCTGCTCGGCGACGCGGCGCGAGGCCACTCCCCTGTTCGCCAGCACCTTCTGCAGGCGGATCCCGTCATCGCTCGCGGAGCCCGAGCCCTCGGCCGCCGAGCCTGTCGAAGCGTCGCTCATTTCAATACCTCTCCGTCGAATCCGTCTGAGCCGTCGTCGAGCAACGGCGAGATGTGCGGCAGCTCGTCGAGCGAGTTGATGCCGAGGTTGACCAGCAACTGGTCGGTCGTCCCGTAATGGATGGCGCCCGTGTCGGAGTCGGTGAAGACCTCCGTGATGAGTCCGCGCGACAGAAGCGTGCGGACCACCGAGTCGACGTTCACAGCCCGGATGGATGCCACCTGTCCGCGCGTGACGGGCTGCTTGTACGCGATGACCGCCAGGGTCTCGAGCGCCGCCTGGGAGAGTCGTGAGGGCGCCTGGGTGTTCACGAACTCGCCGACCACGTCGTCGTACTCTTCGCGCACGTAGAGGCGCCAGCCGCCGCCGACCTCGCGCAGCTCGAAGCCGCGCACCGGTCCACCTGTCTCGCCGTCGTAGTCGGCGACGAGGGCCTCGACAGCCTGGCGGACGGCCGGAACGGGCGCCCCGACGGCGGCGGCGAGGCTCACGAGGCTCTGCGGCTCGTCGAGGACCAGCAGGATCGCCTCGAGGCGACGAGCGACGGATGCCGGGTCGCTCGGGCGCACGGGAGGAGCCGCCTCCGTCATGCGGTGCGGCGTGGCGTCATCGGTCATAATCGGCTCCCAGGGCGGCGAGGTTCTCTTCCGACCACCTCTCGGCGGTCCAGCGGAGCGTCAGCTCTCCCAGCGGTTCGAGCTGCTCGAACGACAGCGCCGCGTGGCGGTAGAGCTCGAGGATCGACAGGAACCGCGCGACGACGACCCCGGTCTCGGTCACGCCGGCGACGAGGTCGCGGAAGTTCAGGGTTCCCGCGGACCGCAGCAGGGTCACCACGATCGCGGCCTGCTCGCGGATGCTCACGAGCGGCGCGTGCAGGTGGTCGAGACCCACGGTGGGGATCTGCTTGGGCGCGAAGGCGACGACCGCCAGCGCGGCGAAGTCGTCGGCGCTCAACGTCCACTTCAGCTCGGGAACCGCGCTGCGGTACTTCTCATCGAGCCGCACGTTGCGCGTGTGCCGTCTGTCCTCGCGCTGGAGGCAGCGTGCGAACCAGGCCGACACCTCCTTGAACGCTCGGTACTGCAGCAGGCGGGCGAACAGCAGGTCTCGTGCTTCGAGGAGCGCGACCGACTCGGCATCGACCAGCTCTCCCTGCGGGAGGAGGCCGGCGATCTTCATATCGAGAAGGGTCGCGGCGACGACGAGGAACTCGGACGCCTCGTCGAGGTCGCTCTCCGGGCCCATCGCGCGCAGGTACGCGATGAACTCGTCGGTGACGCGGCTCAGCGCGACCTCGGTGATGTCGAGCTCGGCGCGCGAGATGAGGGTGAGGAGGAGGTCGAAAGGACCGTCGAAGTCGGGAAGGGTGACGCGGAAGCCGGGGGCGTCGGGTCCTTCGCCGAGCTCGGGGGCCGATGGCACCGCGAGAGCGGCACCGGCGGGGGTGTCGTCAGGCGACGGCGCCACGGGCGACCAGCTCCCGCGCGAGCCGCAGGTAGGCCTGGGCGGCGGCGTGCTCGGGCGCGAACTCCGTGATCGGCATGCCCGAGACCGAGGCATCCGGGAACTTGACCGTGCGACCGATGACCGTCTCGAGCACGTCGTCTCCGAACGCCTCGACCACGCGCTCGAGCACCTCGCGCGAGTGCAGCGTGCGGGGGTCGTACATCGTGGCGAGGACGCCGTCGAGCTCGATCGCCGGGTTGAGGCGGTCGCGCACCTTGTCGATCGTCTCCACCAGCAGGGCCACGCCGCGCAGCGCGAAGAACTCGCACTCGAGCGGGATCAGTACTCCGTGCGCGGCGGTCAACGCGTTGACGGTCAGCAGACCGAGCGAAGGCTGGCAGTCGATGAGGATCACGTCGTAGTCGGCCGCGACCTTGCGGAGCACCCGGGCGAGGATCGTCTCGCGCGCGACCTCGTTGACCAGGTGCACCTCGGCCGCCGACAGGTCGATGTTCGCGGGGAGGATGTCGAGACCCTCGACGCGGGTCGAGACGATGACCTCGCGCGGGTCGCGCTTGGTGTCGAGCAACAGGTCGTAGATGGTCGGCACGTCGTGCGTCTGGATGCCGAGTCCCGCCGACAGCGCACCCTGCGGGTCGAAGTCGATCGCGAGCACGCGACGGCCGTACCCGGCGAGAGAGGCCGCCAGGTTGATGGTGGTGGTCGTCTTGCCGACGCCGCCCTTCTGGTTGCAGAGGGCGATGATGCGCGCGGGGCCGTGGCTGTCGAGCGGCTTCGGGGTGGGGAACCCCTGGTAGGGGCGACCGGTGGGTCCGAGGATGACCTCGTCTGCGCCCGTCTTCTGGCCCTTTGTGCTCGCCGACACCGAGTCTCCCGCCTTCGTCATAACGTCCCCGAGTCTAGCCGCCGCCCGTCGCCCGGCCCGTGTGACCCGCGGGTGGTCGCCACACCTGCACGAGCATCCGACCGCGCCGGGACCGCCCCCGACCGCCGAGACGGCATCTCGCTGACAACACCGTGACAGCCTGCAACCGACTCGTCAGCGAGACGCCGTCTCGCGAGTCACTGCCCGCGCCTGCCGCGACTGTACGAACAGCGCCAGGGCGAGCGTCAGCGCCGCCCAGGCCGCGGCGACCTTCGTCTGGACGCCGTAGATCAGGTGCGTGGGGGTGTAGTCCGCGTCGAACGGCCCCTGCACCGCGATGGCCGCGAGCGAGGCGCCGATCAGCGCGACAGGGAGCGAGACCCACCACGCCCAGCGGGCGGCATCCGGGATCACGCGCCGCACGGGCTCGGGCCGCCGCCGCGACAACCACACGAGGGCGAAGATCCCCAGCACGACCACACCGAGAGCGCTCGAGGCGTGTTGCAGCCACTTGGCCCCCGTGAACGGCCCCCACTGCCCCGCAAGGGCGGGCAGCAGCTGCTCCCCCACTCGACCCTCGTGGGTGAACAGGTCCCACGCGATGTGCGACGCGACGCCCAGCGCGAGCGAGACGACGAGCCACAGGATGCCGGGGAGTCCCCCGCCGACGCTCTCGCGCAAGGCCGCGCGGGCACCGGTATCCCACTCGACGGGCAACCTCTGCGCCACCGGTCGCGGCAGCAGCTCGCGGGTCGCCGGACGCAGCACGCACCGCCAGATCAACAGCAGCACGAAGGCGACCGCGACGGTCACCGGCAGCCACGCGAAGTCGTGCGTCAGACCGTAGCCGGGCCACATCCCCCGCACGAACAGCGGCAGGTCGGGGGTCATGGCCCCGACCGCGATCGCCGCCGGCACCAGCCGCGTGCGCACGAAGGGCAGTGCGACGACGGCGTGGCTCGGCGTGAACGGCATGTCAGCTCAGGAAAAGCCCCGCGAGCGTCTTCTTTCCGCGGCGCAGCACCGAGACGCCGCCGGGCAGCGTTCCCGCGACGACCGCTTCGTCGCTCGTGACCTTCTCGCCGTCGAGCGAGACGCCGCCCTGCGAGATCGCGCGACGCGCCTCGCTGAGGCTGGCGCACAGACCCGTGGCGGTGAGCGCCTCGACGACGGTGGTGCCGGCGGCGACGGTCGCGTGCGGCAGCTCTTCGAGCGCACTGCGCAGCACCGCGGCATCGAGGACGGTCACATCACCCTGACCGAACAGCGCCTCCGTGGCCGCGATCACGGCCTCGGTCGCCTCGACGCCGTGCACGGTCGTCAGCACCTCGCGCGCGAGACGCTTCTGCGCGGCGCGGCGGAACGGCTCGGACGCGACGAGTCCCTCATACTCCTCGATCTGGGTGCGCGTGAGGAACGTGAACACCTTGAGACGCTCGATCACGTCGCGATCGTCGGTGTTCAGCCAGAACTGGTACATGACCCAGGGGCTGCACATGTCGGCATCCAGCCAGATGGCGTTGCCCTCGCTCTTGCCGAACTTCGTGCCGTCGCTGTTGGTGATCAGCGGCGTGCCGATGGCGTGCACCGAGACCCCCTCGGCGCGGCGCACGAGATCGGTGCCGCTCGTGAGGTTGCCCCACTGGTCGCTGCCGCCGGTCTGCAGCACGCAGCCGTACTGACGGTGCAGCTCGAGGTAGTCGAGTCCCTGCAGGATCTGGTAGCTGAACTCGGTGTAGCTGATGCCCGCCTCGGAGTTGAGGCGCGCGCTGACCGCGTCTTTCTTCAGCATCGTGCCGACGCGGAAGTACTTGCCGATGTCGCGCAGGAAGTCGATGGCGCTGAGCGGCGCGGTCCAGTCGAGGTTGTTGACGATGCGCGCGGCGTTCTCGCCCTCGAAGCTGAGGAAGCGCTCGACCTGGCCGCGCAGCAGGCCCACCCACTCCTCGACCGTCTCGCGTGCGTTGAGCGTGCGCTCGGCCGTGGGACGCGGGTCGCCCACCAGACCGGTCGACCCGCCGACCAGTCCGAGCGGGTGGTGGCCGGCCAGCTGCAGGCGACGCATCGTGAGCAGCTGGACGAGGTTTCCCAGGTGCAGGCTGGGCGCGGTCGGGTCGAAGCCGCAGTAGAAGGTGATGGGGCCTGCGCCGAGCAGTTCGCGCAGCTCGCCCTCGTCGGTCGAGACGTGCACCAGACCGCGCCAGACGAGCTCGTCCCAGACGTTGTCGAAGGCCGGGTCGTTGGCGGGGGCGAGGGCGCTCACGGGCGCCGCATCGGTGGAGGCAGACACCGGTTCAGGGTATCAGCGGGGGTGTCCGACTCCGGATGCCATCCCCTCGAACGCTCACCACGGTCGCTGCGCCGGCTGGCCGGCGCCGTGGGCCGCCCGGCCGGGCGGTTCCGTCGGGAGCAGGAGGAGGCGGGTCTGCGACCGCGAGACCCCCCAGATGACGCCGATGACGGCGCCGAACACGGACGCGCACACGATCATCAACCATCCGATCGCGAGCTGCACGGGGCCGACGGCGATCACGACGAGCGCGATGCCAGTGAGGATCGCCAGGCCTGTCAGCGCGGCGAACACGATCATCACGACACGGAGTGTCCGAAGCGACTGCTCGCCGTGGAAGGTGGGGCGCACGCCGAAACGCGAGGAGAGGTACGCCGCCCACCGCTCACCCGTCCACCACCGATGGGCGGCGTGGGTGATCGGGTACCACCCGGCGCCGGGTCCGTCGACCTCGCCGGGCAACGGGCGCAGGTGGTCGGGTGCGGCCGGGGCTCCGGCCGGCATCGGGAGACGCCGGACACGCGTGCTCTGCGCGGCCATCGCGAACCACAGTGCCGACAGCGCGAGCAGGAACAGGGGCAGAACGGTCGGGTTTCGCGCGAGAACGCCCGACAGCACGAAGCACAGGGCCGCGAACAGGAACATCCCGCCCGCGACCCACCCGAAGACGGGCTGCTCGAGGGTGGCCCAGTCGATTCCCGCTCTGCCCTCGCGCACGCGCGAGCCCGTCCAGATGCGGCCGTCCCACCAGCGCAGTTCCCCTGGCTTGGTGGGATACCAACCCGGCTGCGGACCTGCCGGCGGGGGCGCCGCAGGCTGCGGTGTCGCGAACGGCCCGGCCGGCGCTTCGTGCGCCGTCCATTGCGTTCCATCCCACCAGCGGACGCGCCCCGGCGTCTCCGCCTCGTACCAACCCGGTGCAGCGTTCATGACGTCATCTCCCCCTGGAGTGTCCCTCGACCGTACCGGTCCCTCCCTGCGTCGGTCACGAAACGCGTCAGCGCGCGTGCACGCCCCACCACACGAGGAACGCGACCGCCAGCGAGGTGACCCAGCTCACGAGACTGCCGATGAGGAAATACTCTGCGCGGTCGCCGTCGTCGCGGTCCCGCGAGATCTCGGGGAAACGCACGATCCCTTTCGCCGCGAGCACAGCGGCGAGCAGCGTGTATGCGCCCGCCAGCGTCAGCACGAAGACCAGAATGCGCTCGAGCGGCCCGATCAGACGACCGCCCTTGAGGGTCGGTCTCGCGTCGCCCTCGGGGTCGGCCACGCGCCCGCCCATCTCGGAGCGCAGGGCGATACGCACCACCGCGTTGCCGGACTCCAGCAGAAACACCAGGCAGCCGATGACCAGGACGGCGACGTCGATCGACACCGTCGCCCCCGGCCGGTACGCGGCCCACGTCTCGCCGAGCAACCCCGGCCTCTCGCGCCCCGGCGCGATGACCACGCACGCCGCCGCGGCCAGTGCGAGCAGGGCGACCGGCCACAGGCCCGCGCGAGCAGGACCGTCTTCGGGCACGACCCACGTCCAGATGGCGGCGACGGCGACGGCGAGAAGCCCCGCGATCACGGCATCCAACCCCGCCGAGATCAGGACGAGCACGACCGATGCCACCGCCATGGCCAGCCAGCGCCGCCTCCGTATCATCTGGCGAATGAGATCGACCGCCCCGACCGCGAGCAGAAGGAGACCGGCCGCGATCATGAGCGCACCGTCGCGGTGAGGGCTTCGAAGCCCTCGACGAGGACGGCAGCGCCAGCGGCGGCGAGAGCCTGCGAGACCGCAGACTGACTGATCCCCTCGGCGTCGGCGAGCTCTCGCTGGGAACGGCCGACGCAGCGCCCGTAGGTCAGTCGACGCGACCTCTCGCTCATCGCCGACACGAGCTGGTCGCGACTCAGGACGTAGGCGCGGGCGAGCGCGACGGTCTCGGTCATGGTGGGATCGTGCCCCTCGGCCAGAACGATCCAGGTGCGCGCGAGCGGCGCGGCGCGCTGCTGCAGTCGTTCGATGTGGCCGATGGCTTCGCGTGCGGCCCACCAGGCCGGGCCCTCGGGAACGGTTCGATCGGCGAGCTCGATCGGCCGCACCTCTCCGACGCCCACTCCGAAACGGCAGTCGACCTCGTCGGGCAGGGCGAGGCGCAGCAGCAGCAAAGAGGCGAGGGCAGCGGAGAGATCGTCGTACTCGCCCTGCAGTTCGTCGCCCACCACGGACGCGAGGGGCGCCGCGGCGACGGGCAGATCGCGCTCGACGGCGCGCACGGCGTCGACGAGGGACCGTTGCGCCCCGGCGCGATCGTCCAGCCGCCGGGAGGCGACGATGTCGGCGATCACGGCGACGGTCATGCGATAAGCCTAACGCTTATGATCTCTTTTTGATAAGCGAATAACTGATATTCAGCCGATAAGGGATCGGGATGCCGCCTGCGCTCGAGCGACCAGCTCTTCGCGCTGCTCGCGGACGCGCTCCGGAGCAGTGCCTCCGACACCCGTACGGCTCGACACCGACCCCTCGATCGTCAGCACCTCGCGTACCCGCGGGGTGAGCTCTGCCGAAACGGAGGCGAGCAGGGCGTCGTCGGCGTCTTCAAGCCCGATCTCGCGCTCCTCGCACGCGCGCACGAGGGCGCCGGAGATCTCGTGGGCGTCGCGGAAGGCCACGCCCTGGCGCACCAGCCACTCGGCGACGTCGGTCGCGAGCGAGAACCCCTGCGGAGCGAGCTCGGCCATGCGATCGGTGTGGAAACGGAGGGTCGCGATCATGCCCGAGAACGCGGGCAGCACGAGCTCGAGCGTGCGCACCGAGTCGAAGACCGGCTCTTTGTCTTCCTGCAGGTCGCGGTTGTACGCCAGGGGCAGCCCCTTGAGCGTCGCCATCAGACCCGCCAGGTTGCCGATCAAGCGACCGGCCTTTCCCCGCGCGAGCTCGGCGATGTCGGGGTTCTTCTTCTGCGGCATGATGCTCGAGCCGGTCGAGTACGAGTCGTCGAGCGTGACGAAGCCGAACTCGCGGGTGTTCCAGAGGATCACGTCTTCGGCCAGACGCGAGAGATCGACGCCGATCATCGCGGTGATGAAGGCGAACTCGGCGACCACGTCGCGCGAGGCGGTGCCGTCGAGGGAGTTCTCGGCCGGGCGGGCGAGACCGAGGCGGTCGGCGACCAGTTGCGGGTCGAGGCCGAGGGTCGCCCCGGCGAGCGCGCCGCCGCCGTAGGGCGAGACCGAGGCGCGGGCAGACCAGTCGCGCAGGCGCTCGAGGCCGCGCACGAACGCCCAGCCGTAGGCCTGCAGATGGTGGGCCAGGAGCACCGGCTGCGCGTGCTGCAGGTGGGTGCGGCCGGGCATGATCGCGCTCTCGTGCGCCTGGGCCTGCGCGACGAGAGCGTCGATCAGCCGGAGAAGCTCGCGCGTGAGGGTGCGCGAGTGGTCGAGCAGATACAGCCGCACGAGTGTGGCGATCTGGTCGTTGCGACTGCGCCCGGCGCGAAGCTTTCCGCCGAGGGCCGGGCCCACCGTCTCGATCAGCACGCGCTCCAGGGCGCCGTGCACGTCTTCGTCACCGGGGGCGGCGACGAGCGAGCCGTCCTGCACACGCGCCGCGAGCTCGTCGAGGCCGTCGTGCATGGACTGCGCCTCGTCGGCGGAGAGGTACCCCGCCGCTTCGAGGGCGGCGGCGTGGGCGTGCGAACCCTGGATGTCGTAGAGGGCGAGGTCCCAGTCGAAGTGGGTCGAGCGGCTCAACGCCGCCAGTTCGGGAGACGGTCCGCCCGAGAAACGGGCTCCCCACAGGGCGCCCTCGTTCGTCGACTGACCGGTCTCGCTGCTCATGCCCCCAGCCTACCGAGGGCCGCCGACACCGCCGGAGCCCGTGACGGGCGCGGGCCCCGACGACCGGGCTCCCGGCGTGGCATCCCGCCCCACGATCAGGCGTACGACGTTATCGACGAACATCTCGAGGGGCCCTCGCCCGATCGTGAGCGCCCACACCGTGCAGCCCGCGATGAGCCCGAGCGTCAGAGGGACGAACAGCCCCGCCTCACGGATACCGACGAGGTCGGACGTGTCCCCCAGCAGGACCTGCGCCACGATGGCCCAGACCACCAGCTGCAGAACGTACGCGGTGAGCGGCATCGAGCCGACCGCGCGCAACGGCACAGCAACCCAGCGCAGTGGCGTGCGGCACAGCAGCAGGCACACCCCGATCGTCATCACGGCGAAGCCGCCCGAGCCGATGACCTCCCACAGACCCGAGGAGTGGTCCTCGGCGGTCAGCACCGCCGTGAGGAAAGGGGTGTCCTCGGCGACCGGTGCCGTGGCGATCGCGAAGCCGTAACCGGCGAGCGCGAGCGACAGACCCGCCATGGCGAGCAGGCCCTGGTCGGCGATGTTGCGCAGGTCGAGTCGGCCGACGCCCATCCCCGCCAGCAGGAACGCGATCCATACGGTGAACGGGTACGCCCACCCCACCGCGGCTTCGAGTTCGGCACCCGCCGGGCCCGCCCACACGGGCGCCGCGTCGAGGAACGGCTGGATCCACGGCATGACGACCGCGAGGACTCCGGCCACGAGGAACAGGGGGCGCGCCCGCATGCCGAGAAAGGGCAGCGCCAGCACGAACAGCAGGGCGTAGGCGGGGAGGATGACGTAGACGGGCACCCCCGTCATGACCAGCAGCAGGCCGATCACCCAGAGCAGGGCTCCACGCAGCGCCAGCCGGGCCGCCGCACGCGGGCGCCGTTGCGGAGCGAGCGGTCGGGGCCCACCGGTGACGAGGGCGATGGACACGCCCGCGAGCACCGCGAACAGGATCGACGAACGACCGTTCACGAGGGTGACCCACGTGCTCGGATCCGCAGTGAGGGTGCGCTCGGTGTCGAGCAGGTGCGCGGCGAGCATGCCCAGCACGGCCAGCCCGCGCGCGAGGTCCACGCCGACCAGCCGGCCCGGTCCGTCGAAACGGGACCAGGCGCGGCCGAGCGGCGAAGAGGTCACTGCTGGCGCAGAAGCCACACCAGGAGCGCCTTCTGGGCGTGGAGACGGTTCTCGGCCTCGTCCCAGACGACGCTCTGCGGGCCGTCGATGACCTCGGCGTCGACCTCGTAGCCGCGGTCGGCGGGCAGACAGTGGATGAAGATCGCGTCGTCGGCGGCACGCGTCATGAGCTCGCTCGTGACCTTGAAGCCGCCCAGGTCGCGGATGCGCGCGATCTTCTCCTCCTCTTTGCCCATCGACACCCAGGTGTCGGTGACGACGACATCGGCTCCGGATGCCGCGACCTCGGGGTCGTCGATCAGGGTGATCGACCCGCCGGTCCCGGCGGCGATGCGCTCGGCATCCACGATCACGTCGGCCCGCGGCGCGTAGTCCGCCGGGGCGGCGACGCGCACGTGCATGCCGGCGGTGACCCCCGCGAGCACATACGAGTGGGCCATGTTGCTCTGGCCGTCGCCGAAGAACGAGAGGGTCAGGCCCTTCAGCTCGCCCTTGTGCTCGCGGATCGTGAGCAGGTCAGCGAGCAGCTGGCACGGGTGGAAGTCGTCGCTCAGCGCGTTGACCACCGGAACGCGCGTTCCCCTCGCCATCTCTTCGAGTCCCGCCTGCGCATAGGTGCGCCACACGATCGCGGCGACCTGCCGCTCGAGCACGCGGGCGGTGTCGGAGGGGGTCTCCTTGCCGCCGAGCTGGCTGTTGGCGGTCGAGATGATCAGGGGCGAGCCGCCGAGGTCGGCGATCCCGACCGCGAACGACACGCGCGTGCGGGTCGAGGATTTGTCGAAGATCACGGCGACGGTCTGAGGACCTTCGAGCGGCTTCTGCGCCCAGCGGTCCTTCTTCAGCTCGATCGCGAGGTCGAGGATCTCGGCCTGCTCGGCCGGGGTCAGGTCGTCGTCACGCAGCAGGTGGCGGGTCACGCGGGGGCTCCTTCGAGGATCAGGGCATCGGAGACGGTGGCCAGCGCGGCACCGAAGAGGTCGAGGAACGCCGAGACCTCGGCATCCTGGATCGTCAGGGGCGGTGCGATGCGGATCGTGGTGTCGTTCGCGGCGTTGACGATCAGACCGTGCTGCTGGGCGGCGGCGACCACGGCCTTGGCGACGGGACTCGTGAGGCCGATGCCGAGCAGCAGACCGCGACCGCGCACACCCGCGACGAGCGGGGAGCCGAGAGCGGCGATCCCCTCGCGCAGCTGGGTCTCGCGGTGGGCGGCGTTCTCGACCAGGCCCGCGGACTCGATCTCTTGGAGCACGGCGCCGCCGACGGCGGTGCCCAGGGCGTTGCCGCCGAAGGTCGAGCCGTGCGTGCCGGGGAAGAAGAGGTCGCTCGCCGCGCCGAAGGTGACGAGCGCGCCGATCGGGAATCCGCCGCCGATGCCCTTGGCGACCGTGATCGCGTCGGGCACGATGCCCGCGTGCTGGAAACCGAACCAGGCGCCGGTGCGGCCGGCGCCGGTCTGGATCTCGTCGACGATCAGCAGCGCACCGTGGCGCTGCGTGATCTCGCGGGCCGCCTGCAGGTAGCCCTCGGGCAGCTCGACGACCCCGGCCTCGCCCTGGATGGGCTCGACGAGGAGAGCGGCGACACGCTCGTCCATTGCGGCCTCGAGGGCCGCGACGGTCGCGTCGATGTGCTCCACACCCGGCACCATGGGGAGGAAGTCGGCCTGCAGCGCGGGCTTCCCCGTCAAGGCGAGAGCACCCATCGTGCGGCCGTGGAAGCCGCCCTTCAAGGTCAGGATGCGGGAGCGGTCGGTGCCGCGACCGTGCAGACGAGCGAGTTTGAGCGCCGCCTCGTTCGCCTCGGCACCGGAGTTGCCGAAGTACACCCGACCCGACTCCCCCGTACCGGCGAGACGCTTCAGACGGGCGGCCAACGCCAGCTGCGGGGGCGTGGCGAAGTAGTTCGAGACGTGGGCGAGCGTCGCCGCCTGCTCGGTGAGGGCCTTCACGAAGACCGGGTGCGCGTGGCCCAGGGCGTTCACGGCGATGCCGGCGAGGAAGTCGAGGTACTTCGCCCCCTCGCTGTCCCAGACGTAGGCCCCCTCTCCGCGCACGAAAAGCGCCATGCGGTCGCCGAAGCTGCGGACCAGATCGCGTCCGGCGTCGTCCTGCCAGGTTGCGGTGGTCATGCGACCACCTCCGTTCCGATTCCCTTGCTGGTGAACAATTCGACGAGCACCGAGTGCGGCACCCGTCCGTCGATGATGGCCGCGGTGGGCACTCCCCCGTCGACGGCGTCGAGGCACGCCTGCATCTTCGGGATCATCCCCGACTCGAGCGTCGGCAGCATCGCGCGCAGCTCCGTCGAGGTGAGGTGCGACACGAGCGAGTCGCGGTTGGGCCAGTCGGCGTAGAGCCCGGGGACGTCGGTCAGGACGACGAGCTTCTTGGCGTTGAGGGCCGTCGCCAGCGCCGCCGCCGCGGCATCCGCGTTCACGTTCAACGAGGTGCCCGGGTTGTCGAGGTCGGGCGCGATGCTCGACACGATGGGCACGCGGCCCGCGGCCAGGTGGTCGAGCACCGGCTGCGGGTCGACCGTGACGACGTCGCCGACACGACCGAGATCGTGCTCGACACCGTCGACGACGACGCCGCGACGGCGGCCCCCGAAGAGGCCCGCGTCCTCGCCGCTCAGGCCGGTGGCCAGCGGCCCGTGCGCGTTCACCTTGGCCACGAGCTGCGGGTTGATCTGCCCGGTCAGCACCATTCGGACCACGCTGATCGCCTCGGTCGAGGTGACCCGGTAGCCGCCGCGGAATTCGCTGGGAATGTCGAGACGGTCGAGCATCGACGAGATCTGGGGTCCCCCACCGTGCACGACGACGGGCTTGACGCCCACGTAGCGCAGGTAGGCGATGTCCGCGGCGAAAGCATCCTGCAGCTCGTCGCTCACCATGGCGTTGCCGCCGTACTTCACCACCACCACCTGGTCGCGGTACTTGCGCACCCAGGGCAGCGACTCGACGAGCGTGACCGCCCGTTCACTGGCCTCGGCGGGATCGGTGTCTTGCAGATCGACATGGGTCATGAGGAGTAGGCGCTGTTCTCGTGGACGTAATCGTGCGTCAGGTCATTGGTGCGGATCGTGGCCGCGGCGTCTCCGACCCGCAGGTCGATGACGAGGTCGGTGGCACGCGGCGTGAGGTCGACGTCGTCGCGGGGGCGATCGGGACCGCCCGCCGTGCACACACGGACGCCGTTCATCCAGACGTCCACGTCGTAGGGGTCGAAGGCGGCGTGGGTGGTGCCGATCGCGGCGAGAACGCGGCCCCAGTTGGGGTCGTTGCCGAAGATCGCGGCCTTGAAGAGGTTGTTGCGCGCGACCGAACGACCGACCTCGACGGCGTCGTCCTCGTTCGCCGCGTTCACGACGCGGATCGTGATGTCGTGACTGGATCCCTCGGCATCCCCCTGCAGTTGAGCGGCGAGATCGTCGCACACCGCGGCGAGGGCTGCGGCGAACTCCTCGGCATCCACGCGGATGCCGCTCGCGCCGCTCACGAGGAGCGTGACCTGGTCGTTGGTCGACATGCAGCCGTCGGAATCGAGCCGGTCGAAGCTGACGCGCGTCGCGGAGCGGAGCGCCGCGTCGGCCCCCGCGGCGTCGAGGACCGCGTCGGTCGTCAGGACGACCAGCATCGTGGCCAGGCCCGGAGCGAGCATCCCGGCGCCCTTGGCCATGCCGCCGATCGACCAGCCCTCGCCGGTGTGGACGGCGCGCTTCGGCTTCGAGTCGGTGGTCATGATCGCCAGCGACGCGTCTTCTCCCCCCTCGGGCGAGAGGGCGGCCACGCCCTCGTCCACGCCCTGCAGGACCTTGGCCCGGAACACCTCGTCGCCCGTGCCGATGAGGCCGGTGGAGCACACCACCACGTCGCCCGCTCCGACGCCGAGGAGCGCGGCGGCGCGCTCGGCGGTCTGGTGCGTGGTCTGGAAGCCGAACGAGCCGGTGAAGCAGTTGGCTCCGCCCGAGTTGAGCACCACTGCCTCGATCGTGCCGTCCGTGACGACCTGCTCCGACCAGAGGATCGGGTTGGCCTTGGCCCGGTTCGAGGTGAACACCGCCGCTCCCACCTTGAGCGGACCGCGGTTCACCACGAGGGCGACGTCGCGCGCGCCCGTCGACTTCAGGCCGACGGCCACACCGGCGGCTTCGAATCCTGCGGGGGCGGTCACGCTCACGGGGCGACTCCGTTCAAAGGAAGGGCGGTGGTCTCGGCGAGACCCGACGCCAGATTCATGGACTGGACGGCAGCGCCGGCGGTGCCCTTGACGAGATTGTCGACCGCGGCGACGATCGTCACCCGATTCGCCGCGCGATCGATGGCGATTCCCATCGACGCGACGTTCGCGCCGAGCACGTCAGCCGTACGCGGGAACACCCCCTCGGGGAGGAGCTCCACGAAGGGCTCGTCGGCGTAAGCCGTCTCCCAGGCGCTGCGGATCTCGGCATCCGTCGCCCCCTCCCGGATCGGAGCGGACGAGGTGGCGAGGATGCCCCGCGACATCGGTACGAGCACGGGGGTGAAGGACAACCGGATGCCGTCGCTCGGCGCACCGGCGGCGATCAGCGCCTGCCGGATCTCGGGGATGTGGCGGTGCGTGCCACCCACGGCATAGGGGTTCGCGGAACCGAGGATCTCGCTCGCGAGGAGGTTCGTCTTCGCCGACTTCCCGGCACCGCTCGGGCCGACGGCGAGCACGGACACGATATCGGAAGCCACGATGACCCCGGCGGCCACGCCGGGTGCGAGGGAGAGAGCGACCGTCGACGCATTGCAGCCGGGGGCAGCGATGCGCGTGGCCCCGCGGAGGTTCTCACGCTGTTTGGCGCCCGCGACGGGGAGCTCCGGAACGCCGTACGCCCACGGGTCGGGGTGCGGTCCGCCGTAGAACGCCGCCCAGTCCTCCGCTGACGTGAGCCGGTGGTCGGCACCCGCGTCGATCACGAGGGGGGTGCCGCCAAGGGCGTCGGTGTACTGGGCGGACTGACCGTGCGGCAGAGCCAGGAACACCACGTCGTGCCCGGCGAGCACCTCGGGTGTGGTCGGCTGCAGCACGAGGTGCGCGAGGGACCGCAGGTGCGGCTGGTGGGCGACGAGGGGCTGTCCCGCGCTGGAGTGCGCGGTGACGGTACGAATCTGGACGTCGGGATGAGAGGCCAGGAGGCGGAGGATCTCGCCACCCGCATAGCCGGAAGCGCCGGAGACGGCGACCGAGAGGGTCATGTATCCACCTTACGAGTCGGGGCTGGTGCGGAAATCCGCATGAACCGGGGCGGCGACGCCCGTACGCCCGACCTGTGGCGGGTTACGAGGTCGCCGAGAATCGGCGCGCGACCCGACGTCGACGCTCGCCACCGGTGCTCACGAAGAGCTCCTCGGTGCGCACGGTGATCGACGACATGTGGCGAGGGTAACGGCAGCGGAGGCGGAGGGGCAAATCAACGTCGGTGTCGCCGCAGACTTCCGGGAGACGCCGCGCCGGCGACACCCTCACCCCACGTCCCCCGAATGGGGGACACGAAGGACGTATGCTGTGAAACCTGCCCTCATCGCCGCGCACGTCCGACTGCCCCCTTACCGGCGATGAGGGCAGACTCCTGTGCGCACGCGGGCGCATCCCTCCCGGGCGCGTGCCGAGGCGGCCCGGTCCAGCCTCGCGGCCGTCACACACCGCCCCGTACGACGAGACCCTCGCGGAACGCCGGAGCGCCGCACGGCGCGGGCCGGCGGCGCTCCGGGTCGTGCAGAACGGTCAGTCGCGGATGGCGGCACCGAAGCGCTCGGCGGCCACGGCGACACCCGCGAGCTTCGCCGCGGTCGCCTCGGCCGCGGTCAGCGTGCGGTCCTCGGCGCGGAAACGCAGCGCGAATGTCAGGCTCTTCGTTCCCTCGGCGAGGCCCGGGCCGCGGTAGTCGTCGACGAGCCGGGCACCTTCGAGCAGCGGAGCCCCGCCCTCGAGCAGCGCGGCGCGCACCGCGCCGGCGGCGACATCGATCGGCAGCGTCAGAGACACGTCCTGCGTGGCGGCCGGGAAGCCCGAGAGGGATGCCGCGACCACGCGCGCGTGTGCGAGCTCGAGCATGGCGTCGAGGTCGAGCTCGGCCACGAGAACGCGACCGGGCAGATCGGCGGCCGCGGCGACGACGGGCAGCAGCTCTCCGACGTAACCGATGTCGGTGCCCGCGGCGAGCACGCGAGCCGTGCGACCCGGGTGCAGCGCCGCGCGCTGCGCTTGCACCAGCTCCACATCGAGACCGGCGGCGGCGGTGAGCACTCGGACGGCATCCACGGCGGCGGCGAGGTCCGCGGCCACCGCGGGCTGACCCGGCTGCTTGGCAACGGTGTGTCCCGTCAGGAGCACGGCGACGTGGCGACGCTGCGGCGGGATCGACGCGTCGAGGGCCGTGAGCGTCGCGGCATCCGGTCGCACCGCCAGCGGCGGGACCGACGGGGTGCCGTATCGCACGCCGGGCTTCGGGAGGAAGACCGTGCCGGTCTCGAACAGCGCGAGGTCGACGATGCCGCGCGACACGTTGCGGTGCGCGACCTGCAGCAGGGCCGGAACGAGCGAGCGACGCAGGAACGGCGCCAGTCCGTCGAGCGGGTTCGCCAGCTTCACGCTCGGCAGCGGGTCACCGGACGGCGAACCGTGCAGGGCGTTCTGCTCCTCGGTCGTGAACGGGAACGACGGCGTCTCGACGAAGCCGGCCGCGGCCAGGGCGTTGGCCACGCGGCGGCGCCCCTGCTGCGCGGCGGTGAGCCCGCGACCGGACGGGGGCGTCGGCAGCACGGCCGGGATGCGGTCGTAGCCCTCGATGCGCGCCACCTCTTCGGCGAGCGTCCACTTGTCGCTGAGGTCGTGGCGCCACGACGGGGCGGTCACCGACCACCCTCCGTCGCGCTCCTCGACCGTGCATCCGATGAGTCGCAGCGCCGACACGATCTCGTCATCGGTGTACTCCACGCCGATCAGTCCGGGGACGAAGCCCGCGGGGAGCGTGATCGCCTCGCGACGGTAGCTCGAGCCGAGCGACCCGCCGAGCTCGGTGTCGAGCGTGCCGCCGGCCAGCTCCACCATGAGCGAGGCGACACGCTCGGCCGCGACGTACGGCACGAGCGGGTCGACGCCGCGCTCGAAGCGCCGCGATGCTTCGGAGGGGAGCTTGTGCCGACGCGCCGTTCGGGCGATCGACACCTGGTCGAACGTCGCCGCCTCGATGAGCACGTTCCGAGTCGCGTCGCTCATCTCGGTCGGACCGCCGCCCATGACACCGGCGAGGCCGATGGGGCCCGACTCGTCGGTGATCAGGAGGTCTTCGGAGTCGAGCGTGCGCACCTGACCGTCGAGCGTCTCGAGCTTCTCGCCCTGCTCCGCGCGGCGCACCGTGATGCCGCCCTGCAGCCGGTCGAGGTCATAGCCGTGGATCGGCTGGCCGAGCTCGAGCATGACGTAGTTCGTGATGTCGATCAGCACGCCGAGCGAGCGGATCCCGGCGAGCGACAGGCGCGTGATCATCCACGGCGGGGTCGGACGCGAGGGGTCGACGTCGCGGACGATCCGCGCGACGAACTCCGTGGCGCCCTGGCGTCCGCGGATGGGAGCCTGGTCGGCGACCGTGATCGGGAAGCCCGAGGGCGTGCGTCCCGCGGCGCCGTCGTGGCCGAGGCCCGGATCGCGGAAGTCCGCGCCGGTCGCGTGCGAGTACTCGCGGGCGACCCCGCGCAACGACAGGGCGTAGCCGCGATCGGGAGTGACGTTGATCTCGACCGCGAGGTCATCCAGACCGAGCAGCGCGATGGCATCCGTGCCGACGGGCGCATCGATTCCCAGATCGATCAGACGCAGGATGCCGCTGTGCTCGCTGCCGAGACCCAGCTCTTTCGCCGAAGCGATCATGCCGTCGGAGACGTGGCCGTAGGTCTTGCGAGCCGCGATCGGGAAGGGTCCGGGCAGCACAGAGCCGGGCAGGGTCACCACGACCTTGTCGCCCTCGAAGAAATTGCCCGCGCCGCAGACGATGCCGCGCACTCCCCCGTTCTCGGTTCCGACGTCGACCTGGCACCAGCGGATGGTCTTGCCGTTGGACTGGGGCTCGGGAGTGAACTCCTTCACCTCGCCGACCACGATCGGGCCGGACAGCTCGAAGCGGTGCACGTCCTCCTCTTCGAAGCCGACCGACACCAAAGCCGCGAGGACGTCCTCGGGCGTGGCCTCGGCGGGCACGTCGACGTACTCGCGCAACCAGGAGAGCGGGACGCGCATCAGACCACCATTCCGAACTGCTCGCTGAATCGGACATCGCCCTCGGCCATGTCGCGCATGTCTTGTACGTCGCTGCGGAACATGAGCGTGCGCTCGATGCCCATGCCGAACGCGAAGCCCGAGTACTCCTCGGGATCGATACCGGCGGCCCGCAGGACGTTGGGGTTCACCATTCCGCAGCCGCCCCACTCGATCCAGCGCGCCCCGCCCTTGAAGGTGGGATGCCACAAGTCGAGCTCTGCGCTCGGCTCGGTGAACGGGAAGAAGTTCGCGCGGAAGCGCGTCTTGGCCTCGGGCCCGAAAAGCACGCGCGCGGCGTGGTCGAGCGTGCCCTTGAGGTGGGCCATCGTGATGTTCTTGTCGATCACGAGACCCTCGAACTGCGTGAACACCGGCAGGTGCGTCGCGTCGAACTCGTCGGTGCGGTACACCCGGCCGGGGCAGAGCACGTAGATCGGCAGGTCGCGCTCGAGCATCGACCGCACCTGAACCGGGCTGGTGTGGGTGCGCAGCACCAGGTGGCGCGCGACCGGGTCGACGAAGAAGGTGTCCTGCATCTGACGCGCGGGGTGGTCGACGTCGAAGTTGAGCGCGTCGAAGTTGAACCACTCGTGCTCGAGCTCGGGGCCCTCCGCGATCTCCCAGCCCATGCCGACGAAGATGTCCGACACCTGCTCCTGCAGGAGCGAGATCGGATGCCGTGCCCCGACGCGTGCGCGCTGCGGCAGCGCCGTGACGTCGATGCGCTCGGCCTCGAGCTGGGCGGCGGTCTCGGCTTCGGCCAGCTCGCTCTCGCGGGCGGCGAGCGCCTGGTTCACCTGACCGCGGGCCTGCCCGACGAGCTTGCCGAAAGAGGCCTTGTGCTCGGGGGCGACGTTGCGCATCTGGGCGTTCAGCTGCGCGAGGGAGGACTGCTCCCCCGTGTGCGCGGAGCGGGCGGACTTGAGCTCGGCCGTGGTCGCGGCGGCGGCGATGGCGGCAAGGGCCTCATCGACCGCGGAGGCGACGGCCTCAGGGGTGATCTCGGGTGCGTCGGACACGAGATGAGAGTCTACCGACGGGCGGGGACACTCCCCCGCCCGTCGGACCGATGACTCAGATTCCGCCGCCGCTACCCGCGTCGTACTTGCCGAGGCCGCGCTGGGCGACGATCAGCTCGGTGTCGGTGCCGGTCTGTCCCGCGGGCTCCGCGGGAGCGACATTGCCGCCCTTGGGCGAGCGGCGGAGGCCGAGCTCGACGCGGTGCGCGGTGTACGACAGGGCGAGGCACATCGCGACGTAGATGACGCTGGCGACCATCGCGGCCGGGATCAGCGGCGACCCGTATTCGCCGTTGGAGCCGAGAAGACGAGCGAAGTACAACAGCTCGGGGTACGTGATGATGAAGCCGAGAGCGGTGTCCTTCAGGGTCACCACGAGCTGGGCGATGATCACGGGCAGCATGGCGCGGATGGCCTGCGGGAGCAGGATCAGGCGCATCACACCGGCCTTGCGGAGCCCCACGGCGTAGCCGGCCTCGCTCTGTCCGCGCGGGAGCGCCTCGACGCCGGCGCGGATGACCTCGGACAGCACCGAGCCGTTGTAGAGGATCAGGGCGATGACGACCGCCCAGTACGACGACATCTTGATGCCGATGACGGGCAGACCGTAGTACAGCAGCAGCATGAAGACGAGGACGGGGACGGCGCGGAGCAGTTCGACGACCCAGCCGACGGGGAGGCGCACCCATCGGTGGTCGGACATGCGGCCGATGGCAAGGATGAAGCCGAGGACGAGCGCGCCGACGGCCGCGACGGCGAACGCCGCGAGCGTCGCGAGTGTCGCCTGGCCGAAACGCTCCCAGATCGCGCTGTAGCTGAAGACGTTCCACTTCGCCGCCGAGAACTGGCCGGTGTCGATGAAGCGCCAGACGACGAAGCCGATGACGGCGGCGACGAGGACGAGGGTGACGACGCCGAGGATGCGGTTGCGCAGCTGTGCGCGGGGACCCGGTACGTCATAGAGGACGGAGGAGCTCATCGGACGACCTTCCACTTCTTCTCGGCCGCGTTCTGCAGCGCCGCGAGCAGCAGGACCAGGATGACGAAGACCGCCATCACCAGAAGGATGGTGACGAGCTGGTTCTCGCCGTTCTCGCTCATCGTCGCGCGGATGTTCCCGAGGTTGACCACCGAGAATCCGGCGGCGACGGTGGTGTTCTTGAGCAGGGCGATGAAGACGCTCATCATCGGGGGAATGACCGAACGGGTCGCCTGGGGCAGGACCACGAGCGTCATGACCTGGCCGAAGCCGAGACCGAGAGCGCGGGCCGCCTCCGCCTGGCCGACGGGCACGGTGTTGATGCCCGAGCGCAGTGTCTCGGCCACGTAGGTCGCCGTGTAGATGCCGAGGCCGCACACCGCGAGGGTCAGGAAGCTCCCGCGCGGGACGTCGATCAGCAGCGGCACGCAGAACGCGAAGAAGAACAGCACCAACGTGAGCGGGGTGTTGCGGATCCAGTTCACGTAGACCGCGCCGACCGCGCGGGCGATGGGCACGGGCGAAACGCGCATGGCCGCCACGATGAAGCCGAGCACGAGCGCGATCAGGCCGCCGCCCACGAAGAGCACGACCGTCCCCCAGAGCGCCTGCGCCCACAGGTCGGGGTAGTCGAAGATCTGGTTCACCGTACGCTGTCCGTTCTTTCTCGTCGTGCTCGTCGGGGGTGCGGGCGGCGCGGAGTGCGCCGCCCGCACCGGGAGATCAGCTGACGGGGTCGACCGCCGGCTGCTCGCCCTTGACACCCGAGGCGCCGAGGTTCTTCTCGAAGATGGCCTCCCAGGTGGAACCGCCGTCGGTGAACATGGTGTTCACGAACTCCTGGAAGGCGGTGTCGCCCTTGGTGATGCCGACGCCGTAGCGCTCCTCGCTGAAGGGCTCGCCCGCGATCTTGAGATTGTCGGGATCCTGGGCGGCGTAGCCGAGGAGGATGGCCTCATCGGTCGTGACCGCGTCGACCTCGCCGTTCTTGAGCTTCTCGACGCACTGCGAGTAGGTGTCGAACTCGACGACCTTGGCCGGAGTCTGCTCGCGGATGCGCTGGATCGGCGTCGAACCGGTCACCGAGCACACGGTGGTCTCGGCGGTGAGCGAGTCCTTGCCCGTGATGGTGTCGTTGTCGGCGGCGACGAGCAGGCCCTGACCGGTCAGGAAGTACGGACCGGCGAACGAGATCTGGTCCTTGCGCTTGTCGGTGATCGAGTAGGTGCCGACGTAGTAGTCGATGTCGCCGTTGATGAGCGCCTGCTCGCGGTTGGCCGACGCGATCGCCTTGTACTCCACCTTCGAGGTGTCGGCCGGGTCGTAGCCGAGCGAGGCGGCGATCCAGCGTGCGACGTCGACGTCGAAGCCCTTGCGCTCGCCCGTCACGGGGTCGAGGTAACCGAGACCGGGCTGGTCTTCCTTCACACCGACGACGATCTTGCCGGCGGAGGTGATCTTGTCGAAGGTCTTGCTGCCGTCGATCTTGACGTCGCTGGCGACCGCGCCGTACACGGGGGTGTCGGAGCCGCTGCCGCCGTCGGAGCCGGGGGCAGCGCCCGGGGTGCCGCTGTTGCAGGCCGTCAGGGCCAGCAGGCCGGCGGCGACGATGCTCGCGCCGGCGAGAAAACGAGATTTACGCATGTGATGTCTCCTTGGTTACGTGTGCTGTGCGGATACAAGAGTCTGGAGAGCACGCGGCGAATCGCCCGGGGCGGAACTGCGCGCTTCGGCGAGGAACCTCTTCGTCCGTCGCCGTCATGATGGGGGCTCGTCAGTGGGTGATGAGCTTCGAGAGGAAGTCTTTCGCCCGGTCGGACTCGGGGCGCGTGAAGAACTGCTCGGGCGTCGCCTGCTCGACGATCTGCCCGTCGGCCATGAACACCACGCGGTTCGCGGCCTTGCGGGCGAAGCCCATCTCGTGCGTGACGACGATCATCGTCATGCCGTCTTTGGCGAGGCCGACCATCACGTCGAGCACCTCGTTGATCATCTCGGGGTCGAGAGCCGAGGTCGGCTCGTCGAAGAGCATGACCTTGGGCTTCATCGCCAGCGCGCGGGCGATCGCCACGCGCTGCTGCTGACCGCCCGAGAGCTGGGCCGGGAGCTTGTCGGCCTGGTGTCCGACGCCCACGCGGTCGAGAAGCGCACGCGCCTCTTTCTCGGCATCCGCCTTCTTCATCTTGCGGACCTTGATGGGCCCGAGCGTGACGTTCTCGAGGATCGTCAGATGTGCGAAGAGGTTGAACGACTGGAACACCATGCCGACGTCGGCACGCAGCTCGGCCAGACCCTTCCCCTCTTTGGGAAGCTCCTTGCCATCGATCGTGATCGAACCGCTCGTGATGGTCTCGAGGCGGTTGATGGTGCGGCACAGCGTCGACTTGCCGGACCCCGAGGGTCCGATCACCACGACGACCTCGCCGCGGTCGACGGTGAGGTCGATGTCTTTCAGAGCCTGGAACTGCCCGTAATGCTTCTGGACGTCGGCGACGACGACCAGGGGCTCGGTCTTCGGGGGAACGGATGCCATGCCTTCACCCTATGAGGATGCTGGGCGCCCGACCACATTCCGGCGCACGCCTTAACCGTTCTGTAACAGCAGGCGTCAGCGCGCTCGTTGGGCGAAAGCCGTCTCGTACAGGCACACGCTCGCCGCCGTGGCCAGGTTCAGAGACTCGGCGCGACCGTAGATCGGCAAGCGCAGAGCGAGGTCCGCCTGGGCGAGGGCGGACTCGTCGAGTCCCCGGGCCTCATTGCCGAAGAGCCAGGCCGTCGGCTCCGACAGAAGCCCTCGGGATGCCAAGAAGTCGGTGCCCTCGACATCGGCGGCGACGATGCGCAGCCCCGCCTGGTGAGCGCTGGCGACGACGTCCGAGAGTTCGAGCTCGACGGCAACCGGCACATGGAACAGCGATCCGGTGGTCGAGCGGACGACCTTCGGGTTGTAGGGGTCGACGGTGCGGCCGGTCAGAATCACGGCGTCCGCGCCCGCGGCATCCGCGGCCCGGATGATGGTGCCGAGGTTCCCGGGGTCGCGCACCTCCTCGCAGATCGCGATGAGGCGCGGCTCCCCGGCCAGGATGTCCTCCAGCGCGGTGGGTGACTGACGCGCCACCGCCACGATCCCCTGGGGCGTGACCGTATCGGCCATCGCGTCCAGAACCGCCTCGGTGGTGACCTGCAGATCGACACCCGCTCGCTCCGCGGCCTCGCGCACATCCGTGTGCTTCTCGAGCGCGGCAGAAGTCGCATAGACCTCGAGCACGGTCTGGGGGGCCCAGGCGAGCGCCTCCCGAGCGGCCTGCGGGCCTTCGAGCAGGAACAGACCCGTCTCTTGGCGGGCGGCGCGCTTGCTGAGCTTGGCCACGGCGCGCACCCGCGGCGAACGAGGGTTCTCGAGCACGTCACCAGTGTATGACCCCGGCGGAATGCTGCTCGGGACGCCGCGCGAACGACCCGCAGGAACAACGAAACGGGCGCCCTCCGAAGAGGACGCCCGCTCGAGAGGACGTGTCTTACGCGGTCTTCGCGGCGTTGACGTCGGTCGGCAGCGCAGCCTTCGCGGTCGCGACGAGCGACGCGAACACGGCGGGCTCGTTCACGGCGAGCTCGGCGAGCATGCGACGGTCGACCTGCACACCCGCGAGACCGAGGCCCTGGATGAAGCGGTTGTACGTCATGCCGTTCGCGCGCGAGGCGGCGTTGATGCGCTGGATCCAGAGACGACGGAAGTCGCCCTTGCGCTTGCGGCGGTCGCGGTACGCGTAGACCAGGGAGTGGGTGACCTGCTCCTTGGCCTTGCGGTACAGACGCGAACGCTGACCGCGGTAACCGGAGGCGCGCTCCAGGATGACGCGACGCTTCTTGTGGGCGTTTACCGCCCGCTTGACTCTAGCCATTTCTCATTCTTCCTAACGTGCGTCGGCGCTCAGAGGCCGAGGAGCTTCTTGGCGACCTTGGAGTCACCCTTGGCCAGGACCTGCTCCTGGTTGAGGCGACGAGTGCGCTTGGAGGCCTTGCCCTCGAGGTTGTGGCGCATGCCGGCCTGCTGCTTCATGAGCTTGCCGCTACCGGTGAGCTTGAAGCGCTTCTTGGCGCCCGAGTGGGTCTTCTGCTTCGGCATCTGTCTTCCTTCGTTGGGGTTCCCGCCGGAGCGGGAGTCGGGGAGCTTTACTCGGCGGACGCCGGAGCAGCTTCGTCTGTGGGTGCCGAGTCGCCTCGAGCGGCGCTGCGCGCGGCCTCACGGTTCGCCGTGCGCTGCGCGTTCTGCTCGGTCTTGACCTCGGACTTGTTCTTGTGAGGAGCGACCACCATCACCATGTTGCGGCCGTCGATCGTGGGGTTCGACTCGACGGTGCCGAACTCGGCGACGTCTTCGGCGAACTTGCGAAGCAGACGGACGCCCTGCTCGGGACGCGACTGCTCGCGACCACGGAACAGGATCATGGCCTTCACCTTGTCGCCCGCCTGAAGGAAGCCTTCGGCGCGCTTGAGCTTGGTGATGTAGTCGTGCGCCTCGATCTTCAGACGGAACCGGACCTCTTTGAGGACGGTGTTCGCCTGGTTACGACGCGTCTCTTTGGCCTTCTGAGCGGCCTCGTACTTGAACTTGCCGTAGTCCATGATCTTGACCACGGGCGGCTTCGAGCTCGGCGCGACCTCGACCAAGTCGAGGTCCGCTTCCTGGGCCAGGCGCAGCGCAGCTTCGATTCGGACGATGCCGACCTGCTCGCCGTTGGGTCCGACGAGACGGACCTCCGGGACTCGGATGCGCTCGTTGGTGCGGGGATCGCTGATGCGGAACTCCTCTTTCGTACGGGTGGTGGCCGCCGCGATCCGTCGGAATCGCGGGCGAAGAGGAGAACACGCCACCCGGCACGGTGCTTTCGACACCGGCTTCTGCACCCTGACGGCCCCGTGCGAAACGGAGCGGAGTGCGGGAACCCGGTAGCCTGGAGCGGCAAGCGCGGGTGGGATGTGATCCTCTTTCGTACGGAGTGAGACACTCCGAAGCCCGCCATAGTCTAGCAGAGAGATTCACGTGGACACGATCCCCTCCGACCAGCCCGCCGACGACCAGGCCGCGCACCGCCACGGAGCCGAAGACGAGCGCCTCGCCCGCTGGGAGGAGCAGGAGCGCGCGGCCTCGTCCGCCACCCGCGACATCGCCGACGTTCCGGCCGTCGAGGTCATCACCACGGCCGCCGTGCACCTCATGAGCGCCGCCGCTGTGAAGACCGGCCTCGCAGACGACCCCGGACAGCAGCTCGACCTCGACGAGGCCCGCAAACTCATCAACGCGCTGGCCGGCCTCATCACCGCCGGGGCCCCCGAGATCAGCGACATGCACGCACGTTCGCTGCGCGACGGTCTGCGGTCGCTGCAGCTCGCGTTCCGCGAGGCATCCACGATCCAGGACCCGATCGGCAAGGGGCCGGGCGAGAAGTGGACGGGGCCGGTCACGTAAGTCGGTCGTACTGGGGTACCGGACTGCGGGGGTGCCCTTTCCCAGGTCGAGAGCGGGGCCCCTACCCCGATCGACCAGGGAAAGGGCACCCCCTTCGTCCTGTGCCGCAGGCCGCCTCTTCTGTGACCGCTGAGGGTGTGGGAGCGGCCCCCTACCCCGATTGCCTGGGGAAGGGGGCATCACTGCGCCCTGTGCCGCAGGCCGCCTCTTCCGTGACACCCGTACGGGTATGAGCGGGCCCCTACCCCGATCGACTCGGGAAGGGGCACCGCCTTCGTCCTGTGCCGCAGGCCGACTTCACCGAGACTGCGGGGGTCTCGGAGCGCGTGCCGTCGGACCGAGGTCGACAGACGGGTCAGACGTCGGTGCTGCGGTGGAGCTTGACCGTCAGCGAGTCGACCAGCACGGCGATGCGGTCGTCCGCCGACCAGCGGCGGGCGAGGCGCGCCAGCGTGGCATCCAACTCCTCCTGCTCGAGGCCCGACATGAGCTGCAGGTGGACCACGAGCTCCGGGCCGCGAAGGCGACCGGTGGGATCCCCTGACTCGACGGCGAGGTCCAGCACGGCGAGCTCGCCCGAGATGCTCTCCTGCAGGCCCGTGAAGATCGAGGGAGAGGTGTGCGCGGGCTCCCACGGCTCACCCTGGGCGATCGCCCAGACGGCCGGACGACGGATCACGAACTCCGTCTCCGACGCGGGGTCGACGACGATGAGCTCGGTGTCCTCCGACGCCGCCGCCAGGGCCGTGCGGCGCCCGTCGGCGGGGACCGGGCGGGCCATGGCATCCCACGCCTGAAGAGCCGCCACCGAGGTGAAGACCGGGAGCACCTTGCGGCCGTCCGGTGCGGCGACCGTCACGATCGAGAGCTCCTGCGTCTTGTCGACCTCGAGGCCGTGCGCACCGACGCCGTGGTCGCCCTTCTCGGCGACCAGGGGAATCAGCAGGCGCGCGTCGCGATAGGCATCGACGATGGCACGGGCATCGCCCTCGCCGGCACGGAACGCCAAGAGAGAGGCGAGCAGCGCCGGATCGGCGGAGCCGTCGTCGCCCGAGTGCTGATTGGGCTGGAAGCTCCGGCCCTCCCACGGAACGCCGGCGGAATCCCCGTGGATGCCGTGGCCGTGCGGATCGTCAGTGTCCGGCGACATCCAGCGCCTCGGCCAGGGTGAACTGACCCGCGTAGAGCGCCTTGCCGACGATCGCGCCCTCCACTCCGAGTGGCACCAGCTCGCGCAGCGCAGCGATGTCGTCGAGACTCGAGACGCCACCCGAGGCCACGATCGGCTTGGGCGTGCGCTGGGCCATCTCGCGCAGCAGCTCGATGTTGGGACCGCGGAGCGTGCCGTCCTTGGTGACGTCGGTCACGACGTAGCGGCTGCAGCCGGCGTTCTCGAGGCGCTCGAGGACCGTCCACAGGTCACCGCCGTCGCGGGTCCAGCCGCGCGCCGCCAGAGTCGTGCCGCGCACGTCGAGACCGACCGCGATCGCCTCGCCGTAGCGGTTGATGACGTCGGCGGCCCACTCGGGGTTCTCGAGGGCCGCGGTACCCAGGTTGATGCGGGTCGCTCCGCTCTCGAGCGCCGCCTCGAGCGAACGGTCGTCCCGGATGCCGCCGGAGAGCTCGACCTGCACGCCCTTGACCTGCTTGATCACCTTGCGCATGACGCTCGCGTTGCTACCGCGGCCGAACGCGGCGTCGAGGTCCACGAGGTGGATCCACTGCGCGCCCTGGCGAGCGAAGTCGGCGGCAGCATCGACGGGGTCGCCATAGCTGGTCTCGGTACCGGCCTCACCCTGGGTCAGACGGACGGCCTTACCGTCGGCGACGTCGACCGCGGGAAGCAGCACAAGTTCGGGCGTGGACGCGAAATCGTTCATGGCTCCTCGCACCCTTCGGCGCATCTCGCCGAGCCGGGGCACGAGGTCACACAGTAGTCGCGCGCAGCCCGTCGATCCAATTGGCGAGCAACCGGATACCGGCTTCGCCCGACTTCTCCGGGTGGAACTGCGTGGCCGACAGGGGGCCGTTCTCGACGGCCGCCAGGAAGGGCGCGCCGTACGTGCACCAGGTCAGGACCGGCTGAGGGAAGGGCGGGGTGACCTCGAGCGACCAGTCCTGCGCCGCGTACGAGTGGACGAAGTAGAACCGCTCGCCCTCGAGTCCGTCGAACAAGCGCGATCCCTCACCGGATGCCACGGTGTTCCAGCCCATGTGCGGGAGCACCGGCGCCTCGAGCTCGGCCACGGTACCGGGCCACTCCCCCAGCCCGGGGGTGTCGGCGCCCCGCTCGATGCCACGCTCGAACATGACCTGCATGCCCACGCAGATACCCAGGACGGGCCGACCGCCCGCCAGACGGCGATCGATGATCTCGCCGCCGCGACTGTCGTTCAGCGCACCCATGACCGCGCCGTACGCGCCGACGCCGGGAACGAGCAGACCGTCGGCGTCGAGCAGCAGGGAACGATCGGCGGTGAGCCGGGCGTCGGCTCCCGCCTCGATGAGCGCTTTGACCGCGGAGTGGACGTTGCCCGAGCCGTAATCGAAGACGGCGACGACGGGTTTGCGGGTCACAGCGCGCCCTTGGTACTCGGGACACCGTCGACGAGGGGATCGAGAGCCTTGGCCTGACGGAAGGCGCGCGCGAGCGCCTTGTACTCGGCCTCGGCGATGTGGTGCGGGTCGCGTCCACCCAGGATGCGCACGTGAACGGTCAGACCGGCGTGGATCGAGATCGCCTCGAAGGAGTGGCGAACGAGTGAACCGGTGAAGTGACCGCCGATGAGGTGGTGCTCGAAGCCGGCGGGCTCACCGGTGTGCACGAGGTACGGGCGCCCGCTGATGTCGACCACGGCCTGCGCGAGGGCCTCGTCGAGCGGCACGAGGGCGTCGCCGTAGCGAGCGATACCGGACTTGTCGCCGAGCGCCTGGCGGATAGCCTGCCCGAGCACGATCGAGGTGTCTTCGACCGTGTGGTGTGCATCGATGTGGGTGTCGCCCGTCGAGCGGACGCGCAGGTCGGTCAGCGAGTGCTTCGCGAAAGCGGTGAGCATGTGGTCGAAGAACGGCACGCTCGTCGAGATGTCGCTGACGCCGCGTCCGTCGAGGTCGAGCTCGAGCTCGACTCGGGACTCACTCGTCTCGCGCGCGATCGAGGCGGTACGGGGCGAGGCGGGGCCGGTCATGACCGCGATCCTACCGAGGCCAGCGCGTCCAGGAATGCGGTGGTCTCGTCGGCCGTTCCCGCGGTGACGCGCAGGTGGTGGGCGATGCCGACGTCGCGGATGAGGACGCCCCGGTCGTACAGCGCCTTCCAGGTGGCCGCCGGGTCGTCGACGCCGCCGAACAGGACGAAGTTGGTCCACGACTCGTGGGCGGTGTAGCCGAGGGCCGACACCGTGGCCGAGATCCGGTCGCGCTGCGCGACGATCTCGTCGACCATCGACAGCATCGTCTCGGCGTGGCCGAGCGCGGCGGTCGCCGCCGCCTGCGTGAGGGCGCTCAAGTGGTACGGCAGCCGCACCAGGCGGAGGGCGTCGACCAGCGCGGGGTCGGCCGCCAAGTAGCCCACCCGGGCGCCCGCGAAGGCGAAGGCCTTGCTCATGGTGCGCGAGACCACCAGACGCGGGCGATCGGGAAGCAACGACACCGCCGAGGGCTCGTCACGGGGCGCGAACTCCTCATAGGCCTCGTCGACGATCACGATGCCGTCGGTCGCGTCGTACACCGCCTCGACGACGTCGAGGCGCAGGGGGGTGCCCGTCGGGTTGTTCGGCGCGCAGAGGAAGACGATGTCGGGGCGCTGCTCGCGCACCTGGGCGGCGGCCGACTCGGGCGACAGGGTGAAGTCGTGCTCGCGTTCCCCGACGATCCAGCGCGCGCCCGTGGCACGCGTGAGGATCGGGTACATCGAATAGGTGGGGGCGAAGCCCATCGCCGTGCGACCGGGGCCGCCAAAAGCCTGCAGAATGTGCTGAAGCACCTCGTTCGAACCGTTGGCCGCCCAGATCTGGTCGGGGTTCAGACCGTGCCCGAGGTATCCCGCGAAGGCCTCGCGCAGACCGGTGAACTCACGGTCGGGGTAGCGGTTGACGTCCCGCAACGCCCGAGCCACGGCATCGAGGATGTCGTCAGCCACCTCGGACGGAACGGGATGCGTGTTCTCGTTGACGTTGAGCGCCACGGGCAGTGCGGCCTGCGGGGCTCCGTACGGGGTCATGCCCCGCAGATCGTCGCGAAGAGGAAGGTCGTCGAGGCGTACGGTCACCTCACCCATCGTAGGCGTCGAGGGAGGGCGGAGTGCGCGAGCCGGGTCGGGGCGCTCAGGCCGCGGGGGCGTACTCGGCGGGGATCGCGATGCGCTGACCCGCCGACACCGAGCCGCCGGGAAGAGCGTTGAGGCGAGTGATCTCGGCGACCACGTCACGCGGGTCGGCCGAGGGGGCCACGTCTTCAGCGATGGACCACAGGGTCTCGCCGCTCATGACGGTGATCTCGGTGAACGCCCCGGCAGGGGCGCCGGCGTCGCCGGACGCAAGGGCGGACCCGCCGCCGACGATCGCCACGGCAAGCACGGCGACGATCGGAAGCGAGACGAGGAACGCCACGACACGACGGCCGCGCGCGGTGATGCGCAGGCGGGTGGACGGGGCGGTGAGGGCGATGCTGCTCATGATGTGCTCCTTGGTGGGGAGAGATTCGCACCCCGCCCTCGGCCGGGAGGGCGGTGGTGCGAATCTGTATTCCGAATCTATCTTCGAACCTGTTCGAGTGTCAAGACGTCGTGTATCGCATACGAATCGAACGCGACACGCGTGGGGCTCCGTGTCATTCGGGTCGTCGACCGGATACGGTTTCGACAC
The DNA here is from genome assembly GCF_003385695.1 of Microbacterium sp. AG157. Lineage (NCBI taxonomy): Bacteria > Bacillati > Actinomycetota > Actinomycetes > Micrococcales > Microbacteriaceae > Microbacterium > Microbacterium sp. AG157. Next base: position 212,894 of record NZ_QRDK01000001.1, read on the forward strand.
GGAGACCTCATCACCAACCTCCGACATTCGAATTTCCGCCGTGGTTCCCGCGGCGCGAGGGGAGCACAGATGACCGACGCGACGACCGCTGCCGGCCGCGAGCGGCCGCAGACGCGGCGGCGGAAGAACCTCAGCGACAAGCAGCTGGCGATCCTCGAAGTGATCCAGCGCTCGATCGCTCGGCACGGGTATCCGCCGAGCATGCGCGAGATCGGCGACGCGGTCGGCCTCAAGTCGCTCTCGAGCGTCACCCACCAGCTCAATCAGCTCGAGCTCAGCGGATATCTCCGTCGCGACCCCGGCAAGACACGTGCGATGGAGGTGCTCATCGATCTTCCCGGCGCCGCCGCCGAGAACCCCGCCGACACCGCCCCCGCCCTGGGCGACGCCGCCCTCGTGCCCCTGGTCGGTCGCATCGCCGCCGGCGTGCCCATCACTGCCGACCAGCAGGTCGAGGAGATCTTCCCTCTCCCGCGCCAGCTCGTCGGAAAGGGCGACCTGTTCATGCTCAAGGTCTCGGGCGACTCCATGATCGACGCGGCCATCTGCGACGGGGACTGGGTCGTCATCCGCTCTCAGGCCACCGCCGAGAACGGCGAGATCGTGGCCGCCATGCTCGACGACGAGGCGACCGTCAAGACGTTCCGCCGGCGCGACGGCCACACCTGGCTCCTCCCCCGCAACAGCGCGTTCGAGCCGATCCTCGGCGATGAGGCGGTCATCCTCGGTCGCGTGGTCGCGGTGCTGCGCACCGTCTGATCGGACCATCGAGGGCCGGATGCCCGCACGCGCGGCGGCATCCGGCCCTCTGCACGCTCGGGCCGCTCGGCACCTCACCCGCCTTCGGGTTCCCACGGATGCGGGGCGATCGCCGGGTCGAATGTCGGAGCCCCTGCCTAGGCTGGTGTCATGGCTGACACGCTCCCCTACGGTTCCTGGCCCTCCCCGATCACGGCCGGGTCGGTCGCGCAGGCGTCACCGCGGGTCGACGGAGCGCGGCTCGTGGGCGACGAGATCTGGTGGGGCGAGTCCGTCCCCCACGAAGCGGGTCGCGTCGCGGTGAAACGCCGCCGGGCCGACGGCTCGACCGATACGGTGCTCCCCGCACCCGCCAATGCGCGCTCCGCGGTCCACGAGTACGGCGGCGGCGCGTGGACGGCGTCCGACGACGGTGAGCTGTACTACGTCGAGAAGACCGACCAGCGCGTGTACGCGCTCCGTCCGGGCGAGACCGCGCGGGCGCTGACTCCCGCCGACGACGCCGTACGCCACGGCGGCCTCCGCTGGGAGCACGGCGTCCTCTTGGCCGTCCGCGAGACCCACGGCTCTTCCCGAGTTCCGCGCCGGGCGATCGTGCGCATCCCGCTCGACGGAACGGTCGAGGTGCTCGCCGAGGGTAGCGACTTCCTCGCGCAGCCGGCCCTCTCCCCCGACGGTCGGCGTCTGGCCTGGGTCGCCTGGAACCACCCCGACATGCCGTGGGATGCCACGGTCCTGCGCGTTGCCGACCTCGAGACGGGATCCGTCCGCGATGTGGCGGGCGGCGAGTCGCGCGCGCCGCTGCAGCCCGTCTGGATAGCGGACGACGAGCTGCTCTACGCCGACGATCCCGACGGGCGCTGGAACCTCTTCCGCCGCCCTCTCGACGGCGACGCCCAGGCCCTCGCCCCCGCTGACGCCGACACCGGCGGCGGCCTGTGGGTCCTCGGCACCCGGTGGTTCGGGGCCGCCGCCGACGGGCGCGTCGTCGCGGTCCGCACCAACGGAGCCGACGACATCGTCGAGATCGCCCCCAGCGGCGTGCGCCCGGTCGGGGTCCCCGTCGTCGCGGGAGCAGCGATCGACGATGTCCGTGAGGCGCGCGTGCTCGTCTCGGGGTCCGATGCGGGCGGACGCTCGGGACTCTGGCTGGTCGACCTCGACTCCGGCTCGGTCGAGCTCGTCACCGGCGGTGCCGGCTCCTGGGGGGACGAATGGATGCCGGTAGCCCGCGCCCTATCGACCGACGGCCCCCACGGCCCGGTGCACGCTTTCGCCTACGCCCCGACCAACCCCGACGTCACTCCCGCCGCAGACGAGCGGCCGCCCTACGTCGTCCTCGTGCACGGTGGACCCACCTCGCACGTGGGCCCCGCCCCCTCGGCGAAGACGGCGTTCTTCACCAGTCGCGGGATCGGCGTTCTCGACGTCAACTACGGCGGCTCCACCGGTTACGGGCGCAGGTACCGCGACCGACTCAAGGGACAGTGGGGCGTCGTCGATGTCGATGACGTCGCAGCCGCGGCATCCGCCCTCGCCGAGGCGGGTCTCGCCGACCCCGGTCGTCTCGCCGTCGCCGGCGGATCGGCGGGCGGGTGGACGGTGCTGGCCGCGGTGACCCGCACCGACGTGTTCTCGGCCGGTATCTCGCGCTACGGCGTGGGAGATGCTCGCGCTCTCGCCGAGGACACCCACGATTTCGAGGCTCGCTACCTCGACGGACTCATCGGCCCCCTGCCCGAGGCCGAGGCGGTGTATGTCGAGCGATCACCTCTAGGGCGCCCGGATCTGTTCCGCGTACCCCTGCTGATCCTGCAGGGCTCGGAAGACCGAGTCGTCCCGCCCTCGCAGGCCGAGGCCATCCGCGATGCTCTCACCGCGCACGGCGTGCCGCACGCGTACGTGCTGTACGAGGGCGAGGGTCACGGCTTCCGGCGGTCCGAGACGGTGATCGACTCACTCGAGCGCGAGCTCGGCTTCCTCGGCGCGGTGTTCGGCTTCGAGACCCCCGGCGTCCGGGCACTCGAGCTCAGCTGACCTCTCGAGGCGCCGGAGGCGCAGACAACCCTCAGGGCGGAGGCGCCCCGCGCGGCCGACGGAGGCAAAAGGGACGGGCCCCCACGCCGAAGCGCGGGGGCCCGTGATCCGACCGGGGATCAGGCTCCGAACGCGGCGAGCTCCGCCGCGAGGCGCGCGCCCACGTGAGCGTGCAGGAACGTCCCGCTCTCGCGGTGCTCCTGGGCGACGATCAATCCGCTCTCGTGCACGGCAGAGACGAGGTCGCCACGGTCGTAGGGAACGATCGCCTGCACCTCGACCGCCGGCCGCGGCAGGGCGTCCTCGATGGCGGCGCGCAGCTCCTCGATGCCCTCCCCTGTCCGGGACGAGACGAACTTCGCGTTCGGCGCGAGCCCTCGCAGCACGAGACGGTCGTCTTCGCCGACCAGGTCCGCCTTGTTGAAGACCACGATCTCCTGACCGAAGTTCGCGTCGACGTCGCCCATCACATCGCGTACCGTCATCAGCTGCGCGGCCGGGTCGGGATGCGAGGCATCGACGACGTGGAGGATGACATCGGCGTCGCCGACCTCCTCGAGCGTGGAGCGGAACGCTTCGACGAGCTGATGCGGAAGGTTCCGCACGAAGCCGACCGTGTCGGTCAACGTGTACACGCGGCCGTCACTCGTCTCGGAGCGACGGACCGTGGCATCCAGGGTCGCGAACAAGGCGTTCTCGACGAGCACTCCGGCGCTCGTCAGGCGGTTGAGCAGGCTCGACTTACCGGCGTTGGTGTACCCGGCGATCGCGACAGAGGGGATCGTGTGCCGCTTGCGTTCGGCGCGCTTGGCCTCGCGGGCCGGCGCGAAATCACGCAACTGCTTGCGCAGGAGCGCCATCTTCGTGCGGATGCGACGGCGATCGAGTTCGATCTTCGTCTCACCGGGACCGCGCGAGCCCATGCCTGCGCCGCCCGCGCCCACCTGTCCGCCGGCCTGACGCGACATGGAGTCGCCCCATCCGCGCAGGCGCGGGAGCAGGTATTCGAGCTGCGCGAGCTCGACCTGAGCCTTTCCCTCGCGACTCTTCGCATGCTGGCTGAAGATGTCGAGGATCACCGTCGTGCGATCGATCACCTTGACCTTCACGACGTCTTCGAGGGCGCGCCGCTGGCTGGGGGCCAGTTCGGTGTCGGCGATCACGGTGTCGGCACCGACGGCGGCGACGATGTCGCGCAGTTCCGCCGCCTTGCCGCGTCCGACGTACGTCGCCGGATCCGGATGGGGCCGCCGCTGCAGCACGCCGTCGAGGACGACGGCACCGGCCGTCTCGGCCAGCGCCGACAGTTCGCGCAGCGAGTTCTCGGCATCCGCCTGCTCACCCTGGGGGTGCACGCCGACGAGCACGACGTTCTCGAGGCGCAACTGTCGGTACTCGACCTCGGTGACGTCTTCGAGCTCGGTCGAGAGACCGGCGACGCGACGCAACGCCGCACGTTCCTCGCGGTCCCACTGGTCGCCGTCGGAGTCGCCGCCGTAGGCCGTGGTGACGTCCTGGAGAGCTTGCGCGGCACCGAAGACCCGGACCCCTCGGTGCGCTTCGGCGCGCGAGAGCACACGGTCCACCGGATCCACCGGAGACGCGTCGGTGCTCGGGGGTGTGGTCTGTTCGGTCATGGGTTCCTTCCGTTCGCGGTGTTCCCGCGTGTTCTGGCACTTTATCCGGCCCGGCGGCGTGGGGGCCGGTCGGATATCCTGGCGTGATGGGGAGCGAGCACTACTTCAGCGCGTCGCCGTCGAGTCCCGAGCAGCTCCGCCGCCTTCGCGTGACGCTGGCCGGTCGAGAACTCGAGGTGGTCACGGCCGGCGGCGTCTTCAGTCCCGACCACGTGGATGCCGGCACCTCGGTGCTGCTCGCGAACACCCCGCCCCCTCCCGCCGGTGGGCACTTCCTCGACCTGGGGTGCGGGTGGGGTCCGATCTCGCTGTCGCTGGCGCTCGCCTCACCGCACGCGACCATCTGGGCGGTCGACGTCAACGAGCGTGCTCTCGATCTCGTGAGGCGGAACGCGGATTCCCACGGCCTCCACAACATCAACGCGGTGCGACCCGAGGATGTTCCCGACGACGTGTCGTTCCGCACCATCCGGTCCAATCCGCCGATCCGCGTCGGCAAGTCCGAGTTGCACAGCATGCTCCAGCACTGGATCCCGCGCCTCTCGGAGCGCAGCGACGGTTGGTTCGTCGTCCAGCGCAATCTCGGCTCCGACTCCCTGCAGCGCTGGCTCGCGGCGACCTTCCCGGAGGGGTACGGCGTGCAGCGCGCCGCCACCGGCCGCGGCTTCCGTGTGCTGCGCGTGCGCAAGCACGGTTCGCCGCCGAGCGAGCTCATCGACGTCGTCTCCTGACGCCGAGACTCCTCCTCGCCGCGCCGCGACCGGATGCCGCGATCGCACCGTCCGCGTTCTGTCATCCGATCGCTCGTGCGCCGATCGGGGCACCTCACGCCACCGTGTGATCTCGCGCGTCAACGAGAAGGCCGCGCGCCTCAGGCGAGCGCGACCTCGCCCGTGAACACCAGCGATGCCGGGCCCGACAGAAAGACGCGACCCTCGGCCACGCGCACGCCCAACGTTCCCCCGGGCGTATCGACGACCCAGGAGTCGGGGGCGGCCACCCCTGCCCAGTGCCGCACAGCCAGGGCTGCCGCGGCCACGCCGGTGCCGCAGCTCAGCGTCTCCCCCACTCCGCGCTCGAACACGCGCAGGCGGATCGCGCCGACCCCGTCGCGCACGAGCGGGTCGGACGGAACGACGAACTCGACGTTCGCACCGTGACGGGGAGACGGGTCGAGGACCGGCTGGTACGTGAGATCGAGCCCCTCGAGCTCCGCCTCCGAGGACAGTGCCACCACCACGTGCGGGTTGCCGACGTCGACTCCCACCCCCGGGCGCGCGACCGGCAGCCCCTTGGCGCGCACGAGCGTCTCATCGCCCTCGATCGCGTAGACGCCCAGGTCGACCTCGTAACCGCGTTCGCTGCGCGTGAGGGTCTTCACCCCCGCGCGCGTGCCGATGCGCAGCCCTCCGTCGAGCGTGGCGAGACCGGTGTCGCTCAGGTACCGGGCGAACACGCGCGTGCCGTTCCCGCACATCTCCGCCTTCGATCCGTCGGCATTGCGGTAGTCCATGAACCATTCGGCACCGGATGCCGCGGCCTCGGCGCCCTCATCGAGAGCGGCGGAACGGACAACACGCAGCAACCCGTCGGCTCCGATGCCGAAGTGACGGTCGCAGAGCACGGCGATCTGCGCGTCGGAGAGCTCGAGTTCCCCGTCGGGGTCGGCCACCACCACGAAGTCGTTGCCGGTGCCGTGCCCCTTGGTGAACGCGAGAGTCGCCATGCGCCCAGTCTAGAGAGCGGTCGCCGCGCGCTGGCCGCTCATGCCGAGGACGAGGGCCCGTCCACGACGAGCCGCTTGCCGGTCGCCCAGGTGTCGAAGGGCTCGTAGCCGAGCGCTTCGTAGAACCCACGTGCACCGGTGTTGTCGGGACGCACCATGAGCTGCACCTTGGGGCAGCCCATCGCTTCGAGCAGACGCTCCGCCTCCGCCACGAGGAGCCGACCGATTCCACGGCCACGATGCGAGGCCGCGGCGGCGAGGTAGTAGAGCCAGCCGCGGTGGCCGTCGTATCCCGCCATCACACTGCCGACGATCCGGGCGTCGTCGACCGCCACGAGGAAGAGCTCCGGCTGCACGGTCAGCTTGCGGCGGATGTCGGCGCGCGGATCGTTCCACGGACGGGTGAGACCCGCTTCTTCCCACAGCGCTACGACGGCGTCCTCATCGGTCGCCTCGAATGCCCGGATGTCGATCGTCACGATTCCTCCCCCACTCGGGATGCCAGGAGCCCGGCATCCGCGGTCCGCGCATCGACCCAGAGGGCTCCGGCATACCGCCGGAACCACGACACCTGCCGACGCGCGTAGCGCCGCGTGAGCGCCTGAGTCTCGGCGATGGCCTGGTCCCGGGCGAGTTCGCCCCGGAGGTGCCCGAGGGCCTGCGCGTATCCGATCGCCCGCCCCGCGGTCGCGCCGCGCTCGAGGCCCTCCGCGCGCAGCGCGTCGACCTCGTCGAGCAGCCCGTCCGCCCACATCCGCTCGACGCGCGCGTCGAGTAGCGGCACGAGCTCCTCGCGGTCGACGGCGGTGGCCACGATCCGGGTCGCCGGATGCCAGAACTCCGGCGCCTCGGGGAGAGCACCACCGTGCGTCTGGTCGCCCTGTGCCAGCACCTCGAGGGCACGGACGACCCGGCGGCCATTGCGCGGGTCGATGCGCTCGGCGGCCGCGGGGTCGGCCTCGCGGAGACGTGCGAAGAGCACACCCGAACCGTGTCGCTCGAGCTCGTCCTCGAGTTCGGCGCGCAGCTTCTCGTCGCGCGGGGGGAAGCGGAAGTCCCAGAGAACGCTCGAGACGTAGAGCCCCGATCCGCCCACGAGGATCGCGTCGGACCCCCGACCGTGGATCTCTCGGATCGCCGTGCGGGCGGCATCCTGATACCAGGCCACCGCGGCCTCGTCGGTGACCGCGAGCGCGTCGAAGAGATGGTGCGGGATGCCGCGGCGCTCGGTCTCGGGAAGTTTTGCGGTGCCGATGTCCATGCCGCGATACAGCTGCATGGCGTCGGCGTTGACGATCTCCGCCCGCCGTCCGTGGGCGGCCACAGCCTCGGCGAGATCGAGCGAAAGACCGGTCTTGCCCGTCCCGGTCGCGCCGACGACGGCCCAGAGGACGGGCGCGGTCACACGCCGACGCGAAGGGTGGGAAGCCCCAGCGACACGGCGCGCGCCACGCCGCTCTCGCCCGCCGGCACCGGGACGCCGCAGGACTCGGCCTGCGAACGATCCCACGCGTCGCCCGCGCGCGTCCGGCGGATGCGCAGCGGTGCTCCGTCGGGGGCATCGGCGAGCAGATGGAAGGGCGCCGCGTGGGTCACCGTGACGGACACCACGTCGCCAGGGCGCGGGAGAGGCGACCCCTCCGGCAGCTCGAAGTGCACCAGGCGGTTGTCTTCGGCGCGACCGGTCAGACGGTGGGTCGAGGCGTCCTTCTTACCCTCACCGGCCGAGACGAGCACCTCGAGCGTACGACCCAGCTGCTTCTGATTCTCCTCGGCCGCGATGCGGTCCTGCAGCGCGAGCAGGCGCTCGTAACGCTCCTGCACGACGGCCTTGGGCACCTGATCGGCCATGGTCGCTGCGGGGGTGCCCTCGCGGATCGAGTACTGGAACGTGAAGGCGCTCGAGAAGCGCGCGGCCTCGACGACCCGCAGCGTCTCTTGGAAATCCTGCTCGGTCTCACCGGGGAAGCCCACGATGATGTCGGTCGTGATGGCCGCGTTCGGAATTCGCTCGCGCACACGGTCCAGGATGCCGAGGAACTTCTCGCTACGATACGAGCGGCGCATCGCCTTGAGGATGCGATCCGAGCCCGACTGCAGCGGCATGTGCAGCTGCGGCATGACGGCGGGGGTCTCCGCCATGGCCGCGATCACGTCGTCGGTGAAGGCAGCCGGGTGAGGGCTCGTGAAACGGATGCGCTCGAGGCCCTCGATCTCGCCCGCAGCGCGCAGCAGCTTGCCGAAGGCGAGACGGTCTCCGAACTCGACGCCGTACGAGTTGACGTTCTGCCCGAGCAGGGTGACCTCGATGGCGCCGTCATCGACCAGCAGGCGGATCTCGTTCAGGATGTCGCCGGGGCGGCGGTCCTTCTCCTTCCCGCGCAGGCTCGGCACGATGCAGAAGGTGCAGGTGTTGTTGCAGCCGACCGAGATCGACACCCATCCGCTGTGGACGGAATCGCGCTTGGTCGGCAACGTCGAGGGGAAGATCTCCAGCGACTCCAGGATCTCGAGCTCGGCTTCGCCGTTGTGACGTGCACGCTCGAGCATGCCGGGCAGTGAGCCCATGTTGTGCGTGCCGAACACCACGTCGACCCATGGAGCCTTCTGCTGGACGGCCTCTTTGTCCATCTGGGCGAGGCAACCGCCGACGGCGATCTGCATCCCGGCGTGCGCATCCTTGCGCGACTTCAGGTGCCCCAGGGTTCCATAGAGCTTGCCGGCGGCGTTGTCGCGCACCGCGCAGGTGTTGATCACGACGACGTCCGCCTCGGCGCCGGCGTCCGCGCGGACGTATCCTGCACTCTCGAGCGAGCCCGAAAGCCGCTCCGAATCGTGCACATTCATCTGGCAGCCGAACGTACGGACCTCGTAGGTGCGCGGGCCATCGACACCGTGAGCGGCGGCGGACGGTTCGATGAGCGTCGGGGTCGAAACGGGGGTGGTCATGATGCGAGCAAGTCTAAACGTCGGCACCGCCTCGACCGTCTGTTCGCGTGCGATCCCCTCCCCCACGGAGCTCGCACCTTCTGGCGCATACCGGGTCAAAGGGTGCGTATTCGGGACAAGAAAGTGCGTCTCGTGTAGGTAATTTGGGGGACACGTCACCGCCTACAAGATCCACGGGCGGTCTCCGGGGGGAGAAGAATATGGGGGAAGACCGTTCGACGAAGTGGTCGAGAGGGCTGGTCGGAACGGACCGGGATGCTGCGGCGCTGGCGAAGCGAGCTCGAGGCGGCACATCGCTGGTGCTGGCGGGTCCGCGCGGGAGCGGACGAAGCTATCTTCTGCGCACCATCGCCGCAGAACTGAAGCGGCACGACGCTCTTGCTGTCGAGCTGCGGACGTCCTGCGCGCTGTCGAACGTCGAGTTCGGAGCCATCGACGCCTCCGGGCACGTCGGGCTCCGCGCCCTCAGCGAGCACACCGCCACGAGCGTCGTCGAGGGTGTGGTGGTCGTCGACGATGTCGACTCGCTCGATGTCGCGTCGACGCGGGCCCTCGCCCGAGGCATCGCCGCGGGTCGGGTGACGGCGGTCGTGGGGATGCGTACGGCGCGCGCTCGATCGCTCTCCCGCCCTGACGATTCGGACATCGTGCGCCGTACTGTTCTCGACCTCTGGCTCGACGGTCTCGCACGCCGGATCGACCTCGCCGAGCTCAGCACAGACGACGCCCTCGATATGATCGCCCTCTTCCCGGGCGCCGATCTGCTGGACAACACGACCCGCGCCGCGATCGCGTGGCGAGCCGACGGGTCCCGGACCCTTCTACGACAGCTGATCATCGAGGCGATCGCCGCGGCGCGCATCGGGCGCGACCCGCTGACCGCGTTGCAGACCGTGGCTCGGCACAGCCGGCTCGCCGTCGCGCTCTCGGAACACGTCGCCGACTTCCCCCGGGAGGACCTCGCCTGCCTCGCGGGAGTGCGGCGGCTCCCCCACCTCGAACTCGCCGTCGCCACACGACTTTTCGATGCCGAGAGCGTGCAAGCACTCGTCGCGACGGGGCTCCTGCACGCCGACGCCTCCGTCGATCGCCGCCTCACCGCCAACGACCTCGTCGCCCAGGAGGCGCAGAGACAGCTCGGCCCATCCATGATCGACGCACTGGTGGAGGCGGCCGGCACGCGCATGCTGACCGAGGCGGAGGAATGGTGGAGCTCGATCATCGCCGTCTCTGTGTCGGAGCGCTGGCACCGGCTCGGCGTCGGCGCCTCCGGTGAGGAGGCGTACTCCCCCGAGCTGCGCGCCCGCGTCGCGCTGGACGCTGCTCGCGAAGCCAACGACCGGGGCGACACCGCGCACGCCGCTGCACACGCCGCGCGGGGCCTGCGGGCGGTGGAGGACCCCGAACTCCGGCTCGAAGCGCGCCTTGCCACCCCCGATGACCCGGGCATGTCGCCCGAGCCCGCGCAGACCGCCGGCACGCAGACGCGCCGTCGCATCGCACGATCCCGCGCTGCGCGTGTCGCTCGTGGAACGGCCGAGGACCGCGCCACCGTGTCGACGATCGCGGACGGCCGGATCGATGCGCTGCTCGAAGACGCTGCGGGCGCGGTCGCCGACATGGACGGCGCGCGGGCCGCGACGGTGGCGGAGCACGCGCTGACCGAGCCCTCCGCGACCCCCGCGGCCCGGCTCCGTGCCCTCATCGCGGCCGGATCCGCGCAGACTTTCCGCGGAGACTGGCGCCGTGCCCAGGAGCACTACCGAGCGATCGAGCGGATCCTCGACGCTCGTCAACGTCCGGAGGGTATCGGCGTGCGCGACCGTCTCAGGGCGCTGTTGAGCATGCTTGCCGGCCACCAGATCGCGGGCGCCGACGGCACGGCAATACACAAGCGTCTCGAGGACGAAGTGCGCATCACGGCCAGAGAAGGGGAGTCCGAGGACCTCTCCATCGCCGGGGCCGCCTCCGCGATCGCCCTCGCCTGCATCGGCCGTCCGGAGGCCTCGCAGCGGGAACTCGCCACCGCGCTCTCGCGGGAGCCGTCGGCGATGACGCCGCTGGACGCGACCATGATCGGGCTCGCCGTTGCGGACGAGCTGGCGACGGCGGGCCGCACGGAAGAGGCTCGATCGATGCTGAACCGTCTGCGAACAGGACCCGCGCCGTTCCTGGTGCGCAGCCGTCTGTACGTGGAGACGACGATTCTCACGGCGGAGGGACGCACCGACGAGGCGCGGCAGGCCGTCCGCGCCGCGGCGGACCTCTCGTGTGGCCGCTCTGCCGCCGCGCTACGGATCCGAGACTTGTTCCGGCTGATCACGCTGGGAGAGGCGAAAGAGGCGGAAATCGACGAGCTCGTCCAGCTCGCGGCGACCACCGACCTCCCTCTCGCCGTCGCGGCCGTCCGTCGGGTGGCGGCCCGCACCAGCGAAGAAGAGCTGCTCCCGGTCGACGAGCTCCGGCTGCACGGCCTGTGGTCTGCCCCGGACGCGCCCGAGTCCCAGCCCCCTGTCGCCATCCCGCGGGGAACCATGCATGGCCTCCCCGAGGAGGCTGTCGAGGAGCTGACCACGCGAGAGCGCGAGATCGCACTCTTGGCCGACGAGGGTCTCACCAACCGCGAGATCGCTACGCGCCTGTTCTTGTCGATCCGTACCGTGGAGTCGCACGTCTACCAGGCGCGGATGAAGGTCGGAGCGCCCTCGCGGCGGGAGCTCGGTCGGGTCGTGGCCGCCGTGTCCGGCGGCGGCTCGGGGGCCGGCGTCGCCCACTGAGGTTCCGAGAACCGGCGTCGACGACGAGTGCCCCGACGTCACTGGTCGGGGCTGAACCTCACGCCCGACGACGGCCGCGAGAACGACCGGCTACGCCCGATCCCGGCTTCTTCGAGGGCTGTCCTCGCGGCCGTGAGAGCTACCGACGACGGGTACCCGCGCCGCGACAGCTGGCCCGCGAGCCTCCGCAGGGCGGCGTCGTACTCCTTGCCCTCCACCCCACGAACCTTCGACCGCGCGAAGTCGAGCGCACGTTCGGCGTCGTCGTCGGGAAGAGCGGCGAGGGTCTCTTCGGCTACCTCCCTCGGGATGCCGCGCTTGCGCAGCGTCTCGGCGACGGCGCGCCGCCCCTCCCCTTTGCGCTCGACGGCTGACATCGCGAGTTGCTCGGCGAACGCCGCGTCATCGAGGTACCCGAGGTCGACGAAGTGGTCGACGAGTTCGTCCGCAAGGGAATCATCGGCACCATCGACGCCGCGCACGACGGCACGCGCCTCGGACAGCGAAAGAGATCGAGAACGGAGCTTGCGCAGAAGTATCGCCTCCGCCTGTTCACGAATCTCGACCCGGCCCGGCGACGATCCTGCGTCGTCGCGGTCGTCATCGACGACCGAGAGGTGGGGACGGCCGACGCCGGGCGTCGCCGTCACCTCGGCTCGGGGCATTCCGCCCGGTGTGTCCTCGACGACCTGCCGACGCGAGGGGTGCTCTCCACCCGGCTGTGCACCCGTGCCGAAGAGAGGGATGATGGGAGCGAGGCGGGTGTCGTCGACGGCCTGAATCCCATCGCGCACCGAGAACTCCTCGAGACTGCCCCCGTCTTTCGACTTGTCCCGCTCGTCGGCGTCAGCGAAGCTCCGGTCGTCACCCGCTCCCGCGGAGGGCCGACGACCGGGGCTCCACGTGTCGTCGGTCATCAGGCCGGGCGCCGCGCGGCAAGCTCGTCGTCTGCCGGCGCACTGGCAACGGGAGCGCCACCGATGCCCATCTTGGTTTTGATCTTCGTCTCGATCTCTTCCGCGATATCGGGGTTCTTGATGAGGAAATTGCGCGCGTTCTCTTTGCCCTGACCGAGCTGCTCGCCATCGTAGGTGTACCAGGCGCCCGACTTCTTGACGATGGCGTGCTCGACCCCGAAGTCGATGAGGCTTCCCTCACGCGAGATACCCACGCCGTAGAGAATGTCGAACTCCGCCTGCTTGAACGGCGGCGCCATCTTGTTCTTGACGACCTTGACGCGCGTGCGGTTACCTACGGCCTCGGTACCGTCCTTCAGCGTCTCGATGCGACGGATGTCGAGTCGCACCGACGCGTAGAACTTGAGCGCCTTTCCACCGGCCGTGGTCTCGGGCGAGCCGAAGAAGACGCCGATCTTCTCGCGCAGCTGGTTGATGAAGATCGCCGTCGTCTTCGTGGTGTTCAGACCACCGGTGAGCTTTCGCAGCGCCTGCGACATGAGGCGAGCCTGCAGGCCGACGTGCGAGTCGCCCATCTCACCCTTGATCTCGGCCTCGGGAACCAGGGCGGCGACCGAGTCGATGACGACGAGATCGATCGCGCCGGAGCGGATCAGCATGTCGGCGATCTCGAGCGCCTGCTCACCGGTGTCGGGCTGAGACACGAGAAGGGCGTCGATGTCGACGCCGAGCTTCTTCGCGTATTCGGGGTCGAGAGCGTGCTCAGCATCGATGAAAGCGGCGATGCCGCCCGCGCGCTGGGCGTTGGCGATCGCGTGAAGCGTCAACGTGGTCTTTCCCGACGACTCCGGGCCGTAGATCTCGATGATGCGGCCGCGAGGCAGACCGCCGATGCCGAGGGCAACGTCGAGAGCGACGGAGCCCGTGGGAATGGTCTCGATGGGCGCACGATCGTCGCTGCCCAGTCGCATGACCGAGCCCTTTCCGAACTGACGGTCGATCTGAGCCAGCGCGGACTCGAGGGCCTTTTCGCGCTCTGCGGGTGAGGGCATGACGTCTTCTTTCTTCTCGCGTTCCGGTCGCCTATAGGCTGTCGAGCCTCCCACCGACGGTGGGCCTGCCCGACAAGGCGTTCAGGGTGTCGTTCGACGTTTCCCACGTTAGAGAGGGCCTCCGACATCGGCTGCGGAGAAGCCCCTAACTGGGGAGACGTCAGGAACGAAACCTGATGTGCAGGAGCCTACGCCCGTATCGAACGTAGATTCGATGACACGCCGACGAGCAGACACCGAGAGCCGAAATCCTCAGCGGCGCGCCGCAGCGGACGCGAACGGGTCAGGAGCGCCGCGGTTCCAGCCGGCCGACTCCGTAACGACGATCAGCGGGGACGTCGGTCTCTTCGCACAGCGCGAGCCAGACGTCGCGCGGATCGACGCCGGCGGAGAGAGCGTCGACGCTCGTACGCCCACCCACGGCCGACAGCACAAGGTCTGTCAACAGCGAGCCGCCTCGTGCGCCGAACTCATCACTGACGGCGCGGTCGAACTCACTACGACGCACGAGCGTCGATCAGCGGAGCGAGAGCTCGGGCTCGACGGAGGCGACGAGCTCGTCGGGCACCACGTCGGGGAAGGTCTGGAGGCCTTCGAGCACCGAGAGTCGATCGCCGACTTCACGCATGATGGTCGAGATGGGGACGTCGAGGGCTTCCGCGACCGACGCGAGGATCTCGCTCGACGCCTCCTTCTGCCCGCGCTCGACCTCGCTGAGGTAGCCGAGGGCCACACTCGCACGGCTGGCGACCTGGCGGAGGGTACGACCCTTCTGCTGGCGGAGGTCACGCAGGACTTCGCCGATCTCTTGACGAACCAGGATCATGTTGGGGCCCTCCTCACTGCTGATTCCGTCGCCGTCCGCTGTGAACGACTGTGAAACACCTTCTGTGGTCACCCTAATGCCGCGCGCTGTGCACCGGATGGGAATCGTGAGACAAAACCGGGATGTGCCATGATTTGTTCCCGCTTTTTTCGAAGCCGGAAAGCGGGTGTCGTCACAGGGCGGCCAATGCGCGACGGATCGCGAGATGGGCCGTCTCGCGGCGGATGCGCTCGCGGTCGCCGGCGATGACGAGCGAGTCCACCCGGGTGCCCAGCGGCGTGGACACCGCGATGTGCACGGTGCCGACCGGCTGACCGTCCTGCTCCTCCGGGCCGGCGACGCCGGTGGTCGCGATCCCGACATCGGTCGGCACGCCGTCCCGGCCCAGAACGTCTCTCACCCCGCGGGCCATCTGGCGCGCTACGCGCGGGTGCACGGCCCCGTGCGCCTCCAGGAGCGTCTGGTCGACGCCGAGCAGACCATGCTTCAGGTCGGTCGCATAGGCGACCACTCCCCCTCGCACGGCACGCGAGGCGCCCGGGATGTCGACGAGCGCCGAGACCACAAGTCCTCCGGTGAGCGACTCCGCAACGCCGACCGTCCATCCCAGCTCGACGAGCCGTTCCAGCAGCACCGACGCGCTCTCGCGAGGCGTGCGGACGAGGGTCTCGTCGAGGTCGTCGGGCACGCCGTCGATCACCGCGCGCCTCGCTTCGCCCGCGCCGCCCGGACCTCGGTCGCGACGTAATCGAGACCCGAAGCGATCGTCAGGATGACCGCGATCGTCATCGTGATGACGCTCCCCCACCAGACGGTGGCCTGCCAGGCGCTCGCATCAGACAGAGACGCGAACGGGAGCAGAGCGATCGAGAGAGCGATGGCTTGGAAGACGGTTTTGAGCTTGCCCATCCAGGCGGCCGCCAGGACATGGTCGTTGACCACGAGGAAGCGATAGACGGTGATACCGATCTCACGCACAAGCACGACGATGGTGATCCACCAGGGAAGCTCGCCCAGGATCGAGAGACCGATGAAGGCGAGTCCGGTGAGAGCTTTATCGGCGATGGGGTCGAGAAGCTTGCCCAGGTCGCTGACGATGTCGTACTTGCGGGCGATGTATCCGTCGACGCCGTCGGTGGCGATCGCCACGATGAACAGCACCGCCGCGGCCCAACGGAGGCCGCCGCCAGAGCCCGCATCGGCCAGCAGCAGCCAAAGGAATATCGGCGCGCAGACGATGCGCGCGACGGTGATCGCGTTGGGCAACTGAGGGTGCACGGCCATCAGTCGCGCCCCGTCAGCTGCCACGCGTCTTCGGAGCCTTCTTCGTCGTCGGCGTTCACCACGGGAAGACCGGCGAACTGCGCCTCGACGGGATCGGAGCCGTAACGGTCGTCGGCCCCTGGCGCCGGAGCGGCTGGAGCGTCGTCGCCCCGTAGTCGCGCGAGCACCGCGGGGAGTTGTTCGTTGGTCACCATGACGTCGCGCGCTTTCGAACCCTCGGACGGCCCGACGATCTCTCGGGACTCCAGGAGGTCCATGAGGCGGCCGGCCTTGGCGAAGCCGACGCGGAGCTTGCGCTGCAGCATCGAGGTCGAGCCGAACTGGGTCGACACGACGAGTTCGGCGGCGGCGAGCAGCAATTCGAGGTCGTCACCGATGTCGGCATCGATCTCTTTCTTCTCGGCCGCGGCCTGCACGTCGGAACGGTACTCGGGACGCGCTTGCTGCGTGACGTGCGCGACGACCTTCTCGATCTCCTGCTCGCTCACCCACGCGCCCTGAACGCGGAGGGCCTTGGAGGCCCCCATGGGCAGGAAGAGACCGTCGCCCTGTCCGATCAGACGGTCGGCACCGGGCTGGTCGAGGATGACGCGGGAATCGGTGACGCTGGTCACCGCGAAGGCGAGGCGCGAGGGCACGTTCGCCTTGATGAGACCGGTCACGACGTCCACCGATGGACGCTGGGTGGCGAGGACGAGGTGGATGCCGCTGGCCCGGGCCAGCTGCGTGATACGCACGATCGAGTCCTCGACGTCACGCGGTGCGACCATCATGAGGTCGGCGAGCTCGTCGACGACGACCAGCAGGTAAGGGTAGGGCTTGAGGACGCGCTCGCTACCGGCTGGCAGCGTGATCTCGCCGGCGACCACGGCACGGTTGAAGTCGTCGATGTGCCGGAAGCCGAACGACGCCAGGTCGTCGTATCGCATGTCCATCTCTTTCACGACCCACTGCAGCGCCTCGGCCGCCTTCTTGGGGTTCGTGATGATGGGGGTGATCAGGTGCGGAACACCCGCGTACGACGTGAGCTCGACGCGCTTCGGATCGATCAGCACCATTCGAACGTCGGACGGTTTGGCGCGCATGAGGAGGCTCGTGATCATCGAGTTGACGAAACTCGACTTTCCCGAGCCGGTGGAACCGGCCACCAGAAGGTGCGGCATCTTCGCGAGGTTCGCGACCACGAACCCGCCTCCGACGTCTTTGCCCACACCGATCGTCATCGGATGCGTCGACGAGGTCGCGGCATCCGAGCGGAGGATGTCGCCCAGGGTCACGATCTCGCGGTCGGCATTGGGAATCTCGACACCGATCGCGCTCTTGCCCGGGATGGGCGCGAGGATGCGTACCTCGTTGGAGGCCACGGCATAGGCGATGTTGTTGGTCAGTGCAGTGATGCGCTCGACCTTGACGCCCGGGCCGACCTCGATCTCGTACTGTGTCACGGTCGGGCCGCGCGAGAAACCGGTCACGCGTGCGTCGACCTTGAACTGCTCCATGACGCTCTCGATGGCCTTGACCACGGCGTCGTTCGCGGCCGAGCGCGCCTTGGGCGGCGTTCCGGCGGCGAGAGCGGTGACCGCGGGCAGGCGGTAGTTCGCCGCGGGGGGCGCACCGGCGTGATCGCCGCCCAGGCCCGAGATCCCGGGCAGGTCGTCGTCGGCGGACTCTCCGAGAGGCGAGTCGTCGTGCAGACCGCGGCCGGTAGCGGCACCCGCGAGTGCCGTGGCATCGAAGACCTCGGTCAGAGCGTCGGGTGTCGGAGGCAACGGCGGCGGCGTCGGACGGGTGGTCGACTCGGGCTCGACCACGGCGGATTCGAAACCCCCCTGCGTCGTTCCGGGCGACAACAGCTCTGTCAGGTCATTCGACCCGAGAGACCCATCGGTCTCTTCTTCACGACCGGTCTTGTTGCGACGCCACCACGGCAGCGATTTCTCGCTCGACTCCTCGTCGGAGTCATCGACGGGCAGCACCTGCGTCGCCGTCGCGTCGTCGCGCTCCGCCCGCTCGGCCCCGAACATCCAGGCGTAGAGGTCGCCCAGACGGCGGCCGATGCGGTTCGGCGGCGTCTTGGTGAGGATGAGGATGCTCAGAACCGCGAGCAGCGAGAGGGCGATGTAGGCCCCGACGTTCGTGAGCACGAGAGCGAGCGGTTCACCCACGATCCAGCCGGCGAGCCCGCCCGCGGGGCTCAGCGCGGGCAGACCCCCGACGTTGGGAGCGGGGCGATCGCCGGCGACGTGGCAGAACCCTGCCACCGTCACGATGAACAGGGCGAAACCGATGCCCACGCGCCCGTTGTCGTGCACCGACGCCGGATGCCGGAACAGCCAGCCCGCGAGCAGAAGCAGCAGCACCGGCAGAACGAAAGCGACCCGACCCACCAGTCCGCCGAAGCTGTATGCACTGATCAGCGCAGCGGCATCCGTCCCGATGAAGAACCACTCGACCACCGCGCCGAGAGCTGCGAGCACCACGAGAAAGAACGGGAAGCCGTCCCGACGCTGATCGCGCTCGAGGTTCTCGGGCCCGAAAGCGCGGAACATGCCGCCGACGCCGTGGGCGACGGCCATCCACGCACGGACCGCAGCGGCGGGCTTCTCAGGCTCGTCGACGTAGCGTTTGGGTGCCGGAGCGGCGCGCTTCGACGCGGGGGCGGCGGCCTTCGCGCGCGACGACCCCTTGGCGGGAGCGCGGCCGCCGGACGGTGACGAGGTACGAGGCATTCCTCCACGGTAGGCCGGACCTCCGACATTCCGGGGTACCGACGCGGACTTCAGGCCAGGCGCTTGACCATGACGTCGCGCCCCATCCCCTTCCGCACCACAGCGAAGCCCTCGGACCGGTACAGCGACACCGCGAAATTGTCGCGCTCGACGCTCAAGCTGATCCGCGCGTACCCCTGTGCGCGGGCGTGGTCGACGAGGCGCTGCAGCAGCGCGCGCCCGGTGCCGTGCGCGCGCCAGACGGGGCGCACACCGATGATGAGCTCGGGTACCCCCGTACCGACCCACCCGAAGCCGGGCTCGTCACGCGGAAGCATGCGGTACCACGCCGCCCCGACGGGCTCGCCGCTCGGCGACTCGGCGACGAATCCCGCATCCCCGGGACGCATCCACCCCGAGATGTACCGACGGTGCTCCGCGCTGCTCACGATCTCGTGACGCGGCCTCGAGACACCGGCACGCCAGGTGGCGGCCTCCACCGTCATGTCGGCGAGGAAGGCGCCGTCTGAGGGGAGCGCCGCACGGATCGGGAGACCGGGCATGCCCGCATGATATCGAGCGTGGTCCGCGCGCGGGGCGGGAACGACGAAGCGCCGCGGGCGAACCCGCGGCGCTTCGAGGCGGATCAGGCCTCGATGACCATCGGCACGATCATGGGCCGACGACGAAGCGACTGATTGACCCAGCGTCCGATCGTGCGGCGGACCACCTGCGAGAGAGCATGGTTGTCGCTGACGCCCGACTTCGCCGCCTCGGCCAGCGCCGCGGCGATCTTCGGTTTGACGCTGTCGAAGACCTTGTCATCTTCCGCGACACCTCGCGCGTGGATGTCGGGGCCGGAGACGATCTTGCCGGTCGCCGAGTCGACGACGACGATGACCGAGATGAAGCCCTCTTCGCCGAGGATGCGGCGGTCCTTGAGGTCGGCATCCGTGATCTCGCCGACCGACGAACCGTCGACGTAGACGAAGCCGATGTCCATCTGACCGACGACCTTCGCGACGCCGTCGCGCAGGTCGACGACCGTGCCATTCTCACCGAGGATCGTGTTCTCCTCGGGGATACCGGTCTCACGCGCGAGCTTGGCATTGGCCATGAGGTGGCGGTACTCGCCGTGCACGGGCAGCACGTTCTTGGGCTTGAGGATGTTGTAGCAGTAGAGCAGCTCGCCGGCAGCAGCGTGGCCCGAGACGTGCACCTTGGCGTTGCCCTTGTGCACCACGGTCGCCCCGAGCTTCGTCAGACCGTCGATCACACGGTAGATCGCGTTCTCGTTCCCGGGGATCTGGCTGGATGCCAGGATGATCGTGTCACCCTCGCCCGGCTCGATCGCGTGGTCGAGGTTGGCCATGCGACTGAGCACGGCCATCGGCTCACCCTGCGAACCGGTCGACATGTAGACGATCTGGTCGTCGGGAAGATCGCGCGCCTTCTTGTAGTCGATCAGCACGCCATCGGGGACGTTCAAGTAGCCCAGATCGGCCGCGATGCCCATGTTGCGCACCATACTGCGACCGAGGAGCGCGACGCGGCGGCCGTTCGCGTGGGCGGCGTCGAGCACCTGCTGCACGCGGTGCACGTGGCTCGAGAAGCTCGCGACCACCACGCGACGCGGAGCGCGGGCGATGACCTGGTCGAGCACCGGACCGATGCCCCGCTCCGTGGGGGTGAACCCGGGGACGTCGGCGTTGGTGGAGTCGACGAGAAAGAGGTCGACGCCCTCCTCACCCAAGCGGGCGAAGGCACGGAGGTCGGTGATCCGGCCGTCGAGGGGCAGCTGGTCCATCTTGAAGTCGCCCGTGGCCAGCACGAGACCCGCGGGCGTGCGGATCGCGACCGCGAGGGCATCGGGGATGGAGTGGTTCACGGCGATGAACTCGAGATCGAACGGGCCGACCTTCTCGAGCTGGCCTTCTTTCACCGTCAGGGTGTACGGCCGGATGCGGTGCTCTTTGAGCTTCGCCTCGATGAGCGCCAGCGTGAGGCCGGAACCGATGAGGGGGATGTCGCTCTTGAGCTTCAGCAGGTAGGGAACCGCGCCGATGTGGTCTTCGTGTCCGTGCGTCAGCACGACGCCGACGATGTCGTCGAGGCGGTGCTTGATGGGCTCGAAGTCGGGCAGGATCAGGTCGACGCCGGGCTGGTGCTCCTCGGGGAACAGCACACCGCAGTCGACGACGAGCAGCTTCCCGTCGTACTCGAACACGGTCATGTTGCGGCCGACTTCGCCGAGACCGCCGAGCGGGATGACGCGGAGGGTTCCGGCGGCCAGCGCCGGCGGGTCGAGCGGGGTAGTGGGCATATGAGCCTCCTCGGATGCCGCCTCGCGGCATCCCTTCGTGTGGCGTCCCTGGCCGCGGTTCGGCGGACGCCGATGCTTATCTCGTGGTGCCGTGCACCTTCGGCAGGGCACCGCCGGCGGCCGCGTTGCGGTCGGGGCGGAAGTTGGAGAAGTCGGCGCCGGCCACGTCCTTCACCAGGGCCAGCTCGTCTTCGATGACGGCGGCTTCCCACTCCTCCGGCCCGACGAGGGGCAGGCGGACGCGCGGGCTGCCGATGCGGCCGAGGCCGTGCAGGATGTACTTCGCCGCGACCGTGCCGGGCACGTGCGTCATGACAGCGCGGACCAGCGGCTCGAGACTCTTGTGCGCGGCCGTGGCCGAGGCCAGATCGCCCGCGTTCACGGCGTCCACGATCGTGCGGTAGGGCGTCGCGGTGATGTTCGCCGTCACACCGATGAGACCGGAAGCCCCGATCGACAGGTGCGGCAGCACGTTGGCGTCGTCTCCCGAGAAGTACATGAGGTCGGTCTGGTTCAGCACGCGGCTGACCTCGCTGAAGTCGCCCTTGGCGTCCTTGATGGCGAGGATGTTCGGGTGCTTGGCGAGACGCAGGATCGTCTCGTACTTGATGGGCACACCGGTTCGACCGGGAATGTCGTAGAGGATCACCGGCAGGTCGGTCGCGTCCGCGACGAGACGGAAGTGCGTCAGGATGCCGGCCTGCGTGGGCTTGTTGTAGTACGGCGTGACGATCATGATGCCGTCGGCGCCGGCCTTCTCGCTCGCCTTGTAGAGCTCGATCGCGTGCGCGGTCTCGTTCGACCCGCCGCCCGTGATGATCTTGGCGCGACCGGCCGAGACGCTCTTGCCGACCTCGACGAGACGCAGCTTCTCGGGATCGGTGAGGGTGGAGGTCTCACCCGTGGTGCCGGTGACGACGATGCCGTCCGCCCCCGCGGTGATCACGTCGTCGATGTGCTTCTCGGTGGCGGGCCAATCGACTTCGCCGTCGGCGGTCATCGGGGTGATGAGCGCGACGAGCACCTGACCGAAGGGATTGCCGGAGTGCGTCATGGCTCCAGGGTATCGGTTCACGAGGAGACGCCCTCGGCGTCTTCCACGGCGCGGGTGAACAATGCGTGACGGCGGTGACGTCCTAGGGTGGGCGTCATGGCCTGGACGACCCGCTCGACGCGCACCGTCTACGAGAACCGCTGGATCCACGTGCGCGAAGACGAGGTGACCGGTCCCCACGGCGACGGCATCTACGGCGTCGTGCGGATGCAGCACCCCGCGGTGTTCGTGGTGGCTCTCGACGAGCGAGAACGCGTGTGCTTCGTCGAGCTCGAGCGGTACACGACCGGCCGCTCGCTGGAGGTCCCCGCGGGCGGTTCCGACGGAGAGGACCCGCTCCACGCCGCGAAGCGCGAGCTGCTCGAGGAGACCGGGGTCACGGCATCGGACTGGAGTTCCCTCGGCCGGATGAACGCCCTGAACGGCATCGCCGATGCCCCGGAGTACGTGTTTCTCGCGCGCGGGCTGACGATGACGGATGCCGCGGCCTCGCAGCGCGAGGAGGGCATAGACGCCGTGCGGTGGATTCCGTTCGCCGAGGCGCTCGAACTCGTCGCGAGCGGAGAGGTGTCGGACGGCGAGACGATCGGCGCGCTCGCTCTGGCGGGTATCCGCCTCGGGCGCTTCCGCTGACTCTCCGCCCAGGACGCGTCAGCGGCCGCGCGAGGCGGCACGCACCACGACCGCATCGGGCAGCAGACGCGAGGCCGCGACGAGCGCTGTGTACCGCCACGACGGCACCGAGACCGAGCGGCCGCGCGCGGCGTCGCGGAGACCTTCGCGGACGACCTTGTCGGCATCGAGCCACATGCCCGCGGGAACACCCTCGTGACCCGGGGGCAGGCCGAGCCGTTCATGGAAACTGGTGTGGACGAAGCCGGGGCACACCGCGGTGACGGTGACACCGCGAGGCCGGTAGACGACGTTGGCCCAGCGGCTGAACGAGATGAGCCAACCTTTCACCGCGCCGTAGGTTCCGCGCGGCACGAACCCGGCCACCGAGGCCACGTTCACGATGCGACCGCTCCCCCGCTCGAGCATCGCGGGCAGCGCGGCGTGCATGAGTCTCATCGCGGCTTCGACGTGCAGGCGCAGGTGCCGCACCTCGACGGCGACATCGTTCTCTTCGAAGGCGAGGTCGAGCCCGAATCCCGCGTTGTTGACGAGCACGTCGACGCCCGCGGCGAGGCGTTTCTCGACCGCGGCGAGCGCGCCGTCGTCGAGGAGATCGGCGGCGAGCACGTGGACGTCGACGCCCGAGCGCGCTCGGATGTCCCCCGCCACCCGTTCCAGGGCCGCGCCGTCGCGAGCGACCAGCACGAGGTCGGCACCGCGGGCGGCGAGCTGACGTGCGAACTCGGCGCCCAAGCCCGAGCTGGCCCCCGTGACGAGCGCGACGGCCACGTCAGGCGCCCGCTCGCCGGTAGGTCTCGAAGCGGTAGCGGATGCCGCTCGCCGAGGTGTGCCAGCCCTCGGCGGGGTCGGCGGTCTCGAGCGTCCACCCGTCGATCGAGGGAGCGAACGTGTCGCCGTCGACCTCGACGTCGAGACGCGTGAGTTCGAGAACATCGGCGCGATGGATCGCTTCCGCGTAGAGCCGGCCTCCGCCCATCACCCAGATGGCGTCGCCGTGCGCCTGCGCGAGCGCATCGTCGAGCGAGGACGCTCGCTCGGCGCCCTCCTCCGCCCACCCGTCCGAGCGGGTGACGACGAGGTTCCGACGCCCCGGGAGGGGGCGGAACCGCGGCGGGAGCGACTCCCACGTGCGCCGGCCCATGACCACGTCGGATGCCCCGGTCACCGCGCGGAAGTGCGCGAGGTCTTCGGGGACGTGCCACGGCATCCCTCCGTCGGCACCGATCACGCCGCCGTGCGCCTGCGCCCACACGAGCCCGACGGTGGTCATACCGCGACGGCTCCGCGGATGGCGGGGTGGTGCTGGTAGTCCTCGATCAGGATGTCGTCGTAGCGGTAGTCGAAGATCGACTCCGGCTTTCGGGCGAACCGCAGCGTCGGGGCGGGGTACGGCTCGCGCGTCAGCTGCTCTCGCACCTGTTCACGGTGGTTGTCGTAGACATGGCAGTCACCGCCGGTCCAGACGAACTCGCCGGGTTCGAGACCCGTCTGCTGCGCGACCATGAGCGTCAGCAGCGCGTACGAGGCGATGTTGAAGGGCACCCCGAGGAACATGTCGGCGCTGCGCTGGAACAGCTGACACGACAGCTTGCCGTCGGCGACGTAGAACTGGAACAGTGCGTGGCACGGGGCGAGGGCCATGTCGGGGATGTCGGCGGGATTCCACGCGGACACGATCAGACGGCGCGAGTCGGGGTCACGGCGGATCTGCTCGACGACCTGTGAGATCTGGTCGATCGTGCCGCCGTCGGCGGTGGGCCAGGAGCGCCACTGCACACCGTAGACGGGTCCGAGCTCGCCATCGGCGTCGGCCCACTCGTCCCAGATGGTGACGCCGTTGTCTTTCAGCCACGAGACGTTGGATTCGCCGCGCAGGAACCACAGCAGCTCGTACACGATCGACTTCAGGTGCACGCGTTTGGTCGTGATCAGCGGGAAGCCCTCGGCGAGGTCGAAGCGGATCTGACGCCCGAACACGCTCGTGGTGCCCGTGCCGGTGCGATCGGACTTGTGTACGCCCGTCTCGAGAACGTCGCGGAGCAGGTCTTCATAGGGCGTCGGGATGTCGGCGGTCACGGCCCTCACGATACCCGCGACGAGCTCTCGTCGGGGTTTCGTCGGGGTTTCGTCGGCCGGCTCGGGAGACGGTGCACCCCTGGGGAGGAGCGCCCGTCATGGGAGGACTCATCGGCCCTGCTCGCGCGCCCGCGCGTTAGCGTTGACGGTCGTGGACCTGACCTTCGCTCTTCTCGCGGTCGGCGCGCTCGTCGTGCTGACGACGATCGCCGGTGTCGTGTTCCGCCGCCGACAGGGTCGAGCACGGACGGTCGCCTCGGCGGAGGCGGTCGATCCGGGCCTCGTGGGCGCGGAGCGGCTGGGCACCGAAGCGACCCTGGTGCAGTTCAGCACCGAGATCTGTTCGCGGTGCCCCGGGGTGCGTCGCATCTTGACGCAGGCCGCCGACGCCCATCGAGGCGTCGTCTACGTCGACGTCGACCTGACCCACCGCCCCGACCTCGCCCAGCACTTCCGTGTGCTGCAGACCCCCACCACCCTCGTCCTCGACCGACGCGGGGTCGTGCGCACCCGTTTCAGCGGGACGATCGAACGCGACGCGGTCGAGAGCGAACTGACCCGCCTGCAGAAGGAGTCCTCCCATGGCTGAACCCTCGCGCATCGACGCCCGCGGCCCGCGCTTCGCGGCATCCATCACCGCCGTCCTGCTCCTCCTGGCGACAGTGCTCGCCCTGGTCGGAATCTCGACACGGCGCGGGGCCGTCGGTTTTCCCGCCGCAGGCGGCGTTGCCGTGTCCCCCGACATGTGGGCCCTGCCCGCCGCGTCTTTCACCGAGCGTGTCTCCGACCCCGGCTTCCTCCTCCTGCTGATCGTCGCCCTGCTCTTCGTCTGGGGCGTCGCCTGGCCCCGCACCGCCCCCTGGGGCGCCCTGTACCGCCGTATCGTGCAGCCCCGTCTCGCGCCTCCGACCGAGTTCGAAGACCCTCGCCCGCCTCGCTTCGCGCAGGGCGTGGGGCTGTTCGTCACGGCCGTGGGCCTGCTCCTGCACCTCGCGGGGGTGCCGTGGGCGCTGCCGATCGCTGCGGCGATGGCGTTCGTGGCCGCGTTCCTGAACGCCGCCTTCGGCCTGTGCCTCGGATGCCAGCTCTACCTCGTCCTGCAACGCGCGGGGCTCGTCGGACGACGCGGTCCCGCCGCCGCCTGAGCGTCTCCGAGCAGGGCGCTGTCAAGACCCGCCCGGTGTCGGACGCTCTGGTTAGGCTGGCCGCGTCGCGGTCACCCCTGACCGCGCCGAGACAACGGAGGTTCCCCATGGCCGTCACGAGCGAAGCCACCACCGCCTGGAAAGGCAGCCTGTTCGAGGGATCGGGCGAGGTCACGTTCACCTCGTCGGGCATCGGCACGTTCGACGTGAACTGGAAAGCGCGCAGCGAAGGGTCGGGCTCGGTCACCACGCCCGAAGAGCTGCTCGCGGGCGCTCACTCGTCGTGCTTCAGCATGGCGCTGTCGAACGCGTTGGCCGAGAACGGCACCCCGCCCGAGTCGGTCGACGCCACCGCGTCGATCACTTTCAAGCCCGGCACCGGCATCACCGGGAGTCACCTGAACGTCAACGCCGTCGTCCCGGGGCTCGACGACGAGACGTTCCAGAAGATCGCCGCCGACGCGAAGGCCAACTGCCCGGTCTCGCAGGCGCTCACCGGCATCGACATCACCCTCGAGGCCACGCTTGCCTGAGACTTCTGCCCGACGCGTCGTCCTTGCCGGCGCGTCGGGCCTCATCGGTTCGGCGCTGCTCGACTCACTGCGCGGTGACGGTGTCGAGGTCACCTCGCTCGTGCGTCACGAGCCGACCGTTGCGCACGAGGTGCAGTGGCTGCAGGATGCCAGGCCGCTCGACCCCGACGTCATCGCCGGAGCCGACGCGGTGGTGTGCTTGAACGGCGCGTCCATCGGCCACCTCCCCTGGACCCCTTCGTACAAGAGCACGCTCCTGTGGTCGCGGATCACGCCGACCCGCACGCTGGCGGCGGCCGTCCGCTCACTCGGCGACGATGCCCCCGCACTCGTGAACGCCAGCGCCACCGGCTTCTACGGCTCGCAGCCGGGAGCCGTGCTGACCGAGACCTCGAAGCGCGGCTCCGGCCTTCTCGCCGACATCTGCGTCGACTGGGAGGATGCTGCCCGCGCCGCGGGCGACTCGGCCCGCGTCGCGATGCTGCGCACGGCGCCCGTCGTACACGAGCAGGGTGTGCTCAAGCCCCTGCTGCTGCTGACCAAGCTCGGCATCTCGGGTCCGATCGGGCGCGGCACCCAGGTATGGCCGTGGATCTCGCTCGACGACGAGGTGCGGGCCATCCGCCACGTCATCGATTCCGACCTGGCGGGACCGGTCAACCTCACCGGACCCGTGCGGGCGACGGCCAACGATCTCGGGTTCGCCCTCGCTCGCCGGATGAACCGTCCGTACCTCGTGCGCGCGCCGATCTGGGGCGTGAAGCTCGCCCTGGGATCCGATGCGACGGAAGCCCTGCTCACGTCGGACGCCGACGTGCGCCCCGCGGTCCTGGAGGACAGCGGATTCGCCTTCACGCACCGCACGGTCGAGGAGGCCGTCGCCTCGGCAGTTCCCGCTCACGACGCGGCCTGACAACGACGGGGCGGCCGGCGCACAATCGGCTGCCCCACCGGCTCCCGACTCCGAGCGGGCGGCGGCGACGACGTGCGCGCCCGGGTGCGTCCGTTCCGAGTCCCAAGCGGGGCCGGATGCCGAGGGCCAGGGCGCCGCGTCCGATCAGGCCGTGCGGCGCGCTGCCGTCTCGAGACGGATCGCCGTGCGGATGGCATCGCGCGCGCGGCGACGATCTCCCGCCGCGTCGTACGCGAGTCCGAGCCGGTATCGGGCGCGCCAGTCGCCGGGGTGCTCCTCGACGTCAGCGCGGTACCGCGGGAACAGAGCATCGCCGTCCTCGCGCTCGATGCGTCCACTCGGGCGCACGGGGAGGTCTTCCTCGGGGAGGCCGCCCTCGGCATCCAAACGCTCCCCCAACTGCTGGGCGCGGACGCCGAACCACAGCTCACGGCCGATCGCCCAGATCGCGAGGGCCGGCAGAACGAGGAGCGCGACCCCCATCACGACACCGACGGTCTCACCGCTCGAGAGCAGGACGATGGCCCGCTGGCCGGCGAGTGCCACGTACATCAGCAGCAGCACCGTCATGACGGCTACCGCGATCCGCACTCTCATGCGCTGGTGACGCCCGCCACCTGGCCCGACACGTCGCCGTCGGCGATGGGGGCCCCGGCCGGGAGGGGGCGGGTGCGCACGCCGATGTCGATGAAGCTGTCGAGACCCACGTGCACCCCGCGGGCCTCGCGCGCGGCGGCCAGGGCGATCCGGATGCCGGGGG
The DNA here is from genome assembly GCF_003385695.1 of Microbacterium sp. AG157. Lineage (NCBI taxonomy): Bacteria > Bacillati > Actinomycetota > Actinomycetes > Micrococcales > Microbacteriaceae > Microbacterium > Microbacterium sp. AG157. The sequence goes on from NZ_QRDK01000001.1 coordinate 241,006, forward strand.
CGTACGCCTTCGCCGGCTCGATCGTGTCGTGGACGAGGGTGAGCGATTCCCCCGCTCCCGACAGAATCGTCTCCTGTCGAGCGACGACGCCCGGGCGGCGCAGGGAGTGGATGGGGACGGAGGCGACGCGTTGGCCGCGGGCCCGCTGGTCGACGTGCGGTGATTCGACGGGTCCGACGTCGGTCCGCGCCGCCGCGATGAGCTCCGCCGTGCGCACGGCGGTACCGCTCGGGGAGTCGATCTTGGACTCGCGATGCGCTTCGACGATCTCGATCGACGGGAAGAACGGTGCCGCCGCGGCCGCGAGGGCGCTGCCGATCACCGAACCGAGAGAGAAGTTGGGGATGAAGACGGCGCCCGTGCCGCTGGCATGTACCAGGGAACGAACCAGCGCGATGCGCTCGTTCGACCAGCCCGACGTGCCGACCAGCACGTTGATGCCACGCTCGACGGCCGCTCGGACCACGTCGATCGACGCGGCGGGCGTGGTCGCGTCGATGACGAGGTCGGCGCCGTCGATCTCGCTGAGCGGGGAGGCCGAGGTGAGGACGGCCGCGACCTCGTAGCCTTCTTCGGCCTCGACGACCGCGCGGATCACTCCGCCGAGCTTTCCGGTTCCGCCCACAATGGCCACGCGCGTCGTCATGCCCCCAGCCTAGGCGCGACCACCCGGCGCTGCGGCCTTATCCACAGACGTGCCGCGACGAGCTCAGACGGGAAGGGGGTCGACGAGACCGGTGCGCAACTCCACCGGCAGGTGAGCCAGGTCGTTATGGGACAGCAGCGTCCAGGGCCGCCCCTTCTTCTGCGCGATGACGGTCAGACCGCAGTAGGCCTGATTGATCGTCATCCACCGCCAATCGGGGGCTTGCAGCACCTCGCGGACGAACCACGAGATCACGAAGTTGTGCGTGATGACGAGCTCATGCACCTCGCCCGCCTTGCGCGCGAGGAACTCGGCGGTGGCGTCGGCCATCTGGGCGCGACCCGCATCGATCTCGGCCTCGGTCACCGAGCCGAAGAAGGGCTCGAACACCGCCGGCGTCTCGGGCGTCATCCCGGTGGGGATGCAATCGAACAGCAGCGCCGAGGACTCGGGTGTGATCGCGGGAAGACGGTCGGCGACCGCGCGGGCGGTCTGCGCCGCGCGTTCCAGAGGCGAGTGCCATACAGCGTCGAGCGGGAGCCCGGAGAGGCGGTCGGCCAGCAGAGCGGCCTGGCGCTGCCCGCGCGGAGAGAGGGGTCCGTCGGTGAGGCCGTGTTCGGCATCCTGGTGCTCGCCATGGCGCACCAGGTAGATGTAGTGCGTCACGTCAGCTCACTCCGTCGTCGATCTGCCGTCCCCCGGCCCTCACCGACAAGCCTACGTCACACCCCGAAAAGGGGGCCGGTCACTCTGCGGCTCGGGCGATATCCGACAGGTGCGCGCGGCTCAGGCGCACACCCACGGCGCGCATGCACTCCACGACGTGGCGGGGTGCGAAGGCGTTGACGATCGGAGCCGTCACGATCTTCTGCGCGAGCAGCCAGGCCACCGCCACCGCGGCATCCGGGAGTCCGAGTTCGTCGCCCACCGCATCGAGGGCGCGGAGCACGCGCGAACCACGGCGGTTGAGATGCGCCGCGACCTGCGTGCCGCGCACCGATTGGGAGGACTGGCCGCGGGTGCGCGTCTCTCCGGCGAGGAAGCCGTGCGCGAGCGGGTGCGAGGGGGTCACGGCCATGTTCTGCGCCGAGGCGATGAGACGCACGTCGCCCTCGAACTCGGAGCGGCGCAGCACGTTGTAGGGCACGTCGAGCACCGTGATGCGCGGGTATCCGGCCGAAGACAGGATCCGGGCCTCGACGAGCTGCGCGGCCGTGTAGCCGTGCGCGCCGATGGCGCGGACCTTTCCCGACTCCACGAGCCATTCGCTGGTGGCCAAGGTGTCCTCGAGAAGGGCCCGGTCGCCCCGGGCGGCGTCGAGCGAGAGCACGTCGATGCGATCGGTACCCAGACGCGTGAGCGAGGCCTCGACGGCGCGGACGAGGTTGACGGAATCGAGCCCGGGGTTGTCGGGGTGACCGCCGATACGGACCGTCAGTACGGCGTCGTCGCGCATGCGTCGGGTGCGAAGCCATTCGCCGATGATGAACTCGCTGCGACCCGCGGCATAGCTGTCCGCCGTGTGCAGCGCATTGCCGCCGAGCTCGGCGTAGGCATCGAGGATCTCGTGGCTCGAACGCGCGTCGACGTTCCAGCCGAACTCTCCCCCGCCGAGGAAGAGCGGAAAAACCTCGAAGCCCGTCTCTCCGAGAGGGACGCGCACGTGGGAGCCGAGACCGGGGCCCTGCAGGGTGATCGGCGATGACGGGTGCGGGGCGCGATTCCGGCGCAGGCGCGGTGAGGCCGTCTCATCGACGCCCGAGCCGCTCATGGTGAGGTCCTCTCCCCGCGATGCCGGATGACGGTACGGATGCCCCCGTATCACCACGCCCCCCGACGTACTACGAGGCTAGGCCCTCCCCGGGACCGGCCAGCCCATTGCCCCGCCGTGGCGATAAACATTGCGTAACGCTTCCGCAGCGGCCGTCCCTGCGCCACACCCCCGAACGACGGATGCCCGCCCCGCGAAGCGGGACGGGCATCCGATGACGAGACGATCAGCCTTCGGCGGGAGCCTCGGGGCCCTCGCTCGCGGCGGCCGAGCTCTGCGTGTCCGCCGGCTCGGGCGTGGTGGCGTCTTCGTCGAGCACGGGCTCGAGCGACAGCTTGCCGCGGTCGTCGATCTTCGTGATGCGCACGAGGATCTTCCGACCGACCGACAGCACGTCTTCGACGTTCTCGACGCGCTTGCCACCCGCGAGCTTGCGGACCTCGCTGACGTGCAGCAGGCCGTCCTTACCGGGAAGCAGCGACACGAACGCGCCGAAGGTGGCGATCTTGACGACGGTTCCGAGGAACTGCTCGCCCACCTCGGGGTTGGTCGGGTTGGCGATCGCGTTCACCTGGGCACGGGCGGCCTCGGCCGAGGGGCCGTCGGTCGCGCCGATGTACACGGTGCCGTCGTCCTCGATCGAGATCTGAGCGCCGGTCTCGTCCTGGATGGAGTTGATCGTCTTGCCCTTGGGTCCGATGAGTTCGCCGATCTTGTCGACGGGGATCTGGACGCTGATGACGCGGGGCGCGGTGGGCGCCATCTCGTCGGGCGCGTCGATCGCCGAATTCAGGACGTTGAGGATCGTCAGACGAGCCTCCTTGGCCTGGGTCAGGGCGGCAGCGAGCACCGACGACGGGATGCCGTCGAGCTTGGTGTCGAGCTGGATCGCGGTGATGAACTCGCTCGTGCCGGCGACCTTGAAGTCCATGTCGCCGAGGGCGTCTTCGGCGCCGAGGATGTCGGTCAGCGCGGCGTAGCGCGTCTGTCCGTCGACCTCGTCGGTGACCAGGCCCATGGCGATACCGGCGACGGGGGCGCGAAGGGGCACACCCGCGTTCAGCAGCGACAGGGTCGAGGCGCAGACCGAGCCCATCGACGTCGAACCGTTGGAGCCGAGGGCCTCGGACACCTGACGGATCGCGTAGGGGAACTCCTCGCGGCTGGGGAGCACCGGAACGAGCGCGCGCTCGGCCAGGAAGCCGTGACCGATCTCGCGACGCTTCGGGCTGCCCACGCGACCGGTCTCACCGGTCGAGTACGGCGGGAAGTTGTAGTGGTGCAGGTAGCGCTTGCTCGTGATGGGCGACAGCGAATCGATCTGCTGCTCCATCTTGAGCATGTTCAGCGTGGTGACGCCCAGGATCTGGGTCTCTCCACGCTGGAAGATCGCCGAACCGTGCACGCGCGGGATGACCTGCACCTCGGCGTCGAGCGGGCGGATGTCGGCGAGTCCGCGGCCGTCCATGCGCACGCCCTCGGCCAGGATGCGACCGCGGACGATCGTCTTGGTGACCGACTTGTAGGCCGCGTTGAACTCGAGGGTCGCGACGGCGGGCAGCTCGCCCGACTCGACGGCGGCGACGAGCTGCTCCTTGACCGAGGTCTTGACCTCGTCATCGGCGTTCTGACGCTCCTGCTTGTCGGCGATCTGGTACACGGGCACCAGACGGTCGTACGCGCGACCGGCGACGAAGTCGTAGGTCTCCTGGCTGTAGGCCGGGAAGACGGGGAACGACTGGATCTCCTTGGCCGCGGTACGCGCGACCTCGTTCTGCGCGTCGACCAGCTGACGAAGGAAGGGCTTGGCTGCCTCGAGGCCCTCGGCCACGACCTGCTCGTTCGGCTTGGTGGCGCCGCCCTTGATCATGTTCCAGCTGCCCTCGGTGGCTTCGGCCTCCACCATCATGATGGCGACGTCGCCGTCGTCGAGCACGCGGCCCGCGACGATGAGGTCGAAGACGGCGTCTTCGAGCTGCGTGACGGTCGGGAAGGCGACCCACTGGTCGGCGTTCTCACCCTGACCGGGGATGAGCGCGAGGCGCACACCGGCGATGGGACCCGAGAACGGAAGACCCGAGATCTGGGTCGACAGCGACGCGGCGTTGATCGCGAGAGCGTCGTAGAACTCGCCGGGCGCGATCGACAGGACGGTGACGACGATCTGAACCTCGTTGCGGAGGCCGTCGACGAACGACGGGCGCAGCGGGCGGTCGATGAGGCGGCACACGAGGATGGCCTCGGTGGAGGGGCGACCCTCGCGGCGGAAGAACGAGCCGGGGATCTTGCCGGCGGCGTAGGAGCGCTCTTCGACGTCGACGGTCAGCGGGAAGAAGTCGAATCCTTCACGCGGGTGCTTGCCGGCACTGGTGGCCGACAGGAGCATGGTCTCCTCGTCGAGGTACGCGGCGACAGCGCCCTGAGCCTGCTGAGCGAGGCGTCCGGTCTCGAACCGGACGGTGCGGGTGCCGAAACGGCCGTTGTCGAGAACGGCTTCAGCGGCGGTGATTTCTGGACCTTCCAAGAGGTCCCTCCTTCTTTGTTTAGGCTCGCCGCCCCGTGTGGGCGACGAGCTGACATGCGAAGGAGCAGGAACAGGCAGAAAGGGCGCGCCGACGAGTCGGCCCGGAATTCCCGGCGACTGGCCACCAGTAGACGACCACCCGGCGATCCGACGGGGAGTCCACCACAGGGGACCAGCGTCTGCCGGCCTGCTCCGTGAGCTCATATGTAGTTGAGCCGATGCCAAGGCGGCATCCTTCCTCACCCTATCAGCGACCACCGTTCGGGGGTGGGCAGCGCACGGGATCGTGCTCTAGCGTGACCTCATGGGCCTCATTCGTCGCATGAGTCACACGCTTCTCGCGTGCGTCGTCGCCGGCGCGGCCCTCGTGCCCTCTCCCGCCTCGGCGCACGTCCGCACCGGCGGTGCCCTCGCCGTCGTCGACGACAGCGCCGTGGCCCAGGTGAAGCAGGAATTGGATGCCGCGGAGGCCGATGCCGCAGCCGCGTCACACCGTGCCCTCGAGGCGTCGGCCGTCGCCGAGCAGACACGCCTCCAGGCGGAACGGACCGCGGCGCGCGCGGCGGAGCTGACCGCGCAGAGCGCCGCGGCCGATGCCGCGGAGACCTCCAGCGCCGCCGCCGCGGGAGCCAGTGCCGCACGGTTGTACCGCACCGTGGGCGGCGGACCCCTCGTGGCGCAGCTCCTGACGGACGCCGATCCCGATTCGCTGCTCGAGCGGCTCGGCATCCTGGATCGTGTGTCCGAGATCACGGCACGCACCGCGGGCCGGGCCCGCAGCGCGGCCGACGTCGCCACCTCCTTGCGCGAACAAGCCGAGCAGGCACGCGACGAAGCCGCGCGCCTCGCCGACGACGCACGGGCCACCGCCGCGACGGCGCAGAGCGACGCCGACGCCGAGACCGAGACCGTGCGGGCGGCGCAGGCGCGTCTCGATGATCTGTACGCCCAGCTCGCGGCACTGCGGGCGACCACCGCCGCTCAGGAACGCGCGGCGCGCGAGCAGGAGAAGGTGCAACGCGACGCGCAGCAGCCCGGCGGGTCGGCGGGCGGACCCGCTACGGGCGCGGGCGGCGGGGCGTCGGTCGGAGGCGGGTCGGGCGGACCCGGCAACGGTTCGGATTCGGGCAGCGGATCGGGCGGCTCGACCTCCGGTGGCGGCTCCGGCGCGGGCAGCGGGTCCGGCGCGGGCAGCGGGTCCGGCGCGGGCAGCGGGTCCGGCGGATCGACCGCCCCGGCGGGCCCTGTCATGAGCCCGGGCGAAGCCCGCTCCGCGGCCCGCGGCGCGATCGGTCGCTACGGCTGGGGCGACGACCAGTTCTCGTGCCTCGTCTCGCTGTGGAACCGCGAGTCGAGCTGGCGGGTCGACGCCTACAACAGCGGCAGCGGCGCCTACGGCATCCCCCAGGCGCTCCCCGGCGACAAGATGGCCGCTTTCGGCCTCGACTGGCGCACGAACGCGAACACCCAGATCTCCTGGGGCCTGTCGTACATCAGCTCGCGATACGGCTCCCCGTGCGGGGCGTGGGATCACTCCCAACGCACCGGCTGGTACTGAGGCGCACTCGAGACTCAGACCGCGTCGGCGCGCAGCCGGTCACCGCGGGTCGGCAGCTCGACGTAACCGGTGTGCTTGGCGACGACCCCGTCTCCGGCGGTGCGCCCGCGCACGCGTCGCCACAGCCACGGCAGGGCGTCGCGCGTGAGCCAGGTCCCGCTCGGTCGCTCGGCGTCGTCGGCGTGCAGAGCCTCGTCGAGGCCGAGCAGCGCTCGCGCATCCGGTACGCCCAGCGCCTCCGCGGCCCGGTAGGCGACCAGGCGGTGTCCGGCGGAGCTGAGGTGCACCAGGTCGTCGGCCCACATCGGCGCCTCACCGATCTCGCCCACGGCCTCGAGGTCGAGCAGGACCGCTCCCTGCTCCGCGGCGATGCGGCGCAGGTGCACGTTGTACGCCGCGAAGCGCCGAGCGAAGATGCGGGCCGCGGGCCGCTGCGGAAGGAACGTCGTGACCAGCAGCACGTCCGCGCCGCCGCGACGAAGCGCCCGCACCGCCGACTCGACCTCGGACACCAGCGCCGGCAGCACGGGGGCGGGACCGACGAGATCGTTCGCCCCGATGAGGATCGACACGAGATCGGGCTTCAACTCGAGCGCGGCCGGGATCTGCTCATCGATCAGATGCCGCACCCGCCGGCTTCGCACGGCGAGGTTCGCGTAGCGGAACGGCCCCTGATCCGTCGTGCCCGCGAGCAGCTCGGCGAGGCGGTCGGCCCACCCGCGGAACTGGCCCGACGGCATGCGCGACGCGTCGCACAGCCCCTCCGTGAGCGAGTCGCCCAGCGCCACGAAGCGCGTCCACTGCCCCCGGGTCCGGGAGGTCGCGGTGCCCGCCGGTCGCGGGCTCGTGCGCCGCAGCAGACTGTCGTCGACGCGACGGAGGGCCACCGCGTCGTGGTAGTGCTCGATCAGTGCCCCGGTCAGCGCCGACCACGTCCGACCCTCCACCGAACCGCGCGCCGCGCGCGCGAAGGCACGACGCTTCGCCTCGTCTCCCACGAGGTCCGCCACGCGCGTCCGCAGATCGCCGAGGTCGCCGGGTCTGTACAACCACCCGTCCACGCTCGAACGCACGAGATCCAGCGGTCCCCCGACCCCGGTGGCGACGACCGGGACACCGCTCGCGAGCGCCTCCTGAATGGTCTGGCCGAACGTCTCGCTCTCCCCCGGATGGACGAACACATCGAAGCCCGCGAGGGTCGATGCGAGCTGCGAACCGCCCAGGTGGCCGGTGAACACGGCATCCGGGATCGCCTTCTCCAAAGCGGGACGCGACGGTCCGTCACCCACGATCACCAGGCGCGTGCCGGGCAGATCGGCGAGGGTGCGCAGGTCGTCGACCTGCTTCTCGGGGGCGAGGCGGCCCACGTAGCCGATGATGCGTTCGCCGTTCGGGGCGATCCGCGCGCGCCACGCGTCGTCGCGGCGCTCGGGGGCGAAACGCACGGCATCCACTCCCCTGCCCCACCGGCGGATGCGGTCGACCCCGAGCTCCTCGAGCTGCCGGGTCGAGGCCGACGAGGGGGCGAGCGTGAGGGTCGCGCGGCGGTGCAGGCGCGAGACGTGCCCCGCGACCAGGGCTGTGGCGTGCGGAAGGCCGTACTTCTGCGAATAGGCGACGACATCGGTCTGGTACACCGCGACCGAGGGGATCTTGAGCGCGTCGGCGGCGGCCAGCCCCTGCCAGCCGAGGACGAAGGGCGATGCCAGGTGCACGACGTCGGGATCGAAATCGCTCAGCAGCGCGCCCAGGCGTGCGGCGCGGGCGAACACGACACGCACCTCGGGGTACGACGGCAGCGGCACGGAGCGCAGCAGCTCGGTGCGGGCTCCGTGCAGGTCGGCGGTGACGTCGCCGGACTTGGGGGCGATCACGAGCGTCTCGTGTCCCGCCTCCGCCAGATGGCGCAGGACATGGAGGACGGAACCGGTGACCCCGTTCATGTGCGGGAGGAAGGATTCGGCCAGCAGCGCGACTCTCACGTGACCAGGGTGGGGTGCGCATCGGCATCGCGGGAGCTCGGGGAGCCCGACGTTCGCGATGTTCACCGGATGCTCTCCTGGGGGTCACCGCCGCGTCGGCGGGGCGTCTCGATCGGCGGCGGAGAGTGACGGAATGGACGGAGTCGACGCCTGGCTGCAGGCGATCGCGGCGAGCCCCTGGGCCCTGCTCGGCATGGCGGTGCTCGTGTTCGCCGACGCGTTCCTGGTCGTCGTGCCGGGAGAGGCCGCGGTGACGGCGTTCGGTGCGTTGGCGGTGTCGCACGGGACACCGCCGTTGGCCGGGGTCATCGTGGTCGCGGGGCTCGCCGCTTTCGCGGGAGACGCCTGTTGCTATCTGGTGGGGCGCATCGTCGGCGTCGAACGCTGGGCGTGGATGCGTGGACCCCGCGTGCGCGCGGCGCTCGAGTGGGCCCGGGCGCGCCTCGAGCGCAACGCCGCCGTCGTGCTGTTCACGGCGCGGTTCGTGCCCTTCGCCCGGCTCGCCGTCAATCTCGCGGCGGGGGCCGCGCGGGTGAATCCGGTGCGCTACCTCGGCGTCGCGGCGCTGGCGGCTCTGGCGTGGGCGGCGTACCAGGCGGTGATCGGTGCGGTCGTAGCCGCGGTCGTGCCGGGCGGACCGGTGGTCGCGGTCGTCGTGTCGATCGTCGTCGCGGTCGGGATCGGCGTGGGCATCGATCTCGTGCTGGCGCGGCGGGCGCGACGCCGGTCGAGCGTCGAGGCGTGACGGCCGCGCCGGTGGGCGCGGATGCGAGGCCGGGATGCCTCGGCCCGGGCCCCTCGTCGTTCAGCCCGGAGAGACCGTGACTCCCGCGGCGCGGAACGGGGCGAGCGTGCGTTCCAGCGGTGCCCACCCGCGGGGATCGAGCGGTACGAACACGGTGCGCGCGGCGCGCGCCGTCGCGCGATCGAGCTCGGCGCGAAGATCGGCCGTCGCGGTCGACGGGTCTGCGCGTCCGACGAGGTCGACCGTCGCGTGACCATCGCTCACGATCACGAGACGGCAGCGCTCGCGCGGTGCGTCCCCGAACTGCTCCAGAGCGCACCTCACGGCATCCGCGAGGGGTGTGCCTCCCCCGCCTTCGGCGCTCGCGCGCTCGAGAGCCGCGCGGGCGCGGGAGGTCCGGGCGGTCCGTTGCTGCACCACACGCGAGAACGACCCGGCCGCGAGCACGATGCTCACGTCGCCCCGGTCCCGGTACACGTGCGCGAGGGCAGCGTCCGCGACGCGGCGCGCGTGCGCGGCTCCGGCCGTTCCCATCGACGACGAGCCGTCGACCACGATCACCGTGTGCGATGCCGTGGGCTCGTTCCGCAGACGCCCGCGTAGGTCGTCGCGATCGAGGGCGAGCTCGCCTGTCGCGCCGGTCGTCGCGTGCCGGCGCAGAGCGCGTTGCAGCGTGGGGAGGATCGCGATGCGCCCGCCCGCCCTCTCCAGGGCGACGACGCGACCGGGCCGGCCCCGACCGCTACCCGCCCGCATTGCACCGCGGCGTGCGCTCCGCCCCGCCCGCACCGTCGCTCGCACCACGGTGTCGCTCAAAGTGGGGTCGGCGAGCGCGACGGCACGCGCGGAGGGGTTCTCGTCGGGATCGTGGGTCGCCACACCGGCTTCGGGCGCCCCGTCGGCCGACGCGGTGGCGGGCGCGGCTTCGGACGTCGGGGCACGCGGGTCGCCCGCCTCGCGGAGCGCCTCGCCGCCGTCCTCAGCGGAGGCGTCGGGAACTTCCTCCGCGGCCTCGTCGGTCGCGGGATCCGGGTCCGCCGACGCGTCTTCTCCGCCGTCGCCGGCCTCGGGCGCGGCGGTTTCACGCGCATCCGCGGGCTGCTCCTCGCCCCTGCTCCCTCCCGGCCCCGTCTCTCCCTCGCCGTCGTCGGCGGCATCCCCTTCCGAGGCCGCCGTCGACGCACCGGACGGGTCACCGGCAACCGTCCCGTCCGGCTCCTCATCCGACGCGCCGTCCGCCCCTCCGCCGTCGCTGTCGCCGTTCGGCCGCATCGCCCGCCCATGGGGGACGGCGACCATCGCGCGCACGAGGGTGACGGGGTCGCCTTTCCATCCCTCCGCGACGAGGGTGGATGCCAGGACGCAGGCCGCGACGTCGATCGCTCCGTCGCGCACACCGTGCGACGCCAGCACCCTGATCACACGACGCCACAGCCCCGCTTCGTCCTCGCCCGCCGGCCTCCGCCCCGGTGCCACTCGTCCGCCCACGTCGACGACGGCGGTGCAGAGGCGGCGCACGGTGGGGGGCAGCGTCGCCCCCTCGAGGCACAGCGCGAGGACCCGGGCGGTCTCCGGGGACGGCGCGTCCGCATCCGCTCGCCGAACGACCCGGGTGGCCTGCGGACGCAGAGAGCGGAAGACCTCCTCGGCGCGCTGGGGGTCACCCCTCAGTGCGAGACCGAACGGAGCACCGGAGCGCCACGCCTCGATCACCGCGTGAGCAGCGGGCGCGAGGGGGATGTCTCCCGCGATCTCCGCGCGGAGCTCTGCCACCCCACCATCGGCGCGCGAGCCGGTCGCGGCGACGGAGCGATCGGGGGAAGCGATGCGCGTCTCAGGCAACGCGCCGCCCCAGCACCGCGGTCGCGGCGACCCGCACGCGGGCGGCGGCGGCCGATACCGGCTCGAGGGCGGTGCGGGGCGTGCGGTGCTGCAGAGCGGGAACCGCCACGGCGGCGAGGTCGTGGACGGTGACCGCGGGGCGTCCCGCGAGCGCCGCGGCCGCCCGGGCGGCCCGCACGAGGACGAGTTCCGCGCGGTGCCCCACCGCTCCCGCGTCGACGCAGAGGCGGACGGCGGCCTCGAGCAGGTCGTCTTCGAGGTCGACGTCGGCGCACCGGTCACGAGCGAGGCGGATCCGCGCGGCGAGACGTTCCTCCCGCTCGGCCCACTCCGCGAGGAACCCGCGCGGATCGCGCTCGAACGCCAAGCGTCGGCGCACGATCTCCCACCGCTGCTCGACGTCGCGGATCGTCGCGACCGGCGTCGACAGTCCGAAGCGGTCCTCCAGCTGGGGGCGCAGCTCGCCCTCCTCGGGATTGCCGCTGCCCACGAGCACGAACCGCGCGGGGTGCGTGTGACTGATGCCGTCGCGCTCGACGGTGTTCACCCCCGAGGCGGCGACGTCGAGCAGCAGGTCGACGAGGTAGTCGTCGAGCAGATTGACCTCGTCGATGTACAGGATGCCGCCGTGCGCCGCCGCGAGCAGGCCCGGTGCGTAGGCGATCTCACCGCGGAGCGCCCGGTCGATGTCGAGCGATCCGAGCACACGGTCCTCGCTCGCCCCGAGCGGCAGGTCGACGACCGGCATGTCGAGGTCCTCCCGCGCGAGCAGTTGAGCGAGCCCGCGCACGGTCGTCGACTTCCCCGTTCCGCGGTCGCCCAGCGCCAGCACGCCTCCCACTGCCGGATCGACGGCGCAGAGCGTGAGAGCGTGTCGCAGACCGTCCTGACCGACGACGGCGGTGAAGGGGAAGACGGGTGACGTCATGGCATCCATCATATTGATAATGCTTCTCAATATGAGGATTGCGCGCGCCTCACGTCAACGCGATCGTCCGCTCCGCGGCACGGACGAGCGCCCGCCCGTACGAAGCGCCGTGGCCCGCCGCGTGCACCGCGAGCGGGTGCAGCTGATGGAGCGGCACACGGGCCCGCCATCCCTCCCGCAGGGGGTGTGCGGTGTCGTACGCGGCAAGGATGTCGTCGAGGAACGGACACCCGAACAGCTCCAGCATCGCGAGGTCGGTCTCGCGATGCCCGCCGTGCGCCGCGGGGTCGATCAGCACGACGCCCTCCGCAGCCCAGAGCACGTTGCCCGCCCACAGGTCGCCGTGCAGGCGGGCGGGCGGTTCGTCGTCGTCGAAGGCGCCGTCGGCGATCAGGGCGCACGCCCGTTGGACGACCTCGGCACCGGATGCCGACAGGTTGCCCGCCGCGACCGCGATGGGCACGAACGGCTCCACGCGTTGAGCCGCGTAGAACGCACCCCAGGTCGGTTCGGGACGCGCGGGTTGCGGGCGCCGACCGATGAAGACGTCCCCCTCCCATCCGGGCGGCGGTGAGCCGAAGGCGTCGGCCCCGGCCGTGTGGGTCGCGGCGAGCGCCGCCCCGAAGTCCGCCGCCGCCGCGCGCATCGGCGCGGCCTCCGCGATGCGCTCGAGGGCGATCCGGTCGTCGCCGACGGCGATGACCCGCGCGATGCGCGCTCCCCCGGCCGCCGCGAGCCACCGCAGCCCCGCGGCTTCCGCGGCGAAGAATCCGGCGGGCGCGTCGGCGCGGGTCTTCACGAGCTGTTCCATCGCCCCAGTCTGTCGCGATGTCGGATGTCACCGGCACGATGGAGGTATGAGCGACGGCTACGATCCGGACTTCCTCGGCATCCCCCTGCTGCTTCCCGCGCCCGCCGCGGCGACCACGCGGCTCGACTATCCGAGATTCTCGGTGCTGCTCGACGAACGGCGCCGATTCGCGGCGGTCACCGGCGTCGTGATCGACGGCGCGACCCTGCGCGAGCAACCGCGGACGGGCGAGTGGCGTCTCGACCCGCGCGTGCCTGACGACGCGCAGGCCGGACCCGAGGTGTACAGCCGCAACGACCTCGACCGCGGTCACCTGGTGCGCCGCCGCGACCCCGGCTGGGGTTCCGCAGCCGAGGCTCGGGATGCCACCGAGGCGACGTTCTTCTACACGAACGCCGCGCCGCAAGCGGCCGGGTTCAACCAGTCGAAAGAACTGTGGCTCGGGCTCGAAGACCACGTCCTGTCCTACGCCGAGACCACCGATCAGCGGCTGGCGGTGTTCACGGCACCGGTGCTCGACGACGACGATCCGCCGTACCGCGGCATCCGGCTACCGCTGCGGTTCTGGAAGATCGCGGCGTGGCGGCAGGGCGAGACGCTGGCCGCGGCCGGTTTCGTGCTCGATCAGACCGCGCTCGTCGACACGCGCCAGGGGCTGACGGTGCCGCCGCTCGGGGCGTTCCGCACGTTCCAGGCGCCGATCGCCGACATCGCGACAGCGGCACGTATCGACGTCGGCGCCCTGGCCGCTGCCGACACGTTCATCCGACGCGGGCTGCGCCCGATCGCCGCACGGGAGCTGCGGAGCGTGCAGGAGATCGAGCTGTGAGGCGGGACCCGAGGTGGCAGCCAGACACGGGAGGCGTGACATGAAAGAGCGGACACCCGCGGCCCGCGCCCTCGCGGACCTCATCGCGGCGACGAACACGCACGACTTCGACAGGGTCTCCCCTCTTCTCGCCCCCGATGTCGTCTACCGCTTCACTCCCGCACCGCGTGCAACAGCGTGTCGACCGCCGCGGTGGGGTGTCCGTCACGCAGCTCGGCGTCCGCGCTGGTGCGGGTGACCCGCTCGCACCGCTCGATGCGGAACCGCTCGTCGAGCGCACCCCGCAGCAGCTCGGGCGTGTACAGGATCGTCGGGTCGGTCGGGCCGTGGCCTCCCGCGGCGATGTTCTCGACGTCATGGCCGAGGACGACCAGGGTCCCGCCGGGGGCCACCCAGTCGGCGATCCTCGATACGGCCGCCGCGCTATCGGGCAGGTGCAGATAGCACGAGACGACCAGATCGACGGGCGCCGCGGGCTCCCAGTCATGGACGTCAGCGGTGGTCCAGGTGACCGCGTCGCCTCCGGGGCGCGCGGCGGCGAGCGCGAGACCTGCGCTCGAGAAGTCGATGCCCGTGCACGCCCAGCCGCGTCCGGCGAGCCACAGCGCGGTGCGTCCGTCGCCGGTGGCGACGTCGATGGCCGTTCCCGGGGAGAGCGTCGCCGCGATCTCCCGCACGACGGCGGGCGGCTGGGTGGCCCACACTCCCCCGGCGGAGGCGCGGTATCGCTCGTCCCACTGCGCGGCATCCATGTCGACTCCCTCTGCTCGGTTCCCACCCTAGATCTGTGCGGCGACGCCCCGCCGCACGGCCCGTCGCCACACGTTCGGATGCACCCGACAGATGCGGATGCCGGCACCCCACCGCCACGGATCCCCCGCACCGACCTGCCGCGGAGGTGCGGCCCCCGCACGACGAAGCCCCGCCGCCACACGGGCGACGGGGCTTCGGTCGCGGATCACTCCCCCGACAGGCCACCCAACAGATGACCGAACGAACGCCCCTCTCCGAGGTACGACGACGGGTCGAACGGATCGGCGTCGCGCACGGGCTCGCGGGCGGCGATGGCATCCGCGAACTCCCGGGCACCGCGCTCGACGCGGGAGCCGAGCGGGGCGACCTCGTCGGCGTTCGCGCCCCAGTCGCTGGATGCCGCGAACACACCGGTCGGCACGGGGTTGGCGTGCAGGTAGGTGAAGAGCGGGCGGATCGCGTAGTCGATCGCGAGCGAGTGCCGAGCCGTGCCGGCGTTCGCGCCGATCAGCACCGGGATTCCGCTGAGCGCCTGCGGGTCGAGGACGTCGATGAACGACTTGAACAGGCCCGAGTAGCTCGTCGAGAAGATCGGCGTGACCGCGATGATGCCGTCGGCCGAGATGACCGTGTTGATCATCTGCTCCAGCGGCGCGGGCGCGAAACCGGTGAGCAGGTTGTCGGTGAGGTCGTGCGCATAGTCGCGCAGCTCGAACACGTCGCTCGTGGCGTCGATCCCGCGCTCGCGCAACTCGGCGAGAGCCGCGTGGGCGAGCCGGTCGCCGAGCATACGCGTGGACGACGGGGTCGACAGGCCCGCGGTCACGACCGCGATACGGCGGGCGGCCATGTCAGGCACCGACCTTGGTCGCGGCGGCACCGAAGGCGCTGCCCGAGCGCGGGGCGGCGTCCTGGTACGGGCTACCCGCGACCATGTTGTCGCCGCGGTTCGCCCCGGGGACGGCTTGCCGCGGAACGGCACCGGCATAGATCTTCTCGACCTGGTTCGCGTGCGTCGGCGCGTCGGGCACCTCGACCGGACGGTTCACCTGCAGTTCCTTGCGCAGCACCGGCACGACCTCGGAACCGAGGATGTCGAGCTGCTCCAGCACGGTCTTGGTGGGAAGACCCGCGTGGTCGATGAGGAACAGCTGGCGCTGGTAGTCGCCGAACGTCTCACGCATCGCGGCGTAGCGGTCGATGATCTGCTGCGGCGATCCGACCGTCAGCGGGGTCATCTCGCTGAAGTCCTCGAGGCTCGGGCCGTGCCCGTAGACGGGTGCATTGTCGAAGTACGGACGGAACTCGCGCACCGCGTCCTGCGAGTTCGCACGCATGAACACCTGGCCGCCGAGACCGACGATCGCCTGCTGGGGCGTGCCGTGACCGTAGTGCGCGAAGCGCTCGCGATACAGCGTGATGAGGCGCTGGTAGTGCTCCTTCGGCCAGAAGATGTTGTTCGCGAAGAATCCGTTGCCGTAATACGCGGCCTGCTCGGCGATCTCGGGAGTGCGGATCGAGCCGTGCCACACGAACGGGGGCACACCGTCGAGGGGGCGCGGCGTCGAGGTGAAGCCTTGCAGGGGCGTGCGGAACTTCCCCTCCCAGTCGACGACGTCCTCGCGCCACAGCTTGTGCAGCAGGTCGTAGTTCTCGATGGTGAGCGGCAGGCCCTGACGGATGTCCTTGCCGAACCAGGGGTAGACCGGGCCGGTGTTGCCGCGGCCGAGCATGAGGTCGGCGCGACCGCCCGAGACGTGCTGCAGCATCGCGAAGTCCTCGGCGATCTTCACCGGGTCGTTCGTCGTGATGAGGGTCGTCGACGTCGTGAGGATCAGGCGCTCGGTCTGGGCCGCGATGTACGCGAGCGTCGTCGTGGGCGACGACGACCAGAACGGCGGGTTGTGGTGCTCGCCGAGGGCGAAGACGTCGAGGCCCACCTCCTCCGTGTGCTTGGCGATCGTGAGGGTGTCCTTGATGCGCTGAGCCTCGCTCGGCGTCTTGCCCGTAGTGGGGTCCTGGGTGATGTCGCTCACCGTCATGACACCGAACTGCATTCCGGGCCAGTTGCTCGTCTCACTCATGATGCGCCTCCTGTTTGTATGCATCTGAATATACATGGGAGAACGCACAGGGCCGGTCTTTATTCCGCGCCCGCCTCGGGGCCCACACACCCGGGACCCCGCGTCCGGACCGACGCGTCAGGGCCCACGCGTCCGCGCCCGCCCGTCAGGAGCCGAGCAACCCGGCGCCCACCGATGAGCCCGCGGCCGGAGCGGGGGGCACCGCCCACAGCCCCGAGCCGACATGGCGCACGTACTCGTTCATGGCATCCGTCGACAGAGCCTTCTGCACCGTGATGTATCGCTGCGGGCTCTTCTGGAACGACAAGAAGAACAGACCCGCGTTCAGCCGACCGAGGTCGGTCGTGCCGTCCACGAAGTTGTAGCCGCGCCGGAGGAGCCGGATGCCCCCGTTCGTGTCGGGGTGCGCGCGCCGCACGTGACTGCGCGGATCGATCGCCGGGGCTCCCGCCGAACCCGTCGCCGCGAAGTCGGGCGCCGTGAACTCGTCACCGCCCGAGAGGGGAGCCCCTTTCGCCTTGTCGCGCCCGATCACGCGATCCTGCTCGGCCAACCGCGTGCGATCCCACGTCTCGATGAGCATCGAGATACGCCGCGCGACGAGATACGACCCGCCCGCAAGCCACGCCGGACCCTCGGATGCCGACACCCAGACGTTCTCGTCGAGGGCGGCCGTGTCGTCGGCGAGGATGTTGGCGGTTCCGTCCTTGAAGCCGAACAGGTTCCGCGGAGTCGTCTGCTCGGACGTCGTCTTCGAGGTGCGACCGAATCCGAGCTGCGACCAGCGGATCGTGGCGCGCCCGAAGGCGATGCGGCTGAGGTTGCGGATTGCGTGGACGGCCACCTGGGGGTCATCGGCGCAGGCCTGGATGCAGAGGTCGCCGTCGGATCGCAGCGGGTCGAGGTCGTCGCCGAGGAAGGCCGGGAGTCGCTCGAGCCCGTCGGGTCGCTGATCTTCCAGGCCGAAACGCGCATCGAACAGCGAGGGGCCGAAGCCGAAGGTGATCGTGAGGTTGCTCGCGGGAAGCCCGAGAGCCTCCCCCGTGTCGTCCGGCGGCGCCTCGGGAGATCCACCGACGGCTCCCGTGGCGGTGACCTCGAGCCCCTGCATCATGCGAGTGGCGGCGTAGGTCCAGTCCGACAGCAGCTCGGCGAGGTCGTCGCGGGTGGTGCGCGCCATCATGTCGTACGCCGCGAAGTGCAAGTGCTCCTGCACCGGCGTCGTGATCCCGGGTTGATGGATGCCGGTCGTCGCCGCCGCGGCATCCCTCATCGCCTTCTGCTGCTCGAGGGCGTAGGCCTGCCCGCCGACGAGGCCGCCACCGGCACCCACGACGAGTCCCGTGGCGCCGGCGCCGAGCGCCAGCCCCATCAGTCCGCGGCGCGAGAGGCCCGTGGCATCCGGGGCCTTCTCGTCCGAGGTCTTCTCCGCGTCGCTCACGCTCACTCCAGGATCGTCACCGTGAGCTGCGACAGCGGCTCGGCGAGGGCGTTGATGAGGTCGGTGAGCTGTCGCTTGTCGGCCTCGGTGATCTGGCTGTAGGGGACGAAGCCGGCGTCGAGCGAACCGTACTTCGCGAGGGCGGCCTCGAGGTCGGCGTAGCCGCCGTCGATGCGGGTCACCAGCGCGGTGCCCTTGTCGCCCTTCGAGTCGGCGAAGTCGCGCACGAGCGAGAACGCCATCTTCGAGCCCTCGACGTTCGCCGCGAAATCGTTGAGGTCGGTGCCCGACCACCAGTCCTCCTCGCCGCTGATCTTGCCGGTGGCCACCTCGTCGAGCAGCGAGATCGCGCCATTCGAGATGCCCGCGACACCCTGCGCGTCGAGTGCCTGAAGGAAGGCGTCGGAGTGCACGTAGTCGTACAGTTCCTGGGTGTCGGCGACGAGCTTGTCGCCGTACGTCGCGCGCTCGGCGGGGGTCGAGGGCGCCCAGTTCTTCCAGGCCGGGGTCTCCCCGTCGGCGTTCAGCGCATCCTGCGCGGGAACCCAGAGATCTTTCTCGATGCGATGGAATCCGGTCCAGTCGAGCCCCTCGGCCACCGCGTCGACCTCGCGGTAGTCGATGCGCGGGTCGAGGTCGCCCAGTGCCTCGGCGATCGGCTCGATGCGCTCGTAGAACGCCCGCACGCGCGGGAACTGCTCACGCGCGGCGGCGTCGTCGCCCGACTCGTACGCAGCGGAGAAGGTCTGCACCGCGGGAAGGAGCTGGCCGACCTGATCCTTCACGAACGCCGCGTAGAGGTCGACCGCCTGCTGCTTCTGCTCGGCGTCGGGACCATCGACGGCGACCGCGTCTCCGGTCACCGAGAAGCTCGCCTTGCCGACACCGTCGCCGACCATGCCCGGCTTGCAGAGGGTGAAGTAGTCGCCGGGCTGCGCGACGACCGTGAGGTTGCGCGAGGCGCCGGGCGCGACGTTCTCCACCTCGCCGACGATACGCAGACCGTCGGATGCCAGCAGGTAGAACTCCGTGACCTGGTCGGTCTTGTTGCTGACGTCGAAGGCGACGGTGCCGCTGGGCGCACTGGCCGACGACACGGCGCACCCGTCGTCGGTCGAGGTGACCGAGAGAGCTCCGGAGGCGGCGGCGTCGGACTTGGCGACGCAACCGGAGAGGACGAGGACGGCCGCGCCGGCCACGGCCGTGGCCGCGAGGAGGCGAGTCGGGTTCATGATGCTCCGTTCGGAAGGAGGGGTGGATGCCACGGCGTCGGGCACGCGCGCGGCGTCGGGGGTCTACGGTGCGGCGGTCGCCGCGTCGGGGGTCGAGGGCGCGGCGGTGTCCGCGGCAGCGGGCGCGGCTTTCGCGGCGCGACGAGACCGTCCGTTGGCGCGGACACCCCGCACGAAGAGGGGCACGACGATCGCGACGTACGCGGTCCACGCGATGACCTGCAGCCACGTCATCTGCGGCATGAAGCCGATGGTGGCCTGCAGAAGAGCAGCGAGAGGGCCGCCGGGGGCGATCACCCCCGAGACGTCGAACGCCCAGCCGAAGGGCAGGCCCGCCCAGCCGGTGGCCACCAGACCCGTCGCCGCATCGACGGGGGCGCCGGCGCCGAAGGGACCGGGGAGCGCACCGGCCTCCTGCAGGTCGTGGAACGCGTACGCGAGCACGCCCGCGGCCACCACGACGAGGAATCCTCCGGTCCACGTGAAGAAACGCGAGAGGTCGAGGCGCAGCATTCCGCGAGCGATGAGCCAGCCGAGCACGACCGCCGCGGCCAGTCCGAGCAGAGACCCGAGGAGGGCTGTCGGGGCGTCGCCGAAAGACTGCACCATGGACCACAGCAACAGCGTCGTCTCGACCCCCTCGCGTGCGACCGAGACGAAACCGATCGCCACGAGCGCCCAGACGCCGCCGCGCAGCGCCTTGTCGACACCGCCCTCGAGGCCGGCCTTGAGCGTGCGTCCGGCGCGCTGCATCCAGAAGATCATCCACGTGACCATGGCCACGGCCAGCAGCGAAAGACCGCCGCCGAGCAGCTCCTGCGCTTCGAACGTGAGCATGTACGCGCCGAAGGTGAACACCGCACCGATGGCCAGAGCGAGGGCGACGGCGAGCCCGACACCCGCCCACAGGCGCGGCAGGGCGTCGCGCCGGTCGAGGCGCGTGAGGTAAGCGACGAGGATGCCGACGACGAGAGCGGCTTCGAGGCCTTCGCGAAGGCCGATGAGGAAGGTGGCGAGCACGGGCGGATGTTCCGACTTTCGATTCTCGGGTGGAGCCGCGGCGCTGCGGGTAGGTAAGGACAGCCTCACCTGACCAGCACACATTACGCAAGTCCCGGGACGATTCGCACCCCGCCGATCGGCGGGGATTGATCGGCCTCGGCTCGCGAAGAGGTGCCGTCGGTAACCCTCGGCAACATTCCGGCGTGCGCCGGGGGCGACGATCTAGCCTCGACGCATGTCCGACCTGAACCTCCCCGTGCTCGACCTGTCGCTCCTCGACCAGGGCCCGGATGCCGCCGCCCGCTTCCGCGACGAGCTGCGCGCCGCGACCCACGACGTCGGCTTCTTCTACCTCACCGGCACCGGCGTGAGCCCCGAGCTGGAGGCGCGCCTGCTGCAGGCGGCCACGGACTTCTTCGCGCTCCCCGAGGCCGAGAAGCTCTCGATCGAGAACGTCACGAGCCCGCACTTCCGCGGCTACACCCGCGTCGGCGGCGAGCGCACCCAGGGTCGCGTCGACTGGCGCGAGCAGATCGACATCGGTCCCGAGCGCGACGCGATCGACGACCCCGACGGTCCGGGATACAACCGGCTGATCGGCCCGAACCTGTGGCCGTCGGCGCAGCCCGAGCTCAAAGACGTCGTCACCGAGTGGCACGATCACCTCACCGGCGTCGCCCGCAAGCTGCTGCGCGCGTGGGCGCTCGCCCTCGGCGCGGAGGAGCAGTACTTCGACCGCCACTTCGGCGACCCGCAGACCCTGATCAAGATCGTCCGCTACCCCGGCAAAGACGACCCCACGCCCCAGCAAGGCGTCGGTGCCCACAAGGACTCCGGCGTCCTCACCCTGCTCTGGGTCGAGCCCGGCAAGGGGGGCCTGCAGGTCGAGCGCGAGGGAGAGTGGGTCGACGCTCCCCCGGTCTCCGGCGCCTTCGTCGTCAACATCGGAGAGCTGCTCGAGTACGCCACCCAGGGGTACCTGCGCGCGACGAACCACCGCGTGATCTCGCCGCGTTTCCCCGACGAGCGCATCTCCGTGCCGTTCTTCTTCAACCCCGCTCTGGATGCGCGTCTGCCGATCATCGAGTTGCCGGCCGAGCTCGCCGCCGAAGCCCGCGGCGTCGAAGACGACCCCACCAACCCCATCCACGCCACCTACGGCGAGAACGCCCTCAAGTCGCGCTTGCGTGCACACCCCGATGTGGCGGAGCGCTGGCATTCCGACCTGCTCGCCGCGCGCGCGGCATCCTGACCCGCCCACCGCGTGGCCGGCGCCCGCGACCGCTCGCGTGGCCGCGGGTCGCAGGGCCGCGCGGCCGCCGGACCGTGGACCCAGGGCCGCAGGGCCACGCATAAACACCGTCGGCGCCCATAAACGCGTGCACACCGCGTTTATGGGCGCCGATCGCGTTTATGCGTGCAACCCGCTGCACGTGGCCGCGCAACGCCCGCGCGTCGAGACGCGACGACGAGCACGCGCCACGGGGCCACGGCATCCGGGAATGACGAAGGCCGCCCCACACCGTGGGGCGGCCTTCCAAGAATGTTTTGCGCGATAGAACGCTGGTGCGATTAGCGACGCAGACCGAGACGCTCGATGAGCGAGCGGTAACGGTTGATGTCGACGTCCTGCAGGTAACCCAGCAGGCGGCGGCGCTGACCGACGAGCAGGAAGAGCCCACGGCGCGAGTGGTGATCGTGCTTGTGGATCTTGAGGTGCTCGGTGAGGTCCTTGATGCGCTGCGTCATCATCGCGACCTGCACCTCGGGGGATCCGGTGTCACCGGGGTGCGTCGCGTACTCTTCGATGATCGCCTTCTTGACGTCTGCTTCGAGTGCCATAGATGGGATCCCCTTCCTTCTCATTGCGCGGCGCCCGTCACACGATGTGCGAGCTCTCTTTATCCGCGGCCGATCGAACGGCAACCGCATGAGTCTACCAGCATCGGGATGCCCGAACCGCACCGGTCGAGTCAGACCGAACCCGGCCCTGCGGTGAGGTTCTCGGAGGACTCCGGATGCCGGGAGCCGCCGCCGAGCGGCGATCGCGGTGTCGAAGGCCTGGCGTAGCCTCGATCCGTGAGTAAGACCGATCCCGCGGCACCACCGCGCCGTGGCGCCCGCGCGGCGTTCATCGACCTGCGCCCCCTCACCACCTCTCCCGCCTTCGCGCGCCTGTGGATCGGGTCGACGCTCGCCGGACTCGGCGGCCAGCTGACGGTCGTGGCCGTCATGCTCCACGTGTTCGAGCTCACGCAGAGCACCTTCGCGGTGTCGATGATCGCCGTCGCGGGATTGCTCCCCATGGTCGCGGCGGGACTCTACGGCGGCATGCTCGCCGACGCCTTCGACCGACGCACGGTCGCCCTGCTCGCCGCGGTCGTCACCTTCGTCTCGACGGCGCTGCTCGCCGTGCTCGCCTGGACGGGGCTCGAGACCGCGGCCTGGCTCTTCGCGCTGAGCGTGGTGAACTCCGCGGCCAACTCGATCGTCATGGCCACCAAGTCGGCGATCACCCCCCGCCTCATCCCGCGCGATCTGCTGCCCGCCGCGGCCGCGCTGCAGGGGGTCACCGTCGGGGTCATGGTGATGGCGGGCCCCGCCCTGGCGGGAGTGCTCGTCGCGGTGGCCGGCTACGCCTGGACCTACTCGCTCGACGTGCTGTTGATGACCTCGCTGTTCCTCGGTCTGTGGTCGCTGCCGAAGCTCCGCCCCGAGGGCGAGATCGTGCGTCCGGGTCTCGAGTCGTTCCGCGACGGCGTGCGCTTCCTCCGGCGGGCTCCGAACATCCGACTGCAATACATCCTCGACATCCTCGCGATGACCTTCGGACAGCCGGTCGCCCTCTTCCCGGCCATCGGAGCGGTACTGCTCGGCGGCGGGGCGATCACGACCGGGATCCTGACGGCGGCCGTCGCCGCCGGAGCTTTCTTCTCCAGCCTGTTCTCGGGACCGATCGGCCGCGTGCGGCGACAGGGGCTCGGCATCGAACGCGCGATCCAGGCCTACGGCCTATCGATCGGTCTGTTCGGGCTCGTGCTGCTGGCCGCCACCCTGGGCTGGCTGCGTCCCGCGCTCGTCGACGAGACCCACGCGGCGGTCGCGCTCATCGCCCTCGCCGCGGTCGTACTCGCCGTATCGGGAGCGGCAGACAACGTCAGCGCCATCTACCGGTCCACCATGATGCAGGCGGCCGTTCCCGATGCCATGCGGGGCCGCCTCCAGGGGATCTTCATCGTCGTGGTCGCCGGCGGCCCCCGCGTCGGAGCCCTCTACGCCGGCACCCTGGCGACCCTCGCCGCCCTCTGGGTTCCGCCCCTGTTCGGCGGCATCCTGATCCTCGCCCTCGTCGGCACGCTCGTGCGGTTCTCCCCACGATTCCGGCAGTACGACGCCCTCGACCCGCGGCCCTGACGCGGCGGAGGAACCCGCCGGCTGCCGAGCGTCGGCGGATTACGGACGTCGCATCGCCGAAGCCCACGCGATGTCGCACCTCGGCCCTAGGGTCGGAATCGTGGCTCCCTCTCCCGCTCCCTCCCCCTTCTCGATCGCGGTGCAGTTCATCCTCACCGGAATCGTGTGGGGCTCGAGCTTTCTCTTCATCGCGGTGGCCCTGACCGGCATGACACCGGCGCAGGTCGCCGGCGGGCGGCTCCTGTTCGGCGCCCTGGCGCTCGCGGCGATCGTGGCGATCCGTCGTGAACGCCTCCCCCGGGACCGCCGCGTCTGGGGGCACCTGTGCGTACTCTCGATGAGCTTCTGCGTCGTGCCGTTCCTGCTGTTCGCGTGGGCCGAGCAGCACGTGTCGTCGGGCCTGGCGAGCATCTT
The DNA here is from genome assembly GCF_003385695.1 of Microbacterium sp. AG157. NCBI lineage: Bacteria > Bacillati > Actinomycetota > Actinomycetes > Micrococcales > Microbacteriaceae > Microbacterium > Microbacterium sp. AG157. The sequence goes on from NZ_QRDK01000001.1 coordinate 264,982, forward strand.
CAACGCGACGACGCCGATCATGACGGCGATCATGGCGTGGGCGGTGTTCCGCGTCGAGAGACTCCGGGTCGGCCAGCTGATCGGTATCGGGGTCGGCATCGCGGGCGTGGTCGTGATCATCGCGCCCGGCGCCGTGGCCGACGTCGGCGACAGCACGATCGCGCAGATCGCCCTCCTGGGCGCCACCGCCTGCTACGGCTTCAGCCTCGCGTACATGCGCCGCTTCCTCGGCGACACCGGCCTCTCGGGCATCGCTTTCGCGTTCGGCTACATCGGCCCCGCGGCGGCGTTGATGGTGCTGCTGTCGCCGTTCATCCTGGCCGAGCCGATGCAGCTGACCCTTCCGGTCGTCGGGAGCATCGTCGCCCTCGGCGTCCTCGGCACCGGGATCGCCTACGTCTGGAACCAGAACACCCTGCGCGCCTGGGGGCCGACCCGCGCCTCGACCGTCACGTACATCACCCCGGTGGTCGGGGTGGCTCTCGGCATCCTGATCCTGGGCGAGCGCATCTCGTGGAACGAACCCGTCGGCGCGGCGGTGGTGTTCGTGGGCATCCTGCTCGTGCAGCAACGGATCCGTCTCCCCCGACGCGTCCGCACCTGACCACCCGTGCCGCGGCGACGACGAAGGCCCCGGATGCCGAGCACCCGGGGCCTTCGCGATGTGTCAGGTCCGCAGCGCGAGCTGCGGGAAGATCACGCCTGGAGCGCGAGCTGCAGGTCGAGCTCGATGGTGACGTCCTTGCCGACGAGCACGCCGCCGGTCTCGAGGGCGGCGTTCCAGGTGAGACCGAAGTCTTCGCGGTTGACGACCGTCTTCGCGGTGGCGCCGGCCTTGTAGTTGCCCCACGGGTCGGTGCCGAAGCCGCCGAAGTCGAGCGAGAAGGTCGCGGGCTTGGAGATGCCGCGGATGGTGAGGTTGCCGTCGACGAGGAAGTCGCCGTCTTCGACGCGGACGCCGGTGGAGCGGAAGTCCATCGTCGGGTAGGTCTCGACGTCGAAGAACTCCGCCGAACGGAGGTGCTGGTCGCGCCCCTCGTCCTTGGTGTCGACCGACGTGACGTCGACGGAAGCCTCGACGGTCGCCTCGAGGGGGTTCTCGGGAGCGACGATCGTGGCGCTCTTCATGCCGAAGGTGCCGCGGACCTTCGAGATCATCATGTGGCGCACCGAGAAGGTGACCTCGCTGTGCGACGGGTCGAGGACCCAGGTGCCTGCTTTGTAGCCGGGGATGTCGAGGGCGGTGGTGTCGGTCATGTCACTCCTAGAGGTCTGGGGAGCCGTATCGGCGTCCTGCCGGGATCCAACTCCCATTCACACGAATGTATTCCACGATCGAGGAAAATGACGAACCCGAGGGAGCCTCTGCCCCCTCGGGTTCGTGAATGTTCGGTGAAGAACTCCCGATCAGCCGACCTTCAGCAGGTCGATGATGAAGATGAGGGTCTTGCCACCCAGGAAGTGCCCACCGGCGGGTCCGTAGGCGAGATGCGGCGGGATCACGAGCTCGCGGCGTCCGCCGACCTTCATGCCCGGGATGCCGTCCTGCCAGCCCTGGATCAGACCGCGGAGGGGGAACTGGATGCTCTCGCCCCGGCCCCAGGAGGAGTCGAACTCTTCACCCGACTCGTACTCGACACCGGCGTAGTGCACGGTGACGGTGTCGCCGGGCTTCGCCTCATCGCCGTCGCCGACGATGATGTCGCGGATGACGAGGTCGGAGGGGGCGGGGCCGCTGGGAGCATCGAACTCCGGCTTGGTGCGATCAGTCATGACTCCATCCAAGCACGGACGCGCCGCCCACGAACCCCCTGGACATTCCTGCCCGAGAAAGACTCAGCGCCCGGTGCCGCGGCGATGCCTGCGTGTCTACCGGGCGCTGAGTTGGCCTACATCGATGGTGCTCCTCCCCTCAGACGGTGTCAAGACCCCGTCGCGACGCCGGGTCAGGGACGCAGCAGCGCCGCCCGCGCGGCCGTCGTGCGCTCGAGCAGATACCGCTCGGTGGCCGGGGCGTGCGGGTCGCGTCCGGACAGCGTCCGCTGACGCGCGGCGGCCAGTGCCGTGGCATCCGCGATGAAGCCCTTCATCACCGTGGAGCGGTCTCCGGGCAGTGTCCGCGACCAGGCCAGGGCGGAACGCCGCCCCGGGGCGGTGGCCAGCATGTCGACTTCTTGAGGGGTGAACCACCCCGCCGCGGCGTACTCCCCCAGCCGCGCTCGCGTGAGTCGCGATTCCTCGCGGCGCAGGGCCAGGATGCCGAGCAGGAACAGAACGAACAGCGGCACCTGGAGCGCCGCGTACAGCTCGAAGAAGTCGAAGAACGTGGCGGAGCCGTTCCACAGGGCGTGGAGCACGATCGCGCCGATGATCCCGGGGACGCCGTACCGCAGCGCCGCGCCGGTGCGCAGCCCCCGGCGGGCGGCCAGGCCGAAGGCGAACCCGGTGACGCTCGTGAACATGACGTGCGCGAAAGGAGAGAGCACGGCGCGCAGGAAGAAGGTGCTCGCGACCTGGCTCGGACCGCCCTCGAGGTAGCTGATGGCGAAGTACTGCACGTTCTCGGTGAGGGCGAAGCCGGCCCCGATGAGAGCGCCGTAGACGATGCCGTCGACCGGACCGTCGAAGGCGCGGCGGGCGAGAGCGAAGATGAGCAGTACGCCGAGGCCCTTCGCGACCTCTTCGACGATCGGTGCCTGGATGACGCTGCTGAAGGCCGGCGGCTGCGGACCGGCGAACAACGTGATGACGAGGTCGACGCCGAGCGCGATCGCCACCGCGGCGATCGCACCCCATGCCACGGCGAAGACGAGCAGGCGACGCGGCTCGGGCTCCCATCGGTCGATGTAACGCACGGCGAACCAGACGATCACGAAGGGGATCACGGCGAGCACGAGCCCGACGAACGACGCCGCCGTCCCGAGGAAGCCGGTGAAGTAGCGCACCAGGAGGGCCAACAGCGGCACCAGGAGCACCGCCACGATCCACAGCGCCACACCGCCCCGCCGTGAGCGGGGCGGCGCCGCCGAGACGGCCGACTGAGGGGCCGTCGAGATGCGGGGCGGGTCGGCCGATCCGGGCTGCGAAAGCGGCGAGGGAAAGGTCATGCGCACAGCATAGGGGCGGCCTCCGACCCGGCCTGCGGGGCTTGCGGACACCCCCACCGCGCCGGGGCCGGTAGCGTGGAGGCATGCGTTTCGCCCACGTCCGTGCACAGGAGGGGGCGGAAGCCCCCCGTCTCGTCAGCGTCCACGACGAGGAGTTCTCGTTCGTCGACGAATTCTTCGTCGGCGCCCCGAGCACCCTCGAGGAGCTGATCGCCGGCGGTGACGACCTGCTGGACCGCGTCCGCGACGGCGCGACGAGTGCCCCGCGGCATCCGCTCTCCGGCATCCGGTACGCGTCCGCGGTGCTCGCACCGCCCTCGATCCTCGCGGTCGGCCTCAACTACGCGGCGCACTCGGGAGAACTGGGGCTGAAGACCGACGCCGGCCCCACGGTCTTCGTGCTGTGGCCGAACTCGCTCACCGCGCACGGCGAGACCACCTCGTGGCCGCGTTCGCTGAGCGAGGCCGTCGACTACGAAGCCGAGCTCGGCGTCATCATCGGGCGCCCCGGTCGCGACATCAGCGAAGAGGACGCCCTCGACCACGTCTGGGGCTACACCGTCGTCAACGACGTGACGGCGCGCAACATCCAGTTCTCCGAGGCCCAGTGGTCGCGCTGCAAGTCGTTCGACGGGTTCACCCCGACCGGCCCCTTCGTCGTGACCGCCGACGAGATCCCCGATCCGCAGGACCTGCACATCTGGACCGTCGTCGACGGACACACCGTGCAGGATGCCAGCACCGGCCAGATGGTGCGCTCGGTCGCGACCCTCATCAACAAGCTGTCGGAGTCGGTCACACTGCTCCCCGGCACCCTCATCTCCACCGGCAGCCCGGGAGGTGCCGGCTACTCGCGAGATCCGCAGATCTTCCTCCGCGACCGCTCCACCGTGACCGTCGGGATCGACGGCATCGGTGAACTGACCACGCACTGCCGCATCCTCGACTGAGGTCGCACGCACGACGAAGGGCCGGGACGATCGCGTCCCGGCCCTTCGGAGTTTTCGAGGGCTCAGCCCTCGACGACGCTGTCCGCCGCGCGCACGATCGGGATCGCGGCCGTCACCGCCTGCAGACCGGAGAGCCGCGCGGGAGAGATCTGCTTCATGACCTCGTCGCGCGTCATGAGCCCGGCCTCGACGACGAGGTCGGCGACGTTGCGGTGCGTGAGGAGCGCGGTCTTGGCGAGGGCCGCGGCGGCCGCGTAGCCGATGAAGGGGGTCAGAGCCGTGACGACGCCGACAGAGGAGCCGACCATCGCGCCGAGACGCTCGCGGTTGGCCGTGATGCCGTCGACGCAGTTGACGCGCAGGGTCCACATCGCCTGACGCATCCACGTGATCGACTGGTAGATCGAGTGCGCGATGACCGGCTCGAAGGCATTGAGCTGCAGCTGGCCGCTCTCGACCGCCATCGTCACCGTCATGTCGGCGCCGACCACCGAGAAGGCGACCTGGTTCACGACCTCGGGGATCACGGGATTGACCTTGCCGGGCATGATGCTCGAGCCGGCTTGGCGCGCCGGGAGGTTGATCTCGCCGAGACCGGCCTGCGGGCCGCTCGAGAGCAGGCGCAGGTCGTTGCAGATCTTCGACAGTTTCACCGCGTTGCGCTTCAGCGACGACGAGAACGACATGAAAGCGCCCGTGTCGCTCGTGGACTCGACGAGGTCGGTCGCCGTCTCGAGGTCGAGGCCGGTGATCTCGCGCAGGTGCCGGAGCACCGCTCCCCCGTACCCCGCGTGAGCGGTGATCCCCGTGCCGATGGCCGTCGCGCCCATGTTGATCTCGTAGAGCAGGTAGGCGTTCTCGGTGAGCCGGCTGTAGTCCTCGCCGAGGGTCGTCGCGAAGCCGTGGAACTCCTGGCCGAGCGTCATCGGCACGGCATCCTGCAGCTGCGTACGACCCACCTTGAGGACGTCGTGGAACTCCTCCGACTTCGACAGGAAGGACTGCCGCAGGAGCTTGAGCTCTTCGAGCAGGCTCTGAAGGGTCAGGGCGAGGCCGATCTTGATCGCCGTGGGGTACACGTCGTTGGTCGACTGGCTGCGGTTCGTATCGTCGATCGGCGAGAGGAAGGCGTAATCGCCCTTCTCCCGTCCCGCCAGCTCGAGGGCGATGTTGGTGATCACCTCGTTGGCGTTCATGTTGGTCGAGGTGCCGGCCCCGCCCTGGATGACGCCGACGGTGAACTCGTCGTGGAACTCGCCGTCGATCACGCGCTGCGCGGCGCGGTCGATGAGGTCGGCCTTCTCGTGGTCCAGCACGCCGATCTCGCGATTGGCGCGAGCCGAGGCCTGCTTGACCATCGCGAGCGCCCGCACGAGGTCGGGATACACCGAGATGGGGCGCTTGGCGATCGGGAAGTTCTCGAGCGCACGAGCGGTGTGGATCCCCCAATACGCGTCGGCGGGGATCTCGAGGGATCCGAGGGAGTCGGTCTCGGTACGGGTGCGCGTCATTGCGTCCAAAGCCATGTGGGAGTCCTCGTGGGTGTCACGGCGAATAGGGATGCCACGAGCCTAACGAGGGCGGCACTGCCGGTCGGTGGACACGGCGGCCGGTCGTCGGATCCATACCTTCCGTGACGTCTATTGCCGCGTCTCGAGACCGGGTCGGTCCGCCGGAACGCGCAGGCGTGTCTCCGCTCTCCGCGTCCGGTACGGGGCGGCCAGGCATCTCCGCGCCGCGCGGTGAGCGTCGCCCCTCAGGGGCGTTTGCGCGAGAACGCCTCGAGGCGCTCCTCGGGGCTCAGCGCCGCCATGCGCGCCGTCCACTCGGGAGTGAAGAATCCCGAGGCCTCGACGTCGACGACGGGGACGACGGCGTGGGTGATCGTGTCGTCCCAGACGTGGACGAGGTGGAACGAGCGTCCGGCATCCATCCCGTTCACCGCGTCGCCGGGGCGCGCGAGGTCCATCGTGTAGCAGGAAGCCGCGGCGACGCTCACCGGCACTCCGGCGAAGGTGCCCGAGGTCGAGTAGTGCAGGTGGCCCGCGAGGATCGCCCGTACGTCGCTCCCGGCGATGGCTGCGGCGAGACCCGGCTGGTCGCGCAGCTCGAGGATGTCGAAGAAGGGGATGTGCGTGGGAAGCGGCGGGTGGTGCAGCGCGAGGATCGTGCCGAGCGGCGCCGGCTCCGCGAGTTCTGCGCGTAACCACTCGAGCTGCTCCGCGTCGATATCGCCGTGGTGCCAGCCCGGGACGGTCGAGTCCAGGGCGATCAGCCGCAGGCCGCCGAGATCCCAGACACCCGTCACGGGTTCTTCGGTCGGCTCGGCGTCGAGGAGTTCTTCACGAAGAGCGGGGCGTTCGTCGTGATTGCCGGCGACCCAGACCACCGGCGCGCCGAGGCCCTCGGCCCACGGTTCGACCGCGTCGCGCAGAGCACGGTAGGCCTCGGGTTCGCCGAGGTCGGCGAGGTCGCCGGTGAACACCACGGCATCCGGCCGCACTCCCGTCGCCTCGGCGGCCTCGAGCGTGCGACGAAGGTGCAGCGCGGTGTCGTAGCGGTCGCCGAGCAGGCGGTCGCCGCCCAGCAGGTGGGTGTCGCTGAGATGGAGGATCACGCGCGCCGCGGGCGCATGTTGACCGAACTGCACGGATGCCATGCCCTCAGCCTAAAAGGGGGCTCCGACATCGCGCCCGAGACGTCAGTGGTTGAAGAGGATCAGCAGCAGCGCACCGAGCACGGCGGCGGCGCACACCGCGAAGCACAAGTAGGCGCCGACCAGCGAGACGCGCTTCTGCCCCTCGCTCAACGGGTTCTTCTTGGCCGCTTTGGCCACCGCCTTCTCGGCCCGGCGCTTCTGCTTGTCGGTGAGCACGGTGATGGCATCCGTGAATTCGGCCGGAGAGACGAGCGGCGGGCGACCACCCCGGACCAGCAGTCGCAGGCCGAGCGAGTAGAAGGTCACGACGATCGATGCGCCGACGATCGCGGCGACGAAGACGTGGAGGAACGCTTCCCAGTTGATCAGCATCAGGCGTCCTTCCCGGCCTTGTCGCGCTCGAGACGGCGCTGACGACGCGTGGGTCCGGGCTTGCGGGGCACCTTGACCGCGGCGCCCGAGTCGGCGACCTCGCTCATCGCGTTGGCCGACGTGACCGAGTCCCGCCGCGAGCGCAGGAACAGTCCCAGGATGATGACGACAGCGATGACCGCGTCGACAGCGACGCCCCAGCCGCCCAGCCAGACGACGATCAGTGCCGCGGCGGCACCCACCGCACCCGCGGCGGGCAGCGTCAGCACCCAGCCGATCATGATGCGACCGACGGTGTTCCAGCGCACGGTCGAGCCGCGGCGACCGAGGCCCGAGCCGATGACCGAGCCCGAGGCGACCTGCGTGGTCGACAGGGCGAACCCGAGGGCGCTGGATGCCAGGATCGTCGCCGCCGTAGAGGTCTCCGCCGAGAAGCCCTGGGCGGGCTTGACGTCGGTCAGGCCCTTGCCGAGGGTGCGGATGATGCGCCAGCCGCCCATGTACGTGCCCAGGGCGATCGTCAGAGCGCACGCGAAGACGACCCAGAGCTGCGGGTCGGGGTTGGACGTCGACTGCCAGCCCACCGTGATGAGGGCGAGCGTGATGACGCCCATCGTCTTCTGCGCGTCGTTCGTGCCGTGCGCCAGGGCGACCAGCGACGACGTGAAGATCTGCCCCCAGCGGAAGCCGTCGCGGCCGTCCGCCTTCATGTCGTAGCGGCGGGTGATTCCGTAGGCGATCTTGGTGACCGCGAAGGCGATGATCCCGGCCGTGAGGGGCGCGATGAGCGCCGGCAGGATGACCTTGCTCAGCACGACGCCGGTGTCGATCGCCGAGGCACCGACGCCCACGAGGGTCGCCCCGATCAGACCGCCGAAGAGGGCGTGGGACGAGCTCGAGGGAAGACCCAGGAGCCACGTGAGCATGTTCCACGTGATCGCGCCGATGAGGCCGGCGAAGATGATCGGCGGAAAGATATCGGGGCTCAATTGGTCTTCGCGGATCATGCCGCCCGAGATGGTCTTGGCCACCTCCGTCGACAGGAACGCGCCCACCAGGTTGAGGCTGGCAGCCAGCAGGACGGCGACCTTCGGCTTCAGCGCACCGGTGGCGATGGGCGTGGCCATCGCGTTCGCGGTGTCGTGGAATCCGTTGGTGAAATCGAAGAACAGTGCCAGCGCGATGACCAGCACGATGATGAGGGCTGCGCTCTCCACCGTTCGCTTTCCGTGAGAAGGAAGAGGGGATGCCGACGGGATCGGCGCGACGAACGAAGAGTTCACCTGGAGTTCGACACCCGTTCACCGGGGTCGCCTCGACATCCTTTCACCGAGGACCTCGGCGGTCAAACTTGCGGGGCGGCGCGACGCCGGCATCCTGGGTATTCTCGCGGACCGACATCGGACGGGCGCACTAGCGTGGAACGGTGACCGATCTCGACCCGAAGCTCACCCCGCCCGTCGCCGACCGCCGCCCCGTGGCGCGCACCCACCACGGAGACACGTTCGACGACCCCTACGAGTGGTTGCGCGCGAAAGACGACGCCGAGGTCATCGCGCACCTCGAAGCCGAGAACGCCTACACCGGCGAGCGCACCGCGCACCTCGCCCCCCTGCGCGACACGATCTTCGGCGAGATCAAGGGCCGCACCCTCGAAACCGATCTGTCGGTTCCCGCGCGCCGCGGCGACTGGTGGTACTACGGCCGCACCGTGGCCGGGGCGCAGTACGGCATCCAGTGCCGCGCCCCCCTCGACTCCCCCGATGACTGGACACCGCCGACCCTCTCGCCCGACACCGCCGTCCCCGGCGAGCAGGTGCTGTTCGACGGCAATGTCGAGGCCGAGGGCACCGAATTCTTCTCGCTCGGGAGCTTCGAGGTCTCGAACGACGGCACGCGCATGCTCTACGGCATCGACGTGGCGGGCGACGAGCGTTACACCGTTCGCGTGCGCGACCTCACCACCGGCGAGACGCTCGCCGACGAGATCCCCGGCACCTTCTCGGGTGCGACGTTCTCGCCCGACGGTCGCTTCATCGTGTACACCACGGTCGACGACGCCTGGAGGCCCGACACCGTGTGGCTGCACGAGATCGGCACACCCGTCAGCGACGACGTGAAGCTCTTCCACGAGCCCGACGACCGATACTGGGTCGGGGCCGACTTCACCCGCAGCGACCGCTTCCTCATGATCGAGATGGGCTCGTCGATCACGAGCGAGGAATGGATCCTCGATGCGGACGACCTCCGCGGCGAACCCCGAGTGGTGTGGCCGCGTCGCGAGGGCATCGAGTACTCCTCCTCGCACGCGGTCGTCGATGGCGAGGACGTGCTGTACATCCTGCACAACGACGACGCTCTCGACTTCGAGCTCGTGCGGGTCTCGGCATCCGACCCCCAGGGACCGCGCGAGACGGTGATCGCGCACCGCACCGGTCACCGGTTGCTGGGCGTCGACACCTTCCGCGACTGGGGCGTGGTCGGCTACCGTCGCGACGGCCTCGCGCGCCTGGGCATGCTGTCGTACGCCGACGGTGCCGTCACCGAGATCGGGTTCGACGAACCCCTCTACAGCGTCGGCACGGGCGGTAACCCCGAGTACGCTCCCCCGGTCCTGCGCCTCGGCTACGGCTCGTTCGTCACTCCCGGCACCGTCTACGACTACGTCGTCGAGACCGGCGAGTTGCTCCTGCGCAAGCGCCAGCCCGTGCTGGGCGGGTTCGATCCGGCCGACTACGGTCAGGCGCGCGTGTGGGCCCCCGCCGAGGACGGCACGCAGGTACCCGTATCGCTGGTGTGGAAGCGCTCGTTCGGCGAGCCCGGTGCGTCGGCACGGCCCGTGCACCTGTACGGCTACGGGTCGTACGAGCACTCGATCGAGCCGGGCTTCTCGGTGCCGCGCCTCTCCCTGCTCGACCGCGGCGTCGTCTTCGCCGTCGCCCACGTGCGCGGCGGCGGCGAGATGGGCCGCCAATGGTACGAAGACGGCAAGATGCGCGCGAAGCGCAACACCTTCACCGACTTCGTCGCCGCGGCCCGCCACCTGGTGGCCGAGGGGTACACGACCCCCGAGCAGATCGTCGCCGAGGGAGGGAGCGCCGGCGGTCTGCTCATGGGCGCCGTGGCGAACCTCGCACCCGAGATGTTCGCCGGAGTGCTGGCCGACGTCCCCTTCGTCGACGCGCTGACCACCATCCTCGACCCCTCCCTGCCGCTCACGGTGATCGAGTGGGACGAGTGGGGCGACCCCCTGCACGACGCCGAGGTCTACGCCTACATGAAGTCGTACTCGCCGTACGAGAACGTCCGCGAGGGCGTCGAGTACCCCCGTATCCTCGCTGTCACCTCGCTCAACGACACCCGCGTGATGTACGTGGAGCCCGCGAAGTGGGTCGCGCGCCTGCGCGAGGTCGGTGCCGACGCGCTGCTCAAGTGCGAGATGGTCGCCGGCCACGGCGGCGTCAGCGGGCGCTACAACGCCTGGCGCGAGCGCGCGTTCGAGATCGCGTGGCTGCTCGACGTGCTGGGCTTGGCGGAGTAAGCCCGACCCGCGTCTGGAACGCCCCGTCGCCCCGTGCGGCGGGGCGTTCGCTGTGGGTGGGCATCAGCCTGTGGACGGAATCCGCGGGACCCCCGGCACCACCCGCCCCTCCTCGTCCCATCAGGTGCAGACCGTGTCCCACTTTTGGCTGGCTGAACCCCGCTCGATCGACCATTTCTGGGACATGCGTCAGGGACGCTCGGACAGGCCCGGCCGCCAGCCGGCTCGGACCAGCGCGTCGCGCGCCAACCCGACCGCCGGGACGCCTCCCTCACGGAGGTGATGGCTGAGTATCCGCACGTGATCCCACCCTGCCGCTCGGATGGCGGCCCATCTGTCGGCGTCCCGCGCGAATTGTCGTTCGTCTTCCGCATGGAGACGACCGTCGTACTCGACAGCGACCATCCACCTCGGGAAGGCGAGGTCGATCTCTGCGACAAACAAACCTCGTGCGTCGAAGATGTCGGCATTGACCTCGGGGGTGGGGAGCCCGTTCCGAGCGAGCAGAAGACGCAGACGCGTCTCCCTCGGAGACCGCACGCCAGGCCGAGCGAGTCCGATCGCCGCACGGAGAACACCGCCTCGCACGTCGCCCATCTCGCTGATCTCGGAGCGCAACTGCTGCGCATTCGCCAACGGGGATCGGCCGCTCAAGAGTGCGTCCGCCGCAGCGACCAGGTCATCGAGCGGCCACAGCCGCCCGCATTGGCGCCATGCACGTGCGGGGTTCTCCACCGGCAGGCCGTGCCGGCCCGCGGAGAATGCCGGTGCGCGCGTCTGCAGTCGGTGGCCGATGACCCCGCCGGTTCGCGGCTCCCTCCTCGGGCGGTGTGCGGACACGTGAATCCGCGGTACATAGGGCCACTCCGGCGTGCAGATCCCCCAGAGGGCGAGCGCCGTCTCATGACTGAAGAACTGCCAAGGCGTGAGCCGAGGCGCATACTCCAGGCACTGCTCGACAAGAGACGAGGGTTCAGCGGCTTGCGAAGATCGGATGCCGTGAAACGGCGTCTTCAGATCCCCGGCGCGCAATCGAGCGCGCGTGACCCCCAGCTCGGCGGCGGCGCCGACAGAGAAGTGTCGGGGAAGCTGTCCGGGGAGAGGGCGAGGGCTCGGCATCCCTCAGCTTCTCGCCTCCTCCCTCCGCTCCGACGGTTGTCCACAGGCGGAGGCGCGGTGAATCGCGAGGGTGTCGCGACCATGTCCCAATTTCGGCTGCTTGAGAGGCCCGTATGCAGCCGAAAGTGGGACATGAGTCGTGTCGTTCGGGACATTGCACGGTAGCCCGCCCGGGACAGTGCGCCAGGGGTCGCGGCCATGTCCCAACTGTGGCTGCCTGACAGGCCTGTAGGCAGCCGAAAGTGGGACATGAGCTGCATAATTCGGGACATGGTTGAGCACGCCCCGCCCGCCCACCACACAGCGCCTCCACCACACAGCGCGAACGCCCCCCGAACAGCGCAACGCCCCGCCCCGCACGCGGCGGGACGGGGCGTCGAGGCGAAGGGTCAGCCGAAGAGGGCCGCGGCCTCCTCGTAGCGGTACAGCGGCACGCTGTTGAGCTCGCCGAGGGCGTCGGCGAAGGGGACGCGCACGATGTCGGTGCCGCGCATGGCGACCATCTGACCCCACGCACCTTCGTGCAGTGCGTCGGCGGCGTGCAGACCCAGGCGCGTCGCGAGCACGCGGTCGAAGCCCGAGGGCGAACCTCCGCGCTGGATGTGACCGAGCACGGTGGAGCGGGTTTCGATGCCGGTGAGGCGCTCGATCTCGGGAGCCAGCAGCTCGCCGATGCCGCCGAGGCGGGGGCGGTTGAAGGCGTCGAGGCCCTTGTCGCTGAAGGCCTCGTCCATGCCCTTGAGCTTGAAGCCCTCCGAGACGACGACCAGGGGTGCGCGACCGCGGTCGTGCGCGCGGGTGACCTGCTCGACGATCTCGTCGATCGACATCGGCACCTCGGGGATGCAGATCACGTGGGCTCCCGCGGCGATGCCCGCGTGCAGGGCGATCCAGCCGACGTGACGACCCATGACCTCGGCCACCATGCAGCGCTGGTGCGAGTCACCGGTGGTGCGCAAGCGATCCATGGCATCCGTCGCGATGTTGACGGCTGTGTCGAAACCGAAAGAGTAATCGGTGGCGCGAAGGTCGTTGTCGATGGTCTTGGGGACGCCGAGGACGTTGATGCCGTCCTTCGACAGACGGTCGGCCGCGGCCAGCGTGCCTTCGCCACCGATGGCCAGGATGCCGTCGAGCCGGTGCCCGTACATCGTCTTGGAGATGTTCTCGGCGCCGCCGCGTGCACCCTCGTAGGGGTTGGTGCGGCTCGTGCCGAGGATGGTGCCGCCGACCTTGGACAGGCCCTTCACCTCGTGACGCGTCAGCGGGAAGAAGTCGCCGTCGACCACTCCGCGCCAGCCGTCTCGGATGCCGACGAATTCGATGTCGTAGTTCGTCGTGCCCTTGAGCACGACGCCACGGATGACCGCGTTCAGCCCGGGGCAGTCGCCGCCGCTGGTCAGGATGCCGATCTTCATGGGCAGAGTCCTCTGGTGCTGTGATTCGGGTGAAGGGGGCGGCGCCGTTGCCGTCTTCGACCCTATCGCCGCGGGCGGGACCGCTGCCACACGATGACGGACGGGCGGGCGGATGCCGAGACCCGGGCGCTCGAACTGCGCCCCGCGCCGTGCGTCGAAGGCGTCAGACGCCGGGCCCCAGCCCGCTCCCGCGACGCGACGCGACGCAACCCGACCCGCCGCGACGCGAACAGGAGACCGGCACCCCCTCCGCACGCACGAACGCCCCGACGCCGAAGCGGCCGGGGCGTTCGCGAAGGACCGGGTCAGGCCGCGCCGAGCGCCTGACGCAGCAGGTGCATGAGCGCCGACAGCTGCACCGAATCGCTCGAGCCGGGCTCGATGGCCTGGCCGTCGAGGGCGCGGGCCGCGAGGCCCTCCTTCGAGTCGATGAGCTCGGCGATCTTGGTGTCGATCGTGTGCGCGGCGATGATGCGCCACGCGGTCACGGGCTCCTCCTGGCCGATGCGGTGCACGCGGTCGATCGCCTGCGTCTGCTCGGCCGCGGTCCACGACAGCTCGGCGAGCACGACGTTGGAGGCGGCCTGCATGTTCAGTCCGACGCCGGCGGCCGTGAGCGAGCACACCGCGATGCCCACGTCGGGATCGCTGTTGAACGCGTCGATCGCGGCCTGGCGCGCGATCGAGGTCTGCTCGCCGCGCACCGACACGGCCTTGAGGCCGGAGGCTTTGAAGTGGGCCTCCGCGGCATCCATCACGTCGATGTGCTTGGCGAAGAACACGACCTTGCCGACCGAGCGCTGCAACTGCACGGCGTAGTCGGCGGCGAGGTGCGCCTTGGCCTGGCCGATGCGGCGGACCATTGTGAAGACGTTCTCGCTGCCCGAGCCCGCGGCCTTGGATTCCTCGAGCTCACCGTGGGCGACGAGACGCACGATGTCGTCGTCGATCTCGCCGGCGGCGAGGCCCCGGTCGCCGCGCGCCTCGACGATGCGGCGGTACTTCGCGGCCAGCCGGGCACCGAGCTCGCGCTCGGCCTGACGGATCGACCGGCCGTATTCGTCGTCGAGCTCGACCGGGAGGTCTGCCACGAGCTTGTCGGGCAGGTCGGCGGCGACGTCTTTCTTCTTGCGCCGCACGATGCCCATCGAGATCACGGCCTCGCGCGCCTCGGGGTAGAACGCCTTGTCCGCGGGCGTGAGGCCCGTGGCATCCAGCTTCTCCATCAGCTCGGGACCGGGCTTCTCGCCGTTGGTCCAGCCGAGGAAACGCCAGATCGCGTCGAAATCCTCGACGTCGTTGATCAGCGGGGTACCGGTCAGCGCGAGAAGGAGCGGGTCGCGGGTCTGCTGACGGACACGGGATGCCAGGGCCAGCACGTTCTGCGAGCGCTGCGACGTGAGGTTCTTGATGAAGTGCGCCTCGTCGACGACGATGCCCTTGAGCCCGATCGACGACAGCCACGACAGATGCCGGTCGAGGATCTCGTAGTTGACGATGAAGATGTCGGCGAAGGCGTCGATGTCGGCACCGCCGCCCGAGATGACGGTGGCGCGTCGCTGCGGCGTCCACCGCTGCACCTCGCGGGCCCAGTTCATCTTCACGACGTTGGGGACGACGACCAGCAGCGGGTATGCGTCGGCCACGGATGCGGCGAGCACCGACTCCGCGGTCTTGCCGAGGCCCGGCTCGTCGGCGAGAAGGAACGAGCGGTGCCCGGTCCGGACGGCCTCGAGGAACCGCGACTGGTGCGGCATGACCTCGAGCCCGCGCGGCGAGAGCCGGTCGAACTCGGGGACGGGCGGCAGCTCCATGCTCGCGGCCGAGCCGCCGGCGCCGGTCTCGAACGCCTTGTACAGCGGTCCCATGAGCTCCCAGCCGTCGAGGCGACGACGCGGAGCGTCCCCCGTCGAGCGGGGCGTGAGGTCGGGGGCGAGGAAGGGGTTCGCCATCTGGCGCGCCTCGATCGAGGCGGGGATGACCTGCTTCTCGGCGAGCGCCGCGGGAACGACCGGGGCGGCCTTCGGCGTGTTGTCGGTGATGATGAGCTCGTCGGGCGGCAGCTCGGCACCGGACTCGAGCAGCCAGTCGCGGCGCATACGCCGGGCGACCGGCGACGTGGCCTGATCGACCTCGAGCAGCTGGATCAGCGACGTGTCGCGCGCGGCGGTCTTCGCGAGGATCGTGGCCACCCCGTCGAGTCGCTTGAGCAACTCGGCGCGCGCGGCGTCGGTGATCTCGGTATCGGCCTTGACCCGGGCGCGCTCCTCGCGCACGAGGAAAGCGATCACCTGGAACTTGACGCGGTTGGTGGGCCCGAGCTTTCCGCGCTGCGCCTTGGCCTCGATCTCGCGCACCTTGCGGGCGAGGATCGGGATGACGGGTGCTTCGTCGTCGCGTCGGGATGACGTGGTCTTCCTGCGTCGTTGGCTCGAGCCTCGGGACGCGGTTGCCGTAGTCGGCATGCTCCTCCTGAGCGTGTCGTCCGGATGACAATCCGGAGCGTCCGGCGAATGCCGGTGGATCAGTGACCCCGGGAGTTCGTCGCTCGAACCGCCGCCGAAGAAGCGGTGTCGGCGACCCGCAACGCGTCTACGCCGGAACGGCTCGCGAGGACAGCGGAAGTCGGGGTCGCCACCATTCTAGCGGTCGCAAGCCGCTTTCTGCGTGAGGTGGCGGAATTTCTCGCCGCACAAGGCCGCGAGGCGATAGTTCGCGGCACCTCGCGCGCACGATCACACCGCGCGTCGCAGCCTCAGGCTGTTCAGCACGACGAACACGCTCGAGAAGGCCATCGCGGCCCCGGCCAGCATCGGGTTCAACAAGCCCAGCGCGGCCAGCGGCAGCGCGGCGACGTTGTACGCGAACGCCCAGAAGAGGTTGCCGCGAATGACCCGCATCGTCCGTCGGCTGAGGGCGAGGGCGGTGACGATACCCCGCGGGTCGTCGCGCATGAGGGCCACGTCGCTCGCGTGCAGCGCGGCATCCGTCCCTCCGCCCATCGCGATCCCCAGATCAGCGGATGCCAGAGCCGCGGCGTCGTTGACCCCGTCGCCCACCATCGCGACGGTGCGCCCCTCCGCGCGGAGCGCCGTGATCGCGTCGACCTTCCCCTCGGGCAGCACTCCCGCGCGTACGCGTTCGATGCCCAGTGCATCGGCGACGGCGCGGGCGACATGCTCGTTGTCGCCGGTGAGGAGCACGGGCTCCAGGCCCATCTGGGTCAGCTGCGCGACCGCCGCGGCACTCTCGGGGCGGATCGTGTCGGCCACCTCGATGACGACCCGGGCGGTGGGGACGCCGTCGGGGTCGTCCCACCCGGCCACGACGACGGTGCCGCGCTGCTCCCCCGCCTCCACGGCGTCGCCGAGCGCCGCGGGCAGCCGCGCGCCGAGGTCCGCGGCGAGCGCCGGACGCCCCGCGAAGATCCGCACGCCATCCACGGTTCCCGTGACGCCCCGGCCGGGCAGGGCCTCGAGGTCCGTCGCGACCGCCCCCTCCCCCGCGGCGGCGACGATCGCGTGGGCGATGGGGTGCTCCGACCCGCGCTCGACGGCGGCGACGCGGTGCAACGCGTCAGCGGCATCCTGACCATCGACGGTCGTGACGTGCGCCACGCTCATCCGGCCCGAGGTGAGGGTGCCGGTCTTGTCGAGCACGATCGTGTCGATGCGCTCGGCCGACTCCAGGGCCGCGGGTCCGGTGACGAGGATGCCGAGCTGCGCCCCGCGGCCGGTGCCGACGAGGATCGCGATGGGGGTGGCCAGTCCGAGAGCGCAGGGGCACGCGATGATGAGCACCGCGACGGCCGCGGTGAAGCCGGCGGCCACGGGTTGGCCGGCGAGGAGCCACGCACCGAGGGTCAGCGCGGCGAGGACGATGACCACGGGCACGAAGACGCCCGAGATGCGGTCGGCGAGACGCTGCACGCGGCTCTTGCCGAGCTGGGCGTCTTCGACGAGGCGGGCGATGCGCGCCAGACGGGTCTGCTCTCCCACCCCGGTCGCGCGGACGACGAGTCGGCCCCCCGAGGCGATCGTGCCGCCGGTGACGGTGGACCCCGGCCCGACATCGACGGGAAGCGCTTCGCCCGTCAGCATGCTCTCGTCGATGGAGGCGCGCCCCTCGATTACCTCACCGTCGGTGGCGACCGTGGCTCCCGGACGCACGACGAAGGCATCCCCGACCGCCAGCCGGTCGATGTCGATGCGGCGACCGTCGGCGAGCTCGGCGTCGCGCGCGCCCAGGTCGAGGAGGGCCCGCAGCGCGGCCCCGGCTCGGCGCGTGGAGCGCTGCTCGATCACCCGTCCGAGAAGCAGGAACACCGTCACCGCGGCCGCGACCTCGAAATAGACCACCGACGTCGCGTCGTGCACCGGGCCGAAGAGAACGACCTCGTGCCGGATTCCGATCCGCCCGGCCGTTCCGAACACGAGAGCCCACACGCTCCACAGGTAGGCGGCGAACGTGCCCAGGGTGATGAGCGTGTCCATGGTCGCGGCGCCGTGGCGGGCATTGCGCAGCGTGGCGCGGTGGAACGGCCAGCCACCCCACAGCACGATCGGGGTCGCGAGCACGAGCGACACCCACTGCCAGCCCGGGAACTGCACGGCCGGGATCATGCCGAGAGCGACGACAGGTATGGCGAGTGCGAGCGACACCCACAGCCGCACGCGGAGCGGAGTGGACTCGGGGGCGTCGCCGGTGTCGTGGACGTGGCCGCCGTGGTCCGCGGCCCCGTCGAGGGCGCGGCCGGTCGTGGCGTCGACGTAGCCGCCGGGCGCGGGAACAGCGACGGGCCGGGGGGTCGGAGTGTCGGCATCCGGTCGCTCGTTCGTCGGGAGCGGGAGGGATGCCGCGACCTCCGCCGTCGTGTCGCGAGACGAGGACCGCGGGCGCACGGTGGCGTCGTAGCCGGCGGCGCGCACGGCCGCGACGAGAGCCGAGGGGTCGAGGTCGGCCGGGTACCGGACCCGCGCGGTCTCGGTCGCGAGGTTGACCGCGGCCTCGACGCCGTCGACGCGGCCGAGCCGCTTCTCGACCCGAGCGACGCAGCTGGCGCAGGTCATGCCCTCGATGTCGAGCACGGCTTCCGCGGTCGACGTCGGGGATTCGGTGTTGTCGCGCATGGCTTCTCCTCCGGTCACTCCGTCCAGAACAGGATACCCCCTGGGGGTATTCCTCGGACGCGTCCCCGACACCATCGGAGACGCTGTCCACCCCGCGCGCACGATCACCGGGGACCGTACGCTGGGGCCATGGCCGAGACGATGACACGCGAGCAGCGGGTCGTCCTGTCGATCGCCGTCCTGGCCTCGTTCGTGTCGTTCCTCGACGGGACAGTGGTCAACGTCGCGCTCCCCGCCATCGCGGGCGAGCTGGGCGGCGGACTCTCGACGCAGCAATGGGTCGTCGACGCCTACCTGGTGACGCTCGGCGCGTTCATCCTGGTCGCGGGATCACTGAGCGACGTCCTCGGGCGCATCGTGGTGCTGCGAATCGGTCTCATCGGTTTCGGAGTCACCTCGCTGGCGATCGCCGCCGCCCCCACCGCCGAGTTCCTCATCGTCGCCCGCGCACTGCAGGGCATCGCCGGCGCCCTCCTCGTCCCGAGCTCTCTGGCCCTCATCACCTCCACATTCCGCGGGCCCGCCCAGGCCCGCGCGATCGGAATCTGGACCGGCGCGACGACCGTCGCCATGATCGCCGGTCCCCTCATCGGCGGCATCTTCGTCGACACGCTGTCGTGGCGCCTCGTGTTCCTGGTGAACGTGCTGCCCATCGCGGTGACCATGTGGTTGCTCGCCCGTCTCGGTCACCGCGATCACCGCCGGCCCGGCGCCCGCGTCGACATCCTCGGCGCGGTCCTCTGCGCCCTGGGCCTCGGCGGCATCGTCTTCGCCCTCATCGAGCAGCCCAACCTCGGCTGGGCGTCCCCCGTCATCTGGCTCCCCGGGGTCATCGGCATCGTGTCGTTCGCGGGTTTCCTCCTGCGTCAGCGCACGGCCCGCGACCCGATGATGCCGCTCGACCTCTTCCGCTCGCGCAACTTCTGGGCGGGCAACCTCGCGACCGTCTTCGTGTACGCCGCACTGTCGCTCAACGGGTTCGTGGTGAGCGTGTACCTGCAGCAGGGCGCGGGGCTGCCCGCCACCCTCGCCGGGCTCGCGTCGCTGCCGAGCACCGTGTTGATGATCCTGCTCAGCTCACGGATGGGCGCCCTCGCGGGGCGCTTCGGCCCGCGCCTGTTCATGACGCTCGGACCGATCGTGATGGCGGCCGGGGCACTGCTGCTGCTGAACGTCAACGGCGACTTCGACTACTGGACGCAGGTCCTGCCCGGCGTCGTCGTGTGGGGCCTGGGGCTCACCGCCACCGTCTCACCGCTCACCGCGGCCGTGCTCGGGGCCATCGACACCGAGCGTTCCGGCATCGCCTCGGCCGTCAACAACGCCGTCTCACGCGTCGCGGGGCTCCTGGCGATCGCCGCCGTCTCGGCGGTCGTGGGCGGCTCCCTCGACCTCGGCGGCTTCCACCGCGCCGCCGTCTTCACCGCCGCGCTGATGCTGCTCGGGGCCGCGGCGTCGTTCCTCGGCATCCGGAATCACCTGTCGAGGCAGGACTGAACGGCGACCGAGAACGCCGGTACCACCTGTCGCGGCGGACGCATCGTCGAGCAGGGACGCGCACCCTACGAAGAGCCACGCACCTTCCCCGGGGCGATGCCCCGAGACCTCGCACTCAGCGCAGGATCGCCCGCGCCCGCTCCACGTCGTCCGCCATCTGCACCAGCAGCGCGTCGATGCCGTCGAAGGCCGTCATCTCGCGCACTCGTTCGACGAAGCGCACCTCGACGTGATGGCCGTACAGGTCGAGACCGGTCTCGTCGATCACGTAGGCCTCGACCTGGCGCGCGTGCACGTCGTCGAACGTCGGGTTGGTGCCGACGCTGATCGCGGCCGGGTAGCTGATGCGTCGTGCGCCGTCGACGTCGACGAGCCAACCGGCGTAGACACCGTCCGCGGGGATGAAGCCCTCGAGATCGGGCGACAGGTTCGCGGTCGGGTAGCCGAGCTCACGGCCTCGCTTGAGTCCGTGCACGACCTCGCCCCACACCGAGGGAGCCCGCCCGAGCAGGCGCGCGGCCGTGGCGACGTCGCCCGCCGACAACGCCTCGCGGATCCAGGTGGATGACACCCGCCGGTCCGCGTGGACGGCGCGCACGTCGTCCACCACGTCGACGCGGAACCCGTGTTCCGCCCCCATGCGCGTCAGCAGGTCGGGGTCGCCCTCTCCCCCGGCGCCGAAGCGGAAGTCACGTCCCACGAGCACTGTGCGCGCCTGCAGCGCCTGCACGAGCACCCTCAGCACGAAGTCCTCGGCGGGGATCGCGGCCAGCTCTTCGTCGAAGGTGAGCAGCAGCGTGGCATCCACCCCGGCGCGCTCGAGCAGGTCGAGCTTCTGGTGCGGCCCGATGACGTCGGGAGGGCACTTCTCGGGGCGCAGCACGCTCAGCGGGTTGCGGTCGAAGGTCACCGCGACAACCCGCGCCCCGTCGGAGGCGTCGATGCGCGCGCGATCGATCACGGCACGGTGCCCGGTGTGCACGCCGTCGAACTTGCCGATCGCCACCACCGAGGGACCGAAGTGCGCCGGCACCTCCGCGGGGTCGCGGAAGACGATCACCGGGTCGCCCGGCGGTGACGTGTGAGCCACCAGAGTCCGAGGAAGGGCAGCACGAGGGGGATGAACAGATACCCGTAGCCGTAGACCGACCACACCGTCGGGTGTTGGAACAGCTCGGGCAGCACCAGGCTCAGGGTTCCCACGACGAGAACGCCGACCAACTCGAAACCGATCGCGACCCACGCGATCCGGTACCAGGCCGGTCGCGCCGAGAAGACGAGCGCAAGGGTCGCGAGAATGTAGACGACCGCCGCGAGAGCCGACAGCGAGTATGCGAGGGGGGCGTCGGCGAACTCGCGCACGATCTGCACGAACGAACGGCCCGTGGCGGCGAGCGCCATGATGCCGTAGACGACGACGAGGACACGGCCGATGCCGGTCATCCCCCGGGAGCGGGTGGGAGTGGTGGATGCCATGACCCGTCGATTCTAGTTCGCTCGCGGCTTCGGCGAGCGGGGCTCCGGCGTCAGGCGATCTGCACGGTCCAGATCTGGTGCATGCGCCACACCATCACGGCCACGGCGAGGGCCGCGACCCCCATGACGACGGTGCTCCAGCGACTGCGTTCCAGAAGGGCCCACGCGGCTCCCGCCACGGGCACGAGCGCGGCCGAGACGAGGTACGTCCAGAACTCCAGCAGGCTCCCGGTGGGCGGGTTGCCGGCCAGCGGCGCGATGATCGCCACGACGATCTGCACGAGGAGCAGCAGCTCGATGAGCGCGAGAGAGCCGACGGTGACGTCTCCGGGACGCCGACCGATGAGACCGGCTGTGACCGCGACGAGACCCGCGATCACGGCGATCCCCACCTGTGCGAGCGTGAACCACAGGATCATCGGGCGACCTCCTCGGGCATGTTCATGACGCTCTTGAGCTGCGTTCCGCGCTTCTCGACGACGCCGATCAGGCGTCCCTCGGGGTCGATCGCGGCAGCGACCGCCCCGGTCAGGCGGCCTCCCCCGTCGATGCGCTTGCCGTGCCGCAGATCTCGCGCCTCTTCCTCACCCACGGCGAGGACGCTCATCACGACGGCCGCCGCGGTCGCGGGCGCGACGAGGGCGTCTTCGGCGATGTCGTCGACGGATGCCGCGGCGGCGACGTCGAACGCCCCGATGCGCGTACGACGCAGAGCCGTGAGGTGCCCTCCGATGCCGACCGCACGACCGAGGTCGCGGGCGAGAGCGCGGATGTACGTGCCGCTCGTGCAGTCCACGACCACGTCGAGCTCGATCGCACCGTCGCCGCGACGCATCTCGCGCACGTCGAATCGCGACACCGTGACGCTCCGCGCTCTCAGCTCGACCTCTTCGCCGGCGCGGGCGAGGTCGTAGGCGCGACGGCCCGCGACCTTGATGGCCGAGACGGTGCTGGGCACCTGCTGGATGTCGCCGGTGAGGGCGGAGATGCCCGCGGCGACGGCCTCATCGGTCACCGCCGCGACGTCGGCGGCATCCGCCCGCGCCGATTCGACTCCGTCGGCGTCGTCGCTGTCGGTGGCGACGCCGAGCAGAATGGTGGCCTCATAGGTCTTGTCGGCGCCGACGATGTAGGTCAGCAACCGCGTCGCCCCCTCGACGCCGAGCACGAGCAGGCCCGTGGCCATCGGGTCGAGCGTGCCGGCGTGGCCGATCTTGCGGGTTCCGAGCGCGCGCCGGGCGCGCGAGACGACGTCATGGCTGGTGATGCCTCCGGGCTTGTCGACCAGGAGGATTCCGGGACGCACCATCAGCAGAAGTCTCCGAATACCTGCACGGGGTGCGAGGGGTCGGAGTTCTCGACGATGACGGACGCTTCGGCCTTGGGGCGCACCGTGCGGAGGTACTGCTTCTCGGTATCGGGGAGCTCGGGGCGCGGGGTGCCGATGGGCGGGTTGCTCTCGAGCCAGATCGAGAAGTTCCACAGGCCGCGCACTTCGGGGCGGTGCAGGAAGCGGCCCGATACGACGAGCACCGCGTCGCTCGGAGCGACGTACCCGGGACCGAACGCCTCGCCCGCCCGGAACGGCGTGATCAACCACTCGCGCACCTCGGGCGCACCGTCGGCGACGGAGACATGGAACACCGCCGTGCCCTCGTCGGCGATCGCCTTCTCGAACTCGCCCGCGAAGTCCATCGCCTCGCCGAGGTCGAGAGCATCGACCGCCACGACGACGCGCCCCGCGCGGGCGTTCTGCCGCATCAGGTCGCGCAGGCTCCGCTGCAGGGTCTCGACGGGGTTCTCACTCGACATGCCTCCAGCCTAGGGTCGACCACCGACACCCGACCGCCCCCGCGGCCCCGGGCCAGCCCGGTCTCGGCGTCCCCCGTCACACATAAACGCGATCGACGCGCAGAAACGCGTGCAGCCCGTGTTCATGCGCGTGAACGGTGTTCGTGCGTGAAGTCCGGCCCCCGTTGACGACCGTAGGCTGGACGGATGCCAGGACTCGCCGCCCCGCTCATCGCGTGGTACCGCGACGCGGCCCGCGACCTCCCCTGGCGCCGCGAGGGATTCGGCGCCTGGGGCACGCTCGTGAGCGAGTTCATGCTGCAGCAGACGCCGGTGAACCGCGTCGTCCCCCACCTGGAAGCGTGGCTGACCCGTTGGCCGACGCCGGCCGACCTCGCCGCCTCTCCCCCGGGCGATGCCGTCACGCAGTGGGCGAACCTCGGCTATCCGCGGCGCGCGCTGTGGCTGCACCGCGCCGCCGTCGAGATCCGCGATCGTCACGACGGCGTCGTTCCCCGCGACGTCGATGCGCTTCTGGCTCTCACCGGAATTGGCGACTACACCGCGAGGGCCGTCGCCGTCTTCGCCTACGGCGATCGGCATCCGGTCGTCGACACGAACACCCGCCGCGTGCTCGCCCGTGCGGTCGAGGGTCGCGCGCAGCCCGGTCCGCCGAACCGCCGCGACCTCGAGGCGATGGAGGCCGAGCTCCCCGCCGACATCGCCGAGGCCGCGATCGTCAACGCCGCCGCGATGGAGCTCGGCGCGATCGTCTGCACCGCCCGAGCGCCGAAGTGCGAGGCATGCCCCCTCGCGGCGCAGTGCGCATGGCGGGCGGCCGGGTATCCGGCATCCGAGGACCGCCGGCGCAAACAGGCCACGTACGAGGGCAGCGATCGGCAGACCCGCGGGGCGGTGCTGAAGACCCTTCGCGAGGCCGCGCCCGCGGCGGTTCCGGCGTTCGCGATGATCCCCGAATGGCCGGATGCCGCGCAGCGCGACCGCGCGATCGACTCGCTCATCGCCGACGGCCTTGTCGAAGCGGTCGACGATCACCTGCGTCTGCCCGGCCACCCGGCATCCTGAATCCGAGTCCGCTTCGACACCCACCGTCCTGCGGACCCGACACCCGACTCGCCGCCCCGTTCCCGCCCCGGACCGGCGTGTCACTCTTCTCATCTGCAGGACGGCGGTCCGGATGCCGCAACAAGACGAACGGCCGGACTCCGCCGATGAGGCGGGGTCCGGCCGTGTGGTGTCGAGGTCAGGCGCGCGGGGCGTCGTCCTCGTCGAGGTCGTCGTCTGCGGCGTCCTCATCGTCGTCCTCACGCGGTTTGACGTACGGATCGGCATCGCCGGCGTACGCGGCCGAGGCGGCGAGGCCCGCGACCGACTCGTCGCGCTCGCGCGCTTCGCGTAGCAGCGCCGAGATGTGATCGGCGTTCTCGGGGATCGCGTCGAGGATGAACTCGAGCGACGGGGTCAGGCGCGTGTTGAGGTTCTTGCCGACCTCGCTGCGCAGCATGCCGGTCGCCGACTTGAGCGCGGCGGCGGTGTCGGCGCGGTGCGCTTCGTCGCCCATGACGGTGTAGAACACCGACGCGTGCTGGAGGTCACCCGTGACCCGCACGTCGGTGATGGTGACGAATCCGAGCCGCGGGTCGCGCAGCCCCTTCTCGAGGCGCTCGGCGAGCACCACGCGAATCCGGTCCGCCACTCGGGCCTGTCGTTCCCCTGCCACTGCCTTCTCCTTCTTCTCCATACCACCGCGCGTGGATCGCAGCGGCGGGCGTCCCGTCACGGAGCCGTCCCAGCGTAGGCCGGAGGGGGTGTGCATTCCTCCGAGCATCGGGGTAGGGGCCCCGCTCTGCTCGGGGGAATGCACACCCCCGCAGGCCGAAGCGGGAGCCGCGCCCATGACGCGACTCCCGCTCGATGTGATCAGCCTCGCGGCTTCTCGACCATTTCGGTGGTCTCGATCTCGTCACCGATCTGGATGTCGTTGAACTTGCCCAGACCGATACCGGCCTCGAAGTCCGTACGCACCTCGGTGACGTCGTCCTTGAAGCGACGCAGCGACTCGATGGCCAGGCCGTCGGCCAGCACGACGCCATCGCGGATGACACGTGCCTTGGCGTTTCGCGTGATCGTTCCCGATCGCACGATGACACCGGCGATGTTGCCGAACTTCGAGGAGCGGAACACCTCGCGGATCTCGGCGACACCCGACTGCACCTCTTCGAACTCCGGCTTGAGCAGGCCCTTGAGCGACTGCTCGACGTCGTCGATCGCGTTGTAGATGACCGAGTAGAACCGCACGTCGACACCCTCGCGGGCGGCGCGCTCACGGGCCTTCGTGTCGGGACGGACGTTGAAGCCGATCACGATCGCGTTGTCGATCGTGGCCAGGTTGATGTCCGACTCGGTGATCGCACCCACACCGCGGTGGATGATGCGCAGCTGGACGCTGTCGTCGACCTCGATCTTGAGCAGCGACTCTTCGAGCGCCTCGACGGCACCCGACACGTCACCCTTGATGATGAGGTTGAGCGACTCGACCTTGCCCTCTTCGAGAGCGCGGGTGAAGTCCTCGAGCGAGATGCGCTTGCGGGCCTTGGCCAGCTGGGCATTGCGCTCGGCCGCTTCACGCTTCTCGGCGATCTGACGGGCGGTGCGGTCTTCTTCGGTGACGATGAAGACGTCGCCGGCGCGGGGCACGGAGTTGAGGCCCTGAACCGAGACGGGACGCGACGGGTAGGCCTCTTCGACCGCTTCGCCGTTCTCGTCCATCATCGCGCGGACGCGGCCGTACGCCGTTCCTGCGACGATCGCGTCGCCGACGCGGAGGGTTCCGGACTGGATGAGCACCGTGGCGACCGAACCGCGACCCTTGTCGAGCTTCGCCTCGATCGCGACACCGCGGGCCGCCTTGTTCGGGTTGGCCGTGAGGTCGAGACCGGCGTCGGCGGTGAGCAGGACCGCATCCAGGAGGGCCTGGATGTTGAGGTTCTGACGAGCCGAGACGTCGACGAACATGACGTCTCCGCCGTACTCCTCGGCGACCAGACCGTACTCGGTGAGCTGCTGGCGCACCTTGGCCGGGTTGGCGTCGGGCTTGTCGACCTTGTTGACCGCGACCACGATCGGCACGTTCGCCGCCTGGGCGTGGTTCAGCGCCTCGACCGTCTGGGGCATGATGCCGTCGTCGGCCGCGACCACGAGGATCGCGATGTCGGTCACCTGCGCACCACGGGCACGCATGGCGGTGAACGCCTCGTGACCCGGGGTGTCGATGAAGGTGATCGCGCGCTCGATGCCCTCGTGCTCGGTCCAGATCTGGTACGCACCGATGTGCTGCGTGATGCCGCCGGCCTCGCCCGCGACCACGTTGGTCTGGCGGATGGCGTCGAGCAGTCGCGTCTTACCGTGGTCGACGTGGCCCATGACGGTGACCACGGGAGGACGGATCTCGAGATCGTCCTCGCTCTCGGCCTCGAGTTCGGCGTCGAGGTCGAGACCGAAGCCCTCGAGGAGCTCCTTGTCTTCGTCCTCGGGCGAGACCATCTGGATCTTGTAGCCGAGCTCGGCTCCGAGCACCTCGAAGGTGGCCTCGTCGAGCGACTCGGTCGCGGTGGCCATCTCGCCCAGGTTGAACAGGATGGTCACGAGCGTGCCGGGCTGCACGGTGTAGCCGCGCAGGGCCTCGAGCTTGTCCGCGAAGTCGGCGATGGAGGCACCGCGACGCAGGCGGATGATCTCGCCGTTGCCCTTCGAGACGTTGACGCCGCCGACGACCGGCGCCGACCGCATCTCGAATTCCTGCCGCTTCGCCCGACGCGACTTACGCTGCTTGGACTTGCCGCCGCCCTTACCGAAGGCACCCGCGGTGCCGCCGCCGGGACCACGGCCACGGCCACCGCCGCCACCGGGACGACCGGCGAAACCACCGGCCGGAGCGCCGCCACCGGGGCGCTGGAAACCGCCACCGGCGCCGCCGGGACGACCGGGACCGCCGGGACGCTGCTGGAACGGAGCGCCGGGACGACCGCCACCGCCGGGACGACCGGCACCACCGGGGCGCGGGGCTCCGGGACGCGGAGCGCCGGGGCGCGGAGCCTGCGGACGCGGGATGTTGCCGGGGGTCGGGCGCTGGCCCATGCCCTGCGCCGAGGCGAAGGGGTTGTTGCCCGGACGGGGGCCGGCGGGACGCTGACCCATGCCCTGCGAGGACGCGAAGGGGTTGTTGCCCGGACGGGCTCCACCCGGACGCGGGGGCGCGCTGGGGCCGGGCTTGGGGGCACCGGCACCGGGTGCCGCAGCACCGGGGGTCGGCGCGGTCGAGCCGGGGCTCGGCGGCGACGACGGAGTCGACGGCTTCGCCGCAGACGCGGCCGCGGGAGCCGGGGCGGATGCCACGGGCGCAGCCTCGGCCGGAGCCGCTGCGGGAGCAGCGGGGGCCGCGGGCTTCGCAGGTCCGGGCGTGGGACCCGACGGACGGTTGCCCGGGGTCGCGGCCGGACGAGCCGGGCCGGGACGGGCGCCGGGGCGCGCCGCGGAGGCGGCGGGCTTGGCATCCGAAGAGGAAGACGAGCCTTCGGAGGCCAGCGCAGCGCGGAGCTTACGAGCGACCGGGGGTTCGATGGTGGATGAGGGGCTCTTGACGAATTCGCCGAGCTCCTTCAGCTTCGCAAGCGCGACCTTGCTGTCGACGCCGAGCTCGGAAGCGATCTCGTGCACGCGTGGTTTTGCCACAATTCTCCTGTCTGAGGGCCTACCCCGGACAGGGCAGACCGTTAGTTGCGGACGGGTCTCATTTCGAGCCGTTCACTTCGTGTCCATAGCCGTTCAGCCTTTTCGCTGGTGGTGTGATTCGAAGGTCTGCGTGTCAAGCGGGCCTGACACACGCAATGCTCGTACGAAGGCGCGGCGTGCAAGCGCTTTGCTCACACACGCGTCCGTCTCGTGCACCCACGCGCCCCGACCGGGAAGAACCGCTCGCTCGTCTGCGACGAGGACGGATCCGTCCGCGACCACACGCAGAAGCGAGGATCGGGGGGCACGTGCGCGGCATCCGACGCACGTTCGTACGGCTTCCATCCTACACCTCGCGATCGTGGGGACGATCGGACGTTCAGTTGTCTTCGAGGATGCTGTCGGGCTGGATGTCGATCTTCGCGCCGGTCAGCTTGGCGGCCAGACGAGCGTTCTGACCCTCTTTGCCGATCGCCAGCGACAGCTGGTAGTCCGGCACGAGCGCGCGGACGGCCTTGGTCGTGGCATCCAGGACGAACGACGAGGTGACCTTCGCCGGCGAGAGGGCGTTCGCGACGAAACGCGGCAGCTCGGCGTCGTAGTCGATGATGTCGATCTTCTCGCCCGAGAGCTCTTCGGTCACAGCGCGCACGCGGCGGCCGAGCTCGCCGATGCAGGCGCCCTTGGCGTTGACCGTCGGGTCAGTCGCCTGGACGGCGATCTTGGAGCGGTGGCCGGCCTCGCGAGCGAGCGAGACGATCTCGACCAGGCCCGCGGCGATCTCGGGGACCTCGAGCGCGAAGAGCTTGCGGACCAGACCCGGATGGGTGCGCGAGACGGTGATCTGCGGACCCTTGTTGCCCTTGGAGACGCTGGTGACGTAGACGCGCAGGCGCGAGCCGTGCGCATAGGTCTCGCCGGGCACCTGCTCCTCGGGCGGGAGGATGGCCTCGACGGTGCCGAGGTCGACGTGCACCATGCGCGGGTTGGGGCCCTGCTGGACGACGCCGGCGACGATGTCGCCCTCTTTGCCGCGGAACTCCCCCAGCACGGCGTCGTCGGCGATGTCTCGCAGACGCTGGCTGATGACCTGCTTGGCGGCGAAGGCGGCGATGCGACCGAAGTCGTCGGGGGCCTGCTCCTCCTCGCCGATGATCGCACCCTCGTCGTCGGTGACGGGGGTGAAGATGCCGACGTGACCGGTCTTGCGGTCGAGGGTGGCGCGAGCCCCCGCGGGGATCTCACCGGTCGGCGAGATGTGCTTCGCGTAGGCGGTCAGGATCGCCTGCTCGATGATGCGCGCGAGTTCGTCGAAGGGGATCTCCTTCTCGCGTTCGATCGTCTTCAGTAGTGCGAGATCGATGTCCACAAGGCCCTCCGTTGTTCAGCTTTCGTCGGCACGACCGGCGCCGACAACCCTCCTACGATACCCGGGATACCACGCCCGTCGCGACCCGAGCACGACCGGCGACCCACGTCTACAGGCGTTTCCCGGGTGCCGCACGAATCAGCCACACGCAGGGCGCAGCGTCTCCGGGGCGCGGGACCGTGCGAAACTCCGGAGAGATGAGGGCCGGACCGGCCGCGATCCGCGGGAACAGGCCGTCACTCGGGCGGTCGCGCTCGGATTCTCAGGAGTTCGGCTCCGCCGCGACCCGCTCGAGCGGGTGGGCGGCGAGCCTGTCCACCACTCCCCCGTCGACCAGCCGCCGGGCTGTGGTGTCGGGCTTTCGTGCGGCCTGATCCAGGACGCACGCGCCGAACTCGGCCGCGAGCGTCCCGCGCGGATATGCGGCCAGCACCTCGCGCACGAAGTCGGCGGGCAGCGCATCCGGGCGCGCGCCGGTGATGTCGAGCGCCGTCGCCGTCTCGAGCAGGTAGCCTTCGGCATCCAGATCGGGGTCGACGCTCGGCCAGTTGTGCCGCACGATCACGTCGAGGACGCGTTCGCGCCGGTCCCGGGGCCAGCCCGCACCGGCCGTGAGAGCGATGCCCACGTGACCGCCGGCGTGCTCGTACGACAGCGTGTGGTTGTCGAACTCGGTCACGGTGCCGATGTCGTGCAGGACGGCGGCGACGTACAGCAGCTCGTGGTCGACCGCGACGATGCCGTCGACCACCGCGAAGGCCTCGGCCCACAGCCACGAGCGCAGGGCATGCGCGGTGAACGCCGGCGACTGGTACTCCCGCGCCAGGGCGAGGGCGCCGCGCGCGGCGCGGGTGTCGGGCACGGGGAAGTCGGCGAGCTGCATGGGGCCTCCGGGATCGGGTCCCCTCACCCTCGCAGAGTCGTGGTCCGCGGGGCAGCGCCGCGACGGTCATCCGCCGTCGTCTTGCTGCCAGGCGCTTCCGGATGCCGCGACCTCGTCGCGCGCCCGGGTCGCGGCATCCGGAAACCGCGTCAGCTCACCGGGGTGGCGTGCCAGATGCGCTCCAGGTAGTCGCGCATGGCGCGGTCCGACGAGAAGTACCCGCTGCGCGCGACGTTGAGGATGGCCGCGCGTACCCACCCGTCCTGATCCGCGTAGGCGGCGTCGACGCGATCCTGCGCGTCGAGGTACGACGAGAAGTCGGCGAGCGCCATGAACCGGTCTTCGTACAGCAGGTTCGACACGAGCGGTTCGAACACGGTGCGGTCGCCGCCCGAGAAGGCGCCCGCGGCGATGAGGTCGATGGCGCTCCGCAGCCGCTCGTCCCCCTGGTAGAAGTCGGCGGGGCGGTAGCCCTCGGCCCACAGGGCCTCGACCTCGGGCTCGCTCATTCCGAAGAGGAAGAAGTTGTCGTCCCCGACGAGCTTGCGGATCTCGACGTTGGCTCCATCGTCGGTGCCGATCGTGAGCGCGCCGTTCAAGGCGAGCTTCATGTTGCCCGTGCCCGACGCCTCCTTGCCGGCGAGCGAGATCTGCTCCGACAGGTCGGCGGCGGGGATGATGCTCTCGGCGAGCGTGACGTTGTAGTTCGCCGGGTAGAGCACCTTGAGCTTGCCCTGCACGCGCTCGTCGGCGCTCACCACCTCGCCGACGGCGTTGATGAGGTGGATGATGCGCTTGGCCATGCCGTAGCCGGGGGCGGCCTTGGCGCCGAAGAGGAACGTCCGCGCCTGCACATCGGCGACGTCCAGACGACCCGACACGATGCCCTCGTAGGTGCTGACGATATGCAGCACCTTCAGCGTCTGTCGCTTGTACTCGTGCAGGCGCTTGATCATGACGTCGAGCATGTGACCGTCGTCGAGGGCGTCCTCCCCGCGGGCTTCGAGCACGCGGCTCAGGCGACGCTTGTTCGACACCTTCACCGCCGCGAAGCGCTCCCGGAAGTCCGCGTCGTCGGCCAGGGCCTCGAGGCCGCGGAGGCGCTCGAGGTCGACGGTCCACCCGGCGCCCAGGGCCTCGGTGATGAGCGCAGACAGATCGGGGTTCGCCAGGCGCAGGAAGCGGCGGGGCGTGACGCCGTTGGTGACGTTGGTGAACTTGTCCGGCCACATCGCGGCGAAATCCTTGAGCACGTTGTCGCGCAGCAGCTGCGAGTGCAGCTCGGCGACGCCGTTGACCTTGGAACCCGCCACCGTGGCGAGGTAGGCCATGCGCACGGAGCGGTAGGGGTGCTCACCGATGATCGACATGTTGCGGATGAGCATCTCGTCGTCGCCGAAGCGCTCGCGCACCTCGAGCAGGAACTCGTCGTTGATGCGATAGATGATCTCGAGATGGCGAGGGAGCAGGCGGCCGAGCAGGTCGACCGACCAGACCTCCAGCGCCTCGGGCAGCAGCGTGTGGCAGGTGTACGCGAAGCACTTCTGGGTGATGGCCCAGGCGGCATCCCACTCGAGCTTCTTCTCGTCGACCAGCACACGCATGAGCTCGGGCACGCCGATGACCGGGTGGGTGTCGTTGAGCTGGAAGATCACGCGCTCGGGGAGCTGCTCGAGGTCGAAGTCGCCGGGCAGGACGTTCTCGATGAAGTCGGCGATGGATGCCGCGACGAAGAAGTACTGCTGCTGCAGGCGCAGTTCTTTACCCTGGGGCGTGGAGTCCTCGGGATAGAGCACCTTCGAGATGTTCTCGGCGAAGGTCTGCGCGCGCACCGACTGGACGTAATCGCCGGAGTTGAAGGTGTGCAGATCGAACGCGTTGGTGGCGACCGCTCGCCACAGGCGGAGGGTGTTGACGCGGCCGTTGTGGTAGCCGGGGACCATCATGTTGTACGGCACCGCGAGCACGTTCCACTCGGGCACCCAGCGGGTGCGTTCGACGCCGTCGTCGTCGTAGGTCTCGGTGGTGCCGGCGAACGAGATGGTCTGCGCGGCCTCGGGATGGGCGAAGTCCCACGGCGAGCCCATGCGCAGCCACGCGTCGGGCTGCTCGATCTGCTGACCGTCGGCGAACGCCTGACGGAAGATGCCGTACTCGTAACGGATGCCGTAGCCGATCGTGGGCACGCTCATCGTCGCGAGAGAGTCGATGAAGCAGGCGGCGAGGCGCCCGAGCCCGCCGTTGCCGAGACCGGGTTCGATCTCGACCTGGCGCAGGTCGTCGATGTCGATGCCGCACTGCGCGAGGGCCTCGGTCGCGATGTCGGTCAGACGCGCCGCGAGCAGGTTGTTGTCGAGCTGTCGGCCCAGCAGATACTCGGCCGAGAGGTAGCAGACGGTCTTCGCCTGCTGCGTCTTCTGCTGCGCACGGTCGTCGAACCAGCGCGCCATCAGGTAGTCGCGCACCGTGTAGGCGAGGGCGAGGTACTGATCGTTGACGTCGGAGGTCGACAGGGTCACGCCCTGGTCGAAGTTGAGGTTCTGCAGGAACTGTTTCGCGAAGCCGTCGACGGATGCCGCGGGGGCGACGACGGGCGCGATGGCGAGCGGGTGCGTGGGGCGCAGCTCAGAGGTGTTCTCGGGCATGTTCCGACCGTAGACAGGTGCGCCCCGCACTGCCAAGGCGGCAACCGCAACGACACAGGATCTTCACCCGTTCGCCGCACGGGATCTTCCGCACGGCGGCGGCGGATGACCGGATGCCGACACCCCCGTTGCGCGGTCGGATTGTCGCCCGTGCGGGAATGGGCATACGGTTCCGGGATGCCGTCCTCCGCCCGCACCGCCGCCCGTGAGGTCGAAGCGAACCCCGCTTTCCGGGTCGCTGCGCGAGCGGGTTATGCCGCCAACGGCATCCTGCACCTGCTCATCGGCGGACTCGTGATCGCGGTCGGCTTCGGCGCGAAGGAGGACAGCGACCAGACGGGGGCGTTCCGAGCGCTCGCCGCGGCGCCGCTCGGAGCAGCGGCGCTCTGGGCCCTCGCGGTCGGGCTCGTCGCGCTGGGCGCGTGGCACCTGCTGCAGGCGTTCGCACCGCGGCGCCTCACGCTGTGGAGCCGCATCGGGCGGGTCGTCACCGAAGCGCCGCAGGGCCTGATCTTCGTCGCGATCGGCCTCGTGTCGGCATCCGTCGCCCTGGGCGCCCGCCCGCGCGCCGAGCAGGCCGCGGAGAGCCTCAGCGAAGGCGTGCTGTCGTGGCCCATCGGCGGGTTCGTGCTCGGGGCGGTCGGCCTCGCGGTCGCCGGTGTCGGAGTCGGGTTCGTCTGGATGGGGCTGCGACGGTCGTTCCACGCGAAGGTGCGCACGCCCGACGGCCCCGCGGGTTTCGCGCTCACCGCACTCGGGGTCGTCGGCTTCGCGGCCAAGGGCGTCGCGCTGGTCATCGTGGGCGTGCTCGTGGTCGTCGCCGCGGTCACCGTCGAACCCGACACGGCGGGCGGTCTCGACGGCGCGACCTCCGCGCTCGTCGCGCTGCCCGCGGGACCGGTACTCGCGTCGCTGGTCGGGCTGGGATTCCTCGCCTACGGCGTGTTCACCGTGTTCCGCGCCCGCTACGCCCGTCTCGACGCCTGACCCGCGTCTCAGTCGAGGTCGGGGTTCCGACCGGTCCGCTCCCCCGTATCGAGGGTCGCGATCGCCTCATGGTCGTCGGCGTCGAGCACGAAGTCGAAGACGTCGCCGTTCTCGCGGATGCGGTCGAGCGACACCGACTTCGGGAACACCACGAGCCCACGATCGAGGTGCCAGCGCACGACGACCTGGGCCGGGGTCTTGCCGTGCTTCTCGGCGATTCGGGCGAGCAGGGGTTCGCCGAGCAGACCTCCACGCGCGAGCGGTGCCCACGACTCGGTGACGATCTCGTGCGCGGCGTGCCAGTCGACGAGCGCGTCCTGCGGGAACCGCGGGTGCAGCTCGACCTGGTTCACGGCGGGGAGGACACCCGTCTCCTCGCGCAGACGCTCGAGGTGCGGCACGGAGAAGTTGCTGACGCCGATCGAGGTGGCGCGCCCCTCCTCCTGCAAGCGCTGCAGGGCCCGCCAGGTGTCGACGTAGCGATCGGCGCTGGGGATGGGCCAGTGGATGAGGTACAGGTCGACGCGGTCGAGGCCGAGCTTCGCCGCACTGGTGTCGAAGGCGCGCAGCGTTTCGTCGAACCCCTGGTCGTCGTTCCAGACCTTGGTGGTGACGAAGACCTCGTCGCGCTCCAGGCCCGAGGCGCGCAGGCCCTCGCCCACCTCGGCTTCGTTGCCGTACAGCGCGGCTGTGTCGATGTGCCGATAGCCGGCGGCGAGGGCTCCGGCGACGAGGTCGGTGGTGACCTCCGCCGGCACCTTGTAGGTGCCGACTCCCAGTTGGGGAATCGTCGAGCCGTCGGACAGGGGCAGGCGGGGAGCCGAGATCATGGCATCCACGCTACCGATGCCAGGGTCGCGCGGGTGCCCTCCAGACGCCGCGAGACGGCATCTCGCTGAGAAGACGACTGCAGGTTGCAACCGAAATGTCAGCGAGATGCAGCCTCGCGGTGGGGAGGCGCCGGGGAGGCAGGGGGTCAGCGCGTCAGCGCGGCCACGGCGTCGTCGACCGACACCGTCTCGCGCTCACCCGTGCGGCGGTCCCACAGTTCGACCTGACCCTCGGCCGCTCCGCGGCCGACGATGAGGATGCGCGGGATGCCGACGAGCTCGGCGTCGCCGAACTTCACGCCGGGCGAGACCTTCGGGCGGTCGTCGTACAGCACGTCGAGGCCGGCGGACTCGAGCTGCTCCGAGACGGAGGCCGCGAGCTCGAACGCCACGGCGTCGCGGCCGGTGGCCACCACGTGCACGTCGAACGGAGCGACCGACGAGGGCCAGATGAGCCCCTTGGCGTCGTTGTTGAGCTCGGCGATGATCGCGAGGATGCGGGTGACGCCGATGCCGTACGACCCCATGGTGACGGTGGCGAGCTTGCCGTTCTCGTCGAGCACCTTCAGGCCCAGGGCCTCGGCGTACTTGCGACCGAGCTGGAAGACGTGGCCGATCTCCATGCCGCGCGCGAGCTCCACGGGGCCGGAGCCGTCGGGGGCGGGGTCGCCCTCACGCACGGTCGAGACCTCGACGAAGCCGTCGCCGACGAAGTCTCGGCCCGCGACGAGGGAGTGCACGTGCTTCTGGTCGATGTTGGCGCCGGTGATCCACGCGGTGCCGTCGACCACGCGGGGGTCGAGGTAGTACCGGATCTTCGTCGCCGACTCCTCGCCCAGCACCGCACCGGTGGGCGACCAGGGGCCGATGTAGCCCTTGACCAGCAGCGGGTTCTTCGCGAAGTCCGCTTCGGTGGCGGCCTCGACCTCGGCCGGGGCGAAGGCGACCTCGACGCGCTTGTCGTCGACGTCGCGGTCACCGGGCAGGCCCACGACGACGAGCTCACGCCTGCCGTCGAGGTGCGTGAGGGCGAGCACAACGTTCTTCAGCGTGTGCGCCGCGATCCAGGCGGTCGCCTCGGCCGTCGCGGGACCGGCGATGCCGCGGGCCGGGGCGTCGAGGTGCGCGTTCGAGTGATCGACGAGGGTGGCGATCGTGGGCGTGTTCGGCGAGTCGAAGACGACCGGCTCAGGTTGGCCCTCGATCGGCAGGGGCTCGGGAACGACGGTGGTGAACGCCTCGACGTTGGCCGCGTAACCGCCGGCCGAGCGCACGAAGGTGTCCTCGCCGATCGGCGTCGGGTGCAGGAACTCCTCCGACTTGGAGCCGCCCATCGCCCCCGCATCGGCGGCCACGATGACGTACTCGAGCCCCAGGCGGGTGAAGATGCGCTCGTACGCGTCGCGCTGAGCCTGGTACGAGGCGTCGAGTCCGGCATCCGTCGCGTCGAACGAGTACGCGTCTTTCATCGTGAACTCGCGGCCGCGCAGGAGGCCCGCGCGGGGACGCGCCTCGTCGCGGTACTTGTCCTGGATCTGGTAGATCGTCAGCGGTAGGTCCTTGTACGACGAGTACAGGTCCTTCACCAGCAGGGTGAACATCTCCTCGTGCGTCGGCGCGAGCAGGTAGTCGGCACCCTTGCGGTCCTGCAGGCGGAACAGCGCGTCGCCGTACTCCTCCCAGCGGCCGGTGACCTCGTAGGGCTCACGCGGCAGCAGCGCCGGGAAGTGCACCTCGAAGGCACCCGCGTTCGCCATCTCTTCGCGGACGATCGCCTCGATCTTGGCCTTGACCCTCAGGCCGAGCGGCAGCCACGCGAAGACGCCCGGGGCGTTGCGACGGATGTAGCCGGCGCGCACGAGCAGACGGTGGCTCGTGACCTCGGCATCCGAGGGATCTTCGCGAAGCGTGCGGAGGAAATAGTTCGACAGACGGGTGACCACGAGAGACGAGTCTAGGGCGCGGGGGTGGAAGGGGCGGATGCCGGGGTCCTCGCCGCCATGTCGATGGCGAGGCCCCCGGTGATCACAGGAGGGGGAGGACCTTCTGCGCGATGGTCGTCGCGCGGGGCAGGTCGCCACCGGCGGGCAGGAGGTTGAAGGGAACGTCCACGAGGAGCAGGTTCTCACCGTCGCTCACGGCGAGGACCTCGCTCCCGCCCCCGTCGATCCCGTCGTGCCACGAAACCCAGTAGGCCTCCGCCGCCCCGGCGACATCCGTCCTCTGCCCTCCCGCCGCCGCGATGCTCGGAACGTTCACCGCACCGCCCGCGATAACGGACACCGTCGCGCTCCACGACGCGTAGATGTCCTCTGAGGGAGCGGCGACCCGGCACGCCCCGTCGCGCCCAGAGGTCGCGTCGACCTTCTCGACGGTCACATCAGGAAGTGACAAGCTCTCGGCGTCGATGACCTCTGCCACCCGCGCACAGTCCGGCGCAGACCACCAGGTCGGAAGCGCCGCTGCCGCCACGCCGACCGGATACCGGCTGATCCGCGAGAGCACGGCATCGAGCACACGGTCCGCACCCGCCGAGACGACGTCCCCCCGAACGCTACTGATGCGTACCCACGCGTTCATACCGTCGGCGGCGCCCTGCCGGGTGCAGAGCAACCTGCCGTAGTTGTCGCGGCACCCCGGGTCTTGGACCAACGCCGGGTTCGTCGGCTGCTGCCCGTCGGGGAAGACACCCACCTCGACGAAGGCCGCAGAGTACTCCTCGGAGGAGTACCAGAAGCACTCGATGCCACCGCGAACGGTGGCGGCGCTGTCGATCCAGTCCGGCCCGACCCTCCCCATCTTCATGCCGGCGGCAGCGTCGAGGTCGGCTCCGTCGATCACGTTGTCGCACGCCCCCTCGAACGGCGCGGACCCCCGCGGGAGCACCACCGGCTCCTGCGTCGGCGTCGGCGTCGCCGTCGGGGTCGGCACCGGCACGGGCGCCGCCGTCACAGTCGGACTCGGCGACGGCGTCGTCGCGATCTCCGGCGCGCTGAGCGTCGAGGTCACCGCCACTCCCCCGGCGATCGCGACCACCATCGCCGCGGCCACGGAGCCCGCGATCCACGCGTTGCGGTGCGCCCCGACGGGCTTGATGTCGTGGGCGCCGCCCACGATGCGGGCGCGCAGGGCCGCGCGCTCGGAGGGCGTCAGTTCGTCGTTCATGCCCGTGCCCCTTCCAGCGCGAGCTCGTCGCGCAATTTCGCTTTGGCGCGGGCGAGCCGCGATTTGACCGTTCCGGCCGGGATGCCGAGGGCTTGAGCGATCTCGCGCTCGGCATATCCCTCGAGCACCGACAGCACCACCACCGCCTGCTCGCGCTCGGGCAGACGCTTCAGCGCAGAGAGCACGCCGCTGTCGTCCGGCGCGTCGGTCGACACGTGCTCGGCGACGGGGGCCCGGTCCAGCAGAGCGCGATAGCGCCGGCTCGACCGCTCCAGGTTCCGGGCACTGTGCGCGACCGTCGTCAACAACCACGGCAGCGGAGACCCATCGACCAGACGCACCGAGGCGCGTTTGCGCCACAGCTCGAAGAAGGCCACGGTCACGGCATCCTTCGCATCCTCCCGATGGGTCAGCAGCCGAGTCGCATGGCGGAACAGCCGCGTCTCGTGCCGATCGAACAGCGCGGCGAGCGCGAGCTCGTCGCCTTGGCGTACCCGGTCCCACAGCCCGGCGTCGTCTTCATCCACACTCGGTAATGTCCGCGGGGGCGCCATCGGTTCCCTTTCCGGCGACGAGATCGATAACGAAACGGTGACGGTCCACGAGGTTCGTGCCGTACGGCGACGCGACCGTCGTCAGGCTGGGGGCTCAGGCCGCCCGGCGGCCCACGTGCAGCACTGCGCGCACCACGAGCCCCGCGACCAGGGCCCAGAACGCCGCGCTCACCCCGAACACCGCGATCCCGGACGCCGCGACGAGAAACGTGACCACCGCGGGCACCCGCTCGCCGGGGTCGTCGATCGCCTGCTGGATCGCCGAACCGAAGGCGCCGAACAGCGCCACACCCGCGACCGCCGGGATGACGCCCGCCGGCGCCAGCAGCACGATGGCCGCGAACGCCGCCGACAGGGCGCCGAGGACGAGATAGGTGCCCCCGGCCGACACCCCCGCGACCCACCGCTTCTTCGGGTCGGGGTGCGAGTCGGGGCCGGCCGCGATCGCCGCGCTGATCGCGCCGAGGTTCATCGCGTGCCCCCCGAAGCCGGCCGCGGCGGCCGAACCGAGCCCGGTGACGAGCATCGCGGGGCGCCACGGGATCGTGTAGCCCAGGCTGCGCATCACCGCGACTCCGGGCACGTTCTGCGATGCCATCGTCACCACGAACAGCGGCACCGCGATGCCCACGACCGCACCGACCGTGAGAGAGGGAGCCGTGAACTCCAGGCGCGGCATCAGGGTCGCGGCATCCGCGTCCACTCCCGTTCGGGCCAGCTCCACCGCGACCACCGCGATCGCCGCGACGAAGGCGAGCGGCACGGCCCAGCGGGGAAGGAACCGGGATGCCACGAGCCACACGAGCAGCACGGGAGTAACGCCCCAGGGGTCGTTCACGAGACCGACGAACGGCGCGACGCACAGCGGCAGCAGCACGCCGGCGAGCATCGCCTGCGCGATCGAGGGTGGGATGCGGGCGATGAGCGCCCCCAGCGGCGGGAACAGCGCTGTGCACAGGATCAGCGCGGCCGAGACGAGGAAGCCGCCCACGACCGCCGGCCACCCACCGTCGACGGCGCCGGTGGCGGCCAGCAGGGCGACGCCGGGGGTCGACCACGCGACCGTGATCGGAATGCGGTATCGCCCCGCGAGCACGACGCAGCCGATCCCGACCACGAGCGTGATCGCGAGCAGGCCGCTGGCCGCCTGCTCGGGAGTGGCCCCCACGGCACGGAGGCCCGTGAGCACGACGGCGAAGGTGCTGGTGAACCCGACGAGGGCGGTGACGACCCCGGCGACGAGCGGGCGGGCGAGGGAGGGCGGCGAGGTGTCGGCCATAGGCCCCCGAGGCTACCGGATGCCCAGAGGCGCCCCGTGCCCGGCTGGGCCTGCGCGCTGGGGGTCGTCACCCTTCGGGTGTGGGCGTCAGCGCAGCACCACGAGCGTGCCGAGCGGGAGCGCGGCGAGCGCCGCGACCGCGTCGGCGCCGATCCGCACGCAACCGTGCGAGATCGCCCCGTCGCGCTGGTCCGCGTAGTGGATGCCGATGAGTCCCCCGTCGTGACCGCCGAAGGGCTCGTCGGCAGCGGCGGAGTGCAACGACGTCAGGTGGATGGGGTGATCACCGGTCCCCTGCGACGGGTCGACGTATCGCGCCTCGAGGTAGCCGATGACGCCGGTCGGCGTGGGCGTGCCGTCGGCACCGACGGCGGCGGGGAACGTCGCCTGCACGGTGCCGTCGAGGGCGACGATCGACACGGACCGCTGCGCCACCGACACCTCGACGCGCGACGTCGGGCCGGTCGTCTTCGCCAGCGACGACAGCGGGGCCCAGGCCGCGGTCTGCGCCGCCGCGGGCTGACCCGCCGGCGCGGCCGACGGGAGCGTGCGGCGGGCGGGCGTCAGCACGAGCGCCCACGGCCCCTCGGTGCGGACCACGACGACGGGGGTGGCCTCGCCCAAGAAGTCGTGCGCGGCCAGACGCGCGACGGGACCGCCGCTGCCACCCGCGCGTCCCGTGTCGTCGGCGTCGCCGAAGAGGGGCAGATCGGATGCCGTCGAGTACACGTCGGCGTGCGCGGGCAGGGCCGTGTCGGCGACGAGGAGCCCTCCGATCACCGCGTCGTAGCGCGCCTCGGGCAACGCCGACAGCGCGCCGGCGTCGACCGCGGGAACCGGACGGGGCGACGCGGCGGTCGCGGGCGTCGGGGACGACGAGGGCGTGGGATCGGCTGCCGGGACCGCGGGGGCGACGGGAGCCAGCGCCCACGCGGCGATCACCGCGACGACGGCCGCAGCCGCCGTCGCGGTGATCGTGATGAGCGCCAGGCGCAGACGAGCGGGGCTCGTCGTCATCCGCTCACCAGGGGCAGGCGCATGCCGGTGACCGTGACCGCGAGCGGTCCCGCGACGACGGCGCCCGTGGCATCCAGGAGCGTGATCGTGTGCGCACCGGCCGGGGTCGAGGCGGGGATCGTGACGGTCGCGGCGAAAGCGCCGTTCGCATCGGCGGTGACGGTCGCGATCGTCACCGGATCGCTGTGCAGCTGCACCGTGAGCTTCTGACCGGCGGCGAATCCCGAGCCCGCGATCTGCAGCTGGCCGCCGGCGGCGACGGTCGTGCCGTTCGGGGCGGTCAGCGCGGGCGTCGTGCCGGTCGGCGCGGGGAGCACCTGGGCCGTGCCGCCGACGCCGAGCACCGAGACGGTGGAGTCGGCGTTGACCTGCACCTTTGCCGACATCGCGGCGGCGAGGTTGAGACGCTGCCACGATCCGTTGCCGCCGGACGTCTGGTCGAGCGGATAGCCCGAGTCGATCTGGGTCTGCGCGAGGATCGACGTGCGCTGCGCGTCGGTCAGCTGCGGGAACGCGGTCAGCAGCAGGTTCGACGCGCCTGCCGGCACGGCCGCCGGCTGACCGGCGGTGCCTGTGCGGGCGAAGCCGTAGGTGAGGCGTTCGGTGTACACCGACACGGCCGAGGCGCGGTCGGTGACCTTCTGCGCCGTTCCGCCGGGCATGGCCTTCCCGCCGTAGGGGTCGTTCTGGTACGGCGCCTCGGCGGCGATGCACGCGGCGAGGGTGCCTCCGCACTGCTGCTGCAGGTACGTCGTCAGCTCCTGGCGGGCGGGCTGCAGCACGCCGGCGCGGTAGGCGTCGTCCGACCAGCGGGCGGCGAGGGCGGCCTCGCCGTCGATGCGGCCTCCGACGATGTCGAGCGGGTAGTGCACACCGAGAACGATGCGGTTGTTGCCGTTCTCGGACGCCCGCGCGAGCACCTCCGGCCCCAGCTCGGGCACGAGGGTCGCGAGGGTGATGCCGGCCTGGTAGGCCGTGGTCGTGTGGCCGGACGGGAACGAGCCACCCTTGCAGATGCCCGGCTGACCGTACGCGGCGTCGAGGGGCACGTCGCTGGGAGAGAACTGGTGCGTGGTGTCGGTGACCGGTGCGACACGGGTGATGAGCAGGTTGCCGTCCGCGTCGGCCCAGGACGTTCCCTGGCGCATGCTCTTCAGCGACGAGGCGTTGTTCACGCTGGGCGCGCACGCGGAGTCGTCGCCCGAGACGGCGGTCGCGTTCGGGTCGGTCTTGACGAAGGGGCGCGCGTAGCTGAACGTGTTCTTGGCCGTGCTCGTGGACACGTAGGCGCCCGACGATCCGTTCGAGCTGTTGATGAGCGCCTGTGTCAGGGGCAGGGCACCCGAGTTGAGACCCTTGACGTAGATCGCGCTGAGCGACGAGCCGAGACCGCCCGAGACGGTGAAGGACTGGTCGTAAGCGGTCTTGGCGCTGTTGTTGTACTCGGAGTCCTGCAGCGCGCGGAACTGCTGCGCGGCGGTGGCGTTGTTGTTGATCCACACCGTCAGCCGGTCGTTGTAGGCCAGCACCGTCGGATTCACCACGGTGCCGCTGAAATCGCCCTTGCCGCTGGGCGTCCAGAAGTCGCGGTAGCCGCTGAGCAGCGTGACGAGATCGGGCTTGGCGCTGTCGCTGGGGTAGCTCGCTGCATTCGCCGAGAGCGGCGCCGCGGCGCCGGTGACGACGAGCGCGCCGGCGATGGCGATGCGCCACGCCGCATGGAGCCTGAGGGTGCGTGATTCCATGAGTGATGTGCCGCGGGGTGCGCGGCGTCTCCTCTCCGACCGTCCGATGGGATCGGCCGCGACGCTCGCCGCGACCGGATCAGACGGTAGGCCTGCTCCGTGAGCATCGGTGATTCGGCCGTCGCCGAGATGTCGAACGGCCGGTGTCACCCAGGTGAACGAATGCTGTGGGGAGGCGATGAGAGCCCGGTAGGCCGGCGACGACGCGCGGGGCTCAGGCCGTGATGACCTGCGCGGTGCCGGTGGCGGCGTCGGGGCCCATTTCGGCGGCGAGGCGGTTG
Source organism: Microbacterium sp. AG157 (assembly GCF_003385695.1). Lineage (NCBI taxonomy): Bacteria > Bacillati > Actinomycetota > Actinomycetes > Micrococcales > Microbacteriaceae > Microbacterium > Microbacterium sp. AG157. The sequence continues at coordinate 307,548 of NZ_QRDK01000001.1, forward strand.
GCCTCGGCGATGAGGGTGGCCACGATCTCGCTCTCGGGCACGGTCTTGACGACCTCTCCCTTGACGAAGATCTGCCCCTTGCCGTTACCGGAAGCCACGCCCAGGTCGGCATCGCGCGCCTCGCCGGGTCCGTTGACGACGCAGCCCATGACGGCGACGCGCAGCGGAACGGTCATATCCTTCAGCCCCTCGGTGACGTCGTCGGCGAGGGTGTAGACATCGACCTGCGCGCGGCCGCACGAGGGGCACGAAACGATCTCGAGCTTGCGCTCGCGGAGGTTCAGCGACTGCAGGATCTGATGACCGACCTTGACCTCTTCGGCGGGCGGCGCCGACAGCGAGACGCGGATCGTGTCGCCGATGCCCTCCGAGAGCAGGATGCCGAACGCCGTGGCGCTCTTGATCGTCCCCTGGAACGCGGGGCCCGCCTCGGTGACGCCGAGGTGCAGGGGCCAGTCGCCGCGCTCGGCGAGCAGACGGTAAGCCTTCACCATGACGATCGGGTCGTTGTGCTTGACCGAGATCTTGAAGTCGTGGAAGTCGTGCTCCTCGAACAGCGAGGCCTCCCACACGGCGCTCTCGACGAGTGCCTCGGGCGTGGCCTTGCCGTACTTCTCGAGCAGGCGACGGTCCAGCGAACCGGCGTTGACGCCGATGCGCAGCGACACCCCCGCGTCCTTCGCGGCCTTGGCGATCGCGCCGACCTGGTCGTCGAACTTGCGGATGTTGCCCGGGTTCACGCGCACCGCGCCGCAGCCGGCGTCGATCGCCTGGAAGACGTACTTCGGCTGGAAGTGGATGTCGGCGATGACCGGGATCTGGCTCTTCTTCGCGATGATGTGCAGCACGTCGGCGTCGTCCTGTGACGGCACGGCGACGCGCACGATCTCGCAGCCGGATGCCGTGAGCTCGGCGATCTGCTGCAGGGTGGCGTTGATGTTGGTCGTGGGCGTCGTGGTCATCGACTGGACGCTCACCGGAGCGTCGCCGCCCACGAGGACCTTGCCGACGCGGATCTGGCGGGTCTTGCGACGGGGCGCGAGGGTCTCCGGCACGCGGGGCATTCCGAGGTTCACAGCAGGCACGCGTTCAGCCTACGCCGCCCTCACCGTGCGGCGCCTGAACCGGTGCCGAAAGCCTGCTGTGGTAGGTTCGGCGCCATGCGCGCTCACACATCCTGGTGGCCCACCGTCTAGGCGGTGCGCACGCATGCAACAGACCGCCCTCCCCCTGGGGAACCCGGGCGGTCTTCGTGTTTTCGGCGGCCGCGACGGATCCTCGTTCAGCACAGACGGAAAGACTCTCGATGACCGGGCTCGACCCCTCCACACTGCTCACGGACCTCGCCGCAGGTTCCGCTCCCTTCGCTCTCATCGCCCGTGACGGGGCGACCGTCGAGGTTCTCACGGGAGATGTCGTCGACGTGGAGCTCCTCGCCGACATCCCCCTGACGGATGCCGAGGGCGTCGCCCGCGAAGTGCTCGCTCTCGTGCCTTACCGCCAGGTGCGCGAGCGCGGCTTCGTCTGTCATGACGACGGGGCACCGCTGCGGTGCCTGGTGATCGACGACCGCGTCTCGGTGCCGCGGGCGGAGGCCCTGGCATCCCTCCCCTCTTCCCCCGTCCCTCTTGCGGACGCCGGCTTCGACATCACCGACGAGGACTACGCCGCCATCGTGCGCCGCGTCATCGCGGAGGAGATCGGTCGCGGCGAGGGCGCCAACTTCGTGATCCGTCGCGACTTCGTCGCGGGTGTCGACGTCGACCCGCGCATCGCCGCGCTCACGTGGTTCCGCGCCCTGCTCGAGCACGAGAAGGGCGCGTACTGGACCTTCGCCGTGGTCACCGCCGATCACATCGCGGTGGGTGCGAGTCCCGAGGCGCACGTGAGCGCCAAGGACGGCATCGTCACGATGAACCCCATCTCGGGAACCTTCCGGCACCCGGCGGGCGGGGCGACGGCCGAGACGCTCGCCGAGTTCCTGCGATCGACCAAAGAGACCGAGGAGCTCTTCATGGTCGTCGACGAAGAGCTCAAGATGATGAGCGCGGTCTGCAGCGACGGTGGCCGCATCACCGGCCCCCACCTCAAAGAGATGTCGCGCCTCACGCACACCGAGTACATGCTGCGCGGCTCGAGCGACCTCGACCCGCGCGACATCCTCCGTGAGACGATGTTCGCCCCGACGGTCACCGGCTCCCCCATGCAGAACGCGTGCACCGTGATCGCCCGGCACGAGGCCGTTCCGCGTGGCTATTACTCCGGCGTCGCGGCCCTCTTCACCCCGAACGGCTCGGTCGAGGGGCCCACGCACGACCTCGACGCGCCGATCCTCATCCGCACGGCCTACCTCGTCGACGGGCGCCTGCGCGTCCCGGTCGGGGCGACGCTCGTGCGCCATTCCGACCCCGACGGCGAGGTGGGCGAGACCCACGGCAAGGCCGCCGGCGTGCTCGGCGCGATCGGCGCGATTCCGCGCGACGTACCGGTTGCCCCCGAGGGGGCGGATGCCGACGCCCCCGCCGCCCCGCGCCGACCGCTCGCCGAGGATCCCGCGATCGCCGAGCTGCTGGCATCCCGCAACGATCGCTTGGCGCCCTTCTGGATGAACCCGCAGGACCCCGACGGGTCGGGCCCTTTCGCGGGCCGCACGGCGCTCGTGGTGGATGCCGAGGACCGCTTCACGACGATGCTCGCGCACCAGCTGCGGCACCTGGGACTCGACACCCGTATCGTGCACTGGTCGCAGGCGTCGAACGACGAGGTCGATGCCGCCGACCTCGTGATCTCGGGCCCCGGCCCCGGTGACCCGCGCGACGACAGCCCGCGCATGTCCGCGATGCGCCGCGTCGTCTCCCGCCGCCTCTTCCGCCACGCTCCGCTTCTCGCGGTCTGCCTGAGCCACCAGATCCTCGCCGACCAGCTCGGCATCGATCTCGCTCCTCTCGCGCAGCCGCACCAGGGCCTGCAGAAGAGCGTCGACGTCTTCGGCGAGGACGCCTCGATCGGGTTCTACAACACGTTCACGGCGCGCGTGGCGCCGGGGACGACCGAGCGCGGGATCGTGGTCGAGTCGATCACCGCGCGCGGGGAGTCGACGGGGGCTCCCCTCCCCGTCCCGGAGGGTCGCATCGAGATCCCGGCCGAGGTCGCGGCCGACCCCGAGACCGGCGACGTCTACGCCCTCCGCGGCCCCGCGTTCGCGAGCGTGCAGGGGCATCTCGAGTCGATCCTGTCGCGCGACGGCATGCGGACTTTGGAGCGTCTGATCGCGCACGCGCTCTGACCGCGGCGGACTACCTACCGGCTCACGCTTCTCCGCGAAAGGGTCGATCCGCCGGCTCGTCTACAGCAACTGCACCGGGTTGACGATGTCGGCGAGGAACAGCACCCCGCCCGTCGCCACCAGCAGGATCACGACGACGAAAGTGACGGGCACGAGCTTCGTGGCATCCACGGGACGGGCGACCGTGCCACGCAGGCGAGCGATCTGACGCTTGATGCCGTCCCACAGCGCCACGACGACGTGACCACCGTCGAGCGGGAGCAGCGGGATGAGGTTGAAGACGAACAGGGCGATGTTCAGGCCGCCGAGCAACGTGATCATGGTCTGCACGCGGTCGAGGATCGGCGCGTCGACGGCGGCGATGTCGCCGGCGAGACGGCCGGCGCCGACCACGCTCATGGGGCTGTTCGCGTCACGCGGCTGACCGTTGAGGGTGTCGACGACGACGTCGTAGATCCGCACGGGGAACTGCGACACGATCTGCGCGACCGAGCCGATGTACTGCCCCGTCGCCTCGAGGCTCGTGCCGATGGGCTGACGCACGAGCGCGCTCTGCGGGCTGATCCCCGCGAATCCGACGGTCTGATACTCGGTCGCGCCGGAGGCGTCGACCACGGGACGGCCGTTCGCGTCGGTGACGGCGCGGTCGGTGGTCGCGGGCGTGAACTGCACGGTGCGCTGCGCGCCGTCGCGATCGATGACGACCGAGAGCTGCTTCCCGGGCGAACGCTGGATGATCGCGGCGGCCTCGGCGAACGTCGAGACGGGAGTGCCGTCGATCGAAACGAATCTGTCACCGGGCTGGATGCCGGCGGCCGCCGCCGGAGCGACGGGATCGGTGGGGGTGCACTCGGTGCGGCCCTCGCTCGCGGGGATGACGCACTGCGAGACCGACGCGACGGTGGTGGTGCCCTGCTGGATGCCGATACCGCTGAGCGCGATCGTGAACAGCACCACGGCGAGGACGAGGTTCATGACCGGGCCGCCGAGCATGACGATGATCCGCTTGTAGACCGGCAGCTTGTAGAACACCCGGTCGTCGGCGGCGATCAGCGTCTCCGCGTTCGCGTCGCGGGCGTCTTGGACCATCGTCGCGAAGAAGCGCGAGCGCTTCGTGCCGGGCTTGGCGTCCTCGGGCGCAGGCGGGTACATCCCGGCCATCGAGATGAAGCCGCCGAGCGGCAGCACCTTGAGGCCGTACTCCGTCTCGCCGATGCGCTTCGACCAGAGTGTCGGTCCGAAACCGATCATGTACTGGCCGACGCGCACGCCGAAGAGCTTGGCGGGCAGCAGGTGCCCGACCTCGTGCAGCGCGATCGAGACGGCCAGGCCGAGCACGAGCACGATGACGCCGATGAGGAACGCGATCGCAGTCACCCGCCGACGATACCGCCGCACGCCTTTGAACGGCCCGTGCGGCCCCGATGCGGTGTCTGTGCGACGCCGGATGAGAGAATGGATGCGATGTCCTCCGCCGCCCCCTCGAACCTGCCGCCCGTCCTCCGCCCGGAGAACCCGCCGCGCCGCGACCTCGCCGAACTCGCCCGACGCTACGGCGTCCGCACCGTGGGCGACGTCGACCGGACCACCCTCACCGGCCTCACGCTGGCCACCGCCGATCTGCGGGCCGGCGAAGCCTTCGTCGCCATCCGCGGCGTGAACCGGCACGGGGCGGAATTCGCCGCCACCGCCGCCGAGCGCGGCGCCGTCGCGGTCATCACCGACGACGCGGGCGCCGAGATCGCGGGCCCCGCGGGTCTTCCGATCGTCGTCGTGGACGACCCTCGTGCGCTCCTCGGCGACCTGTCGGCGTGGGTGTACGGCACCGGGCCCGACGACACGCTCCCCCAGCTGTTGGCGACAACGGGCACCAACGGCAAGACGAGCGTCTCGCACCTGCTCGAGGGCATCCTCGGCCAGCTCGGGGTCGTCACCGGCCTGTCGTCGACGGCAGAGCGCCACATCGCGGGCGAGGTCATCGTCTCGCGCCTGACCACCCCCGAGGCTTCCGAGTTCCACGCCCTCCTCGCCCTCATGCGCGAGCGCGGCGTGCAGGCCGTCGCGGTCGAGGTGAGCGCGCAGGCGCTCACCCGTCACCGGGTCGATGGCCTCGTCTTCGACGTCGCGGGCTTCACGAACCTCACCCATGACCACCTCGACGACTATGCCGATATGCGCGAGTACTTCGAGGCGAAGCTGCCCCTCTTCCGCCCCGACCGCGCCCGTCGCGGGGTCGTCTGCCTCGACTCGGCCTCCGGCGCCGAGATCGCCGCACGCGCCGAGATCCCCGTCGTGACCATCGCCACCCCGGCGATCAGCGAGAACGCCGCCGCCGCGGCATCCGCCGACTGGACCGTCGACATCGTCGACGAGCGCCAAGAGGGCACCGAGTTCACCCTCAGCGACGGCAAGGGCCGCTCCCTCACCACCGTCGTGCCCGTGATCGGTCGGCACATGGCCGCGAACGCGGGACTGGCGATCGTCATGCTGCTCGAGACCGGCTACACCTGGGAACACCTCTACAGCACCCTCGACGGCTCGCACATCGAGGCATCGCTGCCCGGTCGGACCCAGCTCGTGTCGGGCGCCGCGGGCCCCGCGGTCTACGTCGACTTCGGCCACTCCCCCGACGCGTTCGAGAAGACTCTCGCCGCGGTCCGGCGCGTGACGCCCGGCAAGGTCGTCATGGTGTTCGGCGCCGACGGCGACCGCGACGCCACGAAGCGTCACGACATGGGCCGCACGGCGGTCGAGGGAAGCGACATCCTCGTCGTCACGGATCACCACCCGCGCCACGAGAACCCCGACACCATCCGCGAGGTGCTGGTCGAGGGCGCACGGCGCGCTCGACCCGACGCCGAGATCCTGGAGTTCACCCCGCCGGAGCGCGCGATCCTCGAGGCCGTGAAGCTCGTCGGAGAGGGCGACGCGATCCTGTGGGCCGGTCCCGGCCACCAGGACTACCGCGACATCCGCGGCGTGCGCACCCCGTATTCGGCGCGCGAACTGTCGCGCCGCGCGCTACGCGCTGCAGGATGGCCCGTACCCGACCCGCAGTGGCCGGTTCCGTACCCCGTCGACAGCACCCCGTCGTCCGACCCGGAGCGCCCGGTCGACTTCCCGGCCTGAACCGGCCGACCGCCCGCTCGGGACTCAGCGCGCCGCGATGATCTCGTCGGCGGTGCGTCGCGCCCAACTCTCGGCTTCGGCGAGCGATTCGCGCATGAGCTTCCCGGGCGGCTCGTGGCGATCGACGACGCGCTCGATGAGCTCGACGATCTGGAGGAAGCTCAGACGCCCCTCGTGGAACGCGTCGACCGCCTGCTCGTTGGCCGCGTTGAACACGGCGGGGTATGTGGCGCCCGCCCGGCCGACCTTCTTGGCCAGGGCCACGGAGCCGAAGGCCTTCTCGTCGAGGGGCTCGAAGGTCCACTGCGAGGCGCGCGTCCAGTCGAGCGGGGCGCCCACGCCGGCGATGCGGTGCGGCCAGTCGAGACCGAGCGAGATCGGCAGGCGCATATCGGGCGGCGACGCCTGGGCGATGGTCGAGCCGTCGACGAACTCGACCATCGAGTGCACGATCGACTGCGGGTGCACGGTCACCGCGATCCGGTCGTACGGCACGTCGAACAGCAGGTGCGCCTCGATCACCTCGAGGCCCTTGTTCACGAGTGTCGCGGAGTTCGTCGTGACGACGCGGCCCATGTCCCACGTGGGGTGCGCGAGGGCCTCCGCGGGGGTGACGTCCTGCAGCTCGTCGCGCGATCGTCCGCGGAAGGGGCCTCCGGATGCCGTGAGCACGAGCCGGCGCACCTCTCCGGCGTGACCGGAGCGCAGCGCCTGCGCGATCGCGGAGTGCTCGGAGTCGACGGGAACGATCTGCCCCGGTGCCGCGAGTGCGGTGACGAGTTCGCCGCCGACGATCAGCGACTCCTTGTTGGCCAGGGCGAGGGTGCGCCCCGCCTCGAGGGCGGCGATGGTGGGGCCGAGGCCCACCGATCCGGTGATCCCGTTGAGCACCACGTCGGCCTCGACGTCGCGGACGAGCTGCTCCGCCTCGACGGCGCCGAGAGCGGTGTGCTCGACCCCGAAGGCCGAAGCCTGCGCCTCGACACCGGCCCGGTCGGTGCCGGCGGCGAGCCCGACGACCTCGAAGCGGTCGGCGTTGTTCGCGATGACGTCGAGCGCCTGCGTCCCGATCGAACCGGTGGAACCGAGGATGAGGACGCGGCGCATGCCCTCAGCCTACTTAGCCCGCCATGGTGGCGTGCTGGACGCCCAGGATGTCGACGACGAAGAACAGGGTCGAATTGGCCGGGATGTCGCCCTGCGCCTTGTCGCCGTAGCCCGCGGCGGGCGGGATGACGACGACGACCTGCGAGCCGACGGTCTGTCCCTCGAGGGCCTGACGGAAACCGTCGACGACCTGGTCGGTCTGGAACTGCGCGGGGGTGCCGCGCTGCCAGCTCGAGTCGAAGACCTGCCCGCTGTCATACAGCGCTCCGGTGTACTGCACGATGACCTGGTCACCGGCGTTCACGGTCTCCCCCGCACCCTGGCGGAGGTTCTCGATGCGCACGTCGGTGGGAGCCGGGGCGGTCGGCTGGGGCAGCATCTGCTTGCCGTCGGCGTTCGTCGTGGTCGTGGGGGCGCCGTTGTCGTCGAAGCTCACCGTCGGCATGCCGTCCACGGGAGCGACCTCGGTGCCCTCGGCGCGGGTGGGCAGTTCCGAGATGGCGTCGGCGACGAGCACGAAGGCGGGCGAGCCCTCGCCCAGGGTGCCGGCGGGGAACGACGACACGGTGCGCGAGCCGATGGGCGCGCACTCGAGGGCGGCGCCGAAGATCTGCTGCGAGGAGACGAGCGTGTCCATGCCGGCCGGCTCGGTATCGAGCGTCTGCAGCTGCACGGCGCCCGAGGCGGTGTCGATCAGCGTGAAGTTGGCCTTCAGGACGTCGCCCGCCTTGATCTGCTGTCCGGTGCCCTCGACCAGGGTGGTGCGCTGCAGAGCAGAGGGGGTGTAGCCGTCGGGAAGAGTGACGTTGACCTTGCCCTGGAAATCGCCCGAGACGACGAGACCGTCGGGGGCCGGCGCGTCGGCGAGCGCGCTCTGGCACTGGCCGGCGTCGGCCGAGCCGCTCGCGTCGGGCGTCGATGCCTCATCGGGTGAACCGGAGCACCCGGCCAGCAGCAACGCCGCGGCGGCGACGACGGACAGGGAAGCGATCGGGCGGAAGCGCACGGGTGACCTCTCGAGGGAAGACAGGAAGCGTCCATCCTCCCGCATCCGGCTTTGCCGCGGCTGAGAGGCCCGTGTACGAGGGCGCCCGCCGCGTGTCGGCATGTCATCGCGCGCACCATGCGCGCAGGAGCATGCGGCGGCGAGTAGCCTCATCGAGTGAGTTCTCACCTGCCCGCCGAGACCCCCGTGACCGTGCCGGAGCAGATGGGCGCGACCTACCGCCTCGGACGTTTCCTCATCGCCCCTCTGGCGCGCGCGGTCTATCGCCCGCGCATCGAGGGACGAGAGAACGTCCCGCGTACCGGGCCGGTGATCTTCGCGAGCAACCATCTGTCGTTCATCGACTCGATCGCCATCCCCGTCGCCGCCCCCCGCCCCGTGCACTTCATGGCGAAGTCGGCGTACTTCGAGAAGTGGGCGTCGCGCCAGTTCTTCACCGCGATCGGCGCGATCCCCGTCGAGCGCGGAGCCGGCCAGAAGGCCCTCGACGCCCTCGACCAGCAGCGCACCCTTCTCGAGGATGGCCGGGCCGTGGCGCTCTACCCCGAAGGCACGCGCTCGCTCGATGGCCGCCTCTACAAGGGCCGCACCGGGGTCGCCTTCCTTGCACTGCAGACGGGCGCCCCGGTCGTTCCGGTGGGGCTCATCGGCACCGACAAGGTCATGCCGGTCGGCGCGAAGATCCCCACGACCGCGGAACGCATCACGGTGCGTTTCGGCGCGCCCCTCGATCTCTCCCCGCACGGCGCCGCCGCCTCGGGACGCGCGCGTCGCGGCGCCACCGACGAGATCATGGCGGCGATCCATGCCCTCAGCGAGCAGGAGCTCGCGAACGCCTACAACGAGGCGCCCGCACAGAACCCGATCGAGCGCATCAAGCAGGTGCTCCCCCACGAGCGCCTCTGACTCTCGACCCTCACCGGCAGTTCCTCCTTGACGTGACGACGCCCGGCGAGCAGGGTCGAATCCGACGGCCCGAACCGTCGTCGCCACAACGAGGAGGCACCGTGAAGAAGTTCGTCAACGACCCCGCCGACGTCTTGGCGGAGGCCCTCCGCGGCATCCGCGCAGCTCATCCGGACCTTCGGGTGGATGCCGAGAACCGTGTCATCCTGCGGGCGGAGGCGACGCGCACGGGCAAGGTGGCGCTGGTGTCGGGCGGTGGATCCGGGCACGAGCCGATGCACGGCGGTTTCGTCGGCCTCGGCATGCTCGACGCCGCGGCCGCCGGAGAGGTGTTCACCTCCCCCACCCCCGACCAGGTGCTCGCCGCCACGCAGGCGGTCGACTCGGGTGCGGGGGTGCTCCACATCGTGAAGAACTACACCGGCGACGTACTGAACTTCGAGATGGCGGCGGAGCTCGCCGAAGCCGCGGGCGTGCGGGTCGAGTCGGTCGTCGTCGCCGACGACGTCGCCGTGACCGATTCCACCTGGACCGCGGGTCGCCGCGGTACCGGCACCACCGTCATCCTGGAGAAGGTCGTCGGCGCCTTCGCCGAAGAGGGGGCCGACCTCGCCGCGGTCGCCGATCTCGCCCGCCGGGTCGCGGCCGCGGGCCGATCGATGGGAGTGGCCCTCACCAGCTGCACGGTCCCCGCCGCGGGCCGCCCCACCTTCGACCTCCCCGACGACGAGATGGAGGTCGGCGTCGGCATTCACGGCGAGCCCGGCCGCTCGCGCGTGAAGCTGGCCTCCGCTCGAGAGATCGCAGCGCTCATGGTCGATCCGATCGTGCGCGACTTCGCCGAGCCCGTGGGGCCGGCGATCGTGCTGCTGTCGGGCCTCGGCGGTACCCCGCTCATCGAGCAGTACCTGCTGTACGGAGAGATCGCGCCATTGCTCGCCGAGGCCGGGGTAGACGTGCAGCGCGTGCTGATCGGCGATTTCATCACGAGCCTCGACATGGCCGGCGCGTCGCTGACCGTCGTGAAAGCCGACGACGAGATGCTGCGCCTGTGGGACGCCCCCGTCGTGACGCCGGGGATGCGGTGGGGCGCATGAGCGGCTCGGTCTCGACCGCCGACCTGGTGGCGTGGATTCGCGCGTTCCGCGACGCCGTGCAGCAGCACAAGGACGAGCTCACCCGGCTCGATTCCGAGATCGGCGACGCCGACCACGGCTCGAATATGGCCCGCGGTCTCGACGCGGTCGTCGCGAAGCTCGAGCCCGTGCCCGATACCCCCGCCGACCTGTTCAAGACCGTCGGCATGACCCTCGTGTCATCGGTCGGCGGCGCGAGCGGGCCGCTCTACGGAACGCTCTTCCTCCGCATGGGCCCCGCCCTCGCAGCAGGGGGAGAAGTGGATGCCGACGCCCTCGGCGCCGCCCTCCGCGCCGGTGTCGACGGGGTCGTGGCTCGCGGAAAGGCCGAGCTCGGCGATAAGACGATGATCGACGCACTCTCTCCCGCCCTCGATGCCTGGGACACCGCCGCCGGCGACGGCCCCGCCGCGGCCGCCCGCGCCGCTGCGGAGGCCGCGGCCCGGGGACGCGACGCGACCGAACCCCTCGTGGCGCGCAAAGGCCGGGCGAGCTATCTGGGCGAGCGCAGTGCGGGCCACCTCGACCCGGGCGCGAGCTCGGCGACCCTGCTGCTCGAGGCTCTGCGCGACACCCTGGCGGCCGACGAGTGATCGGCCTGGTCGCCGTCTCGCACTCGCGCGCGCTTGCGGAGGCCGCGGCGCACCTCGCCCTGCAGATGGGCGGGGATGACCCCCCGACGCTTCGCATCGCAGCCGGCGGCCCCGACGACGATCTGGGAACGGATGCCGTGGCCATCGCCGCCGCGATCGACGACGCTGATTCCGGAGACGGGGTTCTCGTCCTGATGGACCTCGGTTCCGCGATTCTCAGCGCCGAGACGGCCCTGGAGTTCGTCGCGGAGCCCGAACGGGTCCGCCTCAGTCCCGCTCCGTTCGTGGAGGGACTCGTCGCAGCCGTGGTGACCGCCGCGGGCGGCGGCGACCTCGAAGCCGTGGCGGCCGAGTGCGCCACCGCCGGGGACGCGAAGGCGCGGCAGCTGGGCGCAGACGCCGGGGGCCCGGCATCCGGTGCCGTCGCGACGGACGACCCGGCCGACGAGACGCTCTCCTTCGAGGCCGTCGTGACCAACCCCTCCGGGTTGCACGCGCGGCCCGCGGCCACCTTCGTCAAGGCCGCGTCCCGACACGATGCGGAGGTGCGCATCGCCGATCTCGAGACGGGCTCCGCCGAGGTCTCGGGGCGGAGCCTGCTCGCGCTGATGGCGCTGGGGATCCGGCAGGGATCGCGCGTGCGAGTGAGCGCGTCGGGTCCCGAAGCGAGAGCGGCACTGGACGAGCTCGAGTCGCTCATCGCCGACGGGTTCGGCGAGCGCTGAGCGCTCGGCGCGACAGGCGTCAGCGCGTGACGCTGAGCAGGCGCCGCGCGAGCGACTCCTCGACGACCAGCTCGGTCACGAGATCGGCGGCGAGCGCTCCGCGCAGCCCGTCGAGCTTGGACAGGCTCGACACGACGCAGAAGCGACGAGGGATGCGCCGGACCGTGTCGAGGTCGGGGCCGCTGGAGCGGGCGTTGAGCTCGGGGATGTCACTCGACCCGTCGGCGCGGTAGAACACCGTGGCGCAGTCGCCGACGACGCCTTCGCGTTCGATGACGGCGCGGTCGCGCTCGTCGAAGTAGTCGCCGCTGTACACGTGCGAGGGCACGTCTGCGTGCGGAGAGCCGAGCCCGAAGACGAACAGACCGACGCGCTGCTGGATCTCGAGCACGGATCGCACCGAGCGCTCGCGCCACATCGCCTGCTTCGTCTGCGGATCGTCGAAGAGAGCGGGCACCGGGAATTGGTGCACCGACGACGACCAGGCCGCTCCGAGCTTGGACAGGATCTCTCCCGCGTACGGGATGCCGGAGGTGCGGACGTTGGCCGCACCGTTCATCTGGACGATGTGGGTGTCGTGCACGTCTTTCTGCGGCACGTGGCGGGCGACGGCCGAGAGCGTCGACCCCCAGGCGACGCCCACCGTCATCGATGACTCGACGCGCTCGGCGAGGATGCGCGCCGCGGTCAGCGCCGTTCGTTCGAGCCGCTCGGCCTCTGAGGTGCGCGCGGGAGTGGGCACGACGTGGGCGGTGATGCCGAAGCGATCGGCGATCCGCTGGGCCATCTGTCCCCGAGCGTCGTCGGGAGGGCTGATCGAGATCGTGACGAGCCCCACGTCGCGGGCGTGCTGAAGCAGACGCGACACCGACGATCGGGAGACCCGCATCTCGTGAGCGATGGCATCCATCGTCAGGTCTTGCATGTAGTAGAGCTGTGCCGCCCGCAGAGCGTCGCGGGAGCGCTCTTCCGTCTGCGTCACCACCGTTCGGTTACCTTCATGGACACCATTCTGCACGTTTGTTCAAGGGGCTTGCAACAACGTGCAGACAGGCGCATTGTGATCGTCGTACCAACAACGAAAGGTCGCAGTCGACATGTCGTCCCCCGCTACTCCGCTCCGCGCCGACGTCCAGGCGCTCCGCGACGCCGAAGACCTCGACGTCCTCATCATCGGTGGGGGCATCAACGGCCTCGCCACCCTCCGCGACCTCGCCCTCCAGGGCGTCAGCGTCGCACTCGTCGAGCGGGGCGACTTCGTCTCCGGCGCCTCCTCGGCCTCCAGCCACATGGTCCACGGCGGCATCCGCTACCTCGAGAACGGCGAGTTCCGCCTCGTGAAAGAAGCGGTCACCGAGCGCAACGACCTGCTCAAGACGGCCCCCCACTACGTCAAGCCGCTCGAGACGACGATCCCGATCTACAAGACGTTCTCCGGCATCCTGTCGGCACCCTTCCGCCTTCTCGTCACGCACGGTCGCGGCAAGCCCAATGAGCGCGGCGCCCTTCTCATCAAGGTCGGCCTGATCATGTACGACACCTTCTCGCGCGACGGCGGATCCGTCCCCCGCCACAAGTTCCTCGGCAAGAAGAAGTCGCTGTCCGAGCTGCCCAAGCTCAACCCCGACCTCGCCTACACCGCGACCTACTTCGACGCCTCGATGCACGACCCCGAGCGCATCGCCCTCGACGTGCTGCGCGACGGCATCGAGGCCGGCGCGGGCCGCACGCAGGCCGTCAACTACGTCTCGGCCGTCGGTGCCGACGCCAACGGCGTGCGCGTACGCGACGAGGTGTCCGGCGAAGAGTTCAGCGTCAAGGCGAAGGTCGTCCTCAACACGGCCGGACCCTGGACCGACCTCGCGAACAAGGCCATGGGTCTGGACACGACCTTCATGGGCGGCACCAAGGGCTCGCACATCGTGCTCGACAACCCCGAGCTGCTCGCCGCCACCGGCGGTCGCGAGATCTTCTTCGAGCACTCCGACGGCCGCATCGTCCTCATCTACCCGCTGAAGGACCGCGTCCTGGTCGGCACCACCGACATCGACGCCGATCCCTCGAAGCCGGTCGTGTGCACCGACGACGAGATCGAGTACTTCTTCGACCTCATCGGTCACGTCTTCCCGACCATCGGCGTGGACCGCTCGCAGATCGTCTACACGTTCTCGGGCATCCGCCCGCTCCCCCGCCACGATGACACCGCCCCCGGCTTCGTCTCGCGCGACTATCGCATCGTCGAGGACGAGGTCGCGGGTGTCCCCGCCATGAGCCTCGTCGGCGGCAAGTGGACCACCTTTCGAGCCCTCGCCGAGCACCTCAGCATGAAGACCCTGCAGAAGCTGCGCCGCCCCCACCGCGTCAGCACCCAGGGGCTGCCCATCGGCGGCGGCGCGGGCTTCCCCGCCACGCCCGAGCAGCGTCGCCGCTGGATCGCCGCGCGCACGAATGCGCACTCCGCGGAGCTCGTCGAGGCGATGCTGGAGCGCTACGGCACCCGCGCCGACGCGATCCTCGCCGCCCTGCCCGCCGAGCCGACGCCGGTTCCCGATGCGGCGGGCTACTACCGCGAGGAGCTCGCCTTCATCGCGAAGAACGAGCAGGTCGTGCACCTGATCGACGTTCTGCTGCGCCGCACGCATCTCGCATTCGTCGGCGGCATGACCGAGCGCACGCTGCGAGAGGTCGCCGAGGCGGTCGCCGAGCCCCTCGGTTGGGACTCCGCGCACGTCGACGAAGAAGTGGCCCGTACGACTGAGATTCTCCGCTCCGCGCACCGTGTCGATCTGGCACAGGCCGGGGTGGCCCGAATCTGAGAGAACGTGCGGGCGCGCCACCTGTTGCGCGCCCGCACGTGAGCCGTAGGTTCGGAGCACCGAGCCGCACTACCGCCCGAGCCGAAGGTGTCCGGGCGACGAAAGAAAGGTCGATGACGACATGCAAGAAGTGAACCTGGGGCTGTACTTCCTCTCGGAGGTCGTCGGCACCGCGATGCTCATCCTGTTGGGCTGCGGCGTGGTCGCCAACGTGGCCCTCGCCAAGACCAAGGGCAACGCCGGCGGCACCCTGATGGTCAACTGGGGTTGGGGCCTGGCGGTCTTCGCCGGTGTCATCGTCTCCGCCTACTCCGGCGCTCAGCTGAACCCCGCCGTCTCGATCGGCCTCCTGGTCGCCGGCAAGATCTCCTTCGTCCAGTTCCTCGTGGCCGTGGCCGCGCAGATGGTCGGCGCCATCATCGGTGCCGTGCTCGCCTGGGCCTCGTACAAGCAGCACTTCGACGACGAGCCCGACCCGGCCGCCAAGCTCGGCGTGTTCTCTACGGGCCCCGCGATCCGCTCGTACGGCTTCAACTTCCTCACCGAGGTCATCGCCACGTTCGTCCTGGTGTTCGTGATCTTCGGCTTCGCCGACTACGGTGTGGCCAGCGTCGGCGTCCCCGCCGGTATCGGCGGTCTCTCGGCCGTTCCCGTGGCCCTGCTCGTCGTCGGCATCGGCGCCTCCCTCGGTGGCCCGACCGGATACGCCATCAACCCCGCCCGTGACCTCGGACCCCGCATCGCCCACGCGATCCTCCCCATCAAGGGCAAGGGTTCGAGCGACTGGGGCTACGCGTGGGTTCCCGTCGCCGGTCCCCTCGTCGGTGGCCTGCTCGCGGGTCTGCTGGCCCCCGTGCTCCTCGGTCTCGGCAAGTAATCACTCTTCGCGAGGGCGTCGCCCGACGCTCTCGCGCCCTCCTCCCTTCCGCTTCACCCATCACAGACACTGACAAAGGAGTCCATCCATGGCCGACTACGTCCTCGCCATCGACCAGGGCACGACCTCGACGCGCGCGATGATCTTCGACAAGTCCGGGAGCGTCGTCTCCGTCGGACAGAAGGAGCACGAGCAGATCTTCCCGCGCGCGGGTTGGGTCGAACACGACCCCGCCGAGATCTGGCGCAACACCCAGGAGGTGATCGGCCTGGCCCTCAGCCGCGCCGACATCACCCGCCACGACATCGCCGCCGTCGGCATCACCAACCAGCGCGAAACCGCGGTGGTGTGGGACAAGAACACCGGAAAGCCGGTGTACAACGCCATCGTGTGGCAGGACACGCGCACGCAGTCGATCGTCGACCGCCTCGCCGACGGCGATCCGGAGCGCTACAAGAGCATCGTCGGCCTGCCGTTGGCGACCTACTTCTCGGGTACCAAGATCGTCTGGATCCTCGAGAACGTCGACGGAGCCCGCGAGAAGGCCGAGGCCGGAGACCTGCTGTTCGGAACCACCGACACCTGGGTGCTCTGGAACCTCACCGGCGGCATCGACGGCGGCGTGCACGCCACCGACGTCACCAACGCCAGCCGCACGTTGTTCATGGACCTCGAGACCCTCTCGTGGCGCGAGGACATCCTCGCCGACTTCGGCGTTCCCGCCTCCATGCTCCCCGAGATCCGCTCCTCCTCCGAGGTCTACGGCACCGTCGAGTCCTCGTCGCTTCTGCGCGAGACCCCGATCGCCGGCATCCTGGGCGACCAGCAGGCCGCGACCTTCGGCCAGGCGGCCTTCGACCCGGGCGAGAGCAAGAACACCTACGGCACGGGCAACTTCCTCATCTTCCAGACCGGTGAAGAGATCGTCCACTCCAAGAACGGCCTGCTGACCACCCTCGGCTACAAGCTGGGCGACCAGCCCGCCCGCTACGCGCTCGAGGGATCGATCGCCGTGACCGGCTCGCTCATCCAGTGGCTGCGCGACCAGCTCGGCATCATCTCCTCGGCCCCCGAGGTCGAGAAGCTCGCCGAGAGCGTCGACGACAACGGCGGCGTGTACTTCGTGCCGGCGTTCTCGGGCCTGTTCGCACCGTACTGGCGTCCTGACGCCCGCGGCGCGATCGTGGGCATGACCCGCTACGTCAACCGCGGTCACATCGCCCGCGCCGCGCTGGAGGCCACGGCCTTCCAGTCGCGTGAGGTGCTCGACGCCGTCAACGCCGACTCCGGCGTCGACCTGGCCGAGCTCAAGGTCGATGGCGGTATGACCGCCAACGACGCGCTCATGCAGTTCCAGGCCGACATCCTCGGCGTGCCGGTCGTGCGTCCGGTCGTCGCGGAGACCACCGCCCTCGGCGCCGCGTACGCGGCGGGCCTCGCGGTCGGTTTCTGGGACAACCTCGACGACCTGCGTGCCAACTGGCAGGAAGACAAGCGCTGGGAGCCCAACATGGACGACGGCGAGCGCGAGCGAGAACTGCGCCTGTGGAAGAAGGCCGTCACCAAGTCGATGGACTGGATCGACGACGACGTGCGCTGATCCCGCCCCTCACGAACGACGGAACCCCGTCGGCCTCATGCCGGCGGGGTTCCGTCGTTCCCGCGGTTCTCGGGGCCGTGAGGTCCTGAGGCCGTCGCAGAGATCGCTCGCTCCCCCGACACGCCGGGTTCGCGGCACGCGGATGCCAGCGACTCAGCGCTGCGGTTTGGGGTATGCGGCGCGTACGGCGTCGGACTGCAGGTAGTCCGAGACGCCGATGAGCAGGATCGCGAAGAGAATCTGCTCACTGACGACCCAGAACGGGTAGAGCCCCGGGATGGCGGCGAGGACGAGGGCGATGACCGGGAAGATGCGGCTGAACAGCTGCAGCCGACGGAACGCCCAGTACCAGCCGACGCGGGCACGCCAGAGGAAGTAGAACAGGGTCGTGGTGATGGCGAGCACCACGAGGCAGCGCATCCAGACGGCGAAGCCGACGTCGTCGCCGTTCATCGTCATGACGAGGGCGACGACGACCGTCGCGACACCGAGCACGAAACCGACCGCAAGCAGAAGCGTGATGGCGCGGAAGGCGCGGTGCACCTTCGGGTCGGTGGAGACGGCGACGCGGTGATCGGCCTGACGGCCCCCGGCGATCCGGTCGAGTCGGCGCAGGGCGGGTTCGAGCTGCATGCGCTCACTGTACGACGCCGCGGCATCCTCCCCGCGACGCTCGGCGCTCAGCCGACCGTGACCTCGGGTTCGTGTCGCACGGGAAAGTTGACGGAGTTGGCGATGAAGCACCATTCGCGCGCCTGCCGGTGGGCGGCGACCGCCGCCTCGATCATGGACTCCTCGGCCACGCGGACGCGGGGGCGCAGAACGACCTCGGTGAACGCTCCCCCGCTGTTGCCGTCCTCCTGCATCGTGCCGGTGGCGTCGTCCTCGTAACCGGTGACGACGACGCCGGTCGTGACGCACGCGTGCAGGTACGACAGCAGATGGCACTCGCTGAGCGCGGCGATCAGGAGTTCTTCGGGATTCCACTTGGCGGGGTCCCCGCGGAAGGGCTTGTCGGCGGATGCCGCGATCGCGGGCTTTCCGTCGACCTCGAGGGTCACGGCACGCTCGTAGTCGCGGTACCCGCTCGTGCCCGTCCCCAGGTCGCCGGTCCAGGTCGATCGCAGGCGGTAGTGGTGCTCTCCGTTCATGTCCCCAGTCTGCCCGTCCGCGCCCGCGCGCGGGCCACTGGAGCGCGAAGATCCCCGCCCGGGCGAGCCGGACGGGGATCCTTTCGCGTCATCGTCAGGCGCGGCGGCGAACCCGTCGCAGCACCAGACCGAGCACGGCGAGCATCAGGGCGACGCCCGACAGAGCGGCCAGGACTCCCGAGGCCACACCGGTGGCCGCGAGATCGCCCCGACGCGGGGTCGACGGCTGCCCGCCGGCGCTCGCGCCCGTGGTGCCCGCGGTCGCAGCGCCACCGGCGCCCGCAGCCGGGTCGACGGTCACGACGGGACGAGCGACGCTCACGCGCGCCCAGCCCACCAGCTCACCCGTCGCGGTGTAGACGGCGAGACGGTGCTGGCCCGCGGGCACGCTCCCGGGAACCGTGAGCGAGATCGCACGGTTCGCCACGGTCGCCGTGCCCAGCCCCGTCGGCTGCGAGAAGAGAAACCCGTAGAGGTCCTTCCCCTCGAGACCGGCGGGCACGCCGACCGTCACCGTGTCTCCGGCGTGGAAGGTGCTCGGGGTGACGGTGACCGTCCCCTCCTTGTCGGTCGCCACCTTCTCGGGATCGGGAGTCCACGCGGCATCCACTCCCATCGTCACCGTCAGCTCGAGCGGCGACCCGACCCGCGTGCCGATGGACTGAGCGAACGACAGGGCGTGCGCGCCGACGCCTGCGACGGGCGTCTTCAGCGTCAACCGCCACGCGCCGTCGGCGCCGACGGCTGTCGAGCCCGCGTCGGCCCCGTCGACGCGGACCGCGACCTGCGCACCCACGACACCGCGCCCCTCGAGGGTCGGCACCGTCGCGGTCGAGGCCAGCACGCCCGACAACGGCGTGGTCACGGCGAAGGCCGAGGCGGTGGCGTCGAGGTCGGCGCGCTGGAAGAGGAACTGCTCGCGGGGCAGGGCGTGATCGACGATGCGGGTCTCACCCACGCACCCGTACCAGCCGTGCTCGGGCTCGGTGTTCCACAGCGACGCACCGATCACCCACGGCATGAGATCGGCGGCCATCATGCCGCCCACTCCCGAGGCGTTGCGCAGGACCGGCACGCCGTCGACGTACATGATCACCGTTCCCGCCGCGGGGTCGTCCACGATCGCGACATGGTGCCAGCTCCCGGGCATGATCTCTCCCGACCAGAGCGTGTACGAGTTCTTCGACGCGGTATCCGCCGCCGAGAACTGGTACTCACGCAGGTTCGAGATCCCCAGCCACGCCGCTCCCGCCCCCTCGTCGGACGAGTCGTTGATGCCGATCCAGCTACGCGCGCCGCCGCGGCTGATCGCGGCGCCCCAGCGGTTCGCGGCCTCGGTCCAGTCGGCATCCATCTGCAGGAAGGTCTCGAGGGTGTACCCCGACTGGGCGTTCAGATGCGCAGAGGTCGCCGGAGCGCCGTACTCGGTCGTGAGGAAGGCGAGGTTGTCGGGGCCGCTGGCGTTGCGATGCACGTCGCTGAAGCACACTGCGCCGCGGTCGGCGGAGTAGAACGGAACGTCCTTGTGGGTGACCGCGACGTCGTCGAGCTCGTCGGGGGCGTCGGTCTGCTCCAGCGGCAGACGGTACATCGGGCTCGACCCGGCGATGTCGGGGACGACGGTGTTCTCGTCGACCACACCCTCCTTCACGTCGCCGAAGCGCCAGTGCGCCACGGTCCCCGGCACGGCGAAGTAGTCCGAGGCGTCGCCCGCGGCGGCGAGCTTCTCCCCCGTCGACGACCCGGTCCATCCCCGCGACACGATGTCCTTCGCGGCGGCGGTGAGGTCGGAGCCATCGGCCTGGGCGGCCGAGGGCGCTCCCCACCCGAACCGCGAGCCGAAGTCCATCGCGAGCGAGAACTGCTGCCAGGTGCCGGTGAGCACGGGGGCGTCGGTCGAGGTCCGCGAGTCGGCGTGCTTCTTGCCCACCCACGGCGAGATGGTCGACACGTCGATGCTCCCGCCCGACAGGTCGAACTCGAACAGCGTCATGATGCCGTTCCCGCCGTCCGCGGCCATTTGGTAGTCGGTGAGCACCTCGTGCACGGGGTGCCCGAAGTCGTTCGTCAGCGTGCGCATGGTCGCGCCGTGGAAGTGCCCGTTCAGCGTCAGCACGATCTGGTCGTTCTTGCGGATGAGCTTGTCCCACAGCAGGTCGCCGTACCACCAGCTGGTCGGCGACACCTGGTCCTGGTCGATGCCGATGATCGCGTGCGACGACAGGATCACGGGCACGCCCTTGTTGGCATCCAGGATCCCCTGTGCCCAGGCGAAGGTGTCGTCCGAGGCGTTCCATCCCAGCGACAGCACGACCCAGTCGTGACCCTCGGCCGAGAAACGGTAGGCCGAGGAGTAACCGTTCTGGAAGGTTCCGAGCAGGGTCGAGCCGCCCTGGCGCTGCAGCGTCGAGGCGCCGAAGTTCGCGAGGTAGTTCGCGGCGTTGCCCTCCGAGGAGCGCGCCCCCTGGTCGGCCACGTCGTGGTTGCCGGGGATCACCGAGTACGGCACCTTGCCGTCTTCGAGGATCTTCATCGCCTTGGCCGCGGCGCTCCACTGGTCGCTCTTGCCCTGCTGGTCGACGACGTCACCCAGCTGCATCGCGAACGGGATGTTGAGGGTCTTCTTGTTGTCGACGACCCACTGGGTCTGCACCTCGAAGGGGTTGGTGCCGTACTGCGGCACGAACTGCGAGGCGCTGTAGCGCGAGTAGAACTGGGTGTCCGGCAGCACCGGCAGCAGGAAGCTCGAGCGTCCCGCCGACGAGGACGTCCCGGATGCCGAGACGGCCGCCGCCGTGGAGCCGGACGCCGCCGAGGTGCCCGGGGTCGACGCGGTCGCCGGTCCCGCCGCCGAGGAGGCGGCGGGCGCGCCGGGGGTCGAGGTCGAGGTCGTGGTGGAGGCGGCGAGCGCGACCGAGGCACCGCCGAAGGCGAGGCTCGAGACGGCGAGCGCGCCGACGACCATTCCGGCCGAGATGCCGCGTACCGAGCGGCGCAGACGAGGGAACATATCTCTTCTCATGTCGGGGGTGTCGTTCAGGAGACGGGGGTGAGCTGAGGACCGTAGGCCTCGATCTCGGACAGGGTCATCCAGGTGGACGAGGTCTTGTTCTTCACGAGCACGCGGAGCCCGGTCGCCAGGACCGGTCGGGACGCGGTGACCTCGAGACGCAGATCGGTCGAGGTGTTCGCGGACGGCCAGGTCGTCGCGGACGGCAGGTTCGCCCACCCCCCGCGCGTGGTGCGGTACTGCACCGTGACCGAGCCGATGTTCTGCTTGCCGCCGATGTCGTACACGTTCACGCCGGTGATCTGTCGCGGCTGATCGAGGTAGAAGGTCACGCGGTTGGGGTTCACGCGGTTCGCGGCCCCGCCCGAGCGCCAGTCGGCGAAGCCCGTGGCGGTGCGGTTGCCGTCGGTCAGCGCGAAGGTCGTGGAGTCCTTGAACGACCAGTCCGGGTGCACTCCCGACTGGCGCAGGACGTTCACCTGTTGAGCCGCGGCGACCGTGACGACAAGGGTGGCCGAGAAGCCGAGTCCCGATACCGCGGGGATCCTGACGGTCCCCGGCGTCGAGAACGCGGCATCCGTCACCTTCGAGAAGTCCCACCGCACGGCAGCGGTCACGCTCTGCCCGGTGTCGCCGATGCGACGCTGGACCGTGCTCGGGGCGCGCATGGCGACCTCGGCCACCGTCGCGCCGGCGTAGGTGGTGAGCGAGGAGTCGGCGGCATCCGAGAGCGCGCCGACGGCGACGGATGCCGAGAGCGCGACGTCCTCACCGAAGAGGCCCTTCGCGGAGCCGGCGACCGACACCACTCCGGGGGTCAGCCACGTCGTCGCGGCGGGCATCGCCCACGTGATGGGCGACAGCGTGATCGTGCGGCCCCAGCCGTAGCGCCCGGTGAGGCTGCTCGGCAGCGCGGGGAGCACGCCCGGGGTCGTCACGACCGCGGGCGAGGTCACGGTCGGGGTGAGGGGGTGCACGCGCCACTGCTGCACCGCGGCGGAGGCGTTGAGGGTGTAGGTCTGCACCTCGGATCCGTCGGCGGTCTTCCAGTTGTAGAGGTCGAGAGCCGACTCCTTGCCGTCGCGATCGCGCTGCACGTTCACGAGGTTCACCGTGCCGTTGCCCGCGTCGCGCAGCTCCCACTGGGCGTAGGGGTCGGTGGCGGAGTCTGCGACGTCGGCCGTCTGCAGGTAGCGGAACGTCTCCTGATCGTTGCGCGAGCGGATGAGGACCCGGTCCTTCTGGTCGGCGATCAGGAAGGTGCGGGCCGAGCCGACGACAGGGTACAGACGCAGAGCCTGGGCGGAGAGCGTCCGGGGGTCGGCCTGCGCCATCGACGAGATCGAGGCGACGGCGGGGACGGTCGCTCCCGGTGCGCTCGAGACCTGCGCGTCGCCGGCCCCGATCTGGAGCACCTTGCCGCTCGCGTGGACGCTTTCGACGAGGACGAGTTGCGCGGCCCCGACGGCGTTGGCCGGGGCCGTGGCCGCGACAGCGGGGGGAGCGGATGCCAGCAGGCTCGCGGCGGCCACGAGGGTCGCGGCCGCGCGGAGCAGTCGCGATCGGGTGGGGGTCATGGGTGACGGGTCCTTCCGGGTGCGTACGCTCCCCCGCGGCGCGCGGACGGGCGCCGCGGAGAGTCGGCGCTCGTGGGCGGCGGGAGCAGACGACTCGAAGCTGTGGGGAGCGGCCCGCGGAAGCGGGCGACCCGACTGTAGGCAGCGTCCCCTCCGGACGCGGGTCCGAATCGGGTCGCTCCGATGAACGAGACCCGTCCTGTTCTGGTCGCGATCCCGGTCGGTTTTCCCCTCGCCGACGTCCTCTCACGCGCCGTCGCGCGCCCGGGGGCGGAGGGGGCCCGGGGATACGATGGGGGGATGCCCGCAACGCCTCCCGCCTCCGTCGAGCTCGCCGTCGTGGACCGCAACGGCTTCGTCGAATCCCGTCACTACGGCGTCGCCGTGGTCCTCGCCCCCGACGGATCCGAGAAGCTCACCCTCGGCGAGGCGAGCGCCCTCTTCCTCCCCCGCTCGAGCATGAAGCCGCTCCAGGCCCTGGCGTGCCTCTCGGCCGGGGCCGATCTGGCCGGCGAACGTCTCGCGATCTCGATGGCGAGCCACGCGGGCACCGAGCGTCACGCCGAGGTGGCCCGCGGCATCCTGCAGTCCGCCGGCCTCACCGAGGACGACCTGGGCTGCCCCGCTGCGTGGCCGACCGACACCGCCTCACGCGACGACATGGTGCGCGACCACGCCTCCCCCTCGCCGCTGCGCATGAACTGTTCGGGCAAGCACGCCGCGATGCTCGCGACCTGCGTGGCCAACGGCTGGAGCACGGGCGACTACCTCGACCCCCAGCACCCGCTCCAGGCCCACATCCGCGAGGTCGTCGAGCGTCTTGTCGGCGAGCGCACGACCACCACCGCCATCGACGGCTGCGGCGCGCCCGTCTACGCCATGAGCCTCGTCGGGCTCGCACGGGCCATCCAGCGCATCGCGACCTCGTCGGAACGCTCCCCCTTCGCCCTGCACCGGAGCGCCGGCACACTCGTGCGCGCGGTGAAGGAGAACCCCTGGACCATCGACGGGCCCGGGCGACCCGACACGGTCGTCATCGAGCGACTCGGCGTCTTCTCGAAGATGGGCGCCGAGGGCGTGCAGGTCATGACCGCTCCCGACGGCACGACGGTCGCCCTCAAGATGCTCGACGGCTCCAACCGTGCCGGCCACGTCGTCGCCCTGCGTCTGCTCGAGCGGGTCGGAGCCCTGAGCGCGCAGGAGGTCGACGACACGGTCGCGCAGCTCTCGCTGTCGGTGCTCGGCGGCGGTCGCGAGGTCGGGTCCATCCGCTCCGCGGTCTGACGCCTCGAGAACGGCTCTCCCGGCCGATCCGAGACCGTCTCCGCTCAGATACCCCCGTCGACCGAGCGCGGGTGCGCGATCGGCTCGTCCGGCACGAGCACCTCGGTCTCGCGATTGAGGCTCTCGCCCCGGAAGAACGGCTGGGAGCGGGGGAACAGGAACCACAGCACCATCAGCACGACACCGATCGCGAGCGATCCGATGCCGACCACGAACGTGCCGCCGATCCCCAGCAGGACGGTGTTGCCGTACTCCGGGTCGTACATGTCGATCGCCGACTGCACGAAGGCGAACGTCAGCATGAGCGCGCCGAGCAGGGGCAGGATGCCGCGGTACACGAGGTTCTTCGCCGACGAGAACAGCTGCCGACGGTAGTACCAGACGCAGGCGTACCCGGTCATGGAGTAGTAGAAGGCGATCGCGAGCCCGAGAGACAGGATCGAATCCTGCAGGATGTTGTCGCTGATGATCGTCATGCCCACGTAGTAGACACTCGCGACGATGCCCATGACGAGGGTCGAGAACGACGGTGTGCGGTACCGCGGATGCACCGTCTGGAAGCGGTGCGGCAGCGCCTTGTACGCCGCCATCGCGAGCGTTCCACGCGCGGTGGGCAGGATGGTCGTCTGCGTCGACGAGACCGCCGAGATGAGCACGGCGACGATGAGCACCCACCCGAACGGGCCGAACAGTCCGTCCTTGAGCGCGAGGAACACGTCGTCGGCGTTCGCGGGGTTCGCCAGACCGGCGCCGTCCTCACCGACGCCGGCGTACATCATCGCCGCGACCGTCACCGTCACGTACGTGCCGAGCAGGATCACAGTCGTCAGCAGCGCCGCACGGCCCGGAATGCGCTTCGGGTCCTTCGTCTCCTCGTTCAGGGCCAGACAGGTGTCCCACCCCCAGTAGATGAACAGCGCCAACAGGACCGCCTCGGTGAAGCCGCTCCAGTCGGTGAAGCCGAAGGGGTTGAACCACGCGAGGTCGAACGGGGTGGGGTTGGGGGCGGTCCCGTCGAAGAACTTCCACAGCGCCAGGACCACGAAGAGCGCGAGCACGAGGTACTGCACCGCGAGAAGGATGTTCTGGATCCGCTCGCCGATCTCCACCCCGCGGTAGCTGACGTAGGTCATGGCCGCGATGAAGGCGACACCCGTCGCGGTGACGAGCGGGACGTTCTCGGCGAGGGAGCCGTCGCCGATGAGCGACCACAGGTAGATGCCCGCGATCTGGGAGAGATTGGCGAGCACGACCATTCCGGCCACCGCGACGCCCCAGCCGCCCATCCACCCGACCCACGGCCCGAAGGCCTTCGTACCCCACGTGAACGTCGTGCCGCAGTCGGGCACCTCGTTGTTGAGCTCGCGATAAGCGAAGGCGATGAAGAGCATCGGGACGAACGCCAGGACGAAGGCGATCGGCGCCGAGGCTCCCACGGCGAGAACCACGAAGCCGAGGGTGGCCACGAGGGAATACACCGGGGCGGTGGATGCCAGACCGATCACGGTCGAGCCCCAGAGGCCCAGGGTGCCGGCGGCCAGGCCCTTGCCGGCCGTCCGTTCGGGTGCGGAGGTCATATGCCGAACGTAGAATCCGCGGGTCTCCGCGGTCAAGATGAATTTAGGCGGACCGACGGATGACGTCGAGCACGACGATCGAGATGTTGTCTCGTCCACCGTTTTCGAGCGCGGCGGCCATCATCGCCTCGACGGCGGCGGCCGGATTCGCGTTTGCCTCGAGGAAGTGGCGAATGCCGAAGTCGGTGAGCTCTTTGGTCAGACCGTCGGAGCAGATCACGAAGCGGTCGCCGTCGAGCACGTCGAGGCGCAGGTAATCGGGCTTGACGCTGTCGCTCGGACCGACGGCGCGCGTGATGACGTTCCCGTAGGGGTGATTCTCCGCCTCTTCGGGACTCAGGCGGCCTGCCGCGATCAGCTCCTGAACGACCGAGTGGTCGGTGGTCACCTGGACGATCTCGCCGTCGCGAAGGAGGTACACGCGCGAGTCGCCGATGTTGAGCGTCACCCAGTGGGGCTCGTCCGTCTGGGTCTCGAGATAGACGCCCGTGAGCGTGGTCCCCGTGCCCTCGTCGGTCGTCTCGGGGTGGGCCACGATGTCTTTGACCGCGCGGGACAGGGCCTTTTCGATGTTCTTGGTCGAGACGGGGCCGGTCGCGACGACCGCGCGAAGGCGTTCGACGGTACTGGCGCTGGCGATCTCACCGCCGAGGTGTCCGCCCATGCCGTCTGCGACGACGAACAGCGGGTAGTCGGCGAGGACGGCATCCTGATTCACCTCGCGGCGACGTCCGACCTCGGTGCTCGCCGCCCACGACAGTTCGAGAACGGTCTCGCCGAGCGGGACGGTACGCGTGTGGGTGGTCACCTCGGGCACGAACAATCCTCCGGTTGGCCGACAGCGCCGGCGGATCCGCACGGCCCTGTCATCTTAGTCGACGCTCGCCGCCGATCCGCGTACGCGCCGCACGTGCACATGACATCCATGTCGTCACCCCGCGGCAGGATCGGCGGGCAACGGCAGGATGCCGTCGATCTCGGCGAGGTCCTCCGCGCTGGGCGTCCAGGCGGTCGCCGCCGCGGCGTTGGCGCGGATCTGCTCGGGGCTCGTCGCCCCGGCGATCACACTCGCGACGACGGGGTTGGCCAGGAACCAGCCGAAAGTCGCTTCGAGCATGGTGATGCCGCGCGCGTCGCAGAAAGCCTGATAGATCTCGAGCGCGTCCCAGGGAGCCTCACGCCACAGGTGCGGCCTCTGGCGCATGATGCGGCTCCCCTCGGGACCGCCGTCACGCGTGAACTTCCCGGTGAGCAATCCGTTGTGCAGGGGGAAGAAGGGCAGAAGCCCCAAGCCGTAGCGCTCGGACGCGGGGAGGATCTCCCGCTCCGCGGCCCGCGCGAGCAAGCTGTACTGGTTCTGCGCCGACACGAATCGCACTCCCGTCGCCGCGTGCTCGGCCTCGGCGATCTGCCATCCCGCGAAGTTCGAGTGTCCGACGTAGCGGACCTTGCCCTCGCGCACGAGGTCGCTCAGCGCGTCGAGCGTCTCCTCGATGGGCGTCCCCGGGTCGGGTGTGTGCATCTGGTAGAGGTCGATCCAGTCCGTCCGAAGGCGACGGAGCGAGTCTTCGACGGCGCGCCGCACGTGCGTCCTCGAGCCCTTCGCCCCTCCCGGGACCGCGGGAGCGAAGTCGGCGTGCCCGAACTTCGTCGCGAGGACGACCTGGTCGCGGCGCCCCTTCAACGCCTCGCCCATCAGGCGCTCCGACAGGCCGAACTCTCTCCCGTACATGTCGGCGGTGTCGAGGAAAGTCACTCCCGCGTCGATGGCGGCGTCGAGCACCGCCCGCGTGCCCTGGATCGTTTCGGTCGCCGTGCCGACGCGTCCGAAGTTGTTGCATCCGAGACCCACCGCGGAGACACGGAGTCCGGAACGGCCGACGGCACGAAGAGGAAGCGCAGGGGACGTCATCCCTCCACGCTATCGCCGGGAACGACGAAGGGCTCCCCGCGGTGGCGGAGAGCCCTTCGATGAGGTCAGAGCTGGGGGCCGGTCGGCGGCGCCGGGGGCGGCGGAGTCGTACCCGTCGCGGGAGGCGGCGGGGTCGTGCCGGTCGCCGGCGGGCTGTACGGCTGCTGCGCCGGGGGCGCTCCGTAGCCGGGGCCGGCGTAGCCGCCACCGTTACCGGCGACGGGCTGGCTCGGCTGGACCGGGATGCCGTTCCACACCGTCTTGTCGGCGAGGAAAGAGTTGGCCCACGGGGCGGGAGCGATCGCGGGGTTCCAGCGGTTGTTGCTGAACGCGATGACGGCGAGCCAGATGAGTGCACCGATGCCGGGGATCAGCCACAGCAGCAGCAGCGGCCAGTCCTTGCCGAGCTTCAGACCGATGCGGTAGGAGTACATCACAGCGACCGCGAGGATCGCGAGGCTGAAGATCGGGCCGATGACCGGGATGTTCGACAGCACGCTCGAGGCGACCGCGACGATCAGGACCACCCACGGCGAGACATCGCCGAGCTTCGCGGCCACGAGGCCGTTGTACACCGGAACCCAGGCGCGCCACTTGCCCTGCACGCCCGCCTTCTCGAAGATCTTCATGTAGAGGAACGACGAGATCACGTACGCCGCGACGGCGAGGATGAAGAGGATCGGGATCAGGACGAGCAAGACTGCGGCGAGAGCGGCGGCGCCGCTTCCGTCGTCGTAGTAATAGGAGTCACTCATGCGAGTTCCTTTCCAAGCGAGTGCGCGAGGAGCATCCGTGCGCCCCCCGCGTGTCACATGCTAGCGAACCTGAGTCTTTCCTGACAGGGGCACTCGGATGTCATACAATCAACGCCACCTCGCCAGGGCCGCCGGCGCGGAGCGTCCACCCCGCGCCCTGCGCCCAGGCGTGGAGATCGTCAAGAGACCCGATCCGCGCGGCCTGCGACGCCAGCGCCCGTACGAGCTCGCCCTTCGCGTGCTTGTTGAAATGGTTCAGCGCGCGAGCCTCACCCCCCGAGTCCTCGCTCATGACGCGGACGTACGCTGAGGGGACCCCGGCGGGCAGAGGACCGAGGGCGGCGTACGCCTCCGAGCGCAGGTCGACGACGAAATCCGGCCGGAGCTCTTCCCACGCCTCGCTCACGGCACCTGCCCAGATGCGTCGCAGCGACGGGATGCCGGGCACGGACGTGCCCGCCGCAAGGCGGTAGGCCGGAATGCCATCCAGCGCCGCGACGGGCCCGAGGGGCGCGGAGTGGATCATGACGTGATCGCCGAGCCAGGAGCGTGCCGGGGCCTCCAGGCTTCCCGCGTCGAGAGCGTCGAAGAGGACACCGGTGTAGCGATCGATCGCCGGCAGGGTCGGCGAGGTCCGAAGGGCCGCGTTGTCAGCGACCTCGTGCCGGCGCTTCGCGCTGATCTTGAGCACCCGCGCGGCTTCCTCCTCATCGGAGGAGAGAGCGACGAGCGCATCGACGACCGACTCGCGCGCAGAGCGCAGCGACGGCAGGGCGAGCCCGTCGAAGTCGAGGGGAGCGCCTTCGCCGCCGGGACGCTTGGTCTCGGAGGGAGGAAGCAGGACGAGCATGGATTCTCCGTGGGAAAGACGATGCGCGCCGCCCGGAGACCGGGCGACGCGCATCGAATGAAGAGAAGACGTCAGGAGACGAGTGCGGCGTTTCCGGCGACGATCGTGAGTTCATCGTTCGCCATCGACAGGAAGCCGTCCTCGGCGTTGGCGAGGATCTTCGAGCCGTCGGTGCGGGTGATGCGCACCTCGCCCTGGGCGAGGATCGCAAGGACGGGCTCATGCCCCTGCATGAATCCGATCTCACCTTCGACGGTCTTGGCCACGACGAGCGAGGCCTCCCCCGTCCACACCTCGGCGTCGGCCGACACCAGGCTCACGCGCAACGACATGTCAGCCGTTCTCCTTCTGGATCTGCGCCCACTTGGCCTCGACGTCGGAGATGCCGCCGACGTTGAAGAACGCCTGCTCGGCGACGTGGTCGAAGTCGCCCTTGACGATCGCGTCGAACGACTCGATGGTCTCCTTGATCGGGACCGTGGAGCCCTCGACACCGGTGAACTTCTTGGCCATGTAGGTGTTCTGCGAGAGGAACTGCTGAATGCGGCGTGCGCGCGACACGACGATCTTGTCCTCTTCCGAGAGCTCGTCGACACCGAGGATCGCGATGATCTCCTGCAGTTCCTTGTTCTTCTGCAGGATCTGCTTCACGCTGGTGGCCACGCGGTAGTGGTCGGCACCGATGTAGCGCGGGTCGAGGATGCGGCTCGTCGACGTCAGCGGGTCGATGGCGGGGTACAGACCCTTCGACGCGATCTCGCGCGAGAGCTCGGTGGTCGCGTCGAGGTGCGCGAACGTGGTCGCCGGAGCCGGGTCGGTGTAGTCGTCGGCGGGGACGTAGATCGCCTGCAGCGAGGTGATCGAGTGACCACGCGTCGAGGTGATGCGCTCCTGGAGCACGCCCATCTCGTCGGCGAGGTTCGGCTGGTAGCCCACGGCGGAGGGCATACGGCCGAGCAGCGTCGAGACCTCGGAACCCGCCTGCGTGAAGCGGAAGATGTTGTCGATGAACAACAGCACGTCCTGCTTCTGGACATCGCGGAAGTACTCCGCCATCGTCAGGGCCGACAGCGCGACGCGCAGACGCGTTCCCGGCGGCTCGTCCATCTGACCGAAGACGAGGGCGGTCTTGTCGAAGACGCCCGCCTCTTCCATCTCACCGATGAGGTCGTTGCCCTCACGGGTGCGCTCGCCGACACCGGCGAACACCGAGACACCACCGTGGTCCTGCGCGACGCGCTGGATCATCTCCTGGATGAGGACGGTCTTGCCGACGCCGGCACCACCGAAGAGGCCGATCTTTCCACCCTGGACGTACGGGGTGAGGAGGTCGATCGACTTGATGCCGGTCTCGAACATCTCGGTCTTGGACTCGAGCTGGTCGAAGCTCGGCGCCTTGCGGTGGATACCCCAACGCTCGGTGATCTCGACCTGCTCACCGGGAGCGGCGTTGAGCACCTCACCGGTGACGTCGAAGACCTTGCCCTTGGTGACATCGCCGACGGGCACCGAGATGGGGCCGCCGGTGTTGCGCACTTCCTGGCCGCGGACGATGCCGTCGGTGGGCTTGAGGGCGATGGCGCGGACAAGGTCGTCACCCAGGTGCTGAGCGACCTCGAGGGTGATCTCGGTCGACTCGTCACCGATGGTGATCGTGGTCTTCAGCGCGTTGTAGATCTCGGGGATCGCGTCATGCGGGAACTCGATGTCGACGACCGGGCCGGTGACGCGCGCGACGCGTCCGACGACGGCCGCGTCGGTCTTCTCGGCGGTGAGGCTCATGGCTTCTTCTCTCCTTGGGAACTTACTTGCCGGATGACAGAGCATCGGCGCCGCCGACGATCTCGGCGATCTGCTGCGTGATCTCCGCCTGACGCGCGTTGTTGCGCAGGCGGGTGTAGTCGGTGATGAGCTTGTCGGCATTGTCGCTGGCCGACTTCATGGCCTTCTGGGTCGCGGCGTGCTTGGCAGCCGACGACTGGAGAAGGGCGTTGAAGATACGGCTCTGGACATAGACCGGCAGGAGCGCATCGAGCACGGTCTCAGCGTCCGGCTCGAATTCGTAGAGCGGGTAGATCTCGGCCTGGCCCGGGGCCTCGTCGGCCTCGAGCACCTCGAGCGGAAGCAGACGCACCGATTCGGGCGACTGCGTCATCATGCTGACGAAGCGGTTGTACACGAGGTGGATCTCGTCGACACCCTCGTTCTCGCCACCGGCGCGGTACGCCTCGAGAACGGCATCCGAGATCTCCTCCGCGGTGGAGAACTGCGGGGTGTCGGTGTCACCGACCCACTGCGCGGCGCTCGCCATGCGACGGAACTGGAAGTAGCCGACGGCCTTGCGACCGACGAGGTAGAACACCACGTCCTTGCCCTGCGACCGCAGGAGCTCGGCCAGCTCGAGAGCCTCGCGGAGGATCTGCGAGTTGAACGCGCCGGCCAGGCCTCGGTCGGAGGTGAACACGACCAGTGCCGAGCGGCGGATGTTCTCTCGCTCCGTCGTCAGCGGGTGGTCGACGGAGGAGTGCGTGGCCACCGCGGAGACGGCGCTCGTGACGGCCCGCGCGAAGGGCGACGCCGCGCGCACACGCGCCATCGCCTTCTGGATGCGCGAAGCCGCGATGAGCTCCATCGCCTTCGTGATCTTCTTGGTCGTCTGAGCAGAAGAGATCTTCTGCTTGTAGACCCGCAGTTGTGCGCCCATGATTCCGTTCTCGTGTCGTCGCTATCAGCGACGGCCCTTGACGATCCGCTCCTGGTTGACGTCTTCCGCATCGGCAGCGTCGACCTTCTCTGCCCCGACGACGCCCTGATCCTTGCCGGGCTGGAATTCCTTCGCGAACGCGTCGATCTTCTGCTCCAGCTCCGCGAGCGTGTCGTCGCCGAGCACGTTCGTCTCGCGCAACGTGTCGAGCACGGTCGAGTTGCGCCGGAGGTAGTCCAACAGCTCACGCTCGAAGCGAAGGACATCGGACACCTCGACGGTGTCGAGCTTGCCGTTCGTGCCGGCCCAGATCGAGACGACCTGCTCCTCGACCGGGTACGGCGAGTACTGCGGCTGCTTGAGGAGCTCGGTCAGACGGGCACCACGGGCGAGCTGACGGCGCGACGCCGCGTCGAGGTCGCTCGCGAACATCGCGAAAGCCTCGAGCGAGCGGTACTGCGCGAGCTCCAGCTTCAGCGTTCCGGAGACCTTCTTGATCGACTTGACCTGAGCGTCACCGCCCACGCGCGAGACCGAGATACCCACGTCGACCGCGGGACGCTGGTTGGCGTTGAAGAGGTCGGACTGCAGGAAGATCTGGCCGTCGGTGATCGAGATCACGTTGGTCGGGATGTACGCCGAGACGTCGTTGGCCTTGGTCTCGATGATGGGCAGACCCGTCATCGAACCGGCCCCGAGCTCGTCGGACAGCTTCGCGCAACGCTCGAGCAGACGCGAGTGCAGGTAGAAGACGTCACCGGGGTACGCCTCGCGGCCCGGCGGACGGCGCAGCAGCAGCGAAACAGCACGGTAGGCCTCGGCCTGCTTCGAGAGGTCGTCGAAGATGATGAGGACGTGCTTGCCGCCGTACATCCAGTGCTGACCGATGGCCGAGCCGGTGTAAGGGGCGAGGTACTTGAATCCGGCGGGGTCGGAGGCCGGGGCTGCGACGATGGTGGTGTACTCCATCGCGCCGGCCTCCTCGAGGGCGCCCTTCACCGAAGCGATGGTCGAGCCCTTCTGGCCGATCGCGACGTAGATGCAGCGCACCTGCTTGTTGACGTCGCCGGACTCCCAGTTGGCCCGCTGGTTGATGATCGTGTCGATCGCGATGGCCGTCTTACCGGTCTGGCGGTCGCCGATGATGAGCTGGCGCTGGCCGCGTCCGACCGGGATCATCGCGTCGATCGCCTTGATGCCGGTCTGCAGGGGCTCGTGAACGCTCTTGCGCTGCATGACGCCGGGCGCCTGGAGCTCGAGCGCGCGACGGCCCTCGGTCGCGATCTCGCCGAGACCGTCGATCGGGTTGCCGAGCGGGTCGACGACGCGACCCAGGTAGCCGTCACCGACGCCGACCGAGAGGACCTCACCGGTGCGGGTGACGCTCTGGCCTTCTTCGATGCCGGCGAAGTCGCCGAGGACGACCACACCGATCTCGTTCTCGTCGAGGTTCTGAGCGAGGCCGAGCGTGCCGTCCGCGAAGCGGATGAGCTCGTTGGCCATGACGCCCGGAAGGCCCTCGACGTGTGCGATGCCGTCGGCCGCGTCGACGACGGCGCCGACCTCGGTCGCCGCAGCGCCGGTGGGCTCGTAGGCGTTGACGAAGTCCTTCAGCGCGTCACGAATGACGTCGGGGCTGATAGAGAGATCTGCCATTGTCTTCCTTCGTTCGTGGGGCACTCGGCCCCCAGATCCACGCCCACTCGGGCGGAAAGTCTTTAGCCTGCGATCCGCTGGCGGAGGTCAGCGAGACGTGCGGACACGCTCGCGTCGATGACGTCGTCCGCGACCTGCACACGCAGACCGCCGACCACCGTCGGGTCGATCACGGTGTTCAGCGTGACCGCCGAACCGTAACGTGCGCTGAGAGAGTTCTGCAGACGGGTCTGCTGCTCGGCGCTCAGAGGTGCCGCGGCGTACACGGTCGCGACGATGCGCGCGCGCTGGTCGGCGACGATGCGCTCGGCACGGCGCAGCAGAGCGCGCACACGGCGACCGCGGGCGTTCTGCACCAGCGACGACACGATGAGTGCAGTGCCCGCGCTCGCGCGACCGTCGAGAAGGGTCGAGACGAGCGACCCCTTCGCCGAGGCGCCGCCGAGGCGCCCACCGAGAGCGAGCTCGAGCTCGCCGTTGCTCGCGACGGTGCGCGAGAAGGCGAACAGCTCCGACTCGATGTCCGCCGACTCGGCGACCGAGGTCGCCTGGATCGCCAGCTCTTCGAGACCCTCCACGAACTGCCCGTCGTTCGACCAGCGCTGCTGGGCGGCGCTGGAGAGCAGGGCGACGGTGGCGGGACGGTAGGTGGAGCCGAAGACAGCCGAGACCAGCCCCGCGCGAGCGGGGGCCGGCACCGACGAGTCGGACAGCGCGCCGCTCAACTGCGACGATCCGCTCACGGCACCGACGGCCGCGAACAGCTCGCGCGCGACGTCGAGATCGACGCCCGACGTGGAGGCCAGCGCCTCCGTCGTCGCGGTCCGCGCCTGAGTGGTCGCGCTGCCCATTACTTGGCCGCCTTCTCGGACGCCTCGAGCTCGGCGAGGAAGCGGTCGACCACGGCGTTCGCACGCGCGTCGTCGGACAGGGTCTCACCGATCACATTGCCGGCGAGGTCGACCGCGAGGGTACCGACCTCGGAGCGCAGCTGCACGAGGGTGGCCTG
The DNA here is from genome assembly GCF_003385695.1 of Microbacterium sp. AG157. Classification (NCBI taxonomy): domain Bacteria; kingdom Bacillati; phylum Actinomycetota; class Actinomycetes; order Micrococcales; family Microbacteriaceae; genus Microbacterium; species Microbacterium sp. AG157. The sequence continues at coordinate 342,214 of NZ_QRDK01000001.1, forward strand.
ACGCTCGGCCTCGATCTGGGCGTGCGCGGACGCGGTGATGCGAGCGGCATCGGCGGCCGCGGTCTCGCGCGCCTCGGCGACGATCTTGCGACCGTCCTGCGTGGCGGACTCGCGGATCTCACCGGCTTCGCGGCGCGCCTCGGCGAGCTGAGCCGTGTACTGCTCGAGGGCGGCCTCGGCCTGACGCTGGGCCTCGTCGGCCTTCGCGATGTTGCCCTCGATGGCAGCACTGCGCTCGTCGAGCAGCTTCGCCATGCGCGGCAGAGCGACGCGCCACACCACGAAGATGATGACGACGAAGCACACCGCCGACCAGATGATGTCGTAGACCGCAGGAAGCAGCGGGTTGTGCGCTTCCCCCGCGGGCTCCGCGGCGAGAGTGACAAGAGCGTTCAGCATCCTGTCTCCTTACAGTGAATCGAGAGCGGCCGGGATCAAGTGAAGATGAAGCCGGTCGCGATACCGATGAAGGCGAGCGCCTCGGTGAAGGCGATACCGATGAACATCAGGACCTGCAGGCGGCCCGCGAGCTCGGGCTGACGGGCGACGCCCTCGATCGTCTTGCCGACGACGATGCCCACGCCGATGGCGGGGCCGATGGCGGCGAGACCGTAGCCGATCGTGGCGACGTTACCGGTGACCTGGGCGAGAACCGTAGTTGCGTCCACGGGTTTTTTCCTTTCGTTGGGTGGCTCGGCGTGCGCCGGGCCGCTCAGTGCTCTTCTGCGACCGCGAGCTGGATGTAGACCGCGGTGAGGATCGCGAAGACGTACGCCTGGAGGAAGGCGACGAAGATTTCGAACAGGGTGAAGGCGAAGCCGAAGGCCAGCGAACCGGCGCCGAGAGCCGTCCACCATCCGCTGAGCCCGACGACGAAGAACTGCGTCGCCGAGAAGAACAGCACCAACATGAGGTGACCGACGACCATGTTCATCAGCAGACGCAGCGTCAGGGTGACGGGCCGGATGATGAACGTGGAGAGGAACTCGAGCGGGACGATGATGATGTACAGCGGCCACGGGACGCCCGAGGGCAGCAGCGCGTTCTTGAAGAAGCCGGCGGGGCTCTTCTTGATGCCTGCGTAAATGAAGGTGACGTAGGCCACGATCGCGAGCAGCATCGGAACGGCGATGACGCTGGTGCCGGCGATGTTCAGGAACGGGATGACACCCGTGATGTTCATGAACAGCACCATGAAGAAGATGGTGGTGAGGATCGGCAGGAAGCGCTTGCCGTCCTTGCGGCCGAGGATGTCCTCGGCGATGTTGACCCGGACGAAGTCGAGGCCCATCTCGGCGACGCTCTGGAAGCGGCCGGGGACGATCTTCATGCGGCGAGTGCCGAGCACGAGGAAGAGAACGAGGGCCAGCGTCGCCAGCATCTGCGTGAGGTTGATACGCGTGATCGCGAAGATCGTGCCCTCGAACAGCACCGCATCCGGGAAGAACTCCGAAATGGACGGCGGGTGGAACTCGGCACCCGCGGACGCGAAGTTCGTGATCAGGGTCGCAGCTTGAGTAGTCAGCGCTGGCTCCAGCTTCGGGGCATCGGTGTGAACCGTTGCGACGATGGTCGGTGATTGTTACCCGAAGTGCGAGCCTGGAGAAGAGTTCCAATCGCGGGTGGGTACTACGGCAACCCTATCAAACTCCCGGCGGATCCATGAGTCCGGCTGCAGCGATCGTCTCGCCGGCGGACTAGTGGGCCTCGACGTGCCGCCTCATGGGATACGGGGGCCTAGGATCGGCGGTCGCCCGCGTCGGGGTCGGTGGGCAGGGTCACATCGCTCACGCTCGGGATGCGCATGCGCAGGAGCACCACCACGTCGACGGCGAGCGAGGCGATCACGCTGACGACGAGCGCCACGTAGAAGACGACCGGGTCGACCCAGCCCTGTCCGCGCAGCACGACGATCGCCACGATGAACAGGATGAGCTTGAGCAGCCAGCCGCCCAGGACGATCCCGAAGAAGATCGGAACGTAGAGGGGATCGCCGAACCAGCGGTTCGCCACGAGGATGCTGATGGCCGTCACCGCGAGGAAGATCGCGCTGACGGCGACGCCCGACAGCGCGCTGCCGAGGCCTCCCCCACCTCCGACGAGGAAGCCGAGCACGGCACCGAGAACGAGGAGCACCGCCGTCACGATGCCGCCCCAGACCAGGGCGGTGCGCAGCACCGGGGTACTGGAGAGAGGGCGGCGAGGGGCGGGAGGAACACTGCTCATGAGGGGGACTCCGGTCGGGTGGGTCGGGGGCGGCGGGTCAGCCGCAGACGGTGTTGGGAGGGCAGGAGCGTGAGGACGGCGCACGCGGCGACGCCGGTCACGCCGAAGGCGATGCCGATCGCATAGTCGCCGGGCCAGCCCTGCTGGGTGCCGATGTACATCAGCAGGAACGCGAGGCTCACCACGGCGGTCCAGCTGTAGAAGATGAGGACCGCGTCGCGGTCGGTGTGCCCCATATCGAGCATGCGGTGGTGAAGGTGCTTGCGATCCGGCGAGAAGGGCGACCGGCCCGCCCACTGCCGCCGCACCACCGCGAGACCGAAATCGAGCAGGGGGAGCAGCACGATGACCACGGGCAGCAGGATGGGGATGAACGCCCCGAGCAGCTGGGAACGGCCGATCTTCTCCGGGTCGAGAACGGCGGGGTCGAGCTGTCCGGTGATCGCGACGGCGGAGCTCGCCATGAGCAGCCCGAGCATGAGCGCCCCGGCATCGCCCATGAAGAGCTTGGCCGGAGTCCAGTTCATCGGCAGGAACCCCAGACACGCCCCCACGAGCACCGCCGCGATGAAGGAGGCGAGGTTGAAGTAGGTGCTCGCTCCCGTGTCGCGCACGAGAAGGTACGAGTACGCGAAGAAGACGCCGTTCGCGATCAGACAGACGCCCGCCACCAGGCCGTTCAAACCGTCGATGAAGTTCACGGCGTTCATGACCACCACCATCGCGAACACGGTCAGCAGGAAGCTCACCCAGCTCGATCCCACCGTGAGGGCACCGATCGGAAGCGACAGGATCTGCAGTTGACCGAACCAGGCGATGACGCCGGCCGCTACGAACTGCGCCCCGAGCTTGATCATCCAGTCGAGATCCCACAGATCGTCGGCGACGCCGACGAGCACGATGAGCAGCACCGCGCCGAGGAGCGAGAGCACCGGCACGGGGTCGATCCAGAAGATCGCGAAGTACGGGTTTTTGCTCGAGAGCGCGAAGGCCGCCACCACGCCGAGGAACATGGCGACGCCGCCGAGCCGCGGGGTCGGGGTCTTGTGCACGTCGCGGTCGCGGATGCCGGGGTACAGCTTGAACCGCAGGGCGAGCTTCCACACCACCCACGACAGCGCGAGCGTGACCGCCGCCGTGAACAGGATGGTGAGGAGGTATTGGGTCACGGACCCGGCGCCTCGGCATCCGGGGTCGTCGCGGACGGTGCCGCCGACGGATCGGCGACGTCGTCGACGGGATCGGGCTCGAGGAGGTCGCCCACCACCGCGCGCAGACGGTCGCGCGAGATCGCCCCCTCGCGCAAGACGCGGATCCGGGGTTCCGCTCCCCCGACGAGCGTCGTCGCGTCGATGATCGTCGAGGCGATGCCCGTCTCGCTGACGCCGGCGTCGAGGTAGACGGCCACGCTGTCGCCGAGCATGTCGCGGGCGGAGTCGATGTCGACCGCCGCGGCGCGACCCGTGAGGTTCGCGCTCGACACGGCGAGCGGCCCGGTCTCTTCGAGGAGCTCGAGCGTCATCTTCTGCGCGGGCATGCGGACCGCGACCGTGCCGTGGGTGTCACCGAGGTCCCACGAGAGCGAGGGCTGCGCGGGGAGCACGATCGTCAGTCCGCCCGGCCAGAACTCGCGGACGAGGTCGTCGACGGCGGGAGGGATCTCTGCGACGAGGGCCCGCAGCGTACCGACACCGGGAACGAGGACCGGCGGCGGCTGCTGTCGCCCGCGCCCCTTCGCCTCGAGCAGGCCCGCGACGGCGCGCGCGTTGAACGCGTCTGCGGCGATTCCGTAGACGGTGTCGGTGGGAAGCACGACGAGTTCGCCGCGGCCGATCGCTTGACGCGCGTGGCGCATTCCGGACAGCAGCTGCGATTCGTCACGGCAGTCGTAGACGGGTGACATAACGCGCGTCAGTCTAGTCCCGCGCCGCCACCCGCGTGGTCACGGGCGGGTGGCGGTCGTAGCGCGGTCCCTGCTCGTCAGATCGGGGTGGGTCGCAGCCGAGCGCCAGCCGTCGGCGGTGAGGATGTCGCGAATCGCCGCCCCCTGCCACTCGCCGTGCTCGATGACGAGAGTCGCACCGGAGTGGCCGAGGCGGAGTCCGACGCGGCTGAGGTGGCGCACGGCATCCAGGCCGTCCGGTCCTCCGTACAGCGCCGCCGGCGGGTCGTAGAGGCGCACCTCGGGATCGCGCGGGATCGCGTCATCCGGGACGTAGGGAGGGTTGGATGCCACGACCGAGACGGTTCCGTCGAGTTCGGGGAACGCGTCGGCGAGATCGACGAAGGCGAGCGTGACGTTTTCGGCGCCGAGTCGGGCCACGTTCTGCTTCGTCCAGACGAACGCGTCGACCGAGTTCTCCGCCGCGAACACGCGCGAATACGGCACCTCCGTGGCCATCGCGAGCGCGATGGCTCCGGAGCCGGTGCCGAGATCGACCGCGATCGGAGCCTCGGATGCCGCGGAGCGCAACGCGTCGATCGCGAGCTGGGCCACCATCTCGGTCTCGGGGCGCGGGACGAAGACGCCCGGGCCCACGGCGAGCTCCATCGAGCGGAACGGGGCGAGACCGGTGAGGTGCTGCAGCGGCTCGCGAGCCGCGCGGCGGTCGATCAGAGGGGCGAGCGCCCGCGCGGCCGACTCCGGCATCCGGTCCCCTCGGACCGCGGCTGCTTGAACGCCACCGCGGGAGGAGCCGAGGACATGGGCCATGAGCAACTCGGCGTCGACCTGGGGGTCGGGCACTCCCGCCGCGTGCAGTCGCTGGGCGGCGGAGCGCACGGCATCCGCGACGGAAACGGCGACGGGGGCAGGGGGCGGGACGGTCTCTGGCATGACGGGAGCCCAGCCTAGTCGCGCGGCGTCACACGGGCCGGCGGTGTCGGAAGGCTCGCCTAAAATGATCGCGTCCCGACCGACGGCGAAAGGCGAGCCATGCCCGGCATCCACTCCGACATCACCTCTGCATTCGGCGACACGCCGCTCGTGCGGCTCAACCGCGTCGCCGAGGGCGCCGGCGGCCAGATCCTCGCCAAGCTCGAGTTCTACAACCCCGCGTCGAGCGTCAAGGACCGCCTGGGCATCGCGATCGTCGACGCGGCCGAGGCCTCGGGCGAGTTGACGCCCGGCGGCACCATCGTCGAATCGACGAGCGGCAACACGGGCATCGCCCTCGCCATGGTGGGCGCCGCCCGCGGCTACAAGGTCATTCTCACGATGCCGGCGTCGATGTCGAAGGAGCGCCGCATCCTCCTCAAAGCCTTCGGGGCGGAGCTCGTCCTCACCGATCCGACCAAGGGCATGTCGCACGCCGTCGACGAGGCCAAGCGCATCGTCGCCGAGACGCCGGGCGCGGTCTGGGCCCGCCAGTTCGAGAACGAGGCGAACCCCGCGATCCACCGCAAGACCACGGCGGAAGAGATCCTGCGCGACACCGACGGCAAGGTCGATTACTTCGTCGCCGGCATCGGCACCGGCGGCACCATCACCGGCGTCGGCCAGGTGCTCAAGGAGCGCGTACCCGGAGTGAAGGTCGTGGCCGTCGAGCCCGCCGACTCCCCCGTGCTCACGAAGGGCCACCCCGGACCCCACAAGATCCAGGGCATCGGCCCCAACTTCGTGCCCGCGATCCTCGACCGCGACATCATCGACGAGGTGATCGACGTCGAGTTCGACGACGCGATCCGCCTCGCCCGCGAGACCGCGGCCAAGGACGGCATCCTCGTCGGCATGTCGTCGGGTGCGGCGATCTGGGCGGCCCTCGAGGTCGCTCGTCGCCCCGAGGCGGCCGGCAAGAACATCGTCGTCATCATCCCCTCGTACGGCGAGCGGTACCTCTCGACCGCGCTCTACGAGCACCTGCGCGAAGACTGACGTGGGGGTCCTCTCCCACCTGCGCGACGACATCTCGGCCGCCAAACTCCGCGACCCCGCGGCGCGCGGCGGTCTCGAGATCGCCCTGCTCTATCCGGGCCTGCACGCCGTCTGGTCGTACCGGATCGCGAACCGCCTCTGGCGGCGCGGCCTGCGCTTCCCCGCGCGCGCCCTGTCGCAGGTGACGCGGTGGCTCACCGGGGTCGAGATCCACCCCGGTGCCACGATCGGACGCCGCTTCTTCATCGACCACGGAATGGGCGTCGTGATCGGCGAGACCGCCGAGGTCGGCGACGACGTCATGCTGTATCACGGCGTCACCCTCGGCGGTCGTCAGCGCGAGGGCGGGAAGCGCCACCCCACCCTGCACGACGGGGTCGCGGTCGGCGCGGGGGCGAAGATCCTCGGGCCGATCACTCTCGGGGCTCGCTCCGTCGTGGGGGCGAACGCCGTCGTCACGCGGGACGCACCGGCCGACAGCGTGCTCGTGGGCGTTCCCGCCACTGCGCGTCAGCGCCGCGCCGGCGAAGACACCCGAGCGGTGCTGACGACGCCCGAGTACTGGATCTGAACACTCCTGTGCGGACCCGCCATCGCCGCGGGCCCGCACAGAAGCGGCTCGATCAGACCGACAGGCGGTTCTCCGCCGCGGCCAGGGGGTCGTACCCGGGGGTACGCAGCATCTCGTGCAGATGCCGGCGACGCACGCCCATATTGCCCCCGTCGTAGATGGGTAGGCAGAGCACATCCAGCATGATGTCGCCGAGTGGAGCGCGGTCGCCGTACGAGTCCACGCCCACGAGGCGCATCGCGTCGTAGACGGTCTGCACCGACAGCTCGGAATTGTAGATCTTCGACATGTTCGACAGCTCGCGGTCGAGGCCCCCGGTCTTGTCGAAGTGGTCCGCGGCCTTCCAGGCGAAGTACCGGCCCACCTCGATACGGGTCTTGATGTCGGCGAGCATGTAGCCGGCGTTCTGGTGGTCGATGACCGGCACGCTGCCGGAGCGCTTCTCGGTCGAGACGAAATCGAACGCGATCTCGAACGCGCGGCGCATCTTTCCGACGGCGGCCGCGGCGATACTCGAGCACGTCCACGAGAACGAGCCCTTCGTCAGCGCGAGCCCGTCGCCGGGGGCACCGATGAGGTTCTCGACCGGCACGCGTGCGTCGACGAAGTCCACGTACGGGGAGTTGGTGGCGAGGTGGCCGATCGTGTCGATGATGCCCGAGAACGTCACTCCGGGCGTGCCCTTCTCGACCACGATGATCGCGAGCGACTCGGCCGGCGGCTTCGTCTCGTCGATGCGGCAGACGACGCTGATGATATCGGCGCCCTCGTCGTCCCAGCCGGAGGCGTTGGTCGTGTAGGCCTTGCGGCCGTTGATGACCCATTCGTCCCCGTCGCGGACGGCGAAGGTCTGCACCCCGTAACGGGGATCGGGGTGGTCGAAGTTGGCGCCCCCGGCGGCCTCGGTGAAAGCGATGGCCGCGAGAGCCGGGCTGCCGTCGACGAACGGCGCGAGGAAGCGCTCCTTCTGCTCGGGTGTGCCCGCCGTGATGATGGGGAACGTGCCGAGACCCGTACCGAGGACGATGGTCGGAGTGTTGATCTCGACGCGCGCGAGCTCCTCGCAGGCGAGCGCGAACTGCAGGTTGCTGAACTTGTGCCCGCCGTTCTCGACGGGGATGAGGGCCTTGACGAAACCGGCATCCACCATCTGCTGATAGAAGGGCTTCAGGGCGCGGAACCGGTCGAGAGGGTCGGGGATCGGCGCGATGAGGTCGGGGACCTGGCTGAGGACGGTCTCGGCGAACTCGCGCGCCTGCAGGCGGAGACCGAGCTGCTCTTCGGAGAGGGGGCCCCGGGACGTTCACGATCGTGGATGCCACCCGCTCGTTCACTCTGGACTACCTCGACCCGTGGCGCACCGTGTCGTTCCGCGTTCCCGTACGCGACGTACCCGAGAGCCTGCGGGCCGAGGCCACGGCCCGCACGTTCTCGACGGGCACAGGGCTCGGTGCCGTCCTCGCCGACACCCTGCGCTCGTCGTGGTCACAGGCGTCGCAAATGAGCGACAGCGAAGCGGATGCTGTGGGAGCAGCCGTGGCGTCCCTCAGTCGCGCGCTCTCCCCCTCGACGCGAACCGACGCCCTCCGCGAGGAGGCAGGCGGTGACGAGGTGCTGCGCCGGAGCATCGAGCACCATCTCGAACGGCACGTCCGGTTCGCCGACACCTCCCCCGCCGCGATGGCCCGCCACTTCGCCATCTCGGTGCGCAAGCTCCACCAACTGTACGAAAGCGCGCCCCTGACCTACGGACAGACGGTGATGCGCACGCGTGTCCTCGCGTGCGCCGAGGACCTGCGGGCCGAGCGCGGTCGGGCGACGATGACGCATCTGGCCGCGAAGTGGGGATTCAGCGATCTCTCGCACCTGCATCGTGCGTTCCGCCACCATCTCGGTCACTCTCCGCGCGAGGTGCTCGCGCAACTCGACGCGGACGTGGCCGCGTGGGAGCGCGCCGGCTGAGATCCGGTCGCGACATCGCCGAGCACCGTCACTGGCGTGTTGCGACGGGGCTGCGGACGCGCAGACCGCCGGCCGGATGTCGCACGGTCCCGACACCGTAGGCTCGTGGCATGACGCGCCTGCACGATCTGACGTTGGTCGCGCAGCTCGCGGAGCTGACGAGCGGGACGGTGAGTCCGCGCGAGCTGACCGCACATTATCTCGACCGCATCGCCCGGTTCTCCGACCTGGGCGCCTTCGTCGAGACGACCCCGGACGCCGCCCTCCACCGCGCCGACGCACTCGGCGCCGGCACCCCGCACGGCGCCCTCTGGGGCGTCCCGCTGGCCGATAAGGATCTCGTGGCGCGCGCCGGCGTCGCCACCCGCTACGGGTCGAGGGCACGCGTGAGCCACGTGCCCGTGGCATCCGACCCTCTCGCCGACGCCCTCGACGCCGCCGGGGCCATCAACCTCGGCAAGACGAGCACATCGGAATTCGGTCTGACCGGCTTCACCGAGCCGCTCATCCACGCCCCGACCCGCGATCCCTGGCGCCCGTCCTCGGGAGCGGGCGGGTCGAGCGGGGGTGCCGCGGTCGCTGTTGCGGCAGGCCTTCTGCCCGCGGCCGTGGGGTCGGACGGTGGCGGGTCCATCCGCATCCCGTCCTCGACCGTCGGCGTCGTCGGGCTGAAGCCCTCGCGCGGGCGACTGCCCCTCGGTTCCGGCTTCGACTCCCCCGACGGCCTGTCCGTGACGGGGCCGATCGCGCGCTCGGCCGAGGACGCCGGGCTGCTGCTCGACGCGCTCGTCGGTCTCGCCCCGTTCCGCTACGCCACGGCCGCCTCGGGAACCGGGCCGTTCGTCGCAGCCGCGCGTCGCGAGCAGGTCGACCTCCGCATCGGTGCCACCACCGTCTCTCCGTGGGACGACGACGAAGACATCCGCCTCGACGTCGACGCCCGGCACGCCTTCGACACCGCCGCCGCCTGGCTCGCCGACGCGGGTCACGCGGTGACGGATGCCGACTGGCATCCGGTCGGATACGCGTCGCTGTTCCATGTGCTCTGGCGGGCGAGCGCGGCGCGGATTCCTCTCGGCGAAGCCGACATGGACCTCGTGGAACCGCTGACCGCGTGGCTCGTGCAAGAGGGACGCCGGCTCGACGCTCTCGACCTGCTCGACGGGCTCGCCGCCGCACGGGCGTTCGAGCGGCGGACGATCGCGGATTTCGCCGCCTTCGACGCCGTCCTCATGCCCGCTCTCGCTCAGGCTCCGCAACCGGTGGGCGCGTACGCGGGGCACAGCCCCGAGCGCACGTTCGCGATGCAGGTCGAATACGCGCCGTACTCGAGCTTCGTCAACGTCGCGGGGCTCCCCGCGATCACGCTCCCGGTCGTCGCCGACGGCACCGGCCACCCTGTCTCGGTCCAGCTGGTCGGGCGTCCCGGGGGCGAGGCGGTCCTGCTGTCGCTCGCCGCGCAGCTCGAAAGCCGTCGCGGTCCGCTCCCCCACCCGCCCGTATGGGGCTCCTGACCACTCAGCGATGGCGCGCGGGAGATCCGGCACGTCGCCGACCGCCGGGGCGTCCCGTACTGCGTCCGGGCCGGAGATCCCGCACCGTCGTGGACGGACGGTCGCACGCCGGCACCGCGGACGTCAGGGCACAAGTCCCGCGGCCACGAATGCTCGTGCGTAGATCTCACGGATCACGCCCTCTTTGCGGGCGTTGTACTCGCTCATCAAGCCGTCGGCCGCGACCTCGCGCTTGACCGCGGCGTACCGCTCCCGATCGGCCGCGTCTGTGCGAAGCCAGTCGCGGAAGATGCGGTGCCGCGCCGCCTCGGGGCTGTCGGGCGGCCACACGTGCAGGTTGGCGGCCGGCTCGCCCGAGACCAGGCAGCGGTGCCCGAGCCACCACGGCTCGCGCACGCGGAGCACGAACCCGAGCGACTCGAGGGCGGGCACGTAGGCGTCTTCGTCGTCGGTGTCGGCGACCATCAGGTCGATGTCGATGACGGGTTTGGCGGCCAGCCCCGGCACCGACGTCGAACCCACATGCTCGATCCGCAGCGCACGCTCGCCGAGCGCCTCGACGATGCCCGCGCGGAGCGTGTCGAAGACCCCCGGCCAGTCGGCATCCGGTTCCACGATCTCGATGTGCCGCGCCTGCTCGGGCGAGCCGACCCACGGTGAGAGCCCGGGCGGGGGCGGAGTGTCGTCGAAGGTGACGATCTGGGCGGCGGTGAGCACCACCCGAGCTTAGGAGTCGGCGAGGGCCGCGAGGCGCGCTTCCTCGTCGGCCGTGATGGCCGACTCGATGATCGGGCCGAGGGCGCCGTCCATGACCTGGTCGAGGTTGTACGCCTTGTAACCGGTGCGGTGGTCCGCGATGCGGTTCTCGGGGAAGTTGTATGTGCGGATGCGCTCGGAGCGGTCCATGCCGCGGATCTGCGACTTGCGCGCGTCGGCGGCGACCGCGTCGCGCTCCTCCTGCTGCTTGGCGAGAAGGCGGGCGCGCAGCACGCGCATGCCCGCCTCGCGGTTCTGCAGCTGCGACTTCTCGTTCTGCATCGACACGACGATGCCCGTGGGCACGTGGGTGATGCGAACGGCCGAGTCGGTCGTGTTGACGGACTGTCCGCCGGGACCCGACGAGCGGAACACGTCGATCTTGAGATCGTTGGGGTCGATCGCGACCTCTTCGGGCTCGTCGACCTCCGGGAAGACCAGCACACCCGTGGTCGAAGTATGGATGCGCCCCTGCGACTCGGTCGCCGGGACGCGCTGCACGCGGTGCACACCACCCTCGTACTTCAGGTGGGCCCAGACGCCCTGCGCGGGGTCGCTCGACGATCCCTTGATCGCGACCTGCACGTCTTTGTAGCCGCCCAGGTCGGACTCGGTGCGCTCGAGGAGCTCGGTCTTCCAGCCCATGGACGCCGCGTACTGCAGGTACATCCGCAGCAGGTCGGCCGCGAAGAGGGCGCTCTCGGCTCCCCCCTCGCCGCCCTTGATCTCCATGATGACGTCGCGGGCGTCGTCGGGGTCGCGCGGGATGAGCAGACGCCGCAGACGCTCCTGCGTCTCGGCGACCCGCTCTTCGAGCCCTGGCACCTCGTCGGCGAACGCGTCGTCCTCTCGCGCGAGTTCGCGAGCGGCCTCGAGGTCGTCGGATGCCGCGACCCAGGCCTCGTGTGCCGTGACGATTCGCGAGAGCTCGGCGTACCGCCGGTTGACGCGCTTGGCGCGCGCGGCGTCCGCATGCACGGCCGGGTCGGAGAGCTCTTCCTGGACGGCCTTGTGCTCCTCGAGCAGTCCGCGGACCGACTCGAACATCGCGGGCTCCGACATCGCGCCTCCCGCCCCGATCAGCGGATGCTGTTGTCGTCACCGCCGCGCGCGGGCGCCGGGATCGACTTCTGCATCTGCACGAGGAACTCGACGTTGGACTGGGTCTCCTTGAGCTTGCCGAGCACGACCTCGAGGGCCTGCTGGGGCTCGAGGCCGGCCAGCGCGCGACGGAGCTTCCAGGTGATCTTGACCTCGTCGTTCGACAGCAGCATCTCTTCACGGCGGGTGCTCGACGCGTTGACGTCGACGGCCGGGAAGATGCGCTTGTCGGCGAGCTGGCGGTTCAGGCGCAGCTCGCTGTTGCCAGTGCCCTTGAACTCTTCGAAGATGACGTCGTCCATCTTGGAGCCGGTCTCCACCAGGGCCGTGGCGAGGATGGTGAGCGATCCACCGTTCTCGATGTTGCGCGCGGCGCCGAAGAAGCGCTTGGGCGGGTACAGCGCCGAGGCGTCGACGCCGCCGCTCAGCACGCGCCCCGAGGTGGGGGCGGCGAGGTTGTACGCGCGGCCGAGGCGGGTGATCGAGTCGAGCAGCACGACGACGTCGCGGCCGAGCTCGACCAGACGCTTGGCGCGCTCGATGGCCAGTTCGGCGACCGTGGTGTGGTCTTCGGCCGGGCGGTCGAACGTCGAGGCGATGACCTCGCCCCGGACCGTGCGCTGCATGTCGGTGACCTCTTCGGGGCGCTCGTCGACGAGCACGACCATGAGGTGGACCTCGGGGTTGTTCGTGGCGATCGCGTTGGCGATCTGCTGCAGAACGATCGTCTTGCCGGCCTTCGGGGGCGCGACGATCAGGCCGCGCTGACCCTTGCCGACGGGAGCGACCAGATCGATGATGCGCTGCGTGAGCTTCTCGGGGCCGGTCTCCAGGCGCAGGCGCTCCTGCGGATAGAGGGGCGTGAGGTTGTTGAACTCGACGCGCGCGGCGGCGTCGTCGACCGACAGGCCGTTGATCGAGTCGACCTGCACGAGGGCGTTGTACTTCTGACGGCCCTGCTGCTCGCCCTCGCGGGGCTGCTTGATGGCGCCGACGACGGCGTCGCCCTTGCGGAGATTGTACTTCTTGACCTGACCGAGCGAGACGTAGACGTCGCTCGGGCCGGGCAGGTAACCGGTGGTGCGCACGAACGCGTAGTTGTCGAGCACGTCGAGGACGCCGGCGATGGGGACGAGCACGTCGTCCTCGCCGATCTCGGTCTCGAACTCGTCGCCAGTGGTGGTCTGGCCGCGGCGCTTGTTGCGCTGGCGGTTGCGGCTGTTGGTCGCCCCGCCCTGCTGCTGCTGGGCCTGCTGGCCGTTCTGGGCGTTGTCACGCTGGCCGCCGTCGCGCTGGCCGCTCTGCGACCCGTTGTCGCGAGCGTTCTCGCGCTGGCCGCCCTGCTGCTGCGGGGCTTCCGCCTCGTCGGCGGCGGGCTGCGCCGGCGCCTCGGCCTTGTCGGCGTCGGCCTTGTTGCGGTTGCGGTTTCGCGAGCGGCTGCGGCCACGGCCGCGGGCCGGGGTCTCGTCGGTCTGCTCGGTGGAAGCATCGGCGGGCGCGGCGTCGACCTGCTCGGCGGGCGCCGCGTCAGCGGGTGCCGCGTCGGCGGGTGCGGCGTCGGCGGGGGCGGCGTCAGCGGGTGCCGCGTCAGCGGGCGCGGCGTCGGCGGCGGGGGCCTCGACAGCGACCTCGTCGGCCGCGGGGGTGTCGGTGTCCTCCGCCACGTCGGCGGCCGTGGTGACGGGGGTCGTCGCGGACTCGTCGGTCGCGGCCTCGACGGCGGGCGCCTCGGTGGCGACGGCGGCGGCCTTCTCCTCGGCGGCGGCGGCCTCGGCGGCGGCCGTCTCTTCGGCGGTCGCGCTCTTGGCACGGCGCGGGGCACGCTTGCGCGGGGCGCGCGCGGGCTTCTCGACCGGCGCTGCCTCCTCGACGGCAGGTTCCGCGGCGACCTCGGCGGCGGGCGCCTCGTCGGCGGCGGACGCGTCCGTCTTGGCCGGGGCCTCGGCGGCGAGAGCGTCGTCGGTGAACAGCGCCTCGGGGGCGGCGTCAGCGGCGACCGGGGCCTCCTCGGCCTCGGGGGCGGCTTCGCCCTCGGGCGCGTCGGTCTGCTCGGTATCGGTGCCCTCCACCGCAGCCGTGGGCTGCTCTTCGGTGGGGATCTCTGCACCCTCGGGCGCGTCGACGGGCTGGGTCTCGGAGATGGACTCCACGAGTGCTCCTCAGAAAATGAAACGTGATCAGATCGCGCTTCGCCGTGCAGAACGCAGACGAAGGACACCAGCGGTTCGGGAGACTGCAGCCGATACCGGGTTCGCGATGTGTTGCGGATTTCGCAGGTGGTGCAGAGGCTCAGATTCGCGAAGTTACGCGGAACCCTCTGCGTTTTTCACTGTACCACCCTTGACGTCGACGGCGAGCATGAGCGCCTGCCACGGGGTGTCGACCACGGATGCCATAAGATCTGCGGCGGCAAGTCGCTGCCCCGGACCGTCGGCGAGCACGAGCACGCTGGGCCCGGCACCGGAGACGACGGCGGCGAAGCCCTCGGCCCGCAGCGCCCGCACGAGCCGATCGGTCTCGGGCATGGCCTGGGCGCGATAGTTCTGGTGCAGCTTGTCTTCGGTGGCGGCCATCAAGAGCTCGGGGCTCTGCGTCATCGCCGCGATCAGCAGAGCCGAGCGAGAGACGTTGAACACCGCATCCTCGCGCGGCACCTGCAGCGGCTGCAGGCTCCGGGCGACGGCGGTCGACATCGTGAAGCTCGGCACGAAGACCAGCGGCGACACACCACGATGCACGATGAGCTGCTTGTGCTGGGGGCCCTCGGCATCCATCCACGCGATGGTGAGGCCGCCGAAGAGGCCCGGTGCGACATTGTCGGGGTGGCCCTCCATCTCGGTGGCCAGGCGCAGCAGGTCGACGTCGCTGAAGGCGGCCTCTCCCTCGAGCAGGCCCTTGGCGGCCAGGATGCCGGCGACCACCGCGGCCCCCGACGACCCCATGCCGCGCCCGTGCGGGATCACGTTGTGCGCCGTCAGCCGGAGCCCCGGAAGGGAGCGACCGACCGAGGCGTAGGTGTGCGCCATCGCGCGCACCACGAGGTGCGAGGCGTCGCGGGGGACGTCGACCGTCCCCTCGCCCTCGACCTCGATCTCGAGGCGATCGCCGTCGAGCTGCTCGACGACGAGTTCGTCGTAGACGCTCAGGGCGAGGCCGAGGGTGTCGAAGCCGGGCCCGAGGTTCGCGCTGGTGGCGGGAACGCGGACGGCGACCCGACGACCGGGGCCTGAGCTCACGCGGTCACCGGCTGCAGGTCGAGCACGGAGGCGACCTCCGAGGTGGCGGCGTCGACGACAGTGGGCGAGACGTCGGTGCCGTCGGCGCGACGCAGGGCCCACTGGGGGTCCTTGAGCCCGTGGCCCGTGACGGTGAGGACGACCTTGGCGCCCGCGGGGACGACCCCGGCCTCGGCGCGTTCGAGCAGACCCGCGACGCTGATCGCGGAGGCGGGCTCGACGAAGATGCCCACCTCGCCGGCGAGGATCTTCTGCGCCTCGAGGATGCCGGCGTCGTCGATCGCGCCGAAGTAGCCGTCGGTGGCGTCGCGCGCCTCGAGAGCCAGCTCCCACGACGCGGGGTTGCCGATGCGGATCGCGCTCGCGATGGTCTCGGGCTGCTTGACGACCTCGCCGCGCACGAGGGGCGCGGAGCCGGCGGCCTGGAAGCCGAACATGCGCGGCACGCGGGTGGAGACACCGCGGGCGGCCTCTTCGCGGTAGCCGCGCGAGTAGGCGGTGTAGTTGCCGGCGTTGCCGACGGGGATGAAGTGGAAGTCGGGGGCGTCGCCCAGAACCTCGACGACCTCGTAGGCGGCGGTCTTCTGCCCCTCGATGCGGTCGGGGTTCACCGAGTTGACCAGGTGCACCGGGTAGTGGTCGGCGAGCTCGCGCGCGATCTCGAGGCAGTCATCGAAGTTGCCGCGGATCTGGATGAGCCGGCCGTTGTGGGCCACGGCCTGGCTGAGCTTGCCCATGGCGATCTTGCCCTCGGGCACGAGCACCGCGGCGGTGATGCCGGCGTGCGCGGCGTACGCGGCGGCGGAGGCCGAGGTGTTGCCGGTCGAGGCGCAGATGACGGCCTTGGCGCCGTGCTCGACGGCACGCGAGAGAGCCACGGTCATGCCGCGATCCTTGAACGACCCGGTGGGATTCATCCCCTCGTACTTCACCCACACGTCGGCGCCGGTGCGGCGCGAGAGCGCCGGCGCCGGAAGCAGCGGCGTGCCGCCCTCGCCGAGGGTGACGACAGTGGAGGCGTCGGTGACACCCAGACGGTCGGCGTATTCGCGGAGGACTCCGCCCCAGAGGTGTGCCATGTCAATTCCCTTCCACACGCAGCACGGAGACCACGCGCTCGACGACGCCGCTCGCGGCGAGACGCTCGACGGTCTCGCTCAAATCCTGCTCGCGTGCCTTGTGTGTTCCGATGACCAGGCGGGCGGATCCCGCTCCGGTCGATGAGCCTGTCGCAGCGCCCGAGTCTCCGGCATCCGGAGTCGCCTCGATGACCGTCTGCTCGACGGTCGCGATCGAGACGCGCCCCTCACTGAGAATCCCGGCCACCGTCGCGAGGACGCCCGGCTGATCGTCGACCTCGAGGGTGATCTGGTAACGCGTGATGACGCGACCGATCGGCACGGCCGGGAGGTTCGCGCGCGTCGACTCGCCGACGCCCACACCACCCGCGATGTGGCGGCGCGCTGCCGAGACGACGTCGCCGAGGACCGCGGAGGCGGTCTGCACGCCACCGGCGCCGGCACCGTAGAACATCAGGTCGCCCGCGGCCTCGGCCTGCACGAAGACGGCGTTGTTCGCACCGTGCACACTCGCGAGAGGATGGGTGCGTTCGACGAGGGCCGGGTACACGCGCACGGAGATCGATTCGGTACCGCCGTCCTCGGCGGCCAGACGCTCGCACACCGCGAGCAGCTTGATCACGTACCCGGCGTGACGCGCCGACTCGATCATCGCGGCGTCGACCGAGGTGATGCCCTCGCGGTGGACGGCATCCAGCGGGACGGTCGTGTGGAACGCGAGGCTGGCGAGGATCGCGGCCTTCTGCGCGGCGTCGTAGCCCTCGACGTCGGCGGTGGGATCGGCCTCGGCGTACCCGAGGGCCTGCGCCTGGGCGAGGACGTCGGCGAAGTCGGCGCCCTCGGTGTCCATGCGATCGAGGATGTAGTTCGTCGTGCCGTTGACGATTCCCATGATGCGTACCACCCGGTCGCCGGCGAGCGAGTCGCGCAGCGGGCGGATGATCGGGATGGCACCGGCGGCGGCGGCCTCGTAGTACACCTCGGCACCCACCTGATCGGCGGCCTCGAAGACCTCGGAGCCGTGCGTGGCCAGCAGCGCCTTGTTGGCGGTGACGACGTCGGCGCCCGAGGCGATCGCGTGCAGCACCTGCGTGCGTGCGGGCTCGATGCCGCCCATCAGCTCGATGACGATGTCGCTTCCGACGATCAGGGTGTCTGCGTCGGTGGTGAACAGCTCCTGAGGGAGATCGACGTCGCGCTTGGCGTCGAGATTGCGCACGGCGATGCCGGCGAGTTCGAGCTTCGCTCCGGCGCGGTCGGCGAGCTCGTCGCCGTGCTTGAGCAGCAGGTCGGCGACCTGCGAGCCGACGGCGCCGGCGCCGAGGAGCGCCACGCGGAGCGTGCGGTAGTCGGTCATTCGGTGTCTCCGTGGGGTGGTGAGGTCGTACCTCGGGGAAGGGGGGAATCGGATGCCGGGATCCCGGCGTCGCGCGCGAGCAGGTCGTCGATGCTCTCTCCGCGCACGATCACACGGGCCTGTCCGTCGCGCACCGCGACAACCGGCGGGCGCGGCGTGTAGTTGTAGTTGCTCGCGAGGGAGAAGCAGTACGCGCCGGTGGCGGGCACCGCGAGCAGATCGCCCGGTGCCACGTCGGCGGGAAGGTACTCGGCATCCACGACGATGTCGCCCGACTCGCAGTGACGTCCGACGACGCGCGAGAGGGCGGGAGTCTCGGAACTCGCGCGAGAGACGAGGCGCGCCGAGAAGTCGGCGCCGTACAGCGCGGGGCGGGCGTTGTCGCTCATGCCGCCGTCGACGCTGACGTAGGTGCGATCGAGGTCCTCCCCCGCGGTCACGGTCTTGACCGTGCCGACCTCGTACAGGGTGATCCCGGCCTGCCCGACGATCACACGGCCCGGTTCGGTGGCGACGTCGGGCAGGGGGATGCCGCGCACCGCGCACTCGTCGGCGATGGCATCGACGATCCCGTCGGCGATCTCTTCGATGGGCTTCGGGTCGTCGACCGACGTGTAGGAGATGCCGAAGCCGCCGCCGACGTTGAGAAGGGGGATCTCTCCCCCGGCCAGCAGATCGGCGTGCAGGTCGACCAGGCGCGCGGCCGACTCGCGGAAACCGGAGGAGTCGAAGATCTGCGAGCCGATGTGCGCGTGCAGCCCCACGAACCGCAGGCTCGACAGCTCGCGGATGCGGGCGACGGCCTCGGCCGCGTCCTCGATAGAGAAGCCGAACTTCTGATCTTCGTGCGCCGTGGCCAGGAAGGCGTGTGTTTCGGCGTGCACGCCCGTGCGCACCCGCACGAGCACCGGCTGCACGGCTCCGCGCCGCTCGGCGATCGCCGCGAGGCGCTCGATCTCGATCGGGCTGTCGACCACGACCGAACCGATGCCGACCTCGACGGCGCGCTCGAGCTCGCTCACGTTCTTGTTGTTGCCGTGGAAGCCCAGGCGCGCGGGGTCGGCGCCCGCGGCGAGCGCGACCTCGAGCTCACCGCGCGTGCAGACATCGACGGAGAGACCCTCGGCGACGACCCAGCGCACGACCTCGGCCGACAGGAAGGCCTTGCCCGCGTAGTACACGCGGGCCCGGATGCCGTGGCGTGCGGCCGCGGCATCGAAAGCGGAGCGCGCACGACGGGCATGGGCGCGCACCTCGTCCTCGTCGAGGACGTAGAGCGGCGTTCCGAAACGGTCACGGAGATCGAAGACCGAGACCCCGCCGACTTCGACCGACCCGTCGTCGACGCGGTGGGCCGAGGCGGGCCAGACGGAGGCGACGAGCTCGTTCGCTTCGGCCGGGGCGGTGAGCCAGGCGGGCACGAGCGCGGAGTGCGAGGCGGACACAGGGGGACCAATCGGGTTTTGCGGCGACGCGACGGCCGCGGATCACGGCTCCCACCCGCGCGGAGAGTCACGCGGCGGGCAGTCCTTGCAGTCTAGGGCACGACGCATGCCGCCCCTTTCCCACACGACCGCCCCTACTGTCTCGGTTCCGAAGGGGCGGGGGCTTCGCGGCACGCGACCGGGATGAACGCACACGCGGACGTCCGGGGCGATGCTCTTCGTCGGGCGGGACGGTCAGCCGCAGGTGCCGTCGCTCTGCAGGGCGGGATCGTTCAGGATGCCGCCGGCCACGTCGAAGGTCGCGACGAGGTCCTGCCCCTGGACGGTGGCCGACGTCAGGGTGAGCCCCTTCGGGAGACGGTCAGCGATGCAGAGGCTCGTCGTCTTCAGAACGGAATCGGCCACGCCGCCGAATTGGCCGCGCAGGGTGTCGGCGTCGATCGCGTTGCCGCCCACCTGGAACGACGACGGCGTGAGCGTCAGATCACCCGATGCGGCACCGGGGGTGACCCCGACGCCGACGGGGATCGCGATGCCGAAGAGCGAGAGAGAGGTCTCCAGCTCCACGTCGGGCGCGGCGACGGTGACGGTGCTGGCCGGGAGGTCGGGGACCTCGGCGAGCAGCGCCTTGAGCTGATCCTGGTCGAGACGCACCGAAGCCACTCCGCCGTCCGCCGCCGCGTCACCCGAGACGGGGACGCCGCGCAGATCGACCCGGACGTCGCCGGTGATCGGCCCGAGGGTCACGTCGTTCGACGACACGGCGACCTCGTCGAGGCGTCCGCCCAGCAGCTGCGGCAGGACCAGACCCGACACCGACACGTCGACGTTCTGATCGTCGGGCAGGCCGACGTTCTTCACGACGAGCGAGCGCACGGTGCTGGTCACGACCGAGCGGGCGATGAACTCCGCGGCCACGATCGCCCCGGCGAGCAGGACGACGACGACCACGAGGACGGCGATCCACCGACCGGTGCGGCGGCGGGGGGCCGTGGCATCCGTCATCGTCTACATCCGCTCCGGAGCGCTGACGCCGAGCAGGTCGAGGCCGTTTCGCAGCACCTGGCCGGTGGCGTCGTTCAGCCACAGGCGCGTGCGGTGCACGGACTCGACGGGGGCGTCGCCGAGCGGGATGACGCGGCAGTTGTCGTACCAGCGGTGGTACAGGCCCGCGAGTTCTTCGAGGTAGCGTGCGACGCGGTGCGGCTCGCGCACCTCGGCGGCGTACGCGACGATGCGCGGGTACTCCTGCAGTGCGCCCAGGAGCGCCGACTCGGTCTCGTGGTCGAGCAGCTCGGGGGCGAACTCTGAGCGGTCGACGCCGGAGTCCGCGGCGTTGCGCGCGACATTGTGCGTGCGCGCGTGGGCGTACTGCACGTAGAAGACCGGGTTGTCGTTCGTGCGCTTCTGCAGGATCTCGGGATCGAGCGTCAGCGGCGAGTCGGCCGGGTACCGCGCGAGCGAGTAGCGCAGGGCGTCGGTTCCGAGCCACGCCTGCAGGTCGTCGAGCTCGACGATGTTCCCCGCCCGCTTGGACAGGCGCGCACCGTTGATCGAGACGAGCTGGCCGATGAGTACCTCGATGTCCTTCTCGGGGTCGTCGCCCGCAGCACCCGCGAGGGCCTTGAGGCGATGGACGTAGCCGTGGTGGTCGGCGCCGAGCAGGTAGATCTTGTGCGCGAAGCCGCGGTCGCCCTTGTTCAGGTAGTAGGCGGCGTCTGCGGCGAAGTACGTGTACTCGCCGTTCGAACGACGGATGACGCGGTTCTTGTCGTCGCCGAAGTCGGTCGTGCGCACCCACACGGCGTCGTCCTCGTCGAAGACGTGACCCTGCTCGCGCAGGCGGTCGACGGCCTCGTCGACGAGGCTCGGCTGGCCCTCGATGCGGGCGTGCAGGTCGCGCTCCGAGAACCAGACGTCGAAGTGCACGTTGAACCGCGCGAGCGAGGCCTGGATCTCGCCGAGCTGGAAGCCGTAGGCGAGCTCGGTGGCGACCGAGATCTGCTCCGCGCGGTCGAGTTCGAGGATGTCGGTGCGGGCGGCCTGGACGCGCTCCGCGAGTGCGGCGATGTAGGCGCCGCCGTAGCCGTCTTCGGGTGTCGGCTCACCGGCGATCGCGGCGACCACCGACCGGCCGAAGCGCTCCATCTGCGCACCGGCGTCGTTGATGTAGAACTCGCGGACCAGCGTCGCGCCGCTCGCGAGCAGCACGCGGGCGATCGCGTCGCCCAGGGCCGCCCAGCGGGTGTGGCCGATGTGCAGGGGACCGGTCGGGTTGGCGCTGACGAACTCGAGATTGATCGTGTTCCCGCGCTGGCTGTCGTTCGCGCCGAACGCGGCGCCCTGCTCGACGATCATGCGGGCCAGCGCACCGGCGGCCGCGGCGTCGAGGCGGATGTTGATGAAGCCGGGGCCGGCGACCTCGACGCTCGCGATGCCGTCGACGGATTCGAGGCCCGCGGCAATCTCTGCCGCGAACTCACGGGGGTTGACCCCGATGACCTTGGAGAGCTTCAGGGCGGCGTTCGATGCCCAATCGCCGTGGTCGCGGTTCTTGGGCCGCTCGAGCGGAAGGTCGGCGGCGGTGATCCCGGCCGAGGATCCCTCTCGTCGCGCCTCGGCGAGCGGGGCGATGACGGCGAGCAGGGCGGCGGAGAGGGCTGCGGGATCCATAACCCGTCAAGTCTAGAGCGCGTCGCCGGGGAGCCCGCGTCAGGCGATCTGCACCAGGGCCTCGTGGTCGTCGGGCTCCGCAGCGGGGGCGTCTTCGAGCACGGCATCCACGTGCATCCGCTCCAGACCGACATAGCCGCCGTGGAAGCTGAGGAAGGCGCAATCTGCCGCGTCGCGTCCCGTGGCGATCCGCACGAGCGAGCGGCGGTCGGCGAGGCGCGTGGCGTCGATGACGTACCAGGCCCCGTCGAGGTACGCCTCGGCGACGGCGTGGAAGTCCATCGGCTCCAGTCCCGGGGCGAAGCACGCCGCGTAGCGAGCCGGCACGTCCATCGCGCGCAGGAGGGCGATCACGACGTGGGCGTAGTCACGGCACACGCCCTGACCGGTCGACAGGGTCGTCACGGCGCTGTCGGTGCCCATGCTGAGCCCGGGCGTGTAGGTGACGGTGGATGCCACGAAGCTCGACACCGCGGCCAGGAGCTCGCGCCCCGACAGACCGCGGAACTGACGCCGCGCCTGGGCGAAGACCTCGTCGGACTGGCAGTACCGGCTCGGCCGGAGGTACCCGATGGTCTCGAGATCGCTCGTTCGCGGACCGTGTGCGGGGCCCGTCACGAGCGCCTCGTACCGCACCGAGAGCTGCCCCTGATCGGCGGTGAGTCGGTGGAGCCGGCTCCCGGCCTGATCGACGAGCTCGGTCGGCGCGTAGTGACGATCGCCTTGCGAGAACGTCAGGTTCTCGCTCGCGAGGGGTGCTCCCTGTGCGGCGGTGATCTGGAAGATGAGGTCGACGGAGGCCCCGAGATCGAGGTCGAGTTCAGCGGTCACGCGGCGCGGCACCGGGCAATCCTCGCACGCGTTCCGACCCCCTCGGCGCGCTCCGGGCGAAGCGGCTCAGCCGTCTTTCTTGCCCGGACCCTTGCCGTTGCCGTTGCCGTTGCCCGGCCCCTTGTCATCTTTCCCGCCCGAATCTTTGTCATCGGGAGCCGGCTGGGCGGGCTCGTCACCGCCGTCGTCGGTGACCGTCTCCTGCGACGGTTCGGGCGTGGGCTCCGTCGTGGGGGTGGGCGTCGGGGTCGGGACCAGAGAAGTCAGGTCGGCGCGGACGGTGGCGATCCGACTCAGGATGCCGTCGGCTTCGTCCGCGGAGATCTCGCCGGCGTCACGGCGGGCGACCACGTCGGCCTCGAGAGCATCCAGGCTCGCGAGAGCCGAGGCGTAGTCGCCACCAGAGGCCTGATCGGCCACGGTCTGCACGTTCTGCTGCCAGGCCGTGGGGGTCGCAGCCGGCGGGGTGCACGCCGCGAGGACGATGGCCGCGGCGAGGAGGAGGCCCGCGGCGGGGGCGGCGCGGCGGATCACGGACCCACCTGCTTCCAGAGGTCGTCCATGTGCTGGTCGAGGGGCTGGGGAAGCGACGGCAGAGCGGGCTCGTCGGCCCCGCCCCCGGAACCGACAGCTGCGGCGATGCCGATGCCTCCGACGGCCAGGAGAACCGCAACGACGGCGCCGATGACGAGCGCGCGAGGCGAGGGCTTTCTGTCGGCCCGGCGCCGAGTCGGGTTCGCGGACGGCTCGAAGACGCGCGTGGGGCCGGTGCTGCCGGCAAGGGCGGCCGTCGGAAGAGGCGAGGCCGGCTTCGCCGGGGCCGATACGGGCACCGTCACCCCCGAGAGGGTGCCGAGCTCGGAGATGAGGCCCGTGGCATCCGGTCTCTCGTTCGGCTCGATCGCGGTCATCCGCTCGAGAACTCCACGCCACGCAGGCGGGATCTGCGCGGGGATATCGGGAGCCGCGACGAGACGGGCGGCGAGGGCCTCGTGCGGGGTGCGGGACCCGAAGGGGCGGGAGCCGGTCAGCGCCTCGAGCAGGACGAGTCCGAGCGCGTAGACATCGCTCGCGGGGCCGGCCGGCATCCCCCGGGCCTGCTCGGGACTGAGATACGCCGCGGTGCCGATCACCGTGTCGGCGCGCGTCACCCGCGTCGCTCCCACGAGCGAGGCGATGCCGAAGTCGGCGAGGGTCGCGCGCGGGCTCTCGCCGGCGTGGGCGGCGGGTCGGATGAGGATGTTCGAGGGCTTCACGTCGCGGTGGACGATGCCGCGACCGTGGATGACGGCGAACGCCTCGGCGATCTCGCGACCGATGCGGGCGACATCGGGCCCCGGAAGCGGTCCGCGCGCGATGCGGTCGGTGAGGGTCGGTCCGGCGATGAGTTCCATGGCCAGGTAGGCCGGCTGCGCGTCGAGCTTGGCGTCGTACAGCGTTACAAGCGAGGGGTGCGACAGGGACGCGAGCAGCCGGATCTCGGAGCGCACGCGGGCCACGTCGGAGGGGTCGGCGCCGTCGCCGTCGATCACTTTGAGGGCGAGGGTGCGTTCGAGAGCGGTGTCGACGGCTTCGTAGACACGCGCGTATCCGCCCTGGCCGAGGACGCGACCGAGGCGATAGCGCCCATCGAACAGGTCGTCGACGGCAGGGTCGTACGCGACGGTGGGGGTGGGTTCGGTCATATCAGCTCTCCGGGGATCGACCCCGCGGGGCTCAGACGAGGTCGTCGTTCGAGGAGCGCGTGCTCGAGCGCGTGACCTGCGCCGCCCCCACTCCTTCGGTACGGGTGACCGTATCGGTTTGGCGACGACGAACCAGCATCACGACCCCGATGAGGAAGACGACGACGCCCGCGCCCATCATGATGTAGCCGATCGTGGTGAGATCGACGAAGTCGTTGGGGAGGTTGACCGCGAAGGCGAGGATGGCACCGACGACGAACAGCGCGATACCGGCTCCGACACTCATGACAGACCCCTTTCGAAGGTACTGCCCAGCATGTCAGCCTTCGCCGGAAACGCGTGGTGGTCTTGACAACGCCTGTCAAGACGGGGGTGGAGGACACAGCCCGGGTGTGACATGGATGCCATGAGCCAGAACGACGTGACCACACGATCGAACCGAGGACAGTGGGAGAACGCGGTCGAGGGCCGGCCCGAGCTCTCGGCGAGCTTCTCCAGCCGCGAAGAGGCCGTGGACCAGGGACGGGCCGTCGCGGACGAGCTCGGTTCGCAGCACATCGTCGAAGACGCCGAGCCCACCGGGTCCGTCACCGACGAGGGCTGAACCCGGCAAGACCGAAGGCCGCGATCGTCATGATCGCGGCCTTCTCGATGTGCCCCCGACTGGAATCGAACCAGCGACCTTTGGTACCGGAAACCAACGCTCTATCCCCTGAGCTACGGAGGCGGACCGGTCAAGATTAGCACCGTGGAGCGGCGCGCCCCGACCCGCGGGGCGACCGCCGACGATCTCGACGCCCGCTCCGCGGCATCCGGATCACTCGTCGCCGATGACTCCGATTCCCGTCGCCTGGTGGTCGGCGTTCGGATCGTCCTTGGAGGGAGCCTTGGCTTCCTCGTCGACGTCGTTCTCCTGGCTCGGCTTGACCGTGGGGTCGTCGCCGAGGTCGGCGGCGTCGTCGGCGGGTGCGGAGTTCTGCGAGTCGCTCATGGGTTTCCCTTCGTCGCGTACCCCTCCAGCCTGGCAAGAGCGCGAGCGAGGAGCACCGGCTTGACCGGAGCGGCCGCCGGGCCTATCGGCCGAACAGACCGCGCACTCGGCGCCCGACGGACTGTGTCAACAGCACCTGCCGTCCGTTCACGTCGATCGCGAGCACCGAACCGCCGAGCCCACCGGCGCGCACCGGCACCGCCTCGCCGCGGACGTACGCCTCGGCCACGTCGACATGGACGGCGAGCAGTTGGGCGCTCTGATCTTTCGAGGTGTTGGCGTCGACGATCTGCAGGCGGTGGCCCGTGTCGGTCTCGACCGAGAACCACCGCGAGCCGGGCGTCGAGACGACGGCCCAGCGCTCTCCACGCGAGAAGCGCGCCCATGCGGCGCCGTCACGCAGCTCGGTCGTGACGGCGAGGTCGGCCTGGGCGACGACGAGCACCTCGAGCATCGCCAGTGCCTCCGCCGCGGTCACGTAGTCGCCGCGGTCGGCGCTGAGACCGCCCCATTCGAACCTGCGCTCGCCCATCAAACACTCGCCAGCAGGTCGCGCAGCCAGCCTTCTCCGACGACGGGGACGCCGTAGTCCCGCGCCTTGCGCGCTTTGCCCGACAGCGAGTCGGGGTCCGCGGCTACGAGAATCGCTGTTCGCTTGGTCACGGCGGGTTTCGGAACGAAGCCGGCTGAACGAAGATCCCGCTCCCACTCGGACCTCGAACGCGACATCTCGCCGGTGAGCACGATCTCGTCGCCGGGCGCGAGGAGGAACTCCTGTAGGACGACCGTCGGAGGTGACGTCAAACGCGTGGGCGGCGCGAGAAGAAGACGGGACACCATCTCGTCGTCGATGTCGAGCAGAGCGGCGACGAGCTCGACGTCCGCCCGTTCGACATCCGTGACGACACCGTCGGCCCAGACGACGTTGACCAACGCGGTGAAATAGTCGCGGTGCAACCGATGCGCGGTGTCCCGCCCGATCCCGGACCGATCAGCGAGAGCGACGAGGGCGTCCTTCTCGTGCTCGGAGAGGTAGCGATCGAGAAGGGCTCGCTCGACGAGTGCGAGATACTCCGCTTGCTCATGGGTCTCTGAGACATCCGGGATCCGCACCACTATGCGGTCGATGAAACCGGGGGTGACGGGGGGCACCTCGTCCCGGGCGAGCCACGCATCGCGCCCACCATCGAAGGGCGTCAGGTGCGGGGCTGACAGCAGAAGCGGATCCCACTGCTCGCTCCCCCCGCTTGCGATGAACGCTTCGAGCAGGCGGGCCGTGGCCAGCGCGTCAGCTGAAGCCCGATGCGCCCCCACGAGCGGGATACCGAAGGCATCGCAGCAATCCGCGAGGGCCAGGCCGCTGCCGAGATGTGTGCGGGCGAGGCGCATCGTGCATGCCGTGACGAAGTCGTCGGCTCGCCTGTAGTCGATCCGATCGAGCTCGGCGTTGAGGAATCGAAGGTCGAAAGACGCGTTGTGGGCGACGACCACGCGACCCGACAGCAGCTCCAGCAGCTCGGCGGCGACCCTCTCGAAAATAGGAGCCTTGATGATCTCGCGAGCGGAGATGTTGTGAATGCGTTGTGCACCCAGGTCTCTACGCGGATTTATCAGCGTCTCCCACTGCCCCGTGATCGTTCCGTCCGGGTCCGAGTGCACGACGGACACCTCTATCGCACGATCGTCACGTTCGGGGACGAGGCCCGTCGTCTCGAAGTCGATGGTCGCAAAGCCGCCCGCGGCGCCGGTCTTCATGCCCAGAGCGTAACCCCGCACAGAAGTCGAGTGGCCCCAGGGCGGGGACATCGACCGCGTCGAAACTACGCCCGTCAGGTGCGGGGCCGGAGACGGTCGTCGGGATGAAGACTGCGCAGCGGCACCGAGCCGTCGACGATCGCCTGAATCGCACCGGTGCTCACCTCGAGCTCGGCGGAGATGCGGTCGAGGTCGGCTCCCGACGACACCGCCGAGCGCAGCGCGGTCACGGCCGCGTCCGAGGTCTCGTCGACGTCGTCTGCCGTGCTCTCCACGAAAGCCGCCAGGCGGGCCTGCGCGAGGCGAATGCACGTGCTCTGGCGTTCACTCCGGTCGGAGGGGTCGTGATGATGGTCGATGGTCTGGGCACGATCAGAGGTCATGAATCTTCACTCCGGGGGGAAGTGTCCGCCCGCGCGGCTTCGCGAGCTCTCCCCCATCGTCGCGAAACGACGCCCGTCCGCGCATCCCCCGAGCGATGTATTCCACCCCGGCCGAACGGCGGATGCCATGGCTGCGGTGTGGCAGCCATGG
Organism: Microbacterium sp. AG157; assembly: GCF_003385695.1. Taxonomy (NCBI): domain Bacteria; kingdom Bacillati; phylum Actinomycetota; class Actinomycetes; order Micrococcales; family Microbacteriaceae; genus Microbacterium; species Microbacterium sp. AG157. The sequence goes on from NZ_QRDK01000001.1 coordinate 369,804, forward strand.
CATCCGTCTCAGTCGCCCTTCACGTTGACGATCTGGCGCAGCGTGTGCCGCACCGTGACGAGATCGGCGGCGTCGGCCATGACCCGATCGATCGGCTTGTAGGCCTGCGGGATCTCATCGATGAACGCGTCGGTGTCTCGGTACTCGATCCCCGCCATCGCTTCGCGCAGCTGTTCGCGCGTGAAGGTCTTGCGGGCGGCCGACCGCGAGTACTCCCGACCCGCGCCGTGCGGAGAGGAGTTCAACGCGACGGGGTTGCCCCGGCCCTCGACGACGTACGAGGCCGTGCCCATCGACCCCGGGATGAGGCCCGGACGACCGGCGTCGGCCATGATCGCGCCCTTGCGCGACACCCACACCTGCTTGCCGAAGTGCGTTTCGGACTCGGTGAAGTTGTGATGGCAGTTGATCCGCTCGCGCTCTTCGACGGGGGCGTCGAGGAATCGCCCGAGCTGGTTCGCGACGCGGTCCATCATCTCTTCGCGGTTGAGCAGGGCGAAATGCTGCGCCCACCGGAGCTCGCTGATGTACCGAGTGAACTCCAGCGTGCCCTCGACGAGGTAGGCCAAATCGGGGTGCGGAAGCTCGATCCACCACTGCTTCGCGAGCCGCTGCGCCACCGTGATGTGGTGCTGCGCGATGCGGTTGCCGACGCCGCGCGAGCCGGAGTGCAGGAACATCCACACGTCGTCGTTCTCGTCGAGCGAGATCTCGATGAAGTGGTTGCCGCTGCCCAGCGACCCGAGCTGGTGCCGCCAGTGACCGGCGTACGACGCGGGGTCGAACCCGGCCTCGTCGGCGAGCGCCTCGAGCTCGGCCACCCGCGGCTCGGCGGTCGCGACGATCTTGCGGTTGTCACGACCGGCCGAGAGCGGGATGGCGCGCTCGATCTGCTGCCGCAGCTCTGCGAGATCGCGACCGGGGAGGTCTGCGGCACGGAACTGCGTCTTGACGGCGATCATTCCGCACCCGATGTCGACGCCGACGGCCGCCGGCATGATCGTCCCGAGCGTCGGGATGACCGACCCGACCGTTGCACCCAAGCCCAGGTGGGCATCGGGCATGAGGGCGAGGTGGGGGTAGATGAACGGCATGCGCGACGAGGTACGGGCCTGGTCGATGGTCTTGTAATCGATCAGGCTCGCCCACGACACGAGACGTTCGGTGAGCTTCTGCATGGGTCCTTTCCTTCGTGTGGTGCGCTGACGCGCGCGGAGTCGAGCCTCGGGACGAGGCACTCCCCCACCCGGTGGAAAGAGAAACGCCCCGACCTGACGGTGCGGGGCGTGGGAAGACGGATGTCTAGACGACCGGCGCCGGAGGGTACGACGAAAGCGGGAACAACAGGTACGTTCCCTGCTGCTCCGGACGCAGATCGCGGTTCGCGGTCATGGTCTCGTCTCTCCTCGGCTCACCGTGCCGATCGGCACGGATTTGAGAACCTAGCGGATGCCGAGCGTCGGCGGCAAGCCCTCCCGGGGCGTACACCCGCACGCGGGGACGATTTCACCCGTGTCGGCTCACGCCTGCGTCGGCTGATCGAAGTCGTAGTCGAAGGGTTCCTCGTCGGAGGTCGACGCGGGCTCGACCGCCCGAAGATGCGGACGCGGAAAGAGGCGGTGGTCCTTGAGCTCTGCGGCGGCGTGCGAGAAGTCCGGCTCTTCGTCGTGCCACTCCAGCGGGGCGGAAAGGACATCGTTGCCGACACCGATCACGAGCTCGGCCTGGGCGACCTTCTTGTCGTCGGTGACGATGGGGATGCTGACGGCTTCGGCCTGACCCTCTTTCGCCACCGCCGCGGTCAACTCGATCAACGACGCGGCAACGTCGTCGGTGGTGATCACGGTCTCGCCGGCATAGGTCACGCATCGCATAGGCCTACCTTCGCCGGTGCGGGGGAGGAACCGAGGCGGGTTGCCGGTCCGGCGTGAGTGAGATACGCCTCAGTCGCGCCGCTGCGGCGAGCGGAACATGGCCTCATCGAGTTCGAACCACACCGCACGGACGGTGTCGAACTCTCCGAAGGGTTCGGGCTGGGGATCGCTGAGGGAGAGGCGGTAGCCGCGAGGCAGGTCATCCACGTGCTGTCCGTCGCGCGGGCCGCCGACGAGCACGTAGATCACGGGGAACCAACCGCCGGGTGCTCGACCGCCACGCCGTCCACGGCGTCGCTCATACGTCGGAGGAAAGCGACCACCGCGGCGGCTTCTTCGGGCGTCATGTCGATGACCGCCGCGAGCATGCGATCGTGCATGTTCCCGAGCGTCTGCCGCACTTCGGCGTGCGCGCGGGGGGTGGCCTGGATGAAGATGCTGCGCCGGTCGTCGGGGTTCGCTGCGCGCGTGACGTGCCCCGATCGTTCGAGACGGTCGAGGATCGCCGTCGTGGAGGCGGTGGAGAGACCGAGATAGCGCGTGAGCTCCCCCGGTTTGACACGGCGGGCCGAGTCGCGCAACAGGTACCGCAGAACGAGGAGCTCGTTCTCTCCCATCGACATCGAGTCGCGAGTGCGGCGACGCATGGCGACCTCGGCCGCGCGGTAGATCCGCAGCGCTTCGAGGACGGCCTTGCTGCGCTGGCGGCGGTCCGACGGCTCGCCGCCGTACCAGTAAGCCACCTCTTCGGTGGACTCGGCGGGCGCGGAGCGAAGAGACGTGGATCCGACATCGGTCATGGCACACTCCTCCCGCTCTTCCGAGAACTATACGTCGAAAATAATAGTTAGACAAACTAGTTACTAGTCGAGTATGTTCTAAGGACAGCTAATCGCTTTCGAAGGGAGTACCCCATGGGCCACCTGTTCTACGGCACCACGACCGAATCGATCCAGATTCCAGATCGTCTGCTCTCCCACATCAAGGTCGTCACGGCCACCAAGCTTCGACGGAGCGAGAGCTTCACGCTCAGCTGGACGCACGTAGACGGCACTCCGGGCCGCTCCACGCTGTGGCTGCAGCCCGCCATCCCTCTCCGCTTCGTCTTCGACTCCGCCGAGCCTGAGACCCTCAATTCCACCGTGCTGAAGACCATGGCCGATATGGCCAATTCTTCGGCCGGTCTCGTCGTCGACCTGAACGTCGAGATCCCTGCGATCGACAGTGCGCAGCGTCCGCAGACGGTCCGCACCACCGCCCCCGCCCGTCGCACCCTTTCCGCGGCGGCGTGACATGACGACCCCGACCTCCCTCTCCCCCGCTCCCCTGGCCGCGGCCCGCGTGCTGTGGGCGAAGGTCGACACCGGCTTCTGGGTCGCGCACCGCGGCGGCGAGTACTTCGGCTGCGTCGACCAGGTCGCGGGTGGGTTCGTCTCCCGTGATGCGCACGGCGTACCGGTCGGCCGATACGACACCCTCCACACGGCCAAGGCGTCGGTGCGTTCGACCACTCACCCGGCGAACGTCTCGCGCCGTCGCCGATTCGAGCGGGCCACCGTGCTCACCGCCACCGGCGTGGGTGGCACGACCCTCGCCCTCGCGTTGACCGCCGGCGCCTTGGCGCCGTACCTCTGATCGTCGTGGGCGACATCGAGCTTCGCGACGAAGCAGACGACTTCGAGGATGCCGCGAGCGCAGACTTCACCGAGCGCTTCGGCGTTCGTCCCCTGTGAGAGCGTCCACCCCCTGGACACGGACGGTGGTCCGTGGCACCGTCGCTCCACAACGACGACGAAGAGGATGAACATGACGAATCGCGATGCACGCGCGGACGATGCCCCCGGTCACGACTCCCCGGGAGCGGGAAGCGAGTCTCCCGAAGAGGGCGCCGCGGCCCAGCAGGACGCCGACGAGGCGTCCACGACCGAGGGATCACCCACCGGCGAGATCAGCTGAGCCTCAGAATGCGTAACGCACCCGGCAGTACGGGAGCTTGAGCGCGATGAGGTCGCCCAGAGCGGCCACCGCCTGCGCCTTGAGCGGATGACGGTATCGCACGTTGACCGCCCCGTTCTGCGACCTCTTCTCTTCTTGGACGGCGGGGGTCCACAGCAGTTCTTCCCCCTTCGGATGCCACCCGAGGTTGACCTCGTGGAGACCCTCGTTGTGAGTGAGGAAGATCACCTCGCACGCCAATTGCGCCTTCGCCCGGGCGTGGAGGGCGGCGTCGAGCTGATCGAACAGTTCTGCCCAGTCGGCGAGCCACGTCGGGGTGAGGATGACCGGCGAGAAGTTGACGTGCACTTCGTACCCGGCATCCACGAAATCGTTGATCGCCGCGATCCGATCGGCCATCGGCGAGGTGCGCAGATCGGTGACCCTCGCCGTCGTCGCCGGCATGAGCGAGAAGCGGATGCGCGTGCGCCCCGCCGGATCCCACTCGAGCAGGTCGCGGTTGACGAACTTCGTCGCGAACGATGCCTTGGCCGTGGGTGTCATGCGGAACAGATCGCAGACGTCGCGCACGTTCTCGCTGATCAACGCATCGACGGAGCAATCGCCGTTCTCGCCGATGTCGTACACCCATGCCTCGGGATCGCACTGGTTCGGCTCGGACTTGGGGCCGCGCGCCGCGACGTGCCGCGCGAGGTGCCTGGTGATCTGCTCGATGTTGGCGAAGACCGTGATCGGGTTGCTGTAGCCCTTGCGTCTCGGTACGTAGCAATAGCTGCAGGCCATCGCGCACCCATTGGAGAGCGAGGGCGCGATGAAGTCGGCGGAGCGCCCGTTGACCCGCGTCGCCACACTCTTCTTGAGGCCCAACACGAGCGCCTCGGTCTTGATGCGCACCCAGCGGGCGACGTTCGTCTCGTCGCCGTGCACCTCGGGGATCTGCCAGTGCGAGGCGATCCGGACGATGTCGGCCTCGGGCCAGCGCGCGATGATCTCGCGGCCGCGCTCGAGTTCGAGAGCGGCCTCCTCTGCGTAGATGCGGGTGACGCGCAAGAGGTTCTCGCGTTCGACGGCCATGGATCCGTTCTACCCGGGGGTCCCGACATCGGCCGTTCCGGGCAGGGGCTGGCACCGCGGGCACCACCACGTCCGCCGCTGTTCGGGGTCGTTCTGCACCTCGTCGCGCACGCTCACGCGCGTTCCGCAGCGCAGGCAGGGACGCCCCGCGCGTCCCGCCACCCAATGCGAGGAACCTCTCCGACGGTCACCGGTGGTGACCTGGTACATCCCGGGAACGGTCGCCGAGATCCGCAGACACCGTGCCGCGAGAGCCACGAGCGCCTCGAGGTCGGTCATCCCGATGGGCGCGAAAGGGTGGATGCCACGCAGGAAAGCGAGCTCGTTCACCCACAGGTTGCCGAGCCCGGCCACAGCGGTCTGGTCCAGCAGAGCCGCGACGAAGGGCCGGTCGGGCCGGATCGAGAGTCGACGCGCCGCCTCCGCGGCATCCCAGTCGTCGCGCAACGGGTCGGGGCCGAGATGTCCGATCGCCCGGCTCTCGAGCACGGTGGGGACGAGTTCCACGACGGGGAGATCGAGGCCCCACATCTTTCTCCCGTCATCGAGTCGCAGCCGCACGCGCGCCGTCTCGCGCACCGCGGCGGGGAGAGAACGCCCTGCTCGTGTGATCGTCCAACTCCCCTGCATGCGCAGATGAGTGTGCAGGGTGGACCCGTCGTCGAATCGGGTGAGAAGGTGCTTGCCATGGGTGTCGTAGCCGTCGATGCGAACCCCCGCGAGCGAGCGTCCGGCCGCGTTGCCCGAGCGCAGCTCGCCGTCCCGCACCCGGGCACCGAGGGTCGCGGCCTCGAGGCGTCGCCGGAGCCGGTAGACGCTGTCGCCCTCGGGCACGGCTACCGGGTCGCCGTGGACAGCTGGTCGTCGCGGGGAGCGAGGTCGGGGCGCAGGCGCGTGCCGAACTCATGCCGGAGCGCGCTGAGCGCAGCCTGCCACCCGGCGAGGCCGTGCACGCCCGGGCCGGGGCTGGTCGATGACGAGCACAGGTACACGCCCTTCATCGGCGTGCGCCACGGATCGGGACTGTAGACCGGGCGACCCAGGAGCTGAGTGAGTGTGGGGGCGCCCGCCGAGATGTCGCCGCCGGGGAAGTTGGGGTTCCATGCGGCGATGTCGACGGCCGTGCGCGACGACGACGCCAACACGGTGTCGCGGAAGCCCGGGGCGAAACGCTCGATCTGACGGACGACGGCGTCTTCGCGGTCGGCGGGACTCCCCGACGGAACGTGCGTGTAGGCCCACAGCACGTGCTTGCCCTCGGGCGCACGCGTGGAGTCGAACAACGTCGGTTGCGCCGCTAAGACGTAAGGGGCGTCGGGGAGGTCGCCCCGGGCCACCGCGTTCTCGGCCTCTGCGATCTCGGCGCGGGTGCCGCCGATGTGCACCGTGCCGGCGCGGGCGACGTCGGCATGGGCCCAGGGCACCGGGTCCGACAGGGCGAAATCGACCTTGGCGACGCCGCCCCCGTAGCGGAACCTCTCGAGAACGCGACGGTAGGAAGCCGGCATCCGATCTCCGGCGAGCCGAATGAGGGAGTGCGGGGTCGTGTCGAGGAGCACGGCGCGGGCCGGGGGCAGCTCGTCGAGGGAGGTCACCTCGACGCCGGCGTGCAGCACTCCCCCGTGGGCGCGGATATCGGCGATCATGGCGTCGGCGATCGACTGGCTGCCACCGATCGGGATCGGCCACCCGCGGCCGTGGCCGTAGGTGGCGAGCACCAGTCCCGCTCCCCCGGCGGCCAGGCTCGGCTGGTGCAAGATCGTGTGCGCCGAGACACCGGTGACGAGGCTGGGCGCGACCTCCTCACGAAAGCGCGTGTTCCACCAGGGCCCACCCTGTTCGAGAGCGCGGATGCCGAAGAAGAAGGCCGCGAGCGGGTCGCCGGGGACGCGCAGCAGGGCGTTGCCCGTGAAGTCGGCGACGCCCCGCAGATGGTCCACGAGGGGCCGCATGAGGCGCTCGTACGCCGGACCGTCGACGCCGAGTCCCTCGGCCGCACGCGTGAGATCACGAAATGCCAGTCCTGCGCGCCCGCTGTCGAGGGGGTGGGCGTAGGAGACCTCGGGGACGACGAGAGGGATACGGCGATCGAGGCCGAACTCTCGGAAGAACCACGACTCCAGCGCGAGCGGGTGCACCGCCGATCCGACATCGTGCCGGAACCCGGGGAGGGTGAGCTCGGCGGTCGAGGCGGCACCGCCGAAGGTGTCGGACTTCTCGAATACGGCGACCGCGAGCCCCGACCGGGCCAGGGTGACGGCCGCGGCGAGCCCGTTCGGACCGGAACCGACGATGATCGCGTCGTAGCTCTCGCTCATCGGTCGATCGGCTCCTTCTCGGCGGTGGATTCGTGGCCGAGCGCCGAAGACCCGCCCGTCGTTCCGGGCGCTCCCCCCTCGGCCAGGTAGGCCAGGCGGTGCAGGGTCTCGGCGTTGCGGTAGCGCGTGATCGCGTCGAACACCGTGTCGGGCAGGAGTCTCGTGGGGCCCGTGACGGGTTCTTCTTGGATGCGGACGACGCAGCGGTCACCGCGGGCTTTCACATCGATCGCGACGCGAGCGACGCCGATGGGGCCGCCGTGCGGCTCCAGCACGGCGCGCCGCGGCGGATCCCACTCGCGCATCACGGTGGTGTCGTCGATGACCGCAGGCCATGACCCGAAGGAGTGGTGCAGCGTCGCCCCCTCGGCGGGCCAGGATTCGTCGACGTCGCGCATGCGGGAGGTGCCGACCACCCACAGGGGGTACAGCCAGCCGTTCGCGAGCACCCGGAAGACATCGTCGGGCGTGCAGTGCATCAGGCGCACGTTGCGTGCCATGGCGCGTTCCTCCTCGCGGTCCGGGTGGGGGACGGAGACGAGACGAACCCCATCGACACCGCCCACGCTACGGCTCTTCCCGGATGCCCGTCATGGAGGTTGCGTCCCGGTACGTCGCCCGGTAGCGATCAACCGGCTGTCGGGAGGACGAACCAGGCGCGCGTGCCCCCGGCCGGGGAGGCGTCCAGACCGATCGTGCCGCGGTGCGCCTCGACGATGCGTCGACACGTTGCGAGACCGATGCCGATTCCCGGAACCTCACCGCTGTGACCGCGCTGCATGGGTTCGAAAACGCGCTCGCGCAGGTCGGGATCGATCGCGTCCCCGTTGTCGTCGACGGTGACGCGCCACCCGTCCGGAAGAGTCTCGACGCCCACGGTGATACGGGGCACCTTCTCGGCGGCGACGGTGAACTTCACGGCGTTGGCGATGAGGTTCTGCAGGAGGACGCGCAGGAGGGTGTCGTCGGCGCGCACGAAGGTCGACGTCTCCACCGTCACCTCGGCCCCGGTGTCCACGAGCGCACCGTCGAGGTCTTCGAGCACGGCGTCGACGGTGTCGCCCACGTCGACCCGGGTCATGTACGGACGGGCTCCCCCCATACGGGCGAAGTCGAGCAGATCGGTGACCATCGACGTCATCCGCCCGGCCGCGGCCTCCGCCCGCGCGAGGGACCGCGCCGCGCGGGGGGCGTCGGCCATCTCGGGGCTGTCGGCCGCGAGCTCGAGGAAGCCGGTCAGGGCGGTGAGCGGGTTTCGCAGATCGTGGCTGACCTGCGCGGCGAAGCTTTCCAGCTGTGCGTTGGAGTCGAGCAGGTCGCGCTGGACACGACGCAGTTCGAGGACATCGATCACCTGGTGCGCGAGCAGGTCGAGGGCTCGGCTGCTGGCATCCGAGAGATCGCCGACCTCGGTGTCGAAGACGCAGAGCGTGCCGATCGCGATCCCCGAGGGGGTGATGAGGGGGCTGGAGGCGTAGAAGCGCGTGAGCGCGATCTCGCCGGTCACGAAGGCGTTCTCGGCAAAGCGGGGGTCGAGACGGGCATCGGGTACCACGACGCGCGCCGGGGTACTGATGACGGCGGCGCACATGGAGTCCTCGCGGGCGCACGAAGCGGCCTGGATACCCACGGCGGCGACCTGGTGCTGCATGCGGTCGTCGATGATGTTGATGACGGCGGTGGGCACATTGCACACCGTCGCCGCGAGTTCGACGAGCCCCTGCAGGTCGGGTTCGGCGGGTCCGCCCAACAGCTGGTACTGCGCGATGGCGTCTCGCCGAGTCACGTCGTGTGCCGTGGACACATCGTCCCCTTGTCGTCGAAGCCCCGTCAAAAGCCTAACCCCGCTCAGGTACACCGAGGCGGCCGGTTGGGGAAGGGGCTCGCACAGGATGCGGGCGGCGCGGAGAGTCGAGGCATGAGCACGCCGACCTTCCCCCAGACTCCGTCCGACCCTTCGCGGCCCACGCCCTCGGAGCCGATGGCCCCGAACCCCGCCGAACCGACCGCACCGACGCCCGCGGAGCCCACCATCCCCCTCCCGCCCGAGACTGCGCCGGCGCCCGCCAGCGCCTCGGACTCCTCGACGGGCGCCCTCGACCGCACCGAGGAAGACGCCGCCGGATCGGCGGAGCTGGATGCCGACAACGCCGCCGAGCAGGATGTGGTCGACGCCGTCGAACCCGGCGGCGAGCCCGACTGACCCCGGAACGACGAGAGGGGCGGCGCCGTTCGGCGTCGCCCCTCTCGTCGTGTCACTCCCGGATCACGGGTTGCCGCGCGTCCACAGCAGCAGGATCGCGACGGCCTGGAGCACGAGGCATCCGATCAGGATCGCCGTGCGCCGACGCGGGGTCGACGACCACCGATCGTCACCGAGCAGGGGTGCCATCGGCATGAGCAGGCGGAACGTGCTCTGCTGCGGCAGGAACACCGCGAAGATGTAGACGCCGTAGCTGAAGCCGTAGGCCACGACCATCAGGCCGAGCTTGCGGACGGGGCGCGACCACATCAACGCCGCGAAGGCGACGATCAGCGCGAGGACGAGGATGATGCCGACGACGCCCAGGTGCGTACCCGCCTGGCGGAACCACGGGGTGAAGGGGGTGAACTCGTCGTTGCCGACGTAGTCGAGCCACCAGCCGAGTTCGGTGCGGATGTAGGCGTTGTGCGTACCCGTGACGTACTGCGCGATGTGGTTCCACGACAGACCCGCCACCGCGATGACGAGTCCGGATGCCATGAGCGAGAGCCACTCGCGCATCGGGAAGGGATCGACCTTGCGGCGGAAGAAGCGCACGAGGAACACGATGCCGAGAGCCAGGCCCAGGGCCAGAACACCCGGACGGGTGTAGGCCGTGATGAGGCCGATCGGCAGGATCCACAGGTACCGCCGTTTGATCGCGAGCAGCATGCCCGCGAACATCAACAGCATGAACAGTCCCTCGCTGTAGCCGATCACGAAGAGGAACGACATCGGGGCGAAGGAGAAGAAGACGACGGCCCACCACGCCGGCTGCGGCTTGGTGACCGTGCGCATCAGCACGAACAGCAGCCAGGTGGCGCCCAGGCTGGCCCCGAGGCTCAGCAGCACGGCGATCGGCTGCCAGCCGAGCCCGGTGGCGCCCGAGATCACGCGGACCAGGGTGGGGAACACCGGGAGGAAGGCCCAGTTGTTGGGAAGGATGTCGCCCGACACGTTCATCGGCAGCGACATCGGGTACCCCTGCGCGGCGATCTGACCGTAGCGGTCGGCATCCCACCCGGTGAGGTAGTCGAAGAACGTGCCGAGTCGCTCGCTGTCGGGACCGAAGCCCCAGCGGGCGGCCTTGGCGATCGAGTAGAAACCCCACAGCATGCCGAAGTTGACCACGCGGGCGATGGCCCACAGGATCAGGACCTTGGTGAACGCGCCGCGCTCGATCGGGACGATGCCCTCGGGCTTGCGGAGGACGTCGTGACCGTACTGGCGCAAGGAGCGACCGAGGCGCGAATCGCGCAGACGGTCGAGACGACTCGGTCGTGCGATGACGCGCGACGGACGGGTCGGGGAGACAAGCTCGCTCGGCGGTGCGCTCACTCGGAACCTTTCACAGGGGAAGATGTGGGCGAGTGACGACGGTGTCTGGCCCGGACAAGTGCAGTTGGAGAGGATGGTACCGGATGAAACCGTGCATTCCATCCCGTTGACTTTCGGAAAATGACCTGGTCAGTGGCTGTCGCCCACGAGCTTCAGACCGACCACGCATCCCACCAGGCCCAGCACGAGCAGCACCTTGACCACCGAGACGGTCTCGGTCCCGCTGACCATCGCGACCACGATCGTCAGCGCTGCGCCGATCCCGACCCACACCGCGTAGGCGGTACCCGTGGGGATCTCGCGCATCGCGAAGGCGAGGCCGCCCATGGACGCCACGAGCGCGACGCCGAAGATCACGCTCGGCCAGAGCTTGGTGAAACCCTCGGTACGACCGAGGGCGGTGGCCCACACGGCCTCGAGGATTCCGGACAGGATGAGGACGATCCACGACATGGCAGTGCTCCTTGGCCAGTCTTGTCGCAGTCCGGGTACTGATCCCTCGTCCGGGGACGCGGAGGGCGTCCGGTCCCCAGGATAGTGACCCGACCTGGGCAGGACCCGGGCACCGCGGCATCCCCCCGCTCGAGCCACGCATAAACGCTTTCCGCGCGCAGAAACACGCGCTGCTCGCGTTTATGCGCGCCGATCGCGTTTATGCGTGCGGGTCGGGTACCGGGGCGTGGGGCGGAGCGCCGGAGGGTTTGCGCGGGGTGGAGAGCCGGAGGGGTTTGCGTGGGGCGGAGCGGGGAGCCGGGGGGCCGGCGTCCGGGGTCAGATCAGGAAGATGGATGCCGACCCGGGATTGTGGGCGTGGACGAGGACGCCGAAGACCACGGCGTCGAAGAGCAGATGCACCGTCACGACGTACCAGAGCGAGCGCGTCTTCAGGAAGAGGAAGCCCTGCACGATCGCGAAGGGGATCGTCAGCAGCGGCCCCCACGCCTGATATCCGAGTTCCCAGAGGAACGACACGAACACGACCGCCTGCAACAGGTTGGCGGTGAGGTCGGGGAAATGCCGACGCAGCAGCACGAAGACCGTGCAGATGAAGAAGAGCTCGTCCCAGATGCCGACGGCGCCGACGCCCACGAACAGGCGTGCGATGAGCTCGGGGGTGACGACCTCAGGCCAGTTGCGATACACCCCCGAGGTGATGAAGTAGAACGGCAGGATCAGGTAGCCGAGCACGATGACTCCGCCGAGCCATGCCCACTGCCACCAGGTCCATCGCCCGCCGCCGCGCCAGGGGAAACGGATCGCGTTGTCGCGGTAGACGAAGCGCGAGATCACGTACGGCACCACGACCGCGCCGCCGAGAGCGAGCGTGAAGCGCACGAAGGCGGCGTTGTCGAGCTCGGCGTGCAGAGGAATCAGGCTGACGATGAACTGGCCGATCGCGACGAGCGAGACGTCGCGGGCGATGCTCGGTTCCCCGCCGCGCGCGATGGGAACGCCCAGGCGACGATCGACGAGAATCCCGGATGCCACGGCGAGGGCGAGCAGAACCCACCCGAGCCACACGATCTGCGCGACGAACAGCGCCGGAGCGGCGAGGCACACCAACAGCGCCGGGAGGAGCTTGGGCGTCCACGTGGAACGCTCACGGACCGGCACCGCGGTGTGCGCGGTCACGGGGAGACCCGCGTGTAGGTCAGGTCGCGGATGGCGCGGCCGACTCGCAGCCCCTTGCGTTCGAAGGCGGTGAGCACGCGGCCCTCGAAGCGGTCGGCCCACTCCCCCGCGAACGCCCGCTCGAAGCCGGGCGCCTCGTCGAGCACGGCGCGCATCTGGTCGGCATAGTCCTGCCAATCGGTCGCGAGGCGCAGAGTGCCGCCGGGGCGCAGGGCCTGGGCGGCGATCCGCGCGAAGTCGGGGGCGACGAGGCGACGCTTGGTGTGCTTGTTCTTGTGCCAGGGGTCGGGGAAGAAGATCCACACTTCGTCGACGGATGCCGCCGGGAGCAGGTGTTCGAGGGCCTCCGGCGCGTTGGCCTCGACCAGGCGCAGGTTCTTCACGCCCGCCCGGTCGGCGTCGAGCATGGTGCGCGCCAGTCCGGCGGTGAACACCTCGACGGCCAAGAAGTCGCTGTCGGGATCGGCGGAGGCGGCCGAGACGATCTGGTGGCCCTGGCCCGAGCCGATCTCGACCACGAGGCGTGCGGTGCGGCCGTAGACCTCGGCCGGGTCGATCGCGGTGCCCGCCCTCACACTGGTCGTGGCGGCGGCACGCTCGACGGGGAGCAGGTAGAACGGCGAGAGTTCCGCCCACGCGCGATCCTGCGCCTCCGACATGCGACCGCTGCGGCGTACGAACGACACCGGCTTGTCGCGGAAGACGGGGGCGGTGTCCATGGCATCCAGGTTATTCGGCTGCCCCTCGGGCGTGTGCCGCACGGGCACCTTGCGGCCGCTCACGGGACGGTCACGAAATCGATGAGTTCCTCGACGCGGCCGAGCAGGGCCGGCTCGAGGTCGCGGAACGTGGTGACCTTCGACAGGATGTGCTGCCAGGCGCGGGCGGTATCGGCCTGCTCCTCGGCGGGCCAGCCGAGCGCCCGGCAGACGCCGACCTTCCATTCGATGCCGCGCGGCACCTCGGGCCACGCGGTGATCCCCAGAGCGCGGGGGGTGACGCACTGCCACACGTCGACGAAGGGGTGGCCGACGATGCGCACGTGCGCGCCGTGACGGCCACGCGCGATCTTCTCGGCGATGCGCGACTCCTTGGAGTTCGGCACGAGATGGTCCACGAGCACCCCGTATCGGCGCTCGGCGGTGGGGGGCTCGGCATCCAGCGCCTGCTCGAGGAGGTCGACCCCCTCGAGGAACTCGACCACGACTCCCTCGGCGCGCAGGTCGGCGCCCCAGACCTTCTCGACGAGTTCGGCATCGTGCTTTCCCTCGACGAAGATGCGGCTGGCGCGGGCCGTGCGGGCGCGCTGGTCGGCGACGGCGAACGATCCGGATGCCGTGCGGGTGCGCCCCTTCGCTGCGGCGGCGGGGGCTTTCAGCACCACGGGCTTGCCGTCGACGAGGAATCCTCCGCCGAGCGGGAACAGGCGACGTCTGCCGAAGCGGTCCTCCAGCTCGACGTTCATGCCGTCGATGCGGGTCACCGCACCGACGAACCCGTCGCCCGCGACCTCGACGACGAGATCAGCGGATGCCGCGACCTCGGCGGGCACGATGCGTCCGGCCTCGCGCCACCCGCGGGCGAGCACGTCCGTTCCGTAGCGGTCGTCCATGGTGTACCTCCGAGCGTCCGAGCCTAGGCGGCGCTCGCGTGCGCTCACAGCGGACGCGCCGCTCCTCCCCCGGTGTCGGTGGTCGTTTATAGGGTGGAGGCATCCGGCAACCGAAGGGGACTGCATGCGAAAGCCGACCGTGCTGCACACGATCGCGGTGCTGGTGCTCGCGTTCGTCGGAGTCCTGGTCGCCCCCCTCAGCGCTGCAGCGATCCCCCCGCCCACCCTCGGCTCGAGCTATGTCCTCGACCAGGCGAACGTGCTGACCGACGCGCAAGAGGCCGATGTCCAGAGGCGCCTGGTGACGCTGTCGGAGCAGACGGGACTGGATCTGTGGGTCGTCTACGTCGACGGCTTCGAAGAGCCCACCGGCGCCGACGACTGGGCGAACGAGACCGCCAACCGCAATCGGCTCGGGCCCAACCAATACCTGCTGGCGGTGGCCATCGAAGGCGACAGCTTCGAGTACTACCTCTCGGGCGACGTCGATGCGGGCGGCATCTCGGCGGCCCAGCTCAGCTCGATCGAGCAGGACCGGGTGCAACCGGCGCTCACGGCGGGCGACGACGCGGGCGCGGCGGTCGCCGCGGCCGACGGCCTGCGCACCGCGCATGCCAAGGCGGGCGGCAACATGCCGAACCCTCCCCCGACTCCCGCCACGCAGAGCGGTCTGCCCCTCGTGCCCATCGTGATCGTGGGCATCCTGCTGCTCGCGATCGCCGCCGCCCTCGTCTGGCTGGCCGTGCGTCGGCGTCGGCGCGCGGCGACGTCGGGAGCGGGCGATACCCCGTCGGAGAGCATCGACGACCTCTCCCGTCGCGCCGGTTCCTCTCTCGTGGCCACGGACGACGCCGTCAAGACGAGCGAGCAGGAGCTCGGTTTCGCCCGCGCGCAGTTCGGTGACGAGGCAGCGGCGCCCTTCGGCGAAGCGCTCGCCCAAGCCCAGGCCGACCTCGACCGCGCGTTCTCGATCCAGCAGCAACTCGACGACGGCACTCCCGAGACCCCCGAGCAGCAGCGGGCGGGCTACATGGAGATCCTGCGGCTGTGCGCCGACGCCGACGAGGCTCTGGATGCCAAGGCCGCCGCCTTCGACGAGTTGCGCGCCCTCGAGGCCGATGCGTCGGGAGCCCTCGCCGCGACCCGCCGGCAGCACGCGACGATCGCCGAGGCCCTCGGCGCGACGGAGGCCGGGCTCGCGCGCCTGACCGGGCGCTTCAGCGACGACGCGCTCTCCACCGTCGCCGACAACCCGGCCCAGGCCCGAGCCCGCCTCGAGCTGGCGAGCACCCAAGAGGCGGCCGCCGAGGCGGCTCTCGCCGCGGGGCGCACCGGAGAAGCGGCGGTCGCGATCCGTGCCGCCCAGGCGGGCGTGGCCCAGGCCGACACCCTCGAGCGAGCGGTGAGTGCACTGGAATCGGCCCTGGCCGAGGCACAGCAGCGCGCCTCGGCTCTCGTCGCAGAGATCGAGGGCGACCTCGCCGCGGCTTCTCGATTGCCCGATCCCGAGGGACGCATCGCGGCCGCGGCGGCCTCCGCGCGGTCGCAGCTCGACGACGCGCGCGGCGCGCTCTCGACCCCGCGTCCGAACCCGATGCGGGCGGTCCAGACGCTGCAGCAGGCGAACGCCACGATCGACGCGGTGCTCGACGAGGCCCGCGACGCGGCCGAGCGTCGTCGCCGCGCCGAAAGTCAGCTCGACACGACGCTGGTCCAGGCGCGCGCACAGGTGCGCGCGACCGAAGATTTCATCTCCGCACGCAGGGGAGCCGTCGGAGCGACGGCACGCACGCGTCTCGCCGAGGCGGGCGCGGCCCTCGTACAGGCCGAGCAGCTGCGTACCGCCGACCCCGCCGCAGCCCTCGCCGCCGCCCAGCGCGCGGCTCAGCTCGCGGCAGACGCCGACTCCGCCGCGCAGAGCGACGTCGGGGCCTTCGGCGGCGGAGCCGGCGGGGGCGGCGGCGACATGATGGGCGCGATCCTCGGCGGCATCGCCGTGAACGCCATCCTCGGCGGCGGGCGCTCGCGCGGCGGTTTCGGGGGCGGCGGCCTCGGCGGCCTGGGCGGCCCCGGCGGAGGGTTCTCCGGCAGCGGCGGGCGCTCGCGCGGCGGCGGGTTCGGCGGCGGGTTCTCCGGCGGTGGCCGCTCCCGCAGCGGGGGCGGCGGCGGCTTTTCGGGTGGCGGTCGCAGCCGCGCCGGCGGTGGACGGGGGTCGCGCCGCTAGTCCACCCCTCGCGGCCTCGCCGTGCCATCACAGACAATTCGTAGAATCCGCCACCAGACTCGACACCGTCGCCCTCAGGAAGGAACACCCCGCATGGCCAAGCAGTCCATCTTCGGTCGCATCCAGACCCTCGTCCGCGCGAACGTCAACGCGCTCCTCGACCAGGCCGAGGACCCGCAGAAGATGCTCGACCAGCTCGTCCGCGACTACTCGAACTCGATCGCCGATGCCGAGTCGGCCATCGCCGAGACGATCGGAAACCTCCGTCTGCTCGAGCGCGACCACCAGGAAGACGTCCAGGCGGCGGCCGAGTGGGGCAACAAGGCCCTCGCCGCCAGCCGCAAGGGCGACGAACTGCGCGCCGGCGGCAACCTGAGCGAAGCCGACAAGTTCGACAACCTCGCCAAGATCGCCCTCCAGCGTCAGATCACCGCCGAGGGAGAAGCCAAGGCCGCCGCTCCCACCATCGCCGCGCAGACCGAGGTCGTCGACAAGCTCAAAGACGGCCTGAACGGCATGAAGACCAAGCTGGAGCAGCTCAAGGCCAAGCGCAACGAGCTCACCGCTCGCGCCAAGGTCGCCGAGGCGCAGAACAAGGTGCACGACGCCGTCAAGTCGATCGACGTGCTCGACCCGACGAGCGAGCTCGGCCGCTTCGAAGACAAGATCCGCCGCCAGGAGGCCCTCGCCGCCGGCAAGCAGGAGCTCGCCGCATCGAGCATCGACGCTCAGTTCAACGCCCTCGAAGACGTTGGAGAGCTCACCGAGGTCGAGGCCCGTCTCGCGGCTCTCAAGGTCGGCGGTCCGCAGCGCGCCGCGATCGACGCACCCAGCCCCGACCAGGTCTGACCCACGACCGCGAGTGCACCGCCCGATCGCTCGGGCGGTGCACTCGTATCTCTCGGTGAGGGGAACCGCCATGACCCGATTCATCGTCGCCCCGCAGTGGCAGGGCTCGTCCTCCGCTCGGGCGATGCAGCTCGTCGACGGCGCTGAAGCCATCGCCGGCGATCTGCCGCGTGCGTCGACGACCCTCCTCGACCCCCCGGCCGAAGCCGGCGACGCCCAGGGCACCCGCGTGCAGCGCCACAGCGCGCTCGTGCGCATGCGTGAACGCATCGAAGAAGCCGTGCGCGCGTCCGACGAGCCCGCCATCGTCGTGGGCGGCGACTGCGGAGTCGCGCTGGGAGCCGTCTCGGCGATCGCGGGAGACGACCTCGCCGTCGTGTGGATCGACGCGCACCCCGACCTGAACACCCCGGGGTCCTCCCCCAGCGGCGCCTTCGCGGGGATGGCGCTGAGGGCGATCGCCGGCGAGGGCGAGGCCCTCCTCCGTCTCGAACCCGGGATCGCGCCGTCGCGTCTCGTGCTCGTGGCGACGCGTGCCTGGGACCCCGAGGAAGAGGCGTTCGTCGTCGCTCACCGGATCACCGTGATCCGCGCCGACGAGCTCGCCTCCCCCGATACGCTCGCCGACGCCGTCGCCGCCACCGGAGCAACGCGCGCCCACGTGCACGTCGATCTCGATGCGCTCGACCCCGCCGACATCGGCGGCATCGCCCAGGCCGTGCCCTTCGGTGCGCGCACGACGGAGGTCGTGGCATCCATTCGCCGTCTGCGCGAGCGTCTCCCGCTCGCGGGAGCGACACTGACCGAGTTCGCTCCCTCGAGCCCGGCCGCAGCCGTCGACGACCTCGGGACGATCCTGCGCGTGATCGGAGCCCTCGCATGAGCCCTCTTCCCCCGCCTCCGGCGGGCTGGCGTGAGCGTGCCGACAGGGCGGTGGCGCGGGGCCGGCGCGTCGACCGATTCCTGCCCGGCGTGCTGCTCGACTCTCCGATCAGCCGCGTCGGTTACTGGTACGGCTGCACCGTGGGGTGGGTGTGGGGGGCACTGTGGAGCACGGGACGCATCGAGAAGCGTCAGGGCCTCTGGGTGTTCCGCGGGCTGCCATCGTGGGCGTTCCCCCGCGGAGGCGTGTGCGTGGGCGGTTGCTTCCTCACCGGTGACGACCGGCCGACCGACATCGTGCTCGGGCACGAGGCGATCCACCAACGGCAGTGGCGCCGGTACGGCTTCCTCATGCCGCTGCTCTACGCCCTCGCCGGACGCGATCCGCTGCGCAACCGGTTCGAAATCGAGGCGGGCCTGGTCGAGGGCAACTACCTGCGTCGAGGGGCCTGACTCTCCGCGGCAGCTCGCGGCACCGGTCGGAAAGCCAGTGGGCGGATCGAACCCTCGGCGATACGCGCGATCTCAGCAGAGCGGGCGGATGCCGACCGACAACGCGCCGCGCACAGCCTGCGTCCGCGCCGAGGAGCCGTGGCGCCTCAGCGCGCGGTGGCCAGCCCGAAGCGCTCGGGCGTGTGGATCGCCTGCGCGTCGACGCCGTGACGTGCGACGAGTTCGTCGACGATCTCGGCCGTGCCGAGGTAGCCGCCGAGCAGGATGACGCGCGTCGCGTCGTCGTCGCAGCACAGCATCTCACCGGCCCAGCCCGAGACGGCACGCGAAAGGGCTTCGCCGGTCGCGCAGCCGCGGCCGGTTCCGGGGGCTCCGCCGCGACGCGAGCGGTCGAGCCACGTGAGGGTCATACGGGCCGGAGCGGCGATCGACCCGATCCACGACGCGTCGGGAACCTCGACGAACACGCGGCCGGTCGAGCAGATCGGCAGCGTCGCGAGCAAGGCTTCGAGCTCGGCGAGCGAGGTCTCGTCAGCCGTCACGAGGTGCTGCACACGCGTGTGCCGCGACGCGCGGCACGCGGCGGCGTTGTGCTCCGTGGGGATCGACATGATGCCTCCACTATACCCTCGACATAGGTATGCCTAACCTGAGTTCCGGCTCCGTATCTCGACGTCGAAAGACGCCGCCGGGCGGCCCGGTCCGTCGATCAGCACCTCGCGCAACCGCTCGATCTCGGCCTCGGTCATTCCGTTCGCGAGAAGGTACCCCGCAGAAGAGCCGAAGTCCCGATCCACCCGATGCAGCAGCGCGCGCATGACCGGAGCGGGCGAGCGGGTCGCGAGGGCTTCGGCATGGACGTTATCGGGATGCACGGCGCGGATCGCCGCCAGCACCCGCGCGTTTCGCTCGGCGGGCAGGAACTCCTCGGTGCGGGCGTAGTCGGCGATCACCGCCTCGCGGTCGACCCCGGCCGCGGCGAGCGCGATCGCGACGGTGACCCCGGTGCGATCCTTTCCCACGGTGCAGTGCACGAGCACGGGCTGGGCCGCCAGGATGCCGCGGACCGCCGACACCACCCGGTCGGCGGAGTCCGTGATCAGGGCGGCGTACATGTCGTCGAGGCTCAAGTCGCGCGCGAAGAACGAGGCGACCGAACCGAGGAAGAGCGGTTCGTGCTGGATCTCGACGCCGTCGTCGAGACGGCTGGGCGCATGGGCGACCTCCGACTCGTCGCGCAGATCGATCACGCGCCGGATGCCGAGATCCCGGAGGTCCTGCACGCCCGCGTCGTCCACCGCGACGAGGTTGCCGGAGCGGTAGAGCACGCCCGAGCGTGTGCGATGCTCTCCCGCGGGGAGACCGCCGACGTCGCGGAAATTCACCGCCCCCGAGACGAGCGAGCCGGTCACGCGGTGCCGTCCGCGTGCACGTGGGGTCCCCCCGGAACGGCCGACGCCGCGGCATCCGGAATCGGGGTCTCGAGGGAGGAAGCGCGGGGCGGCACGGGGTATCGACCGGCGATCGCGACGCGATTGAAGGCGTTGATGGCCACGAGCACCCAGCTGAGCGCGACGTACTCGGCCTCACTCAGGATGCCGCCCGCTTGGTCGTAGACCTCGTCGGGGATGCCGTCCTCGTGGATGAAGGTGAACGACTCCGTCAGCTCGAGGGCGGCTCTTTCGCGCTCATCGAAGACGCCCGACTCCCGCCACGTCGCGATCTGGGCGATCACATCGGCGTCGAGCCCGGCCTTCACCGCGGCATCCACGTGCACGCGCACGCAGTAGGCGCACCCGTTCAGCTGGGACGCATGGATCTGCACGATCTCGCGCAGCCGCGCATCGATGCCGGCCTCCACGGCGAGGCGCCCGACGGTGGTCGAGAACGCACGCAGCGCGGCGTACGCCTCGGGAGCCGACTTCGACAGGTGCACGCGCCGTTCTTCGCCCATGGCGACAGCCTACGGCGGCCCCGCCGGGGGTCGGCGGGGAGAATCGGCGACGCCCCGTGGCGCGGCGATGGCGACATCGGCGTCGACAGTGACAGGCTGATCGAATGCCCGAGCGCGACGAGTTCTCGTTCCTCCCCGCCCAGGCGGCCGATCTCGGCCGCAAACTCCCTCCCGTCGAACGGGTGCGGCTCACCCTGGCCGACGGCCGCACGCTCAGCGGTCTGCGCTGGGGGGCCGCTCCCCCGGCGGTCACTCTGCTGCACGGCGCCGGTCTGAACGCCCACACCTGGGACACGACGCTGCTGCACCTGGGGGTGCCCGCTCTGGCTCTCGACCTCCCCGGCCACGGCGATTCGTCGTGGCGCGACGACGCGGCATACGTGGCGCGCGTCCTCGCCCCCGACGTCATCACGGCCCTCGAGCAGTGGACGACGGGTCCGCAGGTGCTCGTGGGTCACTCGCTGGGCGGTCTCACGGCGGCCGCGGTCGCGGCATCCCGTCCCGATCTCGTCACTCGCCTCGCGATCGTCGACATCACGCCGGGGGTCGACCCGAGCGCGGGTCCCGCGCAGATCCGCGCGTTCTTCGCCGGCCCCACGGACTGGTCGTCACGGGAAGAACTGGTGGAACGCGCCCTCTCGTTCGGCCTGGGCGGTTCGCCCGAGGCCGCGGCGCGCGGGGTCTTCCTCAACTCCCGGGTACGCCCCGACGGCCGGGTGGAGTGGAAGCATCACTTCGCGCACCTCGCCGCGGCCGCCGCGAACGCCGGGGCCGACCCCACGACCCCGGATGCCGTGAAGGCGGTGCTGTCGGCGACCGGATGGGACGACCTGGGCGAGGTCACCGCCCCCGTCACGCTCGTGCGCGGCGAGCGCGGTTTCGTCACGAAGACGGATGCCGAGGAGCTCGCGCGGCGTGTGCCCGGGGCCGACGTCCGGGTTCTGTCCACCGGGCACAACGCGCAGGAGGAAGATCCCGAGAGCCTCGCGCGTCTGATCCGCCCCCTCCTGACCACCCCCTGACCCGCCGACCCGAACCCGGTCATCCCGCGTCGCGCACCGTCACAGACGGCGTCGAGGGAATACGGGTGAAAGTAGGCTGTTGCCACCCCTGCTCGGCATCCACAGCACCCCGATGCCTCGGCCTGCGAAAGGACACACCCCGCAATGCTGCGCCGCACCGCTCTCGCCACGAGCATGCTCCTGATCGGAGCGCTCCTGCTCACCTCGTGCACCGGCTCGAACACGACGCCGAACCCCACCGGAGAAGCCGACCCGAACGCCACCCTCACGGTGCGTCTGTCGCTGGAGCCGTCGAACCTCGACATCCGCCGCACCAGCGGCGCCTCGCTCGAGCAGGCTCTCATCGACAACGTCTACCAGGGCCTGGTCACCCGCAACGGCGACGACTCCAACGCGATCGCCGCGGCACTCGCCACGGCGTGGACGGTGTCTCCCGACGGACTCACCTACACCTTCACCCTCCGCCAGGGCGTAACCTTCCACGACGGCAGCGCGCTCACGGCCGACGATGTCGTCACCTCGCTGCAGACGGCCAAGGACGACCCCACCATCCAGAACAGCTCCGACCTGGCGAACGTGTCCTCGATCGCCTCCCCCGACGCCTCGACGGTGGTCGTGACGCTCGCCAAGCCCAACATCGACTTCCTCTTCGCCATGACGGGCCGCGCGGGTCTCATCTTCAAGAGCGGCGACACGACGAACTTCCAGACCGCCGCGAACGGCACCGGCCCCTTCCGCGTCGAGAGCCGCAACGCCGGGCAGAGCCTGACCCTCTCGCGGTACGACGGGTACTGGGGCGACAAGGCCGGCGTCGCCGAGGTCGTGCTGGACTACATCCCCGACCAGAGCGCCGCGACCAACGCCGCCGTCGCCGGCGACGTCGACGTGGCGCTCGAGATCGACCCCGAGCTGCGCGGGCAGATCGAGGGCACGAACGCCTTCACCATCGAGTCCGGCCTGACCACCGACAAGGGCACGTTGGCCTTCAACAACCAGCGCGCTCCGCTGAACGACCAGCGCGTGCGCGAGGCGCTGCGCCTCGCGATCGATCACAAGGCCCTCATCGAGACGCTCGGGTCGGGCCAGGAGCTCTACGGCCCTATCGCCCCGCTCGATCCCGGCTACGAAGACCTGTCGGGCAGCATCTCATACAACCCCGACCGCGCCCGTGAGCTGCTCGCCCAGGCCGGGGCCGAGAACCTCACCCTCACGCTGACGATCCCCAACGTCTATCCGACCACCATTCCGACCTTCCTGGTCTCGTCGTTCGCCGACGTCGGGGTCACGCTGAAGGTGAAGTCGGTCGACTTCAGCACCTGGCTGCAGGACGTCTACAAGAACCACGACTACGACCTCAGCTTCGTCCGCCACGTCGAAGCGCGCGACTTCGGCAACTGGGCGAACCCCTCGTACTACTTCGGCTACGACAACGCCGAGGTCCAGAGCCTCTACGGCCAGGCGCTGGCGACCACCGACCAGCAGCAGTCCTCCGACCTGCTCGCCGAGGCCGCCCGCATCGTGAGCGACGAGGATGCCGCCGACTGGCTGTTCCTGTCGACCCCGCTCACCGCGGTCGGCACGAACGTGGCGAACTTCCCGAAGAACTCCCTCAACGTGCGCCTGCCCTTGGCGGGCGTGACGGTCGCGGCGGAGTGATCCGCTACACGCTGACACGGCTGGGCCTGCTCGTGCTGGGCCTGGCCGTGGCCAGCGTGCTGATCTTCGTCTCGCTCCGGGTGCTCCCCGGCGACGTCGCGCAGCTCATCGCCGGCACGGAGGCGACCCCGCAGCAGGTCGCGGCGCTACGCGAGAGCCTCGGGCTCGATGCACCGCTGTGGACGCAGTACCTCGACTGGATCGGCGGGCTCGTTCGCGGTGATCTCGGCACCTCGCTCATCACCGGCTCCTCCGTGGCCTCGGAGCTGGCGGACAAGGCCCGCGTCACCGTGCCGCTCGCGGCGATGTCGCTCACGGTCGCTCTGATCGTCGGCATCCCGTTCGGTGTCCTCTCCGCTCTCGGGCGCCGACGAGCCGGCGGCACGGCGCTGAGCGTCGGGGCGCAGGCCCTGGCAGCGGTGCCCACGGTGTGGGCGGGCATGATGCTCGTCGTCGTGTTCGCGGTGTGGCTGGGGTGGCTTCCGCCCCAGGGCTTCCCCCGAGCCGGGTGGAACGATCCCGCGGCAGCGTTCCGAGCCCTCATCCTCCCCGCCCTCACCATCGGCGTGGTCGAGGGGGCGATGCTGCTGCGGTTCGTGCGCAGCGCGACCCTGCAGGCACTCGGCCAGGACTACGTGCGCACAGCAGCGGCCAAGGGCCTCACGCGCACCCGCGCCCTGCTGAGCCACGGCCTGCCCAACGTCGGGCTGTCGGTCATCACGGTGCTGGGTCTGCAGATCGCCGGGATCATCGTGGGGGCCGTGGTCATCGAACAGCTCTTCACCCTCCCCGGGGTCGGCCGGATGCTCGTCACCGACGTCGCCGCGCGCGACCTGCCGAAGGTGCAGGGCGAACTGCTGGCGCTCACGGGATTCGTGCTGCTCGTCGGCTTCTTGGTCGACCTCGCCCACCGCCTCATCGACCCCCGCCAAAGGGAGGCCTCATGACCACCCTCCGGCGCCTCTGGAGTCTCGGCACCGGGCGATTCGGCATCCTGATCGTCGCCCTCGTGCTCGTCACGGCCGTCGTCTCTCTTTTCTGGACCCCCTTCGACCCGGCCGCGGTCGACGCTCGCGCGCGCTGGAGCGACCCCTCGTGGCCGCACGTGCTCGGCACCGACAACAGCGGTCGCGACATCGCGAGCCTGCTCATGGCCGGAGCGCGAACCACCGTCGTCGTCGCCGTCGGCGCGGGAGCGGTGGCCTCGCTGCTCGGCATCGTCCTCGCCGCCCTCGGTTCGCTCACCGCGCGCTGGATCCGCGAGAGCGTCGCGGTCCTCGTGGACATCCTCATCGCGTTCCCGGTCCTCATCATCGCCATGATGATCTCGGCCGTGTGGGGCGGCTCCCTCGCGGTGGTGATCTGGTCGGTGGGAATCGGGTTCGGGGTGAACATCGCGCGCGTGACACGGCCCGAGCTGCGGCGCGTGCTGCACAGCGACTTCGTGCTCGCGGGGCGGGCGAGCGGACTGTCGACCGGGCAGAACCTCACCCGGCACCTCCTCCCCAACGTCGCGCCGGTGTTCATCGTGCAGCTGTCGTGGGGCATGGCCGTGGCCGTGCTCGCCGAGGCGGGGCTGTCGTACCTGGGCTTCGGCGCTCCCGTGACCCAGCCCTCGTGGGGTGTTCTGCTGAGCGATCTGCAGGCGTACATCTCCGTGCATCCGCTCACGGTGGTGTGGCCGGGCCTGGCGATCACGCTGACGGTGCTGGGGTTGAATCTGCTGGGCGACGCGCTGCGCGAGGCAGCCGACCCCACCCTCGGCGAGCGCACCCCCGCGGCGCGCACGCACGTGCCGGGGGTGGTCGCGTGAGCCTGGTCGTGAAGAACCTGCGGATCGAGATCGGCGACCGCGCCGTCGTCGACGACGTCTCGTTCTCGGTGCCCGAGGGCGCCCGCGTGGGACTCATCGGCGAATCGGGGTCGGGCAAGTCGCTGACCGCCCTTGCCATCCTGGGGCTCTTGCCCGACGGAGCGCACGCCTCGGGCAGCATCCTCTGGGACGGCCGCGAGATCCTCGGGCTCCCCGACCGCGAGCTCGCCCGCCTGCGCGGCGACGACATCGGCATGGTCTTCCAGGAGCCGCGGACGGCCCTCAACCCCATCCGCACGGTGGGGCGGCAGATCGGGGAGTCCGTGCGCATCCACGAGGGCGTCTCGCGCCGCGAAGCGCTGCGCCGCGCCGTGGCCGAGGCGGAGCGCGTCGCGCTCCCCGACCCCGAGCGCATCGTCTCGCGCTACCCGCACCAGCTCTCCGGCGGCCAGCGCCAGCGCATCGCGATCGCGATGGCCCTCGCCTGCCGCCCGCGCCTGCTCATCGCCGACGAGCCGACCACGGCGCTCGACGTCACGATCCAGGCGGGGATCCTCTCGCTGCTGAGATCTCTCGTCCACGACGTCGGGATGTCCCTCGTCTTCATCACGCACGACCTCGCGGTGCTCGCGCAGGTCGCGACCCACGCCGTCGTGCTCGAACACGGCCGAGTGGTCGAAGAGGGCCCTGTCACCGACCTGCTGCGGGCGCCGTCCTCGCCCGTCACTCAGGCGTTGCTGCGGGATGCGACCGCCACGCTGTGGCATCCCGAGCTCCCCGCTCGCGGGGTCGCGACCGACGACGCCGAGGAGGCCCCGTGACCGAGACGCTGTTGCGCGCGCGAGGTCTCTCGCGCACCTACCCGACGCCGCGGACGCGGGGCGTGGGCCGCGCCGAGCGGACCGTGGGTCTCGCCGACGTCGACCTCTCGGTGCTCGCGGGCAGCGCAGTGGGGATCATCGGCGAATCGGGGTCGGGCAAGTCCACCCTCGTGCGCCTGCTGCTGGGACTCGACGTGCCGAGCGCGGGGACGGTCGAGGTCGACGGACGCCCCGTCGATGCGCGGGGTTCGGCGCGGTCGCTGCACTGGCTGCGCCGGGCGACCGGCATCGTCTTCCAAGACCCGTACGCCTCGCTCGACCCGCGTATGAATGTCGACCGCATCGTGGGCGAACCGCTGTGGGCGCTCGGGATCGAGGGCGATCGCCGTGCGCGCGTGCGCGACGTGCTCGAACAGGTCGGTCTCGACGCCGATATGGCCACACGGTTCCCGCACGAGTTCTCGGGCGGCCAGCGGCAGCGGATCGCCCTGGCGCGAGCGATCGTCCACCGCCCCCGCATCCTCGTCGGCGACGAACCGCTGTCGGCCCTCGACGTGACCGTGCGCGCGCAGATCCTGCACCTCCTCGCACGCCTGCGGGTCGAAGAAGACCTCACCCTCGTGCTCGTCTCGCACGACATCGGCGTGGTGCAGAACGTCTGCGACCAGGTCGTCGTGATGAAGGACGGCCGAATAGTCGAGCAGGGGCCCACCGAGAAGGTGCTGCTGCAGCCGCAGGCGGCGTACACGCGGCAGCTGCTGGCATCCATCCCGACTCTTCCCGCCTGAGGCGCGTGCGACCGCGCGGCCGCGCGCCCGGGACGGATGCCGGCGCTCCGGCGTCGTGAGGACGTCGCGGCCGCGTCGAACAAGGGATGCCGCGATGTCGGTGGTCGGCGCTAGCCTCGGCGCATGAACCCCGGCATCGTTCCCCCGTTCCTGCTCGACCGACTGGCCGCCACCGACGACCCCCGCCTCGCCCGGGCCGCCGCCGCCGCGCGCAAGACCCTCGCCGCTCCCCGTCCGCCGCGCGCCACCCGCACGCGGCTGCGCCTGTCGATCGACGGCGACACGCTGGTCGCCGAGACCGCCCCGGCTCCCGACCGCATCATCTCCGACGCCGCGAATACCGAGAACCTGCCGGGCCGGCGTGTCCGCAGCGAGGACGACGCGCCGAGCGGCGACGCCGCCGTCGACGAGGCCTACGACGGACTCGGCGAGACCTACGACTTCTTCTGGGACGCCTTCGCGCGTGACGGCATCGACGGGGCGGGCGGGTCGCTTCTCGCGACCGTCCATTACGGCGACGATTACGACAACGCGTTCTGGAACGGCGAGCGCATGGTGTTCGGCGACGGCGACGGCGACGTCTTCGTCGGGTTCACCCGCTCGCTGAGCGTCATCGCACACGAGCTGGGGCACGGGGTGACCGAGGCCGCCGGGGGCCTCGAGTACCAGGGGCAGTCCGGCGCGCTCAACGAGTCGCTGTCCGACGTGTTCGGGGCCCTCGCCGAGCAGCACCACCTCGGCCAGAGCGCCGACGACGCGTCCTGGCTCATCGGCGCCGGAATCTTCGCCGCGGACGTGCAGGGAGAAGCGCTGCGCTCGATGAAAGCGCCCGGCACGGCCTACGACGACGACGTGCTCGGCAAAGACCCGCAGCCCGGGCACATGCGCGACTACGTCGAGACCGACGACGATAACGGCGGCGTGCACATCAACTCCGGCATCCCCAACCGCGCGTTCTACTTGGCCGCGACCGCCCTCGGCGGCTTCGCCTGGGAGCGCGCCGGGCTCATCTGGTATCGCACGATCACCTCGGGCACCCTCTCGACCACGGCCGACTTCTCGACCTTCGCGACCGCGACCCTGCGCGCCGCGACCAGCGAGTACGGTGAGGAGTCGGAGGAGGTCGCCGCCGTCCGCGCCGCATGGGCCGGGGTCGGCGTCGAGGAGGATGCCCGAGCCTGACGACGAAGAACGCTGGAGCGTGCTGGTCGTGCGCTCGGGCGGCCTCGCGGGGCTCTCGAAGCAGTGGCGGGCCGAACCCGATCGCGACCGGCTCCCCCGGTGGCAGCAGCTCGTCGAGAGTTGTCCCTGGGATGCCGCTCCCCCCGCGGCCGCGGGCGCCGACCGCTATCAGTGGCGCATCGAGGTGCACCGGGGCGACACCGCCGTCCACCAGGCGCGTCTGGGCGATCAGCAGGTCGAGGGGCCGTGGCGCACGCTGGTCGACGAGGTGCGGCGGGCCGCTCCGGCGCCGTCGCGCGGGCGCTGACGGAGAGGAGCGGTGCGCCTCCGAGGACCGCGCCGCGTGCCCCGATGCACACCTCCAGCCTCCGGTTGCCGAGCCTGCGGGGATCCGCGTCGCACGTGCGGCTCAGCCGAACAGCTTCCGTCGTTTCTTGGTGGACGGGATGCTCTTCTGCAGGTACACGACCCCGAGCCACCGTCCGAATTTGAACCCGACCCGGCCCATGCGGCCCACCTCGGTGAAGCCGAGCTTCTCGTGCAGGGCGATCGAGGCATCGGCGCCCTTGTCGCTGATGGCGGCGACCATCTCTCGGATGCCGAGTTCTTGGCAGGCCGCGATCAGCGCCTCGAGCAGCGCGCGCCCGAGGCCCTTCCCCGCCGCCGCCTGACCGAGGTAGATCGAATTCTCGACGGTGTACCGATAGGCCGACTTCGACTGCCAGGGCTGCACCAGCGCGTAACCGAGAATCTGTCCACTGGGCGACTCGGCCACGAGAAACGGCAGGCCGAGCTTGTGAAGGGTGGCGAACTTGTCACGCCACTTGGCGATCGACCAGGCCTTTTCGTCGAAGGTCACCACCGAGTTGCGGACGTAATAGTTGTAGATCTCGCGGATATCGGGGATGTCCGCCTCGGACGCCGGCCGGATCTCGAACGCGAAGGGCTGCTCCGGCTTCGGCGCCGGGCGCAGGTGGGCGGGCAGGCGCCGACGGCTCTTCTCGTACTCCTCTTCCAGCACCCCGCCACTCTACGGGCGTCACGGTTTCGCGCGTGTGACGACGAGGATGCCCATGGGCGGTCGCCGCACAGCGGCATCCGTCGTGCGAGGGTCTCAGTCGGGAATGCGCCAGTCCACGGGCGGGGCCCCCTGTTGCTCGAGCAGCGCGTTCACACGCGAGAACGGACGGGAACCGAAGAATCCGCGGCTGGCCGACAGGGGCGAGGGGTGCGGCGAGGCCACGACCGCCGTCTCGCCGAGCAGGGGGGCGAGGCCCTGAGCGTCCTTCCCCCAGAGCACGGCCACCAGCGGAGCCCGTCGGTCGACGAGACAGCGGATGGCGTGCTCCGTCACGCGCTCCCAGCCCCATCCGCGGTGGGATGCCGGGGCCCCCGGCGCCACGGTGAGCACCCTGTTGAGCAGCATGACGCCCTGAGCAGCCCACGCCGAGAGATCTCCGTGCGGCGAGGGCGCGATGTCGAGATCTTCGGAGAGTTCGCGGTAGATGTTCGACAGGCTGCGGGGCAACGGACGCACGTGGGGGTCGACGGCGAACGACAAGCCGATCGGGTGGCCGGGGGTCGGGTACGGATCCTGTCCGACGATGAGCACGCGCACCTCGTCGAGCGGGGTGCGGAATGCCCGCAGCACGAGGTCGCCGGCGGGGAGGTACGGCGTGCCCTCGGCCCTCAGACGCTCCCCTACCGCGGCAATGTCGGCGGCCACCGGCCCGAGGGCCTCGACCCACGATCGGTCGATCAGACCCGCGTCCGCGAGCTCGGGGAGCGTCATCGCGCTCACGCGGCGTCTTCCTCCTGCA
The DNA here is from genome assembly GCF_003385695.1 of Microbacterium sp. AG157. Taxonomy (NCBI): domain Bacteria; kingdom Bacillati; phylum Actinomycetota; class Actinomycetes; order Micrococcales; family Microbacteriaceae; genus Microbacterium; species Microbacterium sp. AG157. The sequence goes on from NZ_QRDK01000001.1 coordinate 399,314, forward strand.
CCGAGCCGAGGTGCGACCAGGGGAACTCGATCCACAGCGACGTGTCTCGCCACGAGTAGTCGGGAGCGATGATCGTCGTGGGCTTGGTGTAGATGACCGCGGAGCGCACGTCCGCGCCCTGTCGGTTCAGGAGTCTCACGGCGAGATCCAGGGTGCGGCCGCTGTCGGCGACGTCGTCGACGAGGAGCACCCGTCGTCCCGAGAGGTAGGAGAGGTCGAGCGCCGGAGGAAGCACCTCGGGGGCGTCGAGAACGGTGCCCACGCCCGTGTAGAACTCCACGTTCAGGGCCCCGCAGTTCTTCGCCCCGAGCCCGTACGCGATGGCCCCTCCCGGGAGCAGCCCGCCCCGGGCGATTGCCACGACCACCTCGGGGTGGAACCCATCGGCCACGATCGCCCGCGAGATGTCGCGTGTGGCGGCTCCGAAGTCGTCCCAACTCAGGCGTTCGCGTTCGTCCGTCACGGCGGATTCCTCTCCTCGATTGCTCTCACCCTAAGGGCGCGCGGCGGCGGCGGGCGTTCTAGGAGCGCGCGCCCACCGGGAGGATCATCGAGGTCGTCCCCGGGATGTCGACGAACCCGATCGCCGCCCAGTGCGCGCGGTCGGCCCAGAACCCGGTGGCGCCGTCGTTCCCCGTGCGTCGTGCGGTGAGCAACGCGATGGTGTCGCCGTCGAACACCCGCGCGATGCTGCGTACGAGCTCGTGGCTCAGCGACGGCCCCTGCCGGGCATCCTCGACGTGGATCGAGGCGATGACGCAGAGGTTGTCGGTGAACAACGAGGATTCGTCGAGCAAGGAGATGAGCTCGCGGTCGACGAATGCCGAGCTGATCGACGTGAGGTCCGCCTCGGCATCCTGGAGCTGTTCGGCCCAACGCGGATTCGCGTAGTGCACGCGGTACACGGTCGCCTCGGCCGCGCCGGGCTCGCCGCCGAAGCGGGTGACTCCACCGCTATGGATCGTCGCGCGCCAGACCTCGGGCTCGACGTCGTCGTCGACGGTGCGAAGCGTGAGCTGGAACGCGGTCGCACGCTGGTCGGAATCTTCGGACATGTGGCCCCCACGGCCTGTTGGAGTGTCGGGAGGCACTCGGCTTTTTCCCTGACCATAGCGAAATGCCGTCTCGCAGTTCTCATCTTCTTCGCTAGGAATGCGACGTGGTATGAGGTAGGCAACGACCGAAAAGGCCCGGAAATGCAGGGCTGCGTGACATTCTTGCGTCAAAATTCGGGCAATCCTCACACAAAGATGAGAAGACGCTAATGTAAATCTCAGACAGGGACAGGCCCCTCGACACGCCCTTTTCCCCCACAGGAGCCCGACACAGTGAGCAGTACCTACATCGAAACCGGCGGACAGGTTCGGGTCTACGACTCCGCCGTCCAGGCTCACGACTCGCTTCCCCTCGGCACGTATCGGGTGCGCTACAGCATCAAGGAGGGCTTCAGCCTCCAACGCACCGAGAACCTCGGCGTCGGGTCGGAAAAGGTCTACGGCCGCCGCGAGGCCAAGGTCGACAAGATCTTCCGCACGTACGCGCGCTTCGAACGCAACCTGGGCGTGATGCTCTCGGGCAACAAAGGGCAGGGAAAGTCCATGTTCCTGCGCATGCTGGCCGCGCGCGCGATCGAGAGCGGCATTCCGGTCGTGCTCGTCAGCGAGGACGCCGAGGGCATCGTCGACTTCCTCGACACCCTCGACGAATGTCTCGTCATCTTCGACGAGTTCGAGAAGACCTTCTCATCGGGCCGCGGTCCGCTCGACGGCCCCAACCGCCAGAACCAGTTCCTGACCCTGTTCGACGGGACGTCCTCGGTCAAACGGATCTACTGCCTCACGGTCAACGACGTGCAGGACGTCAGCCACTACATCGTCAACCGACCGGGTCGGTTCCACTACCACATGCGATTCGACTACCCGAGCCCCGACGATGTGCGAGAGTACCTCCTCGACCAGGCACCGCACGCCGCCGCGTCCGAGATCGAGAACGCCGCGCTGTTCTCACGTCGTGTCAACCTCACCTACGACCACCTGCGCGCGATCGCGTTCGAGATGAACCACCCCGACGCCACATTCGCCGACATCGTCGAGGACCTCAACATCAAGGCGGTCGAGCCGAGCACCTACCGGGTCGAAGCGACGTACCCCGACGGTTCCGTCCTCGCGGACGAATCGGTCCTGAACCTCCACGAGCGCAGCGACGCGAGCCGCACCATCGAGTTGCGCAGCACCCACCGTGTGCTGTTCTTCTCGTTCATTCCCCGGGACGTCGTCTTCGAAGACGATGGCACCCTCTCGGTCCCCGTGCAGAAGATCGAGGCGTTGGACGAAGACGAAGAGGTCCCGGAAGAACTCCCGGCCCGCATCAGCCTCACCCTCATCGGACAGGCCAGCTATTCGTTCGAGCGCTGACGCCGTGCCTCGCCCAGGTCGCGGGGCTGTGTCACCTTCTTGTTGACCTCACGAGTCGCCGAGAATTTCAGCACGCTGTAGTCGTCGACGCGACCCCGGCTCTCGGGATTGTCGCGAATGTTCAGCACGACATTGTGACCCTTGTGCGACTGCGCGTAGAACTTCCCGAACCCCGTCAACGTGACGCGGTTGCCGGCGTTCACGAGGTCGAGAATCTCCCCGAAGATCGCCTCGTATGCCACCTGCGTGACCTTCGGAGACAATCCGGCGCGCTGGGATACGCGCTGGATGAACTCTCTCTTGCTCACCTTGGGCTCATCGGTTCCTCGGACGGGCATTGCTCACCAACCCTTCTCTTGTGCTCGGTTACGAACGTATGCGTCGTCGTCGCCACAGGAAGAGGGGTTGCCTCGCCGGTCGCGATGCGCACGTCGTCGGCCGTGTCCTTCGGGTGGACCGAACCGGGATGGACGGACGGGTGCGGTGAAGCCTCGGCCGTCAGACGGGCGCCGCCACCGCGTTTCGGGTCGCGGGGGCGAATCGTCGTTTCTGCTCGTATTCGCGACGATCCTACTCGCTGTCTCGGCGCGCGATCGTCACGTGACGACGTACCCTCGCCGCCATGACGGATCACGCAGCCAGACGGGCGCGGATCGGATACGTCGTGTCGTCGAAGATGACCTGTGCAGCCGCCCCCGTCCGCGCGTTGATGAGGATCGGCGCTCGCAGATTGACGGAGACGCCGTCCTCTCCGGGGTTCGCGACGACGAACATCCGCGCCTCATCGGCCGCCGCCCCGATGTCGGCGAGAGCGGCCGCGGGAAGGCGCGGTCGGTAGTCCAGACCGCCGCTCACGGGGTCGAGGAGGAACAGGCGCAGGTCGTCGATCGTGGAGCGCAGGGCGTACAACCCCTCCGCTGCGTCGATCGACTCGAGACGGAAGGACGTTCGCGGCTCGAGGCCGGGTAGCGACGCCGCGAAGTCGACGTCCAGGCTCACGAGGGGATGGGCGGTCGTCATCTCACGAACTCCAAGAGAGTGGTCTGCAGGGTCTTGGCGGTGACCTGCAGGGCGGACTGGTACACGAGCTCGGCGGACTGCAGCGCGATGTAGACCTCCAGGGTGTCGACGTTCTCGACCTCGGCACGACGCGCCTCGAGGTCGACACCCACGCTCGCGTTCGTGGCCTGCGCGCGCTCGATCTGCGCCTGCCGGGCACCCGTGACTCCCCGCGCTGTGACCAGCTGTTTCAGGTGAGCGTCCACCTCGGCGAGGCGTGAGCCCACCTCGGTACCCGCCCGCAGATCTGCGGCGATCCCCTGCAGGGTCGCGAAGACGCTGGACCCCCCGACCCCGAATGCGTCCGCACCGTCGAGGTCGACCCGCACCGTCTCGTTCTCCGAGATACGACGATCGACCGTCGATCCCGGCACGCCGGTGAACGCGAAGGTGGCGGAATCGAAGGCTCGACCGCTGTCGTCGGTACCGGCGAACACCGTACGACCGAGCACGGTGGTGTTGGCGTGCGCGAGGAGCTCGCGGCTCACGCTCTCGAGTTCGGCGGCGATCGAGTCGCGTGCGGCGGGACTGAGTGCCCCGGAATTCGCGCCCTGGGCGGTGAGATCGCGCGCTCTGTTGAGAAGGTCGACGCTGGCGCCCAACGCGGTGTCGGCCGTCGTGACCCACGTCAGTGCGTCGCTGATGTTGCGAGCGTACTGCGACGCGCGCGCCTGCTCGCCGTGCACACCGAGGATCGCCGCTGCGACCGTCGGGTCTTCGCTGGGGGTACGGATCGCGAGTTGCGAGGTCGCCTTGTCCTGCAGGCGTGCGCGGTCGGCCAGGCCCGCCTGAAGAGTGCGCAGCGCTTGTTGGTTGACGGTGCTGCTGGTGATTCGTCCGATCACGATGGCTCCCGGATCAGCGGCCGACCAGGCCGACGCGGTTGATGAGGATGTCGAGCGCCTCGTCGACGGCGGTGAGCACCCGGGCCGCCGCCTGGTACGCCGTCTGATACGTGAGAAGGCTGATGGTCTCTTCGTCTCCGTCGACCGACGCGTGGGACTGCTGGCCCGAGACGGCGGCGATCGCGCTGCGGTCCGCCGTATCGGCGCGCTGCACATCGCCGGCGACGGAGACCCCGAAACCGGTCACGAAGCTCGCCCACCCCTTGCTGGGTCCCGTGGCCGCGGTGGCCAGGGTCGAGATGCGATCGGCCACCGAGGTGTCGAGGGCTCCCGCGCCGGGCGCAGCCAGAGCCAGCTGGTCGAGGGAGGTGGGGACCACGGACAGTCCGAGGGCTGCGGGCCCGTCCGCGGCGAGTGCGAAGAAGTCTCCCCCGGCGGCGCCCGTCCGGGTCTGCCCCGACCGATGGATCTCGTTGACCGCCTGCGCGAGCGCCGTGGCTGTCGCGTTGTAGGCGTCGGCCACGCGCGCGAGAGTACCCCCGTCGGAAGCCGGCGCGAGCACGCCGATCGCCCCTCCCACGGACCCGCCCGTGACGGCGACGGGCACACCCGGACGATCCGACCATGCGAGGGTGATCCTCCCGGCATCCGCGAGAGCGCGCGGCCCCGCGATCGTCAAGGTGCGGCTCGAGTCCCCGCTGACGAGCGCGTTGCCGTCGATCCGCAGGGTGAGCGTGCCGTCGTCTTCGACCCGACCCGTCGCACCGATGGTCGTGGACAGCTGCTGGGCGAGGACGTTTCGCTGATCGATGAGCTCGTTCGCGGTGCGCCCGGACTGCAGGGCCGAGCGGATCTGCCCGTTCAGCGTGGCGACCTGGCTCGCGGTGACGTTCACGACCGCGAGGTCGCGATCCATCTGCGCACGCAGGTCGGACCACTGCCCGGCCGCGGCGTCATAGCCGGCGGCGATCTGCGCGGCGAGCACCCCGGCGTTGGTGAGGACCACCTGCGCGGCCGCCGGCTCGGGGGTGTTGGCGAGATCGGACCATCCGGACCAGAAGCGATTCAGGTGAGCGGCCAGACCGTCTTTCGTCGGCTCGGCCATCTGGGCTTCGGCCTTCTGGGCCGCAGAGGACCGGGCCGACCAGAATCCGGATGCCGAGAGGGCATCGCGGACGCGCGCGTCGAGAACCTCGTCGCCGAGGCGGGCAATGCCCTGCACGGAGACACCGCCGCCGACGGAGAACCCCGTGGCCCACAGTCCGGCCGCACCGGACGCGCTCACCGACGACTGCTCGAGGCGCTGGCGGGTGTAGCCCGGGGTGGTCTCATTGGCGATGTTCTGACCGGTGACGGTCATGCCTGCGCGCGCGGCGGCGAGACCGGTGGCGGCCACCTGGAGCCCTGCGAACGTCGACATCGTCTACACCTGCACGTCGAGCAGTCGGGACCCGGCGCCCGCGACGCGGGAACCGCTCGCTGCGTACTCGCCGGTGGGTTCGCCGAGGCCCGCGATCGTCTCCTGCGTGACCCGCAGGGCCGTACGCAGGTGCTGGTTGACCGACCCCTTCTTCTCCGCGATCTCCGCGGCGAGGCTCGACAGGGCTTCGTGATGCGATCCCAGGACCTCACGCCACGCGTCGGTGGGTGCCACATCGATGAGCTCGCGTAGGGAGGTCGCCTCGGGGACTCCCCATTCGGCGGCGACGTCGACGAAGAGGGTGTCGCGCTCGATGGTGCCCGCGGTGAGAGCCTTGGCCACGCGATCGACCTCGGCGGTGGCGTGCGCGATCCAGCGCGTGCGTCCCGTAGACAGGAGCATCTCGAGTTCTTCGAGCTTGAAGAGCATCAGCTCGAGCACCTCACGCTGACGCAGCAGCTGCATGCTCAGGTCGGTAGCGGACACGTGGGTCACCTCGTTCGGGTCGAGTCGTGGGGAGGGTACGCCCACCACGGGACCGACTATCGCGACGCGGCGACGCGCGAGTAACCCGTCAGTCCGATGCCTCGACGCGCGCTCCGCCGCGGAGGGCGTCGAGCACGGCCGTCTCGGCGTTCACGGATCGCGACGCGGAGATGGCATCCTGATTCTCATTCGACACCGCCACGACGATCTCGCTGCGGTGGATGCGCCTATCGCGGGGGGCGTCGATGCCGATGCGCACGCCGGTCGCCGTCACCCCGAGGACCGTCACCGTCACGTCGTCGCCGATCATGATGCTCTCGCCGGGGCGTCGAGTGAGTACGAGCATGTGCGTGTGGCCGCCTTCCGTGGCTGGTGCGCCCGCGGCGCCGTCCCCCGCCAGACTACCTTTTCTTCTCGGTTACGAGTGTTCTCGCTCCGCCTAGGACGACGGGAGGGCGGCCTGCACCGGACGGACGACGCCGACCACGTCGGTCGCGAACCCGCCCGCGGCTGCTTCGTCGTACGACAGGATCGGCATGCCCGCCACCTGCCCGGCCAGAAGCGCCCGCACCCCCTGACGCAGTGACGGCGCGCACACGAGCACCGGTTCGCCACCCACGGGGTCGATGTCGGCGATCACGCGGCGGACACCCTCCATCAGCTGCATCGTCTGGTCGGCGTTCAACACGATCTGCGCACGACCCTCCACGTGCCGCAGCCCCTCGAGCATCTGCTGCTCGAGGAGCGTGTCGAACATCACCACGCGCAGGCGCCCGTCCTGGGCGAAGCGCGTGGGGATCGCCGGTCCGAGAGCCGCGCGAGCGGCCTCGACGAGCGCGGGCACCTCTGTCGTCGACTTGGCGCGCAGAGCGAGCGACTCGTAGATGCGGCCGAGGTCGTTGATCGGAACGCGCTCGGCGAGCAGGCTGGCGAGGACGCGTTGGACGAGCGCGAGCGGGAGCAGCGCGGGCGTCAGCTCCTCCACGACGCTCGGCTGGGTCTGCTTCAGGTGGTCGGTGAGCTGACGGACGTCTTCGAGTGAGAGCAGGCGGTGCGCGTGCGCGTGGACGATATCGGACAGGTGCGTGATGATGACGCTGGCCCGGTCGATGACGGTGGCTCCCGCCATGTCGGCGGCGTGCGACATCTCGGTCGGCACCCACTTGCCGTCCAGACCGAACACCGGATCGACGACGGCGGTGCCCGGGAGGTGCTGCAGCCCCGCGCCGATGGCGAGGACGTGTCCGCGAGGAACGACGCCGCGGCCCACCTCGATGCCGGCGACCAGAATCGCGTAGGTCTCGGCGGGAAGCCCCACGTTGTCACGCGTGCGCACGGGCGGCATGAGCGTTCCGAGCTCGAGGGCCACCTTCCGCCGCAGCGACTTCACCCGGGAGAGCAGGTCGCCGGCGCCGCCCGCCGCGAGGTCGACGATGTCCGGGGCGAGGGAGATCTCCAGGGCGTGCACGCGCATGGTGTCCATGAGGTCGTCGGGGCCCTCCGTCGCAGCCGCCTCCGCCCGTTCGCGCGCCTCGGCGTCGGCCACGTCGGCGGCCGCGCGGTCGGTGTTCGCCTTGACCCGTGAAGCGGCGAACAGCAAAGCCGCACCGATCGCCAGGAAGGCCAGGAACGGCATGCCGGGGATCAGACCCATCGCGATGGCCGCCATCGCCGTGATCAACAGGGCGGTGCGCGACTGCAGGAGCTGGCGACCGGCCGCACGACCGAGCTCGGCCTCGGCGTTCTCGCGCGTGACGATCATGCCCGTGGACACCGCCATCAGCAGGGCGGGGATCTGAGTGACCAACCCGTCGCCGATCGTGAGAAGGCTGTAGGTCTCGAGGGCCTTGTCGATGGCCATGCCGTGCATGGTCATGCCGATGATGATGCCACCCACGAAGTTGATGACGAGGATGACGATCCCGGCGATCGCGTCACCCTTGACGAACTTGCTCGCACCGTCCATCGCCCCGTAGAAATCGGCTTCGGCGGCCACCTCGGCGCGGCGCGCACGGGCCTGCTCATCGGTAATGAGCCCGGCGTTGAGGTCGGCGTCGATGGCCATCTGCTTGCCCGGCATGGCATCCAGGGTGAAGCGGGCGCCCACCTCGGCGACGCGCTCGGCGCCCTTGGTGACGACGACGAATTGGATGACGGCGAGGATCAGGAAGATGACGAAGCCGATCACCAGCGACCCGCTGATCGTGATCTGCCCGAACGCCTGGATCACCTGCCCCGCGTGCGCCTCGCTCAGGACCAGACGCGTCGAGGCGACGTTGAGGCCGAGACGGAACAGCGTCGCCACCAGCAGCAGGCTCGGGAAGACCGAGAAATCGAGCGGCTTCTTCACGAACATCGCGGTCAGCAGGATCAGCAGGGCGAAGGCGATATTGGTCACGATGAGCAGATCGAGCAGTCCCACCGGGATGGGGACGATGAGCAGCAGGATGATTCCCACCACGCCGACCGGGACGGCGCCCTTCGACAGCAACTGACCGATCATGCGGTGCGCTTCCTTCGTGTCATGGTTCTGGGGCGGCTACAGGCCGCGTCCGGTCAGGGCTGCCGGGGGCATCTGGAACGTCCCCGTACGCGAGCCCCTGTTCTTCAGGTGCTGGATGAAGGCGAGGACCTGCGCCACCGCCGTGTAGAGCTCTTCCGGGATCTCGCGGCCGACCTCCACGCTCGCGTGCAGAGCCCGCGCGAGCGGGACGTCGCGCACGAGAGGCACTCCGGCTTCCTGTGCGCGCTCGCGGATCTTCTGCGCGATGACGCCGCCGCCCTTGGCGACGACTCGGGGAGCCGACGTCCCCGGCACGTAGCGCAGAGCGACAGCGATATGCGTCGGGTTCACGAGCACCACGTCGCTGTCGGCCACCGCGGCGATCATGCGGTTGCGGCTCACCGCGAGCTGACGCGCTCGACGCTGCGAGCGGATGAGCGGGTCGCCCTCGCTCTTCTTGTGCTCGTCGCGCGCCTCCTGCTTGGTCATGCGAGTGTGCTTGCGGTTGCGCGAGATCACGACGAAGACGTCGATCGCCGCCAGGAGCAGGCCCACGACCACCGCCACCTGGAGCAGCGTCGCCACCGCCTGGCCCGCCACCTCGAGCAGCCACGCGATCCGGTGGCGACCGCTGCCCATGAGGATCGGCACGAGACCGGCGACCACGCTCCACAGCGCGGCGCCGATCGCCGCGGTCTTCAGCAGCGCCTTGATCCCCTCCCAGAGGGCCGCGACGCCGACGGTGCGAGCGAGGCCCGCGATCAGGTCGAATTGCTCCACGCGCGCGGGGATGCCCCGCAGATGGATGCCGCCCTGGGCGATCGCCGTGAGGGTGGTCGCCGCGAGCACGACGACCAGGAGCGGCAGGAGCACCTGACCGACCGAGGCGATCGCCGCGCCCAGCGATTCGACGGCGGCATCCACCGTCGGGTGTTGCGCGACCGCTCCCACGCGCAGGGTCTGCTCCGTCAGCACCGCAGAGGCCGAGGACAACGTCGCGGGCATCATCACGGCGGCTGCACCGATCCCCACCCACGCGGTGAAGTCCTGACTGCGACCGATGCGTCCCTTCGCGATCGCCTTCTTCAGTCGCTCCGGAGTCGCCTTCTCGGTGCGCTCCCCGGCATCCGTCCCGCTCATTCGCCCACCCCGATCACGAGCCGGGCGGCCTCGTCGGCGATGGCGGACACCACCGAGGGCAAGGCTGCGAACACGAAGCCCACCAGCAGGAAGGTCAGCGCGATCTTGATGGGGAAGCCCAGGGCGAAGGCGTTGAGGGCGGGGGCCACGCGCGACACGAGACCGAGTCCGACGTCGGCGAGGAACAGCACGATCAGAAGCGGACCCGCGATCTGCACGGCGCTGAGCAGCATCTGCCCCACCGCGGAGGTCAGCACCTCGGCGGGCCGCGACAGATCGATCATGCCCGCGACGGAGACCGCATCGAAAGAGCGGAACAGGCCGCCGAGCACGAGCTGGTACGCATCCGACGTGAACAGCAACAGGATGGCCGTCATCTGGAACAGACGGGTGAACTGCGCGCCGTTGACGTTCATGCCCGGGTCGTAGGCCTGGGCGAGCTGGAACCCGCCGAAGGTGTCGACGAGGAATCCCGCGCCCTGGACCGCACTGAAGAGCACCAGGACCAGGAAACCGAGCAGCGCCCCGACGAGCACCTGCCCCGCGGCCGCGAACAGGAAGCTCCCGGTGTCCAGGCGCTGATAGCCCGGAACGACGACGGGCGACACCGCCAGCCCGAGCCCCACCCCGAGCATCGCGCGCACTCGAGCGGGGATCGAGCCGTGGCTGAAAGGCGGCGCGATCACGAGGAACGCCGTGATGCGCACGATCGCGAGAGCCGTCGCCTCGAGCCACGTGAAGTCGATGGGGATGTTCATCCGCCGCCGTTCAGGAGCGAGGGGAGGCGCCCGAAGAGCTCGTGCGTGAAAGCGACGGTCTCGGCGATCATCCAATTCCCGCAGACCATGAGCGCGATCCCGACCGCCAGCAGCTTCGGTACGAACGACATCGTCATCTCCTGCACCTGCGTGATCGACTGCAGGAGCGAGATGGCGAATCCGACCACGAGGGCGGTGATGAGCAGCGGAGCGCTGAGCTTGGCCGCGAGCATGAGGGCGCTCGCACCGATGTCGATGACCGCCTCGGGGTTCACGTGCCACCTCGATACGACTGCACCAGCGAGGTGACCACCAGCCCCCACCCGTCGACGAGCAGGAACAGCAGGATCTTGAAGGGCAGCGAGATCATGACCGGCGGCAGCATCATCATGCCCATCGACATCAGCGCGCTCGAGACGACGAGATCGATCACGAGGAACGGGATGAACACGATGAACCCGATCACGAACGCGGCACGCAGTTCGCTCAGCATGAACGCCGGGATGAGCGTGTACAGGGGGATGACCTCGGGGCTGTCCGGGTTCGCCATCTGCGCGGCGCGGTGCATCAACGCGATGTCCTCTTCGCGCGTGAAGTGCAGCATCCACGTGCGCAGCGGAGCCTGCGCGGCGTCGAAGGCCTGCCCGAAGTCGAGCTGCCCCGCGGTGAACGGCGCGACGGCGAGCTGGTTGATCTCGGTCAGCACCGGCCACATGATGAACAGCGTCAAGAAGAGGCTGAGCCCCGCCAGCACCTGGTTCGGCGGGATCGACGGGAGCGAGAGCGCGTTCCGCGTCAGCGCGAGCACCACGAAGATCTTGGTGAAGCTCGTCATCATCAGCAGCAGGGCCGGCGCCACGCTGAGCACGGTGATCCCCAGAAGCGTCGTGACGCTGTCGGAGGGCGTCGCGTTGATGCCGTTGATGCTGACGCCGCCCGGCTCCCCCGTGGTCGCCGCGGCCGCGCCTGTCGTGACGACCTCACTGACGAACAGCACCGCCACGAGAGCGAGCAGACCCAGGATGCCGGCACCCCGATGCCCGCGGGAACGCCGAGGTCGGCGGGGCGCGGGGCGCGACGAGGGGACGGGCAAGACGGCACTCCGTGCGTGGGTGACGAGGCCGATCCGTAGCCAGGGGTCGAGCGATCCGTGCTCGCGACCGACTATCGCGACGTGGCCCGCGCGCGGTAACCGCTCAGGCCGCGTGAACCCCGGAGCTCTCGCCGTCCCGAGGGCTGCCGGCATCCGTCAGCGTCACGATGTTCTCTGCGTGAGCGTCGTGCTCGATCGAGACCTCCTGCGTGTCGACCACGTCGACGCCCTTCTCGCTCACGCCCAGCACGTACCGGATACCCCCGAACTCCGCCACGACGAGCTGGGCGCGGCCGCCGAGACCGGTGCGGGCGACGACCGTGATCTTCTCCGCGCGCGGACGGGAGGGGGACGCCGTGTTCAGCCGGGAGGACAGACCCGGGAGGTTGCGCAGCCGGCCGAGTCGCCGGGGCACGAGCGCCGAGAACGGCCCGTCGCCCGCCGCCTGTCCCTTCTGCACGCGCTTGGCCAAGAAGAGCAGGAGCCCCACCACCGCGGCGAGCGAGACGACGGTGCGTGCCGCGAGGAGCAGCTCGTCCACGTTCAGTCGGTCCCGGCCTGGTCGATGATGCGCTCGACGCGCACCGCGAAGTCACCGTCGGCGACGACGACCGTACCGTGACCGATGAGGCGCCCGTTGAGGGTGATGTCGGCGGGGGACCCCGCCGCGCGGTCCAACTCGACGACGTGACCCGGCTCGAGGCTCAGCACGTCTCGCACGGGGAGTCGGGTGCGTCCGATCTCGACCACCAGTTCCATCTCGACCCCGGCGATCCGGCTGAGCCGGACGGGGCCCGCCGTGGATGCCACCGCGCGGGCATCGTCGATGCGGATGGCCGCGCGCGCGACGGTGCTGCCGTCTTCACGCACGAGATCGAACACCTGGACGCCGGCGTCGGAGAAGACGCTCGCGGCATCCGTCTCCTCCCCCTCGCCGAGCGTGCCGGCTCCGAGGACGGCCACGGCCGCTTCGAAAGCGGGGTGCAGACGGTCCGACAGCTGTCGGTCGCTCGAGCCGTCGTCGAGGGCCGCGGTGTCGGCGACCTGGATCGCGATGCTCGCGCCCGGGGCACCGCTGAACGCGACGACGACCGCGGTGCCGGTCGCCCCCGGGTCGGTGGAGGGCGTGGGCAGCACGGGGAAGCCGAAGGGGAGCTTCGCCGCGATCGCGGCGGCCATGGCGGCGGCGTGGAAGGTGCTCATCGGGTGGTCTCCTCGAGGATGGTGGTGATCGTGCACGCGAGCCGCGACCCCTGGGAACCGGGAACGGCGCGCGCGATCGGGGTGTCGCCGACGACGAGCTCGAAGGGCTTGGTCTCGGGGTGCGAGAAACGCAGCAGGTCGCCCGGGGCGAGGTTCAGGACCTCGCCGGCCCCGATGACCCGCGGCGCGACGCGCAGCGACACCTCCAGTGGGGCGCCGAGGACCTGGTCGACTGTCGCACCCGCCCGGTGGGCCGAGGCGGCGTCGCGTTCGCTCTCGGCGAGTCGGTCGACGACGACGGTGGGCAGCATGACGGTCGCGGTCGAGTGCGACTCCCCCATCCGCATGTCGAACCGCGCGACGATGACGGCCTCGCCAGGCGAGATGACCTGCAGGTACTGCGGGTTGTCGTGCAGGCCGGCGTACGCGAGCGGATTCGAGAGCAGCATGCCCAGGCTCGTCGTCAGCAGCTCGAAGGTGCGGTCCATGAGCTGACGGATCAACGCCGACTCGATGGGGGTGAGGGAGCGCGGCTCGATCGGCGCGTTGCTCCTCCCGCCGAGCATCTGCACGACCCACGCCAGCGCCACGCCCAGATCGAACTGCACGACCCCGGGCTCGTCGCGCCCTGCGGTCGCACCGGTGACCATCGCGGTCGTCGTCGGGAGGGTGTCGGCGTACTCCTGGTACGACATCGACTCCACCCCCTCGAGCGTGAGATGGGTGCGCATGCGGACCTTGCCGGTCAACTGCGAGGCCCACTGGCGCGCGAACGCCTCGAAGGCCGCCTCGAGCCGACGCCGGTGCTCTCGCCCCAGCTGAGCGGGGCGACCGAAGTCATAGGCGGGATAGCGGCGCAACGGGTCGTTTCGAACGGCGGTCGTCGACATGGCGGTCTCCTGGGGGCTGGTCGTCACGAGGGTCACCCCCGCGGAGCTGTCTGGACGAGTCCGGGGATGAGGGCACGCACCTGCTCCTCCTCGGTGGATTGCACGACGATGTCGACGCGGCGGTTCGCCGCCAGATCTTCCGCGGTGTCGCCCTCGACGAGCGGACGCTGATCGGAGTAGCCGACCGCCTGCACCCGGGAACCGGCGATGCCCTCGTGCTCGACGAGATAACGCGCGACCTTGGTGGCGCGTCCGCTGCTGAGCTCCCAGTTGCTCTCGTAGGGCGCGACCGCCGCGCGATGGTCGGCGTGACCCTCGATGCTGAGGGGGTTCCCCGCGGCGGCCAGCACGTCGCCGATCGCGTCGAGGACGGCATCCGCCTTGGCCGACAGGTCGGTGCGGTTGTCGGTGAAGAACGTCTCGGCGCCGACGAGGCCCACTTTCAGTCCGCGCTCGTCGATGACGAAGTCGACCGTCCCCGCCAGTCCCTGAGCGGCCAGCGCCGACGTGATCTGCTGCTTCATCTGCTCGAGGTCGTCGCGTTCGCGAGCAGCACGCGCCGCGACGTCTTCGACGCCCTCCTCGACCAGCAGCTCGGGCGGGATCACGAGACCCTCGGTGAAGTCGCCGCCGCCCGGCGTCTGGGATTGGCCGAACGCCTCGGCGAGACCGTTCTTGAGCTGCTCGTACTTGGTGTCGTCGACGATCGACACCGCGTACAGCACGATGAACAGGCACATCAGCACCGTCACCATGTCGGAGTACGACACGGCCCAGCGCTCGTCGGGCTCGTCGTGCTCGCCCTCGTCGTGGCCGCGGCCGCGCGCGCGTCGACTGCTGCTCACTCGGCATCCCCCGTCGCGGTGACCTTGTCGGGTCGGGGCTCCTTCTTCTTCTTCGGCTTGTAGGTGGTCAGCGCCAGCAGACGCTCCTCGACCAGGCGCGGCGCGCTCCCGGCCTGGATGGCCAGGATCCCCTCGCTCACGAGCGTCATGCGCTCCTGCTCGACGGCGGCCATGCGGTTCAGCCGCCCCGCGATGGGGTTCCAGATGAAGTTGGCCGACAACAGACCCCAGAGGGTCGCGACGAAGGCGGCGGCGATCATGTGTCCGAGCTCGTCGGGCTTGTTGAGGTTCTCGAGCACGTGCGTGAGAGAGACGACCGTTCCGACGATGCCGATCGTGGGCGCGTACCCGCCGAGGGCGGACAAGAAGCGCGCGGCCACGCGGTTGCGCGCCGCCTCGGTGACGATCTCGTCGTCCATCAGCGTGCGCAGCTCCTCGGCGTCGACGCCGTCGGCCACCGCCTGCACGGCGCGGCGGGTGTAGTCGTCGGGGGCGGAGTCGAGCTCGTCCTCGAGACGCAGCAGCCCCTCGGTCCGCGCCTTCTCGGCGTAGGCGACGAGGATCGGGATCACGGCGGCCGGGGTGGAGCGCGGTCCACGCGCCATCCGCCCCAGCGAGCCGAAAGCCGCGATCGCGTCGCGCAACGTATGGCTGGCGATGCCGACGCCGATGGTCGAGCCGAGAACGAGGATCATCGGGGCCGGCAGCAGGAGCGCGCTCAGGTGAGCGCCCTCCATCGTGATCATGGCGTACAGGGCGCCGAAGGCGACGACGACACCGACGACGAAAGCGATGTCCATGTCAGCGCTCCGACGAGACCGAGAGGGCGGATGCCGCGGCGAGCACGCGCGCGCGGTAAGCGACGATGCGGTCGATGAGTTCGTCGAGGCTCTCTTCGACGTTGTAGACGCGACCGTCGACCATGTGCAGCGTGGTGTCGGGCGACTCGTGCACCCGCTCGATCAGATCGGGGTTCACCGCGAATCGCGTGTGGTCGAGACGGGTGAGCGTGATCATCGGGAGATCTCCGGTCGAGGGGTGAGGGGACGGCCCCGACTATCGCGACGCGGCCCACCGGGGGTAACTCGGGTGGGCCGCGCCGTCGAGGGGCGGAGGGTCAGCGCTTGAGGTTGGTGAGCTCCTGCAGCACCTCGTCGCTCGTGGTGATGATGCGTGCGCTCGCCTGGAACCCGCGCTGGGCGACGATGAGGTTGGTGAACTCCTGCGAGAGATCGACGTTGCTCATCTCGAGCGAGCCCGAGACGAGCTTGCCGAAGCCGGCTTGCCCGGCCTCGCCGATCTGCGCACCGCCGCTGTTGACGGTCGCGCGATACGCCGTCCCGCCGACCTTCTCGAGTCCTTCGGCATTGGCGAAGGTCACCATCGCGACCTTCGCCAGGGTCTCGGTGCGGCCGTTCGAGAAGGTGCCGACGATCGAGCCGTCCCCCGTGATCGAGTACGACTGCAGGGTGCCGGCCGCGGCACCGTCCTGCGAGGTGATCGCGACCGTGCTCATGTCGGCGAAGCCGGTGACCGCGGTGAGGTCGACGGCGACGCCGCCGGCGTTCAGAGTGAGTCCTGCGGTCTGGCGCCCGTCGGTGAACGACAGGGTGCCGGTCGCACCGCTCGCGGGTTCGGTGACGTCCCAGCCCGTCGCGGTCCGGGTGAAGGTGAGGCTGAGGGTCCTGGCGGCACCCTGGGCGTCGTGGACGTCGATATCGCGCACGAGCTGGTCGCCGACGGCCGCGGACGAGGGCAGGTTGCCCGTGACGGTCGCCGCCGTCGTCGCCCGCGCCGGCGAGACCGCCCCCTGCGGCAGAGAGATGGTGCCCGCGGCCTGGCCGGTGGCCACGACGCCGTTCTGGGCGGTCCATCCCTGCACGAACGCGCCGTCGGCGGTGACCATGTTGCCGGCGCCGTCGAAGCCGAAGCCACCGGCGCGCGTGTAGAGGGTCTCTCCGCCCGAGCGCACCGCGAAGAACCCGTCGCCCTGGATCATCAGGTCGCCGCCGCGGCCGGTGGTCTGCGCGGCGCCCTGGCTGAAGTTCGTGCGGATTCCGGCGACCTGCACGCCGAGTCCGACCTGAGCGGGGTTGCGACCTCCGGCGTCGGCGCCCGGGATCGCGGCCCCGCCGACCGCCTGGGACAGCGTGTCCTGGAAGAGCACCGAGGCCCCCTTGAAGCCCGCGGTGTTGACGTTGGCGATGTTGTTGCCCGTGGTGTCGAGCATGGTCTGGTGCGCACGGAGTCCGGAGATGCCGGACGAGAGGGAACGGAGCATGGAGGTCTCTTTCGTGTGGGTGGTCAGGCGGACGTGCCGGTCCGGGCGGTGGCGAGGGAGGTGATCTCATCGAGCGCGACGGTCGCGTCGCCGATCGTGACCCGCGGGATGGGGCCGTCGAAGCTCACCTTCGTCACGATCCCGGTGACGGCGGCGCCCTTCGCGTCGAGGTAGCCGGCCTGCTGGCCGATGAGCGTCGAGGCGGCCTGGCGCATGTCGAGGGCGAAAGCCTCGGTGGAGGTGCGGCTCATCGCCGTCAGCTGCTCCATCATCGCCAGCTGCGTGGTCTGCGAGATCATCTGGTTGGTGTCCATCGGGGTGGACGGGTCCTGGTTCGTCAGCTGGGTGACGAGCAGCTTCATGAACACCTCGCTGTCGAGCCCCTTCTTCGCCGGGGCGGCGGTCGTCGTCGCGGTGGTCGCGTTTGCGGGGATCGGGGCGGGTGAGCCGGTGACGGCGGTGACGGGCATGGCGGTCCTCTCAGACGAGAATGTCGAGCCCGCCGCCGGGGACGACGTGCGAGAGCGCGGGCAGGAGACGGGCGGCAGGGCGGGTGGATGCCGACGGGGCGGTGTCGTCGGGGCGGGAGCCGCGCCCGGGGTCGGACGGGTCGGACCCGTTCTCGGAGGGGGCGCCGCGGTCGCCGGTTCCGGCGTCGGCGGAGAGGGCGGACCCCACGCTGAGATGAGCGTGGGGGTTGACGGCGGCCAGGTCGCGGCGGAGGTCGGCGACCATGGCGCGCAGGGCGTCGCGGCCCGCCTCGGTCGCACCCGCAAGGTCGATGCGCACCTCGCCCCCGGGCCCGATGTGGGCGCGCACGGTCACCGGTCCCGTCGCTTCGGGGGTGATGGTCAGCGTGATCCGGTGGGTGCCCGCCGGGCGCTGCGCGATGTGCACGATCGCGGGTGCGACCTGAGCGGCGATCGACCGCTGGGCCGAGCTCGGCGCGGCGGTCTCGGCCGGGGCGGGTGCGAGGGGAGCGGATGTCGAGAGGGGCGGGGTTGCCGCGACGCCGCTCGGCCCGGCGGTCGCCGCCACCGACGGCGCCGCCTCGTGTCGAGCCGGTGCGTCCTCCGGCGCGGCGGCGAGGGCGAGCCCGGTGACGACGACCCCGCCGGGGGGCGCCGCCTCGGGCATGCCCGCCGGTCCCGCGGCTTCGGCCGGGGGAAGGGCGCGGACCGGCGGGGCGGTGGATGCCGACGCGGCCCGCGGAGCCTCGAGCCCGGGAGGTGCCTCGAGGACGCTCGCGGTCGACGGCGGTACCGCCGTCGCGGTCTCGCGGGGGGAAGCGACGGCGGCACCGGGCCGCGCCGATGTCGGCAGGGCGGCGTTCGCGCGGGTGTCGGCCGTGACCGCTGCACACGTCGTCGGATCGGACGATCTCTCGGCGCCGTTCCCCGCGGCGAGCGCGACGGGCGCCGCGTCTTCGCGACCGTCGCTGGCGGGTCTCGCGCCGGTGGCGATCCCGGCGAGGGGCACTCCGACGAGGGGTCGGGTCTCCGGCGCTCCGGCTGCCGCAGGAGGGGTCTGCGCGAACGGCTCCCCCGCAACGGCTGCCGCGATCGGCTCCGTCGCGGCGGTGTGCGACGCGGAGCTCCCGACCGCCGGAACGACGTCCGTCCGGACCGCCATGGAGGCGGGTATCGCCATACCGGTCACGGCTTCGGCCCCGAACGCCGTGGCCTCCGACCCCGACGACGGCGCCGGTTCGGCAGGACGATCATCGGAGCCGTCCGCGGAGGCGTCGAGGGTGTCTGCCGCGGCGGTCACCGGCTCGGCCGGGAGAACCGGACCGGCCGCATCATCCCGGCTCACCGCGGCGTGGGCCAGTGCGTCCGCGAAGATCGTGCGCGTGGCCGTGGTCGCCGCTCCTTCGCCCGTCGAGCGCGCACCCCGGGGCGAGGCGGGCATCGATCCCGCGGTCGCCAGCAGCATGCTCACGCGGCGCTCCCCGCGTCGCGCGCCGCACGTCCCACGGCGATCTCGTCGAGCACGCTCTGTTCGGCGCGCCGTTCCTGCGCGAGCTCGCTCGCGCGATGGGCGCTCTCGAGCCGCTCGAGTCCCTTGAGCTCGCGGCGGGCCTCGACGTGGGCGGCAGACGCGGCCTCCGCGGCATCCTGTCGCAACTGCGCGAGAGCACGCAGGTCGGCCAGCGCCGCCTGCCCCGAGGATCGGGCCGCGGCCATCGCCCGCAGCGTCGCGGGGTCGTGGATCTCGGTGGCGATGTCGCTCAGGCTCGATACCGCGTGCTCGACCGCCGTTTCGGCGGCGACGGCCTCGGCGCGAGCGTGTGACAGCGACTCGGCCGCGGCGCGCTCCTGCACGCCGCGCACACGCAGCAGTCCGGAGAGGGGGAACGTCATGAGAGTCCTCCGAAGGTGGTCGTCAGGGCGGTCAACCGCCGCCAGGAGTCGTCGGTCGGGGTCAGATCGTCCATGCGCTGGGTGAGGAACCCGTCGATGGCGCCCTGATGGGCGAGGGCGGCATCCACGAGCGGGTTCGCCCCCGCCTTGTACGCGCCGATGTCGATGAGGTCGTTCGCCTGCCGACGCGCGGCGAGCACGCGGCGCAGGGTCACCGCCGTCTCGCGTTGGTCGGGCGTGGTCACCTTCGACACGACGCGCGAGACCGACCCGAGAACGTCGATCGCCGGGAAGTGGCCGCGCACGGCGAGACCGCGGTCGAGCACCACGTGCCCGTCGAGGATCCCGCGCGCGGCGTCGGCGACCGGCTCGTTGTGATCGTCGCCGTCGACGAGCACGGTGTACAACCCCGTGATCGACCCGGTGGGCCCGGTGCCCGCGCGCTCGAGCAGACCCGCCAGCACCGAGAAGGTGGAGGGCGGGTAGCCGCGGGTCGCGGGCGGTTCTCCCGCAGACAGCCCGATCTCGCGCTGGGCCATCGCCACACGCGTGAGCGAGTCCATCATCAGCACCACGTCGAGGCCGTCGTCGCGGAACTGCTCGGCGATGCGCGTCGCGACGAACGCCGACCGCAGGCGCGCCATCGCCGGTTGGTCCGAGGTGGCCACCACGACCACCGCACGCGCGAGGCCCTCGGGACCGAGGTCGTCCTCGAGGAACTCCCGTACCTCGCGACCGCGCTCGCCCACCAGCGCGATCACGGTGACGTCGGCGGTCGAGCCGCGCGCGATCATCGACATCAGCGACGACTTGCCGACCCCCGAGCCCGCGAACAGTCCGAGCCGCTGGCCCACGCCGACGGGGGTCATCGTGTCGAGCGCGCGCACCCCCAGCCCCAGTTGGCGGTCGATCCGCTGGCGTCCGATGACGCTGGGCGCGGTGTTGTCCAGGGCGACGACGGGGGCGCCGGTGAGCGGGCCGAGACCATCGATCGGGCGACCGAGACCATCGAGAACGCGCCCCAGCAGGCCGCGACCGGTCGGCACCGTCAGCGCCGCAGCGGAGTGGTGCACCGCCGCGCCGACGCGCACACCGGTCATCGGGCCCATCGGCATGCAGCGCACGGCTTCACCGTCGACCGCGACGACCTCGGCCTCGATCTCGACGGCGCCGGCGGCTTCGATGCGCACGCGGTCGCCGACGGCGGCGGGGATGCCGAGAGCCTCCACGCCGAGACCCACCACGGCCTTCACGACCCCCGAGCGGCGCGGACCGGTCGCCCTCAGTGCGCGCTCCCAGCGACGGGTGGCGACGCTCACGAGCCGGCCTCGCCGTCGTCGTCCAGAGCGAGTTCCGCGCGCGCCCGCTCGAGGGCCGCACCGATCCGCGTGTCCACGCTGCCGTGCGCGATCCGGACGATCGCGCCGCCGGGATCCACGTCGGCGTCCGCCACGACCTCCACGCCCTCCGCGAGTTCCGCGGCGGCCGCATCGTGGAGCGTGCGCAGGTCGCGTTCGTTCAGGTGCACCCGCACCCATGCCGCGCGGGGCGTCTGAGCGGCGGCCCGCCGCATCGCGTGAGCGGCCGAGCGGGCGGCATCCGACATCTCCGTCCGCAAGATCTCGGCGGTCATCTCGATCGCGAGCTCCTCGAGACGTCGCACGTCGGATGCCACGAGAGCGGCGATCTCGGCGTCGAGCCGGGCCCTCGCTTCGCCGAGAGCCGAGAGGGCCGCTCGATGGGCCGCGTCGGCTGCGGCGTCGCGGGCGGCGACGCGCCGCTCGGCCGCGAGACGCTCGCTCTCGAGCTCGACCCGGGCGTCGCGGCGCCCCTCGGCGAACCCGTCGGCGTATCCCCGCGCCCGCGCTCTGTCGGCGACAGCCCGAACGTCCGGTTGCGCCTCGCCCACGCGCGGCAGAACCAGCGGAGTGAAGACGGAATCGGACACGGTGGTCACCCTGCGGTTGTGGCGAAGCCGATCCGTGGCCAAGTCGACGAGCGATCCGTGCTCTTCCCCGACTATCGCGACGGGCGCTGCCCGCCGTAACCGACCGCATCCGGGAGGGCGGTCGGCATCGCGATCACTCGATCAGTTCGTCGTCGTCCTCGCGTGCGAGCGTGATCTCCTCGGCGGCTTCGAGCTCGCGGATGACACGCACGACCTCGGCACGAGCCTCGTCGACCTGCCGCATGCGCACGGGTCCGAGCGCCCGCGTCTCCTCGTCGAGGTTCTCTCGGTTGCGCTCGGTCATGTTGCGGCGGATCACGTCGCCGATCTGCTCGTCGGCGCCCTTGAGCGCGAGGGCGAGCACGCGCAGGTCGATCCCCCGCAGCACGCGCTGGGCGTCGCGGTCCTCGAGCCGCGAGATGTCGGCGAAGGTCAGCATCCGGCTGCGGACCTCTTCGGCGAGCACCCGGTCGCGGTCGTCCAAACCGGCCAACAGCGCTTTCTCGAGGGCGGTGTCGGACCGGTTGATGATGTCGACCAGCGGCTGCACACCACCGATGGCCTCGTGCGCCTCACGCGTGCCGAACACCCCCGTCCGCGCGCGCAGCGACTCCGCGACCACGGTGATCGCCTCCTGCGAGGCGACCCCGAGCTCGGCGATCGCCTGCGCGACGTCGGTGCGCAGCGGATCCTGAAGCGCGGCGAGGACCGCGGCGGCGCGGTCCGCGCGGAGGTTCGCGAGCACGACGGCGACGGTGGTCGGCATCTCGCCGTCGAGGATCGTGGCCAGCTGGGTCGGGTCCGCCGCGTTGAGGAAGTCGAACGAGACCACGCCCTGCGACATCACACGCCCCACCATGCCCACGGCCTTCTCACGCCCGAACGCCGTCTCGAGCAGTCCGGTCGCGAACTGCTCTCCGCCGCGGCTCAGGAGCGAACGGCCCGAGGCGATACGACGGAAGTCGGCGAGCGCTGCCGCGGTGGCGGCGGTGTCGATGCTGCCGAGCTGAGCGAGTTCTCCGGCCAGGAGCTCGGCGCGTTCCTCGCCGAGATGACGCAGCACCTCGGCGCTGGTCTCGCGGTCCATGTTGAGCATGACGATCGCGGCCTTGCGCAGACCCGACATCGTGACCGCCGGCGCGGCGAGCACCTCGGTCACAGCGGTGGCGGGGGCGTGCTCGGCATCCGTCGTCGAGGTGTTCACCAGGCTCATGCCATCGCCTCGTCCATGAGGTGGGCGAGAGCCTTCGCCGCGTTCTGCGGGTCGCTCTTGGCGAGCTGCTCCACCTCGCGCCGACGTTGCTCGACGAGAACCTGCGGCGACTCCGGCTCCTCCTCGATATCGAGCAGGGTGGGAATGACCTTGGTCGGCGGCACCGCGGGCAACGCGATGGGCTCGGCCAGCCCCTTGAGGGTCTTGAGCTTCTGCTCCTCGGTCTCGGTCATCGTCGCGAAGTACTCGATCGGTCCGTCCTCGGTGTAGAGCGTGCGTCGCTTCATGCGCCGACGGACCAGCAGAGCGATCACGAGGATGAGGGCCGCGAGCACGATCGAACCGCCGATGATGGCCGCGCGCGCGAGCTCGGACTGCGCCTGGGCGGCCTTCTCGGCCTCGGCCGCCTCGAGCGCCGCGGCGGCCGTGGCAGCCGCGCTCTGGCTGAAGTCGACGAACTCGACCGTGACCGTGTCGCCGCGGGCCGTGTCGATGCCCGCCGCGTTGGTGACCAGCGCCTGCACCTGTTCGGCCGTGACCCCCTGCACCGACCCGCGGTCGAGGGCGATGCTGACGGTCTGCCGGGTGACGTCGCCGGCCGGGGTCGTCGTCTTCTCGGTCGTTTTGTTGACGGCGTTGTTGCGCGTCGACTCCTCCGATTCGAACGACCCCGCTCCCCCGGTGTTCGGCACGGCGATGTTGTCGGGTCCCAGCACGCCCGTTCCCCCCGCCTGACCGCCGCTGGAGGTCTGGGTGCGGGTCTGCTCGTTGGTCATCACGCCGCCCTCGGGGGCGGTGTACGTCTCGTCCATGCGTTCGGAGGTCGAGGTGGCCACGTCGGCACTGACGCTGACGGTGGAGTTGCCCGGGCCGACGATGGTCTCGAGCATCTTCGTCACCGCCCCGGCGACCTTCGCCTCGTGCTCCGAGGCTTGCGTGCTCGCGGAACCGGTGAGCCCCTGCCCCACCGCCGCGAGCACCCGCCCCGATTGGTCGGTCACCGCGACGTCTTCGGGGGTCATCCCGGGGATCGAGGCGCTCGTCAGATGCACGATCGCGGCGATCTGATCGTCGCTGAGGCTCGCACCGCCCTGGGTCTTGACGAAGACGGATGCCGTGGGGTGCTGCTTATCGGCCACGAAGACGCTCTGCTCGGGGATGGCCAACTGCACGGATGCCGCGGTGACCCCCGACATCGCCCCGATGGTCGCCGCCAGCTCGCCCTCGATGGCGCGTTTGTATGTCACCGACTGCTGGAATTCGCTCGCGGTCACGCCCATCTTGTCGAGGAGCGTGTACCCCCCGGTGTCGTTGGTGGGCAGGCCCGCTGCCGCGGCAGCCAGACGCTGCGGGTAGACCTGCGCATCGGGCACGAGGACCGTCGCTCCACCCTCGGTGAGCTCATAGCCCACCCCCGCCGACTTGAGCTGCTCCACGACGGCTGAGGCGTCGCTCGGGCTCAGACCCGTGAACAGCGGGCTCATCTGCGGTTTCGCCAGCCAGCTGCCGAGCGCGATGATGCCCATCACGACGAGGGCGGCGCCGATCACGGCGATCGTTCGCTGGGCGACGCTGAAGCCGGCGACGATCCGTTTGAACCGCTCGAGCGAAGACGCGAGCACGCGGGGCACGGCTAGGCCTGCATCCGCATGACGTCGTTGAATGCGGCGACACCGCGATCGCGCACGGCGACCATCAGGTCGAGCGTGACCCCGGCGCGCGTCGAGGCGAGCGTGGCCTTGTGGATGTCGTCGAGGTCTCCGGTGACGGCCTGCACGGCGAGGCCGTTCGAGGTCGACTGCAGCTGCTGCAGGTTCTCGACGGCGGCTGCGAGCGAACCGGCGAACGACTGTCCGCTCGCGGCACCCCCGATCCGGGGTGCCGCGGTGGTCTGCTCGAAGCTCAGGGGATTCAGGGGCGTCACGCCCGCGGCCGCGACGGGGTCGATGGGGATGCTCATCAGCTTCGTCCGATCTGCAGGGCCGCTTCGTAGCTCGTCTTGGCGCGGTCGATGACGGCGGCGTTGGCCTGGTAGCCGCGCTGAGCGAGGATCAGCATGCTCATCTGATCGCCGAGGTCGACGTTGGGGTACTGCACGTAGCCGTTCTCGTCGGCGTACGGGTGCTCCGGCTCGTAGACCAGACGTCCCTCCGCCGTCGACTCGCGCACACCCGTGACGTAGACGCCGGGGGTCTCGGCCCCCTCGGCCACCGTGACGTACTTCTCGCGGAACATGTCCTGGCCGGCGGGGGTGGCGGTGTTGACGTTGGCGATGTTGTCGCTGATGGCGTCCAACCACTTGCGGTGAGCCGACAACCCGGTTCCCGCGATGCCGATCGCGTCGAAACTCATGCGGAGGCCTGCCCGATCGCCTTGGTGATGGAGGAGGCCTGCCCGCTGAGGGCCTGGGCGGCGAACTGATAGCGCAGCACCGTGTCGATGTTCGACATCGTCTCGGTGTCGAGGTTGACGTTGTTGCCGTTGAGCCGCGTGGGCTCGAGCGAGCGCTGGACGACCGCTTCGACGCTCCCGGACCCCCGTTCGACGGCGGTCGTGAGCTCCTTCTCGAACGACACGCGTTTGGCGTGATAGCCGGGCGTGTTGACGTTCGAGATGTTCTCGGCGATCGCGCGCTGTCGGATCGACAACGCGTCGAGGGCGCTGGACAGGGCTGTTGAGGTGACGGATTCGAGCACGCGGCACTCCGGTCGTGGGGCGAGCCGATCCGTGGCCAGTCGTTGAGCGATCCGTGCTCGGTACCGACTATCGCGACAGGGGCGCTCGGACGTAACCGCGCAGGGGGTGCGCAGACGGATGCCGGCCCGGAGCGATCACGGCACGCGCGGGGGGTTCCGGTTATCCGCGCACATCGAGGTAGACGGGTGCGCTCACCCGGGTGGGCGGGATCCGCCGTAGGGCCGCGATCTCGCGCGCGAGCTCGGCACGGGCGACGCCGAGCTCCTCGATCGCGCGGAGCTGCCTCTCGAGCACGTCCCGCGCGCGGGTGACGAGGTGCTGCGGCGGCGGTCCGGCAGGTCGCTCGAACGCCCCGGGATCGACCTCGTCCCCCGCGTCGAGGGCGCGCTCGAAGGCGTCCAGGAGGGCGGCCCACGCCGTGTCGTCGGTCATCGTCGCGTCACGAGACGGTGAGCGCGGCCGCCGCGGCGTGCCAGGCCTCGCGGAGCGGCGCGATGAGGGTTCCGCACTCCTCCGTGGCCGCCACGTCGCGACCGACGTTGGCGACGATGAGGCGGCCCGTGATGTAGGTGTAGAGCCCCCGCAACCCGTCCGAGCCCTCCCAGCCGCTGTCGAGCGAACCGCTCAGCTCCGCGATGATCGCCTGCGCGTGCGTGAGGTAGGTGCCCGCCGACGGCCAGTCGCCGTTCTGCTGCGCGACGCGTGCGCGCTCGACATCGACGAGCAGCCGGTCGTAGAGCATCGTGACGAGCCGCTCGGGGGTGGCGGACGACACCTGCTGCTCGAGGTATTCCTGCTGGGCGCGGGCGAGGGTGGTGACGGGCATCGATCTGTCTCCTGTTCGCGGTTACTGCGACGGCGGGGTGAGGGCGGCCAGCTGAGAAGTGAGCCATGACGACTGCGACTGCAGCCCCGACAGCCGCACTTCCATCGCGGAGTATGTGCGTTCGAGCGTGGCTCGACGCATGTCGAGGCGCAGGTCCATGCGTTCCACCTGCTGCTGCAGCGACGTGACCTCTTTCTGCTGGCCCGTGATGCGCTGGGTCAGCAGGCCGTCGTACTTGTCGGAGTAGCGCGCGGTAGTCGCGTGGACGCGTTCCGCGACGGCCGAGAACGTCGCTTGCGTGGCGACCGGATCGGCCTGCATCGCCGCGGCGAACTTCTCCTGGTCGAACGACAGCGCGCCGTACTTGTCGACGCTGATGCCGATCGTCGACGGCGAGACACCCTCGATCGGATCCTGGACGGCACCGGAGAGCGCGCCACGGAGAGAACGCACCGTGCTGTCGCCGGTGAACACTCCGAGAGTGGTCGCCGAGCCCGGTGCGGCGACCGTGGCCTTCGAGCCGTTGTCGATACGCGTCATCAGGGCGGCGATCTCCTTCACGAAGGCCGCCGCGGTGTCGGATTGCGCCTTGCCGTCGGCAGCGACGGTGATCGTGATCGGCTGCGTCGACGTGGCGCGCACCGTGACGTCGATGCCCTCGCCGATTCCGACGAAGGTGTTGGAGGAGCTGGTGACCGTCTGCTCGGCGGTCGTTCCCGCGAACAGGCGGATCACGGCATCCGTTCCCCGTCCGACGATCGCCGCACCCGCCTGGCTCGCCACGTCGGTACCGGTTCCCGCGGCGACGTCGGCGGCGCTGCCGCGGTGCAGGACGAAGGAGGCGTCCGCGCCCGTCTGCGTCGCGGAGATCTGCACGCGCGAGAGGGGCTGACCGTCGGCGCCCCGCCCGCCCGGCACGACCGTGGCGATGACGCCCGCACCGGCGGCGTTGAGGGCGGCGACGAGGTCGCTCGGCGCGGCACCGGCCGGGGCGATCTCGGTGACCGTGCCGTCTCGGGCGACCAGGGTGAACGGACCCGCGAATGCATCCGCCCCTCCGGGTGCGGTCACGATGGTGTGCGCGACGGCGAGGGTGTCGACCACGACGGCGGTCGAGAACGCCCGCGCCTTCTCCCCCGCGGTGACGGTGACGGTCTCCGAGGAGCTCGCCGCCGAGAAGCGCGCGAGCGAGGTGGCGGTCGCCGCGGTCTTCGCCTTGTCGTCGAGGCTCTGCAGCGAGGTGTTGAGCGACTGGAGGTTCGTGATGATCGTCGTGTGATCGGTGATCTTGTTCTTGACCAGAGTCTTGGGGATCGCCGCGACGTTCATGAGCGCGTCGATGACATCTTTGGTCTTGATACCGGATGCCAGGCCGTCGATGTTCATCGTGTCTCCGCCTTCCGTCGGTGAAGCGAACCCGGGGGGAACGACGCCCGAGCGGGAGCAATCCCCCGCCCGGGCGTCGTCGGCGCGTCAGTGCTGCGGATCAGCGCAGGAGCTGCAGGACGCCCTGGCCCGACTGGTTGGCCTGGGCGAGCATCGCGGTTCCCGCCTGAGCGAGGATGTTCGAGGCCGTGTACTTGACCATCTGGGCCGCCATGTCGGTGTCGACGATGCGGCTCTTGGCGGCGGAGAGGTTCTCGGCCGAGACCTGCAGCGAGTTGATGGTCGACTCGAAGCGGTTCTGCGCGGCACCGATACCGGCACGCGCGGTCGACACGTTCGAGATCTGGGTGTCGATGGCCGCGATAGACGTCGCCGCGTTGGTCGCCGAGTCGACGGTCAGCGCACCGATGGTCGCGCCCAGCGTGCTGAAGTCCGTGAGCGTGACCGAGATCTGGTCCTCGGCGGCGACGGCACCGGCGCCGACCTGGAAGGTCAGCGAGGCGTTCTCGCCGTTCAGCAGCTTGATGCCGTTGAAGTTGGTGCTCGCGGCGACGCGTGTCAGCTCCTCGCCGAGAGTGTCGATCTCCGTCTTGATCGCGTCGCGCGACGCGGGGTTGTTGGAGTCGTTACCCGCCTGCACCGCGAGGTCGCGCACGCGCTGCAGGATCGAGTGGACCTGGGTCAGGGCGCCTTCCGCGGTCTGGATGACCGAGATGCCGTCCTGGGCGTTGCGCGCGGCCACGTTCAGGCCGTTGACCTGCGAGCGCAGACCCTCGGAGATGGCGAGGCCGGCGGCGTCGTCGGCCGCGCGGTTGATGCGCTGACCGCTCGAGAGCTTCTCGAGCGACTTCGACACGTCGTTCTGGTTCGCCGACAGGTTGCGGTACGCGTTGAGGGCACCGACGTTGGTTGCAATCTGAAGACCCATGTTGTTCCTCCGTGGATGGGGTTTGATGCGGCGCCGTCCGTGGCCCCGCATCCCCCACCATCGCGACGGATCCGCCGAGGTGTAACCGACCCGCCCGAGGAAACTTCTGCGCTCAGGCGGGGAGGGCCAGTCCCGTCAGGTCGACGCTCGAAGACACCGCATCTCTCGCTCCGCGGCCCGACGGCACGGCGACGGGGCCGAAGACGCCGTCGAAGAAGGCGGCCTTCGTGGCGGTCGATCGGTCGGGGACCGTGCCGTTCTCCCACGCGTCGAGGGCCTCGCGCATGAGCGTCAGGCCGACACGGCGGAGCTTGGACACATAGGCGTGGCTCACCTCGAGATCGGCCGCGACGTCTTTCACCATGCGTTCGTCGAGGTACACGCCGCGGATGACGCGACGCATCTGATCGGGCAGCGCTCCGATGATGCGATCGAGCATGCGCTGCTTCTCGGCCTGCTCGACGGCGTGCTCGGGGAGGATCACGCTGTCGGTGAGGTCGACCGGCTGACGGGAGTCATCGCCCTCGAACTGCACTTCGAAGCTCGTTCCCGTGCGGACCATCTCGTCGAGCACCTGCATCTTCACCACGACGTCCGCGTCGAGTCCCGATTCCGCCGCCAGCTCGGGGACGCTCGCCGCGCGGCCGGTGCGCGCGCGCACGATCTCGTCGGCGACGCGGACGCGCTCGATCTTCTCGCGACTGCGCTCACCCGCGGGATCGGCGGAGCGCATCTCGTTCAGGATGGCCCAGGTGATCTTGGTGCGCGCGTAGGCGCCGAAGGGGATGCCGCGTTCGGGCGCGTACTCCATCGACGCGGTCGCCAGGCCCAGATAGGCCGCCGACAGCAGGTCGTCGAGGTCGACGTGCTGGGCACTGCGCGCCTTCTCGACCGCGAGGTATTTCGCCAGGGGCAGGTTCTCGCGCGCGAGTCGCTCCGGCGACATCGGGGACGCGGGCTCTGAGGGTGCAGTGACGCTGCTCGACACGGTTGCTCCTGCTTTTTGCTTGTTTACAAGCAGAAACTAACACAATTGGCAGCCGATTCAGAGGCCCGCCCTAGGCGCCTCCCCTACGGAACCCGCGTGCGCGGTCTTCGGCCAGGCCCGAGTGCGCGCGAAACCCGTGCCGGTGCGACACTGGCGAGAACCGCTCACGCTCGATCCGGCGCCGGTCGCCCGCGGGATGCAGATGCGCCCCGGCCTGCACTCGGGGAGGTCGCGGGGGCGAGAGCACGTAAAGTCGGAGTCGGCGAGAGAGGATCGTCGAGCTGCTCGGCAGAGCGGGCGACCGTCGGATCGTCGAGCCGCGCGAACCGGGTCACCCTCTCGGACGGCGTCATGTTCCCTCGCAGTCCGACCCCCTCACTTGCCGCGGACCGCACGTCGCACCCCTCCAGACTGCCCCCTTTTTTTGCACGTTTACGAGTGAACGTAGCACGCCGGATCCGTGCGACGACATCCCGGCTCCGCGGGTCGGGCTCTGCCGCGTCCGGGGGTGCCATCGGCACGCGCGGCGACGGTGTTACTCTCGCGCCATGTCGCGCGTCTCCGGCGCGGTCGCACGGGTGCGCGCCTCCGCGCTCGGGGTGACCGCGGGCCTCATCGGTTGGTTCGTCCTGGTGGAACTCGCCAGCGGCATCCTGCAGGGGTTCTACGTGCCTCTCCTCCCCGACATCGTCACGCACCTCGGGATCCGCGACGCCGACGTCAACTGGTTCGAGGCCGCGCAGCTCCTGCTCTCGGCCCTCGTGCTCCCCGTGCTCGCCAAGCTCGGCGACATGTTCGGCCACAAGCGCGTCCTGCTGTTCTCGGCCCTGGCGACCGCTGCGGCGAGTTGGTGGCTCGTGTTCGCGGACTCGTTCGGCGCCTTCCTCGCCGCCTGGGCGCTGCAGGGCTTCTATGTCGTCTGGCTGCCCCTCGAGATCGCCCTCATCTTCGACCGCGGCCGTCGAGAGCAGCACGGCGTGTCACGGACGCGGCGGGCGGCCGGCCTCCTGGTGGTCGGATTACAGATCGGCGCCATCGTCGGCGCTCTCGCAGCCGGACGCCTCTTCACCGCCACCGGAGGCGACCTGCGCCTCTCGCTCGCCGTCCCGGCGATCGTGGTCACCGTCGTCTGCCCCGTCATCTGGCTCGGGATCCCGGAGTCCGAGCGGCCGGACGGGCGGCGCCGTCTCGACGTGGGCGGCTTCGCGATCCTGGCCGGTGCACTGCTGTGCGTCACCGGCGCGCTGTCCTTCGTGCGGTTGCCCGACGGACCGGGACCCGTCGTCGTCGTCGGACTCCTCCTCGCGGGCGTCGTGCTGGGAGCGATGTTCGTCCGCTACGAGCTCGCCCAGCGAGACCCGGCGATCGACATCCGCGTCCTCCGACGCCCCGAGATGTGGCCGGTGCAGACCACGGCCTTCCTGGTGGGCATCAGCCTGCTGGGCGCGCAGGGTCCCCTCGCCACCTATGCCGGAACGGACCCCGCGCTCGGGTACGGACTCGGATTGGATGCCACCGACCGCTCGAACGTGATCGGGGTGTACCTCGTATCGGTCATCGTGGGCGCCGTCCTCTTCGCCGTCACCTCGCGGCGCGCGAGTCCGCGCCTCGTGCTGATCGGCGCTGCCGGGCTCGTCGGTGTCGGTTACGCGCTGTTCCTTCCGCTGCACACCACGCTCTGGCAGGTGCTGCTGTGCCTCGGCGTCGCCGGACTCGGATCGGGGGCGCTGGTCGCGGCGATGCCGGCGGCGGCCGCAGCGGCTGCTCCCCGCGGACAGACGGGAGTGGCGACCGCCCTCACCAACACGACCAAAACCGTGGGCGGCACGATGTCGTCCGCCGTCTTCGGTGTCGTCCTCGCGGGCGGTGCGGGGGCGGTGGTCGGCACGGCCGCCCCCTTCGCCGGGTACCTGACGGTCTGGATCATCTGCAGCGCCGGCGGGTTCCTCGCCGTGATCCTGCTCCTGTTCGTGCCGAAGGTCGCGTTCGCTGACACGGAGGCGAGCGCACGTCCGGCCGCCGCGAACGGAGAGATCGCCTGAGCCGCGCCCCCGGTCAGGGGGACGCGCCATCGCGTCAGCGTGTCGTCAGAGGCCCCCGCGCCAGGAGGTGCTGCGCCGACTGCGCGACGGGGCGCAGGGTCACCAGGTCGAGGTTGACGTGGCCGGGCGCATCGAGCGCATAGACGATGACGTCGGCGACGTCGCCGGCGACGAGCGGCGACTCGACCCCCTCGTAGAGCTTGTCGGCGGCATCCTGATCACCGCCCAGGCGGTTGAGGGTGAACTCCTCCGTGCGCACCATGCCCGGGGCGATCTCGATGACGCGCAGCGGCTCGCCGTTGAGCTCCTGGCGCAGCGCGTGCACGAGCATGGCCTCGCCCGCCTTGGCCGCGTTGTACCCACCGCCGCCCGGATAGGCCACCTGCGCGGCGGTCGAGGTGACGAAGAGCAGGTCGGCGTGGCCGCTCGCGTCCGCGGCCCGGCGCAGGAGCGGGAGAAGGGATGCCACGAGCCGCTGCCCCGAGAGCACGTTCGCCTCGAACATCCAGCGCCAATCCTCGGCATCGCCGTCTTCGATCCGGTCGCTGCCGCGGGCCCCGCCCGCGACGTGCACGAGGGCGTCGACGCCCCCGGTCTCGCCCAGCCAGGTCGCAAGACCCGCGATGCCGTCGGCGTCGGTGAGGTCGGCCGCGTGCGCGACGACACCCGTCTCGGCCTCGAGGGCTTCGAGACGGTCGGCGCGGCGGGCGACGCCCACCACGTCCCACCCGCGCGAGCGCAAGAGCCTCGCCGTCGCCTCTCCGATACCCGAACTTGCCCCGGTCACCACTGCGCGTCGCGTCATGGCATCCACGCTATCGGTCCCTTCCGGCACCGGGACGGCCGAGGTGTTACGGCCCGTGTCCGGGGCGCTTGTCGCTGCCCGGGGCGATCCCTACGCTCGCAGCAGGCCAGGGCGTTCGCCCGGCCTCCCGAAGCTGAGGAGCAGTCATGTCGGCACCCGAGAACTGGCGTTTCGAGACCAAGCAGATCCACACGGGTGCCCAGCCCGACCCGGTGACCAAGGCGCGTGCCACCCCGATCTACCAGACCACCTCGTACGTGTTCGACAACGCCGACCACGCCGCGAACCTGTTCGCCCTGGCCGAGTTCGGCAACATCTACACGCGCATCCAGAACCCCACGCAGGACGTCGTCGAGCAGCGCGTCGCGGGCCTCGAGGGCGGCACGGGCGCCCTCCTCGTCGCCAGCGGCCAGGCGGCCGAAACCTTCGCCGTGCTCAACATCGCGCAGGCCGGCGACCACATCGTCTCGTCCAGCTCGATCTACGGCGGCACGTACAACCTGTTCAAGTACACGCTCGCCAAGCTCGGCATCGAGACCACGTTCGTGGAGAACCAGGACGACCCCGCCGAGTGGCGCGCCGCCGTCCGCCCGAACACCAAGCTGTTCTTCGCCGAGACCATCGGCAACCCCAAGATCAACGTGCTCGACATCCGCTCGGTCGCCGACGTGGCGCACGACGCGGGCGTGCCGCTCATCGTCGACAACACGATCGCGACCCCGTACCTGATCCGCCCCTTCGAGCACGGCGCCGACATCATCGTGCACTCGGCGACGAAGTTCCTCGGCGGACACGGCACCACGATCGGCGGCGTCATCGTCGACGGCGGAACGTTCAGCTGGTCCGAGCACTCCGACCGCTTCCCGGGCCTGACCACGCCCGACCCCTCGTACCACGGCGCCGTCTACACGCAGGCGGTCGGCGACGGTCTCGCGTACATCATCAAGGCGCGCGTGCAGCTGCTGCGCGACCTCGGCGCCTCGATCGCCCCCCAGAGCGCGTGGCAGCTCATCCAGGGCATCGAGACCCTGTCCCTGCGCATCGAGCGCCACGTCCAGAACGCACAGGAGATCGCGGAGTGGCTCGAGTCGCACCCCGACGTCGCCACAGTGAACTACTCCGGCCTCCCCACGTCGCCCTGGTACGCCGCCGCGAACAACTACGCCCCGAAGGGCGTGGGTGCGGTCCTGTCGTTCGAGCTCAAGGGCGGGGTCGAGGCGGGCCGCGAGTTCGTCAACTCGCTCGGCCTCTTCAGCCACCTGGCCAACATCGGCGACGTGCGCTCGCTCGTCATCCACCCGGCCTCGACCACGCACTCGCAGCTCACCCCCGAGCAGCAGCTGACCGCGGGGGTCACCCCGGGCCTCGTGCGACTGTCGGTGGGCCTCGAGAACATCGACGACCTCAAGGCCGACCTCGACCAGGCCCTCGCGTCGGCGCGTCGCCTGTCCGAGGCCGCGCGCGCCTGACGCAGTGTCGCGAACGCCCCGTCTCGGCTCTCCGGGCGGGGCGTTCGTGCGTCTCCGAATCTCGAGCATCTGGGGGGAAGCGATCGGTCCGACCACACCGCGCCTACCGCCTCGGATCGAGCCCGCGGGAGGAGATTCGAGGAGCGGAGGACCGACGTCGCCGCATTCCCCCTCCGCCGCCCGGATCCCCTCCGCCAAAGGGACCTCCCCCACCGGAACCGGGCCGCCCGGGCCGTGCCGGCGCACGAGCGGAACCCGGCGCTACACCTTCTGACGCGGCCGCAGACTCCCCAGCCCGCCGTCGACGCCGAGCACCTGTCCCGTCATCCAGGCGTTCTCGGGCGCGAGCAGGAACTCCACGGCGCGCGCCACGTCGTCGGGCTCGCCGAGCCGCCCCAGCGGGTGCATCGCCTCCGACACCGTGCGCGACAAGTCGCTGGAGGTGAGCTTCTCGGTCAGCCGGGTCTGGACGAGACCCGGCGCGACGGCGTTCACGCGCAGTCCGTGCGCGGCGTAGCTCGCCGCCGCCGACAGGGTCAGTCCGATCACTCCGGCCTTCGCCGCGGCGATCCCGTCGTGGTTCGGAAGACCCGCGAGGGCGGCCGCCGACGACACGAGCACGACCGCACCGCCGTCGCGCATGTGCGAGCCCGCGGCGCGCACCGCAGCGAAGGCCGTGGTGAGCGAGGCGGCGATGAGGTCGTCGTACTGCGCGCGCGAGGTCAGGTGCGCGGGCTTGAGCAACATGGAACCCGCGAACACCGCGATGCCGTCGAGCTCCCCCGCCTCGCCGACGACGTGGTCGACGGCGTCGAAATCCGTCGCATCCAGGAAGAAATCGGGCTCGATCCGCGAGGAGTCCCGCGCGGTGGTCACGACGCGGTGACCCGCGCCCTGCAGTCGTGTCGCCGTCGCCTGACCGATGTCGCTCGAGGCCGCGATGAGGAGGAAGTTCGCCATGCCGCGATCATGACGAGCCGACCCGTGCGTCGGCGGGGGCTGGACAACGGTGTCCACCGGTGGTCGGGGCACCGCGCAGACCCTTGTCGTCACACCGGTCGTAACAGTTCGTGGCGATCCTCCCCACCTAGGGAGAATGGATGCCATGGACTGGCAGATCTCCGAAGACACGGTGCCCTCGGCCCCGGTGACGGAGGCCGACGCCCGATCCCTGCTCGGCAGGCCGCCAGCGACCGGAGCCTGGCGCGACGGCGACCCCGTCGGAGACCGGCGCTTCGCCGCCTTCGGCGTCTTCGAGACCGAGAGCGGCGAGTCCCTCCCCGCGTTCCGCCTCGCCTTCGAGACCTGGGGGGAGCTCTCCCCCGCGCGCGACAACGCCGTGCTCATCCTGCACGCCCTCACCGGCGACAGCCACGTCCGCGGCTCCGCCGGTCCCGGGCACCCCACGGCCGGTTGGTGGAGCGACCTCGTGGGGCCGGGGGCCGCGATCGACACCGACCGGTACTTCGTCGTCGCCCCGAACATGCTGGGCGGCTGCCAGGGCTCCACGGGTCCCGCGAGCGTCGCCCCCGACGGCTACGAGTGGGCCTCGCGCTTCCCGTACCTCACGATCCGCGACCAGGTGCGAGCCCAGGCCCTCCTCGCCGACCAGCTCGGCATCGAGCGCTGGAACGCCGTCGTCGGCGGGTCGATGGGCGGAATGCACGCGCTCGAGTGGGCCGTCGGCTTCCCCGACCGCGTCGAGCGCGCGGCGATCCTCTCCGCACCCCCCGTCACCACGGCCGACCAGATCGCGTTGAACTCCGTGCAGCTCGACACCGTGCGCGTCGACCCGCGCTTCGCGGGTGGCGAGTACTACGACTCGGGCGACGGAGACGGCCCGCACCGCGGTCTCGCCCTCGCCCGGCGCATGGCGCTGCTCAACTACCGCAGCCCCACCGAACTGAACCAGCGTTTCCAGCGATCGTGGCAGTCGGGGGTGAGCCCACTCGGCCGCGGTGGTCGCTTCGCCGTCGAGTCGTACCTCGACTTCCACGGCAACAAGTTCACGCGGCGCTTCGACGCCAACAGCTACCTCGTCCTCGTCGAGGCGATGAACTCGCACGACGTCGGCCGCGACCGCGACGGCGTCGAAGACGCGCTGCGCCGCGTCACCGCCACGACCCTCGTCCTGGGCGTCGACAGCGACCGCCTGTTCCCCATCGACGGGCAGCACCGCATCGCCCGCGGCATCCCGAACACCCTCGACGCAGACAGCGCGATCGTCCTCTCGAGCGACTTCGGCCACGACGGCTTCCTCATCGAGACCGCCGCGGTCGCCGCGCACCTGCGCCGACTCCTCGCGACCTGACGATCGGCGGATGCCGCGAGCCCACGGCATCCGTCGATCCGCCCGACGGGGTTCCCGTCACCGCGCGAGCCCGCCCGCGCGCCGAGTGCGGGTCGCGGCCCGAGCGGCGGTGATGGCGACGACCGCTGCGCCTGGTCGAGTGTCCACGACACCCGGACAGTGCAGCGGAACGTCCGGGTGTTCTGGACACTCGCGGGAGGCGGCCGGCCGACCGCGTCAACCCTGCGTCGGGATCGATCCGGTGATCGCGGTCTGCGCGGCCTCGGCCGCCGGCATCCGGTGATCGGGGTGGCGTCCGGTGCGGTCCTCGACCCGGTACGCCACGATCGCCACGACGAGCCCACCCGCGGCGAGCACCGCACCGACCCACGCCGGCGCCACGAGACCGAGCCCGGCGGCGATCGCGAGACCGCCCAAGAAGGCACCGAGGCTGTTGCCGATGTTCAGCGCCGAGTGGTTGAGGGCCGCGGCGATCGACTGGTTGTCTTCGGCCACGTCCATGAGGCGCGTCTGGATCGCGGGGCTCAGCGCCGAGCCGCAGAACGCCACGAGGAACGCGAACAGCACCAGGCTCACGATCCACCCCGCCGTCAGGGCCAGACCGACGGATGCCGCCCCCAGGGCGACGAGGCCCGTGAAGAGCCAGAACCGCAGGTCTTTGTCGGCGAGGGCGCCGCCGACGATGTTGCCGATCGTCATGCCGATGCCCACGAGCACCAGCACGAGCGAGACGGCCCACTCGGGCTGACCCGCGATCTCGGTGATCATGGGGGCGATGTAGCTGTACATCGCGAAGAACCCGCCGAAACCGATCGCCCCGATGCCGAGGGCGAGCCAGACCTGACCGATGCGGAACACTCGCAGCTCGTCGCGCAGCCGCCGCCCCGGTGAGCCGGGGTGCTTCGGCACGAACAGGGCGATGCAGATCGTCGCGAGCAGGAAGATGGCGGTGACCACGGCGAAGGCGGCGCGCCAGCCGACCTGTTGACCGAGGAGGGTACCGAGGGGAACGCCGACGACGTTGGCGATCGTCAGGCCCGTGAGGACGAACGCCACGCCCTTGGCGCGGTTGCCCGGGCCGAGAGCGTCGGCGGCGACGAGAGCACCGATGCCGAAGTACGCGCCGTGAGGGAGCCCGGCGAGGAAGCGGGATGCCGCGACGAGCTCGAACGTGGGGGCGATCACGGTCAGCAGGGTGAAGAACGCCAGGGCCGCGGCCAGCACGATCATCACGCGGTGCCGCGGGAAGCGGGCCACGGAGCCGGCGATCGTGGGAGCTCCGACGACGACGCCCAGGGCGTAGAGCGAGATGAGCCAGCCCGCCTGGGCGATCGCGTCGTCCGGGGACGCGGCCCACGCGCCGGGGACGAGTTCGCGGGCGATGTTGGGCAGCAGGCCCATCACCACGAACTCGGTCATGCCGATGCCGAAACTGCCGATGGCGAGAGAAAGGAGCGCCCGCATCGCCGCACCTCTCGAGGTCGTCGAAGAGGTCACCAGGCGATGCTAGTCGGCGCGCGGGCTCGGGTCGAATCGTTTCGAGAGTCGGGAGTGGCGTGGTCGCCGAACGCTCCCCCCGCCCCGGGGGTCAGTCCGCGCGGCGCTCCAAAGCGTTCTCGAGGCGTTCGATCTTGCCGTCGAGCTCGCCGGTGCGCCCGGGGCGGATATCCGCCTTCAGCACCAGCGAGACACGCGATCCGTAGGGCATCACGGCATCCGTCGCCGCCTTCACCACGGCGAACACCTCGTCCCACTCCCCCTCGACCTCGGTGAACATCGAGGTCGTGCGGTGCGGTAAGCCCGAGGCGCGCACGACGGCGACAGCCGCGGCGACCGCGTCGTGAACGGATCCGTCGGGGTTCTCCGTGGCGGCGGTGCCGACACCGGACGGGGCGACCGAGAAAGCGATGAGCATGGATCGAGACTACGTCTCCGCCCCGCGGCACGGGACGGCTCGCCCCGATCAGCGCCCGGTCGGAACCCGGGCCGGGATCGGACGGCGCCCCGTCACGATCTCGCGAAGCCCCGCCGGCGGACGCACACGCCCCGTGGGAACGCGCACGACGCGCACGATCGCCCACACCAGCAGCACGAGGGCGAGCAGGTTGCGCGCCTCGAGCACCACCACGGGGAAGGGGTTCGGGTGCGTCGCCATGAGTCCGTCGTACAGCAGCGGGTACATCCACTGCGTGAGCGCGGCGATCACGAGCGTCATCCCGGCGAAGGCGTACCAGCGACGGCGGTCGATCATGAGTCCGAGCACGACAGGGGCGAACAGCCACACGTAGTACTGGGGGGAGCCGACCTTGTTCAGCGCGATGAACGCCGTCACCAGTGCCAGGGTCAGCGGCGGGAAGAGCGAGAGGAAGGTCGCCCCGCGGCGCATCTTCGCCACGCCGACGATCGCGACGGCGACCATCGTGAGCAGCATGATCGGTGTCATCGCGGCGATGAGGGGCTCGGCCCCGGGCCCGGTCACCTGGAAGGTGAGCACGCCACCGTCGTAGTAGACCTCGCTCCCCGGCACGTAGAACGCGGCGAGGAACATGTACAGACCGCCAACGGGGGCCTCCATCTGGATGCCGCGCGAGGTCTGGTCGCCGACGAAGCCGAAGACATAGGGCGCTCCGCCCAGGGCCACGACGGGGATGATCGTCGCGAGCGACACCGCGACGGCTCCCCACACGAGAGCGAGCCGGCGGCGAACGACGATGAGCCCGGCGGCGAGGATCGCGGCGGGCCACACCTTCATCCACACCGAGATCGAGAGCAGAAGGGAGGCCACGAACGGGCGCCGGAGCATCCAGATGCTGCCGAGGATCGCGAAGGGCACCGTGATGCCGTCGATGCGGTACAGCCCCACGGGGCCGATCAGCAGGATGGCGGCGAGCCAGAACCAGGCGGCGAGCACACGACCGGTCGAACGCCCCTTGCCGACCAGCACGACGAAGGCGACGAGGTTGAAGAGCGCGACGGTGATCGCCCACGCCGGGGTGTAGCCGACGGCCCAGGCGAAGACCCACGCGAACGTCATCGGCAGGAACGCGAGCTGCGGGTAGATCCACTTCTCGGTGATGCCCGGCCAGGCCCACGCGTCGCTCCGCGTGCACGAGGTCACATCGACGCCGCCGAAGAGGGCGCACCGCGACCAGGGTTCGTACACCAGGTACACATCGCCCATGGGTTCGTTGGGCTGCTGGTAGCCCAGGACCCCCACCACGACGTGCACGGCGACGAATGCGACCAACAGGGGAACGACACGCCTCAACACCGCCTCATCCTAAGCGGGCGACGCGCGGCGCCCCGGACCAGGGCGGGCCGGACCCCCGCCGTCGAGCGGCTCGGCGCGGAGAACCGTTACGCGATCGAGTCCCTCAGCACCGCGGCCACGACGCCCGGCAGGGCTTCGGCGACGTCGAGCGCCGCGATGGGGCCCCCGCCGTCGCCGCGGGCGAGGGATGCCACCCGCCCGGCCCTCCCGTGCAACCATGCGGCCGCGGCGGCTGCGGCGGCCAGATCCTCCACGCCGTCCCGCCCGGCGGCCACCGATCCCGCCAGCACGGCCCCGAGCACTCCGCCGAGCACGTCGCCGGTGCCCGCGGTCGCGAGCCACGGCGTCCCGGCCGAGACGCGTCGCGTCCAGCCCCCGGCCGCCGCGACGATCGTGACCGCGCCCTTCGAGAGCACGACTCCCCCGAAGGCCTCGGCCGTCTCTCGCGCCGCCGCCTCTCGCGCGCCGTCGTCGCGCGCATCGACCCTCGGCAACCCGAGACCGTCGCGCAACCGGTCGAGCTCCCGCGCGTGGGGCGTGACGATCACGGGGGCCGTCGCTCCCGCGACGAGATCCAGCGCCCCGGCATCGACGACCACGGGGATCTCACCCGACAGGATGCCGCGCAGCGCTGCGGTCTCGGCCGCGTCGCGCTCGGCGGCATCCGTACCCGATCCCATCACCCACGCCTGCACGCGCCCGTCGGCCGTCACGGTCTCGGGGCGACGCTGCAGCACGAAGTCCTGGGCACGTGCGGGGCCGAGGTAGCGGACCATCCCCGTCCCGGTGCGCCACGCGGCCTCGACGCCGAGCACCGCAGCACCCGGGTACCGGGCCGAGCCGGTTCGCAGCCCGACCACCCCGCGGGAATACTTGTCGTCGTCCGCCGTTGGCTTCCGCAGTGCGCGGGCGACATCGTGCCCGCTGAAGTCCTTCGCCGTCATGGCGTCACCCTAGAACGCAAAGGTCCTCATGAGTGCCCTCTTCACACCCCTGTCCATCCGCGGTACCGAGGTGCGCAACCGCCTCTGGGTCTCCCCCATGTGTCAGTACAGCGCGATCGAGGGGGTCCCGAACGACTGGCACCACGTGCACCTCGCGCAGTTCGCCGCGGGCGGTGCCGGCATGGTGATCGCCGAGGCGACGGCCGTCTCGCCCGACGGCCGCATCTCGCCCGAGGACGCCGGTATCTGGACCGACGAGCAGGCGGAGGCGTGGACCCCCATCGTCGCCGCGATCCGCTCGCGCGGCGCCGTCGCCGGGGTGCAGCTCGGCCACGCCGGCCGGAAGGCCTCGACCACCTCGCCCCTCACCGGGGGCCGCGGCACGATCGCTGCCGCCGAGGGGGGTTGGACCACCGTCGCTCCCTCGGCCCTGGCCTACGACAGCTTCGCCGCCCCCGTCGCTCTCGATGCCGGGGGGATCGAGAAGGTCGTCACCGACTTCGCGGATGCCACCCGCCGGGCCGTTCGCGCCGGTTTCGAGGTCGTCGAGGTGCACGCCGCCCACGGCTACCTGCTGCACCAGTTCCTCTCTCCCCTCACCAACCACCGCGACGACGCGTACGGCGGGTCGTTCGAGAACCGCGTGCGCCTGCTGGTCCGCGTGACCGAGGCGGTTCGCGCCGCCGCGGGGGACGCCGCCGTGTTCGTGCGCTTCTCGGCGACCGACGCGGCCGACGGCGGCTGGGACGTCGCCGACACCGTGGCCGCCGCCCGTCTCGTCGCCGACGCGGGCGCCGACCTCATCGATGTGTCCAGCGGAGGCCTCGTGCCCGAGCAGCGCATCGTCCCCGGCCCCGGCTACCAGGTCGACTATGCCGACACCGTGCGCCGCGAGACGGGGCTCCTGGTCAGCGCGGTCGGCATGATCGACGACCCCACGTTCGGCGAGCAGATCCTCGCCGACGGGCGCGCCGATGCGATCATGTCGGGTCGGGAGTGGCTCCGCGACCCGCACTACGCGCTGCGCGCCGCGGCCGCTCTCGGTGCGGACTCCCCCGCCCCCGCGCAGTACCTTCGCGCCTACTGACCACCGCCCCGATCCAGGTCACGTGATCTCGCGCCGTACCGCCCGCTTCAGGGGCCGGATCACGTGATCTCGCCCACAGCACGCGCCACGACGGGTGCTGTGGGCACGGTCACGTGATCTCGCGCCGCGCCGGCCGCTCGCACCCGCGCGACCTCACACGAAGACACCGGATGCCACGGAGCCCCGGCTCCGCGGCATCCGGTGTCGTGTGTTCAGACGAAGCGACGACGCTCGGTGGCGTCCTGCACTTCGCCGACCAGCTCTTCGATGACGTCCTCGAGGAAGAGGACCGACTGCACGTCGCCGCGCTCGTCGCGCACCTGTGCGAGGTGGCGACCGGACCGACGCATCAGAGCCAGAGCGTCCTCGAGGTCGGTGGTCTCGAGCATCGACACCATGTGGTGCACGCGCTTGCTCGGGATGGGCCGCGCCATGTCGGCATCCGATCCCTCCGCCGCGCGCAGCACGTCTTTGAGGTGCACGTACCCGGTGGGGTGCCCCGTCTCGTCGACGATCACGTAGCGCGAGTAGCCGTGCTGGGCGACGGCCCGCTCGATCTCTGCGGGGGTGGTCGTCTCGGGGAGGGTCACCAGCGCGCTGACGGGCACCGCGATGTCGGCCGCCTTCTTCTCGGTGAACTCCACCACGGCGGTGACCGTTCCAGCCGAGTCGTCGAGGACGCCCTCGCGGCGCGACTGCGTGACGATCGTGGCGACCTCGTCGAGCGTGTAGGTCGAGGCGGCCTCGTCCTTCGGCTCGACACGGAACAGCCGCAGCACGTGGTTCGCGGTCCAGTTGAGCGCCACGATGATCGGGTGGAACGCCTTCGAGACGGCCACGAGCGGCGGGGCGAGCATCAGGACGGCGCGGTCCGGCAACGAGAACGCCAGGTTCTTCGGGACCATCTCGCCGAACACCACGTGCAGGTACGACACCACCAGCAGAGCGACGACGAAGCCGACGACGTCCACCGCCGCCTCGGGAATGCCGGTGAGCCCCAGCGGTCCCGCGAGCAGGTGATGGATCGCGGGCTCCGAGACGTTCAGGATCAGCAGCGAGCAGATCGTGATACCCAGCTGGCAGGTCGCCAGCATGAGGGTCGCGTGCTCCATCGCGTACAGCGCCGTCTTGGCGGCGCGCGATCCCCGGTCGGCGTGCGGCTCGATCTGCGAGCGTCGTGCCGAGATGACGGCGAACTCGGCGCCGACGAAGAAGGCGTTGGCGGCCAGGAGGACCACCAGCCAGGCGATTCCGGCCCAGTCGCTCATCGCTGGTCACCGCCCTTCGCCTCGCGGACGAGGTCGCCGACGTTCTGCTCGACCGGGGTCGGCGTGAACTGCACGCGATCGACGCGACGGCCGTCCATGCGCTGCACGGCGAGTCGTCCGTCCTCGAGATCGACGGTGTCGCCGACGGCGGGGATGCGCTCGAGCGCGGCCATGATGTATCCGCCCACCGTGTCGTAGACCTCGCCCTCGGGCACGCGCACCCCGGCACGGTCGAGGGCCTCGTCGGGGCGCAGATCGCCGGGGAAGGCGACGAAGGCGTTCGTGCGCACCACGCCGGCGCGTGAGCGGTCGTGCTCGTCGAGCACCTCGCCCACGATCTCCTCCACGAGGTCTTCGAGGGTGACGACTCCGGCCGTTCCGCCGTACTCGTCGATGACGATCGCCATCTGGTAGCCGCGCGAGCGCAGCTCCGAGACGAGGGCGTCGAGGTGCACGGTCTCGGGGACGCGCAGCGGCTCGGTCGACAGGGCGGCCACGGGCACCTCACCGCGCTTCTCGCGCGGCACGCCGATCGCGGCCTTGAGGTGCACGACGCCGACGATGTCGTCCATCGACTCGCCGTACACGGGGAAGCGACTGTGGCCGGTGCGCCGGGCGAGCTGCACCACGTCGTCGGCGGGGTCGCCCGCGGCGAGCGCGTGCACGCTCGGCCGCGGGGTCATCACATCGGCCGCGCTGAGGCGCGCGAAGGTGAGACTGCGGTCGAGGAGGGACGCCGTGTCTTTCTCGAGCATGCCCGCGCTGGCCGAGCGCTTGACAAGACTCGACAGCTCTTCGGCGGAACGCGCTCCCGACAG
Source organism: Microbacterium sp. AG157 (assembly GCF_003385695.1). Classification (NCBI taxonomy): domain Bacteria; kingdom Bacillati; phylum Actinomycetota; class Actinomycetes; order Micrococcales; family Microbacteriaceae; genus Microbacterium; species Microbacterium sp. AG157. The sequence goes on from NZ_QRDK01000001.1 coordinate 442,615, forward strand.
CTCCTCCTTGGGCTCGACGCCCATGGCGCGCAAGACGCCGTTGGCGCTGCCGTTGAGCACGACGATCGCGGGCTTGAACACCGCCGTGAACGCGACCTGGAAGGGCATGACGAGCTTGCCCGTCTGCCGCGGAATCGCCAGCGCGAAGTTCTTGGGGACGAGCTCGCCGAGGATCATCGAGAGCACCGTGGCGAAGCCGACACCGATGATCGCGGCGAGCGACACCGTGATCGCCTCGGGCAGTCCCCAGGTCTGGAACACCGGCCGCAGCAGGTTCGAGATCGCCGGTTCCATCGTGTAACCGGTGAGCAGCGTGGTGAGGGTGATCCCGAGTTGCGCGCTCGACAGGTGCGTCGACGTGATGCGAAGGGCATCGATCGTCAACGACAGCCGGGTCTCCCCGGCGGCACGACGCGATTCGAGGTCGGCACGGTCGAGGTTGACGAGGGCGAACTCGCTCGCGACGAAGAGTCCGGTTCCCACGGTGAGCACGAGCCCCACAACCAGCATGACGTAATCCATCAGGCATCACCCCCGCTCGATCGCTCGGCGGAAGAGGGTCGTTGGGGCCTGGGTCTACAACTGGGAGGGTCGTCCATCGTGCGGACGATTCTATTGCAGCCCCGGCCCCTCGGCATCCGTCTCGTGCAACTCCGCACCCGCTGGGGAGGATGGACGAATGGATGCCGACGCCACGGCGCAGCAGCGCGCCGCCACCGCGGAACGCGCGGTGCTCGATCGCTACCTCCGCCGTTACGGTCCGGTCGCCTGGGCGCACGCTGCGGTGCCCGGTCGCGAGAACCCCCGGACGTGGCATTACTGGTGGCACGCGCACCTGCTCCACGTTCTCGCCGACGCCGAGACGCATCGCCCCGATGCGCGTCGGCGGCGCCTCATCCGGCGCGTGGCGCGCGGGGTGACCCTGCGTACGCTCGGCCGGTGGACGACGCCCTTCTACGATGACATCGCGTGGATGGGGCTGGCCCTCGCGGAGAGCGGGCGGCATCCCCGCGCCCTGCGCAAGATCGCACGGACACTGGCCGATGCCGTGGACCCGACCGTCGGCGCCCTTCCCTGGCGCGTGGACAGCGCGCTGTACAACGCTCCGGCCAACGCCCCGGGCGGCATGGTGCTGGCCCTGACCGGACGACGCACCGAGGCAGCCGGCTTAGCCGGATGGATGGCGTCCGTCCTCGACGATCCGTCCTCGCATCTCGTGCGCGACGGCATCGAGCACGGGGTGACCCGCCCCGAGCTCTGGACCTACAACCAGGGCGCCGTCATCGGCCTCGAGCTGATGATCGGCGGACCCGCTCTCGCGGATCCCGCGCACGATGAGTGGTCGCACATCGAACGCACTCGCGCCCTGGTACGGGCCGTCGAGCGGTGGTGCGCCGACGACGACGGTCTCTTCCCGGCGGCCGGAGGGGGCGACGGCGGCCTGTTCGCCGGCATCCTGGCCCGCTATCTGGCCCAGGCGGCCCGGGATCTCGCGAAGGGGCCGGATGCCGAGGGCGACGTCCTCGCGCGGACGGCTCGGCGCCTCGTGGCACGAAACGCCGACGCCCTCTGGGGCGGGTGCCGGGAGGGACTCTTCCCGGCGGACCCTCGTCGACCCGCGCGAGCGGAAGGCGACGACCTCGACCTCTCGGTGCAGCTGGGGGCATGGATCACGCTCGAGGCCGCGGTCGGCCTCGAGCGCGCGGTCACCAGCTGACCGGCAGCGCCTTTCCCTCGTCGTAGCCCGCGGCCGACTGCAGGCCCACACGAGCGCGCTCGTGGAACTCGGCGACCGTGGCCGCACCGGCGTACGTGAACGACGAGCGCACACCCGAGGTGATCATGTCGAGCAGGTCCTCCAGGCCCGGACGCTGGGGATCGAGGTAGATGCGCGACGACGAGATGCCCTCGGCGAACAGCTCCTTGCGGGCGCGCTCGAACGGGTCGAGGCCGCCGAAGCGCCCCTGCACGGCCTTCGTCGAAGCCATGCCCCACGACTCTTTGTAGATGCGGCCGCCGGCGTCGGTGAGCAGTTCGCCCGGAGCCTCGATCGTTCCCGCGAACCACGAGCCGACCATGACGGATGCCGCACCCGCGGCGAGCGCCAGGGCGACATCGCGCGGGTAGCGCACCCCGCCGTCGGCCCAGACGTGGGCTCCGACGCTGCGCGCGGCCTCGGCGGTCTCGAGCACCGCCGAGAACTGGGGCCGGCCGACGGCCGTCATCATTCGGGTCGTGCACATCGCCCCCGGGCCCACGCCCACCTTGAGGATCGTCGCGCCCGCGTCGGTGAGATCGGCCACGCCGTCGGCGGTCACCACGTTGCCGGCTGCGATCGGGATGCCGAGGTCGAGTGCGGCCACCGCGCGCAGCGCGCGCAGCATCTGTCCCTGGTGACCGTGCGCGGTGTCGACGACGAGGACGTCGACACCGGCGTCGACGAGGGCGCGTGCCTTGGTGGCGACGTCGCCGTTCACCCCGACCGCGGCGGCGACGATGAGGCGGCCACGTGCGTCGACGCCCGGTCGGTAGACGGAGGCGCGCAGGGCGCTGCGCGCCGACAGCGTGCCGACGAGGCGGTCACCGTCGACGACCGGGACGATGTCGACGCCCGCGGCCTCGATCCGCGCGAAGACCTCGCGGGGGTCGTGCACGTCGGCCGCGTCGATGGGCTCGGCGTCACGACGGGCGATGTCGCCGAGCGTCGCATCGGGAAGAGCCGTGGCCAGGCGCCCCGCCGGCACGATGCCGCGAACCTCGGACAGGGCGACGACGCCGTCCTCGCGAGGAGTCGCCACGACGATGCCCCGGCCGGGCACAGCGGGAAGGATGCGCCGCGCGTCGGCGACGGTGGCCTCGGGCGGGAGGATCAGCGGGGTGTCCCACGCCGCGGGCTGTGACTTGACCCACGACACGGCCTCGACCAGATCGTGCAGCGCCATGTCCTGCGGCAGGACGCCGAGTCCGCCGCGACGCGCCAGGGTCGCCGCGAGTCGGGTCCCCGTGACCGAATTCATGTTCGCCGACACCAACGGGATGGTCGCCCCGCTGCCGTCGGCGGGGGCGAGATCCACGTCGAGGCGGCTGCGCACCTCGGAATGGCGGGGGACGAGAAAAACGTCCGAGTACGTCAGGTCGACATCGGGCTGCGCGCCGGAGAACTCCATGGCATCCACCTCACCACATCAGGGGAATGTAAAGACCCGAAGGGCGTCCAGATTCCTCGGCTAGGCTGGAAAGCACGCAGCGCGGCGACGTGCGCGTATCCACAGGAATCTTCATCGAGGAAAGCAGGCGATCGACTGTGTCGAGCCAGGTGACGGGCGTCGGTACTTCGAGCGAGGGCGAGTTCGGCGCGAACGAGTGGCTCGTAGACGAACTCTACGAACAGTTCAAAGTCGACAAGCACTCCGTAGACAAGGCCTGGTGGCCGATTCTGGAGGCGTACCACCCGGTCGTCGACGGATCCTCCGCCGCTCCCCCGCCCTCCGCGCCCCCGGCGTCGGCGGGGTCCGAGCCCAAGCCGGTGACGGCCCCGATCCCCGTGGTCGGACAGGCGCCCGTCGCCCGCACCACGGCGAAGCCGGCCAAGCCGCAGCCCATCCCGGCTCAGGCGCCGAACGCGGTTCCCTCCGCGGCTGCCGAGAGCACCGAGGAAGACCGCGTGACGGTGCTCAAGGGGATGCCGAAGGCCCTGGCATCCAACATGGACGACTCGCTCACGGTCCCCACCGCGACGAGCGTGCGCACGATCCCGGCGAAGCTGATGATCGACAACCGCATCGTCATCAACAACCACATGTCGCGCACGCGCGGTGGCAAGGTGAGCTTCACCCACCTGATCGGCTGGGCGCTGATCCAGGCGCTCAAGGAGTTCCCGAGCCAGAACGTCTACTACGCCGAAGTCGACGGCAAGCCCTCGGTCGTGGCCCCCGCGCACGTCAACCTGGGCATCGCGATCGACATGCCCAAGCCCGACGGCTCGCGCGCGCTGCTCGTTCCGAGCATCAAGCGCGCCGACACGCTCACGTTCGGCGAGTTCCTCGCCTCGTACGAAGACCTCGTCCGCCGCGCCCGCAACAACAAGCTGACGCCGGCCGACTTCCAGGGCACCACGGTCTCGCTGACCAACCCCGGCGGCATCGGTACGGTCCATTCGGTGCCGCGACTCATGCGCGGCCAGGGCGCCATCATCGGCGCCGGCGCCCTCGATTACCCCGCCGAGTTCATGGGCGCGAGCGAGAAGACGCTCAACGAGCTCGCGATCGGCAAGACGATCACGCTCACCAGCACCTACGACCACCGCGTCATCCAGGGTGCCGGCTCCGGCGAGTTCCTCAAGAAGGTGCACGAGCTGCTCATCGGGCAGCGCGGCTTCTACGACGACATCTTCGCCGCGTTGCGCATCCCCTACGCCCCCATCCACTGGGCGGCCGACATCAGCGTCGACATCTCGGAGCGCATCGATAAGAGCGCCCGCGTCCAGGAGCTCATCAACTCCTTCCGCGTGCGCGGCCACCTCATGGCCGACATCGACCCGCTCGAGTACGTCCAGCGCACGCACCCCGACCTCGAGATCGAATCGCACGGGCTCACGTTCTGGGATCTCGACCGCGAATTCGTCACCGGCGGCCTCGGCAACAAGCGCGTCGCCAAGCTCCGCGACATCCTGGGCGTGCTGCGCGACTCGTACTGCCGCACCATGGGCGTCGAGTACATGCACATCCAGGACCCGGCGCAGCGTCAGTGGTTCCAGCGCAACGTCGAGGTCAAGTACACCAAGCCCGGCCACGACGAGCAGCTGCGCATCCTGTCGAAGCTGAACCAGGCCGAGGCGTTCGAGACCTTCCTGCAGACCAAGTACGTCGGCCAGAAGCGCTTCAGCCTCGAGGGCGGCGAGTCTCTCATCCCCCTGCTCGACCAGATCCTGCAGGGCGCGGCCTCCGCGGGCCTGGACGGCGCCGCGATCGGCATGGCCCACCGCGGTCGCCTGAACGTGCTCACCAACATCGCCGGCAAGACCTACGGTCACGTGTTCCGCGAATTCGAGGGCGCCGTGGCGATCGGCAGCAAGCGCGGCTCGGGCGACGTGAAGTACCACCTCGGCACCGAGGGCACCTTCGTCGGCGACGCCGGCGACGAGCTCCCCGTGTACTTGGCCGCCAACCCCTCGCACCTCGAGACCGTCGACGGCGTGCTCGAGGGCATCGTCCGCGCCAAGCAGGACCGCAAGCCCATCGGCACGTTCTCGTGGCTGCCGATCCTCGTGCACGGCGATGCCGCGTTCGCGGGTCAGGGTGTCGTGGTCGAGACGCTGCAGATGTCGCAGCTGCGCGGCTACCGCACGGGCGGCACGATCCACGTCGTGGTCAACAACCAGGTCGGCTTCACCACCACACCGACCGACGCCCGCACCTCGGTGTACGCCACCGATGTCGCGAAGACGATCCAGGCGCCGATCCTGCACGTGAACGGCGACGACCCCGAGGCCGTCGTCCGGGCGGCGGAGCTGGCGTTCATGTATCGCGAGGAGTTCCACCGCGACATCGTCATCGACCTGGTCTGCTACCGCCGCCGCGGTCACAACGAGGGCGACGACCCGTCGATGACCCAGCCCCTGATGACGAACCTCATCGAGGCGAAGCGATCGGTGCGCCGTCTGTACACCGAGTCGCTCGTCGGCCGCGGCGACATCACCGAAGACGAGTACGAGCAGGCGAAGCAGGACTTCCAGAACCGCCTCGAGGTCGCCTTCGCCGACACGCACGAGGCCGAGACCGGCACGAACCCCGTCGTCACCATGGACGCTGCCGAAGAACCGGCGGTCGGCGCTCCCGAGACCACCGGCGTCTCGCGCGAGGTCGTTCATCACATCGGCGACGCCTTCGTGAACAAGCCCGACGGCTTCACGGTGCACACGAAGCTCCAGCAGCTCCTCGAGAAGCGCCACGACATGAGCCGCAACGGCAACATCGACTGGGCCTTCGGCGAGCTGCTCGCCTTCGGCTCGGTGCTGATGGAGGGCACCCCGGTCCGACTCGCCGGCCAGGACTCCCGCCGCGGGACCTTCGTGCAACGCCACTCCGTGCTCCACGATCGCGACAACGGTCAGGAATGGCTGCCCCTCGCGAACCTCAGCGAGAACCAGGGCCGATTCTGGGTCTACGACTCCCTGCTGAGCGAGTACGCCGCGATGGCGTTCGAGTACGGCTACTCGGTCGAGCGCTCCGACGCGCTCGTGCTGTGGGAGGCGCAATTCGGCGACTTCGCCAACGGCGCCCAGTCGGTGATCGACGAGTTCATCTCGTCGGCCGACCAGAAGTGGGCGCAGCAGTCGAGCGTCGTGCTTCTGCTTCCCCACGGCTACGAGGGCCAGGGTCCGGACCACTCATCGGCCCGCATCGAGCGCTACCTGCAGATGTGCGCGCAGGACAACATGATCGTCGCGCGCCCCTCGACCCCCGCGTCGTACTTCCACCTGCTGCGTCGCCAGGCCTACCAGCGTCCCCGTCGCCCCCTCGTGGTCTTCACCCCGAAGGCGATGCTGCGTTTGCGCGGAGCGACGAGCCCCGTCGAGGACTTCCTCGAGGGTCGCTTCGAGCCGGTGCTCGACGACGACCGCGGTGTCGACAAGAACGCCGTGACGCGCGTCTTGCTGCACGCGGGAAAGATCCACTGGGACCTGCGAGCCGAGCTCGACAAGAACCCGAACCCCGCGATCGCCCTCGTACGTCTCGAGCAGTACTACCCGGCGCCGATTGAGGAGCTGACCGCCGTGTTGGCGCAGTACCCGAACGCCGAGCTGGTGTGGGTTCAGGACGAGCCCGAGAACCAGGGCGCGTGGCCGTTCATCGCCCTCGAAGTCGCCGACCAGCTCGGTGGCCGAGCGATCCGTCGTATCTCGCGCGCGGCCGCGGCCTCGACCGCGACCGGTTCGCCGAAGGTGCACGCGAATGAACACGCCACGATCATGAAAGAAGCGCTCGCGCGCTGATCTTCCACGAAGGGCCCGGTCGACATTCCTGTCGGTCGGGCCCTTCGTGTACTCCGCCACACGGACCGGCACGCGTGCGGTCGCAGGACCGTCCGCGGTCGCGCAGACCCGAGACGGCGCGGGAACCGGTAATCCTGGGCGCCGGGACCGGTGACCCTTGACGGTCGAGCGCCGGAGCTCAGGATGCCGGCGCGGCCAACCCCAGCGTGGGAGCCAGGGCCGGAATGGCATACGCCAGGCTGCCGTCGAGCGCTTCGCCGGTGTGACCGGCTCCCTCGACGATGTGCGTCAGAACGGTGAATCCCGCCGCTTCCGCCGCCTTCGAATTCGCGAGCTGCCCCGGGCCATACGTCTTGTCTTCGCTCCCCCACGTGAAGATGGCGGTGTGGCCGCTGTAAGTGCCGGGGGCCGCCGCCGCCATGACGACCGCGGGCTTGTTGGCTTGGAAGGCGCCCGCGTTTCCGTTGTAGACGTCCTTCACGGTCTGATCGACGTGCTCCGATCCCGGGAACTCATTGCCCATGACATCGAGCATCTGGCCCCACGTGTCGGGGTACTTCGCCCCGTAGAGAGCCGCGCACGACCCGCCGTTCGAGAAGCCGCCGATGGTCCAGTACTTGTGGTCGGTGACGATGTTCAGGTTCTTCTCGGCCCACTGCGGCACGAGCTGGTTGATGTAGGTCGCGACGGCGCCGTACTTCGCGGAATCCACGCAGGTGGGGTCGCGGTCCGGGGCGGTCAGCTGATCGACGACGATCGCGATGGGTGCGAGGCCCTTGTTCTTCGCGGCGAAGGCGTCGAGTGCCTTGGCCAGCGCCGTCGGGTCGGGCGACCCGGGCTGGCCCATCATGAACACCAGGAGCGGCAGAGCCGGAGGGTCGGCGACCTGGGCTGCCGGCGGCAGGTAGAGCGAGGCGTCGCGCGCCGCGTACTGACCGGTGGGGATCTTCGTGCTGCCGGTGAGAGCGCTGACCGAGCCCTTCGACGGCATGTCCGCGGGAGGCTCCCACGTCTGGTACAGCGTCGCCGGGTCTCCGGCGACGGCATCTTGCGGGGGCAGGGAGGCGGGGTCGAGCGCCTGTACGCCGAGGATCGCAGCCAGGTTGTGCGTGACGCCATACGAGGTGTTCACGCCCAGGATGCCGGCGAGGAGCGAGGCGATGACGGCGACGGCGCCGATCGCTCGACGCGGCCAGGGGCGGCGGAAGATCCCGACGATGCCGATGGCGACGGCCGCCACCGCTCCCGACGCCCACCAGATCGCAGCCCCCGGCAGCGGGCCTAGGAACGTGTTCATCGACTCGAGGATCTTCGCCACGATGAACATGACCACCCCGGCCGCGACACCGATCACGAGGGTGCTGACGAGCCGACGAGGACGCCATACGGCGACAGCGACCACGCACAGCGCAGCGACGATGGCGCTGATGAGCAACATGGGGCTGTCGATCAGCTCGAACGACAGGATGAACTTGTTCACCGACGGCCCTCCCAGGCGGTCCGGGCCAAAGCGACCATCTCTCGACGTGAGGCGTCGGGCAGGTAGGCGCGGCCCACCGCGGCGCCGATCACGGGCAGCTCGAGGGGATCGCGGTACGCCAACGCCAAGGGGCGGTACCGGGGCCGGAACTTGCCCTTGAAGCGGAAGAGCGACGCGAACCCGTACGCGGGTTCGAGCACCTCGGCGAGCCAGCGCAGCAACGCGCGAAGAGGGGCCGGATCATCATCGGCTGCCTCGTCGGGGTCGTCGGCGAGAGGTGCCCCCGACAGGCTGAGCACGGTCGCGCCCTCCTCCTGCAGCTCGAGAGCGGCCTTCGCGATCAGGAACTCCATCATGCCGTTGGGTCCGTCGGTACGACGACGCATGAAATCGAGGGTCCATCCCGTGATCTCGCCCGCCGTCCAGGACGGCATCCAGCTCGTGACCGCCTCGATGCGTTCATCGGGACCCACGGCGAGCAGCAGGCGGACGTCACGGTCGCGCAGCTCGTCGAGAGAACCCAGCGTGAAGCCCATCTCGGGGAGCGCGCGGTCGGCGACCCACTCCTCGTCGATCGCGACCACCTGCGACGCCTGACCGACGCTCAGTTCGTGCCACCGCGACCAGACGGCGGTGTACCCCTCGCGCTCGGCGCGGGTGAGGGGTTGCCGCACCTTCTGCCAGGCCTTGCCGGCGAATGTCAGGCCGGGCAGGTCCATCACCGTTTCGACCCCGACGGGAACATACCGCCAGCCGAGGGCGATCAGATCGTCGAGAGTCTCGCCGTGGATGCTGTAGAACGCCGGTGTCCACCCGTGTTCGACGCAATAGTCCGTGAAGCCGCGCAACGCCTCCGCGCGTCGCCCCTCGGGGGCGAGGGGGTCGCCGACGGCCAGGGCGACATCGCCGCTCAGCCGGTAGGCGACGGCGCACTCACGGTCCTCGGAATACCAGTGGCTGGTGCCCGCCCAGGTGCCGAGGAAACCGAGGGTGTCGCTTCCCCGCCGCAGAAGGTCGCGATAGTGACCGTCGTCGACGGTGTCCGGGCGACGCGAGCGGCGGTAGAGCCACAGGATCGCGGCGACCACGATCGCCCAGAACAGCACACCGATCCATTGGTACGCGAACAGCGCCGGTCCGCTGTGCGGGAACGCCGTCGATCCGCCCGGGTGGGTGAAGGCGGGGGGAAGGAAACGGCGCAGGGTCAGAGCGAGCAGATCGAAGATCGACACGTCTCGGTCGAAGGCGCGATGACCGATGGCCTCGACGACGAAGAGCGTCGTCGCGCAGGCCAGGAAGGCGAGCGAGACCACGGCCGCGACGACGCGCGCCGCGCGCCGGGTCGCACGGACCGAGAACCGGGCACGTGCGACGACGAGCGCCGCGGCGAGCGCGAGGGGGATCATGATCGTCGCGATCGCCCACAGGACGTACTCCGCCCCGCTGCCATCGACCCAGGGGTCGATCCGCAGGCGCCCGTCGAGAAGAGAGACGACGGGCAGGACCGCGGACGCCACGAGCACGAACTCCGCGACGATCCACGCCGAGCGTCGTCCCTGCCGGAGGCCCCACGCGGCCACCAGCAGCAGGACCAGGGGCACGATCGCCAGGAGGGCGGGGCCTGCTCCCCGGGTCATCAGGAGGGCGATCTGCTCATCGCACACCGACGAGGCGACCCTGCCGCACTGCGAGAGGAGTTCGTCGTCGTACTGCGTGTAGGCGTCCACCACGAGCGAGAGCGGCCCGCGGCCGCCGCCGCTGACGAGGGCGACGATCGGCCCGCTGCCCACGACCGCGACCAGAAGAGCGAGAAGGGTGCGCGTCTCACGCGTCGAGCTGCGGTGCCACGACCGCCGCTCCCGACCCCGCGCGAGCAGTGCGCCGACGACGAGACCGATGATCGCCGCCGAGAGCCGGTACCAGGAGTCGGCGTCACCGGCGTAGAGAGCGAAAAGAGCCAGAAGGGCGAAGCCCACCAGACGCAGACGGCGACGCCACAGCGTCGGCGCGAAGGCCGACCCCGCCATGACCGCTCCGGCGATCGCGGTGGTCGGGTCGAGCACCGGGACTTCGGCGGCGACGACCGGGCGGAGATCGGTGATCGTCCACGCCGCCGCGTGGAGGCCGATGCCCACGACCAGGCCGCTCAGCCCGATGACCACCAGGAAGACGCTCGTACGCCGCGATCCGACCAGCCGCTCGATCGCGGCCAGGGCGGTCAGGGCGAGCAGCACCGACGAGAGGGCGTCGATCGCCGAGTCCGGAATGACGAGTGCCGTCGCCAGCGTCCACCACCGACCGCTCCCGAAGGTGGCCAGCGGCCCCGCGCCCCAGATGAGCGCATCCTCTCCCCAGAGCGACCCCGTCGCCGCCGCGGACGCGACGACCAGCACGGCGACGATGATCGCCACGGGGTTGCGCGACACATATCGGCGAAGCGCAGCGCCCACGGCCGTCAGACGCGACGGAGAGCGTTCGGCGGCCGGAGGAGCGGCGGATTCGGACATCGGCGACAGCGTATTGCCATTTCCTATGAGAAGCCGTCAGTACCAGATGTCGAGAAGCGGGGTGGCCTCCGAAACGAACGCACGGTCGAGGGATGCGAGCGTGCGGGCCTCGCCGCGCACGAGACCCGAGAGCGCGAGTTCGGCCGAGCGCACCCCACCGAGAAGGAGCGAGCTCAGGGCCCCGACGGTCAGGTCGATGTCGACGGGCCGGTCGATCGAGGGCGAGACCTGAGCCTCACCGTCCGCCCCGATCCGCAGACTCCACGTGCCCTCGGCGAACCCGAGCGGATCGGCGACACGCAAAATCACATCGAGCCCGGCCGCGTATCGACGAGAGCCCAGCGCCCCGGGCACGTCGAGGATGCGCAGCCAGTGGTGATCGGTGAGCGTCGCGGTCACGGCACGTCGGTCGGAGACCATCCACTGCACGGGCGGTGTGGAGGGCTGCAGCCACGCCTTCACCCGGCCGACGAGGTCGTGTTCGAGCGCGAAGCGCCAGAGGGCGGCCGAGGCCTCGCCGTCGACGGCGAAGATCGCGCGCACCTCGAGATCGTGAGCCGAGAAGTCGTCGCGCTCGTCGATCACGTAGACGAGGATCCCCGTCTCGTCGCCTTCGGCGGTGCGGTAGGCGACGGCGCGCACCTTCTCGCCCGATTTGTCACCGGGCGCGAGACCGGCCACGCCGCGCCACCGGCCGTCCCACCCGGGCACCGAGCCCGGACGCTGCACGCGCACGCGCTCGTGCACGGCCCGCAGACGGTCGACCACGGCCTCACGAGGGACGAAGTCGAGTCGCCCGGGTGCCGTCGGGCCGGTCCAGCGGGCTCGGCCGGTGTCGACCTCGACGTCGGAGGCCCACGCGGCGGGAGAGAACCCCCACCGGCCGTAGATGGTGGCCTCGGTGACCGTGAGGCCGGCGATGGCGAATCCCGCCGCCGCGGCCGTGCGTAGCTCCCCGCCGATCATGGCGCGGGCGATGCCCCGGCGGCGATGCGTCGCCGCCACCGTCACGGCGCTGATCGACCACAGCGGCGTCGTGCGCCCGGGCGAGGTCGTGAGCTCGGACGCCCACGAGTCGATCGTGCCGACGGGCACCTCGGGTTCGACGCCCTGACGGTCGTAGACCGCGGTGAGACGCCGGGTGCGCAGCGTCGTTCGCGCGTTCTCGGCCTCGTCGTCGGTCGATTCCGCACCCAGGAAGCCCCGGGCCACCGCTCGCTGGAAAGGACGGAACCCCTCTCCGTCGGCATCCACTCGCGCGTACTCGAGCCCTGAGGCGGCGAGGTCTGCGGCGGAGGTCTGGTCGAGGGGCAGCGTCAGAGTGTCGATGGATGCCATGACCCCAGCCTAGGGATCACCTCCGACACGCGCCGGGCCGGCGCGGGTGCCGTCAGTGCGTCGCCTGGATGGCGCGAAGGCGCGAGAGCACCTGATCGCGGAGTTCGTCGGGGGCCGTCTCTTTGCACGCACGGGCGACCACCTCGGTCAGCGTGCGCGCTACGAGAGCCTCGTCCTGGCATCCGGGGCAATTCTCGAGGTGCTCGCGGATGTCGTTCTGCTGGGTCTTGCACACCTCGTTGCGGAGGTATTCCTCAAGGTCGCGTCGCGCCTTGTCGCAGCCGCAGTCACTCATTTCGTCTCTCCCGTCGCGGCCTGGATGCCGCGCTCCTTGGCGTAATCCGACAGCAGGTCGCGCAGCAGCCGCCGGCCGCGGTGCAGACGGCTCATGACCGTGCCGATCGGGGTTTTCATGATGTCGGCGATCTCCTGGTAGGCGAATCCCTCGACGTCGGCGAGGTACACCGCCATCCGGAAATCCTCGGGGATCGACTGCAGCGCGTCCTTCACGACGGATGCGGGCATGTGGTCGATCGCTTCGGCCTCGGCCGAACGGGCGCTGCTCGCGGTGGTCGACTCGGCCCCGCCGAGCTGCCAGTCCTCGAGGTCGTCGATCGCACTCTGATACGGCTCGCGCTGCTTCTTGCGATACGTGTTGATGTACGTATTCGTGAGGATGCGGTACAGCCACGCCTTGAGGTTGGTCCCCTGCGTGAACGTCGCCCACGAGCCGAAGGCCTTCACGAAGGTCTCCTGCACCAGGTCGGCCGCGTCGGCCGGATTGCGCGTCATGCGCATGGCTGCGGCGTACAGCTGGTCCATGAAGGGCAGGGCCTGCTCTTCGAACTGTGCGCGGGGCTCCGCCTGCGGGCCGGCGTCTGCGGTGTCGTTCATCGCGCGCCAGTCTACGTCGAGCATGTCGACGGCCCCCGGGGCAGCCCCCGGCAGACGGTCGCGTTCGAGAAGTGCGGTCACGTGTCGTTCCCCTTTCAGTAGGGTAGGAACCGATGTCTCCCCTCGGGTATTCCCCTTCCGCCGCCACCCCCCGCGGTGAGTGGAACGCGCCTGTCTTCGACGCTCCCCTGGATGCCACGGTCACCGTCCCGGGGTCGAAGTCGCTGACCAATCGCGAGCTGATCCTCGCCGCCATCGCCGACGGCCCCGGCACGGTGCACGGCCCCCTGCACTCCGACGACTCCGCGCGCATGGTCGACGCGTTGCGCGTGCTCGGCGTCGGGATCGACGAGATCGACACCGGCTCCCCCTTCGGCCCCGACCTGCTGGTCACTCCCCCGACCTTTTTTGCGGGCGACGGCACGATCGACTGCGGCCAGGCGGGAACCGTCATGCGATTCATCGCCCCGGTGGCCGGCTTCGCCCGGGGCGACGTGCACGTCACTGCCCACGAGAGCGCGCTGCACCGCCCGATGGGGGCGATGATCCGCGCCCTGCGCGACGTCGGCGTCGACATCGACGACGGGGGCCACTGGGCGCTCCCGTTCTCCGTCCGCGGGCACGGCCACGTGCGGGGCGGCGAGGTCGAGATCGACGCGAGCCAGTCGAGTCAGTTCGTCTCGGGCCTCTTGCTCGCGGCGGCGCGTTTCGACGTCGGACTCCACCTCCGCCACGTCGGGTCGCGCCTGCCGAGCATCCCGCACATCGATATGACGGTCGAGGCCCTCGCCCACCGTGCCGTGCACGTGGAGCGTCCTGCTCCGGGCGAGTGGGTCGTTCCGGCAGGACCCGTCCGCGCGAAAGACGTGGCGATCGAGCCCGATCTCTCCAACGCCTCCCCGTTCCTCGCGGCAGCAATGGTCACGGGCGGCTCCGTCACTGTCACGGGCTGGCCCCTGCACAGCACGCAGCCGGGAGCCCTCCTCGTCGACATCCTCGCCGAGATGGGGGCGCGCGTCAGCCGTCGCGCCGGCGCCCTCACCGTGGCCGCCGGTGACGCCGGCATCCTGGGCGTCGACCTCGACCTGTCTGCGGCGGGCGAACTGGCCCCCACTCTCTTCGGTCTCGCCGCCTTCGCGGACGGACCGACCACGCTGCACGGCATCGGCCACATCCGCGGGCACGAGACCGACCGCATCGCGGCCCTCGTCGGCAACCTGCGTTCGCTCGGCGGCGAGGCGCACGAGCTCGACGACGGCATCCGCATCGTCCCGCGGCCGCTCAGCGGCGGCGAGTGGAAGGCGCACCACGACCACCGCCTGGCCACCACCGGCGCCCTCATCGGTCTGCGCGTGCCCGGCGTGCGCATCGACGACATCGGCACGACCGCCAAGACCCTCCCCCAGTTCGCGGGCCTGTGGCAGACGATGCTCGACGACTCGCGCCCGTGAACGAGGACTGACGCGTGAGCTGGCTCGACAGTCCCGACGACGACGAAGACGACCTCCGATACGACGAGTCGTCCATCCGGGTGCGTCCCAACCCGAAGGCCAACAGGCCCCGCACCAAGCGACGCCCCGCCCACGCCGACGCGCAGATCGCCCGAGTGCTCGGCGTCGATCGCGGCCGGTACACGGTCCTCGTCGACGAAGACGGACCCGAGGAGCGCCGGGTCCTGGCCACCCGCGCCCGCGAGCTCCGGAAGCAGCCCATCGTCAACGGCGACCGCGCCCGTGTGGTCGGCGACCTCTCGGGCGACGAAGGAACGCTCGGACGCATCATCGGCCTCGAGGAGCGCACCTCCCTGCTGCGCCGCAGCGCCGACGACACCGACCAGGTCGAACGCGTCATCGTCGCCAATGCCGACCAGATGCTCGTCGTGGTCGCTGCAGCCGACCCCGAACCCCGCGCCCGTCTCGTCGACCGCTATCTGGTCGCGGCGCTGGATGCCGGCATCCGTCCCCTGCTCGTCGTCACGAAGACCGACCTGGCCGACCCGACCGCGTTCCTCGCGCACTTCGTGGGGCTCGACCTGCGGGTGTTCACGAGCGCCCAGGGCGAGATGCCCCTCGACGAGATCGGCGAGGCGCTCATCGGCCACTCGACCGTGTTCGTCGGGCACTCCGGCGTCGGCAAGTCGACGCTGGTCAACGCGCTCACGGGCTCGGAGCGGGCGATCGGGCACGTCAACACCGTCACCGGTCGGGGCCGTCACACCTCGTCGTCGGCGGTCTCGCTGCGCTACCGCGGCCGCGGCGGCTCGGGCTGGGTCATCGACACCCCGGGCGTGAGATCGTTCGGACTGGGACACGTCGACCCCGCGCACGTGCTCGGCGCCTTCACCGATCTCGCCGAGGTCGCCGAAGAGTGCCCGCGGGGGTGCACGCACCTGCCCGATGCACCCGACTGCGCGATCATCGAGGCGGTGGAGGCCGGACGCCTGGGACCCGGAGCCGCCGCCCGGCTCGACTCGCTGCAGCGCCTGCTGACGACGTTCCAGGGCATCGAGCGTTCTAGGCTGGAGGGGTGACGAACCTCGAAAAGGGCGATAACGCCCCCGACTTCACCCTCCTCGACCAGGACGAACACCCCGTCTCTCTGGGCGACTTCCGCGGCCGCCGCGTGATCCTGTATTTCTACCCCGCGGCCCAGACGCCGGGATGCACCACCCAGGCCTGCGACTTCCGCGACAGCCTGGCCTCGCTGCAGGGCGCCGGCTACACGGTGCTCGGTATCTCGCGCGACCTGCCCGAGAAGCTGCGCGCTTTCCGCGACAGCGACGGACTGACCTTCCCGCTCCTCAGCGACGCCGACCACGCCGTCCACGAGGCCTACGGGGCGTGGGGCGAGAAGCAGAACTACGGCAAGACGGTCACCGGCGTGCTGCGCTCGACGTTCGTCGTCGACGAGGACGGCAAGATCGTCGAGGCGATGTACAACGTCAAGGCCACCGGCCACGTGGCGCGTCTGCGCAAGACCCTGGGTCTCGCCGCCGCCTGATCTCCGGATGCCACGACCCCGCCCCGCGACAGCGTCGGCGGGGTCTTCGCGCTGGGGCGACGGGGTCAGTCGCCGTCGCGACGGCGCGGAGCCGACGCGCGTACCGCCAGCACGAGCAGGACGAGGCCGATGACCGCGGGGACCGCGATGAGCACGGCGATCCCGGGAGACGCCCACTCACCCGTCACCGCTCCGATGGCCACCGACAGGATGAGCAGCTGCGTCACGATCCCGCCCGATCGTCCGGCCGAGACGTCCCGCGCGGTCGCGACACCGAACGCGCCGACGATGGCCGCGCCGATCACGGTGAGCACGATGAGGGCGATCGAGCTGACGGCGGAGTCGGTGTCTCCACCGATGAGGGCAACCGTCTGCCAGCCCGCCAGGGCCAGGATGCCGACGCTTTCGAGCCCCAGGAGTGCGGCGGCCGCAAGGCGAATCGGCATCCGGAAACCCTCCCCGACAGGCGCACCTGCGCCGTTACGATCTGGAAACCTGCCGGTTACCTCTTGATCAGGCGGAATCGCTATGGGAGCATGGAACAAGCCGTGTGCTCCCACAGCGAAGTGGGGCGAGCAATCGCTCGCGTTCCCACCAGGGTACCGGACCCGAATGCCGGTGCCGAATCGACCACTTTTTCTGTTACAAGGAGCACCCCCATGGATTGGCGCGACAAAGCAGCCTGCCTGACCGTCGACCCCGAACTGTTCTTCCCGGTCGGCAACACCGGCCCCGCGGTCGACCAGATCGAGAAGGCCAAGTCGGTCTGCGCTCGCTGCACCGTCACCGAGGTCTGCCTGCAGTACGCCCTCGAGTCCGGCCAGGACTCGGGCGTCTGGGGCGGTCTGAGCGAAGACGAGCGCCGCGCGCTCAAGCGTCGCGCCGCCCGCGCCCGCCGCGCCTCCTGACGACCGCCTTCGCGCGAGGAGCCCGCTCCCCTCGGGGGCGGGCTTCTTCCGTTCGCGGGGACTCCGCCGCCTCGTCGCGCAGTCGCTCGTGGATGTGCGCCGGCCCCGCCCAACGGCATCCGGTAGCTGCGAGGACCGCGTCGTTCCGCGGGGGTCGCGACCGCTGAGGCTCTCGCGCACGCGGCAGCGGAGATTCCGAACCGGCGGGTGCCGGACGGCGACCGCGCGTCAGGCCGCGGAGCCGCCGATGTAGCGCAGGGGGATCTCGATCGTGACCTCGGTGCCGCTGCCCATCAGCGTGTGCCAGTCGATGGTGCCACCGAGCTCGCCCTGGATGAGCGTGCGGACGATCTGCGTGCCCAGGCCCCGGCCCACCTGCCCCTCCGGCAGGCCCACGCCCGTGTCGCGGACGCTGACCTCGAGCATCTCGCCGCTGCGCTCGGCCGCGATCTCGACGTCTCCCTCTTGGCCGGCCAAACCGTGCTCGACGGCATTGGTCACGAGCTCGGTGAGGGCCAGGGCCAAAGGCGTGGCGAACTGGCTGGGCAGCGTTCCGAACTTGCCCGTGGTGCGTGTGCGCGCACGGGTGTTGGGGGCGGCGGCGACTTCCGCCACGAGCTTGAGCACGCGCGCGAAGACATCGTCGAAGTCGACGTTCTGCGCGAGCCCTTCGGAGAGGGTGTCGTGCACCACGGCGATCGCCGAGACACGGCGCATGGCTTGGGTGAGCGCGTCGCGCGCCTCGTCGGAGTGCGTGCGGCGGGCCTGGATGCGCAGCAGCGAGGCGACCGTCTGCAGGTTGTTCTTGACGCGGTGGTGGATCTCGCGGATCGTCGCGTCCTTGGTAATGAGTTCCTGCTCCTGGTGGCGGATCTCGGTCACGTCGCGACTCAGCACGATCGCGCCGATGCGCGTGCCGCGGTCGCGCAGCGGGATCGTGCGCAACGAGACCTGCACGCCGCGCGCCTCCATGTCGGCACGCCAGGGAGCGCGTCCGCTCACGACGACGGGAAGGGACTCGTCGACGTCCTGGCGCTTGGCCGGGAGGATGCGCGCGGTCACCTCGGCGAGCGACTCACCCTCGAGCTCGTCGTCGAAGCCCATGCGGTTGAACGCCGAGAGCGCGTTCGGGCTCGCGAAGGTGGTGATGCCGTCCACGTCGAGACGGATGAGTCCGTCAGAGGCGCGGGGAGCCCCGCGCCGGGGGGCGGTCGGGGCCGAGAGGTCGGGGAACTCGGCCGAGGCGATCATGCCGAAGACGTCGTCGGCGCAGTCGTTGAAGGTGATCTGTTGCCGCGAGGGGGTCCGCGTCTCGCCGAGATTGGTGTGGCGGGTCAGCACGCCCACGGTCGTCACCGCGTGGCCCTCGCGCGAGAGCTCGCGCACGATCGGCACCGCGCGCACGCGCGTGGGCGTCTCTTCGAACCAATCGGGGGATGCCGAGTCGACGATGCGGCCGCTCTGGAAGGCCTCTCGCACCTGGGTACGCCACTGCGGACGGACGCGGTCGCCGACGATGTCGCGGTAGAAGAGCGTCGCCGCTCCCCCGGGCCGCGTGTGGGCGACGGCGACGAACGAGTCGTCGGGAGTGGGGACCCAGATGACGATGTCGGCGAACGCAAGGTCGGCGAGCAGCTGCCCGTCGCCCGCGAGCCGGTGCAGCCACTCGACGTCCGCCTCGCTGGAGCGGCCCTGGGCGTAGACGAGTTCGCTGAGTGTCGACACCCCTCCACCCTAGGGGAGCCCCCGCGGTGAACCTCCGCGGGGGGTGCCGCCGTGGGCCGCCGCCGTGGGCGCGGTCAGGACGAAACGGGTGAGAGCACGGGTGAAATCCGACGCGGCTCAGAGGGTTAAGGGGATCCTCGGCGGTCCATTCGCGCCCAGACGCTGGGCAGGTTCTCTGCCCCTCGGCCCCGCGACAGCGGTGGGGAGGTGAGTCGTCCCTGTCCCCAGGACGGTGGACATCGTGATCTCGTGGCGGAGAAGGACTCACCCAGAGGGCGATTCGCGAGTCCGGAGGCCGTCGGACGGATGCTCGGGATCACACGACCGGACGTTCGCGCCCTGGTCCCGGGCGGGCGACTCCGGGGCGTTCCGATCGGCTCACCCCCGCGGTGGCGGATCGACCACGGCAGCGTCGACCGGTATCTCGACGAGCAGACCGAGCTCGTGCGCCGGGCGGCTCTGCGGCAGCAATCCCCCGAGGCCACCTTCCGGAGGGGTGGGGGCGCGGCGCGATCCGCCGCGACGCCTGATCACCCGCTCCTCCCGAGCCTCACCCCGCAGGCAAACAATCCACGGACACAGCGGATACCTCGGCGCGTGTGCGTGTGCCCGCCTACTGTCGGCGTCATCCCCGCCCCGCTGGACGAACGACCGACAGATTGAGGATCCATGCCCGACGCAGCCCGGCGACGCGAGATCGCACGACATGAGCAGCACACCGAGCGCTTTCCGAGCGCCTTCGAGAAGAATCCGTCCTCAGAGAGCCCCTCGCCCATCGAGGTGTTCGTCGGCAACATGGTGCGCGGCGTCCTCGAGGTGGTCGCCGGTGTTCGAGACCCGGAGCAGCTGGCCCGGTGGATGTCGGAAGAGGTGTACCGCACCCTTCTCACGCGCACGAGCCTCGCGGCGCGAGCGCGCAGCGCCCGACGCGTCCAGGTCTACCGGGTCATGCACGAGATCCGAAGCGTTCGCCTCTCCTCTCCGCGCGACGGCGCCATCGAAGCGACCGTCGTCGTATCGGGCCGCATGCGCACGCGAGCGGTGGCCCTGCGCCTCGAATCGATCGAACGACGCTGGCGCATCACGGCGCTCAGTCTGCTGTGACGGACATCAGCGTGAACGGCGTCCGCCGACGCGAGGTTCTCCGCCTCTCCCCCGACGGACGGGCGCACGTTGTCCACCCCGGTCGCGCGGCCGGGCGACCTCCTGATCGACGGCTTCTCCCGTCGCCGGAGGGAACCGTCGAGGCGGTCGGGCACGCGCCTCAGGGCCTCCAGGACACGAGGAAGTTACCCAGGCGCTCGATCGCATCGCTGATCACGCGGGCCTCGGGCAGCGTCACGATGCGCACGTGGTCGGTCGCGGGCCAGTTGAAGCCCGACCCCTGTACGAGCAGCACGTGCTCGGCGAGCAGGAAGTCGCGCACGAACTTGCCGTCGTCGGGAATCTCGTACACCTCGGGGTCGAAGCGCGGGAACGCGTAGAGCGCACCCCTCGGCATGACGCACGAGACCCCGGGGATGGCTTCGAGGCCCTGCCACGCGGCATCCCTCTGCTCGTGAAGACGACCCGTCGGGGCGATGAGCGCGTCGATCGACTGCACCCCCGAGAGCGCCGCCTGAACCGCGAACTGCGCCGGCACGTTCGGGCACAAGCGCGTGGATGCCAAGAGATTGATGCCGTGCAGGAAGCCCTGCGCGTGCTCTTTCGGACCGGTGATCGCCAACCAGCCGGAGCGGTAGCCGGCGACGCGATAGGTCTTCGAGAGGCCGTTGAAGGTCAGGCAGAGCAGGTCGGGGGCGACGGTGGCCATCGGGATGTGTACCGCGTCGTCGAAGAGGATGCGGTCGTAGATCTCGTCGGCCAGCAGCAGTAGCGAGTGCTCGCGGGCGATGTCGGCGATGCCCTCGAGGATCTCACGCGAGTACACCGCGCCCGTGGGGTTGTTCGGGTTGATGACGACGATCGCCTTGGTGCGGGGCGTGACCTTGGAGCGGATGTCTTCGAGGTCGGGCTGCCACTCGCGCTGCTCGTCGCAGAGGTAGTGAACGGGCGTGCCGCCGCCCAGGCTCGTCATCGCCGTCCACAGCGGGTAATCGGGAGCCGGGATGAGCACCTCGTCGCCCTCGTCGAGCAGGGCCTGCATCGTCATCGTGATCAGCTCGGACACACCGTTGCCCAGGAACACATGGTCGGGGTCGAGGTGCGGGAAATCGGGCTCCTGCTCGTAGCGCGACACGACCGCGCGCCGAGCCGACAGGATGCCGCGGCTGTCGCTATAGCCGTGGGCGCTCGGGACGGAGGCGATCATGTCGCGCACGATCTGGTGCGGCGCCTCGAAACCGAAGATCGCCGGGTTACCGGTGTTGAGCTTGAGGATCGCGTGTCCCTCGGCCTCGAGTCGATCGGCCTCGACGAGGGCCTCCCCGCGGATCTCGTACAGGACGTCCTTCAGCTTGGAAGACTGGTCGAGGGGGCGCAGCGGGCTCATCGGTTCAGGATATCCCCGCACGCGTCCGGCCAATCGACACCGCGTGGCCCCCTCGACGCCGCGTCTCGCGCCCCTCGGAACGCCGCGGAGCACCCCCGAAAGAGCGGATGCCGCGCCCCCGACCTCGGGGCGCGGCATCCGGTCTGCGCTTACTTCTTCTTGGCGGCGCGACGGTCGGCGCGGTTGCTCGCGGCCGGCTCGTCGGCCGGGGCCACACGCTGACCGAAGGCTCCGCGGGCGGCGGGAGCCTGCTCGGCGGCGGGCTCGGCCTGCTGCTCGGCCTGACGGAGACGGTTGGTCGCCGCCTGCTGGACCTGGCCGCGGTCGTTGCGGACCTCGACCTCTCCCGCGTCGTTCGCGGCGGAGTACTCCAGGCGCTGGGTCTCGACGGGCGTCGGGGCCAGCCCCTTGGCCTCGACCTGCGCCTCGTCGCCCTCGACCTTGCGCACCTCGACTTCGAGGTTGTAAAGGAAGCCGACGGACTCCTCCTTGATCTGCCCCATCATCGACTGGAACATCTGGTAGCCCTCGCGCTGGTACTCGATGAGCGGGTCGCGCTGGGCCATGGCGCGCAGGCCGATGCCGTCCTTGAGGTAGTCCATCTCGTAGAGGTGCTCGCGCCAGCGGCGGTCGAGCACCTGCAGGACGACGCGACGCTCGAGTTCGCGCAGTGCCTGCTCACCGAGGGCCTTCTCGCGGTTCTCGTACGCGATGCGGGCGTCGGAGATGATCTCGCGCTTCAGTCCCTCGGGCGTGATGCGCCCCTTGTTGCCACCCGCCTCTGCCACGACCTCGTCGATCGTGACGCTGACGGGGTACATGGTCTTCAGCTCGGTCCACAGGGCGTCGAAGTCCCACGATTCGGTGTGACCCGAGCCGGTGTGGTCGTCGATGACGGCGGTGATCGCGTCTTCGATGAAGTGCTGGACGCGGTCGGCGATGTCGTCGCCCTGGAGCATGTGACGACGGTCGGCGTAGATCGCCTCGCGCTGACGGTTGAGGACGTCGTCGTACTTCAGGACGTTCTTGCGCATCTCGGCGTTGCGCGACTCGACCTGCGACTGCGCGCTCTTGATCGCGCGCGAGACCAGACCCGACTCGATCGCGACGTCGTCGGGGAAGTTCGTGCGGGCGAGGATCGCCTCGGCGGCGCCGGACTGGAACAGACGCATGAGGTCGTCGGTCAGCGACAGATAGAAGCGGCTCTCGCCGGGGTCGCCCTGACGGCCCGAACGACCGCGCAGCTGATTGTCGATGCGGCGCGACTCGTGGCGCTCGGTACCGAGCACGTACAGGCCACCCGCCTCGACGACCTTGGCGGCCTCTTCGGCCACGGTGTCGCGCATGCTCTGGTACACGCTGTCCCACTCGGACTCATAGGCCTCGGGGGTCTCGACCGGGTCGAGGTTCTTCGCCTTCATCTCCTGCACGGCGAGGAACTCGGCATTTCCGCCGAGCATGATGTCGGTGCCGCGACCGGCCATGTTGGTGGCGACGGTGACGGCGCCCAGGCGACCGGCGCGCGCGACGATCTCGGCCTCGCGAGCGTGGTTCTTGGCGTTGAGCACCTCGTGGCGGATGCCCTTCTTGGCCAGCAGACGCGAGAGGTACTCGCTCTTCTCGACGCTCGTGGTGCCGACGAGAACGGGCTGACCCTTCTCGTGCCGCTCGACGATGTCTTCGACGACCTGCGCGAACTTCGCCGTCTCGTTCTTGTAGACGAGGTCGGACTGGTCTTTACGGATCATCGGCTTGTTCGTCGGGATGGGCACCACGCCGAGCTTGTACGTCGACATGAACTCGGCGGCCTCGGTCTCGGCGGTACCGGTCATGCCCGAGAGCTTGTCGTACAGGCGGAAGTAGTTCTGCAGCGTGACCGTGGCGAGTGTCTGGTTCTCGGCCTTGACCGGTACGCCCTCCTTGGCCTCGATCGCCTGGTGGATGCCCTCGTTGTAGCGGCGACCCACCAGGATGCGACCGGTGTGCTCGTCGACGATCATGACCTCGTCGTTCATGACGACGTAGTCGGTGTCGCGCTTGAACAGGGCGATCGCCTTGATCGAGTTGTTGAGGAACGAGATGAGCGGGGTGTTCGCCGACTCGTAGAGGTTGTCGATGCCGAGGTAGTCCTCGACCTTCTCGATACCGGGCTCGAGGACACCGATCGTGCGCTTCTTCTCGTCGACCTCGTAGTCGACGCCGGCCTCGAGGGTGCGGGCGAGCTTCGCGAACTCCGCGAACCAGCGGTTGGCTTCACCGGATGCCGGGCCCGAGATGATCAGCGGGGTGCGAGCCTCGTCGATGAGGATCGAGTCGACCTCGTCGACAATGGCGTAGAAGTGGCCGCGCTGCACGAGGTCTTCTTTGCGCCAGGCCATGTTGTCACGCAGGTAGTCGAAGCCGAACTCGTTGTTCGTTCCGTAGCTGATGTCGGCCTCGTACTGCTCGCGGCGCACCTCGGGGGTTTGACCTGCGACGACCGTTCCCGTCGTCATGCCGAGGGCGCGGTAGACGCGACCCATGAGCTCCGACTGGTAGCTCGCGAGGAAGTCGTTGACCGTGATGACGTGCACGCCCTGACCGGCGATCGCGTTGAGGTAGGCCGGAAGCGCCGCGGTGAGCGTCTTTCCCTCACCGGTCTTCATCTCGGCGATGTTGCCGAGGTGAAGTGCCGCGCCGCCCATGATCTGCACGTCGTAGGGGCGCTGACCGAGCGTACGCTTGGCGGCCTCGCGGACGGCCGCGAACGCCTCGGGCATGAGCTGGTCGAGCGTCTCGCCGGCTTCGTAGCGGGCACGCAGTTCGACGGTCTCGTTGCGCAGCTCGTCGTCGGTGAGCTGCTCGTAGTCCTCTTCGAGCGCTCCGGTCGCCTTCACGACGCCCTGCAGTCGGCGCAGGATGCGGCCCTCTCCGGCGCGCAGCAGTTTCTCGAGCGGATTGGCCACGAAGCATCTCCATCTGTCGGGTGCGGCGCCCGCATGGACGCCGGCCTGCGAACAGGCATACATCGCCCATGTTATCCGTGTTACCCGTTCGTGACCTGCGAGGAGGCCACAATCCGAAAGCGGCGGAGCGCGCCCCCAGCGAACACGCGGCGACGGGAGGGAAAGCGACGCCTAGGATCGAGCCATGGCCGGTTTCTGGGGCAAGAGGAAGCGCGAAGAACAGGACGCGGCGGATGCCGATCTGGCACGCCGGGCGGAGCTTGCGATCGTCGCCGCCGACGAGCGCGTCCGCTTGACCTCCGACGAGCTCGACTTCGCCCGCGCCGAGCTCGGCGACAAGGCCACGGAAGACCTCGCGGCGGCCCTCGAGTCCGTGCGCACCCACCTCGCAGAGGCGTTCCAGCTGCACCAGCTGAACCACGACGAGATCCCCGACACGAAAGAAGAGCTGCGCACGCGTAATGCGCGCATCATCCAACTCTCGGAGTGGGCCGAAGACCTCCTCGAGGAGCGCACCCAGGTGCTGCAGCCCAAGATCGACGCCGTGCGCCGCGCCCCCGAGACACTGGCGCGCGTGCGGGCCGACCGCGACCGGCTCGCCCAGCGCATCCCCAACGCCCGTGAGGTCGTCGATCGACTCTCGCGCCGCTACAGCGATTCGGCCCTCTCGCAGATCGGCGGCAATCCCGAAGAGATCGAGCAGCTCCTCGACTTCGCGGTGCACACCGCGTCCGTCTCCGAGCGCCGCCGTGAGGCGGGCCAGCGCGAGCAGGCCTCCGTCGCCCTCGAGGCCGCCACCGAGGCGGTGCGCCGGGCGGAATCGCTTCTGGATGCCGTGGACACCTTCGAGATCGAAGCGCTTCGCGCCGAGTCGACTCTCGCCGCCGTCGTCGACGACTCGCGCAACGACCTCATCGAGGCGCGGATGGGTGCGCAGACACCGGCCGTGGTCCAGGCGATGGCCACACTGCAGCAGGCGTTGACCGCCCTCCCCGCTTCGGGATCCCGCAGCGATCCGTTCCAGGCGCTGTCGTCGCTGCGCCAGGCGAACGCGGATCTCGACCTCGCGCGCGAGCGAGCGGCCCGCCCCGTTCCCTCCCAGGATCAGGTGGAGCACGCGATCGACGACGCCGACCGTCAGCTCGCCGTCGCGCGCGGGCTCATCACCGGGCATCGCGGGTGGATCGGAGCCGATGCGCGCACGCGCTTCGTCGAAGCCGAGCGCCTGCGCGCGGGCCTGCCGCTGGGACCCGTACCCGAGGACCAGCGCGAGACGGCACTGGCCACCGCCCGACGCGCCGGTGCCCTGGCCTCCGAGGCCCTCCAGATCGCCCAGCGCGACATCGAGCAGTCCCGCCCGAACGACTGGGGCAACGATGGCCGGGGCGGCGGTTACGGCCGCGGAGGCGGTATGGGTGGCGGCAACATGGTCGGCGGCATGCTCGGGGGTCTGGTCATCGGTTCGCTGCTCGGCGACATCTTCGACGGCTGACCCGGCGCGTTCGCCCCCGCCCCACCCGCGTGACGAAGCCCTCGGCCATTCGGCCGAGGGCTTCGTGATGTTCTCAGGTCAGGATGCGATCTCCACGACCGGCGACGCCTGGGTCGCGAGAGCGATCACACCGTAGTCCCACCCCTTGCGGCGATAGACGACGCTCGGGTGATCGGTGCGGGCGTCGATGAAGAGGAAGAAGTCGTGACCGACGAGCTCCATGCGGTCGACGGCGTCTTCGACCGTCATCCATTCGGCGCCGAACTCCTTCTGTCGGATGACGACGGGGGTGTAGTCCTCTTCTTCGGCGGAATTCTCTTGCACGGGGACCGACCCGGTGGCGACGGCGCGAAGCACCTCGACGGACGCGGGCTCCACGTCGATGCCCGAGAGTTCTCCGGTGCCCTTCTCGAACTTCGCCCCGCGAGGGTGGTTGCGCGCATCGATGCGCTTGTCCTTCGCGCGACGCACCTGCTCGGAGATCTTGTCGACCGCGAGGTCGAGGGCCGCGAACTTGTCGGTGTCGGTGGCCTCCGCGCGGACGACCGGACCCTTGCCGTCGAGCGTGAGCTCGACCGTGTCGTCCTCCAGACGACCGTTGCGGTAGGAGCGATGAGTCACCTTGACCTCGAGCGCTTGAGCGCGAGGCGCGAGGTGCTCGATGCGGCTGACCTTCTCTTCGACGACCGAGCGGAAACGATCGGTGATACCGACTCCCACTCCGACGATGTTGGTGTCCATCAGTGACCTCCTTGTTCCGGGTTCCGCCCGGTCTAAGGGCGGAACATCCGTCGCCTTCAGTCATCCCCACGCTAGTAGTCCGACACCGCCATGTCACGTCTCAATCACCCGGGATTCACCAGGGAAGTCCCTTAGTCGCGGCGTGTGCGCGAGCGCCACGGCGAGGACCTCGGCCGCTCCCGCCGCGCGCAGAGCGCGTGCCGCCTCGGCCAGGGTCGCCCCCGTCGTGACGACGTCGTCGACGACGACGACCGTGCCTCCCGCGACCGGTCGACTGACGAACGCTTCTCGCACGTTCTCGCGTCGCGCGCGCCGACCGAGCCCCCTCTGGTCGCGCGTCGCACGGACGACGCGCAGCAGCCGCCGGTGCCTCCACCCGGCACGCTGCATCAGCACGTCGAGCGGTCGGAACCCGCGGCGACGAAAGGCCGCGCGCGTGCCCGGGATCGTGGTGACGAGAGCGCCGGCGGGCACCGAGAGCCGCAGCACCTCGTCCAGCGCGGGAGCGAGGTCGCGCGCGAGGGAAGTGCGACCCTCCTCTTTGAGCGCGCGGACGACGCGGGCCGCAACACCGTCGAAGACGAGGGCGCTCGTCACCGCCAGCCCCGGCTCGATCGCACGACGGATCGGCTGCGGGGCCAGGGCGTCACGGCATCCGGAGCAGAGATCGGAGTCGACCACGCCGCATCCCGCGCACGAGACGGGCAGCCAGAACGTCACGGCATCGCGGAAGGAGGAGGAGAGAACGGCGCGGAACGACATGGACCCAGCGTGCCGGGGCCGACGAGGGCATGCCGGTTCGGCGGCCCCCTCCGGGGAGAGAAGACCGCCTCTCCCCGGTGGGGAGGAGTCTCAGGAGGTGGTGCCCTGCTGGGCGGCGAGCACGCGGATACCGGTGGCCACCAGAGTCCACGAGCTTCCACGACGGCTGTAGAGACGACCGGCGTCGTCGAGTACGCGCACGCTCGTGCTCCCGGCGGCGAGGGTGGTCGCGCCATCGGGGGCCGCGGCCTCGGTCCCTCGTCCGCCCACGTTGAGCTCGCGCAGACGGCTGGCGCCGTCGACGTCGGCCAGGACGCCCACCGTCGTGTCGTCGAGCCAAGCCAGGTCGAAGGCCCCCTGTTGCGAGAACGACAGCACGTGCGGAACGCCGAGATCGACCTCGCCGCCCTCGCGCTGGATGCCGGCGACCCACACCTCGCGTGTGCCCGAGACCGTGACGATCGCGGCCACCCGCGTCCCGTCGCGCGAGATCTGCATCGCGGTGATCTCGGAGGCGTCGGGCCAGGCATTGCCGACGTTGCGCGGCACGCCCTCGGCGGAGATCGTGCGCAGCTGCGTCGGCGCGGAAGCGGGCACGCTCCAGATCGCCCCCTCGGCGTCGATCGTGGGGGCGATCAACCCGGGACGATCGTCGAGCAGGAAGGTACGCCCATCCGCCAGCGCACTCGCCACGGCGCCCTGCTGCGTGCGGACCGCCGCGAGGCTCCGGTCGGCCTCGAGCTCGACCGCGGCCGGGGCGAGAGACTCGATCGCCTCGGACAGTCCGCCGAGCGATTCCACCGTGTCTCCGGCGAGCGCACCGAACGCGCCGGCGGTGGTCAGCACGGCAGGAGAGGGATCGACCCGGGTGACACGCACCGACACCTCGGACGCGGGTACCGGGGTGCCCTCCACCGTCATCTGCACTTCGCTGATGCCGGCCGTGACCAGGCTCTTGGACAGTTGCGTCTGCATGCGGTCGAGCGTCGTGCGGTCCAGGCTCAGGGCGGTGCGCGGCAGCTGCACCTGGGCGACGCCGCTGGAGGACAGCGTCACCGAACGCCCCACGAGCGACAGCTCGTCGGGGAACGCCGTCTTGACCGCGCCGGCGAGCCACGCGCTGGGCTGCCCGTCCACCAGGGCGGTCGCCACGCGGCTCGCCACCAGCGCCCGCGGGAACCACCGCACATCGGGGACGATGAAGCTCCACGTGGGATCGAAGTACGCGATGGATGCCGACTGGTAGACGGTCGGGAACACCTCCTCGTACAGCACGACCCCGTCGGGTGCCGACGTGATGCGCCACTGATCGTCGACGCGCGCGAGGGTGAACGAGAGGGATTCCGCGGTGCCCGAGGCCGTCGGGGCATAGGCTCCGTTGGCATCCACCCCCGCGACCGTGGTGAGCGCGACGGTCACTCCGGTGCCGTCGGCGTTCGCGGCGGCGCGGCGATCGGCGAGGCGGTCGATGGTGACGCGGGCGCGGGGATCCCACTGGGTCCCGGACGCCAGGAAGAGCTTCGCCGTGGCCCAGTCGTCGGCGGGGCCGGAACCGGCACGCAGGAACCCCTCCACGATCTCGGCGGGAGAGGCGTCGTCCTGCGGTCCGTCGGGGACGAAGGCGAAGGCCTGCGTGTCGTCGACCTGGGGGCCGCGCCCGGGATTGACGTAACCGGAGGTCGGAAGGCCCGTGCACGCGGTCAACGCGAGCACCAGGGCGAGACCGACGAGGGCGAGAGCGCGTCTCATGTCGTCTTCCTCACTCCGGGTCGGGTCGAGATGGGCTGTGTGAGGCCCAGGGCTTCGAGGGCCCCGCCCTGCTCGTCGTCGGGGACGAGGGGCAGGGGCGAGCTGCTGACCGGCTGACCGGCGCGCGGCAGGGTGAGCACGAAGTTCGAGCCGCGTCCGGGCTCGGACCAGACCGACAGGGTACCGCCGTGCAGCTTGGCGTCGCCGAGGGCGATGGACAAGCCGAGGCCCGTGCCGCCGATGGTGCGCACGCGCGAGGGGTCGGCGCGCCAGAAGCGGTCGAAGACGCGCTCCACGTCGTCGGGCTGCATGCCCAGGCCGAAGTCGCGGACGCCGAGGGCCACGGCATCCCGGTCGCTGTCGACCGACACCACGATCGGGCGTCCCTCACCGTGCTCGATCGCATTGCCGAGGAGGTTGCGGACGATCCGGCGGACGCGCCGGGCGTCCATGTCGACCGGGGTGTAGCCGCCCGGGGCGACGAGGCGCACGTCGGAGCCGTGGCCCTCGGCGAGCTGCTCCATGGAGAGGATGACGTCTTCGGCCAGATGGGCCAGGCTCGTCGCCTCGAGCTCGAGCTGGACCGAGCCCGCGTCGTAGCGGCTGATCTCGAGCAGGTCGGTGAGGAGCACCTCGAAGCGCTGCACCTGCGCGTGCAGCAGCTCCGCGGCGCGGCCGGTGGCGGGATCGAACTCCTCGCGCTGGTCGTTGATCATGTCGGCGGCGAGCTTGATCGTCGTCAACGGCGTGCGCAGCTCGTGCGAGACGTCCGAGACGAAGCGCTGCTGCACGAGCGAGAGGTCGGCGAGCTCCTTGATCTGCGACTCGATGCTGTCGGCCATCGCGTTGAAGGAGCGGTTCAGGGTCGCGAGCTCGTCCTCGCCGCGCACCGGGAGCCTGACGCCCAGATCCCCTGCCGCGAGCTTGGCGCTGGTCTCGGCGGCATCCGCGATCGGAGTCGTGACGGATCTGAGGACGAACCAGGCGATGGCGCCGATGAGCAGCACGAGGACCAGGCCCACGACCCACAGCAGCACCTGCACGAAGGCCAGGGTCTGCGAGGCACTGGTGAGGTCGTACCCCATGTACAGCTCGTACGAGTCGACCCCGTCCTCCGCGGGGAAGCGCAGTTGATGACCGACCAGGATGCCGGGAACCTCACGGCCGTCGTCGGCGGGAAGCGCCACGGACTGCCACCACTGCAGGTCGGGGCTCGACTGCACCTGCGTGCGCAGGGCGTCGGTGACCATACGGGACTCGAAAGCCGGGGAGATGAAGGGTTGCGGAGCCAGCGGGGAGGGCGGGCCGATGCGGTACAGGGCGATGAGATCGCTCGAGGACTGCTGCGACAGGCGCGTCGCGATACCGTTCATGAGCGTCTGCGCCGCGGCCGGATCGGTCGAGTCGACGGCGGCGTCGAGGGTGGCCTGTGCCGCGGCGGTGGCGCGCTGCGCCTCGAGCAGCACCTGGTCCTTACGGGCCGTGAACAGTTCGTTCTGGATGACGAGCGCCATGGCGATGCACGTGACGAGGATCGTCGCGGCCGTCAGCGTCACCGTGAGCACGATCGTGCGGAAGCGCAGCGAGCGGCGCCACAGCGTCGCGAGGCGATCGCGCACGACGCGCCAATCGCGCCATCCTCGAGCCCGCGGCCGCGGGAAGGTGCGCACCGCGCCCGTCATGAGGAGATCAGGCCACCGCGCCGGCGCGGTAGCCCACGCCGCGCACGGTGGTCACGATGCGCGGGTTGTCGGGGTCGGCCTCGATCTTCGCGCGCAGTCGCTGCACGTGCACGTTGACCAGGCGGGTGTCGGCCTTGTAGTGGTAGCCCCACACCTGCTCGAGCAGCATCTCGCGCGAGAACACCTGCTGCGGTTTCTCGGCCAGCGCGACGAGGAGCTCGAATTCCAGAGGGGTGAGGGCGATCGGGGCGTCGCCGCGACGGACCTCGTGCGCGGCGACATCGACGACGAGGTCGCCGATGCGCAGGGTCTCGTCGACCGGCACCTGCACCGGACGCAGGCGCGTTCGGATGCGCGCGACGAGTTCTTTCGGGTTGAACGGCTTCATGATGTAGTCGTCGGCGCCCGACTCGAGACCCTTGACCACGTCGGCCGTGTCGGTGCGCGCCGTGAGCATGATGATCGGCACGCCGGACTCCGCTCGCACGCGCGTGCAGATCTCGATGCCGTCCACGCCCGGGAGCATGAGGTCGAGCAGGATCAGGTCGGGGCGCTCGGTGCGCCAGGCGTCCACCGCCTGCGCGCCGTCTGCGCAGAACACCGTTTCGAATCCCTCGGTGCGCAGCACGATGCCGATCATCTCGGCCAGCGCGGTGTCGTCATCGACAACCAGGATCCGTGAAGTCATTCGGGTGTACGTCTTCCGTCTCGAAACCCGCTCGGGGACGGGCACTACGCCCCGGGTGGGGGCACGTCCCATCGAGAGTAGTCGACCTGCCTGCACGACAGGCGTACGTGTCGGGGGTGTGTGACACGATGAGGGCACCGCCATGTGACGAGGAGGGGCCCCACATGACCGCGTACCCGTCTTGGACCCCGGCATCGCGCCCGGGGATCGTTCCGCTGCACCCGTACGGGTTCGGCACCATCTTGGGCCGTTCGTTCGTCGCCCTGCGTCACAACCCCAAGGTGCTGCTGGGTTTCGCCCTCGTCGTCCAGGCCGTGGCCTACATCGTCGTGACGGCGGCGATCGCCGGGGTGGCGATCGCGAGCTTCTCCCGGCTCGACACCGTCCCGTACGGCAGCGACGACTACGACGCGATCATCGCGGGCTCGATCGCCCTCACCGCCATCGCCGCCCTGGTGCTCGGCATCCTGTCCGGGGTTCTGGGCGTCGTCGTGCAGGGCATCGTGGTGGCCGAGGTGGCGCACGCGGTGGTCGCGGAGAAGCCCTCCCTCAGGGCCGTCTGGGCGCGGGTGCGTCCGGTGTTCTGGCGCCTGGTCGGCTACAGCGCGCTCACGGTCGGTGCGGTGGTGCTGCTCGTCGGGGTCCTCGCGGGGATCGTCGCGCTGCTGGTCATCGCCGCGACCTGGGTCGGCGCGCTCGTCGGCGTGCTGTTCTTCCTGGCGCTCATCCCGCTGTACCTCTGGTTGACGCCCAAACTGTTCCTCGTCCCCTCCGTGATCATCCTCGAGCGCGCCCCCGTCTTCCGGGCGATCGCTCGATCGTGGCAGCTGACCCGTGGACGCTTCTGGTCGACGCTCGGGGTCGTCGTGATCATCTCGGTGGTCTTCGGGGTCGTGGCGCAGATCATCTCGCTGCCCCTGAGCCTGTTCGGGGGCTTCGTCCCGTCGATCATCGCGCCGACCGGCGAGAGCGGAGCCGGCGCGCTCGTCGGCCTCATCGTCGTGCAGGTCGTGGGGCAGTTCGGGATCCTGCTGGTTCAGTGCATCGCTCTCGTCGTGCAGTCCACCTCCGCCGTCCTCGTGTACGTCGACGCCCGCATGCGTGTCGAAGGCCTCGACCACGACCTGCAGTCCTACGTGGAGGCCCGCGATTCCGGCGCAGCCGAGCTGCGCGACCCCTACCTCGTGGGTGTGGGCCGGGTCGTCGAGCGCCCCGCCCCGGTGCCCTACGGCGCTCCGCCGGCGTTCGCGGGCTACGGCCCCCCGGCGGGGAACGCGGGGTACGGCGCTCCCGCGACGGGAGGGTACGCCGCTGCACCGCGAGGGTATGCGGCCCCCCGACCTGTTCCGGGCTACGCACCATCGGCTCCCGCAGCCGCCCCGACGCCTCCCCCGTACGCGGCGCCGGTCACTGCCCCCGCGCCGCAGGCCTACCCCGCTCCCCCCGTGCCCCCCGTCGCGCAGGACTCCCCCGCGGCCCCGCCCGCGCCGGGCGCCCCCGACCGCGCGCAGACGACATGGGCCGCCCCCGGCTCGAACGGCGACGCGTGATCCTCACGGCCATGGCAGCCGCCTTCCCGCTACTTCCCGACCCCGACCAGGCCCGGGACTGGGCCGAGCAGGAGCTCGGCGACCCCGTGTACCAGGCGGCCGAGCCGAACATCGTCGACCGTATCTCCCAGGCCATCGGGAAGTTCCTCGAAGATCTGCTGCGTGTCCCCGACAACGACGGGTGGGGTCCGTCCGCTCTCGTCGTGCTGGGCATCATCGTCGTCGCGCTGATCGTCGTCGCTCTTCTCATCTGGGGCCGACCGCGCCTGTCGACGCGCGCCTCGGAGCCGGCTCGCGCGCTCTTCGACGACGACGACGGCCGCTCCGCCGACGACCTCCGCGCCGACGCGACGGTCGCGGCCGACCGGGGCGAGTGGGACGACGCGATCGTGCTGCGATTCCGCGCTTTCGCGCGCGGCCTCACCGAACGCGGGCTCGTCGATCCGCCTCCCGGCGCCACGGTCCGCGCCTTCGCGCGCGAGACGGCGACGGCGCTGCCCGCCCTCGTCCCGCTGCTCGACCCGGCCGCCACGACGTTCGACGACATCCGTTACCTGCGCCGCCCCGGCACCCGTGAGCGCTACCGACAGGTCGCCGACCTCGACGATGCCGCCGTCCGCGCGCGCGTCGTACCGGTGGCATCCCGGTGAGCGCGCCGACGGCCTCGGCCGCCCCGATCCGTTCGCGCCGGAGATCCGCCCTCGGCTGGGCAGCCCTGTGCGCGGGTCTCCTGCTCGCCGCTCTGATCGGCGGCACCCTCGTCTACGGCGGGTACACCCAGCGCGCGATCTTCGACCCCGACTCGGCCGGCCCGGATGGAACCCGCGCGGTCGTGCGAGTCCTCGAGAGGCAGGGTGTCACCGTCACGATCGCTCGCGACCGTGCCGCCGCCGAACGCGCCCTCGCCGACGGCGACGCCACCCTCGTCCTGCGCGATGCCCCGATGCTGTCGGACGACGCGCTGCGGGAGCTCAC
Organism: Microbacterium sp. AG157; assembly: GCF_003385695.1. Lineage (NCBI taxonomy): Bacteria > Bacillati > Actinomycetota > Actinomycetes > Micrococcales > Microbacteriaceae > Microbacterium > Microbacterium sp. AG157. The sequence goes on from NZ_QRDK01000001.1 coordinate 476,536, forward strand.
CGACCGCGCGCAGCACGTCGTCCTCGTCGAACCCCGGTCTCGCGCGCTGGAGGTGCTCCTCGACGGCTCCGCGCTCGGCGGCTTCTCCCCCGACGCGTCCGCAACCCCCGAGTGCACCGTCGCCGCGGCCTCGAACGCCGGAACGGCCCGCGTGGGCGAGCTCCTGCGCCCCGGAGACGGTGTCCAGGGCTGCTACCCGGTCGACGGCGAGTTCGGGCTTCTGCAGTCCGAAGGAACGGACGGCCGGACGGTGACCGCCCTCGACGGGCTCTCGGTTCTCACGAACACGGCCCTCCCCGTCGACGGGAATGCCGCTCTCGCCCTCGGCGTGCTCGGACAGACCGACAGGCTCGTCTGGTACGTGCCCGCCCTCTCCGACGCCGACCAGAATACGGCCGCCCCGACCCTCGGCGACCTCACTCCCGCGTGGGTGACTCCCGCCATACTGCTGCTTCTGACCGCCGCTCTCGCCGCCGCGATCTGGCGAGGGCGCCGCTTCGGGCCGCTCGTGGCCGAGCGCCTTCCCGTCACCGTCCGCGCCACCGAGACCACCGAGGGCCGCGCGCGCCTCTACGCCTCGTCGAAGGACGCTGCGCACGCGCTCGACGAGCTCCGCCGTGCCGCCCGGGCGCGTCTGGGTCGCCTTCTCGGCCTCACCGCCCGAACCTCCCCGCACGAGGTCGCCGATGCCGTCGCCCAGAGACTCGGCGCGGACCGCGCGCGCGTGCGCGGCATCCTCGTCGACGACCTCCCCCGTACCGACCGCGAACTCGTCGCGGCGGCCGACCGCCTCCGCGATCTCGAAGAGAGCGTGCGCGCCGCCGTCCGAACCGAAGGGACCACACGATGACCGACAGCCCCGAGACCCCCGCAGCCGCGGCCTCCGTCGCGCCGAGCGACGACCACGCGCAGCTGCGCGACGCGATGCACCGCGTGCGTCTCGAGGTCGGCAAAGCCGTCGTCGGCCAGGACGGCACGATCACCGGCCTCCTCATCGCGCTCCTCTCCCGCGGGCACGTCCTGCTCGAGGGTGTCCCCGGCGTCGCCAAGACGCTGCTCGTGCGGTCCTTCAGCCGTGCGCTCGGACTCGACACCCGCCGCGTGCAGTTCACCCCCGACCTCATGCCGGGAGACGTCACCGGCTCCCTCGTCTACGACGCCCGCGCCGGCACCTTCGAGTTCCGGGCCGGCCCCGTCTTCACCCACGTGCTGCTGGCCGACGAGATCAACCGCACGCCCCCGAAGACGCAGGCGGCGCTGCTCGAAGCCATGGAGGAACGACAGGTGTCATCCGACGGAGAGAGCCGGGCACTCCCCGATCCGTTCCTCGTCGCCGCGACGCAGAACCCCATCGAACACGAGGGCACGTACACGCTGCCCGAGGCACAGCTCGACCGCTTCCTCCTCAAGCTCGTCGTGGATCTCCCCGGTCGCGATGCCGAGGTCGACGTTCTGCGTCGCCACGCCGCGGGATTCGACCCCCGCCGTCTCGACGACGCCGGTGTCGCGCCGGTCGTCACGGCGCCCCAGATCCTCGCGGCGCAACGCGCGGCGGCATCCGTCGCCGTCGACGACGACCTGCTCGGCTACGTCGTCGACCTCGCCCGCGCGACTCGGCAGAGCCCCTCCGTGCTCGTCGGGGTCAGTCCCCGCGCGTCCACCGGCCTGCTCGCCGCCGCCAAGGCGTGGGCGTGGCTGAGCGGGTATCCCGCGATCACGCCCGACCACGTGCAGACCATGCTCGTGCCGGTGTGGCGCCACCGCATCCGGCTGCGTCCCGAGGCGGAGATCGAGGGCGTATCGGTGGATGCCATCCTCACCTCCGTCCTGCAGCAGACCCGCGTTCCCATCTGATGTTCGTCACCGGCCGTCTCGCCCTGCTCGTCGCCCTCGGCGTCGTGCCCCTCGTGCTGTTGAGCACGGCGGGGCTCTCCGCGTGGGCGGTCGCCGGCGGGTGGGTGCTGCTGTGCCTGGTGCTGGCGGTCGTCGACACCCTGCTCGCCGCCGACCCGCGCCGGGTCGAGATCACCCGCACGCACCCCGAGCGGGCGCTGCGCGACGAAACCGTGGCCGGAGAGCTGCGCGTGCGCAATCTCGGCACCCGTCTGCTGCGCGCCCGCGTGCGCGACGCGTGGCAGCCGACCGCCGGGGCGCCGGCCGAGCGGCAGCGCTTCACCGTGCCGCCCGGAGAGAGACGCTCCGCGCCCCTGCCGTTGCGCCCTCGCCGTCGCGGCGAACTGCGCAGCGCCTTCGTCGCCGTTCGCGCGGCGGGACCCCTGGGGCTGGCCGGTCGCCAGGGCGTCATCGACGCCCCCGGCCGGATCCGCGTGCTCCCGCCGTTCACGTCGCGGCGGCACCTTCCGTCACGCCTGGCCCGGCTCCGCGAGCTCGACGGCAACACGAGCCTGCAGGTGCGCGGTCAGGGCACCGAGTTCGACAGCCTCCGCGAATACGTGCGCGGCGACGACGTGCGCTCGATCGACTGGCGCGCGACCGCCCGCGCCGGCACGACGATGCTCCGCACCTGGCGCCCCGAGCGGGACCGGCACGTCGTGATCGTCATCGACACCGGGCGCACGGCCGCGGCTCGCGTGGGCGACGGGGTGCGCCTCGACGCCGCCATGGAGGCGGCGCTGCTGCTGTCGGTGCTGGCCACCCGCGCGGGCGACCACGTGCACCTGCTGATGTTCGACAGACTGCCGCGGGCGCGCGTGACGCGGGTCGACGGAGGCCCCCTGCTCCCCGCCCTGGTCGACGCCATGGCGCCCGTCGATCCGCAGCTGATCGACACCGACTGGGATGCCGCGCTCGCGCACGTCCGCGGGTTCGCCGTCCGCCCGGCCCTCGTGGTGCTGCTCACGGCGGCCGACGATCCCGAGGCGGCCCGCGCCTTCCTCGCCTCGCTTCCCGCGATCGCCTCCCGCTCGCGCCTGCTGGTCGCCACGGCCACCGACGGGCCCGGGGAGACCCCCGCCCACCGGGATGCTTCCGACGTCTACGCCGCCGCCGCCGCCGAGCGCGCCCGGCACGACGCCGAGCGCGTCGCGGCGGCGATCGTGCGCGCCGGCGGCGATGCGGTGTCGGCGTCGGCAGACGACCTTCCCCCGCTCGTCGCCGACCGCTATCTCGCGTTGAAAGCGGCCGGTCGGCTGTAGCACACCCGCTCCCCATGCAGCCCGCGACATATCTCGCGGCTTATCCTGGGGGGTACCCTTCCAGCCGTCAACGCGTCCCCTCCGCGCCCGGCTGCGCCGTCTACGCACAGGATGCGGGAGATCTCTTGCCAGGTAACGCCACCACGCACTTCGACGATGTGGCTCTCGTTTCGGTGGCGAGCGTCTTGCCCAGCCGCGTCACGACGTCCGACGACATCGAGGAGCGCCTCGCCCCGGCGCTGCAGCGACTGAAGCTCAAGCCGGGTCTCCTGCGCCGCGTCGCGGGCGTCAACGAGCGTCGCAACTGGGCGGAGGGCGAGTCCTCCGACGAAGCCACCATCGCCGCGGGAAAGCAGGCCCTCGCCGAGGCGGGGGTCGACCCCGGCGAGATCGGGCTCATCATCAACACCTCGGTGACGCGCAAGCACCTCGAGCCTTCGGTGGCCGTGCGTCTGCACCACGGTCTGGGTCTGCCGAGCTCGGCGATCAACTTCGACGTCGCCAACGCGTGCCTCGGTTTCATCAACGGCATGAGCCTCGCCGCCGGCATGATCCAGTCCGGCCAGGTCAAGTACGCCCTCATCGTCAACGGCGAGGATGCCGACGAGATCCAGGTCAACACGATCAACCGCCTGGTGCGCGAAAACCTGGATCGTGACGCGTTCATGCAGGAGTTCGCTTCCCTGACGCTTGGTTCGGGAGCCGCAGCCGCCGTCCTCGGCCGGGCGAGCGACCACCCCGAGGGCCACCGCATCGTGGGCGGGGTCACGCGCGCCGCGACCCAGTTCTACGACCTCTGCGTCGGCAGCGTCGACGGCATGTTCACCGACGCCAAGGCTCTGCTCAAGGGCGGCCTCGACCTCGTCGTCTCGGCGTGGAAAGAGGCGAAGGGCGAGTTCGCGTGGACCGGCATGGACCGCTACATCACGCACCAGGTCTCGTCAGTCCACACCTCGGCGATCGTCCGCGCGGCCAAGCTCGACCGCGAGCGCGTCCCGGTGACGTACCCGAGCCTCGGCAACGTGGGTCCCGCCTCGATCCCGATCACGCTCGCCGCCGAGCAGAAGACGCTGCGTCGAGGCGATCGCGTCCTCCTGATGGGAGTGGGCTCCGGACTGAACACCGGGATGCTGGAGCTGGCCTGGTGAGCTTCCCGCGCGTCACGGGACCGCAGGCCGTTCTTCCCCCGGCGGGCCTGCCCGGGCTCGATCCGGCCCTGTCGCGCCTCGTGAGCGTCGACGGCGTGCTCGCCGACGCGGGAGCCACACGCCGGTGGCACGTGCTCGACACCGGCGACGCCCTGGCCGAGCGCGGCTTCGAGCCGATCGGCACGATCGTCGCCGTGCACGGCAACCCCACGTGGTCGTACCTCTGGCGCGCTCTCGTGAACGCCTCGCTCGCGCGCGCCGAGGGGGGAGCGGCCGTCTGGCGCGTGGTGGCCGTCGACCAGCTCGAGATGGGCTTCTCGGAGCGCTCCTCGCTGCGACGCACCCTGGCTCAGCGCATCGCCGACCTCGACGCCCTCGTCGAGCAGCTCGGCATCCGGGGTCCTGTCGTCACCATCGGTCACGACTGGGGCGGACCCGTCTCGCTCGGCTGGGCCGTCGAGCACCGCGATCGCCTCGCCGCCGTCGTCGCGCTCAACACCGCCGTCCATCACCCCGATGGTGCGGCGCTCCCCTTCGCCCTGCGCGTCGCCACGGCCCGCGGCATGCTCGCTGCCGGGACGACGGGCACCACGGCGTTCCTCGACACCACCCTGGCCCTGGCCGAGCTCGATCCCGGGGTGAAGGCCGCCTTCCGCGCCCCGTACGCGACCGTCGCCCGGCGACGCGGCATCGGCGGTTTCGTCGCCGACATCCCCGCGACCCCCGACCACGAGAGCACCCCGGCCCTGCACCGCATGTCGTCGGGCCTGCGCGAACTCACCGTGCCCGCCCTGCTTCTGCGCGGCCCTAAAGACCCGGTGTTCGGCGAGGACCACCTCGACGATCTCACCGACCGACTGCCGCAAGCCGACGTGCATCGTTTCGAGGGCGCCGGACACCTGATCGCCGAGGAGCGCCCCTACGCCGACGTCGTGCTCGACTGGCTCGATGAGAAGGTCGTGGATGCCGTGACGCCCGCGACCCGTTCGCGTCGCTCGGCCGCCGCGAGGCGTGCAGCCGCCGCGCCCGCGCCCGAGACTCCCCCCGCGCCCGGGGATGCGTCGGGTCACCTGTGGGACGCCCTCGACGCGCGCCGCGACGACGACGACACCGCCGTCATCGACATGACCACCGACGACGACGGAAACCCGTTGCGGGTGAGCTGGCGCCAGCTGTCCGCTCGCGTCGACGAGCTCGCCGCGGGCCTCGACGCCTTCGGCGTGCGCGCGGGCGACCGCGTCTCGCTGCTCGTGCAGCCCGGCCCCACCCTGACCGCCGCCCTCTACGCGTGCCTGCGCATCGGCGCCGTGGTGGTCGTGGCCGACCGGGGTCTCGGCATCCGCGGCCTCTCCCGTGCCGTACGCGGTGCGATCCCCGACGTCGTGATCGGCGAGGTCGCGGGGCTCGCGGCCGCGCGCGCCCTGGGGTGGCCGGGGCGCCGCATTTCGTCTGCGGCTCTTCCGGCGGTCACCTCCCGCGCCCTGGGTGTCGAGGCGAGCCTGTCCGACCTCGCCCGCGCCGGACGCGGTCGTGCCGTGCCCGCTCCCCCCGCCCCGGAGGCCGAGGCCGCGGTGCTCTTCACCTCCGGCTCGACGGGACCGGCCAAGGGCGTCGTCTACACGCACGCCCAGCTCACGGCGCTCCGAGACACCCTCGCGGCGCATTTCGACGTCATCGCCGAGACGGGTCTCGTCACCGGTTTCGCCCCCTTCGCCCTCCTGGGGCCGGCCCTGGGCACGCGGTCGGCGACGCCCGACATGGACGTCTCCGCCCCGCGCACCCTGACGGCGGTCGCCGTGGCCGCGGCCGTGCGCGCCTCGGACGCGCGGATCGTCTTCCTCTCGCCCGCCGCCGTGTCGAACGTCGTCGCGACGGCGTCGGCCCTCACCGCCGACGATCGCGTCGCTCTCGAGGGCGTCGAGACGTTCCTGTCGACCGGGGCTCCCGTGAGCGTCGACCTGCTCCGCCGCGCGCAGGCGCTCATGCCGAACGCGACGGCCCACACCCCGTACGGCATGACCGAGTGCCTGCTCGTCGCCGACGTGACGCTGCCCGAGATCGAACAGGCGCAGGGCGACCGGGGCGTGTGCGTCGGTCGGCCGCTCGGCAGTGGTCAGGTGCGCATCTCGGCGATCGACGCCGATGGTCGCGCCTCGGGCGAACCCTCGACGGAGCCGCGAGTCACCGGCGAGGTCGTCGTCTCGGCGCCCCACCTCAAGCGCGGATATTTCCGCCTGTACCTCACCGATCGCGAGGCCCAGCGCGGCCTGCCCGACCGCTGGCACCGGACCGGAGACGTCGGCCACCTCGACGCCGAGGGTCGCCTGTGGATCGAGGGGCGCCTCCCGCACGTCATCACCACCGCCGAGGGCCCCGTCACCCCCGTGGGCATCGAGCAGGACGTCGAGACGGTCCCCGCGGTCGAGCGCGCTGCGGCCGTCGGCGTGGGCCCCCGGGGCAGGCAGGTCGTCGTCGCCGTGGTCGAGGCGGGCGTGCGGCGCCCGGGGTTGGCATCGCCCGACCTGACCGATCAGGTGCGCGCGGCGACGGCGCAGCGCCTCGCGGCCGTGCTGGTCGTCCCGACCTTGCCGACCGACATCCGCCACAACTCCAAGATCGACCGCTCGCGTCTCTCGGCCTGGGCCGGGCGTGTGCTCGCCGGCGAGAAGCCGACGGCGCAGTGAGAGTCCTCGCCACCGGGTCGTCCGGGTTCCTCGGCCGCGCGGTCGTGCGCGCCCTGCAGGACGCCGGCCACGAGGTGCGCACCCTGCAGCGCCGACCCTCCGGCGTCGACGGCGCCGACGACAGGCGGGGGTCCGTCACGGATCCGGATGCCGTGGCCTCAGCGCTCGAGGGAATCGACGGAGTCGTGCATCTCGCGGCCAAGGTCTCCCTCGCGGGCGACCCCGCCCAGTTCCGCGCGGTCAACCTGGAGGGCACCCGCATCCTGCTCGATGCCGCCGCCGCCGCGGGCGTCTCACGCGTCGTGCACGTCTCCTCCCCCTCCGTCGCGCACGCCGGCCACGCCCTCGCGGGTGTGGGTGCCGAGCCCGCGGATCCGGATGCCGCGCGCGGCGAATACGCCCGTACGAAGGCCGAGGCCGAGGTTCTCGCTCTCTCGCGCGCCGGCGGAGACACCGCCCTCGTGGCGGTCCGCCCGCACATCGTGTGGGGCCCGGGCGACACGCAGCTCATCGAGCGCGTCGTCGCGCGTGCCCGGCGGGGCACCCTGCCCCTGCTCGACGGCGGCACGGCGCTCATCGACTCCACGTTCGTCGACAATGCGGCATCCGGCATCGTGGCCGCCCTTCATCGCGTCGATGAGGTCAGCGGCCGCGCGTACGTGCTCACGAACGGCGAACCCCGGCCGGTCGGCGACCTGCTCGCCGGGATCTGCCGCGCCTCGGGCGTCACCCCGCCGCGCTTCAGCGTGCCCGCGGGCGTGGCCAAGGCGGCGGGGTCGCTGATCGAGCGGGTGTGGGCCGTGCGCCCGGGACAGGACGAGCCGCCGATGACCCGATTCCTCGCCGAGCAACTCTCGACCGCGCACTGGTTCGATCAGACCGAGATCCGCCGCGACCTGCACTGGGCGCCCTCGGTGTCGATCGATGAGGGTCTTCGCCGCCTGTCGCGCGCCTGAGCCGCGGCATCCGGGGTCTCCCGTCGACCCCCGTGTCCCCTTTTTCGCAAAGCATGTCCCGAAAAGGGCCGCCTGAGGAGCACTCAGGCAGCCGTAAATGGGACATGGTCGGTGCGTCCCGCTTCGCGCAGAGCATGTCCCGAAAAGGGCCGCCTGGCGCGCACTCACGCCACTCGCGCAGCCGGACACGTCACGCGCACCGACGACGGAAGGCCCGCCCCGCGAGGGGACGGGCCTTCCGCGTGCCGCGACGACCGAGCCGCAGCGAACCGTTCTCAGACCAGGTCGAACCGGTCGAGCTCGGTGACCTTGCGCCAGGCGGCGACGAAGTCGCGGACGAACTTCTCCTTGGCGTCGTCGGAGGCGTAGACCTCCGCGAGCGCGCGCAGCTCGGAGTTCGACGAGAACACCAGGTCGACGCGCGTGCCGATCCCGACCTTCTCGCCCGATCCGTCTTTCGTGCCCTCGAAGGCGTGCTTGCCGCTGTCCAGCGGCTTCCACGTCGTTCCGAGGTCGAGGAGGTTCGCGAACACATCGTTCGTCAGGGCGCCGGGGGTGTCGGTGAAGACGCCCCAGTCGCTGCCGTCCCAGTTCGCGCCGATCGCGCGTAGGCCGCCGACGAGCACGGTCATCTCGGGCGCGGTGAGGGTCAGCAGGTTCGCCTTGTCGAGCAGCAGGAACTCCGCGGGCAGGCGCGCCTCGCGCGACGCGTAGTTGCGGAAGCCATCGGCGATCGGCTCGAGCCAGCGGAACGACTCGATCTCGGTCTGCTCCTGCGAGGCGTCGGTACGCCCCGGGGTGAAGGGCACCTCGACCTCGACGCCACCGGCGCGGGCGGCCTGCTCGACACCGGCGTTGCCCGCCAGCACGAGCAGGTCGGCGATCGAGACCTTCTTGTCGCCCTGCGCGTCGAAGGCGGCCTTCACGCCCTCGAGGACGGAGAGCACGGATGCAAGCTGCTCGGGGTTGTTGACCGTCCAGCTCTTCTGCGGCTCGAGGCGGATGCGCGCCCCGTTCACGCCACCGCGCTTGTCACTGCCGCGGAAGGTCGAAGCGGCGGCCCAGGTCGTGGTGACCAGCTGCTGCACCGACAGTCCGCTGTCGAGGATCTGCTGCTTGAGGGCAGCGGCATCCGCCTGATCGATCAGCTCGTGGTCGACGGCGGGCACGGGGTCCTGCCACACGAGCACCTCGGCGGGCACCTCGGAGCCGAGGTAGCGCTCACGCGGGCCCATGTCGCGGTGGGTCAGCTTGAACCAGGCGCGGGCGAAGGCATCCTGGAACGCGGCCGGGTCCTCGGCGAAACGGCGCGAGATCTTCTCATACGCCGGGTCGACGCGAAGCGCCAGGTCGCTGGTGAGCATGCGGGGCTCGCGGCGGCCGTCGGAGTGCGCCTCAGGCACGAGGCCTTCGCCCCCGCCGTTGACCGGACGCCACTGGTGCGCGCCCGCGGGGCTCTGGAAGAGTTCCCACTCGTAGGCGAAGAGGATGTGGAAGAACTCGTTGTCCCAGCGGGTGGGGTGGTAGGTCCAGGTGACCTCGAGGCCGCTGGTGATGGTGTCATCGCCCTTGCCGGTGCCGTGGCTGTTCTTCCAGCCCAGGCCCTGGTCGTTGATGTCGGCGGCTTCGGGGTTGGGGCCGACGTGCGAGTCGCTCGCCGCACCGTGGGTCTTGCCGAACGTGTGACCCCCGGCGATGAGCGCCACGGTCTCTTCGTCGTTCATGGCCATGCGCCCGAACGTCTCGCGGATGTCGTTCGCCGATAGCTGCGGGTCGGGGTTGCCGTTGGGTCCCTCGGGGTTGACGTAGATCAGACCCATCTGGACCGCGGCGAGCGGCTTCTCGAGCTCGCGGTTGCCCGTGTAGCGCTCGTCGCCGAGCCACGTGGTCTCGGGACCCCAGTACACGTCGTCGTCGGGCTCCCACACGTCGGTGCGGCCACCGGCGAAGCCGAAGGTCGGGAACCCCATGTCCTCGAGCGCGACGTTGCCGGCGAGGATCATCAGGTCGGCCCACGAGATGGACTGGCCGTACTTCTTCTTGACAGGCCAGAGCAGACGGCGCGCCTTGTCGAGGTTGACGTTGTCGGGCCAGCTGTTCAGCGGGGCGAAGCGCTGCATGCCCGCGCCCGAGCCGCCGCGACCGTCGGTCACGCGGTAGGTGCCGGCGCTGTGCCAGGCCATGCGGATCATGAGCGGCCCGTAGTGGCCGAAGTCGGCGGGCCACCAGTCCTGCGAAGTCGTCATGACCGCTTTGAGGTCCTGCTTGACGGCGTCGAGGTCGAGCGCCTCGAACGCGGCGCGGTAGTCGAAGCCCTCGTCGAGCGGGTCGCGCAGCGCGTTGTTCTTCGCGAGGATCTTGACGTTCAGCGTCTCGGGCCACCACACGCGGTTGGCGGACCCCTGGGTCGGGTGCGGCAGGGCGCCGGCGGGCTCGCTGTCGGCGGGGGCTTCGCCCACGGGCAGTCGGTTGTCGTCGGGGGCGGCTCCATCGTGGAAGACGGGGCACCCGTTCAGAGCGTCGCTCATCGGGATCCTCTCGGTTTTTCGGCTTCGGACGTCGCTCGACAATCGGAGCACACGCCCCAGAACGTCACTTCAGCGGTCTCTATGAGAAAGCCGCTGCCCTCCGGCATGTGCAGGCACGGCGCCGCACCGACGACGCAGTCCACGTCTTCGATGCGGCCGCACCCGGTGCAGACCACGTGGTGGTGGTTGTCCCCCACGCGCAGCTCGAACGTGCCGGCGTGACCGGCCGGCTCGATACGGCGCGCGAGTCCCGCGTCGGCGAAATCGCCGAGCGCGTTGTACACCGACTGCTTGCTGGTGCCGGGAAGGGCACCGCGGATCCCGTCGAAGACGTCGTCCGCGGTGGCGTGCGGCCGGGCACGCAGGGCCTCGAGGACGGCGACACGGGTCGCCGTCACCCGTAGACCCGCGTCGCGGATGAGGGCATCCGCGGGAGCGTCCGGTCGACTGTCGAGCATGCGATCAGCGTAGCGTCTTTTGACTTAATCAAAAATGACACGCCGGAGAACGATCGGAAACGTCGTCCGCAGCCGTCCGAGACGGTCTCGGCATCCGGATGCCGTCATCCCGCCGTCAGCGTAGGAGTCCCGGCCTCGTATTCGGTGAGGTCACCGGTCTCACCCGCGCGCGCCGCGCGGCGACCGACCCAGAGCATGTAGAAGAGGAAGACGCCGAGAGCGAGCGCTCCGATGGCGATCTTGATCTGCCACGGCCACTCGCGCGGGGTCACGAACCCCTCGACGAGTCCCGAGAGCGCGAGGGCGAAGACCAGCCCCACGGCCACCGTCGCAAGCGATCGCCCCGCCGCGGCGAGCGCCGCCGCCCGGGAGCGCCGCCCGGGAGCGACCCAGGCCCAGAAGATCTGCAGTCCCGCCGCGCCCGCGACGAAGATCGCGGTGAGCTCGAGCAGACCGTGCGGGAGGATGAACTGGAAGAACAGGTCGCCGCGGTCGAACGAGAACATGATCGCCGCGGAGGTTCCCACCCCGATGGCGTTCTGCATCATGACGGCGAGCGGCCACAGGCCCGTCACGCCGAACAGCACGCACTGCGCCGCGATCCAGGCGTTGTTCGTCCAGACGGACCCGGCGAAGATCGCATTCGGATTCTCGCGGTAGTAGTTCACGAACTGCTCGTCGGCGTAGTTCTGCAGCTGACTCTTCTCGCCCAGGGCCGCGACGGCCGCGGGATCGCCCGAGATCCACAGGGCGACGAGGCTCGAGACCACGAGGAAACCGACCGTGACGGCGAGGGTGCTCCAGCGCACGCGGTAGAGGGCGGCCGGCAGCTGCAGCACGAAGAAGCGCGGCACCTGCTTCAGGACGTTGTCACGGACGCCCGTCAGGCGCAGGCGCGTGCGCGCGAGCAGGATCGAGACGTGGTCGCCCTCGGGAGTGCGCCCGGCGGAGGTCTTGATGTCGGCGAGATCGGCCGAGGCGGCGCGATAACGGGTGACCAGCTCGTCGACGTCGGGACCACTGAGACGTTTGCGTCGGCCCAGTTCATCGAGCCGCGCCCACTCGTCGCGGCGGGCGGCCGTGAGGGCATCGAGGTCCATGTGGTCAACTGTACGCATGGCTTCGTCGACGACCCCCTCCCCCGCGGTCGCCCTCGTGCACACGGACGCGGACGAGACGCTCACCGGAGAGGCCGTCGCCCTCGACGTGCAACCCGTCGGCTTCTTCCTGCGCGCCCTCGGAGCGTTCATCGACTTCCTGATCGGCGCCGTGCTCCTGATCGGCGGAGCGCTGCTGCTGACGACGATGGTCGCGGCCGGAACCCTGCCCGAGGCCGCGATCCGCATCGGCGTGATCTCGCTGCTCGTGCTCGTGACCGTCGTGATCCCCACCACCGTCGAAACCCTCTCGCGCGGGCGGAGCCTCGGGCGCCTCGCCGTGGGCGCGCGGATCGTGCGCACCGACGGCGGGGCCGCAGGGTTCCGCCAGGCCCTCATCCGATCCCTCACCGGGGTGCTCGAGGTGTGGTTCACCCTCGGCGCGATCGCGGCGGTCGTCGGCATGTTCACCCCGCGCGCTCAGCGGCTGGGCGACCTGCTCGCCGGCACCGCCAGCGAGCGCACCCGCACCCGCCGCCTTCCGCCCCCGGCACCGGGCCTGCCGCCCGGCTGGGAGTCGTGGGCAGAGATCGCCGACGTCTCGCGACTGCCCGACCGCCTCGCCGCTCGCGTCGCGCAGTTCGTGCGCGGGGCCGACGCCCTCGAGCCCGCCGCGCGCGCCCGGGTCGCGGCATCCCTCGCCGAGGCGGTCCGCCCCTTCGTGTCGCCGATCCCGCCGTCCGACGACGAAGGACTCGTCCGCGCTGTCTCGTCGGTGCGCCGGGATCGCGAGTACCGCGCGCTGCTGCTCGAGAACGAGCGCGCCGCTGCCCTGACCGAGCGCGCCTGAGCGCCCCGAGCGGGAGCGCCGCGCGTCAGGTGCGAAGCGTCTCGTGTCGCACGACGACCCAGCCCTTGGGCACCGACAGGCGGTCGGCGTGGATCGCGCAGAGGTCGTGCGCGTGCGGGTCGCCCGCGGGGCCGAGGGGGCCGAGGGCCGCCATCTGGTCGCCGTAGTCGTAAGTGAGGGTGCTCATCGCCTCGCGGGCGCATCCCACCTTCGAGCAGAGTCTGTCGCGCATCGCGGGCCAGCCTAGCCAGCCCCTCCGACACCGCTTCGACGCCGCGCCGCCGGATCCGGGATGCCGCGCCCCGCCGCCGCAGGGGACCCACGGTCCGCCTCAATGCACGGCACGACCGAGCCGGCCCCTCGAACGTAGGATGGGCGCATGATGCGTCGCCGATCCCGGGAAGCGCGGCCGGTGGCCCGCCCCTCGCGACACGGTCGCCACGGCCGCGAGAACCGCAGCCCCGTCGTGCGCCCCCCGCTGCCCCCGATCGACACGCGTGTCGAGCGCTTCGACATCGCCGTCGGGGCCGCAGCCGAGTTCCTGCGCTCGGCGTGGACCGACTTGCGCGAGGTGTCGTTCGAGATCGGGATCATGCCGCCCGCGGCTGCCGACGGCATCCCGCGGTGGACGGTCCTGCGCGAAGAGAAGCGCATCATCCTGTACCGGGTGCCCATCGAACGCCTGGGCCACCCCCACCTCGACGACGACCTGCACCGCCGCATGATGATCGAGGGTGCGGTCTTCCGCGCCGCGGCCGAATACCTCGATCGCGACCCGTGGGACCTCGGTCCCGAACGGTTCCGCTTCTTCTGACCCGCGCCGGGCGAGCGGTTCGCTAGGGCAGGATCGTGAGCGCCGACGCGGCGGCATCCGCCGGCCACAGAGGGTAGGAGGCCAGGGCCCCCGTCCCCGCATACGAGACCGCCGCCCGGACCGGGGAACCCGATTCGAGGCGGTAGACGCCCGCGGCGACCGGCACGGCCACGCTGGCGCCGGCGGCCACGGCCGTGGTGACGGGCGCGCCTCCGTCGGACGGGGTGAGCGTGACGGTCGTGTCGCTCTCGGCGCCGGCGATCACGAGGTTCGCTCCCACCCCCGCGGCGACGGCGACCGTGCTCGGGGCCGAGATCTCGGGCGCCGGGACGTACCAGGCGAAGTCCGACCCCTCCCCGAAACCGGTCGTCGACCACGTCGCCCCCACGATGGGCGCCGTGGCGGTGACATCGACCGTGTAGGCGCCGACGGCGAGACCCGACAGGTTGAGAGAGGTCGGAAGGCCCGTGGTCAGGGGGATGTCAGTGGGGGCGGGAGCGGCGACGGCGGGGTCGTTCGGAACCAGCGTCACCGTCGCGGTGGCGTCGGAGCCCGGCGAGAGCAGCCGGAGAACCGTGCCCGCCTGACCGGCGCCGGTGGCGAGCACCTGCACGCCCGGCATGACCAGCCGAGTGTCGGCCTGGGCGAGCGGTGCGACCTGATCGGCGCCACCGGGAAGCAGCAGACGCGTCAGCGTGGCCTGGAGCGAGGCGTGGACCGGGGCACCCGATGAGACGACGCGCACGACCGGGCTCTCTTCTCCCAGCAGCAATCCCGCGAGGGGGACGACGCGACGACCACCCGCGGGAACCACGAGGTTCTGACCGCTCGCCGGGGTCGAGACGCCCTGCGCCCCGTAGACCGACAGTTGGACGGTTGCCGGAACGTCGCCGGGGTTGGCCAGCACGACGAGGTCGTTCGATCCCGTCGTGGAGGCACCCCCGACCAGCCACGACTCCGCGAGCGGGGGGCGACAGGCGGACGCCGCGAATCCGATGAGATCGCTCGCAGCAGCCGTGGCCGACCCGGCGGCCGCGAGAGGAGTCTGAGCGCGGTCGCGGGGAGACGCGCGCAGAGCCTCGGCGTCGCCGGAGGAATCGGCCGTTGCCCCGGTCAGGGCGGTTGTCGTCGCGTTCGAGCCTGCGGGGCCGCTGACGACCTGCTGCGCCGCCGCCGCGCTCAGGGAGCTCGCGGAATCGGCACTGCGCCCGAGGGCCAGCAGGGGCCCGTCGCACGCGAGGAGGGTGTCGCCGGGGGCCGGGGTGGCCTGCACGCGCACGGGGGTCGCGGAGTACTGCGGCCAGGGGGCCGCGATCCCGACGACCGTGCCGACGACGGCGGCCGTGGCCACGGCCGCACCCGCGATGACGCGGGCGCTCGTGGCGGCGACCCGGACGAAGCGACGCTCGCTCATCGGGTTCCTCCCGGGTTCGGGCCGACGATGCGCGGCGTGCGGCGGGCGACCCGCCGCGATGCGGCGGTCGGTACGGCGAGCAGGAGGGCGATCAGCACGACGGCGAGGGATCCGGCGGCGACCAGGCGCTGCAGTCCGAGCCGGTGGTCGTCGAGGGGCGGGCGCGGGGTGACCGCGGTGTTCACGCGCCAGAGGTCGCCGCGCGAGGTGGCTCCCACGGGGTCGAGCAGGTCGCGCTGGTCCAGCGACGTGGCGGCTCCCAGCCGCGTTCCGCGGATCACGTCGTCCTCGCCGGCCGGGGCCGATTCGAGCAGCACGAACGAGATGCCGCGTTCGGCGAGTCGCGAGACCACGTCGTCGGCCGACGGGGTCACGAGATCCGCCGCGAGGGCCGCGAGCTCGACGTCGTCCTCGTCGGCCGAGGTGCGCGTGGCCTCGACGGTGCTCTGACCCGAGAGGGTGGCGCTGCCGCCCCAGACGACCTGAACCCGCAGACCGTCGGCGCGGGGGTCGAGGACGATCGTGCCGATGCCGAGCGATCCTCGCCCCTCGGCGGCGACGAACGCCGGGAGGGTCGAGACGGGACCGTTCGTCAGCACCGAGCGACCGCTGTCGGTCCCGGTCGTCTGGGCGGTGAGAGCGGGGGCGACCGAGACCGCGAGGGCCGCGAGAGCGATTAGCGCACCGACCGGTCGGAGGACGTGGACGCGCGCGGGGATCCCGGCGTCGAGGGCGATGACGGCCGCGCCGACGAGGCCGATCCACGCGAGACTCAGGCCCGCTCCCGGCCAGAGCGGCACGGGGATCGAGTGGTCGAACGACACGGCGATGCCCACCGCGGCGAAGGCGGTGGCCAGTCCCACCACCGTGAGGACGATGAGGGCGGATGCCGTGATCCACCGCGGGGTGAGGACCGCCAGCACGGCCAGGACGGCGAGGGGCGCGACGAGCAGCCCGACCCACCAAACCGGTCCCCCGGTCAGGCTCGCCCAGCCGCCCGGGTCGGACGTGGGGAATCCCGCGGCGAGCAGCGCGCGCCCGAGCGGCGTCGCGGAGGCCTCGGCGCCCGCGTAGGCGACGCCGGGGTCGGCGAGAAGGCCCCAGGGGTTGCCCGCGCGCACCTGCGTCCACACGAGCGGGGCGAACACGACGATGGAGGGGACGAGGAGCCAGACGACCCGGGCGACTCCGCGACCGGCCACCAGGGCGACGACCACCAGCGCTGCCGACCACAGCACCACGACGGCGGGAGCCAGAGAGGGAGCCGACGCGAGGACGGCGGCGAGGAGGAGGGATGCCGCTCCCGCCGGCGCCCACGACCGGTGGGCGACGCTCGCGGCGTAGAACAGCCACGGCAGGAGCAGGTGCACCAGCACACCCGCGGGTCGACCCTCGACGAGAGCCGCGAGGAAGGTCGGGGCGAGAGCCCAGGCGAAACCGGCGACGATGCGCAGCATCGATGACTCCGTCACGCGGGTCGCCGCGAACCACCCGCCAAGGACGGCGAGCGGCAGGGCGAGCACCCAGAGCACCACGAACGCGCGCGAGGGCTCCCCCGGCGACAGGGAGCCGATCACCGCGACGAGCGCCGAGAACGGATCCGCCGGCCCGACGACATCCAGCCCGAGGGGGCGTGCACCCCAGGCGGCGTCCTGCCAGAGCTGGGCCACGTTCTGTCGTAGCGGCGCCAGGGCGCCTCCGCCGAGGACGGGCCACGCCAGCAGCGGGGCGAAGAGCGCGGCCGAGACAGCGAGGGCCCCGAGCACCGCCCAGGCTCCGCCGCCGACGAAGAAGCGCAGCTCCGAGCGCACCGGGGCATCGGGGTCGGCGACGTCGCTCTCCCACCGCAGGCGCATCTCGGCACGCGACACCCGCAGGGGCGACAGGCGCGACCACCCCACCCTCCGGGAAGAGCGGATGCGGCCGCGAGCACGGGCGACGGCGGCCGGCCGAGCCATCACCAGCAGCGTCGCTCCCCATTCGGGCAGCACCCGGTAGGGAACTTTCGCGACCAGGTGCAGGACCGTGCGCCACAGGGCCAGCGGCAGCAGCGAGAGCCAGTGCAGGGCGACCGCGGGGGCGGGCGCGTAGACGAGTCGGCGGTGCAGCTGCGCCGTGCGTGTCGCGAAGGCGCGGCGGCGCGCACGGCGACGACCGCGAGCCATGGCGGCCACGCCGTCTCCGGCGACGGCGACACGGGCGGAGGGCACGAGCGAGACGAGGTGACCCGCCAGGCGCGCGCGCACGCCGAGGTCGAGTCCCTCGTCGGCGCCGCCGAGGGCGGGATCGAGGCCTCCGAGGGCGGTCCACGCGTCGCGGCGCACGAGCAGGCCCCGCACGTCGGCGCCGAGCACGTCGGCATCCCCGTCGCGTTGTCCCTGGTCGAGTTCGCCGGCCGCGAGCTCGACCGTGCCGCCGTAGCGGTTCATGCTCACGCCCAGCGAGAGGATCGCGTCGCGGTCGTCCCACGCCACGAGCTTGGGGGCCGCGACGACGAGGGGCGGAGAGAGCTCGAGGGCGCCCGCGAGACGCACGAGGGCGTCGGGGTCGGGGGCGGTGTCCTGCGCGAGCAACCACACGGCGTCGCCGGTCAGACGGGGCGTGGCGAGCGCCGTGGCCGCGGCGAACGAGGTGCTGGCCGGTGCCGTGATGACGCCCTCGGCACCCGAGGACGCGGCGAGATTCCTCAGCCCGGCGTCGGCGCCGCACAGCACGATGGTGAGCGCATCCACGGGGCGCGTCTGCGCGGCGAGAGCCGCCAGCGTGCGCTCCAGATGGTTCGCTGCAGGAGTGCGTCCTTCGGGACGCACGACGAGGATGGCGTGAACACGGTCGGGCATGACGCGGATCAGCCTAAGTGCGCTCTCTCGCGATCACGGACGCCGCGCCGTCGGCGAACGGATCGCTCAGACGGACGGACCGCGGATGACGAGGTCAGGCGCGACGCTTGAGCTTGCGACGCTCGCGCTCGCTCAGGCCGCCCCAGATGCCGAAGCGCTCGTCGTTCTGGAGCGCGTACTCGAGGCACTCGGACTTCACATCGCACGAGGTGCAGATGCGCTTGGCATCCCGCGTCGATCCGCCCTTCTCGGGGAAGAAGGCCTCGGGATCGGTCTGCGAGCACAGAGCGTCGGTCTGCCAGGCGAGGGTGTTCTCTTCGGTGGAGTCGATGTCGCGACGGACTCCGGGAACACCGAGATCCACCGGATCGACGAACCAATTCTCCGGGACACCGGACCGGTACTGCGATGTCGCCATATCGTCCTCCGCCTCGCTCGAGCCCCCATGACGCGGTTCCGCGCCGTCATAATTACACCCGTGTCATTCCGCTGAGTCAAGTCGCGGATCGTAAACCCTCAAGGGCGAGGTGAACCTTTACCCGCCGCCCCGGCGTGTCGCGGACCTCAGGCGCCGGGCATGGCGACGAAGACCTCGCCCCCACCGTCGCTCGCCAGCGGCGACTCGTCGGGGGTGACGAGGGCCGCCTGGCCCGGCCGCACGGTGATACGCGCGCCCGACGACCCGGTGAGCACGGTCTCGCCCGCCACCCCGAGCGCGATCGCGACGCCGCGCAGGTCCACTCGCCCCGGCGCGCCCGCCTCGAGGTGGCCGAGGGCGAAGTCGATGATCCCCGGCGCGAAGATCTCGGCGTTCTCTCCCGCGGCGACCGGGCGCAGGAACGGCGGCTCAGCCGGACGGAAATCGACGAGACCCAGCAGTTCCTCGACGTCGATGTGCTT
This sequence comes from Microbacterium sp. AG157, assembly GCF_003385695.1. Classification (NCBI taxonomy): domain Bacteria; kingdom Bacillati; phylum Actinomycetota; class Actinomycetes; order Micrococcales; family Microbacteriaceae; genus Microbacterium; species Microbacterium sp. AG157. The sequence continues at coordinate 495,380 of NZ_QRDK01000001.1, forward strand.
GGGCGTCAGGCCGCCGCGCAGGACGTTGTCGCTCGCGGCCATGATCTCGACCCCGAGGCCGGCGACATAGGCGTGCAGCACGCCCGCGGGCACGAAGATCGCCTCCCCGCGCCGCAACTCGACGAGGTTCATCAGCAGCGCGACCACGATTCCCGGATCGGCCGGATAGGCGGAGTGCAGCGACCGCGTCAGGGCCAGCTCGGCGGCGAACTGCGGCGCCTCGGCCGAGGCCGCGGCATCCACGATCTCTTCGATCTCGGCTCGCTCCGCCCCGCCGAGCAGCCAGCCGATCGCCGAGCGCAGAGCGTCGTCGCCCGAGAGGCGGTCACGCAGCGCCCGCACGGCGGGGGCGTCGCCGAGGGCGTCGACGAGGGTGCGCGTGCGTTCCAGGTCGCGCAGTCCCGCGAGCGCGGTGAACGTGTCGCTGAGGGCGACGATCACCTCGGGCTTGTGATTGTCGTCCTTGTAATTGCGCTCGCCCGCGTCGCGCGGGACGCCCGCCTTCTCTTCGCGCGCGAAGCCCTCGCCCGCCTGCTCCTTCGAGGGGTGCACCTGGATCGACAGCGGCGCTCCGGCCGCGAGCAGCTTCAGAAGATAGGGCAGCTTCTCGGGAACGCCCTGCTCTGCCGCGGCGGCGGGCAACCACTCGTCGAGCGTGCGGTCGGATCCGTCGTGCACCTCGGCCGGCGAACCCGGGTGGTCGCCGAACCACACCTCGGCCTCGGGGGCTCCCGTGGGCTCGCGGCCCTCGAGATCGGCGATGAGGGTGGGGCTGCCCCAGGCGTAGTCGCGGGGGGTGTTCGAGATGGCGATCAGCACGGCGTCAGCCTAATGCGCGCACCCGACGACGACGGATGCCGACCGCTACCCTGAACACACCATGGCGATGCACACGAATCACCCCGTGTCGGCGCTGCCGACGGCGCCCGCGCGCGAGACCACCGGGCATCTGCTGCTGCGGGCCTGGTGCGTGCTGCTCCTCATCCTGGGCCTCGGCGGGGTGGGTCTGCTGAATGCGGTCGGTCCGACCGTCACCGCGGTCGTCGTCGCGGCCTCCACCGTCGTGTCCGCCGTCGTATGGCTCGTCGTGCGCCCGCCCGTCCCCGTCCGGCGCCTGCCGTGGATCGCCGCGGGATACCTCGTCTGGGCGACGGCGTCGGTGCTGTGGAGCGCCTGGCCCGCGGCATCCGTCCTGACTCTGCTTCTCCTGTGGATCACGACGTTCCAGGCGCTGTTCGTCGGGGCGGTGCTCACTTGGAGAGACGTCGTGCGCGCGATCGCGTCGGCGGCCAAATGGGTCGTCGGATTGTCGCTGGTCTTCGAGCTCGCGGTGTCCGTCATCGTGCGAGGACCGCTGCTGCCGGGATTCGTCGTCGCGACCGAACCGGGGCAGGTTCCCTGGTCTCGAGGTGCCCTGTTCACGGGCGGCCGGATCCAGGGCATCTTCGGCGACGCCGACCTCCTGGCCGCGGTGATGCTCGTCGCCGTCATCGTGTTCGGCGTCCGCCTCGCGGTCGGCGCGCCGCGCCGTGCGCTGCTGGTCGTGTGGATCGTCGTCGCCGGCTTCCTCTTCGTGCGCGCGCAGTCGATCACGGGGGCGATCGCCGCGGTCTTCGTCGCGCTCGTGCTCGGCACCGTGCTGGTCATGCGCACCGCGAGCCGTCCCGGCGAGCGCACGCGCTGGTACCTCCTCTACGCGGCGATCGGCCTGGGCGGCGGTGCGGCGCTGTGGTTCGGGCGCGACACGATCTTCGGCGTGCTGGGCCGGGGTGCCGACCTCACCGGACGCGAGGGGATCTGGGCCGACGTGCTGGCCCGGGCGGATCAGCATCCGATCATCGGGTGGGGGTTCTCGACGCCGTGGATCACCTCGGAACCGCTCATCGGCGGCTGGATCGCCGACCACGGGCAGCCGGTGACGCAAGCGCACGGCATGTGGCTCGACGCCTACCTTCAGCTCGGCGGTGTGGGGGTGGCGCTGCTGGCGCTCGTGTACCTCGCGTACCTGTGGCGCTCGTGGTTCTTCGCGATCGACCGCCCGCGCTGGGATCTGCGCGACGATCGACCGCACTCCCCGCTCACCCTGCTGCCGACCCTCGTCGGCGCGCTGCTCGTGGTGCAGGGTCTGACAGACTCGGGCCCCCTGCTGCTGTGGGGATGGATGTTCGTGATCCTTTTCGGCGCGAAGATCAAGCAGACCCCGCTGGTGGGGGTCGGCCCGAGCGAACAGAGCATCTCGATCGAGCGGGGAGAACTGCCGCGCCCCGCGCTCTGAGCCGCGCACCGGGGCGTCGAACGCTCAGGGTCGCGGTACGTGCGCCCGGTAGACTGCCCGCTGGCCGTCCGCGGCCGCGGCTCCTCGACCGAAAGATCTCTTCGTGACGTACACCCTGCAGAACGCCGTGCTGCCGCTCGACCGCGACCCCGACCTCCTTCCGTTGTACGTCGACCCCGAGACGTGGTCGACCATCGACGAGGAGCCGGTGCGGGTCACCAACGTCGCCCAGCTCGGCAACATCCTCGATCGCCACCGCGCCCGCATCGTCGCCGGCCGACGCGTCTCTTTCGGCACCTACTTCAACGCCTTCCCCGCCTCGTACTGGCAGCACTGGACGGCCGTGCGCCACGTGCGCCTGACCGTGCACACCTCGGGGGATGCCACGGTGCTCGTGTACCGCTCGAACGGCGGCGGCACGAAGCAGCGCATCGAGACGCGCGAGGTGCGCGGCGACGCCGTCGCGACCTCGTTCGACCTCGTGCTCGATCAGTACAGCGACGGCGGGTGGATCTGGTTCGACGTGGCCGCCGACCAGGCGGACGCGATGTTCGAGGGCGCCGAGTGGACAACGGAGCAGGAGCCCGTCCGCGGCGGCAAGGCCAGCATCGGCGTCACGACCTACAACAAGCCCGACTACTGCGTCTCGACGCTCGAGGCCCTCGCCGACGCCCCCGACGTGCTCGACGTCGTCGACCGGGTGTTCATCATCGACCAGGGCACCGATCTTGTCGAGGCGCAAGAGGCCTACCCGGCGGTCGCCGAGCGCCTCGGCGACACCCTCCAGGTGCTGCGCCAGCCCAATCTGGGCGGTTCGGGCGGCTTCGCCCGCGCCATGGTCGAGACCCTCGCCCGGGAGGGCAGCGACTTCGTGCAGCTGCTCGACGACGACGTGCGGATCGAGCCGGAGTCGATCCGCCGCTCGGTGGTGTTCGGCCGGTACGCCTCGGTGCCGACGATCGTCGGCGCCCATATGTTCGACCTCCTCGACCGCCCGAAGCTCCACGCCTGGGCCGAGGTCGTCGACGATGCCCCCTTCATGTGGCGGGCCCTGTTCCAGGAGCGCCTCCCCCACGACTTCAGCGTCGCCAATCTGCGCCAGAGCCCGCTGCTGCACATGCGCCTCGACGCCGACTACAACGGATGGTGGATGTGCCTCATCCCCACCAGCATCCTGCGCGAGATCGGCCTCTCCCTCCCCGCCTTCATCAAGTGGGACGACGCCGAGTTCTGCGTTCGGGCTCGGGATGCCGGCTACCCCACGGTCTCCATGCCCGGTGTCGCGCTCTGGCACGTCTCGTGGCTGGGCAAGGACGACTCGATCGACTGGCAGGCGTACTTCCACGCCCGCAATCGCATCGTCGCCGCGCTTCTGCACTCGCGTTCGCCGCAGGGCGGGACGCTCATCCGGCACAGCCGACGCGTCGACCTCAAGCACCTCATGATGATGCAGTACTACCCGGTCGAGCTGCGCCACCGCGCCTTGCGCGACGTGCTCTCCGGGCCGGACCACATGCGCGCGAATCTCGCCACGGCCATGCCCGACGCTCGCACGGTCGCGAAGAAACACGCCGAGACCGTCGTGCACAAAGATTCGGGCGTGCCCCTGCGCTCGCGTCACGGGCGCCAGGTGTTCAAGCGCCTGAAGAAGCACGAGTTCGACAGCCCCACGGGTCTGGCCCTGCGCACCTTCACCGCGCGCACCCTCGTGTCGCACTGGTTCCACACGCCCAGGCCCGAGAACATCAGCCAGCCCGAGGTCGAATTCGGCAAGGGCGACGCTCACTGGTGGCGCGTCCCGCTCTACGACAGCGCCCTCGTGAGCGCCGCCGACGGCTCCGGCAAGAACATCTACACGCGCGATCGCGCGATGTTCCGTCGCATGCTCGTCGACAGCTGGAAGCTGCACCGACGGCTCCAGCGCGAATGGCCCCGCCTGTCCCGTCAGTACCGCAGCGCCCTGCCCGAGCTCGTCTCCGAGGCCAACTGGCGCGCGACCTTCGAGGAGCGTCCGTGACCACGGCCCCGTTCGACCCGAAGACCGCGACCATCGTCGTCGTCACCTACAACCGCACGCACCTGCTGACGCGGCTCCTCGAGAGCATCGAACGCATGGACCCGGCGCCCGGTCACCTCGTCGTGATCGACAACGCCTCGACCGACGACACCACCGCGGTGGTCGACTCGTTCCGCGATCGCCTGTCCACCGAGCTGGTCTACCGGCGGCTCGAGACCAACACCGGCGGCTCGGGCGGGTTCAGCGAGGGGATGCGCACGGCCTACGAGCTCGGATCCGAATGGATCTGGCTGATGGACGACGACGTCGAAGTCGTGACGGACGGGCTCGCTCGTATGGGGCACTGGACGCCGCGCTTCCGCAGCATCCAGGGTCGTCGCTACGACTACGACGGCAGCGAGTTCTACTGGCAGTACCGGGTGGCCGAGTCGATGGCGATCCCGATCCCCTTCGCCCCCGCCGCCTTCGACGAGTCCGGCTTCAAGCCGATGAACTCGGGCTGCTTCGAGGGCATGTTCATCCACCGCGACATCGTGGCGAAGATCGGCCTGCCCGATCCCCGCTTCTTCATCTACTGGGACGACCAGTTGTACGGTTGGCTCGCTTCTCGCCACACGCCCTCGGTGATCGTCAACGAGTTCGTGCTGCGCCGTACGCGCGAGATCAAGCAGTGGGACATGGGCATCCGGCACATGAACGCGTCGAGCGACGCGTACCGGTACTACATCATGCGCAATCGCGCCTACCTGCAGAAGTACTACCGCGCGCTCGGCGTCTACCGCACCCTGCCCTTCACGCTCGGGACGACGCTCACCTTCGTGAAGGAACTCATCCGCCTCGTCGTGGTCGAACGAAAGATCACCGGCACGAGCCACCTGTTCCGTGGGCTCCGCGACGGCCGACGCATCCTGCGCGACTCCTCGTGGAAGCCGATGCCGCCGCTGGAGCAGTCGCAGCCGGTCGGCTGAGTCGTCCGCGCTGACGCGACGCGGGACGCCTGTGCGTCCGCGGCTCAGCCGATCGTGGCCGGAAGCTGCTCGGCCAGGGACGGACTGAGCGTACGCGCATAGAGGCGGCTGAGGTGGTTGTCGTCGCGGTAGACCGCGACGTTCCCGATCTCGCCGACGCAGAGGTCGTCGGGGCAGATCCACGGCGTGAGGTCGACGAGGTGCAGACCCGGGCGGTCGAGGTCGTCGGCGGGGTTCCGATCGGCGAGCGATGCCGACCGCGGAACCGCGCAGTCGAGCGGATCGTCGGACCCGACCACGCAGTCGTACATGTTGAAGGCGAAACGCGGGTTGTCGCGGACGCCCAGCACCGGCACCCCCGCGCCGTCCATCCGGTCGAGGAAGCGTTCGATTCCCGGGCGCAGACGCTCGTCGTCCTCCCCGGCATCCGAGCGCGTCACGACCGTCAGCGCCGCATCGGGTCGCACTCGTTCGACGAGCTCGATGGCCGCCTCGCGCCACCCGTCGCAGCGCTCGTCCATACCCGGCTCGTCGAGACCCATCGAGCAGCCCCCCTTGATGAGGAAGACCACTCCCCACCCGTTGGCCTCGGCGACCGGGAGCAGGGCGCTCGTGATCTGCTGCGCGTGCGAGTCGCCGATCACGGCGATGGTGTGGCGGGCCCGCGGGGTGCCGGTGGTCTCGGAGCAGGTCCCGCGCAGCATCTCGACGTCGTTCGCCCACTCCCCCGAGCACTCGCGGTCCAGGTGGACCCACTCGTCGTCGATCAGGGTCGGAAGCGGCAGCAGCGGGGCGTCTGCCGGAGGTTTTGACAACGAAGGATCGCGCAGCACAGCGGCCCCGGGATTGGCCTGTAGCGCCCGCTCCTCGATCGCGCGCTCCTGCAGCCACGTCGACGCCTGCCAGGCTCCGACGGGAACGGCCACGACGGCGGCGGCGACCGCGAGAACCGTCACCGGCACCAGGGAGGAGGTGTCGGTCCTCCGCCAGGCACGCACGGGACGGTCGACGGCCCAGGTCAACAGCCGCGCGAGCAGGAGCGACAGCACGATGATCCCCGCCCCTCCCACCAGCCCCACCTCGGTCCGGCCGTTCACGACGAGGAAGGTCACGAGGATCGGCCAGTGCACGAGGTACAACGCATACGCATCCCGCCCCACGGCCTGCAGCGGGCGCGCAGAGAGCACCCTCGCCAGTGAGAACCGCCCGGTCTCACCCGATCCCGCCACCACGATGGCCGCCGCGCACAGCACCGGCCACAGCGCGAGGAACCCCGGGAACCCGCCCTGGACGTCGAGTACGGCACCCAGCACGAGGAGTCCGACCAGGCCCGCCCACCCGACGACGACGCGGGCGACCGCGCCGAGCCGGACACGGGGCAGCGCCACGACCAGCAAAGACCCGGCGGCGAACTCCCACAGCCGCGCCCCGGTATCGAAGTACGCCAGCTGTTGCGCCGACGCCGTGCGGACGACCGAATATACGAACGAGATCGCGAAGACCGCGCCGAAGACCACGCCCACCACGCGATCGGGGGACCACCCGCGACGGCGGACCGCGATCTGGCAGACCCACAAGAGGATCACCCACAGCACGAAGGCCTGACCCTGCACCGACATCGACCAGAAGTGCTGCAGCGGACTCGGCACGTCGGTGCGCGCGTAGTAGTCCACCGCGTCTGCGGCCAGGAGCCAATTCTGCACGTAGCCGAGAGACGCCCACGCCTGCTCGGCGATCGAGCGGTACATCGTCTCGGGATAGACCGCCCACACCACGGCCAGGATGCCGACCAGGGTCACGGCAGCGGCCGGCAGCAAGCGACGGAACACACCGAGCAGGTGACGGACCGGGCGCACCGGGGCGGGGCCCGCCATGCGACGGACGAACCCACGGGTGAGGAAGAACGCCGAGAGCATGAGGAAGACGTCGACGCCGCCCGAGACCCGGCCGAACCAGACGTGGTACGACACGACCAGCAAGATGGCGACGGCGCGCAGCCCGTCGACGTCGCGACGATACGCCCAGCGCCCCTCCGTCCCCCGGTGCGCGGGCACAGAGCGGGTGGGCGACCCGAGGGTCAGATGCACGGGGACATCACGCGAGCTGGTTGTTCCACATCGACAGAGCGGAACCGATGGCCATGTGCATGTCGAGGTACTGGTAAGTGCCGAGGCGGCCGCCGAAGTGCACGTCGCGCTCTCCCTTGGTCAGCTCGCGGTAGGCGAGCAGACCGGCGCGGTCGTCGGCGGTGTTGACCGGGTAGTAGGGCTCGTCGGCGCGCGTGGCGAAGCGCGAGTACTCGCGCACGACGACCGTCTTGTCGGTCGGGTACCGGTCGGCGCGCTCGGGGTGGAAGTGCTTGAACTCGTGGATGCGCGTGTACGGCACATCCGCGTCGGCGTAGTTCATCACGCTGGTGCCCTGGAAGTCGCCGATCGGCAGAACCTCCTGCTCGAAGTCGAGCGTGCGCCACGACAGCTCGCCCTCGGCGTAGTCGAAGTAGCGGTCCACCGGTCCGGTGTAGACCACCGGCACCTGGCCGACGGTCGCCTTCTTGTTCAGCGGCTGCGACTCGTCGAAGTAGTCGGTCGAGAGCTTGACGTCGATGTTCGGGTGATCAGCCATCCGCTCCAGCCACGCGGTGTAGCCGTCGACGGGCAGCCCCTCCCACGTGTCGTTGAAATAGCGGTTGTCGTAGGTGTAGCGAACGGGCAGCCGCGAGATGACCTCCGCGGGCAGATCCTTCGGATCGGTCTGCCACTGCTTCGCGGTGTAGTCGCGGATGAACGCCTCGTACAGGGGACGACCGATCAGCGCGATCCCGCGTTCCTCGAGGTTCGCGGCATCCTTCGCATCGAACTCCCCGGCGAGCTCGTGCACGAGCGCGCGCGCCTGATCGGGCGTGTACGCCGCCTGGAAGAACTGATTGATCGTGCCGAGGTTGATCGGCAGGGGGAAGACCACGTTCTTGTGCGTCGTGTAGACGCGATGCACGTAATTCGTGAACCGCGTGAAGCGGTTGACGTACTCCCACACCGTCGGGTTGGAGGTGTGGAAGAGATGCGCGCCGTACTGATGCACCTCGATGCCCGTCTCGGGCTCGTCCGCCGAATAGGCGTTGCCGCCGATGTGATGACGACGATCGATGACCGTGACCTTGCGGCCCGCGGCGGCGGCGCGCTCGGCGATGGTGAGGCCGAAGAAGCCGGAGCCGACGATGAGAAGGTCCATGAAATGCTGCGTCTTTCGTGTCGAGAGTGGGGGCACGACCCCGCGGGAGACGTCCGGTCGATACTACCCGGGACGCATCCGTGCCCCCGCGGCCGCGCTCAGCGGCCCCGCAGAGACCGTCCGATACGATGGCGTGTCGTAACGGCCGCGGACGGAGACGGAATTGCATGGGTGACTGGGTCAGCGCGATTCCGGCGTACCTTGCCGTCGCTGCCGTTCTGATCATCCCCGGCGTCGCCGTGGTCGCCGTCGGCTGGGGCTGGCGAAGCCCCCAACGGCTGCTGCTCGCTCCTGCGATCTCGGTCACGATCGCCGCCGCCGCGGCATCCGTCGCCCCCCTCGTGGGTCTGCGGTGGAACCTGATCCCCCTCGCCCTGGTCACGCTCCTGGTCATGGGCATCGCACTCGTCCTGCGTCGCGTCGCCGGGGTCGACACCGCGCCCGCCGGGCGCCGAACGGGACTGGTCGCGCTCCTGTCGCTGGTGGCGACGGCCCTCGTCAGCGCCGTCATGTTCGCCCGCGCCTTCGGTGCTCCCGGCAACATCGCGCAGCGCTTCGACAACATCGTCCACCTGAACGCGATCGCCCTGGGCCTGCAGAACGGCAGCGCTTCGCCGTTCCAGATCGGGTCCACCTCCGACATCGGCTTCTATCCGAACGCCTGGCACGCCCTCACCACCCTCGGCGCCGAGTTGACGGGCGCGAGCGTCCCCGTCGCGGTGAACGGGTCGAACCTGGCGATCGTGTCGATCCTCTGGCCCGCGTCGGTGATGGCTCTCGCCGGGGCCTTCTTCGCCCAGCGCCGCACCGCCTACGTCGTGTCCGCTGCGCTGTCGACGGGGTTCGGGGCCTTCCCCGCCCTGTTCTTCAACTGGGGCGTGCTGTACCCGAACCTCGTCGGGTACGCCATGCTCCCCGCGGCCCTCGCGGTCATCGTGACGATGCTGCCCGAGCGCGGTGCCCCCGCCCTGGTGCGCTCGGCTCTGCTGGTCGCCCTGCTGGCCGGGGGAACCTTTCTCGGCCACCCCAACGCGTTCCTCAGCCTGCTGTTCTTCGCCGCCGCCGTCGTCATCACCGCGTTCGCCGTGCGCGCGGTCACCGAACGCACGCGCGGATCCGTCCTCGGGCTCGGGATCGCCGTGGTCGCCTTCGCCGTGGCGTTGGCGGGTACCGTCGCGGTCTTCCGCACCGGGGCCGAGCACTCGGGCTGGGCACCGTGGCAGCAACTGTCGCAGTCCCTCGGCGAAGGGCTGTTCGCCGCACCGCGCGGGTTCACTCCAACCGTGGTCGCCTCTCTGCTGCTGATCGCGGGCTTCGCCGCCGTCGCGCGCCGCCCCCGCCTGCTCACGGTCCTCGCGCCCTTCGCCGTCGCGGTGGCGCTGTTCGCCGTGGCCTCGGGCCTGCGCATCGACAGCCCCCTGCGTCAGCTGCTCACCAACCCCTGGTACAACGACTCGAACCGGCTCGCCGCGCTGCTGCCGCTGGTGGCCATCCCCGTCGCCACCCTCGGCGCGCTGGCCATCGTCGATCTCGTCCGAGCGACTGTTGGCGAACGACGTGTTCCCGGGTGGCTCCGCGTCGGCGCGGTGGTGGTCGGTATCGCCGCCGTGTTCTCGGTGGCGATCGGTCCCAACGTCCGAATCGCGCTCGCCCAGGTGCACGAGGCCTACGCCTATACCGACAGCTCCCTCATCCTGTCGTCCGACGAAGAGGCGCTGCTCGAGCGTCTCGACGAGGAGACACCCCCCGACGCGCTCATCGCCGGGAGCCCCCGGACGGGTACCTCCCTCGCGCTCGCCTTCGCAGACCGCCAGGTGACCCAGAAGCACGTCTTCGGAAACCCCTCCGCCGAGGTGCTCTTCCTCAACGCGCATCTTCGCGACATCGACTCCGACCCGGCCGTGTGCCGCACCGTCGATCAGCTCGGCGTCGACTACGTGCTCGACTTCGGCACGCAGGACGTCATCGATCCCGCGGGCGCCGCGGCCTACAGCGGCATCCAGGACCTCACTCCCGGCACGCACCTCGTGCTCGTGGATTCGCAGGGCCCGGCCGCCAAGTTGTTCCGCATCGAGGGGTGCTGAGGTGTCGCGCGCTTCGACCGTGGCGGTCGCGTACGACTGCCTGTTCCCGTACTCCACCGGCGGTGGTGAGCGGCAGTACCGCGCTTTCGCCGACGAACTGGGACGCTCGGGTCTCGACGTCGACTATCTGACCGCCGTGCAGTGGGATGCCGCGACCCCGCCGGAAGACCACTTCCGTATCGTGCCGGTGACCGGGCGCCTGTCGCTGTATTCCGACGACGGTGTGCGCCGTATCCCTGCGGCCCTGCGCTACGCGGCGGGGCTGTTCGGCGCGCTGGTGCGCCGGCGCCGTCGGTACGCGGCCGTCGTCGTCAGCGGTCTGCCGATCTTCAACGTCTTCGCCGCCCGCCTGGCACTGCTCGGATCGGGCACGCGCCTGGCGGTCGACTACCTCGAGGTGTGGCACCGCCGACAGTGGGTCGAGTACTCGGGCGTCGTCACCGGAACGATCGCCTGGGTCCTGCAGCGCGCGGCCATCGCGGTCACCCCGCTGGCCACCTGCCACTCGCAGCTTTCGGCCACGCGTCTGCGGCGCGAGGGGCTGCGTGGCGCGCCCCTCGTCAGCCCCGGGCTCATCGACGGTGCCGTCGAGGTGGCTCCCCCCTCGGCGGCCGCGGCTCCGCCGTACGTGCTCTACGTCGGCCGGCACATCCCCGACAAGCGCGTCGAGGTTCTCCCGGCCGCCGTCGCGGCGGCGCGCAAGAGCCTGCCCGACCTCCGCCTGGTCGTGCTCGGCACCGGGCCCAGCTCCGAGGCCGTGCGCGCCGAGGTGCGACGCGTCGGCGGCGAGGAGTGGACAGACTTCCCGGGCTTCGTCTCGGATGCCGAACTCGACACGCTGCTGCACGGAGCCCTCGCCCTGGCCAACCCGTCACGCCGCGAGGGGTACGGCCTCGTCGTCGTCGAGGCGAATGCCCACGGCACTCCGGTGGTGCTCGTCGCCGACGAGGGCAACGCCGCAACCGAACTCATCGACGACGGCGTCAACGGCGTCGTCTCCCCCACCACCCGCCCCGCCGATCTCGCCCGGGCCATCCGGGACATCGCCGAGGGCGGTGACGACCTGCGGCGCACAGCGCGCGCCTGGTACGACACCGCCGTCGGCACTCGCACCATCCGCCGCACCGTGGACGGCATCATCTCGGCGCTGTCGCTGCCGAGCCCCGCCGCGGTGAAGACGAAAGAAGACACCCCGTGACCACTCCCGCACCGTCCGACGTCGAGCTGACGATCCTCATGCCGTGCCTCAACGAGGTCGAGACGCTCGAAGTCTGCATCCGCAAGGCGCAGGGCTTCCTCGAGCGCAGCGGCATCCGGGGCGAGATCCTCATCTCCGACAACGGCAGCACCGATGGCTCGCAGGCCCTCGCCGAGGGGCTCGGCGCCCGCGTCTCGCACGCCCCGCGTCGCGGCTACGGCGCCGCGCTCATCAACGGCATCGAGACGGCCCACGGTCGGTACATCATCATGGCCGACGCCGACGACAGCTACGACTTCGAGAACCTCGAGCCCTTCGTCGAGCGCCTGCGGGCCGGAGCAGATCTGGTCATGGGCAACCGCTTCCGCGGCGGCATCGAGCCGGGCGCCATGCCCCCGCTGCACAAGTACCTCGGAAACCCGGTGCTGTCGTTCATCGGCGAGCTGTTCTTCAAGCCCGGCATCCGCGACTTCCACTGTGGCCTGCGCGGCTTCAACCGCGCCCGCATCCGCGAGCTCGACCTGCAGACCACCGGCATGGAGTTCGCCTCCGAGATGGTCGTGCGGGCATCTCTCGCCCGCTTCCGCATCGAAGAGGTCCCCACGACCCTCAAGAAGGACGGTCGCTCACGCCCGCCGCACCTGCGCAGCTGGCATGACGGCTGGCGTCACCTGCGCTTCCTCCTGCTGTTCGCTCCCCGCTGGCTGTTCGTCTACCCCGGCCTGGTGGCATTCTTCTTCGGCGCCATCGCCGTCGGCGTGCTGGCGTTCGGCGGTGTCCGCATCGGCGGCGTCGGCTTCGACGTCACGACCATGGTCTACGCCAGTGCCCTGTGCGTGATCGGGTTCCAGTCCCTGTTGTTCTTCTGGCTGACCAAGCTCTACGCCACGCAAGAGGGATTCCTGCCGACGAGCGAGAGATACCGGCGCATCGTGGCGAAGTGGTCGGCCGAGCGCGGCCTGCTGATCGGTGTGGGACTGTTCTTCCTCGGCATCATCATCGGCATCGTGCAGGTCGCCCTGTGGGGCAGCCTCGACTTCGGTGCGCAGAACGCCGCACAGGCCGTGCGCATCGCCGTGCCCAGTGCGTTGTTGATCATCCTCGGCTTCCAGACGGCGATGATGAGCTTCTTCTCGGGCGTACTGACCACGCCCCGGCGCGAGCAGCGCCCCGAAGCCGTCATCGAGAGCTGATGGCCCACCGCCGCGTCCTCGTCGATCTGCTCGGGTTCACCGGCTCGCGCGGGGGCACCGAGACCTACGTCCGCGAACTGCTCCCCCGCATCGCTGCCCTCCTCCCCGACACGCGCTTCGCCGCGCTGACCGGTCGCGACGGTGCCGACCGCGTCTCGGCGTTCTTCCCCGGCCACGTGCAGACGGTGCGGTGGGTAGGGTCCGATCCGGCGACGTGGGCTCTGGGCGCGGTCGTGGCGACCGACCTGCTCGCGCGGCGGGGACACGCCGATCTGGTGTGGGCGCCGGCGAACTTCGGCCCGGTCCTCCGCGGCGTCCCGCGCGTGGTCACCGTGCACGACGCGATCTACGACGAAGTGCCCGGCGGTCTCGCCCAGCGGGCGCAACGTGCCGTGACCTCGACTCTCATGCGGCGTTCGGCACAGACCGCCGACCACGTGATCACCGTGTCGCACGCGGCCGCCGACAGTATCGGACGTTTCCTCGGCGTTCCCGCCGGGAGGGTGTCGGTGGTGCACAACGGCAGCGCGGAACCGCGTCCCGTGGCGGACCCCCGCGGCATCCTGTCCTCCCTCGCGCTGCCCGCCGGGCGACCTCTCGTCCTGAGCGTCGGCAACCGCATGCCGCACAAGAACTTTCCGGGACTGCTCGCCGCCCTCGCCACGATCGCCCCCGCCGAGCGTCCCGTGACCGTCGTCGCCGGGAGCCGCCTGCCCGACCCGCTCGCCGGTGAGGTGACACGTCTCGGCCTCGAGCGCGACGTGATCCTGCCCGGCTGGGTCAGCGACGAGCAGCTCGAGGCGCTCTACCAGTCTGCCGCGCTGTACGTCTGCCCTTCCCTCGTCGAGGGCTTCGGCCTCCCCGTCGTCGACGCGCTGCGTCGGCGCGTTCCCGTCCTCGCCCACGATGTCCCCGTCCTGCGGGAGGTCGGCGGTGACGCCGCTCACTACGCCGATGCGACGGATGCCAACGCCTTCGGCGCCGCGATCACGGCGGCGTTGCGGACTCCCGCCGACGACGCCGCGCGGTCCGAGGCCCAGCGGTGGGCGTCGCGCTTCACCTGGGACGCCGCGGCCGAGGCGACCGCGGGAGTGCTCGATGCCGTTCGCCGGGGGGCACGACGATGACGGCCGCACCCTCGATGAAGCGGCGCCTGCTCGGGTTCCTCCTCATCCCCGCGATCGCGGCCCTCTCGCCCCTCATCGCCCTCCCCGCGATCACCGCGATCGCCGGCCAGGCGGGGTGGGCGAGCGCGATCGCAGGCGAGTCGATCGGAACCTTCGCCGCCATCGCGATCGGCTGGGGATGGGCTACCGTCGGTCCGGCTCTCATCTCCATCGCCGCCGATGACGACGAACGCGCGCGCCTCTACCGCGAGTCGATCGCCGTACGTCTGTCGATCTCGATCCTCGCTCTCCCCGCGCTCGCCGTCATCTGCTGGTTCGTCGCGTCTCCCGGTTCGGAGTGGCTCACCATCCTGATGGGGATGCAGGGCGCTCTCATCGCCCTGTCGTTCACCTGGTTCTGCGCCGGGGTGGGAGACCCCCGCACGATCGTCGTCTTCGATGCCGCTCCGCGTCTTTTGGCGAACCTCGCCGCGGCCGGACTCGTCCTGACGACGGGGGTCGTCGTGCTCTATCCCCTCGCAGGAATCCTCGTCACGCTCGTGGGTACCTCGATCTTCACGCTGCGGTTGCTGCGGCGGCATCCGGGACCGTGGCCGCGCCCACGGGATCTGCCGAGACTCCTCCGCACGAATCTCGCGGTCGCGTTGAACGACGCGGGCCTCAGCGGGTACTCGAGCGTGCCCGCCCCCGTCGTCAACGTCACCTCGCTCCCCGCGGCGGCCAGCGGCTACGCGACGGCCGACAAGATGCTCAAGCTGGGGCAGTTCATCCCGATGACTCTCGCCAACGCACTCCAGGCATGGGTCGGTGAGGCCCACGGGCCCCACCGCGGCCGTCGGATGCGTCTGGCCATCGGGCTCTCCGCCGCCACCGGCCTGCTCGGATGGGCGGGTCTGGCCCTGGTCGGTCCCTGGCTCACCCAGGCTTACCTCCCCGCCGCCCCGGCCCCCTTCGACATCCTCTTCGTCATGGGCCTGGTGTTCTTCTTCTTCTCCGTCCGCACGGCCGTCGCCCGCCTCGTGCTCTTCCCGGCGGGACAGGCCTCCGCCGTCATGCGCGCCACCCTCGTCGCCACGGCGGCCGGAATCCCCCTCATGATCGGCCTCGGCATCGCCTGGGGCCCGATCGGTGCCGCACTCGGCTACGCCTTCACCGAGGGAGCCGCGGCTCTCCTGCTCACCCGCCGCTGCCTGCGGGTGCTGCACGATCTGCGCCACACCCCCGCCGAGGCCGCGGCGTGAGCCCTCACGCTGCGCGCCCCCACGAAAGGACCGCGCGATGACCATCGCCGTCAACGGCCGCTTCCTCATCGACTCCTTCGGCGGAGTACGCCGCTTCGCCACGGAGCTGACGCACCATCTCGCGCAGTCGCGTGACGACGTGGTGCTGCTGGTGCCGGCGTCGGCCGACACCTCCAGCGTGGCGGGGATCCGTACCGAAACGGTCGGGCGCCTCGCCGGCCCCCCGTGGGAACAGCTCGAGCTGCCCCGGTGGCTGCGTCGCCACGGCTCACCGCTTCTGCTGAATCTGGCGAACATCGCCCCCGTGTCGTACCGCCGCCAGATCACCGTGCTCCACGACATCGCCCCCGCCATCCGACCTCAGGACTTCACCGTGCCGTTCCGCGTGCAGTGGCAGCTCGCGGTCCGCTTCGGGATGCTGCGCCGCGGTCAGCGGCTCGTCACCGTCAGCCACGCGTCCCAGCGCGAGATCGCCGAGCGATTCGGGGTCGATCTTGCCACCATCGAGGTCGTCTACGAGGGGGCGGACAGCCTCCCTCTCGCACCCCGACAGGCGCCTTCGAGCGACCGCGGAACGCGCGTGGTCGCCTTCGGCCGTCACGGAGCGGCCAAGAACACCCGCGCGGTGATCGACGCTCTTGCCCTCCTGCCTGAATCCTCCGACGTCGAGGTCGAGTTCGTCGGCAACCTCGACCCGGAGCTGGCTCCGCACGCGGCCTCTCGTGGCATCGATCCCGAGCGGATCCGATGGACCGGTCCGGTGAGCGACGACGAGCTCGCCGCCGCTTTCGCCCGCGCGGATGCGTTCGTGTGGCCGTCCCTGCACGAAGGGTTCGGCCTGCCGCCGCTCGAGGCGCAGCGGCTGGGCGCCCCCGTCCTGGCATCCGACATCCCCATCAATCGGGAGATCCTGGGCGATTCCGCGCGGTACTTCGCGCCGACACAACCGCAAGAGCTGGCATCCCTCCTCTCGGAGATCTCGGGCTCGGCCGATCTGCGAACCACACTGTCCGAGGCGAGTCTCGCCAACGCGACGCGGTTCACGTGGGATGCCACGACCTCAGCCTGGAACCGGATCCTCGACCGCGAGGCGCGCTGATTCCCCACCCGACCGCTCAGACAGGCAGAATCGTCTGGTGAACATCGGTTTCGTCGTGACCACCCTGGGACGCCTGGATCCCCTCCGCGCCCTTCTGACATCGCTCGAGGGGCAGCTGCGCGAAGGCGACCACGTCGTCCTCGTCGCACAGGGGGCACAAGACGAGGTCGCCGCCCTGGCCGCGGAGTTCGCCGAGCGCGGCGTCGCCGTGTCGGCGACGACCTCGGGTCGAGGTGCCTCCCTCGGCCGAAACACCGGGGTGGCGGCACTCCCCGCCGGTGAAGCCGTCGTGACCTTCCCGAACGACAACACGACCTATCCGGCCGGCACCGTGTCCGCGCTGCACGACGCCGTCGACGACGCGACCTTCCGCGCCGGGGGGTTCACCTCGTGGGACGAGCGCGGACCGAAGACGACGCTCCCCGAGCCGGGCACCCCTCTCGACAAGTACAACGTATGGTCGGTGATCGAGATGGGGATCCTGATGCGACGCTCCCTCTTCGACGCCGTCGGCGGTTTCGACGAGCGGATGGGGCCGGGAGCCTCGACACCGTGGCAGGTGGCCGAGGGAACCGACCTCTTACTGCGCGCCCTGGCGCACGACCCGGGTCTCGTCCGCGACTTCCGCTGGCTGCCCGCATCCGTCCACGTCGACGGGATCTCGACCGGCTTCGGTCTCGGTGCCGCCGAGCGGCGCCGCAAGCTCCGCGCCTACGGTCGGGGAACCGGCCGCGCTTTCGCGATGCACGGCTACCCGCTGTGGTGGCGGGCGGCGTTCACCGGCGCGGGTCTGCTCTACGGCGTGCGCAATCCCCGGCCGATCACTCTCCTGGACGGCTGGCCCATGTTCGTGGGACGCCTCGAGGGTGCCCTGGGGCGGACGTTCGGTCAGGCACGGATGGTGTCGACCACGCGCTGACCGCCCTCCCCGTGGGCGCAGATGACCCCGCTGATAGGGTGAGGAAGTGTCATCGAGAGTTTTGATCACCGGCGGAGCCGGCTTCATCGGGTCCCACTTGTCGGAACGCCTCCTCGCCGAGGGCAACGAGGTCATCTGCGTCGACAACTTCTTCACGGGTTCCCGCCGCAACGTCGAGCACCTCTTCGACAACCCCCGCTTCGAGCTGATGCGTCACGACGTGACCTTTCCGCTCTACGTCGAGGTCGACCAGATCTACAACCTGGCGTGCCCCGCCTCCCCCGTGCACTACCAGCACGACCCGGTGCAGACCACCAAGACCAGCGTCATGGGTGCGATCAACATGCTCGGTCTCGCCAAGCGCTTGCGTGTGCCGATCCTGCAGGCCTCGACCTCCGAGGTCTACGGCGACCCGGCCGTTCACCCGCAGACCGAGGACTACTGGGGCAACGTCAACCCCATCGGCACCCGCTCCTGCTACGACGAAGGTAAGCGCGCCGCCGAGACGCTCTTCTTCGACTACCGGCGTCAGCACGACCTGTCGATCAAGGTCATCCGCATCTTCAACACCTACGGCCCCCGCATGCACCCCAACGACGGCCGAGTGGTGTCGAACTTCATCGTGCAGGCGTTGCGCGGAGAGCCCATTACCATCTACGGCGACGGCTCGCAGACCCGCTCGTTCTGCTTCGTCGACGACCTCGTCGACGGCATGGTGCGTCTCATGAACACCGACCACTCGGTGACCGGACCCATCAACGTCGGCAACCCCGGCGAGTTCACGATGCTCGAGCTCGCGAACGCCGTGCTCGAAATCACGGGCAGCTCGTCGACCATCGAGCACCGGGCCCTCCCCCAGGACGACCCCAAGCAGCGGCAGCCCAACATCGACCTCGCGCGTCGAGAGCTCGGCTGGGAGCCGACGATCGCGCTGCGCGCCGGACTCGAGCGGACGGTGGAGTACTTCCGCGGGGTGCTCGCCTCGGCATGACCTTCGACGTCTTCATCCCGTTCTGGGGCGACCCGGGCCTGCTGTACGACGCCGTGCGCTCGGTGCAGGCGCAGAACGACCCCGATTGGCGTCTCACCGTCATCGACGACTGCTATCCAGACGTCTCGGTCGCCGACTTCTTCCAAAACCTCGACGACGCACGCGTGACCTACACGCGCAATACCGAGAATGTCGGCATCACCGAGAACTTCCGTGAATGCGTGCGACGCGCCGAGGCCACACACCTCACCATCCTGGGCTGCGACGACCTCCTGCGCCCCAACTACGTCGAGGTCGTGAAGCGGACCATCGCCGCCGTCCCGCACGCCGACGTGATCCAACCGGGAGTGCAGGTCATCGATGAGCACGGCGCCCCGTCGCAGCCCCTGACAGACCGGGTCAAGCACGACCTCCTGGCCCCGCGGCGAGGCACGGACATCGCAGTCCTGCGCGGGCCCGAGATGGCGACCAGCCTCATCCGCGGTAACTGGCTGTACTGGCCGTCGCTGACCTTCCGGACCGAGACCATCCGCCGATTCGATTTCCGCGACGGCTTCCCCGTCATCCAGGACCTCGCCCTCCTCATGGACATGGCGTTCGCGGGGGCAACCCTCGCCTACGACCCGGAGATCGCTTTCTCTTACCGCAGGCACAGCGAGAGCGCCTCCCAGAAGACGCTGTTGGACGGAGAACGTTTCGCCGACGAGCGGCGGTACTACGCACTCGCCGCCCGCCTCGCGGACGACCTCGGATGGCGGCGGACACGCAGGACAGCGCGGTTGCGCATCGTCTCGCGGCTCCACGGCGCCGCCGAACTCCCGACGGTGCTGAGGAAGGGGACGCGCGCGGGGATAAGATCTGCCCTTGCGCACGTGCTCTCGATCTGAGGCACCGGGGCGCTGAACGGCCGCCCGCACACTCATCCGTCCCCGCCCGAAATGGACCACCAGACCCATGGCACGAATCTTCGTCGACCTGCTCTCGCTGACCGGAAAAAAGGGCGGCATGGAGATCTACGCGCGTCAGCTGTACCGGGAGATCGGTCGTCTTGCTCCCGAGCACGAGTACGTGGGCTACTTCAGCCGCGAGGGATACGCCCTCGACCGGTCGTGGTTCCCCGGAGAGACGATCGACTCCGGTATCAGCGGAGAGAACCGATTCCAGTGGGCCTGGGGTGAACTCACGTGCGGCCGGGCCGCGTCCCGTGCCCGGGCGGACCTCCTCCACTCACCGATGATCCTCGGCCCCGCTCACACGCGGATGCCGGCGGTCCTCACCATGCACGACATGCTCTACTGGAGCCACCCCCAGTTCATGTCGACGCCGCTCTACACCGCGCCGGTCAAGCTGATGGAGCGCCTCGCGGCGCGCAACGCGACGCGAGTCCTCACCATCAGCGAAGAGTCCCGCCAGGCGATCCTGCGATACCTCAAG
This sequence comes from Microbacterium sp. AG157, assembly GCF_003385695.1. Lineage (NCBI taxonomy): Bacteria > Bacillati > Actinomycetota > Actinomycetes > Micrococcales > Microbacteriaceae > Microbacterium > Microbacterium sp. AG157. The sequence goes on from NZ_QRDK01000001.1 coordinate 515,157, forward strand.
GTCCCCGCCGCGCGCGTCGACCTCGTCCCCCTCGCCGGAACCGCGGTACCCGGGGCCGACCGCTCGCGCGCGGGCGAGAACGGACCGATGGTGCTCGCCACGGGCAACCGCAGGCCGCACAAGAACTGGCCCTCACTCATCCGCGCTCTGCCTCTCGTGCCCGAACAGCACCGCCCGCGCGTCGTCGTGACAGGGAGCCACGGAGACGATCCCCTCGTCGAGGTGGTCGCGGAGACGGGGATGCAGAAGTGGGTCGATCTGAAGAGCTGGGTCAGCGACGAAGAGATGCGCGACCTCTACTCGACCGCCACGGCGCTGGCGATGCCGTCTTTCGCCGACGGGTTCTCCCTGCCCGCCCTGGAGGCGATGATGGCGGGTGTCCCCGTGATCATCAGCGACATCCCGGTGTACCGCGAGGTCGTGGGCGACGTCGCTCTCTTCATCGACCCCGACGATCTGCAGTCGATCGCCGACGCCATGGTCACGGCATCCACCCGGCCCGATGTCATGGCCGACCTCTCGGCCCGCGGTCCGGCCCGGGCGGCGGAGTTCTCGTGGGAGCGCACGGCGCGCGGCACTCTCGACAGCTTCGAGAAGGCCCTGTCCCCCGGCCGCTAAAGGCGACGTTCGAGCGCCCGTCGGCCGTGCGCGACCCGTTTCCCGCGGGCGGGGAGCTCCCGCCCGCCGGAAACGATCAGTTCGCCGCGGCGCGCTCGATCGTCTCCGCGACGAGGTCGAGGCCGCCCGTCACCGGGTAGTGGTGGTTGCCGACGAAGAGCCCGTCCGTGTGGACGCGGTCGGCCGCGGGCAGCGACTCGGGCACGACGGCGTCGAGGTGCGCCATCACCGGGTTGCGCGTGAAGTTGCCCGCGACGATCGGACGGGATTCGATCCCGGCCTCGTCGAACGCACGCACAACCTCGGCCCGTCGGCCCGTCAACGGGCCCTCCAGGATCATCGAGAACCCGAACCAGCTGCTCTGTCCCGTCTCCCGCTGGATCCGGACGGCGTCGATGGCGGCGAACCGCTCCTGGAAGTAGGCCGCGTTGTCGCGACGCCCCTGGATGAGAGCGGGCACCTTCTTCAGCTGCTCGATCCCGAGGGCGCCCTCCATCTCGAGGGGACGCACGTTGTAGCCCGGGAGGACGAACCGGAAGAGGTCGTCCCAGGCGTCACCGCTCTTGTTGTGCACGTGGTTGCGATCGGGCAGCTCACGGGTCCACCCGTGGGACCGCAGCGACAGCATCTCCTGGTAGAGCTGCTCGTCGTCCGTGACGATGAGTCCGCCCTCCATCGTGGCGATGTGGTGCGAGAAGAACGAGCTGAAGGTGCCCGCCAGGCCCGCGGTTCCGGCATTGATCCCGTCATGGACGGCGCCGAGGGACTCGCAGTTGTCCTCGAGGAGCACGAGACCGTGGGTCTCGGCGATCGCGCGCAGACGCGTGAGGTCGTTGGGATTGCCGAGCAGATTGACGGCCATGATGGCCCTCGTCCGCGGCCCGATGGCCGCCTCAAGCAGATCGAGGTCGACGTTGAGCGTGTCGAGGTCGATGTCGACGAAACGGGGCCGGAGGCCGTACTGCGAGAGCGGGTAGTACGTGGTCGGCCACGACACCGCGGGCACGAGCACTTCGTCGCCGCGCGACAGGTCGAAGCGCGGGTCGAGAACGGCAGCCGCGACGGCGATGAGGTTCGCGGAGCTGCCGGAGTTGACCATCACGGCGAACTGCGCGCCGAAGTGCGCAGCGAAGGCGCTCTCGAACTCGCGAACGCGGGGGCCGTTGGTGAAGCGCCCGCCGGCGATAACGTCCTGGAGCGCTGCGTATTCGGCGTCATCCCACGTCGTGGTGGCAAGGGGGTAGGCCGGTTCGCGGTTCATCGGAGTCCTTCGGTGTCGGAGCGGGTGAGGAAGGCGTCGTAGCACTGCGCCATTCCGTCACGGATAGTGGTCTGAGGCGCCCAACCGTGGGCGCGCACGCGAGTCGAATCGATGAGCCGTCGGGGAACGCCGCTCGGCTTCGAGGTGTCGAACGCGAGTCCTCCCCGGTAGCCGACGACGTCGCTGGCCACCTCGTAGAACTCGCGGATGCTGTGGTCGTACCCCGCCCCGATGTTCATGAACTCCGGCCAGGAGGTCATGTGGTCGAGCGACGCGACCATCCATCGGGCGAGGTCGGGGGCGAACGTGAACTCGCGTCGTGCGGTTCCGTCCCCCCACACCTCGACGTGATCCGCAGCCGACACATGCGCACGGTGGGTCTTGAGCAGCGTCGAGGCGATGAGATGCGAGCGCGAGGGGTCGAACGAGTCGCGCGGACCGTAGAGGTTCGAGGGCAGGATCGACCGGTATGCCGCCCCCGTCTGCCGCGCGGCGTAACCCACCGCGGTGAGTCCGGTGAGCTTGGCCAGGCCGTACCCTTCGTTCGCCGGCTCCAAGCGGCCGTCGAAGAGCGACTCCTCGGCGATCGGGTTGGGTGCGGCCGCCGGGTACGCGGCCGCGGAGGCGACGTAGAGATAACGCGGCACCTCCGCGGCTACCGCCGCGGCGAGCACAGACGCGTCGATACGGAGGTTGTCCAGCAGGTAGGGCAGCGGCCGGGCGACCTTGTCGCCGATCCCACCGACGAAGGCAGCGGAGTGGATGACGACGTCGGGCGCGACGTCCCGCACGATGTCGCGCGTGGCGGCGGGATCGGTCAGGTCGACGTCGCCCCGCGAGGGCACGACAAGCTCGTCATCGGGTCGGTGCGTTCGCCACGCATCGACGATGCTCGAGCCGAGCATACCGGTGCCGCCGGTGAGAAGGGCGCGCACCCGCCCTCAGCTCTGGACCTGGTCGATGAACGGGCGACCCTCGACCTCGAGGGCTGCGGCGTCGGCGTCGACCATGATCTGCGCGAGGCGAGGTGTGTGGACCTTCGGCTCCCAGCCGAGCAGATCCTTGGCCCGGCCGTAGTCGCCGATGAGCGCATCGACCTCGGTGGGACGGAGGTAGCGCTCGTCGAACTTGACGTACTTCTCCCAATCGAGGCCGACGTGCTCGAAGGTGAAGCGCAGGAAGTCCTTGACCGTGTAAGCCGTGTTCGTGGCGAGCACGTAGTCGGTGGGCTCGTCGTGCTGGAGCATGCGCCACATGCCTTCGACGTACTCGGGCGCATAGCCCCAGTCACGCACGGCGTCGAGGTTGCCCAGGTACAGCTCCGACTGCAGACCCGCCTTGATGCGCGCCGCCGCGCGGGTGATCTTGCGGGTGACGAAGGTGCCACCACGACGGGGCGATTCGTGGTTGAACAGGATGCCGTTGACCGCGAAGAGGTCGTAGGCCTCGCGGTAGTTGCGGGTGATCCAGTACGAGTAGAGCTTCGCGACGCCGTACGGAGAGCGGGGGTAGAACGGGGTGTCCTCGTTCTGCGGCGGCGGGGTCGCCCCGAACATCTCGGAGCTCGACGCCTGATAGAAACGGCAATCGACGTGGGCCGCACGGATAGCCTCGAGCAGCCGGGTCGTGCCGACGCCCGTGATGTCGCCCGTGTACTCGGGCTCGTCGAAGCTGACACGGACGTGGGACTGCGCCGCGAGGTTGTACACCTCGTGGGGCTGGATCTCGTTGAGCAGGGTGACCAGGCGCGAACCGTCGGACAGGTCTCCGAAGTGGAGGAACAGGCGGTGGTCGTCCGCCTGCGCGGGCTGATAGACGTGGTCGATGCGCTGCGTGTTGAACGAGGACGACCGTCGGATCAAGCCGTGGACCTCATACCCCTTCGAGAGCAGGAGTTCGGCGAGATAACTGCCGTCCTGTCCGGTGATGCCGGTGATGAGGGCGCGTTTGCGGGGTTCGCTAGACGTCATGGGTTTCGGATCTCCTGTTGCCCCGGGGCGGTCCGACGGGTGCACGGAAGTCTATCGTGCCGTTGCTGTGGTTCCCCGAGCGGGCAGGCGCAGCGCGACGACGTGGACGACGATGCCGAGCAGGGGCGCCACCGCGAGCGCCACGACGACGCGCTCGTAGGGTCCTGCCGGCAAGAGCAGGAGCAGGAGCACCGTCGCCAGCGCGGCGAGGAGCCACCCCCCGACGTACCAGTCGTGGCGGGATCGGCTCAGCAGCGCCGGCCCGGTCACGCAGAGCGCAGCGACCGCCCCCGCGCTCGCGACGATGCCGCCCGCGACCCACCCCGGCACCTCGTACCGACCGTTCGTGAACTGCGACAGGAGGGGCTCTGCGAAGAAGACGGCCAGCGCGGCACCCACCGCCGTCACCGCGGCGAGCGCCGCCAGGTACGTGGCGAGGCGTCGTCCAAGCGGCCTTTCGCTCGATCGGAAGTCGACGATGAGGTAGCTCTGCAGAGCCATGATCGGCACGATGAGGGGCGCGCGCGTGATGGTGATGGTCAGGACGAGGGATGCCAGGATCCCGGCGTCGACGTCGGGCATCGTCGTGCGGAGGACGACGGGGACACCGGTGACGATCAGACCGGTCGCGGCGGCGGCCGTCACCGTGCTGACGGTGTTCACGATCAGTCGGCGTGCGCCCACGTCGAGGCGGAAGTTGCCGACGATCCGTCGGCGCACGAAGAACCAGGCCAGGAGGAAAGCGCCTCCGAAAGGCACCGAGACAGCCGCGGCGATCCACGCATGGGGAGCGTGGGCCACCAGGGCGAGTCCGACCAGGACCGCCCGCAGCAGGGCGTCGGCGACGGCGAGAGCGGCGACGACCCGCCACATCGACAGGCCGTACAGCACGCCCGCCAAGACCGCTGTGGCGACGTACCCGACCACCGCCACGACGATCCAAAACGCGGAGCCGACAGTGTCGTCGGGGAAGGCCGAGGGCGCGACGACGAGGGCCGTCACCACCGCCACGACGGCGGCGGCCCCGGCGATCAGGAGGGCGAACGACCGGAGCGTGGCGCCGCTCGCCGGCGTCTCGCCGGGTGTGGTGGCCCGTGAGATCTCCTGCTGCACCCCCGCGAGAGCGGCGACGAGAACGTACACCGTCGACCAATAGACGCTGAAACCCAGGTACGACTCGCTGTCCGGCAGCAGGACGGGGGCGAGGAGCTGGATCGCGTAACCGACGGCACCCGCGATGGCGGTCGCGGCGAGGATGTAGGTCAGGGCGCCGGTGCGCCCCTCAGCTGCCCGAGCCACCGGACGACCGCGGTTCTTCGCCCGTGGGGCGCTCACCCGCGGGCTCCTCCGCCGGGGAGCCCGACCTCAAGGAGTCGACCTGGGTACGCAGGATCGCGACTTCTTCGGCGACTCGGCGGATCTCTTCCTCTGCACGGGAGAGCTCCCACGACAGGTGCAGAGCCACACCGACAAGCAGAGCGAGCGCGAGCGCGAAGAGCAGGTTCGACGGGACGGCGACCCCGAGGAACGCGGCGAGCCAGCCGAGCAGACCGGGGAACACACCCAGGACCAGGATGGCGAGACCCACGACGAGCCACAGCGTGGCGTACTTCTCACGCAGCTGTCGGCGCATCAGGAAGACGACGATGAGCACGAGGACGAAGAGGCCGAACCCCAGAGCGGCGATGGTCATGCGCGGGGCCTCCGACGAAGCGTTCCGCGCAGGACCGCGAGCGTGAGCGCGAAGACGGAACGAAGCAGGTACACGCTCGCTCCGAGCGGGTTCTGGCTGGGTTTGCCGTGCACGCGCGGGCGCATCGCCACCGGGACCTGGGTGACGGTGAGACCCGCGTGAACAGCCTCGACGAGCGAGTCGAGGGTGTCACCGAGATACTCGGCCGGGTAGTACCGCACGTATTGGTCGATCGCGCGACGGTTGGCGGCGCGGAACCCGCTCGTCACGTCCGTCAGGCGCGTACCGGCGACGCGGGAGACGACGCTCGCCAACACCACCATGGCCCACCTCCGGGGGCCACGCACCGTGTAGTCGCCGACCTCGGCGAAACGGGCGCCGATCGAGATGTCGGCGTTCGCGAGCCCCGCGAGCACCCGCGCGACATCGGCGGGATTGTGCTGACCATCGGCGTCCACCTGGATGGCCCGGTGGTACCCCTCGCGCTGCGCGAAGGTGAAACCGGTCTTCATCGCCCCGCCCACCCCGAGGTTGAACGGCAGAGTGAGAACGCGAGCGCCGGCCGCGACCGCGACGTCGCCGGTTCCGTCCACCGATCCGTCATCGACGACGACGACGTCGTAGGCGGGGTCGGCGGCCCGGATCTCGGCGATCGTCGAACCGACGTTGGCGGCCTCGTTCCACGCGGGAACGATCACCAGAATTCTGTCGGTAGTGATGGTCATGTCTCCGCCATCCTATCCACCGGTCCCGCCGACCTACGGATGCGCACCGCGGGCTCCGACTACGATGCTCTGGTGACGACCGCCTCTACGACAGCCGCCCCTGCGCGCGGACGGGGTGCCCTGGCCCTCGCCGTCGCCATCCCCGTTCTCCTCTTCCTGTCGCTCGTGTCCTGGGCCTTCGCGAGCCCCGTGGGTTCGTCCCCCGACGACGACTTCCATCTCCCCTCCATCTGGTGCGGGCTCGGAGAACGCCCGGGCCTGTGTGCGCCCGGCAGCGAGCCGGAGACCCGGAGCGTCCTCACTCCCCTGACGGACGCCGCGTGCTTCGCCTTCAAGCCCGAGGTCAGCGGGTCGTGCTGGAACCCGAGCGAGACGGGAATGAGCGACACACCCCGCGTGAACGTGGGCCTATACCCGCCGCTGTTCTACGGCACGATGTCGATCTTCGCGAGCGACGACATCCAGACCTCGGTGCTCGTCATCCGCATCTTCAACTCGGCACTCACCGTCGGAGTGCTCTCGGCCGTCTTCTTCGCTCTGCCCCGGAGGCTGCGGCCGGCCCTCGTCGTCTCGGCCGTCGGGTCTGCCGTCCCCCTGGGAATGTTCGTGGCCGCGTCCACCAATCCTTCTGCGTGGGCATACATCTCCGCCGCGACGGTGTGGGTCTGTCTGTACGGCGCGATGCTCACGGACGGCCGACGACGTTGGGCGCTGGCCGGACTCGCGGTCCTGGGCGGTGTCATGGGCGCCGGGGCGAGGGCCGACTCCGCGGCGTACGCTCTGCTCTCCATCGTGCTCGCCGTCATCCTGGGAGCCCGGAAGGGCCGCTCGATGTGGGCGGCAGCTGCCGCCGCGATCGTCATCGCGGTCGCGGCCGTCGGGTTCTACCTCTCGGCGCGGCAGGGAAGCGCCGTCGTGACGGGCCTCTCGCTGGACCCGGTGCCGCTGACGATCGATCAGCACATCTCCAACTTCTTGAACATCCCGACGCTGCTCGCCGGCGCCCTCGGCGGATGGGGGCTCGGCTGGCTCGACACCTACATGCCCAGCGTCGTGTCCACCCTGTCGCTGATGGTGGCCGCAGGAGCGATCTTCGTCGGCGCGCGCGGGATGACACCGCGTCGTGTCATCGCCTTCGCGCTGAGCCTCATCGCGCTGTATCTGGTGCCGTTCGTCCTCCTCGCGCAGTCTCAGGCGATGGTCGGCGCTCAGGTTCAACCCCGGTACATCCTGCCGCTCCTCGTCATCTTCCTCGGGGTCGCGTCGGTGGGCGTGGACATCGAGCGGAGCTGGACCGTCAGCCGCATCACCTTCGCGGGGGTCGGGCTCAGCGTCGCGATGGTCGTCGCGCTTCACGTCGGCATCCGCCGATACACGACAGGGGTCGACGATCCCGCTCTGAGCTTGGGCGCCCGCGCGGAGTGGTGGTGGAACGGCATCCCCTCGCCCACCCTCGTGTGGGCTGCGGGCTCAGCCGCCCTGATATTCGCCTTCGTCCTGCTGGGAGTGGTTCAACACCGGACCCTCGCGGCGGCGCGCCTCTCGACGAACGAGACGAGCAATCACGGCATGACGTCCGCCTGAGCGGAGTCCGCGGGCACCGTCCTCAGCGTCCGCGAACTCCGACGGTGACGTCGGCGGTCGTCGATCCGAGCGTCGGCACGGGAGTCTCGACCGAGAACGTGGCCCCGTGAGCGATGCCGTGCACTCCGCCCTCGTCCGGGGCGACGGCATTCGCATGCACGTGGTACGTCCCGGAACCGAGGTGCAACGCGTCGACGCGGAAATCGACCACCGTCTCTCCCTCGATCGGTTCGAGAGGAGTCCTCAACAGGTCGGTGTTCGACGCGAAGACGGTATGCCCCAACGGCGTGTTCACGCTGAAGCCCGCCGCCCAAGTGTCGATCGCGTGGCTGGAGACGAGGGTGAGCCGGATGTCGATGGCCTCGCCCGATGCGAACGTGCGCCGCCGCTCGCCGTTCTCGTCGAGGATCTCGATCGACGTGACGGCGATGGGGGCAGCCGCGGCCGACTCCGTCGCGGTGGCCTCGTCGCGCCCTTCCAACACGTCACGCAAGACGCCGATCGCCTCATCGACGTCGCCATCGTGAACGATCTCGCCTTTTCGCAGGACGATGCCGCGGTCGCACAGCTCGGCGACCTGCTGGGCCGAATGGCTCACCAGAATGATCGTGCAACCCGCGGCGCGGAACTGGGCGATGCGGTCCATGCACTTGCGCTGGAACGCCTCGTCGCCCACCGCGAGAACCTCGTCGACCAGGAGGATGTCAGGGTTGGTGTGGATGGCCACGGAGAAGGCCAACCGGACGTACATTCCCGACGAGTAGAACTTCACCGCGGTGTCGATGAAATCGCTGATGCCACTGAATTCGACGATGTCGTCGAACCGATCGTCGATCTCGGAGCGGCTGAGACCCAGGATCGACGCATTGAGGTAGATGTTCTCGCGGCCGCTGAGATCGGGGTGGAACCCCGCGCCGAGCTCGAGGAGCGCCGCCATGCGCCCCCTCGTCTGCACGCTGCCCGCCGACGGTGAGACGATGCCACCGATGAGCTTCAGCAGCGTGCTCTTACCGGAGCCGTTCGCGCCCATGAGGGCTACGGTCGTGCCCGCTTCGATGTCGATCGACACATCCTTCACCGCAACGAAATCCTCGCGGTGCCGTTTGCCCTGTCGCCCAAGGTGGACGATGCGGTCTTTCAGGTTGTTGTCGCGGCGCACCTTGAAACGCTTGCGCACATCGGTGAGTCTCACGACCACGGGGGCCACTGTCGTCGTCACGGTCACAGCTCCTGCGCGAAGTTGCCCTGAAGGCGGGTGAACACACGGTGAGCGACCACCAGGAAGACGAGACCCACGACACCCGCGATCAGCATGCGCAACTCCAGATTCGGCGGGTAGTCAGACGGGGAACCCGCCCCCCAGAATGTCTTGTGGAATCCCAGGATGGCGAGCGTCAACGGGTTAGCGAGGTAGATCTCCAACATCCACGACGGCAATGAGAAACGGGCGATCACATCGCTCACCATCCGCCATGAGTACACGATCGGCGAAGCCCACATGGCGAGCATCAAAACGACCTCAGTCAGGTACTGAATGTCGCGAAGATAGACGTTCACTGCGCTCAGGAGCAGACCGATGGCCGTGCCGTACAGCAGCACGAGACCGAGCGACGGGAAGAACCACAGCATCTGTGCGGGCTCGGGGAGGGCGCCGAAGATGAGGGCGGCCACGACGAGGACGGCGAGCTGCACCAGGAACATGAACCCTGCGCCTCCCACACTGGCGAAGGGGAAGATCTCACGGGGGAGATAGATCTTCTTGACCAGCCCGCCGTTCATCAAGATCGATCCCGTCGCGCCCGCCACCGTGTCGTTGAAGAACTGGTACAGCGTAAGGCCGGCGAAGAGGTAGATGGCGAAGTTCGGAATGCCCTCGGCGGCGCGCAGGAACTGCCCCAGCACGATGAAGTACATGAGGAACTGAATCAATGGGCGGATGACAGTCCAGAGGAACCCGAGGAAGCTGTCCCGGTACCGCGCTTGAAGGTCACGCCGGATCAGCAGGAAAAGGAGGTCCCGGCGAGCGAAGAGCTCACGGATCTTCCCCCCGCGACCGGGCAGTGTCATTCCACGCGCATCGACGGTAGCGAACGGCAATGCCTCGAGGACCGCGAATCTTTGTGTTTTTTCCAAGCCTGACCATCGTCTTTCGGGAGAGCAGAATTCTATCTGCGGCTCATGTGGACGGCGTGCTGGAAACTCCCAGGAGACGCTTCACTCGATCGACAGCGCGGCGCGGGGCCGTCGCCAACCGCCTCATTCTCTCCGCCTGTTCGAGCTTGTCCGGACGGTTGACGCGGAGGTACATGAAGAAGAAGTCGACCGCTCGTCCCGTGCCGATCCACCCGGCCCGCTGCAGGAAGAGGGCCTTGTCGCGCAGCGTCCCGGGAATGGTCGCGGCGAGTTCGTCCAGCTTGAACTCGAGGGCCGTGTGGCTCAGGGCGGCGTATTCCGCGGTGAGGACCGTACGCGTGTGGAAGCCGTTCTCCGCTGCCGCGTAGGAAGGCATCCGCTCGAGGACGTGCGCGAGCCCGCCGTCCTTATACGCCTCTTTGCCGCCGAACTCGCTGTACCGCCAACGCTGTTCCGCGAGAAGGCGGAGGGCGCGGGGACGGGCGACGTACATCGAGCCGAAGGGCGCCAACGGCGACACCGCATCGATCGGGACCTCGATGCCCAGCTGGTCGGCCACCTGCTCGAACCGCGGCCGGTTGCCCCACCAGGCATGGCCAAGGGTTCCCTGACCGATGTGGATCATCGGCGGGTACGCGAGGCCCAGGCCCTCCTCCTTCTGGAAGAGGGCGACGAGGTTGGCCGCGTACCCCGCGTTCGGGAGGAGATTGTCGAGCTGCTGCGACTTGAAATGCTGACCGACCGTGAATCCCTGCTGGGGCGTGCGCTTGGTGTGCACCTTCACGATCAGGTCGTAGTCGTCGCCCAGGATGATGTCGCGACACTCGATGAGGAACGCGCTCTGGTCGCGCCCGTCGTTGGAGGGGAGCACACGAACCTCGGTACGGCGCCCCGGGCGCGCGCGCGCCGCGAGGATCTCTTCGATGGCTTCCGCCCGATGAGCGTCCGGAGTCGTGACGACGAGGTCGTAGTCGCAGGGAAGGAGATCGCCCCGGTCGAGGATCTCGTCGGTCATGTCGACGTAGAAGATATGAGCCACGACGACGATCCGAAGAGGGCGCTCCGGGTCGTACGACACGTCGATGTCGGGAAGGACGTCCGTCATCCCGAGGTCGGTCGTCAGGTCGCGCGGGGGTGACGTCCGCGCGGCCGACGACAGGACCAGCCGGCGCGGATACCCGTACGACTCGACCTTGTCGAGGAGCCACTTGCCGATGGACGCCTCGTGGTCCATGGTGATCGGCCAGAAGAAGAATGGCTTGCGCTTGACGATCGGGTTGCCCGCGTCGAGCATCTGCGCCGCATTGAAGATCGACGGGTTCTCGGTGTCGTAGTCCTGATGGGGGAACACGACGGCGTGCCGATAGCCGAGGGAGGCGAAACGGTCGGTGAAGGTGACCTCGTGCCGGGTCACGGCTTCGGTCCAGTCCTGCAGGACCGGCAATCCCTCCCAATAGCTCTTCCACTCGGCGGAGGAGAACATCCGACGGCGGACGGCGATCCAGAACGACTGGAGGTGGTACGGGATCACCTCCCCGGTCCACGACTGATCGAGCTCGACCCGCGGGTGGTCGGTGAGGCCCCAGAAGTCGACGTCCTCGGCATCCATCCGCTCGAAGACGGGACCGAACGGGCGTACCGGTCCGTACCAGGTGTCGTTGGTGAGCAGAACCTCGTCGTACGATTCGATGTCGTCCCCGAGGACCTCCAGACCCGCCTTCTGCCCCCAGATGTCCATACCGGTGTTCTCGCGCTGCAGCACGTCGTCGGCGACGAGTTCGAGCCCGGCGCGGGCATCGTCGCGCAGACGCCCGTTCACGACGGCGACGAGGCGTTGCGCGAAGGGACGAAGTCCCCGCAGCGCGAACAGGACGCTCTCGTCGACGCGACCTCTCTTGTCGTAGATCACGTAGACGATGGCGCGGCTCATGGTGCCGTGAGGGGTTTCCACGTCAGGCTCCCTTTCGGAGTCGTCGTCGAACGGAGCGGCCGACCGCCCGCGCAATGCGTGCCGCGCGCCCGAGGCGCGAGAGCGTGCCCCACCAATGCGGACGCCGGTAGCGCACCCACATGCGGGCGAAATCGACACCGCGGCCCGCACCGATGGGACCGGCGCGGTGCAGGAGTGCCGTGTATCCCGCGGCGTAGCCGTACGAGGTCCGCGACATGAAATCGGTGGTGTATTCCAGCGAGCCGTGGCTGAGGCCGGCATGCTCCGCCGTCGAGACCGTACGGGCGTGGTAGCCGCGCTCCCCTGCCGCGTACGCGTGCAACCGCGTGTGGACGAGGCTCGCCTCTTCTCCGACCGGCCACTTCTGCTCCCCCAGCAGTCGCAGCGCCTCCGGCCGCCCGATCCACATCCCCCCGACCGGGGCGAGCGGGCTGGCCCAGTCGAGCGGGACGTCGATGCCCAAGCGCTCCATCGTCTTCGCGACGGCATCCGCCTGTCCCCTCCAGCCCTCGCCGAGCGTGGACATGCCGATGTGCGGAGTGGGGGGGAAGACGACGCCGAGCGACGCGCGATCACGGAAGAGCTGGATGACGTTGGCCGTGTACCCCGGGCTGTGCAGCAGGCAGTCGTACTGCTGGCGCTCGAAGTAGAAACGCGCGTTACGCGTCGACGATGCGGCGGCCCCGGTGTGGACGGCCAGGACGAGGTCGAAGCCCCCGTCCAGGGCGAGGTCTCGACACTCGTCGAAGACCACGGCGGTGTCGGGGGTGTTCCGGCCGAGGGCCTCTCGGACGTCGAAGGCGACCCCCTCGGGGGCCTCCGCCGTCTCCCACGCGGCCTCTATGGAACCGCGATGGTTCGCATCCGCCATCGTGAACACGATCCGCTCGATCCCGGGCACGCGCACGGTACGGGCGATCAGCTCGGGCAGGGGCTCGAGGTCGACGACGTGGACGACGCCCAGGATGCGCAAGGGCACATGCCCGGTCGCGAGCTCGCGGTCGGGAAGCACCTCGAGCATGGCGCCGTTGGTGTGGAGGCGCTTGGGCGCGACCGTCGCGGCGAGATCGCTCCACAACAGATCGACGGGGTACCCGTGCTCCGCCATGGCCGCGGCGATGCGTCGACCGACGATCGCGTGCTGATCGTAGAAGAGCGGGTAGCCGTTGAAGATCTCGCGTTTGACGGCCGGGCAGCCGTCGGCCAGGAGCAGGTCGACATTGAACATGTCGGGGTGTTCCGCCGGATAGTTCTCGCTGGGGAAGGCCGCGGCCAGACGGAAACCCGCCGCCGTGAGCTGCTCGCTGAGCGCCACCTCCGCGCCGTTCGCGTGGCGACGCTCCGACGGGGTCGCGCTGATCCCCCGCCACAGGCGCTCCCACGCGTCCGACTGCCACACCCTCTGCCGCACGGCCAGCCAGTATCCGCTGAGCTGGACGCGACCGTCGCCGCCTTCCGTCCGGGAACCCGGCACGCCCTCGCGCCGATCGGTGAGGGACCAGACGTCGAGGTAACGATCCTCCATACGCTCGACGACCGGCTGGAGGGGCCCGACGGGACCGAACCACTGATCGTTGGTGAGGACCACTTCGTCGAAGACGCTCATCCGGTCGGCCTGCGACCGGACGAAGGGCCCGTGCGCGTGCAGTCCCTCTCCGGCGTCCCCTTGCGAGACGATCTCGTCCACGATCTCCCCCAGCAGGGAGCGCTCGTCAGCCGACAGGGCACCGGTCACGACGACCAGGTGATCGGCGAGCTCTCGAAGACCGGTCAGCGCGTGATGGACGGCGCCCGACAAGCGCCCCTTGCGGGCGGTCGCCGCGTACACGACGGCGCGTCGGCCCCCGAGGGGGAAGCGACCGGGGTTCTCGTCGATCATTCGTGTCCCTGCGCGAGTGCCTTCAACAGGTAGTTGCCGTACCCGCTCTTGACCAGCGGCTCGGCACGATCCCGCAGTTCGTCGTCGGTGAGGAAGCCCATGCGCCACGCGACCTCCTCGGGGCAGCCGATGGAGAGCCCCTGACGCTTCTCGACCGTGCGGATGAACTCCGTGGCCTCGCTGAGCGAGTCGAAGGTCCCGGTGTCGAGCCAGGCCGTCCCGCGCGGCAGCAGTTCGACGCGCAGGCGCCCCTGCTCCAGATAGGTGCGGTTGACATCGGTGATCTCGAGCTCACCGCGGGCCGAGGGCTTCAGATCACGTGCGATCTCGATGACGTCGTTGTCGTAGAAGTAGAGTCCGGGGACGGCGTAGTCGCTCTTCGGGACGACCGGCTTCTCCTCGAGCGAGACGACACGTCCGTTCGCGTCGAACTCCACGACGCCGTAGGCGGTGGGGTCGGCGACGCGGTACCCGAACACCACGCCGCCGTCGAGCTCGGTGTACTGGCGCAAGCGCGTCCCCATGCCCTGGCCGTAGAAGATGTTGTCGCCCAGGACGAGGGCCACGGGCTCGGAGCCGATGTGCTCCTCCCCCAGGATGAAGGCCTGCGCGAGACCGTCGGGCGACGGCTGCACTCGATAGGTGAGGTGGATGCCGAAACGGGACCCGTCACCGAGGAGACGCTGGAACTGCTCGGCATCCTGAGGGGTGGTGATGATGAGGATGTCGCGGATCCCCGCCAGGATGAGGGTCGACAGCGGGTAGTAGATCATCGGCTTGTCGTACACGGGCACGAGCTGCTTGGAGATGCCCAGCGTGATGGGATGGAGTCGCGAGCCCGTGCCGCCCGCCAGAATGATTCCGCGCATGGGGTCAAGTCTGGCTCATCCCGCTGTAGGCGCCAATCCGAGGCCACGGGACGAAGACCCCCGGCCCGCTAACCTTGACCGCATGAGTCGTCTTCTCGTGACCGGTGGCGCCGGTTTCATCGGTTCCAACTTCGTGCACCACGTCATCGCGCACACGGATCACACGGTGACCGTGCTCGACAAGCTGACCTACGCCGGCAACCGCGCCTCCCTCGAGGGGCTGCCCGCCGACCGCGTCCGCCTCGTGGTGGGCGACATCGCCGATGCGGCCGTCGTCGACCCGCTCGTGGCTGAAGCCGATGCCGTCGTCCACTATGCCGCCGAGTCGCACAACGACAATTCCCTGCACGACCCGCGCCCGTTCCTCGACACGAACATCATCGGCACCTACACGCTGCTCGAGGCCGCCCGTCACCACGACGTGCGCTTCCACCACATCTCGACCGACGAGGTCTACGGCGACCTCGAGCTGGATGACCCGGCGCGCTTCACCGAGCAGACGCCGTACAACCCCTCGTCGCCGTACTCATCGACCAAGGCCGGGTCCGACCTTCTGGTGCGCGCGTGGGTGCGCTCGTTCGGCGTCCGCGCCACCATCAGCAACTGCTCGAACAACTACGGCCCCTACCAGCACGTCGAGAAGTTCATCCCCCGCCAGATCACGAACGTGCTCCGCGGCATCCGCCCGAAGCTGTACGGCACCGGCGAGAACGTCCGCGACTGGATTCACGCCGACGACCACTCCTCGGCCGTCCTCGCCATCCTCGACAAGGGCGAGATCGGCGAGACGTATCTGATCGGCGCGGACGGCGAGAAGGACAACAAGAGCGTCGTCGAACTCATCCTCCAGATCACCGGTCAGCCCGCCGACGCCTACGATCTCGTCACCGACCGCCCCGGCCACGACATGCGGTACGCGATCGACTCGACCAAGCTCCGCACGGAACTCGGCTGGACTCCCACGTACGGCGACTTCGAGTCGGGTCTCGCCGCAACCATCGACTGGTACCGCGAGAACGAAGCATGGTGGGCACCCACCAAGGACGGCGTCGAGGCGTTCTACGCGAGCAAGGGGCAGTGACCGCGGTGTCGATCGCCTTCGGCAAGTCCCTGTCCGTCCGAGAGACGCCCATCCCGGGTCTCGTCGTCCTAGATCTGCCCGTCCACGGCGACGCACGAGGATGGTTCAAAGAGAACTGGCAGCGCGAGAAGATGACCGCGGCCGGAATCGATCTGCCCGACTTCGGTCCGGTGCAGAACAACGTCTCGTTCAACGACGCCGTGGGCACGACCCGCGGCATCCATGCGGAACCCTGGGACAAGTACGTCTCGGTCGCGACCGGGCGCATCTTCGGCGCGTGGGTCGACCTCCGCGAGGGCGAGACCTTCGGCGCCGTGTTCACGACCGAGCTCGACCCGTCGACGGCGATCTTCGTTCCGCGCGGAGTCGGCAACTCGTACCAGACCCTCGAAGCCGACACCGCGTACACCTACCTCGTGAACGATCACTGGTCGCCCGACGCCACGTACACGTTCCTGAACCTCGCCGACGAGACGTCCGGTATCGAGTGGCCGATCCCCCTCTCCGACGTCGAGATCAGCGCGAAAGACAAGGCGCACCCCCGCCTGACGGATGTGGTGCCCATGCCGCCGAAGAAGATCCTCGTCACCGGCGCGAACGGCCAGCTGGGCCGCGCACTGCGCGCCGAGTTCGGTGAGCACCCGTGGATCGAGTACGCCGCACGCGACGATCTCGATCTCACGTCCCCCGACCTGGATGCCGCGCGCCGGTGGCGCGACTACGGCACCATCATCAACGCCGCCGCGTATACGAAGGTCGACGCGGCCGAGACTCCCGAGGGGCGCGTCGAGGCATGGGCCTCGAACGTCACCGCCGTCGCGAGCCTGGCCCGCGTCGCCGAGGCGAACGGTGTCACCCTCGTCCACGTGTCGAGCGACTACGTCTTCGACGGGCGCGAGAGCGGGGGCTACACGGAGGACGCCCCCTTCTCGCCGCTCAGCGTCTACGGCCAGACCAAAGCGGCCGGCGACGCGATCGTGTCCGCCGTGTCGAAGCACTACATCGTACGCACGAGCTGGGTGATCGGGGACGGCGCGAATTTCGTCCGTACCATGGCTTCGCTGGCCGAGCGGGGGATCAGCCCGCGCGTGGTCGACGACCAGCGCGGTCGTCTCAGCTTCACCGGTGAGATCGCGCGCGCCGTGCGCCACCTGCTCGACACCGGGGCGCCCTACGGCACCTACAACACGACGAGCGACGGCCCCGAGGTGAGCTGGGCGGACATCGCGCGGCGGGTGTTCGAGCTTACCGCTCACGACCCGTCGAAGGTCACGGGTGTGACCACGAACGAGTACTTCTCCGCGGCGACGTCACCGGTCGCCCCCCGTCCCCGGATCAGCACGCTGGCGCTCGACCGTCTGCGCGCGACGGGGTTCAAACCGCGCGACGGCGACGAGTCGCTGGTCCGTTACCTCGGCGGCTGATCACCCCTCCGCCATGACGAAGGCCGTCGCCCCGGAAGGGCCGACGGCCTTCGTCATCGCTGCGGTCAGGGAATCGTCACCGTGCGGCAGCCCAGGAACGTGTTCGGTCCCGTCACGTCGTTGATCGGGTACACGCAGACAGTGTGAGAGCCGCTCGTCGAGGTGAAAGTGCTCGTGAAGCCGTGCTGGCTGCCCGTGCCGGGGTAGGCGGCTGCGACATCCGGACGAGAGGCATCGGCGCGGATGGGACGACCGACGCCGTCGATGTAGACGTGCACATCGATGGGCGACGTCGTGTCCGGATCGAACGCCCATCCCGCAACGACGATGGAGCGTCCTGATACGCCGACGTACTCGAGGTTGCCGATCGGAGGTCTCGTGTGGTCGGCGACGGTGATCGTCCGGCACCCGATGAGGGCGTTACCGCCGGCACCGTTGTTGATGCCGTAGACGCAGACGGATGACTGTCCCACGGGGGCCGTCATGGTCTGATCGAAGCCGTGAGTGGGCCCCTGAAGCGGGTAGGCGGCCCCGACGTCCGGACGCGCGCCGTCGGCGCGGTAGGCGACTCCCGCGTTGCCGACGTAGATGTGGACCTGTATCGGCGACGTCGTGTCGAGGTCCAGAGCCCAACCGCTGACCCGCACCGTGTTGCCGGTGACGGAGACGCCGTCGAGGTAGCCGATGGGCGCGCGGCCGAGATCGGGCACGGGGACCGTGATGGTCTTGCACCCCAGCGACGAATCGCCGCCGGCGCCGGTGTTCACCGCCGTGACGCAGACCGTGTACGTCCCGCCCATGACCGTGGCGGTGGTGACGAACCCGTGAGCGGGGCCGTACATAGGGTAAGCGGCGCCGACGTCGGGGCGATTCGCATCCGCGCGAACGGAGATCTGCGGGTAGTTCGTCACCGTGACGCGGGTCTCGACGGGTGCCGCGGTGTCGGGGTCGATCGCCCAGCCGCTGATGGTCATGTTCGCGCCGTCCACCGTGACCGCGTCGAACGCACCGATCGGCGCTCTTCCGCGATCGACCGGCGCCCCGACGTCGACGTTCCGACACCCGAGTTGCGTGTTGTCACCCAGTCCGGTGTTGATCGCATAGAGGCACACGTTGCGCGTTCCCGGCGCGGCGGCGACGACTCGACTGAACCCGTGCGCCGCTCCGTACGCGGGGTATGCCGAGGCGACATCCGGGCGGGAGAGATTCGCGGTCGTGATCGAACCGACGCCGTCGACGTAGACGTGCACGTCGATGGACGAGGTCGAATCGGGATCGAGCGCCCACCCGGCCACGGAGATGCCCCCCTGGACCGCCGTCACCGCCTCGACGTAGCCGATCGGCGATCCCGCCAGGGCGGTCACCTTCGCACAACCGATGCGCGCGTCGCTGCCCTGACCGACGTTCACGCCGGTCACGCAGACGTTGTTGTCGCCGACAGCCGCGGCGGGGACGACCACGGAGAATCCGTGATTCGCTCCCTTGTCGGGGTACGACGCACCCACGTCGGGGCGAGCGGTGTCGGCCCGGAAGGTAGTCACCGTACCCTCGACGGAGACCTGGATGTCGAGGGAGGCGGCGCTGTCGGGATCGATGGTCCACCCGGCCACTCGGAATCCGCCGGGGACGGCGGTCACGGCCTCGAGAGACCCGAAGGGGCCGTTCGGGTTGCTCGGAACGCGCGTCGACCCGAACCAGTCGGTGAACGTGCGCCAGAAGTTGCGGTTGCCGTACGCGGAGCAGCCGTCACCGGTGCCGTAGAGGTTGTTGAGGGCCGCCTGGTTCGGCACGTAGGGCGTGTAGATGTAGAGCCCGGCCGTCGCCTGGTTCTCGATGTACACGCGTTGCGTGCCGCAGCCGCCGTTCGGGTTGTAGAGGATGTTGTTCCAACGCCCCGACTGGTAGCCCCACCAGGTCGGGTTCAGCCGGTAGACCTCGAACTGACGCGCGGCGTAGTACACCTGGTAGAAGAATCCCGCGGTCGCCGCGTCGCAGGGCGCGGTGTCCGGGCAGCCCTGTCCGGTCGCTGCCGAGTAGTTCCAGGAAGACGGCGCGGTCGAGGTGATGAGGCCCTGCTCCTTCTGCAGCAAGACCAGAAGCGCCTTCTGGCTGATCCCGCACGATCGGGCGACCTTGTCGATGATCGTCGAGGCGCTCTCGTTCGCGGCCCCCGCGTACCCGTTGCAATACTTGTCTACGGGTCGATTGTCGGTGTTCTGCCGGTAGTCCTTGACGCAGGTGTAACCCGACTGACAGTTGCGGACCTGACGCTCCATGAACGCCTGAATCTCGGGCGAGCCCATGGCGTTGCCGTCGTAGAAGACGGCGTCGTCGATGATGTTGCCGGCGTTCCAATCGGACGCGTCGGCCGCGGCGGCGGAGTCGACCGGCGCGACGGTGGCGGGCAGCGCGATCGGAGCGGCCACAAGGAGCGCGAGCCCGCACGCCCACGCCGCGATGATCGCCGCCACACGGCGGCGGCGATTCGGTCGGATCACGAGGTCGGCTCGACAGTCGTCACCGCGGACTTCGCCGAAGTGGTGCGGGAGGAATACGCGACCTGGAAGGCAGGGTCGGCCGATGAGTCTCCGACGGCGATCGACATCAGACCGCAGTAGGTGACGTCCTTGCCCTCGTTCGCGGTGGACTCGACCTTGGCCCCCGTCGACACCAGGGTGAGTGTGCACGTGCCACCGGACTCGGATACCCCCGGGACCATGGCGGAGACCTGCAGGGCACCGTCACGCACCTCGGAGGTGATGATGAGGATCTGGCCGTTGAACGGCGCGTCCGTCGCATCGGAGCCGCCGGCGGTGGGAGCCGTCGTCGGGGAGGGCGCCTCGCTCGATGTCGGGGAGGCGGTCGGGGTCGCCGACGCCGCCGTCTCGGTCGGGCTCGGGGTCGCGGATCCTGATGTACTCGCGCACCCGGAGAACGCCAGCACCCCGGCGACGAGCAGAACGGGCAGCACGACGCGCGCGCGCCGAAGGGAGGACGGTACGGCAGCGTCGATGGCGTTCTTCACGCCAACATTATGCGTGCGGCATCCCGAACATGCACCCGCCCACGCCGCGCGACATCAGCTCGTTACCGACGGCCGACCCGTCGTCGAAGACTCCGCAGGCGCGACCAGAACGGTTGATGGGAGTCGATCTCGTGGCGCAGGTCCTCTCGGATATCCGCCCGCAACCGCCCCGCGGCCTCTTCGAGGCGCATGTCGACGTGCGCCTTGAGCTCCGCCTGCAGGGCGGCCATGTACAGCGGAAGGCCCTCTCCTTCGCGGCCCACCCAGTCCGCGAGCGCGCGGTCGCGAACGCGTGCGTCGTCGACGGCGTGTTCCTCGGTGAGCGCGAACATGCTGTTGGCGTCGAGGCCCGTGGCATCCGGTCTCTGCGTCCAGAAAGCCAGCGCCTCGCCGGGGAGGAAACCGATCTCGCCGCTGCGGAGGATGCGCAGGTACAGGTCCCAGTCCTCGACCGCGTCGAGGGACTCGTCGTACCACCCGATCTCGTCGTGGATCGAGCGGCGGTAGAGCACCGAGATCGGGACCGCGCGGTTGACGCTCATCATCTCGCCGAGCGAGATGCGCTGCATCCCCGCCCAGAAGGGGGCCCGGCCGACCTCGGTCCAGGTGCCGCCGCGCCGCTCCTCGTAGACGATCTCGGTCGGGACGGCGACGGCGGGGGCTCCGGGATGACCCTCGAGCCACGCCGTGGTGCGAGAAAGGAATTCCGGATGCCAGCGGTCGTCGTCGTCGTGGAGCACGACGAGATCCGTCCCGGCGTCGCGGACGCCGGCGTTCGCGGCGATGCACCGGCCGCCCTCACCCTCCGCGATGTGGCGGACCTGCACGGCGTCTCGTACGTCGGAGGCAGCGACTATTGCTTCGACCTCGTCGGGGACTCCCCCGTCGTTCACAACCACGACGCGGTAGTCGCGGAACGTCTGCGCCGAGATGTCTGCAAGGGCCCGCCGAAGAAAATCGGGGCGCCTGCGAGTGCGGACGACGATTCCCACGCGAGAAGGCATGGGTCCGAGCATAGGGGTGCGGCCGAGTCCCGCCCGTGTCAGCGGCCGCGAGCGGCGATCTCGCGCGCCACTCGGTCGAGAACGACGGCTCGTGCATCGAAGGAATGCTCTTCACGCACGCGCGCGGCGATCCTCCGAAGCCGATCGGCGTCGGGGAAGAGATCGTCGGCCGGGCCCGAAAGCATCTCGACGAGGTGCTCGGTGTCGCGATACGTGACAACCGCTCCCTCGAAGAGGTCCTCGAGACCCTCGACGGGCTCGGACACGAGGCGGCCCTCCACCGCGACGACATCGAACGGGCGCAGGGTCATGAACCCCTCCCGCTGCATGTCGGGCCACTGATCGTTCAGGACGATGGATGCCGTTTCGTAGCGCTCAGCGAGACGCTCGTGCGCGATGGACTTGGCGGCGATCGACGAGGCGGGCACGAAGTGCGCCCAATCGGGTCCGTAGACGCGCACGGGAATCCCGGCCTTCACGGGCTCGACCACGCTCGGGCGAACCGCCCCGCGAGTCTTGCCGACGAAGACGATGTCTTCGTCGCGCGGCAGGCCACGGGGGTGGAAGACGTCGGTGTCGGTGCACGGCAGCAGCGTCTCGATCTCGAGGCCCCATCGACGCCCCGCACGCTCGGCCCAGCCGCGTGACGCGGCGAAGACGCGGTCGAACCCCGCCGCCTCTTCGCGGGTGAGGGAGTCGGGGTGGCTGATGATCCACTCGAGATTCACACCGGTCGACGTCGCCTCGAATGCGTACGGCCCGCGGATGGCGACCGAGACGTCATCGACCGAGGTCGTCGAACGCGCCCGTGCGTCGTAGGCGTCGACGACGACGGTGTGGCCGAGTCGGCGCAGAGCGTTGGCGAGCCCCCGCGCGAAGTGCGCGTCGCCCCAGACCGCGCCCTGCTTGCCGGCCGGAGCGCACATCTTGACCGCCCAGCGCCGAGCGCCGGGGTGGGGCCTGATCCAGCTGAGGACCGGCTCGACGTGGCCTTGACCCGCCTCCGCCCAGCGCTCGACGCGGAACCCTGCTTCCTCGAGCACATCCTCCGCCCGCGAGCGATCTCGCTCGTCGGCTCGGCGCGCGGAGCGGTGTGCGGCACGCTTCGGGGCGAAGGCGAACGCGGGTTCGTCCAGCACCGGAGACACCCGCGGCAGCGCGCGAAGGGGTAGTTCGTCCCGCACCGTCCGCGACATCGCCGAGAGGGCGTCGGGTTCTGCGTCATCGACGTCGTCGAGAGCGCGCCGCAGCACCGCAGAGGGCATCGCGAACGTGCGGCCGGAGAGAAGAGGGACGTCGACCGATTCGGGCAGTCCCGTCAGATCGTCGCCCGGCAGGCCGGACAACAGGGCGTACGGTCTCGCACCGCCGACGTCGGCGGCCCCGACCGCGTCGATCGTGCCATCGGCCGCGCGATGGGCCGCGCACACGGCCGCTCCCGCGGACGCCTGCGAGATCAGCGCGTCGAGCTGCGAGTCGTCGAACTCTGCGCGGGGATCGAGAACGACAACGGTGGATGCCGATAGGCCCCGAACCGCCGCCGCGAGGACCGACCGCCAGCTCGTTCCCCGACGGTGACCGCTCACGCGCACCCCGGGCACGAGATCGGCGAGCAGAGCCGTCGACACCCACTGACTGGCATCCACGTCGACGAGAGGGACGAGGACGTCGCACTCGTCGGCGCGACGCGCGACCTGGACGAGCTTGCGCACGTAGCGACGATCGTGCGCCTGGACGATGCGGACGAGAGCGGTGTCGCGGGGCGGGGCGGTCTGACGTGTCCGCGTTACTCGACGCCACTGGCGCGCGGCCGAAATCGCACGGCGACGCACCTCGGCGACGGTCAGGGTCCACTCGTGACCGGCAGCACTCACCTGCAGCTGCTCGTTCGGCTTCGCCCACGCCGCCTCGAGCCCCGGCCCACCGCGCTCCGCCCCGTAGGTGACGGCATCCCACCACGGGTGGATCGAGATGGTCTCGCGCTCGTTCACCAGGTACGCGTACAGGGCGGGAACGCGCGTGACTTCGGGCAGCTCCCACCCGGCGACGACGTCGTCGAACAGCGGGTTCAGGCTCATGCCGCGGCGGAATCCCCGCGAGACGTAGTGGGCGATGGCGAGGGATGCCGGCACCCGGCCCAGCCCCAGCTGCGCGGCGTAGTACTCGGTGTCGACGAGAGACGAGGCCGAGATGACGCGGTACCACCACAGGCGGTCGGCGGCGCGCACGATCGCACCTGCCCCTCGGGCTTCGCGGAGGCGCCGGATCAGACCTCGAAGGCGCGAACGCTGCATGGCTCCATAGTAGAAGCCGCCGTCCGCGTCACAGCTCCGCGTGCAGCGCCCACACCCGCTCGGCCGAGGCCCGCCACGCGAATCCCTTCGCCCGGTCGCCGGCCAGCACGCGCAGGCGCTCGGCGTCCTCACCCACGGCGCGGGTGAGAGCGGCACCGAGCCCGTCGGAGGGAGCGAGAGCGGCGGCATCGGCCAGCACCTCGCGCAGCACGGGGGTGTCGACGGCGGCGATGGGGACACCCACCGTGAGGGCGTCGACCGCCCGCCACGGCCAATCGGCCCGGGTGCACGCCGTCACGAAGGCCGTCGCGTGCGAGAGCACCGCCGCACGGTCCCAGCGGTCGAGGGAGCCGCGGGCGTGGACGCGTCCCTCGGCGAGGCCGGCGGCGGAGGCGAGGTCGGCGATGGCCGGTTCGTCCCCCTCGGGAACGTCGAGGACGACGACGTCGCCCTCCCAGCCTGAGGCGACCACGGCGGAGAAGGCGACGTCGAGGGCGTCGGAGGCCGCGCTCCCTCCGGCGGCGACGACGAAGGTCTGCGGCAGATCGAGGGCGCGCAGGCGCCCCACCGCGTCCGACGGCACGCGCAGCCCCGCGGCGGGGGCACCGCCGATCACGCGAACCTTCTTCACGAGCTTGGATTTCGCGACCTCCGCGAGGCGCTCCGCCATCGCGTGAGTGGGGACGATGACCGCGTCGGCGTGCTTACCCACCCGCGACAGCAGCGCGCGAGCGGCGAGGACCTCGGCCTTGGGCAGCTCCTCGGGGCTCTCCCACGCCCGGAGATCCCACAGGGTCACAACGATCTGGTGCGTCTCGTTCACGCGATCGTGGCGCACGAGCGGCGCCAGCGGGGTCGG
This sequence comes from Microbacterium sp. AG157, assembly GCF_003385695.1. Lineage (NCBI taxonomy): Bacteria > Bacillati > Actinomycetota > Actinomycetes > Micrococcales > Microbacteriaceae > Microbacterium > Microbacterium sp. AG157. Next base: position 539,527 of record NZ_QRDK01000001.1, read on the forward strand.
CGAGTGGATGAGTCCCTTGCCGATGCCGGGAGCCACCCCGAGCTGCCAGGATGCCGCGAGCTCGCGGCGGCGCATCGACAGACGCGTCTCGGAGCTGAGACCCGCGATGGCCTCATCGTCGGCGATACCCGGCGAGGGCACGATGGCACCCACGTCGCAGCCCCGGGGGGCAGTGGCGATGAGGGCCTCGGTCAGCGAGGCCGAGGCCTCGGCGAGGTCGCGGGAGGTCGGGGCGACGAGCTGGTCCAGCACGACGCGCAGGGTCACGGTCACGAGGAGGGCGCCTCCGTCTCGGTCGGCGGGTGCAGCTTGTCGCGCACCATCTTCTGCACCTGGGCATAGTCCGGGTCGAACTCGTCGACGCCGCCCGCCGGCGTCAGCTCGAGCGTTCCGACCGGCTGGTCCTTGGCCTTGAGAGCCAGGTTCACCAGGGTCGGGGCGATGAGCCCCTGGGGCAGGTCGGTCTGGACGATGTTGGTGCCCGCGGCAGCGACATCCTGGAAGTGCGTGAGCACGTTCTGCGGGGTGGTCTGCGCGAGGATGGCCTCCTGCAGCTCGCGCTGGCGGCGCATGCGGTCGAAGTCGCTCGTCGTGTAGCGCGAGCGGGCGTACCACTGCGCGGTGTCGCCGTTCATGTGCTGCTGGCCGGGCTCGACCCAGCCGAAGGCCCAGTCGTCGACCGGCTGGCCGTCGTAGGCGGGACCGCCCTTGGGGAGACGCTCCTTGACGTCGATGTCGACGCCGCCCAGCGCGTCGACGAGGTCGGCGAAGCCCTTCATGTCGATCAGCACGTAGTACGGGATCTGGATGCCCATGATCCCCTCGGCGGCATCCTTCGTCGCCTCGATGCCAGGCTCGGACCCCTGGGACACCGCGTTCGGGTAGAGCGTGTTGCCGTCCTGGCACACCTCGACCTCGGTGCGGAGCTGGTTGATTCCGCTCCCCCAGCCGCAGGTCGCGTTCGCATAGCCGGTGTGACCGTCCGGGTACTTGTCCTGCATGGGTCCCGGCGCGAACGGGAAGTGCGGCATGTCGCGCGGAATGCCGGTGATGGTGGTCGCGCCGGTGTCGGCGTTGATCGAGACGACCGAGATGCTGTCGAAGCGCATCGAGTCCCGTCCCTCACCGGAGTCGGCGCCGAGCAGGAGGATGTTGTAATACCCGTCGGATGGCGGCACGACGGGTGCCGATTCCGCGAAGAGCTCCGAGAAGGCGTCGCGCGTCGTCCCGGCCGCCTGGGCCGCCCACGCCGCCCCCGATCCGGAGAGCACGAGGAGGGCCACGGAGAGGATCGCCATGGCCACGCGAGACAGGGGCCCGACCTTCACGAGTCGAACGAGTCGCAGCGTGTCGATGGTCAGCACGACCCACAGCACGACATAGCCGACGAGGGCGATCTGCACGAGGGTCAGCGGCAGGGGGCGGAACCACGACAGGAAATCGGGGATGAACGACCCGGTGGCCAGCGCGAACAGGCCGCTGGGCATGAGAAGCGCCCCGAGGCCCGTGAGCACGAGGATCGTCCACATCGCCAGGGTCGCTCCGAGACCGAACCGGCCCAGCCGCCTGTTGCCGGCCAGCACCTGGGCGGATCCGGGAAGCAGGAAGTTCAGTGCCACGAGCCACCACCCGCGGCGCGTCATCACGGGCAACGACGTGGCATCGGGGTGGCGCATCGGACGCTGCTCGACGACGTGCGCCCTCGAGCGGGGGCGGGCGGCCGCGAGCGTCATAGGGAATCCTTCAGACGTCGGTTCTTCTCCTCGACCTGCGCCTCGAGGTCACGTGCATAGGCCTCGACGCGCTCAGCGAGGTCGGCGTCGGCGCTGCCCAGGATCCGGGCCGCCAAGAGGCCCGCGTTCTTGGCCCCGTTGATCGAGACGGTCGCGACGGGGATCCCCGCGGGCATTTGCACGATCGAGAGCAGCGAGTCGAGGCCGTCGAGCGTCGCCAGCTGCACCGGCACGCCGATGACGGGAAGAGCGGTGACGGAGGCCAACATGCCCGGGAGGTGCGCGGCACCGCCGGCCCCGGCGATGATGGCGCGCACACCGCGCGCACGCGCATCACGGCCGTAGCGGACGAGCTTGTCGGGAGTGCGATGGGCCGAGACCACCTCGACCTCGTGCGGGATGCCGAACTCGGTCAGCACCTCGCTGGCGGCGTTCATCACGCGCCAGTCGGAGTCGGAGCCCATGACGACGCCGACCACGGGCGTCTCGGAAGAATGCAGCGGCCGGGTCACCGGTCCAGGGTAGGTCGACTCGCTGGAAGATCTCGGAACGGCGCGCTCACTGGCCGCGCTCAGTCGAAGAACGCGGCGGCGGCGCGACCCTCGTAGACGACGTCGTCGAGGTCGCTGCCTGCGACGTTGACGTGCCCGACCTTGCGGCCCGGGCGCGGGGCCTTGCCGTAGGTGTGGATCTTCGCGGAGGGGTGCGCGGCCATGGCCGCGGCGAAGCGCTCGTCGAGCGTTCCCTCGGTCGGACCGCCCAGGACGTTGATCATGACCGACCACGGGGCCACGGCATCCGTCGATCCGAGGGGCAGATCCAGTACCGCGCGCAGGTGCTGCTCGAACTGGCTGGTGACAGCGCCGTCCTGCGTCCAGTGGCCGCTGTTGTGCGGGCGCATGGCGAGCTCGTTGATGAGGATGCGCTCATCGCTCGTCTCGAAGAGCTCGACGGCGAGCATGCCGGTGACTCCGAGCCCCTCGGCGACGGCGACGCCGATCTCGGCGGCCACGCGCTGCACGCGCGCGTCGGCGCGAGGAGCGGGGGCGACGACCTCGGCGCACACGCCGTCGCGCTGCACGGTCTCGACCACGGGGTAGGCGCGGACCTCGCCCGAGGGGCGCCGGGCCACCTGCTGGGCGAGTTCACGCGTGAAGTCGACGAGCTCCTCGACCAGCAACGAACCCCCGTTGCCGTCCTCGGAGAGAGCGGCGAACCAGTCATCGGCTTCGGTCGCCGCCGAGACCACGCGCACGCCCTTGCCGTCGTATCCGCCCCGCGGCGTCTTCACGACGGCACGACCGCCATGAGCGTCGAGGAAGTCCTGCAGCTCGGATGCCGTCGAGACCGCCGCCCAGTCGGGCTGCGGGAGTCCGAGTTCGGCCATCTTCGCGCGCATGACCAGCTTGTCCTGCGCGACGCCGAGGGGTGCGGGACCGGGGTGCACCGCAACGCCGGCATCGACGAGGGCGGCCAGCACGTCCTGCGGAACGTGCTCGTGGTCGAAGGTGATGACGTCCACGTCGCGGGCGAAGGCCAGCACCGTCTCGTCGTCGCGGTAGTCGCCGACGGCCGTGGCGGCGAGCGCCGCCGACATGCCCTCGTCCTCCGCGAGGACACGGATCTCGATCCCGAGCTCCACGGCGGGCGCGATCATCATCCGCGCCAGCTGTCCGCCACCGACCACTCCGACTCGCAGCGCCATGCCGCTCCTTCCGTCGGCATCCATTCTGTCTGGACACCCGCGGGGACGCGAGCCGGGTACCGGGGTGACGCGAGGTCGGTGCTCAGACCCCGCCGACGGCCCCCGAGCCGAAGGTCTGCGCGTCGCGGTGCGCGAGGATCTGGTTGACCTCGACCTGATCGACGAGCGTCTCGTGCACGAGGACCGCGTGCGGGATGTTCTTCATACGCAGCGCCGGCTCCACGCCGTTCGACAGCGAGAGGGTCCCTGCCCCCCACAGCCGCTGCAGGATGCCGCGGCGCATCTGGATCGCGTACCCGCGCACGTGCGAGATCTCGCGGCGGTTCGCCCCGAAGGGTCCCGAGCGCTCGATCACGCGGCGCGTGGTGATGGTCCACGTGTGCGACAGCCACACCGCATACGGGATCACCACCAGCAGCAGCACGAGCACGCCCGCGGCCGTCAGCAGCATCCAGTTCTCGTACGGCGCCGGCAGGTTGTCGTAGAAGTACGCGGTCGCTCCCGCGACGCCGATGAGCACGAGGGCCGACCAGAAGAGTCGCCGCGCGTGCGAGCGCAGGCGCGCGATGCGCAGTTCGGGCGCGGCCGTGCCCGGCGCCGGCGTGCGCGGGCGCCCGATCGAGTTCGACGGCTGGGTCACGCTCTCATTGTGCGACGCGCGGGCCCGGTCGCCCCGGTGCCACGCGGAGCGCGGCACCGTCAGCGCACGTGGACCACGTCACCGGCCGAGACGACGGTCTCGATGGTTCCGGACTCGACGACGAGCCGACCGTCGCGGTCGAGACGCGCGGCGGTGCCGTGGAGCGCCGAACCGTCGGGCATGGCCACGGTCACCTCTTTGCCGACCGTGGCGCACAGCTTCTCGATCTCGTGGTGCACGCGCTCGACGTCGTCGTGCACGAGGCGCGCGAGGGTCTTGCCGAAATCGTCCAGATAGTCGGCGAGCAGCCGGTCGTCGTCGCAGTCCGCGCCGATCGCCGCGAACGAGGTCGCGGTCGTCACCGGGAGATCGGCTCGGCTCATGCGGGTGTTCACCCCGGCCCCCACGACGACGGTGTCGGGGGCACCGGGGACGACCTCGGCCAGGATGCCGCAGATCTTGCCGCCGTCGACGAGCACGTCGTTCGGCCACTTCAGCTCGGCCGTCCCACCGTGGCCCGTGAGCTGGGCGCCCACGGCGCGGGTCATCGCCGCTCCCGCAGCGAGCGGGATCCAGCCGCGCTGCTCCGCGGGGATCATCGTGGCGTCGACGACCACCGAGACGGCGAGGGCCGTCCCGGCCGGGGCGGTCCAGGTGCGGTCGAGGCGCCCGCGCCCGGCGCGCTGGTCGTCGGTCACCAGCAGCGAGAGGTGCGGCCAGCCGGCCGGGTCGGCCGTGACCGCGGCGATCACGTCGGCGTTGGTGGAGTCGGTCGTCTCGACGACCTGCACGCGGGGGCTGTGGGCGGCGGCTCGGGGGTATCCGGCGGCGGGGATGGGCATGAGCACACCCTAGGGAACGGGTCCGCTCCACGGCATCCACTTGCGTCCATCGCTGCCGGGATGCACGCGGAGGGATAGGCGGATGCCACAGCGCCCCGCGCATTCGCTTGTGCGCACCCTCCAACGCGGGCGGCGATGCGATCGCTAGGGTGGAAAGCGTGACCGACCAGCCCGATCTCTTCACCACCGCCGGCAAGATCGCAGACCTCCGCAGCAGGTTCCAGGAGGCGGTCGTCGATGCCGAAGCCGCCGCACGCGACAAGCAGCACGCGAAGGGCAAGCTCACCGCCCGCGAGCGCCTCGAGATGCTGGTCGACCCCGGCTCCTTCGTCGAGCTCGACGAGTACGTGCGCCACCGCACCACCGCCTTCGGCATGGACAAGTCCCGTCCCTACGGCGACTCCGTCGTGACCGGAACCGGTACGATCCACGGCCGCACCGTCGCGGTCTACGCGCAGGACTTCTCCACGTTCGGCGGTTCTCTCGGCGAGGTGGCCGGCGACAAGATCATCAAGGTGATGGAGCTGGCTCTGCGCAGCGGCATCCCGATCATCGGCATCCTGGACTCGGGCGGCGCCCGCATCCAGGAGGGCGTCGTGGCGCTCGGCAAGTACGGCGAGATCTTCCGGCTGAACACCGCCGCCTCGGGAGTCATCCCGCAGATCTCGATCATCATGGGCCCGGCCGCCGGAGGAGCGGTGTACTCCCCCGCCCTCACCGACTTCGTCATCATGGTCGACAAGACCAGCCAGATGTTCGTCACCGGCCCCGACGTGATCAAGACCGTCACCGGCGAAGACGTCGGCATGGAAGAACTCGGCGGAGCCCACACCCACAACACCCGATCGGGCGTCGCGCACTATCTGGCCGACGACGAGGACGACGCGATCGACTACGCGCGGGGCCTCATCAGCTACCTCCCCGACAACAATCTCGCCGAGATCCCCGTCTACGACACTCCCTTCGAGTTCGAGACGACGGATGCCGACCGCTCGCTGAACACGGTCATCCCCGACTCCCCCAACCAGCCGTACGACATCCACACCGTGATCGACGGGATCGTGGATGCCGCGGAGTTCCTCGAGGTGCAGCCGCTGTTCGCGCCGAACATCGTGATCGGCTTCGGTCGCATCGAGGGGCGTACCGTCGGCATCATCGCCAACCAGCCCTCGCAGATGGCCGGCACGCTCAACATCGACGCGGGCGAGAAGGCGAGCCGGTTCGTGCGGTTCTGCGACGCGTTCTCGGTGCCGATCGTCACGCTCGTCGACGTGCCCGGGTACCTCCCCGGCACCGACCAGGAGTGGACCGGCGTCATCCGCCGCGGCGCCAAGCTGCTCTACGCGTATGCCGAGGCCACCGTGCCGCTGGTCACCGTGATTTTGCGCAAGGCCTACGGCGGCGCGTACATCGTGATGGGCTCCAAGCAGCTCGGGGCCGACATCAACCTCGCGTGGCCCACCGCCGAGATCGCCGTCATGGGCGGTCAGGGTGCGGTGAACATCCTCTACCGCGGCGAGATCAAGCGCGCCGAGGAGGCCGGCGAAGACGTCGCCGCCGTCCGCACGCGCCTCGCGAACGAGTACACGTACAACGTGGCATCCCCGTTCCTGGCCGCCGAGCGCGGCGAGCTCGACGGGATCATCGAGCCGGCGCAGACCCGCGTCTCGATCGCCAAGGCACTGCGGGCCCTGCGCAACAAACGCGCCAGCCTGCCCGCGAAGAAGCACGGGAACATCCCGCTGTGAGCGACGCCCTCGACGCCGACGCCCCCCGCCCATTCGTGGCGGAGGTCGTCCGCGGCACGCCCACCGAGGAGGAGTTGGCTGCGGCGATCGTCGTGGTCGGTGAAGCGTACGTGCGCGAGGTGGCCGACGCCACCGTTCCCGACGACGTTCCGCGCTCACGCTGGGAGCTGTCGGCGCGGGGTCTGCGGACCCCGCTGAACCGCACCGCGGGGTGGCACGGTTTCACCGGCTGACATCCGTACGGAATGTCCCCCGAAATACCTACAGACGACTCGGGGACACTGCCGAATACTGGAGGAGCTGGAACGCATCACGCGTTCGGCCGGACCGCTCCTTAGAGCCGGATTCGGCCGCGCGGACGGTTTTCGGGTAACCGTTCGCACGGGTGAGGGGCAGGCGCATTCGCCGCCCCTCACCCTCATCTCTTCCCCCGCGGAGGGCATGGCAGCGTCGACGGACCCCCCCTCACGTCGTCGCCGCCGGCCGCGCGTACGGTGCCGCATCGACCGCCGGGTCGGCGAGTCGTCCGTTGTCGGCGAAGGGGCGCGCCCCGGATCGCGGTCAGCGAGGGCGACGGATCTCGCGCCAGAGATCGACCTGGTCGTCGTCTCCCCCGGCGCTGCCGGCGGCGGAGCGACCCACGACCGTGACGGCGATCTCGTGGTGCGGCGAGGTGCGGATGATCACGCGTTCCGACAACGCCTCGCGCAGGATCTCGGCCAGCTCGGCGCGGATGCCGTTCAAGTCGGCGGCGCCGAGCCCCTCGAGGCCGCCCTCGTCGAAGAGGCTCACCGCGGAGCCGCGGCGGCGTGCGGCGTCGATCTCGGCGCGGACGCCGTCGTCGAGGAGCCGGTTCCCGCGCAGTTCGTCGCGCAGGCTCGCCTCGGCGCGCCGGGCGGCCTGCTTGTCCGCGGGGCGCAGGTTGCCGCCGTTCTCGATCGTGCGGGCCAGGATCGGCCCCGCCGCCTGGAGCGCCCGCTGGACGTGGAGTCGACGCTCGCGCTGACGGCCGCTCTGCGAGGCCTGCCACGCGGATGCCGCCTGCTGGAGCTCGGCGAGGCGCTCGGCGTCACGGGCCGCACGGTCGAGGGCGATGGTCACCAGCTGCGCCGCCGTGACCCAGACGATCGAGCCCACAAGACCGAGGCTGAGCGCCTGGAGCGGCCCGAGCCAGAACGAGGTGGAGACCGCCAGGATGAGCATTCCGATCCACGCGACGATGGGGCGTCGCCGCACCATGACGATGGTCATGAGTGCACCGATCCCGCCGATCACCCAGGTGACGAACGGCTGCGTACGACCGGCTTCGGTCACGGCGAGGAACGACGCGTTCGAGACGACCACCGCGACGATGAGGGCGAGGGCGACGCCCCACGCGGGAAGCCGTGCCCGCGTCCCGGACGAGGACTGTCCGCGCCGGTCGCGCGCGCCGATCGCGAAGATCCACAACCACGTCACGGGCAGATAGATCACCAGGGCCGCGACGATCAGCCATCCGCGCACGACGGTCTCCGGCGAGGTCCAGATGAGGCCGCGCGCGGCGAGATAGGCGGTGAAGGCGAGACCGATGACCGACAGGATGGAGCGAACGGTCACCAGCGGTCACCGCTCTCCCACTCGAGGGTCACGGTGGTTCCGCCAGCGTGCGAGTCGATCTCGCTGCGACCGCCGACGGCTGCGAGACGGGCGTTGATCGAACCGCGGATGCCGAGACGGTCGGCCGGTATCGAGGCGATGTCGAAGCCGGGTCCGGTATCGCGCACGCGCACCGAGACGCTTCCCGGAGAGGCGTAGCCGGTCAACTGCACGGTGAGCCCCTGAGCGTCGGCGTGCTGGACCGCGTTGGCGACCGCCTGCATCGCCGCGAGCACGAGAGCACGCGCGATGCGGCCCGGCACGTGCGGGGTGCCCTCGTCGACGTGGCGGATCACGGTCAGATCGACACCGAGGTCCTCGGCGGCCGCTTCGATGTCGTCGGCCAGTCGCAGGGCGGACACGGGTTCGTCGCTGCCCTCGAGCGAATCCTTCTCGGCGTTGGCCAGTCGCGTGAGCGCCTCGCGCGCCATGCTGACCGCGAGGGTACGCTCGCGAGGGGTGGTCGCGCGGTCCGCCGCGAGCAGAGCCCCCAGCACGCTGTCGTGCATGAGGGCCGCCACGGCGACGCGCTCGTGCTCCGTCGCGGCGGTCGCGGCAGCCGCCGCGTAGCTCGACACCGCCGAAGCGCGGGCCTGGTCCACGTTCGCGGCGATGGAGCGGTACATCCAGCCGAGGGTCACCAGGACGCTGCCCAGGATGAGGGCGAACGAGACGTCGAGGGCGATCGGAACGAAGAACTCGCTGCGGCCACCGGCCTGCAGCAGGCGGACCACGCCGAACAGGAGTGGGGCCGCGACCGTCCACGCGATCTGCAAAGAGAGGGGAAAAGCGACCACGGTCGCCACGGTGGCGACGTTGATGAGGTAGAAGATCCAGGGATTCTCGGTGGGCACCGGTGTCGGGCCGCCGGATGTCGCGATCGGCCAGAGCGCCAGGGCGAGCAGGAAGACCACCGCGAAAACGCCCGAGAACACCCGCGCGAACCGGCCCACGGTACAGGCCACGATCATGGCCATCAGGGGGACGAAGACCGCGAGGACGAGGGGCGTGTGCCATCCCACGGCCTCGTCGCCGAGGCCGAACGCGGCGACGAACGCCTGAAGGCCCAGCACGAGCGAACCCGGCCCCACGATGAGCGTGATGACGCGCTCGATGCGCGTCTGAGTGAACGCCCCCTGCTCCGCCTGCCCCTCACGCGTGTGCGGGATGCGTCCCCACGCCTCGTCGAGCACGGACCGGCGGGTGTCAGCCATGGCCGGGAGCGCCATCGGGTGCGTCCTGCAGGATGCCGTCTTCCATGGCACGGCGCAGCAGATCGACCTTGGTCGGTGCCGGGCGCCCCACCTCGACGTACTTCACGCGGACGCGGGTGATGTTCTCTTTGGCGGTGGAGTAGGCGACACCCAGTCTGTCGGCCACCGCCTTCAACGGGAGGCCGGCGGCGTACAGACGAAGAACCTCTCGTTCGCGGGTCGAGAGCTGCGCGTCGGCGAACTCGCGATCGCCCTCGACGGCGCTGGCCCACTCCACGTTGTCGAGCACCTCGCCGCGGGCGACGGTACTGATGGCACCGAGCACCTCGTGCGTCGGCGACGACTTGCTGACGATCCCCGCGGCACCGGCGGCGAGCGCCTCGCGCACCGCGGCGGCGCGGTCGGCGACGCTGTGGATGATCACGCTCGAACCGTCGCGGACGACGCGGTCGACGTTCTCCGAGACCGTCGTCCCGTCGCCGAGCGTCAGATCGAGCACGACGACGTCGGCGGGAGTCGCCGCCGCAGCCCGGCGCCACGACAGGTACGAGGCCACGTTCGCACCCGAGAAGACGACCTCGGTGGCTTCGGTGCGCGCGAGCGCGGCCTCCAACCCGAGTCGGACCGACTCGTGGTCATCGATCAGGGCGACGCGCGTCATTGTCACATCGTATCGGCGCGGGGGCGTGCGGAGCCGGAAGCGATGTCGCGGTCCGGCGCGTCAGCGGCGCAGGACCGTGACGGCCTCGACATGATGCGAGTTCGGGAAGAGATCCACGCCCCGGATGCCGCGCTCCGCCCGATAGCCGAGTTCCGCGAACAGCGCGAGATCACGGGCGAGGGCGACGGGATCGCACGCGACATAGACGACCGCCGAAGGAGACAGGGCCGCGATACCCTCCACGGCCGCGCGCCCTGCACCCGCACGCGGCGGATCCAGCAGCACGACACCGCGCGTGAGGCGTTCGCGCTCGCGCTCGGAGGCATTGGCGGCGAGGTTCTGCACATACCGATCGACCCGGGACGTCTCGGCGCGCGCGCCGACCCACTCGGCGAGGTTCTCTCCGGCGTGCTCCGTCGCGCGGGGATCCGACTCCACGCTGACGACGCGCGTGGACGCCCCGCCCAGCTCGCCGAGGGACGCGGCGAAGAGGCCGACTCCGCCATAGAGGTCGAGGTGCGTCGCCTCGGGGTCGAGTTCGCCCACGGATGCGGTGAGTTCCGCCTTCACGAGAGTGGTCAGGGTCTGGGCGGCGAGGCGGTGCACCTGCCAGAAGCCCCCGGCGTCGACGCGGAAGACGCGCTCGCCCACGATCTCGTCGACGACCTCGGGCGCGGCGCTCGAGCGCTCGCCGTCGGGCCGCGCGAGGACCCGGACGCGTCCGTCGGCGGGCTGGACGAGGTCGATGCGCCCGGGTCGTGCTGCCGCGCGCACCTCGGCGGCCGCACGGGCGACCGCCTCGGTCGCGAGCGGCAGGTCGGGCGTCTCCACGACGTGGTGCGAGCGTGCGGCGTACGCACCGACACGGCCCTGACCGTCGACGTGCAGGCTCACACGGGTGCGCCATCCCGTTCCGTCGGCGGTCTCGGGGTGATCCGCATCCCCGGCGGGACGCAGATCGATGGGCAGCTCGAGGCGCCCCACGCGCTCCATCGCCTCGCGCACGACGCGCTCCTTCAACGAGCGCTGGTGCGACAGCTCGACGTGGCCGAACTCGGCACCGCCCACGCGCTCCGCGGGATCCACGTCGATGTCGGCCGAACGCCACACGTGCGGGCGTCGCTCGGGCGCGGCATCCACGACCTCGACGGCCTCGGCGCGCCAGAAGGCCTTCTTGCGCGTATCGGTCAGCCGCGCGCGGACGCGTTCGCCCGGCAGGGTGTCGGAGACGAAGACAACGCGCCCCTCGTGCCGGCCGACGAACACACCGCCGTGGGCGATACCGGTGATGTCGAGTTCGATGAGGTCGCCGTCGTGCATGCTCCGAGCCTGTCACATGCGACCGGGAGCGAGCCGGGCGCCATGACCGGGCCCGCGCGTCGGTAGCGTTGTCGCATGCGCGTGTGTCTGGCATCCACCTCTCCGGCCCGTCTGATGCTGCTGCGGCAGGCGGGGATCGAGCCCGAAGCGCGCGCGCCTCAGGTCGACGAAGAGGCCGCGGTCGCCGCGGTCGAGGCCGCCGAGGGGCGGCGGCTTCCCGCGGCGGAGCACGTGCTGCTGCTCGCTCGCCGCAAGGCCGAAGACGTCGCGCGCCGACTGCACGCGGAGGAGCCGGACTTCGACGGATTCGTCATCGGGGGCGACTCGATGTTCGCGCTCGGCGACGAGATCCTCGGCAAGCCCTACACGCCGGAAGCCGCCACCGCCCGCTGGCTCGACATGCGCGGGCGCACCGGCGTGCTGCACTCCGGTCACAGCGTGTTCCGCCTGTCCCCCGGCAGCGCGCCGCGCGAGGCGCACGCCGTGGCGGAGGCCTCGGTGACCTTCGCCGGCGACGTCGACGAGGACGAGATCGCGGCCTACGTCGCCAGCGGCGAACCGCTGCTCGTGGCGGGGGCCTTCACCGTCGACAGCCTCGGGGGCGCCTTCATCGAGCGTGTCGAGGGCGACCCCTCCACGGTGGTCGGGATGTCGCTGTCGACCGTCCGGGGTCTCGTCCGCGAGCTCGGCGGTTCGTGGACCGCACTGTGGAACCGTTCGTAGACTCCCCCACACGTTTTTCGGCGTTTCTTGTCGAGGAGGGTCAAAAGCCGGGGGTGCCCCCTCGATAGGCTGGGAGGATGCCGAAGATCGCCAAGGTCCTTGTCGCCAACCGCGGCGAGATCGCCGTCCGAGTCATCCGCGCCGCCCGTGATTCGGGGAAGGCTTCCGTCGCCGTCTACGCCGATCAGGACCGTGACGCCCTGCACACCCGTCTCGCCGACGAGGCGTACGCCCTCGACGGGTCGACGAGTGCCGACACCTACCTGTCGATCGAGAAGATCCTCTCGGTCGCCCGCCGCTCGGGCGCCGACGCCGTCCACCCCGGCTACGGCTTCCTCGCCGAGAACGCCGACTTCGCCCGCGCCGTGATCGGTGCCGGTCTCGTGTGGATCGGCCCCTCGCCCGACGCCATCGAGGCCCTCGGCGACAAGGTGACCGCTCGCCACGTCGCCGAGAAGGTCGGTGCACCGCTGGCCCCCGGAACCCCCGGGCCCGTGTCGGGAGCCGACGAGGTCATCGCGTTCGCCGAGCAGGTGGGCCTGCCCATCGCCATCAAGGCCGCCTACGGCGGTGGCGGACGCGGCCTCAAGGTCGCCCGCGAGCTCGACGAGGTCGCCGAGATGTTCGAGTCGGCCACGCGCGAGGCCGTGGCCGCCTTCGGGCGCGGCGAGTGCTTCGTCGAGAAGTACCTCGACAAACCGCGCCACGTCGAGACCCAGTGCCTCGCCGATGCCGCGGGAAACGTCGTCGTCGTCTCGACCCGCGACTGCTCTCTGCAGCGCCGCCACCAGAAGCTCGTCGAGGAAGCCCCCGCCCCGTTCCTCACCGACGACCAGAACGCCGTGCTCTATGCGGCATCCAAAGCCATCCTCACAGAGGTCGGCTACGTCGGTGCGGGCACCTGCGAGTTCCTCATCGGCGCCGATGGAACCATCTCCTTCCTCGAGGTCAACACGCGTCTGCAGGTCGAGCACCCGGTGTCCGAAGAGGTCACGGGCATCGACCTCGTGCGCGAGCAGTTCCGCATCGCCGAGGGCGAGGAGCTCGGCTACAACGACCCCGCCCCCGTCGGTCACTCGATCGAGTTCCGCATCAACGGCGAGGACCCGGGCCGCAACTTCCTCCCCCAGCCCGGCCCCATCCACGTCTTCAAGACGTTCGGCGGCCCCGGCATCCGCCTCGACTCCGGCGTGACCGCCGGTGACAGCGTCTCGGGCGCCTTCGACTCGCTGTTGGCGAAGATCATCGTCACCGGTCGTGATCGCGCAGAGGCCCTCGAGCGTGCGCGCCGCGCCCTCGACGAGTTCGAGGTGGCCGGCATGCCGACCGTGCTGCCCTTCCACCGCAAGGTCGTTCGCGACCCCGCCTTCACCGCCGAGACCGGCGAGTTCGGCGTCTTCACCCGCTGGATCGAGACCGAGTTCGTCAACGACATCCCCGCGTGGGACGGCGAGCTCGAGGCTCCCGCCGCTGCCGCCGGCCGCCACACCGTGGTCGTCGAGGTGGCCGGCAAGCGTCTCGAGGTGAGCCTGCCCGACCGGATCACGGCCGCGGCTCCCCAGGTCGGTCGCCCGGCCGCCGCTCCCCCGACGCGCCGTTCGCACGGGGCCTCGCCCGCCGCCGGCGCCACCGGCGACGCGGTCAAGTCCCCCATGCAGGCCACGATCGTCAAGGTGGCCGTCGAAGAGGGTCAGCAGGTCGTCAAGGGCGACCTGGTGGTCGTGCTCGAGGCCATGAAGATGGAGCAGCCGATCCAGGCCCACAAGGACGGCACCGTCGCGAGCATCGATGCGTCGGCCGGCACCACCGTCGCCGCCGGTCATCAGTTGCTGCTGATCAGCTGACGTCGCGTTCCGATCGACCGGCGCCGCGCTCCCTCGGGGGCGCGGCGCCGTCGTTCGTCTCCGCCGTCCTCCCCGCGCGCCCCACCCACGCATAAACGCGATCCACACGCATAAACGCGAGCACCACGCGTTTCCACACGCAGAAAGCGTTTATGCGTCGACCACACCCCGCGGGACGAAACCCGGGCGACGGATGCCGCGAGCCCACGGCATCCGGAACGCCGAGTCCTCCCCGCGCGCCCCACCCACGCATAAACGCGATCCACACGCATAAACGCGAGCAGCACGCGTTTCCAGGCGCAGAAAGCGTTTATGCGTCACCGAAACCCGCGCGACAGCGACCGGGCGACGGATGCCGCGGCATCCGGAACGCTCAGTCCTCGCCGGGGTCGTCGCGGTCGACGATGTGCATGGCGCGGGCGGCGTCGGTGATGCTCGAGGTGAGCGAGGGGTACACCGCGAACACGCGCGCGACCTGATCGACCGTGAGACGACGCTCGACGGCGATCGCGATCGGGTAGATGAGCTCCGACGCCTTGGGCCCGACGATCACGCCGCCCATCACGGTGCCGCTGCCCTCGCGCGCGATGAGCTTGACGAAGCCGTCGGTGATGCCCTGCATCTTCGCGCGCGGGTTCGCCGACAGCGGGAGCTTGCGCACCACGCCGGCGATACGGCCCTCGGTGACGTCCTGCTCGCTGAAGCCCACCGTGGCGATCTCGGGCGCCGTGAAGATGTTGGCCGTGATGCGGCGGGTCTCGAGCGGGATGACGATGTCGCCCAGCGCGTGGAAGATCGCCTGACGCCCCTGCATCGAGGCGACGGATGCCAGGGGGTAGAAGTTCGTGCAGTCGCCCGCGGCGTAGATGTTGGGCACCGAGGTGCGCGCGACGCGGTTGACGCGGATGTGGCCCGAGGGGGTCATCTGCACGCCCGCCTGCTCCAGACCGAGGCCGGCGGTGTTGGGGATCGAGCCGACCGCCATGAGGCAGTGGCTGCCCTCGATCGTGCGTCCGTCGGCGAGGGTGACGACCACCCCGTCGCCGGTGTTCACGACCGAATCGGCCCGCGCCTTCGACAGCAGCGTCATGCCGCCGCGCTGGAAGACGCGTTCGAGGACGGCCGCGGCATCCTGATCCTCACCGGGGAGCACCTGGTCGCGGCTCGACACGAGCGTGACCTTGGCGCCCAGGTTCATGTAAGCGGAGGCGAACTCCGCCCCCGTGACACCCGAGCCGACCACGATGAGATGCGACGGAACCGACTTCATGTTGTAGAGCTGCGTCCACGTGAGGACGCGCTCGCCGTCGGGCTGGGCCGAGGGGAGCTCCCGGGGCGAGGCACCGACCGAGACGACGAGGGTCTCGGCCTCGATGCGATCGAAATCCGTGCCGCCGGCCTCGGTCGAGACGACGACGGCGCCGTTGCCATCGAGTCGGCCGTGGCCCGAGATGATGCGGACGCCCGCTTCGAGGAGCGAGGCGCGCATGTCGTCGGACTGCTGCCGGGCGAGGGACAGCAGACGCTGATTGACGGCGGCGAGGTTGATCGCGACCTCGGGAGTCAGGGGCTTGCCCCGGTCGTCCTTCGCGAACAGCTGCACGCCGAGGCTGCTGGCGTTGCGGATGGCGACGGCCGCGTCGGCCGTGGCGATGAGGGTCTTTGACGGCACGACGTCGGTGATGACGGCCGAGCCGCCCACACCGGCGCGCTCGACGAGTGTCACGTCGGCGCCGAGCTGAGCCGCCGACAGAGCGGCCTCGTACCCGCCGGGGCCTCCGCCGACGATAGCGACGGACTGCTTGCGCTCGAAGCTCTGCACCATGGCATCCATTCTGTCAGCGCTGGGCGGATGCCGATGCGCCGCTCAGGCTCACCCGACACGCTGAACACGGGCGTGTGCCGTCTGGCCCGCGGGCTCCGCAGTTTCTAGAGTGGGGGAATGTCCAACAGCACTTCTCACCCGCTCGACGACCCGGCGGTCGACCCGTTCGAGGTCGCCACGACCGCAGCGGCCGACATCGCCCGCCTCTCGGGCGTCGAGCACCACGACATCGCCGTGACCCTCGGGTCGGGCTGGGGCCGCGCCGCCGAACTCATCGGCGAGGAGACGGCGTCGTTCCCCGCCACCGAGGTCACCGGCTTCAGCAAGCCCGCCCTCGAGGGGCACGTCGGAACGCTCCGCAGCGTCCGCACCCCGGGCGGGAAGAACGTCCTCGTCATCGGCGCGCGCACGCACTACTACGAGGGCCACGGCGTCCGACGGGTCGTGCACAGCGTGCGCACCGCGGCAGCGACGGGCGCGACCACGATGATCCTGACGAACGGCGCCGGCGGCATCCGCGAGACGTGGAAGCCGGGCCAGCCCGTGCTCATCAGCGACCACATCAACCTCACCGCCGACTCGCCGCTCGAGGGCGCGACCTTCATCGATCTGACCGACCTGTACTCGAAGCGCCTGCGGGATGTCGCTCGCTCGATCGACCCGACCCTCGATGAGGGCGTGTATACCCAGTTCCGCGGGCCCCACTACGAGACCCCCGCCGAGGTGCAGATGGCCAAGACCATCGGCGGACACATCGTGGGGATGTCGACCGCCCTCGAGGCCATCGCCGCGCGCCAGGCAGGCATGGAGATCCTCGGCTTCTCGCTCATCACGAACCTCGCCGCCGGCATCCAGCAGACGCCGCTCAGCCACGAAGAGGTGCTCGAAGCCGGCCGCGAGGCCGAGCCGGTGATCTCGGCGCTGCTGGCCCGCGTGATCGGCTCGCTGTGAGCGAGTATCTGTCCGCCGCCCGCGCCTGGCTCGCGCAGGACCCGGATGCCGTGACCCGTGACGAGCTGACGCAGCTCATCGCACGCGTCGAAGGCGGGGATGCCGAGGCGACCGCCGACCTCGAGGACCGCTTCGCGACCCGTCTGGCCTTCGGTACCGCCGGGCTGCGCGGCACTCTCGGGGCGGGATCGAACCGCATGAATCGCGTCCTCGTGGCCCAGGCCGCCGCGGGCTTCGCCGCGTACCTGAACGAGCGCTCCTCCGGCGAGGCGCCGACCGTCGTGGTCGGCTACGACGGTCGGCGCAACTCCGATGTGTTCGCGCGCGACTCGGTCGAGATCTTCGCCGGAGCGGGCCTGAATGCGATCCTGCTGCCCCGGCTGCTGCCCACTCCCGTGCTCGCCTTCGCGGTGCGGCACCTGGGCGCCGACGCCGGCGTGATGGTCACCGCCAGCCATAATCCGCCGGACGACAACGGGTACAAGGTCTACCTCGGCGGCGACGACCAGGGCGCCCAGATCGTGTCGCCGGCCGACGCCGAGATCGCTGCCCACATCCAGCGCATCGCCGACGCCGGTGACGTCACGGTGCTGCCGCGCTCGGTCGGGTACGCCAACGCCCCCGAGTCCGTCGTCGAGGCGTACATCGCGTCCACCGCCGAGGTGGCCCCGGCGCCCGCGGGAGCCTCGGGTCTGCGCTGGGTGTACACCGCGATGCACGGCGTGGGATGGGAGACGTTCTCGCGCGTGCTGACGCAGGCCGGATACCCCGCGCCGGTGCTCGTCGAGGCGCAGATCCACCCCGACGGACGCTTCCCGACGGTGGCCTTCCCCAATCCCGAGGAACCCGGCGCGATGGACCTCGCGTTCGAGACGGCGCGGGTGTCCGACGCCGAGCTGGTCATCGCGAACGATCCGGATGCCGACCGCCTCGCCGTCGCGATCCCGGATGCCGAGACCGAGGGCGGATGGCGCCGGTTGAGCGGCAACGAGATCGGTCTGCTGTTGGGCTGGCGTGCGGCGCGCGCTGCGGCCTCGGCCGGAACGGGCGGCACTCTGGCCTGCTCTCTCGTCTCGTCGCCCGGTCTGCAGGCGGTGGCCGAGCACTACGGTCTCGACTTCCGCGCGACGCTCACCGGGTTCAAGTGGATCTCGCGTGCACCGGGGATCGTCTTCGGCTTCGAGGAGGCGCTGGGCTACCTCGTGAACCCCGACGTCGTCCGCGACAAGGACGGGATCTCCGCCGCGATCGCACTGCTGGGCATGGCCGCCGACGCCCGAGCCCAGGGCCGGACCGTCGCGGACCTGCTCCGCGAGTTCCGGGAGACGTTCGAGGCCTTTGCGAGCGACCAGATCTCCATCCGGGTCACCGATGTGAGCGAGATCGCCGGGATCATGGCATCCCTGCGTGCTCATCCGCCCGTCGCGGTCGGCGAGGTCGGCGTGAGCCGCATCGACGATCTGCTCCTCGGGGTGGACGGGCTGCCGCCCGGCGACGTGCTGCGCCTGTGGCTCGAGGACGGCTCGCGCCTGATCGTTCGCCCCAGCGGCACCGAGCCGAAGCTCAAGCTGTATCTCGATGTGCACGCGGGTTCTGCCAAGAAGGCCAACCGTCGTCTGACCGCGCTGCGCGCCGGCGCCGAGGAGTTGCTCGTCGCCGCACGAAGCTGACGAGCGTCGTCCCGCGTCCGGATCACGGACGCGGGACGACGACGTCGGTCGGCGTGCGCCCCGTACGCGCCGTCGACTCAGCGGCTGCCGGCCGCAAGTGAGGCGGGCACGGACGAGAACCTCTCGTAACGCCCCATCCCCAGTCGTGTTCGCGCGTGGTGCAGGTGGGATTCGACGGTTCGGACCGACAGACTCAGGCGAGCGGCGATCTCGGCGTTCGAGAACCCCGACGCGGCGAACTGGACGACCTCCCTCTCGCGTGCGGTCAACACTTCCAAGCGCGCCACGTCGCGTCCGGTCATCGTTCGTAACTCGTCCACGAAGGCGTGCAATGAGGCGATGTCGAGCTGCTGGGTGAGGAGCTCGGCACGCTCGAGAACCTCCTCGGCCGGGACTCCGCTCTGCAGCTGGAAGCGCAGGAGCACGGGCACGAGGATGGGCATCGTCCGCTGGGCTTGTTCGAGCACCCGTTCCGCTCGCGCAGCGGCCGCGAGCGGCCGACGACTCGCGGCATCGAACAGCGCGCACACGGTGTCGCGAACGGCACCGAACCCCCCACGACCCCAGTCCTCGGAGACGGCGTCGATACGCTCGATGGCGGCGGCGGCGTGCACGAGATCGCCGTTGACGACGAGCGCCGCCGCGCGGACGACCTCGCACCAGATGCGTACCGGCTCCGTGGGGCTCCCGTCGATGAGTCCCAGGCTCAGCAGGGCGTCCGCAGGTCGACCCCGGATGACCTGGATCGACGCGTCCGTGAGAGCGAGCAGCGCCACATCGTCTTGCCGATCCTCCCATCGTGCGACCAGCAGGCGACGCCGCGTGGCCCTCTGGACCAGGTCCAGATCCTCTCCGAGCATCATCAGGGCGAAGGCGTGCAGCCGGAAGACCGTGAAGTTCGACTCCACGTCCATCCCGTGCGTCTGATGCCGTCGGTGCAGGAGCTCGTGCACTCTCGCGCTGTCGCCGCGCGAGGCCTCGAAGGCCGCCTGACACGCCTCGGTCAGACTGACCGTCTCCTCGTCCGCGTGCGGGTCCAGCATGGTCAGGTTGTCCGGAAGGTCGGGGGCCGACCCGCTGGACAGCGACAGGGCGTTGACCGAGCACTCCAGCCGAAGCCGCCACGCCTCGTCGTCAGGGGCCCAGTCGGCCAAGGTCCGCAGCCGCTCCAGGGCCGCGTCGATCCCCGTGCAGGTAGAGAACAGGACGCTCACGTGCACGTGGAGAGCCCCCTCGCGCTCCTCCTTCGTCGTGGGAACGGGGTAGTGATCCAGCAGACGTTCGGCCTCGGAGTACTCCCCGAGAGCGACGCGGGCGAGGATGAGCGCGGAGAACGCGGTCGCATCGGGCTTCGCCTCGAGCACTCTTTCCGCGACGGATAGGGCCTCACAGGGCGAACTCGACCGCGCGAGCGCAAGCGCTGCCCGCGGAAGGATCCGGGCGAGGGCCTTCTCGAGCGACGCGTCGCCCGCCGCGTCGGCCCACCGCGCGCAGAACTTCTCCTCCCCCGGCGTCAGACGCGACGAGTGCCGGGAGAGAAGGAGTAGTTCTCGCGCCAGAGCTCGCCGCTCGTCGTCGAAATCACCGAGATCGCTCGAATCGGTCACCATCCGCGCGATCACACCGCTCACGGCGGAGGTACTGGGATCCGCCCCCGCCGACAGCAGGCCGCCGTCGTGCAGCCGCGCAAGGACGTCAGAGGCAACGATCGACCCGAGATGCCCGTTGGGCACAGGCCCGAGCTCGGCCAGAGCCGCGAGGATCCGTCGCTCACGAGCGTCCAGAGGAGCGAGCATCTTCATCGCGGATGCCACGACCGCCCCCGGGAGAGCGTCGCTCTGGGGGTCGATCGGCAGAAGCGCATGAAGGCGGCCGCGGGCCGCCGCCGCTTCGACGATCTCGCGCACGAGGGCCGGGCTCCCCCCGCTGAGGTGGTGCAGCGCCATGTGCCAGGCGTCGTCCGCGCGATCGGCCCCGTAGCGGGCCGTGCGCAGGGCATCGCCGAGATCCGCCGTCTCGCGCAGAGACAGCGGCGGCAGGGGTATGGCGAGGGCCTCGGACTGATCGAACATCGGGCGCAGTGTCTCCCATCGCTCCGCACTCGCCGACGCCACGACATGACGAGGCGACATGGCGGCCAGGAAGACGGTCGGCGTCGTGCGGAAGGCGTCGATGAGCGGGGCCAGCACCGGGTACGGGAGCAGGTCCAGGTCGTCGACGACGAGAGGGATGTCGTGGGCGAGCGCGTCGATCAGAGCGGCGACATCGTCCTCCCCCGCCACCGGATGCCGGTCCGTCGTGCGGGGACCGCACCGTGTCACGCCGTTCGGACGACGTTCCAGGAAAACCGTGGGCCGGGCCAGATCCCTCACGACCGACGTCAGGAGCGTTGAGCGCCCGCTCCGGCTGGGGCCTGTCACGAACACGCTCCGATTCCGGCTGAAGGCGGCTACCGCCAGGGCTCGTTCCACCGAGCGCCCCACGAATGTTCGAGCACCACTCATTGTTTGCAACCCCCTTGTACCAGGGGTACGCGAGGCGGCACCCCCCTCCGTTCCTACACCGAATTCCGCGCGTCTCCCTCGTCACTGAGAGGCATCAGTGTTTGCGCAGCCATACCGAGCACCACGCTGAGAGCCCCCTCCGGAACGTTACGTGTGCCACACCGATGTGCCGATCTCTGCGAGCCCCTAGCGTCACCACGACCCGCATGACCCGACCCGATCGCGGGCTCCATGGCGCGCGGATTGACCAGGAAGAAGACACCATGACCACCGGATCATCAACGTCCTACGGCCGGGTGCGGCGCACGACGCGGACCGCAGGTGCGGTCGCCGTCGCCGCCGCTCTGCTCATCCCGGCGACCAGCGCCCAAGCTGCAGCCGTCGTCTCACAGGGCACCGGGCGGCTCGTCGAGACGTCCCTGCTCGGGACGAACGTGCTCGACAACGCCCTCGCCTTGAGGGGAGCGCAGGCGGTCAACCCCGATGCCAGCGGCGACGTCACCACCGACCAGCCGCTCGACGCCTCGGCGATCGCGGGCCTCGTCGGCCTGTCGGCGGGATCGACGAACCTCTTCGGCGACAACGGGATCATCCAGCTCGGCGCTGTCGGCCAGTACGCCCAAGCGCGCGACGACGGCAGTTCTTCCGCGTTCTCCGGCGCCGTCTCGGCTGCCCCCAGCCTCATCGGCGCGGACACGGTCACGCCCTCGAACGTCGGCTCGCCGTCCGCGAACCAGTCGGCGACCTTCCGGCTGGGATCGTCGTCGGCGCCCGTCGGGCTGAAAGTCGATCTGGGTGTGCTGGCCGCCTCCGCCCAGCAAGCCGCCGACGGCACGCAGACCGGTCAGTACGTCCTCTCCGACGCCGGTTTCGTGGTCGACGGCACGATCGTCTCCGGTGTGCTCGGCATCATCAACCCGGCGCTGAACACGCTGATCGCGCTCGCGAACACCAGCGGTGCGGGACTGACGAATCCGTTCTCGTCGGGCACGGTCCAGCTGACGCTCGACGACCTGACCTCGGCCGCCGGTGTCTCCAGCGTCAACGCTCTGCCGCCGGGCACCGACCTGCTCTCGTACGTCCCGCAGGCCGTTGCGAACAAGATCGTCAGCCAGGTCGACGGTGTCCTGAACGCGGCGAGCGCCCTCGCCACGAACCTTCGATCGAACATCTTCACCGCGGCTGCGGGGATCGCCCTGCAAGCGGCCGTCGACACCGCGAAGGCGACGATCGTGCCCGCGCTGAACGGGATCAGCAGCACCGTCGTCACCCCGCTCAGCAATGCGCTGACGCAACTGGCACAGATGCAGGTCAACGTGCAGTCGACCGGTTCGGACGGTTCGTTCACGCAGACCGCGCTGCGTCTGGGCCTCGGTCCCTCCGGGTCGGTGGCCAGCGTGAACCTCGCGAACGCGACGGTCGGTCCCAACGCCGGACAGCTGGCCGTTCCGGTCGCCGGGCCCGAGTCGTCAGCCCTGGCCGGCGGATTCATCGGCGTCGGTGCGATCGTTCTGGCCGGGATCGCGTTGCGTCGTCGTGCCCGCGCGGCATCCATCCGGGGCTGACGCGATGTACCGCAACGGCGCGATGGGCGGAGGGGCCGCGATCCTTGCGGTCACCGGCTCGACGGCCCCGACGGCGACGCTCGTCGTCGTCGGGGCCGGCGCGGCCCTGCTCGGCGCACTCCTGGCGTGGCGCTCGGCGTGGCTGCGCGGTCACGGCGACGAGGCGGCGGCATCCGGAGAGGCCCGACGAAACTCGTGAACCCTCTCGACATCCTCTTCTCGCTCTCGTTCGTGTTCCTGGTGATGTTCCTGACCTACACGACGCTCATCGTCGTCCCGTTCGCTCGTCGGAGGCGCGCTCGCGGCGGCGACCGTCGGGAGTTCGAGTGGCACGCCTTCATCCCCTGCCGGGATGAGGCGACCGTGATCGCGGAGACGCTGACGAGGATGCGGGAGCGGTTCCCCGACGTGCACGTGTGGATCATCGATGACGCGAGCACGGACGGCACCGGGGACATCGTCTCGACCGTCGCCGCCGGCGACTGCTTCGTGCACGCGGTGATCCGCCGCCTCCCCGACGCTCGCACCGGCAAAGGGGCGGCCCTCAACGCCGCCTACGCGCAGCTGATGCATTGGCGGGCGTCCCGGGGCGAGGGCGGCGTCGAAGACGATCGCACCATCGTGATCGTCCTCGACGCCGATGGATCCCTCGCCCCGAACGCCCTCCGTCAGGCGTCGGGCCCCACCGCCTTCGGCTCAGCCGACGTCGGTGCCGTACAGGTCGCGGTGCGGATGAGCAACAGAGACGACCCCGCACCCCTGGGGGGACGGGGTCGTCTCGCTCAGGCGTGGGCTCGCTACCTCGTGAGGATGCAGGACATCGAGTTCCGCACCACGATCGCGGCGATGCAGGTCCTGCGGATGCGCACGGTCTCGGTCGGTCTCGGTGGAAACGGGCAGTTCACCCGTCTGAGTGCCCTCCGTGCCGCCTCGTCGGCGAAGGGGGAACCGTGGGGCGATGCGCTGCTCGAGGACTACGAGGTGGGGCTGCGGATCATGCTCGCCGGATATCGGACGGTGTACGCCCACGACACGTGGGTCTCACAGGAAGCACTCCCCTCGGCGCGTCGACTGCTCACGCAGCGCACGCGATGGTGCCAGGGCGGACTGCAGTGCGCACGGTACCTCCCGCGCATCTTCTCGTCACGTCATTTCACCAATGCCGGCGCCCTCGAGGCGGCGTACTTCCTCGCGATCCCCTACATCCAGCTCGCCGGATCGGTGCTGTGGCCCAGCGTGGCCGTGGCGATGCTCGTTTCGGGGGCCCTCGCGCCCGGTGGCATCCTCAGCTGGGTCTCGTCGTCCACGTGGATCCTGCCGCTCTGGGTGCTCACCGGCATCCTGCCGTTCTCGCTCTGGCCGCTCGTGTACGTGCTGCGCGAGGAGCGACACCCGCTCTGGCGTGCGGCGGTGTGGGGGCTGGGCTACTGGCTGTACATGTACCAGAGCTACGTCTGCGTGATCCGCGCGTTCGGCCGCATGCTGACGGGGCGGCGCGGGTGGACGAAGACGCGCCGCAACGCCGAGGCCGGACGCCTTCTTCTGGCGGTCGAGTCGTGAGCGTCGCCGCGGCCGTCTCCCTCCCCCGCGCCGGTCGGGCCCATCGCACGCTGCTGGTCGCGCTTCTGCTCGCGATCGCGGCGCTGTTGGTCATCGCGGAAGCCGACACGCGTCGGGCCGAGGCACAGCTCGCGCGCGCCGTCGTCGCCGCGCTCACCCCCGGTCGCGCGGTCGCGTCGGGCTCGATCGTGTACTTCGGCATCGGCACCCCCGAGGTCGCAGGGCTCTCGATCACGGCTCTGTGCTCGACGACCGTCCTCGTCGTCCCGCTGGTGCTCCTGGCCGCCGCCGTGCTGGGGGTGACGCGCGCACGCTCCGCGCGGGTCGTTCTGGGTCTCGCCGTCGGCGTGGCCGTCGCCGTGGCCAGCAACATGATCCGTTTCGGCTCCGCCGCGTGGGCGTACAGCGGATACGGACGCGAAGGCTTCGACCTCGTGCATCGCTACCTCGGCTCGCTCTTCGTCATCGCCGGCTTCATCGCCGCGATCCTTCTCGTATTGCGCATCGCCCTGCGCGAATCCCCGCGGCGAGGGGTCGCGGATCCCGACGTCGGACGACGAGGTCGCGCACGCGCCGGGGGCGCCTCGCGCCCCGTCCGACGAGACGGCTCCACGACCACGTCGACGGCCAGAAGTGCCACGTCCCCCGCCGATCACCTCGATGTTGCGGCACCCCTCCGCCGCGACCGACGCCGCACCGGTACCCGACCGGGCAGAAAGGACCGCCGATGAGTCGTCCCTGGATCGATGTCGTGTACGGCACCCGCCCGGAGGCGGTGAAGTGCGCGCCGCTGGTCGCGGAACTCCGGCGACGCAGTTCCGCGCGCACGACCGTGACCGTCACCGGTCAGCACCGGCAGATGGCCGACGAGGTCAACGCGTCGTTCGGTATCGCGCCCGACGTCGACCTCGATGTCTTTCGGAGCGGGGCATCGCTCGCCGAGACGTCGTCCGCGATCTTCGCCGCCCTCGCGCACCGCTGGGCGGAGGCAGCCCCGGATGCCGTCGTCGTGCAGGGAGACACCGCCAGTGCCGCGCTCGCCGCCGTCGCGGCGTACTACGCGGGGTCGCGCGTGATCCACCTGGAGGCCGGATTGCGATCGGGCGATCTGCGCTCGCCCTTCCCCGAGGAAGGCAACCGCCGGCTGATCGCGCCACTGGCCTCGCTTCATCTGGCACCGACCGACAGCGCGGCCGCCAATCTCCGCGCCGAGGGGATCGCTCCCGACGAGATCGTGGTCACGGGCAACACCGGTATCGATGCCCTCCGCTGGCAGAGGACGCATCCACAGCGTTTCGACGATCCCGCGATGGAGGAGATCGCGAACGGGTGGGAAAGGATCGTGCTCGTCACGGTCCACCGGCGCGAGTCGTGGGACGGCCCGCTCGCGCGCGTCGTGGCCGCTGTGGCCGAGACGGTCACCGCCCGCTCCGGCGTCGTGGCCATCCTGCCGATGCACCCGAACCCGCGCGTACGTCGCGAGGTCCTCTCGGCTGTGGGTGACACCGATCGCGTGATCCTGTGCGAACCTCTGCCCTACGCCCAGTTCGGTCGCCTGCTCGCCCGCGCTCATTGCGTGGTCACGGACTCGGGCGGGGTGCAGGAGGAGGCTCCCGCGCTCGGCGTGCCCGCCCTGGTCGTGCGGGACACCACCGAGCGCGGAGAGGGGGTCGAGGCCGGAGCCGCGCGGCTCATCGGTACACGCCGGGAGGTAGTCGCCGCCGAACTTGCCACCCTGCTCGATGACCCCGCCGCACACGCCCGCATGTCTCGCGCCCGGGAGCTCTACGGCGATGGCCGGGCAGCCCCGCGCGCGGCCGACGCGATCGAGCGCCTGCTCGGTGTCGCACGCTCCGATGCCCTGGCGGGCTGACGCTCGCGGGAGCGCCCCGCGATCGCAAACGAGCTCTCCCTGCCCGCAAGCGCATCGCGTCCGCCGACCGCGGAGTTCGAGCCCCGGCCGGCCGCGCGCGGTCAGCCGTCGATCACCGCGACCAGTTCGTCCAGGAACGCAGCGAAGTCTGTGCCGCGGCGAACGATGCGCTGCACGCTGTCGCGCTCGCTGAAGACCTCGACGAACTGCTCGAACACCGTCTGGAACGCCTCGCGATCGGTCTCGCTGAAGGCCACGAGCGCCACCACCTGCACGCGGCCCTCGCCCCACGCGATCGAGGGGTCGGCGATGCCGATCGCGATGCGGGTCCGGGTCGCGGTCATGCCCATCGCGTGCGGCACGGCGAGGGCGTCGGTGAACGCCGTCGACGAGATCGCCTCGCGCTCCACCGCCCGGGCGACGTAGGCGTCGTCGATGACGCCCTGCTCCACCAGCATCCGACCGAGGCGTCGGATGACGCCGGCCTCGCCCTCGGCGGCATCCAGCCCCCGCACGAAGGCCTCGGGCGCGAAGTACCCCTCGAGCTCGGCCCGCAGTCGGGCGAGACGACGACCACGACGGATGCGCCCGGCCGCGGCCTGGACCCGCTCCACGTCGGCGCCGGTGAGGAACGGCTGGATGCGCACGAACCGATCCCCCGGCCGCGGCGGATCGATGGTCGTGAGCACGAGATCGGTGTCGATCGCGTCCCAGGCCGGGTCGATGCGCGTCTCGACGCCCACGACTTCGATGGCCTGACCGAGCGAGCGGTCGACGCTCGAGCGCAGCAGCTCGTGCAGCTCGTAGTACCCGGGGCAGACGATGGTCGCCGTCAGCAGCTGGTCGGCCCGGCGACTGCGCTCGAGCCGGCCGCCGACGTGCATGGCGATGTAGGCGATCTCGTCGTCGAGGATCGGGATGCCGAGACCGTCCTGCAGCCCCTTCGCGATGTACACCGCGACCTCGAAGATCATCGGGTACGTCGACTTCAGCGACCGCGTCAGCGGATTGCGCGACCAGGCCTGCTCACGCGCGCGATGCAGCAGATTCTGCACGTGCAGGGCCAGGCGCAGGATGAAGTCGTCGTGAGCGATGTCGACGAGGAATTCGGATGCCGCGTTCTCGACGACCCGCCGCACGGCCGCCTCGACCGACGGGTCGAGGCGGGAGCGCACGTCGTCGCCGCCCGGCGATCCCGGGGCGACGATGCGCGTCAGCACGAGCGTCGCGAGGTGCCGCAGATCGCCCGAGCCGAGCTGGACGCCGATGTGCTTTCGAGTGAGCCGGTCGAGCACGTCGACCACCGCGGCCGCCGCGTCCGAGGAGTCGCCGCCCGGCGAGCCGAGGGCGCGGTCGCGGGTCGTGCGGTCGGCGGCGATCGCGATGTGCATCACGACGTCGCCGATGCCGATCTCGTTGACGTAGTAGCCGAGCGCCCCGAGCTCGGCGACGAGCTCGGCCTTGAACGGACCGAAGGCGCGCGCTCCGACCGACTGCTCGCCGAGCGTGCGGCGCAGGGCGTCGAGGTCGAACAGCCCGGCGTCCATCTCGTCGTGGGCGAGCTTCGACAACAGGCGACGCTGAGCGACCTCGGTTCCCCGGAGACGAGCGGTGGATGCCGAGCGCTCGAGGGTCAGCTCGGTGCCCCCCAGCAGCCCGCGGACACGGGACAGGTCGGCCTCGAGGGTCGCCGCGCTGACGTGGAGGGCATCGGCGGTGTCGAAGACCTCGATGCCGTCGGCGGAGTCCAGCAAACGGCGCACGAGAGTGTGCAAGCGGTCGCGCGGGGTACCGGTATCCGTTCCGGTGAGGGCGCGCAGCGCTGCGGCCGCCTCGGCCCCGGCGCGATAGCCGAGGGGGCCGGACTCGACCGCCGCACCGCCGGCGACACGAGCGTTGATGGCCGTGACGTAGGAGCGGATGCTGCGCGGAGTCACCCCGAGGGCGTCGGCGAGCGAGGCCGCGGTCGACCATTCCCCGTCCCGCAGCAACAGGGCCAGCAGGCGGTCTTGGCGAGCTTTCGTCGTCACGATCCGTCCTCCGCGCCGCACCGGTGAGCGGCGATTCCCCCATCCTTTCACGCCCTCCCCCGCCGGGCGCGGGGATGTGCACGCGCACGGTGGCGGGGTCACGGCATCCGCGTTCCGGGGGGTGGGAAACGAACCTGGTTGTCCGCTGTGAGCGGGGTGCGGAAAATCGAGAGGAAGAAAGGCCGGTCGATGAAGATCCTCGTGGTGTGTGGAGCGGGTGCGTCGAGCACGTTCGTGGCGCAACGCGTCCGTCGCGCTGCCCACGAGAAGGGCCTGGACTACTCCGCATCGGCGGGAACCTCGCAATCCCTCCCGATCGACCTGGACGCGGCCGACATCGTGCTGGTGGGTCCGCACCTGGCCCTCGAACTCGAGGACATCCGCCTCCAGGCCACGCCCCGCGGCGTGAGCGTGGTGCTGCTTCCCGACGATGTCTTCACCGACCACAGCGGCGCCCGAACCCTCGCCCTGGTCGAGGACGCCCTGCGTTCCCGCCAGCCCGCGGACACGATCTGAAAACGACGGAGAGGACACCATGCCCCACTTGACCCGCACCGTCCGTATCGGATCGTCGCACGGCCTGCACGCGCGCCCCGCGAAGCTCTTCGCGCAGGCGGCGAGAGACTCCGGTATCCCCGTGACCCTCGCCAAAGACGCCGGCACCCCCGTCAACGCCGCGAGCATCCTCGGAATCATCGCGCTCGGTCTCGAGCAGGGCGACTACGTGACCCTCACCGCCGACGGCGACACCGCCGAAGCGACGTTGGAGCGCCTCGCGGAGCTTCTGACCACCGACCACGACGCCGAGTAAAGGAAACACAGCACCATGACGGAACTCCGTGGAGTCGGAATCGGCCTGGGCGTCGCCCAGGGACCCATCGCGCGCATGGCCGAGCCTCTGCCCGCACCCAAGGACGCGAAGAGCGATCTGAGCGTCGAAGACGAGACGGCGCGCGTGCGCGAGGCCATCGGCGCCGTCGCCCGCGAGCTCGAGGCCCGCGGCGCCCAGGCCGGAGGAGCTGCGCGCGACGTGCTCGAGGCACAGGCGATGATCGCCGAAGACCCCACGCTCGAGGCCGAGGTCGACAGCCGCCTGGCCGCTGGCAAGACCGGTGAGTTCGCCGTGCACGACGCCTTCGCCTCCTTCCGCGAGCAGCTCGTGGCCCTCGGCGGCTATCTGGGTGAGCGCGCAGCGGACCTCGACGACGTCGCCCAGCGGGTCATCGCGCGCCTGCGGGGCGTCGCGGCTCCCGGCATCCCGGATCCCGGCCACCCCTTCGTGCTCGTCGCCAAGGACCTCGCTCCCGCCGATACCGCTCTGCTCGATCTCGACAAGGTGCTCGCCCTGGTCACCACCGAGGGCGGCCCCACCTCGCACACTGCCATCCTCGCCCGCGAGAAGTCGATCGTCGCGGTCGTCGGCGCGGCCGGCGCGAAAGACCTCGTCGACGGACAGAGCGTCATCGTCGACGCTGCGGCCGGCGTCGTCACCGTCGATCCCACCGACGACGACCTCGCCCGCGCGCAGAACCGCGCCGACGCCCGCAGGACCGCGGCATCCGCTCCGATCACCGACGGCGCCCTCTCGGACGGCACGAAGGTCCCCCTGCTGGCGAACCTCGGCAAGCCCGGCGGTGCGGCCGAGGCCGTCGAGCTCGGCGCCGAGGGCGTGGGTCTGTTCCGCACCGAGTTCCTCTTCCTCAGCTCGAGCTCCGCGCCCACCGTCGAAGAGCAGCGCGCCGCCTACATCGAACTGCTGAGCGCTTTCCCCGGCAAGAAGGTCGTCGTGCGCGTGCTCGACGCCGGCGCCGACAAGCCGCTTCCCTTCCTCAACGACGCGCACGAAGAGAACCCGGCGCTGGGCCTGCGGGGGCTGCGCGCCCTCCGCGCGAGCGAGGACATCCTGCGCGAGCAGCTCACCGCCCTGGCGGAGGCGGATGCCGCGACCCGGGCGTCCGAGGCGGGTCCGGCCGACCTCTGGGTCATGGCGCCGATGGTCTCGACCGTCGAGGAGACGCGCTACTTCACCGCCCTGGCCAAGGACTACGGCCTGAAGACCACCGGCGTGATGGTCGAGGTGCCTTCCTCCGCGCTGCTCGCCGACCGCATCCTGCAGATCGCGGACTTCGCCTCGATCGGCACCAACGACCTGACGCAGTACACGCTCGCCGCAGACCGCCTGCTCGGTTCGGTCGCGTCGTTCCAGGACCCGTGGCATCCGGCCGTCCTCCGCCTCATCCGCGAGGTCGGGGCCGCAGGCCGCACGAACGGCAAGCCCGTCGGCATCTGCGGCGAGGCGGCGGCCGACCCGCTGCTCGCCGTCGTGCTGGTCGGTCTCGGCGCCACCACGCTGTCGATGGCCCCCACCGCCCTCGCCGACGTGCGCGCCACCCTGCTCACCCACTCTCTCGACGATGCCCGCCGCATCGCCGAGGCAGCCCTGGCCGCCGACGACGCGGCCTCCGCCCGAGAGGCCGCCCAGGCAGCCTCCACCCACTCGGCGGCGTAAGCCGCACCCCCATCGCGGCTCCGGCCGTGCAGCCAGTCAAGGAGACACAGCAATGACGACGACGTCACCCACCAAGAAGCCGGGAGGGGCTCGCATCGCGGTACAGCGATTCGGCACGTTCCTCTCCGGCATGATCATGCCGAACATCGCGGCATTCATCGCATGGGGTTTCATCACCATGCTCTTCATCCCCGCCGGGTTCTTCGGTGCCAACAGCCCCTTCGGCTGGCACTGGGCGCCGGTCGCCGAGATCCTCGGCGGCGGCGGTGACGCTGCGGCCATCAACTGGCCCGGCGCCATGACCGCGCTGACCGCGAACACCGACGGCGGCACGTACCAGGGCTACGTCGGCCTGGTCAGCGTCATGATCACGTACCTGCTCCCGCTGCTCATCGCCAACACCGGTGGACGCATCGTCTACGGTGCGCGCGGTGGCGTGGTCGCCACGATCGCCGTGATGGGTGTCATCGTCGGCACCAACATCCCGATGTTCCTCGGCGCGATGATCATGGGCCCGCTCGCGGCCTGGATCACCAAGCAGATGGACAAGCTCTGGGACGGCAAGATCCGCCCCGGCTTCGAGATGCTCGTGAACAACTTCTCGGCCGGCATCCTCGGCATGATCCTCGCGATCGTCGGCTTCTTCGCCTTCGGCCCGGTCTTCCTCGGCATCAGCGCGGTCCTCGGCAGCATCGTGGCGTTCCTCGTGCAGTTCAACCTGCTCCCGGTGCTCTCGATCATCGTCGAGCCGGCCAAGGTGCTGTTCCTCAACAACGCGATCAACCACGGCGTGTTCACCCCGCTCGGCATCGAGCAGGCGGCGAACTCCGGCAAGTCGATCCTGTTCCTCATCGAGGCCAACCCCGGCCCCGGCCTGGGCCTCCTCCTCGCCTTCACCTTCTTCGGTGTCGGAGCGGCCAAGGCTTCGGCTCCGGGCGCGATCATCATCCAGTTCCTCGGCGGCATCCACGAGATCTACTTCCCGTACGCGCTCGCCAAGCCCATGACGATCCTCGCCCTGATCGCCGGTGGCGCGTCGGGTGTCGCGACGAACATGATCTTCCAGGGTGGCCTGGCCTTCCCGGCCGCTCCCGGCAGCATCATCGCCGTCACCGTCGCCGCCATCGGCGCCGGTCCCGCCAACCTCCTGGTGGTCTACCTGTCGGTCGTCGTGGCCGCGGCCGTGACCTTCCTCGTGGCCGGCGTCATCCTCCGCGCCTCGCGCAAGCGCGACCAGGAGGCCGAGGGCGACAGCTTCGCTGCGGCCATCGACCAGACCGCGGCGAACAAGGGCAAGGAGTCGTCGGCCCTCGGCGCCCTCCGCACCCGTGCCGCCGGCACCACCGGCTCGGGCACCACCGAGACGGCCGATCGCGACGTCGATGCGGCGCTCGGCGGGCTCGAAGGCGGCGCCGTCGCCACGAAGCAGCTGAACAACATCGTGTTCGCGTGCGACGCCGGCATGGGCTCGTCCGCCATGGGCGCGAGCGTCCTGCGCAACAAGATCAAGAAGGCCGGCATCGACGGCGTCACGGTCACCAACCAGGCGATCGCGAACCTCGACGGCTCGGCCGACCTGGTCATCACGCAGAACCAGCTCACCGACCGTGCGAAGGCGCAGTCGCCCGATTCGGTGCACGTCTCGGTCGACAACTTCATGAACTCGCCGCGCTACGACGAGGTCGTGGAGATGGTGCGCGCGCAGCACGAAGCGAAGTAACCCCTAGCACGCCAGGGGCCGGTGCGTCAGCCCGGCCCCTGGCGTCTTCCCGTCCGGCCCGCGTTTTGCGAGGCTGGACAGCACGACGAGAAAGGCGAGAACCATGTCAGACGTCCTCCGCAGCGAATCCGTCCGCATCCACCCCGGCAGCGCCACCCGCGAGGAGGCGATGAAGGAAGCCGCCGACCTGCTGCAGGCCACCGGCGCCGTCACCGCCGAGTACTTCGCCGCCATGCAGCAGCGTGAAGAGACCGTGTCGACGTACATGGGCAACGAGCTCGCGATCCCCCACGGCACGAACGAGACCAAGCAGGCCATCCTCACCTCCGGCCTGTCGGTCGTCCGCTACGACGGCGGTGTCGACTGGGGCGGAGAGCCCGTCACCTTCGTGATCGGCATCGCCGGCAAGGGCGACGAGCACCTCGAGATCCTCTCGCAGATCGCCATCCTCTTCTCCGAGGAAGACGACGTCGCGCGTCTGAAGGCCGCCTCCTCGCCCGAGGAGCTGTTCGAGGCCCTCTCGGGTTCCGTCAACGCATGAAGGCCGTCCATTTCGGCGCCGGGAACATCGGCCGCGGCTTCGTCGGCCTGCTCCTGCACGAGGGCGGCTACGAGCTCGTCTTCTCCGACGTCTCGGCATCCCTGGTCGAGGCCATCAATTCGGCGTCGTCCTACACCGTCCACGAGGTGGGCGAGGGGGGCGTCGACAAGGAGGTGACCGGCTTCCGCGCGATCGACAGTTCGGTGGATGCCGAGGCGCTCGTCGACGAGATCGCGACCGCCGACGTGGTGACCACCGCCGTCGGCCCCACGATCCTGAAGTTCGTGGCCCCGCACATCGTGGCGGGTCTCGCCCTCCGCGACCCCTCCCTCCCCCCGCTGCAGATCATGGCGTGCGAGAACGCGATCGGCGCGACCGATCAGCTGCGCGAGCACGTGGTCGAGCTCGCGGGCGAGTCGTGGGATGCCTTGGCATCCCGTGCCGTCTTCGCCAACACCGCGGTCGACCGGATCGTCCCGGCCCAGTCCGGCGGCGGCGTCGACGTCACGGTCGAACCCTTCTACGAGTGGGCGATCGAGCGACCGCCGTTCGGAGACACCCCGCCGAACATCCCCGGTGCGCACTTCGTCGACGACCTCGAGCCCTACATCGAGCGCAAGCTCTTCACGGTCAACACCGGGCACGCCACCACGGCGTACTTCGGCGCGCAGGCCGGGATCGACCGCATCTCGGACGCTCTGTCGAACCACGAGATCGCGGCCAAGGTCGAGGCGGCCCTCGAGGAGACCAGCGCTCTGCTCGTCGAGAAGCACGAGCTCGACGCCGACGTGCAGGGCGAGTACCGCGCGACGATCCTGCGCCGGTTCCGCAACGCCGCCCTCCCCGACACCGTGTGGCGGGTGGGTCGGCAGCCCCTGCGCAAGCTCTCGCGACACGAGCGCTTCGTGGGCCCGGCGGCCGAAGCCGTCGACCGGGGTCTTCCCGTCGATGCGCTGGTGTCCGCGATGGCCGCGGCTCTGGAGTTCTCGGATGCCGAGGACGCCCAGGCCGTCGACCTGCAGCGGATGCTGCGCGAGCTCGACGCCGAGACGTTCACCGCCGAGGTCACCGGCCTCGACGTCGAGCACCCGTTGTACGCGCGCATCGTCGAGATCGTGTCGGCCCGCAAGGCGGCCCTTCCCGCCTGACACCCGCTGCGCTCCGAACCTCCGCCGATGTGCCGCCCCGCGCGCCACATCGGCGGAGGCGTTTCGGCGTCGGGTACCGCGCGCCTCGACGCCGACCGGCGAGGATACGCTCGAGAGGTGACCCCCAGCGAGACCCCCGCCGATCCCCCTCCTGCGCGCGATCCTCGCCGTCGCCGGCGGTGGCTGCGGTGGACTCTCGGCGGGTTGGGCGCTCTCGTCGTGCTGCTGGTCGTCGGCATCCTGATCTACACCCAGGTGGGAGTGATGGGCGCCGAACCCGGCCCGCTCGCCGAGGCCCAGGCGAACCCGGCTCTAACGATCACCGATGACGGTGCGGGCATCGTCCTCTCCCCCGCGACGGGGGCGACCGGGCAGGGACTGGTCTTCATCCCGGGCGCGAAGGTCGAGGCGGAGGGGTACATCGCCACCCTCGCGGACACGGTCGTCGACGACGGTGTGACCGTGGTGATCACGCGCCCCTGGCTCAACCTGGCCTTCTTCGATCCCCGTCCCCTGTCGACGTTCACCGACCTCGCGCCGGACGTGTCGACCTGGGCTGTCGGCGGTCATTCCCTCGGCGGCGTCCGCGCCTGCCAACTCGCCGGCGACGCCGACGCCCTGGTGCTCTTCGCCGCGTACTGCGCGAACGACCTGTCGGCATCCGGCCTTCCCGTCCTCAGCCTCTCGGGATCCGAAGACGGCCTGTCCACCCCGCAGAAGATCGCGGATGCCAAGGGCGAACTCCCCGCGACCGCGACCTTCGTCGAGATCCCCGGCGCCTCGCACGCCTCGTTCGGCTCCTACGGTCCGCAACCCGGCGATGGCACCCCCACGACCGACCCCGCCGAGGTCGACCGGGTGATCGCCGAGCAGCTCGCGGGCTTCCTGCCGCGGCCCTGACTCCGCCCGCGGTCAGCGCGGACGGTCAGGTGAGCGAAACTCCTGAGAACCTCGCTCCTCAGACACCATCACCGCCGACGCACGACGCGTGCAGCGCGGAAGGTCAGGAGTTCGGCACGGGCGAGCTCGGTGCCGCCCGTTCCTAGGAAACGACGGCGGCGCCCACCGAAACCGGTGAGCGCCGCCCGCACCGCGTCAGCGGTGGAACCCCTCCGAGATGATCTCGATCAGCTCCTCGCGCTCCTCGACCGGGAGGAAGGCGCCGGCGGCCGCGTTCAGCTGGAACGCCTCGAGGTCGTCGAGGTCGTACTCGAACGCCTGCGCCAGCAAGCCCAACTCGCGGGTGAGCGTGGTCGCACTCATCAGCCGGTTGTCGACGTTCACCGTCACCGAGAAGTCGAGCTGGTACAGCAGGTCGAACGGGTGAGCGTCCATCGTGTCGCCCCACGCCGTGACGGCTCCCGACTGGAGGTTCGACGTCGGCGACAGCTCGAGCGTGATCTCGCGGTCGCGCACCCAGCGGGCGAGGTCGCCGAAGGTGACCTGCACCTCCTCGCCCTCGCGCGAGACGACGTCGAGGTCGTTGGCGATGCGCACGCCGTGGCCGAGGCGGAGCGCCCGACCGTCGAGGAGGGCGGAGCGAATGGATGCCAATCCCGCCCCCTCCCCCGCGTGCACGGTCGTGGGGAAGAACTGCTCGGCCAGGTAGTCGAACGCCTCGCGATGCCGCTGCGGCAGGAACCCGTCCTCCGGCCCCGCCAGGTCGAAGCCGACCACGCCGCGTCCGCGCCACGAGACGGCGAGCTCGGCGATGTCGCGCGCGTTGTCGTTGTGGCGCAGGGCCGTCAACAGCTGGCCGACACGGATGTCCCGCCCGCGTGCGTCGGCGGCATCCTCGCCCTGCTCGATACCCTCCTGCACGGCGTCCACGACGTCGTCGAGGCTGAGGCCGCGGGTGAGGTGCTGCTCGGGAGCCCATCGGACTTCGCCGTAGACCACGCCGTCGGCCGCGAGGTCTTCGACGAACTCCTTGGCCGCGCGTACGAGGCCCTCGCGGGTCTGCATGACGCCGACGGTGACCGAGAACTTCTCGAGGTAGTCCTCGAGCGAGCCGCCGTCGATGTGGTCGGAGAACCACGCCTCGAGGCCCTTCGCGTCGTCGGCGGGCAGGTCGAGACCGATCTCGTCGGCGAGCTCGAGCACCGTCTGCGGGCGGAGGCCCCCGTCGAGGTGATCATGCAGCGAGACCTTCGGCAGCTCGGCGATCTTCGTCCGGCCGATGCGGAAGTCTTCGGATGCCACGGTGTCCTTCTTTCCGGATGCCATCACGCGGTGATGCGCTCGCGCACGATGGGCGTTGCCGCGGGGGCGGTGTCGCCGATCTCGAGTGCGCCCTCGACGGCGCCGAGCGCGCGCTCGAAACGCGACTCGTCGTCCGCCGACAGGGTGAACAGCGGCTGACCGGCGGTCACCGACTGGCCGACGGTGACGTGCAGGTCGATGCCCGCCGCGTGCACGACGGCGTCCTCCGCCCGGGCGCGACCCGCGCCCAGACGCCACGCACCGATCCCGAACGGGAGGGCCTCGACGCGCGAGACGACGCCCGAACGCTCGGCGAGGACCGTGTGGGTCTCGCGGGGCGCGGGGAGGTCGGCATCTGGATCTCCGTCTTGCGCACGGATCATGCGGTTCCAGACGTCCATCGCGCGGCCGTCCTTCAGTGCTTCCTCGACGTCGGCGTCGGGCTGGCCCGCCAGCGTGAGCATTTCGCGGGCCAGGGCCACCGTCAGCTCGACGACGTCGGCCGGACCGCCGCCGGCGAGGACCTCGACCGACTCGCGCACCTCGTTGGCGTTGCCGATCGCGAGACCCAGCGGGGTGTTCATGTCGGTCAGAAGGGCCGTGGTGTTCACACCCGAATCCGTGCCCAGCGCGACCATCGTCTCGGCGAGCTCGCGCGCGCGGTCGATGTCCTGCATGAAGGCGCCCGAGCCGAACTTCACGTCGAGCACGAGGGAGTCGGTGCCCTCGGCGATCTTCTTCGACATGATGCTCGAGGCGATCAGCGGGATCGCCTCGACGGTGCCGGTGACGTCGCGGAGGGCGTAGAGCTTCTTGTCGGCGGGAGCGAGGCCCGTGCCGGCGGCGCAGATGACCGCGCCCACGTCGCGCAGCTGCGCCATGATCTCGTCGTTCGACAGCGCCGCGCGCCAGCCGGGGATCGACTCGAGCTTGTCGAGGGTGCCCCCGGTGTGGCCGAGTCCCCGACCCGAGAGCTGCGGCACCGCGACGCCGAAAGCGGCGACCAGCGGGGCGAGCGGCAGGGTGATCTTGTCGCCCACGCCACCGGTCGAGTGCTTGTCGACGGTCACCTTGCCGAGGGAACCGAAGTCCATGCGCTCACCCGAGGCGATCATGGCGTCGGTGAGCACGCGGATCTGGTCACGACCGAGGCCGTTCAACAGCACCGCCATGGTGAACGCCGACATCTGCGCGTCCATGACGTAGCCGCGCGTGTACGCGTCGACCAGCCAGCGGATCTCGCCCTCGGTGATGGCGCGTCCGTCGCGCTGCGCGCGGATGATGTCGACCGCGTCGTACTGTTCGGCGCTCATCGTGCGGCCTCCTCGAGGTCGCGCGGGCCGAAGGCGTCGGGCAGCACCTCGTCGATGGTCCGGATGCCGCTGACGGTCTCGAGCAGCATGCCCGGGATCGCGTGCTCGAACAGCAGCTGACGGCAGCGGCCGCACGGCATGAGCGTGCGCCCCTCCCCGTCGACGCAGACGAAGGCCACGAGCTGGCCGCCCCCGCTCATGTGCAGGTCGGACACGAGACCGCACTCGGCGCACAGCGTCACACCGTAGGAGGCGTTCTCGACGTTGCACCCCGAGACGATGCGCCCATCGGCGACGAGCGCCGCGGCGCCCACCTTGAAGCGTGAGTAGGGCGCGTACGCGCGGTGCATGGCATCCGTGGCGGCCGAACGAAGTTCGTCCCAGTCGATGTCGGTCATCGTGGAGTGGGGGGTCCTCTCGTGAAGGGAAGGGGGGGTCAGCCCTTGATGTAGGGCTTTCCGGCGGCTGCGGGGCCCCGGATCTGGCCGGCGAAACCCGCCACCGCGATGATGGTCACGATGTAGGGCAGCATGAGCATGAACTCGCTGGGGATGGGGGTGCGCAGCACCGTCAGCAGGTTCTGCAGGTTGGTCGCGAAACCGAACAGCAGCGCGGCGAGCGTCGCGCGGATCGGGTCCCAGCGCCCGAAGATGACGGCGGCGAGGGCGATGAAGCCGAGGCCCGCGGTCATCTCCTTGGTGAACTGACCCACCGACACGAGGGTGAAGTACGCACCTCCGATACCGGCGATCGCCCCGGCGAGCGAGACGTTCCAGAAGCGGCTCGCGTTGACCTTGATGCCGACGGTGTCGGCGGCCTGGGGGTGCTCGCCCACGGCGCGCAGGCGCAGGCCCCATCGCGTGCGGTACAGGCCCCACGCGACCACCGCGACGACGGCGTACATGAGGTAGACGATGAACGTCTGGTTGAACAGCACCGGTCCGATGATCGGGATGTCCCCCAGCAGGGGGATCTCGATGCGGGGGAAGCGTTCCGGGCGGTTCAGCACGTCCTCGTTCGGGACCAGCAGCGCGCCGTAGAGGAAGCCGGTGAGGCCGGTGACGAGCACGTTCAGCACGACACCGACGATCACCTGGTCGACGAGGTACTTGATCGAGAAGGCCGCGAGCACGAAGGCCACGAGGACGCCGCCGACCATGGCCGCGACGA
Organism: Microbacterium sp. AG157; assembly: GCF_003385695.1. NCBI lineage: Bacteria > Bacillati > Actinomycetota > Actinomycetes > Micrococcales > Microbacteriaceae > Microbacterium > Microbacterium sp. AG157. The sequence continues at coordinate 578,173 of NZ_QRDK01000001.1, forward strand.
GACCCAGGAAGGGGTTGCGGGTGAGGGATGCCACGAGCGCGGCGCTGAACGCCCCGAACAGGAATTGCCCCTCGATGGCGACGTTCACGACACCGACCCGCTCGCCGATCACTCCGCCGAGGGCACCGAAGATGAGCGGGACCGAGAGCGAGAGCGCTCCGAACAGCAGCCCGGTGACGGGAACGAGGCCGTCGGCCGCCGCCCACACGAGGAAGGCGAACACGGCCAGCGCGCCGAAGGCGATCGGCAGCCACAGCGGGGTGCGGCGGTAGCCGACCGCGTCCCAAACCGACCAGGCGGCCAGGAGCACGAGCAGCACGAGCACGCCCCAGCTGGTGATCGCGGTGGGCACCGCGACGCTGCCGAGGTCGATGTTCGAGGCCGGATCGCCGAGGCGGAAGGTGCTCTGCCCGTCACGCGGGACGAGGGCGAACAGCAGGGCGAGCAGCACGGTCACGACCGCCAGGCTCACGGCCAGCTTGATGTGGCGCACGCGCACCGTGGTCAGCTGGATCGCGTCATCCGCGAGATGCGTCGCGGTCATGCCGCCACCGCCTTCTTGGCCGCCTTGGCCCGGTCTTTGGCCGCGCGCTCGGCCTCGCTCTTGGGGAGGAAGAAGATCGTGCGCACCAGCGGCGGGGCCGCGATGAAGAGCACGATGAGGGCCTGCACGACGAGCACGATGTCGACGGGGATCCCCTGCGACGCCTGCATCGTGAACGAACCCGACTTGAGAGCCCCGAACAGGATGCCGGCGGCGAACACGCCCCACGGACGACTGCGGCCGAGGAGGGCCACGGTGATGGCGTCGAAGCCGATGCCGGAGTCGATGAGACCGTCGAAGCCCGTGGTCACCGCGCCCTGGATCTGATTCATACCGGCGAGACCCGCGAGACCTCCCGCGAAGAGCATCGCGTAGACGTACATGCGGGGCACCGAGATGCCGGCGGCGCGAGCCGCGTGCGGGTTCTCGCCCACGGCGCGCAGGCGGAAACCGAGGCTCGAGCGCTCCATGAGCCACCAGACGAACACGGTGGCGATCACGACGAGCACGAAGCCGAGGTCGAGAAGGGGGAACTGCGGCCCGAGGAGCTTGGGGAACTGGGCGTTGGCGGGTGTTGCCGCCGAGATCGGCTGGTCGCCCGCGGGACGCTGCAGCAGTCCCGGGGTGCGCACCATCCACGTCACCAAGTAGTAGGCGACGTAGTTGAGCATGATCGTGAGGATCACCTCGTGCGCCCCGGTGCGCGCCTTCAGCAGGCCGACGATGCCGCCCCAGATCGCTCCACCCGCGATACCCGCGACGAGCGTGAGCGGCAACTGGATGATCATCGGCAGGTTGAGGTTGAAGGTGATGAGACCGGCGAAGGCGCAGGCGATGAGGATCTGACCGCGCCCACCGATGTTGAACAGTCCCACCCGGAACGCGAGGGCGACGCCGAGACCGGCCGCGATCAGCGGAGCCGCGAACCCGAGAGTGTTCGTGAGCGGGCGGATCTGCGCGCCGAAGTCGGAGACGCGGGAGTTGAAGACCGCACCGCGGAACAGCGCCTCGTACCCGCCGTAGACGGAGTTCCAGATCGCGCCCAGCATGTCGCCGGGCCGCGCGAAGAAGTAGCCGGAGGTCTCGCGCACCTGGTCATTCGTGGCCGCCATCAGGATGCCACCCACGATCATCGCCGCGACGACGGCGAGGAGCGTCGTGATCCACGACGAACGCAGCAGCTCGGTGAGGAACTGGTTCGTGCGGGGCGGCGCGGGCGTCTCGGCCGGGCTGTGGCCGGTCAACGGCCCCGATGCGGTCGGCAGCTGCTCGGGCGGGAGACCTGCGTCCCCGGTCGCGCCCGTGCTCGGGTTGTGGCCGCTCACGCTGTCTCCTCCGCGGGCTGCTCGCCCGCCATCATGAGCCCGAGGACCTCGCGCGGGGTGTTCCCCGGCACGATGCCCACGATGCCGCCGCGGTACATGACCGCGATGCGGTCGCCGAGGGCGGCGATCTCATCGAGCTCGGTCGACACGACGATCACGGGCACGCCCGCATCGCGCGCGGCGACGATCTGCTTGTGGATGAATTCGATCGAGCCGACGTCGACGCCGCGGGTGGGCTGGGCGGCGACGAACAGCTTCAGGGGACGGCTCATCTCGCGGGCGATGACGACCTTCTGCTGGTTGCCGCCCGAGAGGGTTCCGACCGGGGTGGATGCCGACTGGGTACGGATGTCGTACTCCGCGATGCGGTCGCGAGCGAAGGCGGTGAGCGCGGCGCGCTTGATCGTGCCGCCGGAGACGAACGCGGAATCGGAGGAGCGGTCGAGGATGAGGTTCTCGGCGACGGAGAAGCCGCCCACCAGTCCGTCTTCCTTGCGGTCCTCGGGAACGAATCCGACGCCCGCGTCGAGGATCGCGCGCACGCTCTTGCCCACGAGGTCGGCGCCGTCGAGGTCGACGGTGCCCGTCACGCCCTCGGCGAGACCTACGATGGCCTCCACGAGTTCGGTCTGACCGTTGCCCTGGACACCGGCGACAGCGAGGATCTCGCCGGGCCGCACGTCGAGGTCGACGTCGTCGACGACGACGGTGCCGTCCGCGGTCACGACGCGCAGGTTGCGCACCGTCAGACCGCCGGATGCCGCCGCCTTCGGTGCGTCCTTGACGACGGTCAGCTCGACGGCGCGCCCCACCATGAGCGAGGCGAGCTCGCCGTTGCTCGCCGTGGGCTCGGCCTCGCCGACGATCTTGCCGAGGCGGACGACCGTGATGCGATCGGCGACCTCGCGCACCTCGCGGAGCTTGTGCGTGATGAACACGATGGACGTGCCCTCATCGCGCAGCTGACGCATGATGCCCATGAGCTCGTCGGTCTCCTGCGGAGTGAGCACGGCCGTGGGCTCGTCGAACACGAGCACCTTGGCATCCCGGGACAGGGCCTTGATGATCTCGACGCGCTGCTGCACGCCCACGGGCAGGTCACCGACGAGGGCGTCGGGGTCGACCTCGAACCCGAAACGCTGCGCCACGTCGCGGACGTGTTTCCGAGCCGCGTTCAGGTCGAGCGCACCCAGGGCCTTGGTGTTCTCGTGACCGAGCATGACGTTCTCGGCGACGGTGAAGACGGGGATGAGCATGAAGTGCTGGTGCACCATGCCGATACCCGCGGCCATGGCGTCGCCGGGGCCGCGGAAGCGCTGGACGACGTCGTCCAGCAGGATCTCGCCCTCCTCGGCCTGATACAGGCCGTAGAGGACGTTCATGAGTGTGGATTTACCGGCACCGTTCTCTCCGAGGAGAGCGTGGATCTCACCAGACTGGACGACCAGATCGATGTGGTCGTTCGCAACCAGGGACCCGAACCGCTTGGTGATGCCGCGGAGCTCGAGCTTCATGCTGTGCACCCTATTCGAAGACGTTAAGAAGACGGAAAGAAACCGCGGTCCCTCGGACTCCTGGTCCGAGCGACCGCGGTTGATTCTCTGGGCCTCACGGCCGCGGCCGCCCGGACTCCTGGTCCGAGTGACCGCGGCTGATTCTCTGGGCCTCACGGCCACGGCCGCCCGGACTCCTGGTCCGAGCGACCGCGACGCGAGACGTGCTGCTTACGGCGAGCTGGGCGAGGTGACCTTCAGCGAGCCGGAGACGATCTGCTCGCGCAGAGCCGACAGCTCGTCCTGCAGACCGGCAGGCAGGGTGAACTTCGAGTTGAAGTCGGCCAGGCCGACGCCGTCGTTCTCGAGGGTGCCGACGTACGGCGTCACGTCGAAGTCGCCCTTGGCGGCCTGCGTGACCGAGTCGTACACGGCGGTGTCGATGCGCTTGAGGATCGAGGTCAGGACCAGGTCCGACACGTTCGGGTCGGCCTTGGCCAGGTCGGAGTCCACACCGAGCATGACGCTCTTCGAGCCGCTGTCGCGGATCGCGTCGGCGGCGCTGCTGTAGATCGGGCCACCGACGGGCAGGAGCACGTCGACGCCCTGGTCGAGCAGACCCTGAGCGGCCTGCTTGGCCGCGTCATTAGCGGCGAACGCACCGGTGAACGAGCCGTTCTGCGCGGCGACGTCCCAGCCGAAGGTCTGGACGCTGGCGCCCTTGTCCTCGTCGTACTTCTTGACGCCGTCGACGAAGCCGTCCATGAAGATGGTGACGGGCGGGATCGGGATGCCACCGACGGTGCCGACCTTGTTGACGCCGTTCTCGGCGGAGTAGGCGGCGGCGGCGTATCCACCGAGGTAGGCGGCCTGGACGGTGTCGAACAGCAGCGGCTTGATATTCGGCGCGTCGGTCTTGCCGTCGTTGTCGGTGTCGGCACGGTCGTCGATGATCGCGTACTGCAGGTTCGGGTTGGCCTTGGCCGACGCGACGGTGTCGGCGCTGAGCTTGAAGCCGACCGCGACGATGAACGTGCAGCCCTCGGCGACGAGGTTCTCGAGGTTCGGGGCGTAGTCGTTGGCCGAGCTCGACTCCACGTCGATCGCCTTGACGCCGAGCTCCTTGGCGGCCTTGTCGATGCCTTCCTTGGCCGACTGGTTGAACGAGCGGTCGTTCCAGCCGCCGTCGTCCGAGATGATGCAAGGGGTGAAGCCCTCGACGAGGTCTCCCCCGGCCGCAGCGGTCGAGCCGTTGCTCTCGGGCGCAGCGCCGCAACCGGCGAGCAGCACGGCGGCGCCGATCATGGCGAGGCCGCTGACGACGGCCTTCTTCGTGGTCTTCACGAATGGTCCTCCAAGACGGATGCCCCCAACGGGTTTGAGGGACGATCCCGTCACGTTACCTACTGTGTCGCCGCGCTTGCGTGCCGGGACCCCCCGCGCGCGCCAATGGTTACAAAGACGCAATCTCGCGTCACGCCCCCGCCACACATCACGCCAAACGAGAGACCGGATGCCACGAAGTGTGGCATCCGGTCTCAGAACCTTTCGAGCGTCGGCGCTAGAGGACGTCGCCTCGACCCGTGAGCTTGAGCGCGTCGACGACGCCCTTCACGCGCTGGGCGTTCTCGCTCGTGGTGACGAGCAGGGCGTCCGGCGTGTCGACCACGACGATGTCGCGCACGCCGATGAGGCTGATCACGCGCTTCGTCTGCGAGACGACGATGCCGCTGGAGGCGTCGGAGAGCACGCGCGCGTCCTCGCCGAGGATCGCGAGCTCGTTCCGACCCCCCGAGGAGTTGAGCTTCGACAGGCTCGCGAAGTCGCCCACGTCGTCCCAGTCGAAGTGCCCCGGGATGACCGCGAGGCGGCCCTTCTCGGCGGCGGGCTCGGCCACCGAGTAGTCGATCGCGATCTTCTTCAGGCCCGGCCAGATGCGGTCGACGGCGGGGCCGCGACGGTCGCGGTCGTCCCACGCCTCGGCGAGCTCGAGCAGACCCGCGTGGAGCTCGGGCTCGTTGACGGCGAGCTCGGCGAGCAGGACGTCGGCGCGGGTGATGAACATGCCCGCGTTCCAGAGGTACGCCCGGTCGGCGAAGTACTCCTTCGCCGTGTCGAGGTCGGGCTTCTCGACGAAGCGCTCGACCAGGTAGGCCTCGGGGGCGCCGTCGACGATGAGCTCGCCGGCCTGCTTGATGTAGCCGAATCCGACGGACGGCTCGGCGGGCTGGATGCCGATCGTGCAGATGTATCCCTCGCGCGCGACCGCGACGGCCTGGCGCACGGCGAACTCGAACTGGCGGGTCTGCCGGATGACGTGATCGGCCGCGAACGAGCCGATGATGACGTCGGGCTCACGACGGACGAGGATGGCCGCGGCGAGGCCGATCGCGGCCGAGGAGTCGCGCGGCTCGGACTCGAGGAAGACGTTGTGGTCGGGCACACCCGGAAGCTCGCGCTCGACGGCGGCACGGTGGGCACGGCCGGTGACGACCGCGATGCGCCCCTCGCCCGAGAGCGGGGCGAGCCGGTCCCAGGTGTCGCGCAGCAGGGTCTGCCCCGACCCGGTCAGGTCGTGCAGGAACTTGGGCGCGTCGGCGCGCGAGAGGGGCCAGAGGCGGCTGCCGATCCCTCCGGCGGGGATCACGGCGTAGAAGTCGTCGATAGCGGGGTCTGCCATGGCTCCGACCCTAGCGGTCGCACCTGCGAGCACACGGAGGCTCCGCACGGGCCGGCGCCGACGCGAGCGGCATCCGCAGATATCTCGATATCGAGAGAGTCTTAGGCGGCCCTAATCCCCGCCGTTCATAGGCCGGACGTAGTATTCAGTGGCGCCCGTGTGACGCTGGGAGCCCGTGCGGGCCCCACACCGTGTTCGATCAGGGAGGACGACCGTGTCAGCACCAGCACGTGCCACGCCGTCGGTGAAAGAGACCACCTCGAAGAGGCCCCGCGGCACTCTCTACCGGGGCCGCGAAGGCATGTGGTCGTGGGTTCTGCACCGCATCACCGGTGTCGCCATCTTCTTCTTCCTCCTTGTGCACATCCTCGACACGGCGCTCATCCGCGTCTCCCCCGAGGCCTACGACGCGGTCATCGGCACCTACAAGAACCCGATCATGGGTCTGGGCGAGGTGGCGTTGGTCGGCGCGATCGCTTACCACGCGTTCAACGGCCTGCGCATCATCCTCGTGGACTTCTGGCCCTGGGCAACGCGCCACCAGCGCCAGCTGTGGTGGGGCGTGCTCGGCCTCTGGGTCGTCACCATGCTCGGTTTCACGCCGCGCCACCTCATCAACGTCTTCAGCGCCGTCACCGGGAGCCACTGATGTCCGTCGCCCAAGAAGCCGCCACGATCCCCGCGCCCCGCACGCCCAGCGTGCGCAAGAAGGGCTCGAACCTCGAGAAGTGGGGCTGGATCTACATGCGCGCCTCCGGCGTGCTGCTGATCGTCCTGATCTTCGGCCACCTCTTCGTCAACCTCATGACGGGCGAGGGCATCCACCAGATCGACTTCGCGTTCGTCGCGGGCAAGCTGGCCTCGCCCTTCTGGCAGTGGTGGGACGTCCTGATGCTGTGGCTGGCCCTCATCCACGGCGCCAACGGCATGCGCACGATCGTCAACGACTACGTCGGCAACGCCACCGTCCGCAAGATCCTCATCGGGTCGTTGTGGGCCTCGGCCGGATTCCTCATCCTGCTCGGCACCCTCGTCGTCTTCACCTTCGACCCCTGCCTCGGTGTGACCGAGAGCAGCTCCCTGTGGGACGTGTGCCAGGCGGCGTGAGCCGACGGCATCCCTCCTTTCCCCTGACAGCAGAGGTATTGCACACGTGAGCACTCAGACCGCTTCGGACTCGATCGTCAAGGACGGCGTCCACTACCACCAGTTCGACGTCGTGATCGTCGGCGCCGGCGGCGCCGGGATGCGCGCGGCCATCGAGGCCGGACCCGGCGCGAAGACCGCCGTCATCTCGAAGCTGTACCCCACCCGCTCGCACACCGGTGCGGCGCAGGGCGGCATGGCGGCGGCGCTCGCCAACGTCGAGGAAGACTCCTGGGAGTGGCACACCTTCGACACCATCAAGGGCGGCGACTACCTCGTCGACCAGGATGCCGCGGAGATCCTCGCCAAAGAGGCCATCGACGCCGTCATCGACCTCGAGAACATGGGCCTGCCGTTCAACCGCACGCCCGAGGGCAAGATCGACCAGCGTCGCTTCGGCGGCCACACGGCCGATCACGGCAAGACCCCCGTGCGTCGCGCGTGCTACGCCGCCGACCGCACCGGCCACATGATCCTCCAGACGCTGTTCCAGAACTGCGTCAAGCTCGGCATCAACTTCTTCAACGAGTTCTACGTGCTCGACCTCATCACGGTGAAGGATGCCGCGGGCAAGACGCAGGTGGCCGGCGTCGTCGCGTACGACCTCGCCACCGGTGAGCTGCACGTCTTCCAGTCGAAGGCCGTCATCTTCGCGACCGGCGGGTTCGGCAAGATCTTCAAGACCACCTCGAACGCCCACACCCTCACCGGTGACGGCGTGGGCATCGTCTGGCGCAAGGGCCTGCCGCTGGAAGACATGGAGTTCTTCCAGTTCCACCCGACCGGCCTCGCCGGTCTCGGCATCCTGTTGACCGAGGGTGCGCGCGGCGAAGGTGCGATCCTGCGCAACGCGAGCGGTGAGCGCTTCATGGAGCGCTACGCCCCCACCATCAAGGACCTCGCCCCCCGTGACATCGTCGCCCGCTGCATGGTGCAAGAGGTCGCAGAGGGCCGCGGCGCCGGTCCCCACCGCGACTACGTGCTGCTGGACTGCACCCACCTGGGCGCCGAGGTCCTCGAGACGAAGCTCCCCGACATCACCGAGTTCGCCCGCACCTACCTGGGCGTCGACCCGGTCGTCGAGCCCGTGCCGGTCATGCCGACCGCGCACTACGCGATGGGCGGCATCCCCACCAACATCAAGGCCGAGGTGCTCGCCGACAACGACACGGTCGTTCCTGGCCTCTACGCCGCCGGCGAGTGCGCGTGCGTCTCGGTGCACGGCTCCAACCGCCTGGGCACCAACTCGCTGCTCGACATCAACGTCTTCGGCAAGCGCGCCGGCCGTAACGCCGTCGAGTACGTCAAGACCGCCGACTTCGTGCCGCTCCCCGAGGACCCCGCCGCGGAGGTGCGCGGCCTCATCGAGGACCTGCGCAACAACAGCGGCACCGAGCGCATCGCGGTGCTCCGCAAGACGCTGCAGGACGAGATGGACAAGGGCGCGCAGGTCTTCCGTACGCACGAGTCCCTCGCCCACGTCATGGACGTGATCGCGGACCTGCGCGAGCGCTACAAGAACATCCACGTCGACGACAAGGGCAAGCGCTTCAACACCGACCTCCTCGAGGCCGTCGAGCTGGGCTTCCTGCTCGACCTCGCCGAGGTCGTCGTGTACTCCGCGCAGAACCGTGAAGAGAGCCGCGGCGGTCACATGCGCGACGACTTCCCCACGCGCGACGACGAGAACTACATGCAGCACACCATGGCGTACCTGTCGGGCGACCCCCACTCGTCGCACCCGGCCGATCACATCGAACTCGGCTGGAAGCCCGTGGTGTTCACCAAGAACGAGGCCGGGGAGCTCCGCTACCCGCCGCTGGAGAGGAAGTACTGAGATGGCATCCACCGTCATCGAACAGGTCGACACCTCGGACGAGGTCGCGGAGACCCCCGAAGACACCGGGATCCAGTCGTTCCTGGTCACCTTCAACATCCGCCGCTTCGACCCCGAGGTCGACGACGAGCCGCGCTGGGTCGACTACGACGTGGAGCTGTACTCCACCGACCGCGTGCTCGACGCGCTGCACAAGATCAAGTGGGAGGTCGATGGTTCGCTGTCGTTCCGCCGCTCGTGCGCGCACGGCATCTGCGGTTCCGACGCGATGCGTATCAACGGCCGCAACCGCCTGGCCTGCAAGACCCTGATCAAGGATCTCGACATCTCGCAGCCGATCTACGTCGAGGCGATCAAGGGGCTCCCCCTCGAGAAGGACCTCATCGTCGACATGGAGCCGTTCTTCGCCTCCTACCGCGAGGTGCAGCCCTTCCTCATCTCGAACTCGAAGCCCGAGCCCGGCAAGGAGCGCGTGCAGTCGATCGTCGACCGCGAGGTGTTCGACGACACCACCAAATGCATCCTGTGCGCCGCGTGCACCTCGTCGTGCCCCGTCTTCTGGACCGACGGCCAGTACTTCGGCCCCGCCGCGATCGTCAACGCGCACCGCTTCATCTTCGACTCGCGCGACGACGCCGGAGACGTGCGTCTCGACATCCTCAACGACAAAGAGGGCGTGTGGCGCTGCCGCACCACCTTCAACTGCACCGAGGCGTGCCCCCGCGGCATCGAGGTCACCAAAGCCATCGCCGAGGTCAAGCAGGCCGTCCTCCGCGGCGGTCGCTGACCCCTCCCCCTCGCGAACGGCGGGTGCGCTTCGGCGCCCCGCCGTTCGGCGTGAGCGGCCCTGACATCCCGGATGCCGTGAGCTCTGCGCGACGCGGGTGTCACGGCATCCATTCATTAGGCTTTCCCGGTGACCGAGACCCGCCACGACCCGCGGCCGCTTCCCGCGGTGCGCGACGACGACGCGTCGCTGCGCGACCGGCTCGAGGCGGCGCAGACCGCCGTGCGCGAGCGCCTCGACCAGCCGATCGCCCGTGCGGCTCGGATCGCGCAGTGGTTCCCGATCCGGGTCTGGCGGCACTTCCTGCAGCACAACGGGTTCCTGCTCGCCGCGGGCATGAGCTACCAGGGGCTGTTCGCCGTGTTCTCGGCCCTGTACCTCGCCTTCGCCGGCGTCGGCATCTGGCTCGGCGGCAGCAAGACCGCGATCGACGGCCTCATCCACATCGTCAACAGCTACATCCCCGGCATTATCAGCGAGAACGGCCTCGTCGACCGTGACCAGGTCGAGGCCGTCGCTCAAGAGAGCGGTCGACTCCTCACGATCACGGGTGTCGTGGCCGTCGTGGTGGTCGTGTGGACGGCGATCGGGTTCGTCACGTTCACCCGCCGAGCCGTACGCGATACTTTCGGCCTCCCCTTCGATCTGCGCAACTACGTGCTGCTGAAGGCCCGCGACTTCGTCGCGTCGCTCCTCTTCGGCATCGCCCTCCTCGTGGGCGCGCTGCTCGGTTCGATCACCACCGGTGCCGTCGACCTGGTGTTCGGTTTCATCGGGTGGGATCGCGAGACCCTCGGCTGGTCGGTCGGCGCGCGGGTCGTGTCGCTCGTCGTGGCCTTCGGCGTGAACACCGTCGCGCTCGCCTCGCTGTTCCGTTTCCTCACCGGCACGACCCTGACCTGGCGACGCACGTGGCCGGGCGCGATCGTCGGCGCCACGGGCATGGTCGTGCTGCAGGTCGCCGCCGGCTTCCTCTTCGTCTACACGCCGTCGAACCCTCTGCTGGCCACCTTCGCCGTGCTCATCGGGTTCCTGCTGTGGTTCCGCTTCATCGGGATCGTGATCCTCGTCTCCGCCGCGTGGATCGCCGTGTCCGCGAGTGACCGCGACGTTCCCCTGCGCTCCCCCGAGGACCGACTCGCGATGGAACAGGCGGCCCTCGTCATCGCCGCCCAGGTCGGGGTGCGCGAGGCCGAGAAGCACCTCGCGATGTCGCGGTGGCCGTGGCGCTGGCGCGCGAAGCGCGCCCTCCGCTCGGCGGAGAAGCAGCTGGCACGGGCCCGGGCCGACGTCCCCGCGCCGCGTCGGGTGTCGCTCATCCCCGACTGAGCAGTACCCCGCCACCGCCGCGTGCGACCTCGATGTCGGAGGCCTTCGTTAGGCTCGACGGGTGGCTCGTTCCGTACGCATCGTCTCCGTCAACGTCAATGGCATCCGTGCCGCCGTCCGCAAGGGCATGACCGAGTGGCTCGACGCCTCGGGCGCCGACATCGTGGCTTTGCAGGAGGTGCGGGCGACCGCCGAGCAGCTGGCTGAGGCCCTGCCGGGGTGGGAGATCGTCAACGACGAGGCGCTGCAGAAGGGCCGCGCGGGCGTGGCGATCATCAGCCGCCTCCCCGGTGTCGAGACCCGCACGCACCTCGGTCCCGAGCCGCTCGACGCCTCCGGCCGATGGATCGAGACCGATTTCGACATCGACGGCGAGACCGTCACGATCGTCAGCGCCTACGTGCACAGCGGCGAGGTCGACACCCCGAAGCAGGATGCCAAGTGGTTGTTCCTCGATGCCATGGAACGCCGCCTCGTCGAGCTCAAGGCCGAGCGCGAGCTGGCACTGGTGGTGGGCGACCTCAATGTCGGTCACCGCGAGCTCGACATCAAGAACTGGCGGGGCAACCGCAAGAACGCGGGCTTCCTCCCCCGTGAGCGCGCGTACTTCGACCGCTTCTTCGGACCCGAGGGCGAGCAGGTCGAGGGCGTCGACGGTTCGACGGGCGCGGGCCTGGGCTGGATCGACGTCGGGCGCCACGCCGTCGGCGAGGTCGACGGGCCGTACACGTTCTGGTCGATGCGCGGAAAGGCCTTCGACACCGACAGCGGCTGGCGCATCGACTACCACGTCGCCACGCCCGCCCTGGCCGAGCGCGTCACGTCGTACAGCGTCGAGCGCGCCCCCTCGTACGACACTCGCTGGAGCGACCACGCCCCCGTCATCGTCGACTACACGCTCGGGGCCTGAGGCCGGCCGAGGCGGGGCGTCCGTCGGCATCCCTCCCCCGTCTCACCTCGGCGCACGGATCCCTCGGCGAACGCCCGGCCGCCCGACGCCTAGGATCGAGGGGTGACCCAGCAGCGCCTCTACTCCGGAATGCAGCCCTCCGCCGACAGCCTCCAGATCGGCAATTACATCGGAGCCCTGCTGCAGTGGCGCGACCTCCAGGACGAGTACGACGCCTTCTTCTCGGTCGTCGATCTGCACGCCCTGACGCAGCCCGGCGACCCCGCCGAGCGCCGCGAGAAGACCCGCCGCACCGCCGCCCAGTACATCGCCGCCGGCATCGAGCCCTCGCGCTCGACCCTGTACGTGCAGTCGCACGTGCCGGCGCACGCCGAGCTGCAGTGGGTGCTCTCGACCCTCACCGGTTTCGGCGAGGCCGGGCGCATGACCCAGTTCAAAGACAAGTCGGCGCGCTACGGCACGGATGCCACCAACGTCGGCCTCTTCACCTACCCGGTGCTCATGGCCGCCGACATCCTGCTGTACCAGACCGATGTGGTGCCCGTCGGCGACGACCAGAAGCAGCACATCGAGCTCACGCGCGATCTCGCCGAGCGCTTCAACCAGCGCTTCGGCGAGACCTTCACGGTGCCCAAGCCCGTGATCCGACGTGAGACCGCCCGCATCTTCGACCTGCAGAATCCGACGTCGAAGATGTCGAAGTCGGCCGAGTCCGACGCCGGTGTGCTGTGGCTGCTCGACGACCCGAAGGTCAGCGCGAAGAAGATCATGCGCGCCGTCACCGACTCCGAGGGCGCGGTGCGCTTCGACCGCGACGAGAAGCCGGGCGTCTCGAACCTGCTGGTGATCTACTCGGCCCTGACCGGCCGCGAGGTCTCCTCGATCGAAGACGAGTACGCCGGTCGCGGCTACGGCGACTTCAAGAAGGGCCTCGCCGAGGTGGTCGTGAACGAGTTCGAGCCCGTGCGCACCCGCGCCCTCGAACTGCTCGACGACCCCGCCGAGCTCGACCGCGTGCTGGCGGTGAACGCCGGCAAGGCGGCATCCGTCGCCGAGAAGACCCTCACGGATGTGTACGACCGGATCGGTCTGCTGCGCCGCGGCTGACCCCTCCCCTCCGACGCCCGCGCGACCTCTCGGCTCGTGCGGGCGTCGTCGTCCGCGCCGCCGGGGCGGGCGCATCGGAATCGGATAACCGCACCGCAATCGGATGCCGGGGCTCATGGCATCCGATTCCGACGCGTTTCTCCGACACCGAGGTGGGGCGAGACCCGTCCGCCGCCGCCGGTAGCGTGGCCGCATGGAACCGGAGATCCTTCGCACCGCCCGCCTCGAGCTGTCGGCGCCGCGCGTGAGCGACGTCGCCGTCATCCACGAAGAGTGCCAGGATGCCGCGATCCAGCGGTTCACGACGGTGCCGTCACCGTATCTGCTCGCCGATGCGGAAGCATTCGTCGAGCTCGCGCACGGCTGGTGGGCCGAGGGGTCGGAGGCGACGTGGGCGATCCGGCTCGAGCAACGCCTCGTCGGGATGGTGGGCCTGGCCAAGCTGCCGAGCGGCGCCCCGGAGATCGGGTATTGGGTGTCGTCGACCGTGCGGGGGCGCGGCATCGCGAGCGAAGCGGCTCGAGCCGTGGTCGACTGGGCCTTCTCCCCCGAGCGTCCGGAACTGGCCCGCATCGAGTGGCGCGCCGTCGTCGGCAACCTCGGGTCGGCGCGCGTCGCGCGCTCGCTCGGCTTCCGCTACGAGGGCCTGCTGCGGCAGGCGCACGTCAATTCGCTCGGCCGGTCGGACCTGTGGGTGGCCGGTCTGCTGCGTACCGACCGGCGCGACCGGCAGCCCTGGCCCGTGATCTAGGCCGGCCGCAAGGCCCGACCGGATGTCGGGGGTCGGTGGCACCATGGGCCCATGCCGGAGATGCCAGAGGTCGAGGGGCTCGTCGAGTTCCTGCGGGGGCGACTCGCGGGGCTTCGCGTCGACAAAGCCACCGTGTCGGCCATCAACGCCCTCAAGACGTACGACCCGCCCCTGACCGATCTGGTCGGCGCCCCGGTGACGGCCGTCGAGCGGCACGGCAAGTTCGTCGACGTGGCGACCGACGGCGGCATCCACCTCGTCTTCCATCTCGCCAAGGCGGGCTGGCTGCGGTGGTACGACGCACTGCCGACGACCCTCATCAAACCCGGCAAGACTCCGATCGCGCTGCGCGTGGGCTTCGACGACGGATCGGGCTTCGACCTCACCGAGGCAGGAACGAAGAAGTCGCTGGCCGTCTACGCGGTGACCGACCCGGCGGAGGTACCCGGCATCGCCCGGCTCGGCCCCGATCCGCTCGACGACGATTTCGGTCGCGCCGAGTTCGGCGCTCTCCTCCACGGGCGCCGTACGCAGATCAAGGGCGTGCTGCGCGATCAGTCGATCATCGCGGGAGTCGGCAACGCCTATTCCGATGAGATCCTGCACGCCGCCAAGATGTCGCCGTACGCGTTGGCAGCGAACCTCACCGACGACGAGGTCGATCGCCTGTTCGAGGCGATGACGACCACTCTCGCCGAGGCGATCACCGCGGCCCGCGGCAAGCCGCCCGCCGAGTTGAAAGATGCGAAGCGTCGCGGCATGCGAGTGCACGGACGCCGCGGCGAGGCCTGCCCCGTGTGCGGCGACGAGGTGCGCAGCGTGTTCTTCGCCGACAACTCGCTTGAGTACTGCCCCACGTGTCAGACCGGCGGCAAGCTCCTGGCCGACCGGCGCTTGTCGCGGTTGCTCAAGTAGGTCGGGGCGTCGACCGCCGGCTGCTTTCGAAACGTCGCCGTATGACCGGGAATGAAACCGCCGAAGGCACGTTGAGTAGGATCAGAAGTGCAACAACGTGCTCCGGGGTCGGTGAGAATCCGAACCGGCGGTGATAGTCCGCGAACCCCTCCGCTCCGGCGGTGGGGCCGATCCGGTGGAATTCCGGGACCGACGGTGATGCGACGGGTATCCGTCGCTAGTCCGGATAGGAGGCAGCACGGATGGCGCGACGCGCCTTCCCGCTGGCCCTGCCCCGATTCCGCGGGAAGGACAAGGAAATGGCATCCGCCGTCGAGATCGACGCCATGCGGCGAGCGCTGGAGCTCGCCCGGCGCGGCCCGCGCGGGCTGAACCCCCAGGTGGGTGCCGTCATCCTCTCCCCCGCCGGTGACATCCTCGCCGAGGGTTACCACCGGGGCGCCGGGACCGCGCACGCCGAGGTCGACGCCCTGTCGCAGCTGTCTCCGGATGCCGCGCGCGGCGCCACCGCCGTCGTGACCCTCGAGCCCTGCAATCACACCGGTCGCACCGGGCCGTGTGCTCTCGCGCTCATCGAAGCCGGTATCGCTCGGGTCGTGTACGCCCTGGACGACCCGACCGATGCGGCGTCGGGCGGTGCCGACAGGTTGCGCGCCGCCGGGGTCGACGTCGAATCGGGCCCCGAGGCGGATGCCGCCGAACAGCTCGTGCGCGACTGGACCCACCTGCAGCGCACGGGCCGCCCACACGTCACGGTGAAGTGGGCGCAAAGCCTCGACGGTCGCGCCGCCGCTGCCGACGGAACGAGCCAGTGGATCACCGGACCCGACGCCCGCCGAGACGTGCACGCGCGGCGCGCACAGGCCGATGCGATCGTCGCGGGTACTGGCACCGTACGCTCCGACGACCCCGCGCTGACCGCGAGGGCGGACGACGGGTCGCTCCTCGAAGACCAGCCGATGCCCGTCATCGTCGGCGAGAGCGAGACGGCTTCGGATGCCGCCGTGCGCCGTCACCCGCGCGACCCCCTGTTCTATTCGACGCACGACCTGCATGCGGTGCTCGGAGACCTCGCCGAGCAGGGCGTGCAGCGCGTCTTCGTCGAGGGCGGCCCGACCCTCGCGAGCGCATTCGTGCGCGAGGGCCTCGCCGACGAACTTCTCGTCTACATCGCGCCCGTGCTGCTCGGGGGTTCGCGCCTCGCGCTCGGCGACGTGGGCGTGCCGAGCATCGATGCCGCGAAGCGCCTGTCGGTGGCATCCGTCACCTCCCTCGGCGACGACCTCCTGATCGTCGCCCGCCCGGCCGTGCCCGGGCCCCGAAGCCCCGAGACTGTGCCCGCGACCGCGGGCGAGAACGAAGGAGTGGCCTGATGTTCACCGGAATCGTCGAAGAGATCGGTGCCGTCACCGCCGTCGAGCCCTCGGGCGACGGCGTGCGGCTGACGTTGCGCGCCCCCCTGTCGGTGTCGGATGCCGGCCACGGCGACTCGATCTCGGTCAGCGGCGTGTGCCTCACGGTCGTCGATCAGGGCGAGGACTGGTTCACCGCCGACGTCATGAAGCAGACCCTCGACATGTCGACTCTCGCCGGAGTCGCCCCCGGACGCCCGGTCAATCTCGAGCGAGCCACGGCCGCCCACGGTCGCCTGGGCGGTCACATCGTGCAGGGGCACATCGACGGCACCGGCGTCGTCCGCGAGGTGCGGCCCGGAGCCCAGTGGAGCGTCGTGCGGGTCGGCATCCCGGCTCACCTCGCGCCCCTCGTGGTCGACAAGGGATCCATCGCGATCGACGGTGTCTCGCTCACCGTGAGCGCCGTCAGCGAGGCCGACGAGTCCGAGCCCTGGCTCGAGGTGTCGCTCATCCCCGAGACCCTCGAGGCGACCACGCTCGGCCGCGCCGAGGCCGGCACCCCCGTCAACCTCGAGACCGACATCCTCGCGCGCCACGTGCAGCGCATGCTCGCCTTCCGTACGACACAGAATCCCGCGGCCGCCGCCGCATCGACCGAGAGGGGCTCCGCATGAGCCTGTCCACCATCCCCGAGGCCCTGGAGGCCCTTCGTCAGGGTCGCCCGATCCTGGTCGCCGACGACGAGAACCGCGAGAACGAGGGGGACGTCATCCTCTCGGCGCAGCTGGCGACCCCCGAGGCCCTCGCCTGGACCGTCCGGTGGTCGAGCGGCTACGTGTGCGCGCCGATGCCCGCCGAATGGGCCGACCGCCTCGATCTGCCGCCCATGGTCGAGGTCAACCAGGACGCCCGCGGCACCGCGTACACGGTGAGCGTCGACGCCGCGACCGGTGTGACCACCGGTATCAGCGCTGCCGACCGCGCGCGCACGTTGAACGTGCTGGCCGACCCCGAGGCGACTCCCACCAGCGTCATCCGCCCGGGTCACGTCCTGCCGCTGCGCGCCGTCGACGGCGGCGTCCGCGAACGCGCCGGTCACACCGAGGCCGCGGTCGACCTCATGCGTCTCGCGGGTCTCGAGCCGGTCGGCGCGATCGCCGAGGTCGTCGCGGAAGACGGCAGCATGATGCGGCTGCCCGGACTCTTCGAGCTCGGCGAGCGCGACGGCATCCCGGTCATCACGATCGAGCAGCTCATCGGTTACCTGAACGACACCGATCCGCTGCCGGCGACCGCCCCCGCGCGCCGCCGCGTGAGCCTGCGCGCCGAGTCGAACGTCCCCACCTCGCACGGCACCTTCCGCTTCCTCGCCTACAAGGACCGCATCACCGGCACCGACCACCTCGCGGTGGTCTCGGGCGACCTCATCGAGAAGGCACCGCTCGTGCGCGTGCACTCGGAGTGCCTGACCGGCGAGGCGTTCGGCTCGCTCAAGTGCGAGTGCGGCCCCCAGCTCGAGGCGGCACTCGACACGATCGACCGCGACGGCGGCATCGTCATCTACATGCGCGGTCACGAGGGTCGCGGCATCGGCCTCATCAACAAGCTGCGCGCGTACAACCTGCAGGAGCGCGGCCTCGACACCGTCGACGCCAACCTCGCCCTGGGCCTGCCCGCCGATGCGCGCGACTATGCCGCGGCCGCCGGCATCCTGGCCGACCTCGGGGTCGACAAGGTGCGCCTGCTGACCAACAACACCGACAAGGTCGCGCAGCTGCGCGGCTTCGGTCTCGACGTCGTCGAACAGGTTCCCCTGCTCGTGGGCGTGGGACCCAACAACCACCAGTACCTCGAGACGAAGCGCGACCGCATGGGCCACATCATCGCCGAGGACGACCTGCGCGACGCCCTCGCGCACATGAAGGAAGAGAGCGCCTGATGGCCGGCAGTGGAGCACCCGAGACCGGCGGCGTCGACGCGTCGGGTCTGAACGTCGTCGTGATCGCCGGCACCTGGCACGACGTGATCACCGACGGCCTCATCGCCGGAGCGAAGCGCGTGCTCGACGCCACCGGCGCGACGTACCGCGTCGTGCGCGTGCCCGGTTCGTTCGAGCTGCCCGTGGCCGCTCGCGCGGCCTTCGAGGGCGGGGCGGATGCCGTGGTCGCCCTCGGCGTGATCATCCGGGGCGGGACGCCGCACTTCGAGTTCGTCTCGTCCGCGGCGACCGACGGCCTGACGCGCGTCGCCCTCGATGCGGGCAAGCCCGTGGGCTTCGGCGTGCTGACCTTGGACGACGAGCAGCAGGGCCTCGACCGGGCCGGCCTCGAGGGCTCGAAGGAAGACAAGGGCGAAGAGGCGGCCGATGCCGCCATCCGCACCGCCCTCGTGCTGCGCGACCTGCGCGGCTGAACCCGGTCCGCGGCGCCCGGGCTCACGCACGGCAGAGGGGCGCGAAATGTGCAGCGGGGCGGACGATGTTTGCCCCGCTGCACATTCTCCGCCCCGCCCCACCCCCGCGGCGACGCCCGACGGTGAGGCGCCCCTTCCTGGCGGCGAGGGCACAGCATCCCTACCCTGACCGGTATGGAGATCCTGCGCAGCGTCGTCGTCCTCGTCCACCTCGTCGGGTTCGCCGTCCTCTTCGGCGCCTGGGTCGTCGAGGCCGTGGCCCGCCGCACGCGCGTGACGCCGTTGATGAGCTACGCGCTCGTCATCTCCCTGGTCACCGGCCTGGCCCTCTCTGCGCCGTGGGGCCTCGACCACGACCTCAACTACGCCAAGATCGGCGTCAAGCTCGTCGTGCTGATCGTCATCGGCGCGCTGCTGGGCATCGGTTCGGCTCGTCAGAAGCGCACGGGCACCCTTCCTCCCGCGATCTTCTGGCCCATCGGCATCCTGGCTCTGCTCAACGCCGGGCTCGCGGTCGTCTGGCACTGACGACAGCTCCGGCGCCGTTCGGCGGCCGCTCAGCGCGCGCATAGACTGGAGGGTCTAGACGCCCCTCACTCGGGGACGTTCCCGGTGCTCCTTCGCGCACCCGCTCACACCCACCCCCGTGATCGCGGCGCGCCACCGCTGCGCCCCATCCCGGACGCGATTGATCGACCTTCTCGTCAGGCAGTCATGACCATCTCCTCTCCCTCCACCCGATCGGCCGCAGCGCCCGCGAATCCCCGTTCGCGCGTCATCACCGCCAGCCTCATCGGCACCACGATCGAGTTCTACGACTTCTACGCGTACGCCACGGCCGCGGTCCTCGTCTTCCCGATCCTCTTCTTCCCGACCGGCAACGAGACCACCTCACTGCTGCTGTCGTTCAGCGTGTTCGGCGCCGCCATGGTCGCGCGCCCCCTCGGCGCGATCGTCTTCGGCCACTTCGGAGACCGCTTCGGCCGCAAAGCGACCCTCGTGGCCTCTCTGCTCACGATGGGTGTCGCCACCTTCCTCATCGGTTGCCTGCCCACCTTCAACGAGATCGGTGTCTGGGCGGCCGTGCTGCTGCTGGTCATGCGTCTCGCGCAGGGCTTCGCGCTCGGTGGCGAGTGGTCGGGCGCGGCCCTGGTCGCGACCGAGAACGCCCCCAAGGGCAAGCGCGCCCTGTTCGGCACGTTCCCCCAGCTGGGTGCCCCGATCGGCTTCATCATCGCCAACACGGTGTTCCTCGTCATCAACTTCGCGCTGCCGCACCCCGACGGCACGGCGCAGCGGTCGGTGGAGTTCCTCACCTGGGGCTGGCGCGTGCCGTTCCTGTTCTCGGCCGTGATGGTCATCGTCGGTCTCTACGTGCGCCTCAAGCTCGTCGAGAGCGAGTCGTTCGCGAAGGCCGAGAAGAGCGGCGCGATCCGCAAGTTCCCGCTCGGCGAGGTCATCCGCCGCAACTGGAAGCAGCTGATCCTCGGCACCTTCATCATGCTGGCCACCTACGTGCTCTTCTACCTCATGACGAGCTTCACCCTGTCGTACGGCACCAAGCCCACCGCCGAGGGCGCGGCCGCCGCGGCCGAGAAGGCCGGCACCGCGTTCAACGCCGCCACCTACGTCCCCGGCCTCGGCTTCGGCTACACCGACTTCGTCATCATGCAGATCATCGGTGTGGTGTTCTTCGGCGTCTTCACGATGCTCTCCGGCCCGGTCGCCGACGCGATCGGCCGCAAGCGACTGCTGATCGGCGTGACGATCGGCATCATCGTCTTCGGTCTGCTGTTCTCGGTGTTCCTCCTGCCCGCCGCCGATGCGAAGTTCACCGGCGCCCTCGTGCAGGCGTTCCTCGTGTTCGGCTTCCTGCTCATGGGGGCGACGTTCGGCCCGATGGGCGCGGTCCTGCCGGAACTGTTCCCGACCAACACCCGCTACACCGGCTCGGCCATCTCGTACAACGTCTCGTCGATCCTCGGTGCGGCCCTCGCGCCGATCGTGGCCGTGGCGCTGTGGGCGGCCGGAAACGGCAACCCGTGGCTGGTGGGCCTGTACCTCTCGGCCATGGGCGTGCTGACCCTCGTCGCGCTCGTGCTCTCGCCCGAGACGAAGGACGTCGACTACGACGACAACATCGCCGCGGGAGCGACCGCGCCGTAACGCGTCTGCTCTCGACACACCGGATGCCGCGGGGCCTGAGCCTCGTGGCATCCGGTGTTCTGTTCACCGGCGAGGAACGCGACCGACGGGATCGATGGCGCGGGGTACGGTCGAAGCACCCCATTTTCTTCCCGAGGTGAGCATGTCCGTTCCCGCTCCCGCGCGCGGTCGGCGCGGTCGCCGTGTGCCCGAGGGCCCGCGCGCGTCGTTCCGTCAGCTGCTGCCCTTCCTTCTCGAACACACGCGCACGCTCATCGTCGTCGGAGTGCTGAGCGTCCTCGGCGCCGCCGCCACCCTCGCGCAGCCGCTGCTCGTGGGCCAGGTCATCTCGCGCGTGCAAGAGGCCGTTCCCCTCGGGGCGCTGGTCTGGCTGCTGGTCGCGTTCGTGGTGCTGTCGTCGGTCATCTCCGGGTTCCAGCACTACCTGCTGCAGCGCACCGGTACCGCGGTCGTGTTCTCGAGCCGACGCCGATTGATCGGGCGCATCCTGCGCCTGCCGATCAGCGAGTTCGACGCCCGCCGGACGGGCGATCTGGTCTCGCGCGTGGGCACCGACACGACGCTGCTGTACGCGGTGCTCACGCAGGGATTCGCGGATGCCGTGGGCAACGCGCTCATCCTCGTCGGTGCCGTCATCGCGATGGCGTTCATCGACCCGCTGCTGCTCGTGCTCATCGTGGTGGTCGTGGGCGCCTCGCTCGCGGTGGTCGTGCTGCTGAGCACACGCATCCGCGCGGC
The DNA here is from genome assembly GCF_003385695.1 of Microbacterium sp. AG157. Classification (NCBI taxonomy): domain Bacteria; kingdom Bacillati; phylum Actinomycetota; class Actinomycetes; order Micrococcales; family Microbacteriaceae; genus Microbacterium; species Microbacterium sp. AG157. Next base: position 599,668 of record NZ_QRDK01000001.1, read on the forward strand.
CTCCGCCGTCCAGCAGGCCAAGGTCGGCGAGCTGTCGTCGGGCGTCGAGCGGGCGGTGGGCTCGATCCGCACGATCCGCGCGTCGGGCGCCACCGAGCGCGAGATCGCCGCCGTCACCGAGAACGCCACCGCCGCCTACGCGGCGGGAGTGCGCATCGCGCGCGTCTCGGCGCTGATCGTGCCGATCGCCTTCGTCGCCCTCCAGGTCTCGCTGTTGGTCGTGCTCGGCGTCGGCGGGTACCGCGTGGCATCCGGGGCCATCGACGTCGCATCGCTCGTCACGTTCGTGATCTTCCTGTTCCTTCTCGTGCAGCCGCTCGCCTCGGCGATCGGGGCCATCACCTCGGTGAACCAGGCGCTCGGGGCGCTCGGTCGCATCCAAGAGGTGCTCGACCTTCCTCTCGAAGAAGACGACGACCGACCCTCGGCGGCCTCTCCGATGACGGATGCCGCGGCCGTCGAGTTCCGCGACGTGCGCTTCCGCTACCCCGATCACGTCGTGAAGGCGCGAGAGGCCGCCGCGCAGGAAGCGCGCTCGGTGCTCGCCGAGGTGCACCTGGATGCCGGCGATGCGGAGCCGGAGAGCGACCGCGAGGTGCTGCGCGGGGTGTCGTTCACCGTCCCGCGCGGAGCGCGAGTGGCGCTCGTCGGCCCCTCGGGCGCGGGCAAGAGCACGATCCTCTCCCTCGTCGAACGCTTCTACGACCCGACGAGCGGCGCGATCCTGATCGACGGAACCGACGCCCGTGATCTCGCGCGCACGGAGCTGCGCGCCCGATTCGGTTACGTCGAGCAGGACGCCCCGACGCTCGCCGGTACGATCGCCGACAACCTCCGCCTCGCCTCGCCCGACGCCACCGATGCGGACTGCGAGCGGGTCCTACGCGCGGTGAACCTCGGCGACGTGCTCGAGCGCAACGCCCTCGGCGTCGACGCACCGGTGGGCGAGGACGGCGTGATGCTCTCGGGCGGAGAGCGTCAGCGCCTCGCGATTGCGCGCGCCCTGCTGGCCGCTCCCCCGGTGCTCCTGCTCGACGAGTCGACCTCGTCGCTCGACGGCGTCAACGAGCAGCGCATGCGCGAGGCTATCGACGCCGTGGCGACCGACCGCACGCTGCTGGTCATCGCGCACCGCCTGTCGACCGTCGTCGACAGCGACCTGATCGTCGTCCTCGAGAACGGCCGGGTGGTGGGCCAGGGCACGCACAGCGAGCTGGTGGCATCCACTCCGCTGTATCGCGACCTCGCGAAGCATCAGCTACTGGTCTGAACGACGGCGCGTGAACCCGGGGCAGACCGATCAGTCGCCCGCGAGAGCGTCGATCGGCGACACCGCGGTGGCCAGGCGCGTGGGTGTGACGGCGGCGACGGCGGTGAGCAGCGCCGTCGCCAGCGCGACGATCGCTACGGTCGCCCAGGGAATGCTCGGCAGGATCAACGTGGGCGACGAGAACAGCGGCGGCACGCCGATCGAGCCGAGCAGCGACTGCGCCCCGGCCCAGCCGTAGACCACGCCGAGCACGAGACCGAGCGCGACCGAGGTCACGGTGAGGTGCGCCGCCTCGAGCAGGACCATCCGGCGGATCTGCGGGGCGGCGAACCCCAGGGTGCGCAACAGGCCGAGTTCCCGGCGCCGTTGGATCACCCCGAGGGTGAGCAGGTTCACCAGGCCGACGGCGGCGATCACCGCCGACACCGCCACGAGCGACATCATGATCGCGGCGAAGGTGTCCATGAGTGACAGCAGTTCCTCCGGGGGTTCGCCGCCGCCCGAGGTGATGAGCACCTCGCGGGCCGACTGCGAGGCGACCGCGAACATCGTCACCAGGGTGACGCCCATCACGACCCCGATCGCCATACGGCTCGAGCGCTCCGGGTAGCGCAGGGCGTTCTCGGCCGCCAAGCGCGCCTCGGCGGATCGCCCGAACAACCGCCCGGTCACCCGCAGCAGAGGCGGCATGATCACCGCCGCACCGAGGCTCAGTCCCGTGAAGGAGAAGATGCCGCCCACGAACGCCACCACCACGCCGAGGGGGGACAGCAGGCCCAGGGTGATTCCCGCCGCGAGCACCAGGGTGCCGCCGACGAAGAGGATCCCCGCGGCGATGCGACGACCGCGACCGCCGACGGCCTCGTTCCGATTGCGTTCGGTCGCCCCGGAGATCGCTTGCAGGGGGGTCACCTCGAGAACCCGGCGCGAGCCCGCCCAGGCCGCGGCCCACGTCGTGAGCGTCACGATCACCGCGGGAGCGGCCAGCATCGGCTGGACGAGCGCGTAGCCCACGTCGATCCCCCAGACGGTACGCGCCACCGGCAGAAGCACGGCCGCGACCGCGGTGCCGCCGCCCAGCCCGATGACGGCACCGACGGCTCCCACGACGAGGCCCTGACGAGCGACGCGCGCCCGCTCCGATCGGGCCGAGGCCCCGATCAGGCGCATCAGAGCGATCTGCCGCGTCCGCCCGGCGACGATGGTCGCGAACGTGTTGGTGGTGACGATCGCCGCGACGAACATCGCCACGCCCACCAGCAGCGTGCTGAGGATCGCCACGACCGCGACGACGCTCTCGCGGCCCGCCAGGTACGGCGCGGCCAGCAGCCACGCACCGATGAACCCCGTCGCGGCGATGAGCAGCGTACCGAAGCCGCTCGAGATCGCGGCCACGAGCACCGATGCCCCCAGGCCGCGTTCCGCGCGCGGCAGGCGGCGGGGGCGCGACACCCCGACCGGCCGCTCGGCGACGACGCTCACGCCCCGACCTCGGACGAGAGCATGTAGGCCGAGATCGCCTCCGCGCTCTGGCGGGGGGTGTCGGCCACGACGCGGCCGTCACCGAGGAAGATCACCCGGTCGGCGTGCGAGGCGGCGACGGGATCGTGCGTCACCATCGCGATCGATTGCCCGTGCTCCCGGCTCGCCGCGCCCAGCAGCGCGAGCACCTCGCGGCCGGTGCGGGAGTCGAGATTGCCGGTCGGCTCGTCGGCGAAGATCAGATCGGGCCGGGTCGCCAAGGCCCGGGCGATGGCCACGCGCTGCTGCTGACCGCCGGAGAGCTCGTGAGGGCGATGACGCAGGCGGTCACCGAGTCCCATCGACTCGACGAGCGCGTCGATGCGGCGTCGAGCCTCGGGCGAAGGCGATCGGCCGGCCAGCTCGAACGGCAGCGTGATGTTGCCCAGCACGTCGAGCGTCGGCACGAGATTGAACGACTGGAAGACGAAGCCGACACGCGAGCGACGGAGCACGGTGAGCTCGAGGTCGCTGAGACCGGTGATTTCGGTGTCGCCGACGAACACGCGGCCCGAGGTCGCGGCATCCAATCCCGCCATCACGTGCATGAGGGTGGACTTGCCCGAACCGGACGGGCCCATGATCGCCGTGAACTCGCCCCGTCGGAGGCCGATGGTGACGTCGTCCAACGCGTGGACGCGCGATTCGCCGGCCCCGAAGGTCTTGGTGAGGTTCTGGACCCGCGCGGCCATCGGCGCGGCGTCGAAAGGAGGCTGCTGCATGTCTCCGACGCTACGAATCACCCCCGGCCCGCGTCATCGACCTCACGTCGCCCCGTCGTACATCTGGAGGATGACGCGGCGCCGGCTGCCGCGGGGATACGTCTCGCGAGGGATGCCGGATCATCCCCGGGGACGACGATCCCGAGCCCCCCGCCCGGTCACGATCGACCCATGACATCGCACCGCACCTCACCGCTCCTGCTCGCCCTCGCCGTCGCCGCGGGTGGAGCCCTCTCCCTCTCGCTGGCCGGGTGCACCGGCATCCAGGAGGCTTTCTCGCAGGAGGTCACGGCGGAGTACACCGATGCGGCCGACGTCGCCGCCCGGGCCGACACCACCGTGCCCTGGCTGCCCGCCGATGCGACCGCGATCGTCCTGAAGACCAAGCGCGACGGCGAGGTCGCCACCGCGATGACGCGGAGCGGCTCCGCGCTCGACCCGAAGACCTGCGTCGAGGTGGAGCGACGGTCCGCCCCGACCGTGCACCTCGACGACGCGCCCGACGTCTACGCGACGAGCCGGGTGTTCGCGTGCGGGGCGTGGTCGGTGATCGCGACGGACGCCGGCTGGTACGGCTGGACGCCGAACAGCCCCGGCGAGAAGGAGCAGTCGCCGACCGGATCCTGAGCGCACGCGCATCGACGCCCCTCCCGCGCGCCAAGAACGGGAGGGGCGTCGATTCGAGGGCTCACCCGTCCGCACAAGACGGGCGCGGGCGAGCCGGTCTCAGGAGCGCTGCAGGCGGTAGCGCAGCGCGGCGAGCTCTGCGCGCAGGGCGGCCGGCAGGTGCGAGCCGAAGGTGTCGTAGAACTCCTCGGTCAGGTCGGCCTCGGCGAGCCACGAGCTGCGGTCGATCGAGAACAGCTCCTCGAGGTCGGCGGCGGGGAGGTCGAGGCCCGACAGCTCGAGATCCTCGATCCGGGGCAGACGACCGATGGGGCTGTCGACCGCGTCGACCTGGCCGTCGACGCGACGGATGATCCAGTCGATCACGCGGGCGTTGTCGCCGAATCCGGGCCAGAGGAAGCGGCCGTCGTCGCCCTTGCGGAACCAGTTGACCTGGAAGATCCGGGGCGCGCGGTCGAAGCGGAGCTTCTGGCCGACCTTCAGCCAGTGACCGAAGTAGTCGCCCATGTTGTACCCGCAGAACGGCAGCATCGCGAACGGGTCGCGGCGGAGCTCGCCGACCGTGCCCTCCTGCGCCGCCGTCTTCTCGCTCGAGACGGTCGAGCCGATGAACACGCCGTGCGACCAGTCGGTGGCCTCCACCACGAGCGGCACGTTGGTGGCGCGGCGACCGCCGAAGAGGATCACGTCGAGCGGCACACCCTCGGGGGCCTCCCAGTCCTCGGCGATCTGCGGGCACTGTGCAGCTCCGACGGTGAAGCGCGAGTTGGGGTGCGCGGCGGGGCGGCCCGACGCGGGCGTCCAGGGCTTGCCCTCCCAGTCGATGAGGTGCGGGGGCGCCTCGTCGGTCAGCCCCTCCCACCAGACGTCGCCGTCGGGGCGGAGCGCGACGTTGGTGAAGATCGTGTTTCCCCACAGCGTCTCGATCGCGGTGACGTTGGTCGACTCGCCGGTGCCGGGTGCGACCCCGAAGAACCCGGCCTCGGGGTTGATGGCCCACAGACGCCCGTCCTCGCCGGGGCGGATCCACGTGATGTCGTCGCCGAGGGTCTCGACACGCCAGCCGGGGATCGTCGGCCGCAGCATCGCGAGATTCGTCTTGCCGCAGGCCGAGGGGAACGCGGCGGCCACGTGGTACGCCTTGCCCTCGGGGTCGATGACGCGGATGAGCAGCATGTGCTCGGCGAGCCAGCCCTCGTCGCGGCCGATGACCGACGCGATGCGCAGCGCGAAGCACTTCTTCGCGAGGATCGCGTTGCCGCCGTAGCCCGAGCCGAACGACCACACCTCGAGCGTGTCGGGGAAGTGGACGATGTACTTCTCATCGTTGCAGGGCCACGCGACGTCGGCCTGGCCGGGGGCGAGAGGCGCGCCGACCGAGTGCACGGTCTTGACCCAGGGTGCACCGTTCGCGATCTGCTGCGTGACCGCGGTGCCGACGCGGGTCATGACGCCGATGGATGCCACCGCGTAGGCACTGTCGGTGATCTGCACGCCGATGTGGCTGAGGGGTCCGCCGATGGCACCCATGGAGAAGGGGACGACGTACATCGTGCGGCCGCGCATCGAGCCCTCGAAGACCCCGTTCAGCGTCTCGCGGATCTCGGCGGGGGCGATCCAGTTGTTCGTGGGACCGGCGTCTTCTTCGCGCTTCGAAGCGATGTAGGTGCGCGACTCGAGACGGGCGACGTCGCCGGGGTGCGAGCGGGCGAGGTACGAGCCGGGGCGCCATTCGGGATTGAGTTTGATGAGCTTGCCCTCGTCGACCATCTCGCGCAGGAGCGCGTCGTTCTCGGCGGCCGAGCCGTCGACCCAGTGGATGCGGTCGGGCTGGGTGAGAGCGGCGACCTGGTCGACCCACGCGACGAGGGCGGCGAGACCGGGGCCCTCGACCGCGGGGCGGTCTCCGTGACCGGCGCGCTGCACGCGGCCCGCGCGAGTGTCGAGCGCGGCGGTGCGCGGCGTGGAGTTGAAGATGTCGGCGAGTGCCATGTCGTTCTCCTCGGTTGAGAGCGAAATCGGTGGTCTTCCTCCATGTTGCGCGCCTGCGCCGGTTCTTTCCGAGAAAAAGTACGTTAAGAATTGCGCATTTTTCGATATGGTCAAGGAATGGCATCGTCGTTCGAGCTCACGACCCTGGGTCACCGCATCCGGCACCACCGTCTCGCTCGGGGCTACACCCTCGACGAGCTCGGCGCCCTGGTCGGGGTCGCCGGCAGCCAGCTGAGCCTCATCGAGAACGGCAAACGCGAGCCCAAGCTCTCGCTCCTGCAGGAGATCGCCCGCGCTACCGAGACCGAGGTCACCGAGCTGCTCTCGCGCGAACCCCCGAACCGGCGGGCCGCTCTCGAGATCGAACTCGAACGCGCCCAGACCAGCCCGTTCTTCCGGCAGCTCGGCATTCCCCCCGTCAAAGTGACGAAGGGAACGAGCGACGACACGATCGAGGCCGTGCTGGGCCTGCACCGCGAACTGCAGCGGCGCGAGCGCGAGACGATCGCGAGCCCCGAAGAAGCCCGCCGCGCCAACACCGAGCTGCGCCTGCGCATGCGCGAGATGTCGAACCATCTGCCCGAGATCGAGCGTCTCGCCGAGAAGCAGCTCCGAGCCGCGGGTCACTCGACCGGCGCTCTCACCCACCGCACGGTGAGCATCATGGCCGAGCAGCTGGGTTTCGAGCTCCTCTACGTCAGCGACCTGCCGCACTCGGCGCGCTCGGTCACCGACCTCGAGAACGGGCGCATCTACCTGCCGCCCGCGTCGATCCCCGGGGGTCACGGACTGCGCTCGATGGCCCTGCAGGCCATGGCGCACCGCTTGCTGGGACACCGCCCGCCCACCGACTACGCCGACTTCCTCCAACAGCGCCTCGAGATCAACTACTACGCCGCGTGCTGCCTCATGCCCGAGACGAGCGCGGTCGCCTTCCTCACCCAGGCGAAGAAGGACCGCAACCTCGCTGTCGAGGACTTCCGCGACGCGTTCGGGGTGACCCACGAGGCCGCGGCCATGCGCATGACGAACCTGATGACCGTGCACCTCGGCATCCGCCTGCACTTCATGCGCGTGGACGGCGACGGGGCCATCTCGCGCGTGTACGAGAACGACGACCTGCCGCTCCCGACGGACGTCACCGGTTCGGTCGAGGGCCAGATCGTCTGCAAGAAGTTCTCGGCGCGGTCGGCGTTCGACGAGCACAACCGCACCACCGAGCACTACCAGTACACCGACACCCCCGCCGGAACCTACTGGTGCTCGACCCAGACGGGCAGCACCTCGAGCGGCGACTTCTCGATCACCGTGGGCGTGCCGTTCGACGACGCGCGGTGGTTCCGCGGCCGCGAGACCCCCACACGCGGTGTCTCGCACTGCCCCGACGAGTCGTGCTGCCGCCGCCCCGACACCGAGGCCGCGGAGCGCTGGTCGGGCAAGGCGTGGCCGAGCGCCCGCGTGCACCAATACATGTTCTCGCCGCTCCCCCGCGGCATGTTCCCGGGGGTCGACGACGCCGAAGTCTTCGCGTTCCTCGATCGTCACGCGGACGGCTGACCGGGGGCATCACACGCGTGAGGCGCCAAGATGGGTCGCCTCGGGAGGCTCGCAAGCGACAAAACGTGGCGACTCGCGCAGGAGGACGGACGCACGGATGCCACGGCCCCGGGGCCTGGGGAGCGCGGGGTCGTGGCATCCGATCGTCCCTACCGTGCGCGCAGCAGACCCGTCTCGTCGTGGCAACCGACGTAGGTGAATCGCTGCTGGACGTCGGTCGGAACGGTCACCTCGTGGAAGAGCCGCAGGCGCGTCTCCGGCCCGAAACTCGAGAGATGTCGCATCGCCGCTCCGAAGATCTCGACGTGGGTCGGGTGAGAGGCCGCCCAGTCTTCCAGCGCCGCCATGTCGCGCCACCAACTCATTCCGAAGGTCCGGTCGGTGGGCTGATCGTCCTCGTCGAGGACCACCATGAAGCGATTGTCGTAGCACCCGATGGATCCGCCCTCGTCGCGGAGGAAATCCATCCCCGCCCGCAGCGGCGGTTCGACGGTCGACAGGTAGAGATCGCGCTCACGATCGCCGGTGTCGGTGATGTCCTGCCCCGATCGGATCAGGCAGGCGTTGCCATGCAGACGCACGTCCCGCACCCGACCAGATCCGGTGACGACGAGCTCGCCCGAGGGCCAGAGCGGATCGGTCTGCGCGAGCGGAAGGCGGTCGCGCATCGACCCCCAATAGGCGTGCTCCTCGATCATCCCGCTCATCTCCGTCCCCACCTCGGCGACACCCTCGGGGCGGTCGGAGGCGGAGAAGATCGTCTCGAAGCGCTCCAGGTCGGGCGTGACGAGCTCGAGGAAGCGCCCCACGCCGTCCTCCACGCGGTCGGGGTCGAGCCACGCGGCGCCTACGGACGCGAACCAGCGCTCGAACGCGCGCGGGTCGCTCCAATACGCCGTGTCGATCGTCGTCGTATATCCCTGTGCGTCGATGTAGCGAGCGCGTTGCACGGAGCCGGGACCGTCGTGCGCGGAGCGCGCCTCGCGCATCTCACCCAGGGCGGCAGCGGCCCGAGGATCGTCTGCGTCCCGGCTCTGCACCCCGAACGACGCCATCACCACGGCGTCGACCTCGTCACCGAAACGCGCCGAGAACGAGGGATAGGGAGGCTGATACGAGCCGGGCGTGTGCTTCGGCCGGCGGTCGGGGCGCCGAAGCTTCGGCGCGATCGAGGACTCGAGTCCCATCGACGTCATTCCGCGCTGACGAGGTCGTCTGCCACGACCGGCTCCGCAGCAGGGATGTCACGAGCGGATGCCGCGACCTTGGGCAACCGCCCCGTGTCGCGGTGGTGGAGGGTGAAGACGTCCGGCCGAGAGTAGTGTCCCACGGGGTCGGCGGCGTTCTTGGCGGCGAGGATCGCGGAGTAGTCGATGTCGGCGAAGAGGATGCCCTCCTCGTCGGGTGCGAGCGGGTCGGCGAGCGAGCCTCCGTCGGGACCGAAGATCCGGGCGTATCCGCCGCCGAGTGGCAGCATGGCGCGCTTGGCATCGGTGTCGGCGAACAGCTCCTGCGCCGCTGGTCCTACGGTCGCGCACGGAGCGAGAACGAAGGTCTGCCCCTCGACGGCGTACTGGCGTGACGCACCGACATTGACCTCGGGCCCGAGGGCGTTGACGGCGCCGCCGAAGATCGAGAAGCTCGGCCACGCGGCGACGTGCAACTGCTCGTCTTGCGAGAACATCGCGTACTTGGTGAGCGGCTGCAGGTGCTCCCAGCAATTGAGCGAACCCACGCGACCGACGGGCGTGTCGACGACCACGACGTCGGAGCCGTCACCGTCGCCGAACTGCGTTCGTTCCACGTGGGTCGGCTTGAGCTTGCGGCGCGTGCTGAGGGTTCTTCCGTCCGCGTCGATCACCGCCTGCCCCATGTAGAGCGATCCGCCCGAGCGCTCGCTGAATCCGAACGCGAGCGAAATGCCGAGGGACCGGGCGACCGATTCGAGTCGCTGCCACTCGGGGCTGCCGATCTCGAGGGAGTTCGCGGCGTACGGCACGACGAATTGAGACTGCCAGGCGACCGAATCCAGCCACAGGAACCAGGGGTATCCGGGCAGCCAGACCTCGGGGAAGGCGACGATCTCGGCGCCACCGTCGCGCGCGTCGCGAGCGAACGCCTCGAGTTTGTCGATGCCCCCGTCCAGGTCGTTCCAGACGGGTTCGGCCTGCACGGCGGCGGCGCGGAAGCTCTTGCGGTAATCGGGCATGAGGACTCCTTCGGGTGAGCGGCATCGGATGATCCGCGGTGCCCACACGTTAGGAGGGAGGGGTGCCCGCGTCTCCGACTTCGCGCGCACGGTGTCCGGCGATGCACGCACCACCCATCGACGGACGTCACGGCATCCGGCGATTCGCGCACGATATCCGACCGCATCCCCGATCGACAGGCAGGCGAGGGGGAACCAGGCGTACCATCCCCGCATGTCACCTGTGGCTGTCTCCTCCGTCGCGGAGTGGACGCGCGCGTGCAGTGGCGCCTTCGTCCCCCTCCGCGTGAGCGCGACCGCGGCCGCCTTTCACGCCAGCCTGGCTCAGGTCAGGCTCGGCCCGGCCGTCACGGTGACCCGCGTCATGAGCGAGGCGTCGACGGTCTACCGAGACCAGGACCTCATTCGCCGTCAGCCACGCGACGACGTGCTCCTCTCGCTGCACCGTCGTGGACGCGGATGGATCCGTCAACACGGCCGTACGGCCGAACTGGGCTCCGGATCGGCGGTCATGTACGACGCCGCCTCCCCGTACGCGCTGTCATTTCCCGCTTCGATGAGCGAGGTGGTGCTGCAATTGCCCCGCCGCACGCTCACCAGCGCGGGCCACACGTTCGCCGGGCTGACCGCGGTCGACATCCCCGACTCCGCGCAGTTGCGCGCGCTCACCCTGCTGGCCTCGTCGATCCAGCGCCCGGCGGCCGAAGAGGCGGAAGCCATCGGCGATGCGCTCATCGGACTGCTCCGCGCGGTCGTCCAGGGCCGCGACGCGGGCGCGCCCGCCACCGATCCACACCTTCTCGTCGAGGGCATACGCCTCTGGATCGACGAGCAGTGCGTCGATCCCGATCTCACCCCCGAGCGGATCGCCGCCCACTTCCACCTGTCGCTTCGCACGCTGCAGAAGCTCTTCGCCGCAGACGGCGAATCCCCGGCGGCGTTCATCCGTTCCTGCCGGTTGCGTCGCAGCCGGTCCCTGCTGGGCGGCGGGATGAGCGTGGCCGAGGCCGCGCGGCGCACCGGTTTTCTTGATGTCGACGGCTTCACCCGCGCGTTCAAGCGCGAGTTCGCGCAGACCCCTTCATCCGTGCGCTCGGCCGGCCACTGACGCCGGTACCCGCGGTCGTTACCCGGGACGACGGATGCCACGACCCCGGGCCCTCGCGGGGCGCCGGGGTCGTGGCATCCGGTGTCTTCTGCGGCCCGGTCAGGCGTACGGGTTCGCCGTCAGCGTGTACTTCGTCTGCAGGTACTCGTGGATGCCCTCGTCGCCGCCCTCGCGGCCGAGTCCCGACTGCTTCCAGCCGCCGAAGGGAGCCGCGGCGTTGGAGACGACGCCGACGTTGAGGCCCATCATCCCGGTCTCGAGCTTGTCGATCATGCGCTGGCCGCGCGCGAGCGACTCGGTGAAGACGTAGGAGACGAGCCCGTACTCGGTGTCGTTGGCGAGGCGCACGGCGTCGTCTTCGTCGTCGAAGGGGATGATCGCGAGCACGGGTCCGAAGATCTCCTCACGGAGGATGTCGCTGCCGGGTTTCACGTCGGACACGACGGTCGGCTCGAAGAACGTGCCGGGGCCGTCGATGGGCGAACCGCCGGTGGTGACGGTGGCGCCGCGCTCGACGGCATCCCCCACGAGGGTCTTGGCCTTGTCGACGGCGCGGTCGTCGATGAGGGGGCCGATCTGCACGCCCTCCTCGGTGCCGCGGCCGATCTTCAAGCCCCGCACGCGCTCGGTGACGCGGCGGGTGAACTCGTCGGCGATCGAGCGCTGCACGATGAAGCGGTTGGCGGCCGTGCAGGCCTGGCCGATGTTGCGGAACTTCGCGAGCATCGCACCCTCGACCGCCTTGTCGAGGTCGGCGTCGTCGAACACCACGAAGGGGGCGTTGCCGCCGAGTTCCATCGACGTGCGCAGTACGCCCGGTGCGGCCTGCTGCAGCAGCTTCACGCCGACGGGGGTCGAGCCGGTGAACGAGAGCTTGCGCAGCCGCGGGTCGGAGATGATGCGCTCCGAGACCGGGCCGGTGTTCGTGGTCGTGACCACGTTGACGACACCGGCGGGGAGCCCCGCGTCCTGCAGGATCTGCGCGAAGAACAGCGTGGTGAGCGGGGTGAGGGTGGCCGGCTTGATGACGACCGTGCACCCGGCGGCGAGCGCGGGCGCGATCTTGCGGGTGGCCATCGCGAGGGGGAAGTTCCACGGCGTGATGAGGTAGCAGGGGCCGACCGGGTGCTGCGAGACGATCATGCGGCCGGTGCCCTCGGGGTTCGCGCCGTAGCGGCCCTGGGTGTGCGCGGTGACCTCGCTGAACCAGCGCAGGAACTCCCCGCCGTAGCCGACCTCTCCGCGCGCCTCAGCGAGGGGCTTACCCATCTCCAGCGTCATCAGCAGCGCGACGTCTTCCTTGCGCTCCTGCAGCAGGTCGAAAGCACGGCGGAGGATCTCGGCGCGTTCGCGAGCGGGGGTCGCCGCCCAGGACGGGAACGCCTCGGCCGCGGCATCCATCGCCGCCACCCCGTCGTCGACACTCGCGTCGGCGATTTCGCGGATGACTCCGCCGGTAGCGGGGTCGTTGACCGCGACGGTCTTGCCGCCCTCGGCAGCGCGCCACTCGCCGTTGATGAGCAGACCGGTGGGAACGGATGCCAGCAGCTCGCTCTCGCGCGAATCAGTCATGAATCCTCCAGGATCGGGGCGGGGTTCTCCGCCCATTCTTCTCAGCCCGCGGGTGCGTGCCGATATACGTGGCGTACAAGGGGGTGACTCCGGTCGCCGTCATGGCCAGCCCACGGCGTCCGGCGGACGTCCCGAGCGTGCGCGCACGCCCGGCGCTCGAGCGGAACACGCGCGCATAAACGCTGTCCGCGCGCATAAACGTGCCGTGCTCGCGTTTATGCGCGTGGATCGCGTTTATGCGTGGGGGTGCGGATGCCGGGGTCGACGGCGTCAGCGCGATGCCGCGGCCAGGGGCTCCGCCATCGCACCGGCGAGGAACCGCTCCAGCCCGACCGGATCGGTGAGCGGCAGCACGTGCGCGACGTACTGATCGGGCCGCACGACGACCACGGCCCCCTCGGCGCCGATGCCGCGCTCGGCGAAGACGTCGCCCGTCGTCCAGGCCGAGGGCGCGGCGGCGAACACCTTCTCGAGGTCGGTGAGCCCCAGCGGCCCGGACTGCGGGCGGAAGAGCGTCGGTACGTCGACCACGTCCTCCCAGCGACCGGGGTACACCACCTTCGCGTCGAAGACGGCGTCGAGGTCCGCTCCCTCGGGAGTGAACCGCTCGACGACGGCCCGCGCCGCGCCGACCCAGTCCTGCAGCGCCGTGCCCTCGGCATCCGCGAAGACGTACAGGCGCCAGCGCCCGTCGGCTTTCGCGTGGTGGCCGAGGTGCACGGCGTTGCCGTCGCACACCCGCACGACCTCGACGCTGTGGAAGCGTTTGCCCACCGGGAATCCGGATGCCAGTTCCTGGGCGGCGTCCGCCGCGACGATACGCGAGGGGGCGTAGTGCGTGCCGAAGCCGGAGGGGAACTCCGCGGTGGCGAGGTAGTAGGTCGCGAGCTCGTCGGGGTCGGTGATCTCACCGGGCTTGCGGGCCATGAGCGACGACCACTCGCGGTCGAAGTCGATGAGCTGCTGGGCGACCGGGCGGCGCTCCTGATCGTAGGTGCGCAGCAGCTCGACGGGCGCGAGGCCGGTGAGCACGTGACCGAGCTTCCAGCCGAGGTTGAAGCCGTCCTGCATCGAGACGTTCATGCCCTGGCCGGCCTTCGCGCTGTGCGTGTGGCAGGCGTCGCCCGTGAGGAAGACGCGCGGGTCATCGAGATCATCGACGAACTGATCGGTGACCCGATGGCCCACCTCGTAGACGCTGTGCCACGCGACCTGCTTCACGTCGATCGAGTACGGGTGCAGGATCTCGTTCGCCCTCCGGATGACCTCGTCGATCGGCGTCTGACGCACGCGGTGGTCGTCGTCCTCGGCGACCTCGCCGAGGTCGATGTACATGCGACTGAGGTAGCCGCCCTCGCGTGGGATGTGCAGGATGTTGCCCGCCGCGGCGTTGATCGCGCACTTGATCCGCCAGTCGGGGAAGTCGGTCTCCACCAGCACATCCATCACACCCCACGCGTGGCGGGCGGCTGCGCCGACGTGCGTGCGGCCGATCGCCTGGCGCACACCGCTGCGCGCTCCGTCGCACCCCGCGACGTATTTCGCGCGGATCGTGCGCTCCCCCTCGGTCGTACGCACGCGCACCTCGACGTGGTCGCCCTGCACCTCGAGGTCGAGGAACTCCACGCCGTAGTCAGGGGCGATGCGCGCGGGCCCGTGGGCCGCCGCCTCGGCGAAATAGTCGAGCACGCGCGCCTGATTGACGATCAGGTGCGGGAACTCGCTGATCTTGTACCCGTAGTCCTCGGTGCGCGTCGTGCGGACGATCCGGTCGGGGTGCTCGGGGTCGGGTGCCCAGAAGTTCATCCAGCCGATGTTGTACGCCTCGGCCGTGATGCGGTCGGCGAAACCGAACGCCTGGAACGTCTCGACGCTGCGCGGCTGGATGCCGTCGGCCTGGCCCAGCGACAGTCGCCCCTCCCGCTTCTCGATGAGGCGCGTGGTGAGGTGCGGGAACTGCGACATCTGGGCCGCGAGCAGCATTCCGGCGGGACCGGACCCCACGATGAGCACGTCGACCTCGTCGGGGAGGCGTGCCGGCCGGTCGATGCCGGTTCCGGCGGCGTTCTGCACGCGCGGGTCACCCGAGACATAGCCGTGGTGGTGGAACTGCACTGTTTCTCCTGACGTCGATGTCGAGGTTGCTCACCAGACCGTCGTGTTCTATATTCGAACGCAACGTTCTGCTATCGAACGAAAGGTTAGCCGAGCCATGTCATCGCGGCAAGACGCAACGCCCGCTTCGCAGACGCTCAGCCGCGGCATCCGCCTGCTCGAAGAACTCGCCGATGCCCGCACCCCGCTGACGATCGACGACCTGGCCACGCGCGTCGGGCTCCACCGCTCCGTGGCGTATCGACTCCTGCGCACGCTCGAGGACCACGGACTCGTGACGAGGGATGCCGCGGGCGCGGTGCGCCTGGGAACGGGCCTGGCGGCTCTCGCCGCGGGGGTCGCCGCCGACCTGCAGGCCGAGGCCCTGCCCGAGC
Organism: Microbacterium sp. AG157; assembly: GCF_003385695.1. Classification (NCBI taxonomy): domain Bacteria; kingdom Bacillati; phylum Actinomycetota; class Actinomycetes; order Micrococcales; family Microbacteriaceae; genus Microbacterium; species Microbacterium sp. AG157. Next base: position 614,735 of record NZ_QRDK01000001.1, read on the forward strand.
TCACGGCCGCGGCGAACGAGCTGGGCATGACGTGCTTCCTCGTCGTGCTCGACCACGACGAGTGCGTGACCCTCCTCAGCGTCGAACCACGCCACGCGACGACGACCGTCGCGCAGCGGCCGGGGACGCGGCATCCCGTCACCCGGGGAGCCCCGGGGCGGGCGATCCTCGCGCAGATGCCCCCGGGCCGCTGGCCCGACGCCGCCGACGCCCGACTCGCGGCCGAGGTCGCCGACACCGCCGAGCGCGGCTGGGCGACCAGCCACGACGAAGTCATCCCGACCCTGCGCGCCGTCGCCGCGCCGCTCAGCGTGCAGGGGCGGCAGCCGGCCGCCGTCGCCGCCGTGTACGTCGCGACCGATCGCGACGACGCGGCGATCGGGTCGCGGCTGACAGCGGCGGCCGAGGCCATCCGCCGCGCACTCTAGGGCGCGTCAGCCCGTCAGGCCCGTCCCGCACGAGGAGCAGAAGCGCGCTCCCGCCGGGTTCTCGGAACCGCATCCGCCGCACGACGCGACCACCGCGAGCGGGGAACCGCACTCGCCGCAGAACTTCCCGCCGTGCGATTGCGCCCCGCACGCACCGCAGCGCGGGCGGGCCTGCGTCTTGAGGTCGGCACCGCCCAGCAGGTCGACGGTCTCGAGCCGCTCCTGCACCTGACGACGTCGCGCCTCGGCCTGCAACTGAGCCAGCTCTTCCGTGGCATTCGGCGAGCAGCGCACGCACTGACCCACCCCGTCGTTCCAGCACCCGTCGCCGCAGACCCAGTCGCTGCAGCCCCGGCACTGATGGAATCGCGGCGCGATCTCGGCCGTCGCCGCACGGAGCGCCTCGTCTTTCGCGGGTGAGTTGGTGCCGCGGTCGAGGAAACGATCGGCCATCGACGCGAATTGCGACACGGGGCCGCCGAAGAGGTTCCCGATGCCGCGGGCGAGCTTCTGCCCCGCGGCGCGCGGGTCGGGGCGGAACGCCGAGCGGTAGCCGTTGCCGCAGCGTTCGCAGCGGAACTCGAATTGGAAGCCGTCCATGTTGGACAGGTCGGTGAAGTTGTCGGTGAACGGGACGAGGTCACTCATGTCACTCCTGATCGAGGCGAGGGGCGCCGGCGGCGCCGCGGGGGGTTGCGGGCCGCGGCCCGAAGACGAGGTCGACGAGAGGTCCGAAGTCGTAGCGATCGCCGAAGTGCGGGGCCTGCATGAGGAGCAGGTTGTTCATCAGCATTCCGCGCCCCATGAACGCCCAGAGGTCGAGGTCGCTCGCGCCGGCATCGCGCAGCGTGCGGTAGACCTCGTCGAACTGCCGACGTGACTCGACCCCGATCTCGGGTTCGGCGGTCGCGGCCGAGAACGCGTGAGCCCAGACGAGAACGGCCTCCGGCCGCGAGAGGACGAGCTCACGGTAGGCGGCGCCCAGCCGGTCGGGGTCGAAGCCGGCGCCCGAGGCTCCGCGGAAGGCGCGCGTGATCTCGGCCCCGGCGTGAGCGTGCGTGCGCACGAACAACTCGAGCTTCGACCCGAAGGTGCGAATGACGTAGGGCTGCGACACCCCCATCTCGCTCGCGACCTGAGCGGTCGAGGTGCCGAAGTAACCGCGGGCGGCGAAGGCACGGACGGAAGCCGTGAGCAACTCGTCGTCGCGCGCGGTGCGGCGGCGGGGGCTCGGCATCCGTTCTCCTTCCGGGGAGGTTATCGCTCGATAATACCGACGGCATCGCACCCCGCAGCCGGATTCTCGTCCCCGGTCCCGGAGTACAACCGCCCCGCGCCCCTATACTCGATCCCGTCAGGCGCACGAGGCCGTGCGTCGCTGCTCGAAAAAAGGGCACGTAGCGGAATCCCCGCGAGACACATACGGCATCCATCCGTTCCGTCTCGAAAGGCTCCCCTCGTCATGCCCACCGTTTCCGCGCACGTCGCGCACACCCTCGCTCGCCACATCGACACCGTCTTCGGCGTCATGGGCAACGGCAACGCCTATTTCCTCGACGCGCTGGGGCGCGAGACTCCCTCAGGTTTCGTCGCCGTGCGGCATGAGGCGGCGGGCGTCGTCGCCGCCGACGCGCACTACCGCGCCTGCGGCCGCCTCGCCGCTGCCACCGCCACCTACGGCGCCGGCTTCACCAACACGCTCACCGCGCTCGCCGAGGCCGTCCAGGCGCGCACGCCTCTCGTGCTGATCGTCGGCGATGAGCCGACCTCGGGCCCGCGCCCCTGGGGTGTGGACCAGATCGCCCTCGCCGCCGCCGTCGGCGCGCGCACGTATACCGTCGGTCACCGCGACGCGGCGGCCACCATCGTCATCGCGATCGAGCACGCCCTCACCTACCGCCTGCCCGTGGTTCTCGGCATCCCGTACGACGTCGCCACCCGTGAGGCCGGTTCGATCCCGCCCGCCGAGGCCCCCGGCGCCGCCCCCGAGGTCACGCCCGAGCACCCCCCTCTCGGCGCCTTCGCCGACAAGGTCATCGACCAGATCGTCGACGCGCTGGCATCGGCCGAACGACCGCTGCTCCTGGGGGGACGCGGCGCCTGGCTGGCCGGCGCGGGAGCGGCGCTGGACGACCTCGCCGCCACCGCCGGAGCGCTGACCACGACCAGCGCCCTGGGCCGCGGCCTGTTCTCGGATCCGGCGCGCGACCTCGGTGTCGCCGGTGGCTTCGGCGCTCCCGGCGCGATGGAGATCGTGCGCGAGGCCGATGTCGCCGTCGTCTTCGGTGCGAGCCTGAACCAGTTCACGATGCGCTTCGGCGAGCTCTTCTCCCCCGGCTCGCGCGTCTTCCAGGTCGACCTCGCGCCGACGGCGACGCACGCGCACATCGGCGGGTACGTGCGGGGGGATGCCGCTGACGTCGCCATCGAGATCACGCGCCGCCTCCGCGCGCAGGGCGCGACGCCCTCGGCCTGGGGCCAGGGCCTCGACCTCGCCGCCGCCCGCCGCCAGCCCGAGGGTCAGGGCACGGGTCCCGACGGGCGCCTCGACCCGCGCACCGCCGCCGCCCGCATCGCCGAACTGCTGCCCCAGGACCGCGTGATCGTCTCGGACGGTGGGCACTTCCTCGGCTGGTCGAACATGTACTGGCCGGTGGCCTCGCCCGACCGCATGATCATGGTCGGAACGGCGTACCAGTCGATCGGCCTGGGCTTCCCGAGCGTCCCCGGCGCCGCCGTCGCCCGCCCGGACTCCACGATCGTGCTCACCACCGGCGACGGGGGCGGGCTCATGGCCCTCGCCGACCTCGAGACCGCCGTCCGGGTCGCGGGCGGCCGCGGTATCGCCGTGGTCTGGAACGACGCGCAGTACGGAGCCGAGGTCCTGAACTACGGCCTCAAGGGCCTGCACCCCGATCCCATGCTCATCCCCCAGGTCGACTTCGCCGCGGTCGCGCGCGGGTTCGGCGCCGAGGGCGTGGTGGTCGAGTCGGTCGACGACCTCGAGGCCCTGGCATCCTGGGTCACTCGCCCGGCCTCCGAGCGGGACTTCCTCCTGCTGGATCTGCGCGTGAGCGCGGCGGTCGTCGCACCGTACTGGGAAGAGATCGCGGCGCGCTGACCGGGTCGGGCGCGGGACTCCCGAGAATCCGCGCGTCCGCAAAGAGCCGGGGCGCCCTCCTCGGGCACCCGCCCCGCCGTGCCCAACTCCTGAATGATTCGGGCTGTGCCGTCTGGAGAGCGGCGCGCCCGACCCCCGGCGGCCCGGATCTCAGGAGTTCGGTGCGGGCACAGAGCTCCGGGCCTGGCACGCCCCGGCGCGCCGAACGGCCCCGCCGCACCGAAGCGCGACGGGACCGCGACGGCCGGGCTCAGGCCTTCGACAGCCCGCGCACCGGGCTGACCGACTGCTCGGCCTCGTGGTCGGGGCCCAGCGGAATCCCGCTGCGGTCGCGCAGCACGAGCGTCGCGACGGCGCCGAGCATGACCATGCCCGCGAGGTACCAGGTCACCGACATGGTCGACCCCGTCGCCTTGACCAGCGCCTCGGCGATCGTCGGGGCGAACGCCCCGCCCAGGATCGCGCCGAGGGCGTACGAGATCGACACCCCCGAGAAGCGGATGGATGCCGGGAACAGCTCGGCGTACAGCGCGGCCTGGGGTCCGTAGGTGAGGCCGAGGCCCACGGTCAGCACCACGAGACCCAGGGTCAGCAGGCCGATGCTCGCGGTGTTGACGAGCGGGAACAGCACGAAGACCCCGACCAGCAGCGCCGCCCACCCGATCAGGTAGGTGGCGCGTCGGCCGATGACGTCGCCGATCCACCCGCCGATCCAGGTGAAGACGAGCCACGACACCGCCGACAGGGTCACCGCGCCGAGCACGTCGGCGGTGGCCAGACCCACGGGTCCGTCGGGGTTGGTGGCGTAGCGCTGGATGTAGCCGCCCGTGGTCATGTAGCCCACCGCGTTGTTGCCGGCGAACACGAGGGCGGCGATCAGCACGAGCAGCGCGTGCTTGCGGAACAGCTGCACGATCGGCATCCGCGTCTTCTCTTTGCGCTCGGCGAGCTCGAGGAAGACCGGGCTCTCCTCGACCTTCCGGCGCACATAGTAGCCGATGAGGATCAGGACGAACGACAGCAGGAACGGCACGCGCCAGCCCCACGCGAGGAAGGCGTCGCCGGGGGCGACGACCGCCATGAGGGCGAGCATGCCGCTCGCCAGCAGCAGACCCAGCGGAACGCCGAGCTGGGGGGCGGCGCCGAAGAGGCTCCGCTTGGCCTTGGGGGCGTGCTCGACGGCCATGAGCACCGCGCCGCCCCACTCGCCTCCGGCCGAGATGCCCTGCAGCACACGCAGCAGGATCAGCAGCACGGGGGCCGCGACGCCGATGACGTCGAAGGTCGGGAGCACGCCGATCAGGGTCGTCGAGGCGCCCATGAGGATGAGCGTGATCATCAGCACGACCCGGCGGCCGTACTTGTCGCCGAGATGGCCGGCGAGGAAGGCGCCGAGGGGACGGAACAGGAAGCTGAGCCCCACGGTGAGGAACGACAGGATCTGCGCGACCCCGGGTCCGGCCGGCGCGAAGAAGAGCTGGCCGAAGACCAGCCCCGCAGCCGAGGCGTAGAGGAAGAAGTCGTACCACTCGACGGTGGTTCCGACCACGGTGGCGAAGACCACGCGGCGGCGATCGCCCGAGGTCGAGATGGTGCCGGTCGGGGTGAACCCGGCCGAGCGGCGAGAGGGTGCGGTGGACATGAGTGGCTCCTTTGACGTCATCGTCGAGACCGCGACGTCGCTGTCGAGAGGTCGGCGGGGTCGTGCTTGCCCCCGCCTCTCGGATCATATACGATTTCGAATACGACGCAAGGGAGCTTCATGAACGACACCGCCGACCCCCGGTTCGCCGTCCTCGGCGAGCGCCCGGGCAAGATCGTGGCCGTCCACCTGGCCTACGCCTCGCGCGCCGACCAGCGCGGCCGCCGCCCGGCCGCCCCCTCGTACTTCTTCAAGCCGTCGAGCTCCCTCGCCCCCTCGGGCGTCGAGATCGAACGTCCCGCGGGCACCGAGCTGCTCGCGTTCGAGGGCGAGATCGCCCTCGTCATCGGCGAGCCCGCCCGATGGGTGACGCCCGACGCCGCGTGGTCGCACGTGGCATCCCTCACCGCCGCGAACGACTTCGGTCTCTACGACCTGCGCGCCAACGACAAGGGCTCGAACGTCCGTTCCAAGGGCGGCGACGGCTACACGCCCCTCGGACCGGCGCTCCTCGACGCCCGCGACGTCGATCCGGCGGACCTGCGCCTGCGCACCTGGGTCGACGGCGACCTCGTCCAGGACGACTCGACCGCCGGGCTCATCTTCCCCCTCGCGCAGATCGTCGCCGACCTCTCCCAGCACTTCACCCTCGAGACCGGCGACGTCATCCTCACCGGCACCCCCGCGGGATCCTCGGTCGTCACGCCGGGCCAGGTCGTCGAGGTGCAGGTGGATGCCGGCCCCCTGTCGACCGGGAAGCTCCGCACCACGGTGGCCCAGGGCGACCGGTCGTTCGATCCCGCGATCGGTTCGCTGCCCGCGGTCGATGACACCCAGCGCACCGAGGCGTGGGGGTCGGCCGCGGCCGCCGCTGCCGCGGGAACAGGGGACGCCACCGACGCGGGGCGATCCGCCGCGGATGAACCTGTTCCCGCCGACTCCCCTGTCCCCATGACCGCCGCAGCCCCCTCGCTCTCGCCCGAACTGCGCGACAAGCTTTCGCGCGTCCCCGTCGCCGCCCTCAGCGGGCAGCTGCGCAAGCGCGGCCTCAACGACGTGACCATCGACGGCGTGCACCCCCTCACCCCCGGCAGCCGGTTCGTCGGCACGGCGCGGACCCTCCGGTTCGTCCCCCACCGCGAAGACCTCTTCGCCCTGCACGGCGGCGGGCAGAACGCGCAGAAACGCGCCTTCGACGCCGTCGAGGAGGGCGAGGTGATCGTCATCGAGGCCCGTGGCGAGACCGGTTCGGGCACGCTCGGCGACATCCTCGCGATCCGCGCTCATGCCCGCAAGGCCGCCGCGATCGTCACCGACGGGGGCGTGCGCGACGCCGAAGCCGTGGCCGCGGTCGGCATCCCCGTCTTCACCGCCGGCCCGCACCCGGCCGTCCTCGGCCGCCGTCACGTGCCGTGGGAGACCGATGTCGCGGTGGGTTGCGGCGGCACCACCGTCGAGCCCGGCGACATCCTCGTCGGCGACGGCGACGGGGTGATCGTCATCCCGCCCGCTCTGGCCGACGAGGTGGCCGACGCCGCCCTCGCACAGGAGCAGGAGGATGCGTGGATCGCCCGTCAGGTGGCATCCGGTCGTCCCCTCGAGGGACTCTTCCCGATGAACGCCGCGTGGCGCGCCCGCTTCGACGGCGAGAGGAACGCCTGATGGATGCCGCGACCCCGCCCACCGCGCACGCGTCGAGCCAGAGCAAGTCGCAGCAGGCGTACCACTGGATCAAGAACCGCATCGCTTCGCAGGAGTTCACGCCCGGCTACCGGCTCGTGCTCGGCTCGATCGCCGGGGAACTCGACATGAGCGTCGTGCCGGTGCGCGAGGCGATCCGCCAGCTCGAGGCCGAGGGGCTGGTCATGTTCGAGCGGAACGTCGGCGCCCGCGTCTCGATGGTCGACGACACCGCCTACCGCTTCAGCATGCAGGCGCTGAGCCTGCTCGAGGGAGCGGCGACCGCGCTGTCGGCCCGAGCTCTGACGACCGACGACATACGTCGCGCGCGCCAGGTCAACGAGCTCATGGTCGAGACGCTCGAGCACTTCGACCCCCGCGCCTTCACCGCGCTCAACCAGGAGTTCCACGCGATCCTGTTCGAGAAGTGCGCCAACCCCCGCATGCTCGAGCTCGTGCAGGCCGAGTGGGCGCGCCTCGGGCACCTGCGCGACTCCACCTTCAGCTTCGTCCCCGGCCGCGCCGCCGAGTCGGTCCGCGAGCACGAGAACATCCTCGTGCTGATCGAGAACGGCGCCCCGCTCGCCGAGATCGAGAAGGTCTCTCGGCGTCACCGCTCGGCCACTCTCGATGCCTACATGATCCACGAGCACCCCGACCAGGTGCTCGGCCTGCCCGCTTTCTGATCCCGGATGCCATCGGCATCCGCCCCCTCCGACGAAGGAGCATCCATGACCCGCCGTATCCCCGCCGAGCTGCCCGAGCGCATCCAGCACTACATCGGCGGCCGTTTCGTCGACTCGGTCGACGGCGACACGTTCGACGTGCTCGACCCGGTGACGAACCAGACCTATGTCACGGCCGCCGCCGGCAAGAAGGCCGACATCGACCTCGCCGTCGAGGCCGCCCGCACGGCCTTCACCGACGGCCCGTGGCCGCGCATGCTCCCCCGCGAACGCTCGCGCGTGCTGCACCGCATCGCCGACCTCGTCGAGTCTCGCGACGAGCGCCTCGCGGAGCTCGAGTCGTTCGACTCGGGCCTGCCCATCACGCAGGCCCTCGGTCAGGCCCGCCGCGCCGCCGAGAACTTCCGGTTCTTCGCCGACCTGGTCGTGGCCCAGACCGACGACGCCTTCAAGGTTCCCGGGCGCCAGCTCAATTACGTCAACCGCAAGCCGATCGGTGTCGCCGGGCTCATCACGCCGTGGAACACCCCGTTCATGCTCGAGTCGTGGAAGCTCGGTCCGGCGCTCGCCACCGGCAACACCGTGGTGCTCAAGCCCGCGGAGTTCACCCCGCTCTCGGCATCCCTGTGGGCGGGCATCTTCGAAGAGGCGGGCCTGCCCGAGGGCGTGTTCAACCTCGTCAACGGCCTCGGCGAAGACGCCGGCGATGCGCTCGTGAAGCATCCCGACGTGCCGCTCATCTCGTTCACCGGCGAGAGCTCGACCGGGCAGCTCATCTTCGCCAACGCCGCGCCCTTCCTGAAGGGCCTGTCGATGGAGCTCGGCGGCAAGAGCCCCGCGATCGTCTTCGCCGACGCCGACCTGGACGCCGCCATCGACGCGACCATCTTCGGGGTCTTCTCGCTCAACGGCGAGCGCTGCACCGCGGGCAGCCGCATCCTCGTGGAGCGCTCGGTGTACGACGACTTCGTACAGCGCTACGCCGCCCAGGCCGATCGCGTGAGGGTCGGCTACCCCGACGACCCCGCCACCGAGGTCGGGGCGCTCGTGCACCCCGAGCACTACGACAAGGTCATGTCGTACGTCGAGCTCGGCAAGAGCGAAGGGCGTCTCGTCGCCGGCGGCGGCCGCCCCGAGGGGTTCGCGGAGGGCAACTTCGTGCGGCCCACGGTGTTCGCCGACGTCGCACCCGACGCCCGCATCTTCCAGGAGGAGATCTTCGGCCCCGTCGTCGCTATCACTCCCTTCGACACCGACGACGAGGCCCTCGCCCTCGCGAACGACACGAGGTACGGCCTGGCCGCCTACGTCTGGACGAACGACCTGAAGCGCGCCCACCTGTTCGCGCAGAACGTCGAGGCGGGCATGGTGTGGCTCAACTCCAACAACGTCCGGGACCTCCGCACCCCCTTCGGCGGGGTGAAGGCCTCCGGTCTCGGCCACGAGGGCGGCTACCGCTCGATCGACTTCTACACCGACCAGCAGGCCGTGCACATCACGCTCGGCGGGGCCCACAACCCGACGTTCGGCAAGGCCCCGGGGCACTGAGCCCGGTCCGCGCGGCAGCTCGGCGGATCGCCTCGCCGCGCTGCCGACCAGATCACGTGACCTGGACGACATCACCGCCCTTGACGGGTGGGCTCGTCGTCGTCACGTGATCTCGACCGCCAACTCCGACCCCCGACGACAACCACGCAAGGACGCGAACAATGACGAAGCACACCGAAGAAGAGAAGACCTCATCCGGGTTCTGGGTGACCCAGGAGGCCCCGATCGTCTCCGACGACCCGATCCCCACCCCGAAGGCCCCCGCGCCCGACATCCTGCGCTGCGCGTACATGGAGCTGGTGGTCACCGACCTCGCGGCATCCCGGGTCTTCTACGTCGACATCCTGGGACTGCACGTCACCGAAGAGGACGACGAGGCGATCTATCTGCGCTCCACCGAGGAGTTCATCCACCACAACCTGGTGCTCCGCCGGGGCGAGATCGCCGCCGTGGCCGCCTTCTCGTACCGGGTGCGCTCGGCGGAAGACCTCGACAGGGCTGTCGCCTTCTACGAGGAGCTCGGCTGCCACGTCCGCCGCGAGCCGAACGGCTTCACGAAAGGCATCGGCGATTCCGTCCGCGTGGTCGACCCGCTCGGTTTCCCGTACGAGTTCTTCTTCGACACCGAGCACCAGGAGCGCCTCTCGTGGCGCTACGACCTGCACTCCCCCGGTGAGCTCGTTCGCCTCGACCACTTCAACCAGATCACGCCCGACGTCCCCCGCGCGGTGAATTTCATGCAGTCGCTCGGGTTCCGCGTGACCGAGGACATCCAGGACGAAGAGGGCACCGTCTACGCCGCGTGGATGCGCCGCAAGCCCACCGTGCACGACACCGCGATGACCGGCGGCGACGGCCCCCGCATGCACCACGTGTGCTTCGCCACGCACGAGAAGCACAACATCCTCGCCATCTGCGACAAGCTCGGCGCCCTCCGCCGATCCGACGCCATCGAGCGCGGCCCCGGCCGCCACGGCGTCTCGAACGCGTTCTACCTGTACCTGCGCGACCCCGACGGCCACCGCGTCGAGATCTACACGCAGGACTACTACACCGGCGACCCCGACAACCCCGTCATCACCTGGGACGTCCACGACAACCAGCGCCGCGACTGGTGGGGCAACCCCGTGGTCCCCAGCTGGTACACCGAGGGCTCGCTCGTGCTCGACCTCGACGGGAACCCGCAGCCGGTCCGCGCTCGCGAGGACTCGAGCGAGATGGCCGTCACGATCGGAGCCGACGGCTTCAGCTACACCCGTGCTCCGGAGGAGCCGGCATCCGCCCCCTCCGCCGAGTTCAAGCTCGGCAACCAGCTCTGACCGCGCCCGCTCCCCCGACGATGTCCCACTTATGGCTGCCTGAGCGCCCCCCAGCCGACCAGAAGTGGGACACGCTTCGCCAAAAGTGGGACGAGGTTCCGGAGACCGACCAAGGAGAACACATGCTCACCGACGCACAGATCGACGCGATCGCGGCCGAACTCGCCGAGGCCGACCGCGCCCACTCCGTCATCCCGCGCATCACGGCGAGATTCCCGGATGCCACGGTCGACGACGCGTACCGGATCCAGGGCCGCTGGCGCGATACGCAGCTCGCCGGCGGCCGCACGCTCGTCGGGCGCAAGATCGGCCTGACCTCGAAGGCGATGCAGCAGGCGACAGGGATCACGGAGCCCGACTACGGCGTGATGTTCGACGACACCGTCTACCGCTCGGGGGCCGAGATCCCGGTGGACCACTTCTCGAACGTCCGCGTCGAGGTCGAGCTCGCCTTCGTGCTCAAGACGCCGCTCGAAGGCCCCGAGTGCACGCTCGACGACGCCCTCGCCGCGATCGACTACGCCGTCCCCGCGCTCGAGGTCCTGAACTCGCACATCGAACTCGAGGGTCGCACGATCGTCGACACGATCAGCGACAACGCCGCCTACGGCGCCATGGTGCTCGGCGACGTGCACAAGCGTCCCGACGAGATCGACCTGCGCTGGGTTCCCGGCCTGCTGAGCCGTAACGGCGAGATCGAAGAGACCGGCGTCGCCGCGGGCGTCCTCGGCCACCCGGCCACCGGGGTCGCGTGGCTCGCGAACAAATTCCACCAGCACGGCGCGCGCCTGGAGGCGGGCGAGATCATCCTGGCAGGATCGTTCACGCGCCCGATGTGGGTGTCGCGGGGCGATGACGTCCTCTGCGACTACGGACCGATGGGAACGATCTCGTGCCGCTTCGTCTGACCCCGACCTTCCGCGCCGCCCTCGCGGCATCCGATCGTCCCCTGGCCGGGATGTGGCTGTGCACGGGGAATCCCGTCGTCGCGGAGATCGCCGCGGGCTCGGGCCTCGACTGGTTGCTGATCGACATGGAGCACTCCGCGACCTCGATCGAGCAGGTCCTCGGGCAACTGCAGGTGGCGGCGGCCTACCCGGTCACCCCGGTCGTACGCGTGCCGTCGAACGACCCGGTCACGATCAAGCGCGTGCTCGACGTGGGGGCTCAGAACCTCATCGTGCCGATGGTGTCGTCCGCCGCCGAAGCCCGCGCCGCGGTCGCCGCCACCCGCTACCCGCCCGACGGCATCCGGGGAGTGGGCAGCGCCCTGGCCCGCAGCGCCCGCTGGAACCGCGTCGACGGCTACCTCGCCGAAGCCGCCGACCAGGTCTCGCTCACCGTGCAGATCGAGACCGCCGCCGGCGTCGACGCCGCCGCCGACATCGCCGCAGTCGAGGGGGTGGATGCCGTCTTCGTCGGGCCCAGCGACCTCTCGGCGTCGATGGGCTTGCTGGGTCGGCAGACGCATCCCGACGTGGTGGCCGCGGTCCACCGCGTCTTCTCCGCGGTTCGGGATGCCGGCATCCCGGTGGGTGTGAACGCTTTCGACCCCGCGGTGGCCGACTCCTATCTCGACGCGGGAGCGGACTTCGTCGCGGTCGGTGCCGACGTGGCACTTCTCGCCCGGGCGTCCGAGGCGCTGGCGGCGCGGTTCGTCACCGCCCGCGCGCCGCAACGCGACAGCTACTGAGCGCGCGCCGTCCCGAGGGCCGCGAGCTCGGCCCGCGTGGAGACGCCCGCTTTTCGCAGCAGATTCGACACGTGGAACTTCGCGGTGTTCTCGCTGATCCCGAGGCGTTCGGCGATCGCGCGGTTGCGCGAGCCCGCCACGACGAGGCTGAGCACCTCGCTCTCTCGGGGGCTGAGATCCACCGCCTCGTCGAGGAAGTCGGGGCGCGGGGGCGGATCGAGCGGCAGCACGACCGACAGTTCGGAGCCCCAGCCGGGTGTCGAGGCGACGTCGAACGCGCCGTTGAGCGCGCTGACCCGCTCGACGATGGGCCCCAGCGAGTCGTCATGAGCGGTGAGGGTGCCCGCTCCGTCGTCGCGGATACCGATGAGCAGGTTCAGCCCGTCGCAGTCCCATTGGATGCGCACGCGGTGCGGAGTACCCCGGTCGAGCAGGGCGAGCACGGCGCTGCGGACGATCGCCCGGGCCTCGTGCGCGACCTCGCCCGGCAGGGCGCGCCCGGTCGCCGGCGGTTCGACGAACTGCACGTCGAGGTCGCCGTGCCGGACCAGCGGACGGAGGTCGGTGCGCAATCGGGCGAAGGCCCCGGTGACGGGTTCCAGCAGGGCGCTGCGCTGCTGATCGGTGGACGTCCGCAGGACGACGAGAGCGGCGGCCGCGGTCTCCACGGCGAGGGCGCGCGCGGCCCGGTCGTCGAGGCGCGTGGACCGCAGGATCGCCAGCACCGCTTCGAGCGTCAGGGCGTGGCGGTCGGCCTGCTCGGCGACGATGCGTTCGTGCTCGATGACGAGGGCGCGAGACGCGGGGGACGACAACTCGGCGGACGGCTTCACCCGCCCAAACCTAGTCCAGGGATGGCAACCTACCCGATCGGGTAGGTCGACCTGTGCCGTCGACCGGCCACGCGCTCCGCTCCCCCGGCGAAGCATGGAGCCATGACCTCCTCCGACGCCGGCATCGCGGCATCCCTCTCCCGCATCTCGGGTGAGCTGATCTCGGTCGTCGACCGCCTCGCGACCGGCGAAGCCCCGGACGACGTGCTCGAGGTGCTGGGCGGTGCCGACCGCGTGTTCGTCCTCGGCGCCGGCCGCTCGGGCCTCGCCCTGCAGATGACGGCGATGCGCCTCATGCACCTCGGCCTCGCGGTTCACGTCGTCGGCGAGACCACCGCACCCGCGATCCGCGCCGGCGACGTGCTGTTCACCGCCAGCGGCTCGGGGACGACGACCGGAATCGTCCGCGCCGTCGAGACGGCCGCCGAGGTCGGCGCACGCATCGTGGCGATCACCACCGCGCCCGACTCACCCCTCGGACGGGCGGCGGACGCCGTCGTCGTGGTGCCCGCCGCGACCAAGCTCGACCGCTCGGGCACAGCCTCCACCCAATACGCCGGCGGCCTGTTCGAGCAGGCCGTCGTGCTCGTCGGCGACGCGATCTTCGACGCGCTCTGGCAGCGCTCGGGCCTCTCGTCCGACGACCTGTGGCCCCGCCACGCGAATCTCGAATGACCCTCCACCCCGACAGTTAGGACCCCCGAATGAAGCTGCAGTTCGCCATGGACACCCTCACCACCGAGGCCGCCCTCGACCTCGCCGCCGCCGCGGCGCCGCACGTCGACATCCTCGAGCTCGGCACGCCCCTCATCAAGAGCGAGGGCCTGTCGGCCATCACCGCCATCAAGAAGGCGCACCCCGACAAGATCGTCTTCGCCGATCTGAAGACGATGGATGCCGGTGAGCTCGAGGCCGACATCGCCTTCGGCGCCGGAGCAGACCTCGTGACGGTGCTCGGCAGCGCCGGGGACAGCACGATCGTCGGAGCGGTCACCGCCGCCAAGAAGCACGGCAAGGGCGTGGTCGTCGACCTCATCGGGGTCGCCGACAAGCCGGCCCGCGCGAAGGAGGTCATCGCCCTCGGCGTCGAGTTCGTCGAGATGCACGCCGGACTCGACGAGCAGGCCGAGGAGGGCTTCACCTTCACCACGCTGCTGCGCGACGGAGAAGCCTCGGGCGTGCCGTTCTCGGTCGCCGGGGGCGTCAACGCGTCGAGCATCGCCGACGTGCAGAAGGCGGGCGCCCAGGTCGCCGTCGCCGGCAGCGCCATCTACAGCGCTCCCGATGTGGGCGCCGCCGCCGCCGCGCTCCGTGCCGCGATCGTCTGAGAGCCGCCGACATCCTCGAATCGACGACGGGCTGGGCGATCACCGGCCCGGCCCGTCGTCGTGTCGAGGGCCAGTCCTCGTTCTCGTGCTCGCGATCCCGAGCGACCGGTCTAGCGTGGAGCGGTGACGACTTTTCCGACTCTCAGGGCTCTCGCCGATCGCGCCTCGTTCTTCACCGCGCTCCGCCAGGACGCACTGGGCCAGGCGGCGGAACAGCTCGGCGACCACCGGTGGGACGTCGACCTCGCGACGGGGACGTTCGCGTTCTCGTCGACCACCGACCCGACCCGACGTTTCGTCTGCGGCGCGCACCTCATCGCGTCGATCGCCCCCGGTCCCCGCTCCGTGCTGTGGGGGTGGGCGCACCCCGCGGGAGGCGGCGATCAGGGTGTGGCCGCGCAGCTCCGCGCCTACGGCGAGGCCCACGGGATCGCCGAGCTCACCTCACCCGAGGTGCCGTTCCCCGCAGACGCCCCGGGCGACGCCGACTGGATCACTCAGGTCTCGCACGAGATCGCCGGAGCCGCCGTCGACATCACCGGCCGCTCGGCGTATTACTCCGCACCCTCGGGCGAATCCGGCACACGCGCGGTGCTGCTTCTCGATGCCCCGCTGCCCGCGCCGACCGTCGCCGAGGCGATGATCCGGATGCCGCGCATCATGTCGACCACGACGCCCGCCGATCCGCGCGCGGCCGTGTGGAACCTCGCGCGCTTGGCCGGGTGGACCATGACGTGGACCGACGACGCCTTCTCGGGCGCCGTCGTCACCGATTCCTCCGGCTCGGTCACCTTCGGCTTCGACGAGCAGGCGCGGGTCACGTCGATGAAGGCTTCCCTCGCCGGTACTGCCTGAGAACGCGAAAGGGCCGCGCCGGTACGGCGCGACCCTTTCGAACGGGAGTCAGTCCTCGTCGGCGTCGTCGTCTTCCTCGTCGTCGTCACCGATGATCTCGATGTCTTCGACCTCGAGCTCGGGCGTGAGCTGAACGTGCACGAGAGCATCGGGGAACGACGTCTGACCGGCGAACACCACGATGATCGCGTCGGCGAACACACCCACGCCGATGGCCTCGAGGTCGGTACGCAGGTCGACGTCGGCATCGAGCTCGTCGTCGTCGAGGGCGTCCTCGATGTCGCTCGAGATCTCCTCGACGATCGCGCGCCAGCGCTCCTCACCGACCGAGAGCACGTCTTTGAGGTTGCTCATGATCGCGTCGAGATCCGGCTCTTCGTCTTCGTCGATCTCGGGGTCGAGGTCGACCTCCACCTCGACGCCGGCGGCATCGAGGTGTCCGGACCCGATGACGCTGTCTTCGTCGATCTGGGCGTCTTCGAGCAGGCCGCTCTCGGTGACGCGGCGGAGGAGGTCGTTCAACACGGACTCAGTCATGAGAAAACCTTGCCACGTCGCGGGCACGCGCGCCTCCCCATTGCGCGCGACGCTCCGTCTGTTCAACCGGCGGCAGGCCGCGGTTCACCGTCAGGCGGCGGTCGCGCGCTCCGCGGCCTCGACGACGTTGGTCATCAGCAGGGCGACCGTCATGGGGCCGACTCCGCCCGGGTTGGGCGAGACGAAGCCGGCGACCTCGGCGACGTCGGGGTGCACGTCGCCATAGACGCGCGACTTCCCGGTCTCGGGATCGGTCTCGCGCGTGACACCCACGTCGAGCACCGCGGCGCCCGGCTTGACGTCGGCGGCGCGCACGATGTGCTTGACGCCCGCGGCGGCGACGATGACGTCGGCCTCGCGCAGGTGCTTCGCGAGGTCGGCGGTGCCGGTGTGGGTGAGGGTCACCGTCGCGTTGATCTCGCGGCGCGTCAGGAGCAGCCCGATCGAGCGACCGATCGTCACGCCGCGGCCGACGACGACGACCTCCTTGCCCTTCAGGTCGTAGTCGTTGCGCAGCAGCAGCTCGATGACCCCGCGCGGCGTGCAGGGAAGCGGCGTGTGGATCGGCGCATTGACGTTGAGCACGAGACGGCCGAGGTTGGTGGGGTGGAGGCCATCGGCATCCTTCGCCGGATCGATCCGCTCGAGGATCGCGTCGGTGTCGAGGTGCTTCGGCAGCGGCAGCTGCACGATGTAGCCGTGGCACGCGGGGTCGGCGTTGAGGCGGTCGATGACCGCTTCGACCTCGTCCTGGGTCGCCTCGGCCGGCAGCTCGACCTGGATCGAGTTCATGCCGATCGCCTCGGACTGCTTGTGCTTCATGCCGACGTACAGCTGCGACGCCGGGTCGGCACCGACGAGGACCGTCGCGATGCCCGGGACGACGCCCCTCTCGCGGAGCGCTGCGACGCGCTCGGCGAGCTCCGCCTTGATCGCCGCCGACGCGGCCTTACCGTCGAGGATCGTCGCCGTCATGGCATCCCTCTTTCTTGAGTATCGATCGGGGTCGTGCGGGCGAGGAATCGCACGCATAAACGCTGTTCGGTCGCAGAAACGCGCTCTCCCCGCGTTTATGTGCGCGAATCGCGTTTATGCGGGGGTGGGGCGGGCCGGGCACCGGTCCGACACCGCCGGGTCGTCGCCGCGGGCGCCCCGGCCCGGTGAGATCCGCTGTCACGCATAAACGCTCCTCGGTCGCATAAACGCTCACTCCCCGCGTTTATGTGCGCGAATCGCGTTTATGCGGGGAGGGGGCCGGCCGGGCTCGGCGCCCGACGTCGCGATGATGGCCGGTGGATGCCGAGGCCCGCCCCGGTGAGGACGGACGGGCCGGATGCCGGGACGGGGCCGCACGCGCGACGCCCGCCCCGGCCGGACTCACTGCTGCAGGTCGGGGTAGAGCGGGAAGGCCTCGGCGAGCTTCGCCACACGCGCGCGCAGGGCCTCGACGTCGGCGCCGGGGATCAGCGCGAGCGCGATGATGTCGGCCACCTCGGTGAACTCGGTGTCGCCGAAGCCACGGGTCGCGAGCGCGGGGGTGCCGATGCGCAGGCCCGAGGTCACCATCGGCGGACGGGGGTCGTTCGGCACGGCGTTGCGGTTGACCGTGATGTGGATGTCGTGCAGCAGGTCTTCGGCCTGCTTGCCGTCGATCTCGGCTTCGCGCAGGTCGACGAGCACGAGGTGCACGTCGGTGCCGCCCGAGCGCACGGCGATGCCGGCGTTCTTGACGTCGTCCTGCGTGAGGCGGTCGGCGAGGATCGAGGCCCCGCGCAGGGTGCGCTCCTGGCGCTCCTTGAACTCCGGCGTGAGAGCCAGCTTGAACGCCGTCGCCTTGGCGGCGATGACGTGCATGAGCGGACCGCCCTGCTGGCCGGGGAAGACCGCGGTGTTGATCTTCTTGGCGAGGTCGGCGTCGTTGGTCAGGATGAGGCCCGAGCGGGGACCGCCGATCGTCTTGTGCACGGTGGTCGACACGACGTGCGCGTGCGGGATGGGTGAGGGGTGCACGCCCGCGGCGACGAGGCCGGCGAAGTGCGCCATGTCGACCCAGAGAAGGGCCCCGACCTCGTCGGCGATCGCGCGGAAGGCGGCGAAGTCGAGCTGGCGCGGGTAGGCCGACCAGCCGGCGATGATGACCTTCGGCTTGTGCTCGAGGGCGAGGCGGCGCACCTCGTCCATGTCGATGATGCTGGTCTCGGGGTCGACGCCGTAGGCGACGATGTCGTACAGGCGGCCCGAGAAGTTGATCTTCATGCCGTGGGTCAGGTGACCGCCCTGGTCGAGGGCGAGACCGAGCAGCGTGTCGCCGGGGCGGGCGATCGCGTGCAGCACGGCGGCGTTGGCCGAGGCGCCGGAGTGCGGCTGGACGTTGGCGAACTCGGCACCGAACAGGGTCTTCGCCCGCTCGATCGCGAGCGACTCGGCGACGTCGACCTCTTCGCAGCCGCCGTAGTAGCGACGTCCGGGGTAGCCCTCGGCGTACTTGTTGGTCAGCACCGAGCCCTGCGACTGCAGCACCGACACGGGCACGAAGTTCTCGGAGGCGATCATCTCGAGGAACCCGCGCTGGCGGTTGAGCTCGCGCTCGAGGACCTCGGCGATCTCGGGGTCGACCTCGGAGAGGGGGGCGTTGAAGTACGGATCGGTCATGCGATCTCCTTGACGATGGTTCCGGATGCCGCGGGCTCGGCGAGCCCGCGTAGATACCGCATCGACCCAGGCGTGCGGTCGAATACCGTCAAGCGGTCGCTCCCCGGTGGTTCCCCACCTCAACGCCAGTCGCGACGGTGCCACTTTAGCGGGTAAACCCTTCGCGGCTCCGCGTATCTCGGCATCCACCGTTCCTCCACAGGAACTCCCCGCCCGCGCGGTCGACTCGACGCCGAGGCATTGCGGATGCCGGAGCCCGGGGCCCGCGTAAAATGAGGGAGTGACCGACTCCCGCAACGTCCGCGCCCAGGCGCCCCTCGCTCCCGGCATGCGCCCCCGGCCGTCGGCGCTGGAGATCGCGAGCGTCGTCTGCGGCCTGTTCGCCTTCGTGACGCTGGCCATCTGGGGCTTCCTCGCCTGGCCGTTCCCCGGGAACATCGTCGCCGGCATCGGCGCCCCGGCGCTCGCGATCCTCGTGTGGGCTCTCTTCGTCTCGCCGCGGGCCGTGCTCGCCGTGCACCCCTTCGTGCGGGCGCTCGTCGAGCTGTTCGTCTACGCCGCCGCCACCGTCGCGTGGTGGAGCATGGGCCAGGCCTGGATCGGCCTGATCTTCGCGATCGTCGCCGTCGTCCTCGGCGCGCTGAACGGCCGACGGCGCCTGGCATGACGGCGGACGAGACGGCGCACTCTACGCCGTCCGTGCGCCCCCGGAGCGCGGCCGACCAGACTCTCGCGCTGCTCCGAGCAGACCTCGGCCCGCGCGTCGACACCAACCCCACCGCCCTCGAGGCGGCCCGCGCCGACAAGTCGGGACATGCGGCCGAGGGCACCCCGCTCGCCGTCGTTCACGCGGTATCCGTCGCCGACGTCCAGACGGTGATGCGCATCGCCACCGCCACCCGCACCCCGGTCGTCCCCCGCGGAGCCGGCACCGGACTCGCGGGCGGAGCCAACACCGGCGGCGGCGAGATCAGCCTCTCGGTGCGCGGCATGGACCGCGTGCTCGAGGTCCGCCCCGACGACCTGTTGGCCGTGGTCGAACCCGGCATCCTGAACGCCGAACTCAATGCCCTGCTCGAACCGCACGGCGTGTGGTGGGCCCCCGATCCCGCGAGCCGGGCCATCTCGACGGTCGGCGGCAACATCGCCACGGGCGCCGGTGGCCTGCTCTGCGCGAAGTACGGCGTCGTGCGCGATGCGGTACTGGGCGTCGACGTCGTCCTCGCCGACGGGCGCCTCATGCACTTCGGCCACCGGAGCGTCAAGGGCGTCACCGGACTCGACCTCACCTCCCTCATCATCGGATCCGAGGGGACCCTCGGGGTCGTCGTGGGCGCCACCCTCAAGCTCCGCCGCCTCGTCGAGGGCGAGCGCGTCACCCTCACGGCGCTGTTCGACGGTGTCCGCGCCGCTGCCGTCGCATCCGCCGCGGTCACGGCCTCGGGGGTGCAGCCCGCGATCATGGAGCTGATGGATGCCACGAGCCTCGCGGCCGCGCACCGCCTGCTGTCTCTTCCGGCACCTCCCGAGGGCGCTGCGCAGCTGACCATCCAGACCGACGGCCCCGTCGCCGCCGACGAGGCGTCCGCGATCGCCGAGATCCTGCGCGAGGCGGGCGGCGCCGTCGCCGTGGCCGCGGACGCCGCCGAGGGCGAGGCGCTGCTGGCCGTCCGCCGCGCGATGCATCCCGCGATGGAGACGCTCGGCACGACCCTCATCGAGGACGTCTCGGTCCCCCGCAGCGCTCTGCCCGCCATGTTCGACGAGATCGCCCGGATCGAGCGGGAGTTCGGACTCGTCATCCCCGCCGTCGCGCACGCCGGCGACGGCAACCTGCACCCGAACTTCGTCTTCGAGGGCCCCGAGGTGCCGCCCGTGGTCTGGGAGGCGGCCGAAGAACTGTTCCGCGCCGCCCTCGCGCTCGGCGGAACCCTCACCGGGGAGCACGGGATCGGCGTGCTGAAGCGGCGCTGGTTGATCGACGAGCTGGGCGACGACCAGTGGAAGCTGCAACGCGACATCGCGCACGCCTTCGACCCGCTCGGCATCCTGAACCCGGGCAAGGTCTTCGGCCCCTGACCTCCGCGTCGTTCTCGGCCGTTATGGCCGCGTCGCGCCATCGACGTGATCAGACCGTGATATTGCTCAGGGCGTATGCGCAACATCCACTCGTAGCATAGGAAGACTGACTATCGGGGGGTTTGACTCATGACCGACGGCGCACCTGGCACCGACGGCGCAACCTACGCCTGGGCACCGCCCGAGCCGACGAAGCGCAAGAACCGTTCCGGCCTCTGGATCGGCATCCCCGCCGGCGCGACGGCCGTGGCTCTCATCGCCGCCTCGCTCGTGCTGATCGCTCCCGGAGCCTCGGTCGCGGGCGTGCAGATCGGCGGTCTCACCGCCGGTGCCGCCGCCCAGGCGATCTCGAACCGCCTGGCCGAGACCGCCATCACCGTCGACTCCCCCGCCGGCGCTGTCACCGTCACGGGAGCCGACCTCGGCGCGACCGTCGACGCAGCCGCCCTCGCCGACAAGGCCTTCGCCGACAACCCCATGTGGAAGCCCGCTTCGTGGTTCCCCGAGGGCACCGGCGTGCAGGTGCAGGTGAACGCCGACGAGGCCGCCACCGCGCTGAAGAACCGCGCCCCCGGCACCTACCGTGCGCCCGTCGACGCCTCCATCGCGTACGACGCGGGCTCGCAGGCGTACGTCGCCACCCCCGCCGAAGCCGGCGAAGGCATCGACGTCGCCGCCGTGACCGCGGCCCTGCAGTCCGCGTTCGACGCGGGTCAGAGCAGCGCGACCGTCACCGCGAGCCTCGTGCCCGTCGACGCCCCCGTCTCGACCGATGAGGCCGGCGCCGCCGTCGCCACGCTCAACGGCATCCTCGACTCGGTCGGCTTCTACGTCGGCGAAGAGCGCACCGTCCCCGTCGACCGCGCCACCGCCGCCTCGTGGCTCACCGTCACCCCCGACGGCAAGGGCGACTTCGCCATCTCGGCCGACACCGCCGCGATCCAATCCGCCGTCGCGGGCCTGCCCGGGGCTGTCGACCGCGCCCCCGTCAACGCCGACGTGATCGTCGACACTGGCGGAGAAGTCATCAAGGCCCTCACCGAGGGCCAGACCGGCCGCGCGCTCGGCGACACCAGCGGAGTGGCCGCAGCCTTCGCGAAGCAGCTCGCCGAAGGCAACGGGCGGTACGCCCTCCCCGTCACCGAGACGGCGTTCGACACCACCAAGACCGAGCGCCGCATCGACGTCAACCTCAGCACGCAGACCACGACGCTCTGGCAGAACGGCGAGGTGTACCGCACGTACACGATCTCGTCGGGCGCGGGCGACCACGCGACCCACACCGGCAATTTCCGTATCGGCTGGAAGACCCCGATGCAGGACATGGGCTGCGTTCCCGGGTACGACTACTGCACCAAGGACGTGCCCTGGGTCGCGTACTTCAACGGCGACGAGGGTTTCCACGGAACCTACTGGCACAACAACTTCGGAACGCCGATGAGCCACGGCTGCATCAACATGACGATCCCGCAGGCCAAAGAGCTGTACGACTGGGCCTACCGCGGCACCGAGGTCTCGGTCCACTACTGAGCCCGGGTCCCCAAGAGGGGCGGATGCCGATCGGCATCCGCCCCTCTTCGTTTCCCCCGGTGCGTCTCGTACCTGCGTGAGCGGCCCGGCTCCCGGGGCGCCCGTGGCGCGTGAGGGGCCAAGAATCGTCGCCTGGGGCCGGGCCGGGCGACGATTTCTGGCCACTCACGCGAACGGAAGAGGGGCGGATGCCAACGGCATCCGCCCCTCTTCCGTTCTCAGGCTCAGCGCAGGGCGTCGACCACGGCGTTCAGCGTGGCCGAGGGGCGCATGACCTTCTCGACGAGCTCCGCGTTCGGTCGGTAGTACCCGCCGATCTCGGCGTGGTGCCCCTGGACGGCGTTGAGCTCGGCGACGATCGTCTGCTCCGACGTTTCCAGCTTCTCGGCGACCGGGGCGAACACCCGGGCCAGGTCGGCGTCCGTCGACTGCTGCGCCAGCTCCTGCGCCCAGTACAGGGCGAGGTAGAAGTGGCTGCCGCGGTTGTCGATCGTGCCGAGGGCACGGCCGGGCGACTTGTCGTTCTCGAGGAACGTGCCGGTCGCGGCGTCGAGGGTCTGCGCGAGCACGCGGGCGCGCTCGTTGCCCGTGGTGTCGGCGAGGTGCTCGAGCGAGGCCGCGAGGGCGAAGAACTCACCCAGCGAATCCCAGCGGAGGTAGTCCTCCTCGACGAGCTGCTGCACGTGCTTGGGAGCCGAGCCGCCGGCGCCGGTCTCGAACAGGCCGCCGCCCGCGAGCAGCGGAACGATCGAGAGCATCTTGGCGCTCGTGCCCACCTCGAGGATCGGGAACAGGTCGGTCAGATAGTCGCGCAGCACGTTGCCGGTGACCGAGATGGTGTCCTCTCCGCGGCGGATGCGCTCGAGCGAGTAGGTCGTCGCTGCGGCCGGCGCGAGGATCTCGATCGTGAGACCCTCGGTGTCGTGGTCGGCGAGGTACTCGTGCACCTTGGCGATGAGGTTGCGGTCGTGCGCGCGGGTCTCATCGAGCCAGAACACGGCGGGAACGCCGGCGGCGCGGGCGCGCGTGACGGCGAGCTTCACCCAGTCGCGGACCGCGACGTCCTTCGTCTGGGTCGCGCGCCAGACGTCGCCGGCGTCGACCTCGTGCTCGAGCAGCACGTCGCCGTTCGAGGCGACGACCTGGACGCGGCCGGGGGCCGGGATCTCGAACGTCTTGTCGTGGCTGCCGTACTCCTCGGCCGCCTGCGCCATGAGGCCCACGTTGGGGACCGAACCGATGGTGGCCGGGTCGAGCGGGCCGTTCGCGATGACGTCGTCGATGGTCGCCTGATACACACCGGCGTACGACGAGTCGGGGATGACGGCGAGGGTGTCGTCCTCTCCCCCGTCGGTACCCCACAGCTTGCCGCCGTTGCGGATGAGCGCGGGCATCGAGGCATCAACGATGACGTCGGAGGGCACGTGCAGGTTCGTGATGCCCTTGTCGCTGTTGACATACGACAGACGGGGCCCGGATGCCAGGGCCTCACGGATCTCGGAGGCGATGGCGTCGCCGCCCTCGACGTTCGACAGACCGGCGAGGATCGAGCCGAGGCCGTCGTTGGGGGTGAGCCCCGCCGCCGCGAGAGCGTCGCCGTGACGGTCGAAGACGTCGGCGAAGAACGCCTTCACCACGTGACCGAAGATGATCGGGTCGCTGACCTTCATCATCGTGGCCTTCAGGTGCACCGAGTAGAGCACGTCGTCGGCCTTCGCCTGCGCCAGCGTGTCGGCGAGGAACGCGTCGAGGGCCGCGGCCGAGAGGAACGTGGCATCCACGATCTCGCCCTGGAGGACTTTCAGCCCCTCCTTGAGCGTCTTCGTGGTGCCGTCGGCGGCCACGTGCTGGATCGTGAGCACGTCGTCGTCGGCGAGGACGACCGACTTCTCGTTCGAGCGGAAGTCGTCGTGACCGAGCGTGGCGACACGGGTCTTCGAGCCCTCGGCGAACGCCTTGTTGCGGTGCGGGTGCTTCTTGGCGTAGTTCTTCACCGCGAGCGGGGCGCGGCGGTCGCTGTTGCCCTCGCGCAGCACGGGGTTCACGGCGGAGCCCTTGATGCGGTCGTAGCGGGCGCGCACGTCTTTGTCTTCGACGCTCGACGCCTCGTCCGGGTAGTCCGGGATGTCGTAGCCCTGCGACTGGAGCTCGGCGATCGCGGCCTTCAGCTGCGGGATGGATGCCGAGATGTTCGGCAGCTTGATGATGTTCGCTTCGGGGAGCGTGGCGAGCCCGCCGAGCTCGGCGAGAGCGTCGCCGACCTGCTGCTCGGGCGTGAGGCGCTGCGGGAAGGCCGCGAGGATGCGGCCGGCGAGCGAGATGTCGCGGGTTTCGACGTCGACACCCGCCTGCTTGGTGACGGCCTGCACGATGGGCAGGAACGACGCGGTGGCGAGAGCCGGCGCCTCGTCGGTGTACGTGTAAATGATGGTGGAATCGGGCACGTCAGATCTCTCCGTAGAGGCGGCCAGGGTTGCGTTTCAGCCTATCGCACGTGGGCAAAGTCTCTTGATGTCGAGATAGTTCTCGGCATCCCTCCGCCGTCTGGAGAGGATTTCTCACCCCCGGATGCCGTGCTCTCGCGCGGTCTGCGGGTGCCCCAGGCTCTCGCGGGGGACGTCGACCGCCCGCGCCCAGCCGGGGCCCTCGACGACGATGCCGCGAGCGACGAGATCGTCGATGGCGGCATCCATCTCTCGGGCGATCTCCGGCGCCACCTCGTCGCCGACCACCATCGACACGATGACGCGGCACTGATCGTCCGCCGTTCGGGTGGTGAGGACGACGACCGCCTTCATCGACAGGGGGCCGACACGGGTGGTCAGCAGGGAGAGACCGGTCCCGGTGAAGAGCGCGTCGGCGACGGCGCCGCCACGCTCGTAGACGCTGAGGGCCTCCCCCGTCGCACTCGGGTTCGCGCGCGCCGCTCGCTCCGGTGCGGGATGCAGATGTGCGCGCTGCAGAGCCTGTTCGAACGCCCGCCGAGCGGCGTCCTGAACGTCCTGCGATACGTGCACCGTGCAGGAGAGGGCGATCCGGTGGCGCGCCGCACTCGTCTCGGACGCTCCCGGTGGCCGGTCGGCATCGTGCACCCGCCCAGCGTATGCAGCAGCGACGAGAACCGCATGCGACGGCATGCGATCTTGGGGGCGGGGTGGCGGTGCCGGTAGCCTGGGCCCATGGCTGACCTGCGTCTCGTCGAACTGTCCGCCGCCACGATCGTGGCCGTGAACACCCTGTCGCTCAAGCCCGGGCAGGAGCAGTTCCTCGCTCCGGTCAGCTACGGGATCGCCGCGACCGTCAGCAACCCGCAGACGTCGTGGCAGCGCGTCGTGCTCGACGGCGACGAGGTCGTCGGCTTCGTCAGCGCGAACTTCGACCCCGAGGCGCACGAGGAGCACTTCCGCTCGGTGCTGTGGCGCATCAACGTCGACGCCGACGAGCAGGGTCGCGGTGTCGGCAGCTACGCCATCGCCGCCGTGCTCGAAGAGGCCCGCGGGCGCGGCATGGACCACGTCGACGTCATCTACGAGCCCGGCGTCGGCGGCCCCGAGGCCTTCTTCCAGCGCGTGGGGTTCGAGCCCGTCGGCGAGACGGAGTACGGCGAGGTCATCGCCCGCGCACGGGTGTAGAACCCGGCGCGGGCGCGGCGTCGGGTTTGCGCGGCGCTGCGTTGGCGTTGCAACAGATTCGGATTCAGGCAACAGATTCGGATCTGTATCGGCTTCGTCGTCCGTATCTGTTGTAGCGATCCGATTCTGTTTAATCGCCACTCCTCCTCCCCAGGATGCGGATCGACGGTCCCCTGCACATCTGCCCCGGCTCGGCGCATCCTCCTCTGCTCGGTGGAGCAGGGTGGGCGCATGGACATCGCCGAGTGGGTGACAGCGCGCGGCGGCATCGTGCACCGTCAGCAGATCCTGGATGCCGGGATCCCGGCCAGTCGACTGCGCGCAACCATCACGCGGGGCGAGGTCGACCGAGTCAGGCGATACTGGGTTACGACGAAGAACGCCCCCGCCGCTCTCGTCGGCGCCGCCCAGGCTTCCGGCAGGCTCGCATGCGTCAGCGCCGCCTCCGTGCGTGGCTGGTGGATCCCCGAGGGAGTCGATTCGTCGCTTCACGTCGCGGTGAAACCTGACGGCCACGCTCCACCGGCGCACGTCGTCACGCACTGGTCGGCTCCTCTCGTGCCGTTGCCCGCACATCACCTCATCGAGTCGGTTCCCGACTGTCTCGAGCACGTCGCAAGCTGTCTTCCGTTCGAGCAGGCCCTGATCGTGTGGGAATCGGCGCTGCGGCACGAACGCCTGCACCCCGACGCCGTCGCGAAGATGTCATGGCGGACTCCCGCATCGAGGCGATTGGCCTCCATCGCGACGGGGCGGTCGGACTCCGGGCTCGAGACGATCTTCGTGGTGCGCCTGTCCCCCTGGGGCGTGTCGGTGCGCCAGCAGGTGCTCATCGCTGGCCACCGCGTCGATGTTCTGATCGGTGACCGTCTCGTCGTTCAGCTCGACGGTTTCGCCTATCACTCGACTCCTCAGGACCGGCAGCGCGATCTCGCCCACGATCGCGAGTTGATCGCCCGCGGCTACACCGTGCTGCGCTTCAGCTATCGCGACGTGGTGACGGACTGGGCCAGCGTGGAGCGCACGCTCTCGACGGTGATCGCTCAGGGGCTGCATCTCGCGCGATGACCGGGAGGAAGCGGCACCACCCCGTCTCGCGGAGGCCAACGGATGCGGATGAGTGCAACGGATTCGGACGCTTCGGGTCTGCCGATCCGAATCTGGTGCAAACCTCCGAATTCGTTGCCCGCGCGGCGTGCGGCCGTGCGAAGTGCGAGCAGGCCCCGCGCCGCTCCGCGGCCGGCGGGATCACCCCATGCACGCGAACAGATTCGGCGCCAAGCAACGGATTCGGGGCAGAATCAGCATTGCATCCGAATCCCCTGCACTCGTCCGAATCCGCTGGCGACCCGGACGGCGGGGCGGCCCCCGGTGGGCCCGCAGGAACACGGATGCCACGCCCCCGAGGGAACGTGGCATCCGGTGTGCACTGCCGGTCAGACGAGGGACTCGCGCCAGGCGGCGTGCAGTTGGGCGAACTTGCCCGTCCCCGCGATGAGCGCGGCGGGAGTGTCGTCCTCGATGATGCGGCCGTGCTCCATCACCAGGACGCGGTCGGCGATCGCCACCGTGGACAGGCGGTGGGCGATGATGATGGCCGTGCGGTCGGCGAGGAGCGTCTGCAGCGCGTTCTGGATCTGGCGCTCGCTCGGGATGTCGAGCGAAGCCGTGGCCTCGTCGAGGATCAGAACGGCCGGGTCTGCCAGGAACGCGCGGGCGAACGAGATCAGCTGACGCTGACCCGCCGAGACGCGGCCACCGCGCTTGTTCACGTCGGTGTCGTAGCCGTCGGGCAGCTTCGAGATGAACGCGTCGGCCCCCACAGCGCGGGCGGCGGCGCGGATCTCGTCCATCGTGGCATCGGGCTTTCCGAGGGCGATGTTGTCGGCCACGGTTCCGCTGAACAGGTAGGCCTCCTGCGTGACCATGACGATCGCGCGACGCAGATCTTTCGGGTGCAGACGGCGCAGGTCGACGTCGTCGAGGGTCACGGCCCCCTTCGAGGGGTCGTAGAACCGCGAGACCAGCTTCGCCAGCGTCGATTTTCCGGCACCCGTCGTACCGACGAGGGCGACCGTCTGCCCGGCCGGGAGGTCGAGCGAGAAGTGCGGCAGGATGACGCGGTCGTCGGAGTACCCGAAGGTCACATCGTCGAAGCGCACGTGGCCCTTCGCGGTCCACAGGTCGACGGGGTCGGTCGGGTCGGGAACCGTCGGCTCCTCTTCCAGAACCCCCGAGACCTTCTCGAGCGCCGCTGTCGCCGATTGGTAGGAGTTGAGGAAGAAGGCGACTTCCTGCAGAGGCGAGAAGAAGTTGCGCACATACAGCACCGCCGCGGTGAGCACGCCGATCTCGAGGGGCCCGGCGATCACACGGCCGCCGCCCCAGAGCAGAACGACGGCGACCGAGACCGCGGCGACCGCCATGATCCCGGGCTCGAAGGTGCCGAAGAGCTTGATCGAGCGCATGTTGACGTCGCGGTAGTCGGCGGCGAGCTTGCCGAACTCCTGGTCGTTGCGGGGTTCTTTGCGGAACGCCTTGACGGCGCGGATGCCGGTCATCGACTCGACGAACTTCACGATCACCTGCGCGCTGATCACGCGCGATTCGCGGTAGATGACCTGCGAGCGCGAGTAGAACCAACGCATGAGCAGGTACATCGGGATCCCCATGACGGTCAGGATCAGACCCGACTGCCAGTCGATGAGGAACAGGGCGCCGAGGGTGAACAGTCCGTAGAGGACACCCGAGACGAGTTCGTTCAGACCGCCGTCGAGCAACTCGCGGATCGTGTCGAGGTCGCTCGTCTGACGCGAGATGATGCGGCCCGAGGTGTAGGACTCGTGGAACTCGAGGCTCAGCTTCTGCGTGTGCAGGAAGATGCGCTTGCGGAGGTCGAGCATGACGGCCTGGGTGAGGCGCGCAGCGACGACCACGTACCACCCGATGAGGACGGCACCGCCGATGCCCGCGAGCAGGTACACGCCGACGACGCCGATGGTCGGCATCCAGTCCGATCGCTCGATGACGGCCGGCAGGGCGTTGTCGATGCCGAAGGCGATCAGCGCGGGCCCGGCGACGCGCAGAGCGGTCGACACGACGAGAACGGCACCGGCCAGGACGAGCTGCCAGCGCAGGGGGGACACGAGCGTGCCGAGGAGGCGCAGCGAACGCTGGCGGATCGACCGGCTCTCATCGCGCGTGTAATCGGAGCGGTCTTCGCCGCTGGTTCCGGAGACGGTGGCGGTGCTCATCGGGTCGCCTCCTTATCGGCGAGGGCATCGTCGGTGATGACGGGGATGGCCCCGGTGCGGGCTTCGCGTTCGGCCTGTTCGGCCTCTTCGAGACTCGAGATCACGTAACGGTAGTGGTCGCTTTCGCGCAGCAGATCGGAGTGCGTGCCGACCGCGGTGATGCGCCCCTCTTCCAGAAGGGCGACCCGGTCGGCGAGGGTGACCGTCGACGGGCGGTGCGCGACGACCAGGGCGGTCGTCTCGCTGAGGACCTCTCGCAGGGCGTCCTCGACGAGCGCCTCGGTGTCGACATCGAGAGCCGACAGCGGATCGTCGAGCACGAGCACGGCCGGGCGCGCGGCGACGGCACGCGCGAGGGCGAGACGCTGACGCTGTCCGCCGGAGAGGCTGAGCCCCTCTTCACCGATGACGGTGTCGAGTCCGTCGGGCAGGTCGTAGACGAACTGGGCCTGGGCGACCTGCAGTGCTTCGCGCAGGATCTCGTCGGCTTCGTCCGAACCGGGCGTCAGGTCTTCTCGACCCAGCAGCACGTTGTCGCGCACAGTCTGCGAGAACAGCGTCGCGTCTTCGAACGCCATACCGACGTGACGCCGCAGTTCGGCGAGCGTGAGGTCGCGCACATCGACGCCGTCGATCAGCACGCGTCCGCCGGTGACGTCGTACAGGCGGCCGGGGAGGGTCGTCAGCGTCGTCTTGCCCGAACCTGTCAGGCCCACGAGCGCCATCGTCTCGCCCGGGTGCAGCACCAGGTCGACTCCGTCGAGCAGGTCGCGCTCGGTGTCCGCGGCATCCTGGTACCGGAAATGGGCGTTCTCGAAGGTGAGCTCCCCGCGGGGTTCACCGATGCTGCGCGGGTTCTCGGGATCGACGATGGTGTTCTGCTCGTCGAACACCTCGAAGATGCGGTCGGTCGCCGTGCGCGCGTCGAGCAGGAACGAGAAGAGGAAGCCGATCGACTCCATCGGCCACCGCAGCACGGTCGCCATCGCGAAGAACGCGACGAGCTCCGGCACCTGCAGCTGACCCAGCTGCGTCAGGACGATGCCCGCGCCCAGGCAGACCGCGAATGCGATGTCGGGCAGCAGCACCAGCCAGAACCAGATCCATCCGACCGCGCGGGCCTTGTCGATCTCGGTCTCGCGCAGCGACTCCGCCTGGCGGGTGAACTTCTTCAGGGCGTGCGCACCGCGGCCGAAAGCCTTGAGGACGCGAATACCGTGGACGCTCTCTTCCACGGACGTGGCGAGGTCTCCGGCCTGGTCCTGGCTCTGGCGGGTCAGCGCGCCGTAGCGCTTCTCGAAGCGGAATCCGACATAGATCACGGGCGCCGAGGTGACGAGGAACAGCGCGCCGAGCAGCCAGTGCCAGCGGAAGAGCAGGACGGCGCCGATGGCGATCGTCAGCATGTTGACGACGAGGAGGATGACGCCGAAGGCCAGCCAGCGGCGGAGCATGCTGATGTCCTGCATCATGCGCGAGAGCAACTGACCGGATTGCCACCGGTCGTGGAACGCGACCGGCAGGCGCTGCAAGCGCGAGTAGAAGGACTGGCGGAGGTCGTATTCGACCTTGGTCGCCGGCGCGAGCACGAACCAGCGCCGCAGCCACACCATCGCGGCCTCGGCGAGACCGAGCGCGAGCACGGCGAGCGACCCCCACACCAGGGCAGCGGGATCGAGCGAGGCGATGGGGCCGGCGACGATCTGCTCGAGAACCAGCGGGATCGCGAGCGCCAGGAGGCTCGCAATGAGGGCGGTCACGGCACCCGCGATGAGACGCGGGAGCACCGGCCGGGCGATGGGGAGAAGCCGCGCGAGCGCGCGCGGTGTCGAAAGACGGGGCGGAGGCGAAGAGGGAGTCATGATCCTCGTGGGGTCGAAGCGGGCGCCGGGATCGGGCGCGGAAAGGGATGCCCGGGGGGGCGCGACGACATTCGTCGATCGGGGCGGAGCGGAGCGCCGGAGCGCGGACGCGGAGCCCTAGGGGCGTCGGCCGAGTCGTGCAGCGGCGGAGGGCGCGGCGGCAACCGGTGCGACGGGGGCGTCGATCTGGTCCATGGCATCCTCCTTGTTCGGTGAAGCTTCCGCGGGGGGACGGCAGCCCTCCAGAATATCCCTGAGAAAACGCTGGAGGCAAGAGCGTCTTGTGACGACGGGCCGATCAGACGGCGGATTCGCGTTCCAGCAAGCTTTCTTTGACATGCGTGCCCCAGGCGAAACCGCCCATCGTCCCGTCGCCACGCAGCACGCGGTGACAGGGCACGAAGAGCGCCACCGCGTTTCGGGCGCAGATGGAAGCCGCTGCCCGCACGGCCGACGGCGAGCCGAGCGCCGCGGCGAAGCCCGTGTAGGTGAGGGGCGTGCCCACCGCGATCGCGCGCAGCGCCTCCCACCCGGCGAGCTGGAGGGGCGTCCCCCACTGCGAGACCACCACGGAGTCGATCGCGGCGACGTCGCCGCCGTAGTACCTGCGCACGGCCTCGGCCGCCGAAGTGTCGCCCGCGCGAATGTCGGTGGGACGCCGTTCGGGGCGAAGTCGCGCAAGGACGGCCTCGGTGTCGTCGGTCCAGCCGGACACGAGCACCCGATCGGCCTCATCGGCGAGGATCGCGAACGGCCCGTCGGGGGTCTCGACGAACTGGAGGGTGGCAGCGGTCATGCGAGGTTCTCGCTCTCTGTCTCGGGGGCGGGTGAGGAGGGCAGGACGATGTCGGCGCGGAGGCGGGGGCCTCGCCGGCGGGCCGGCGCCGCGGAGACCACCGCCGCGGACTCCGCCGGCGCGCGCCAGGCCTGCGTCACCGGTGCGGCGTACCAGTAGTGCGCCATCGCGTAACTGCGCCACGGAGCCAGTCGCTGGGACCAGCTCGTGAAACCTGCCGGATCGGAGGGCAGGCCGAGGGCCGCCGCACCGGCGCGGGCCGCCACGTCTCCGGGGAGGAGGACGTCCGGATCGCCGAGCACGCGCATCCGCACGTAGTCGGCGGTCCACGGACCGATCCCCCGCATCGACAGGAGCCGCTCCCGTTGCTCGGCGCCGTCATCGCCGGCGCCGAGCTCGAGGCTGCCGTCGGCCAGTGCCGCCGCGGTCTCGACGATCGCCCGCATGCGTGCGGCGGGGCCACGCAAGACTTCGAGCCCGCGCTCGGCGATCAGGGCAGGCGAGGGGAAGAGCGTGAACGGCCGGGGACCGACGGCGGTCTGCTCGCCGAGTTCGGCGGTCAAACGCCCCTGCATCGTCCGAGCCGAGGCGACGCTGATCTGCTGCCCGATCATGGCGCGGAGCAGCATCTCGCCGGAATCGATCGCCCCGGGCACCCTGACGCCCGGAATCGCGGCGACGGCGGGGGCGAGCTCGGGATGCCGGGCGAGGGCCTCGTCGATCGCGAGCGGATCGGCGTCGAGGTCGAACAGCCGCCGGACCCGGGCGATGAGAGTACCCAGGTCGGCCAGCGCTGAAAGCCGGGCGCGCAGGCGGAGACGTCCGTCGTCGGCGAGGCGCACCTCGAACCACGCCGGCCCCGCCGGAAGACGCGCGACCCGCGCGAACGAACGGTCGTCGCCCTCTTCGACACCGGGGATCGCGTGGGCCCTCATCCATCCGAACAGACCGATCGTGTCGATGGGGCCGCGAACGGGGAGAGCGAGGTCGATCTCGCCCGCCGAGGCTTCGACTCCCGAGTCGGGCGAGCGCCGCGCGCGGAGGTCGCGCGGCGGCATGCCGAACACCTCCCCGATGGTGTCGGTGAACTGTCGGACGCTCGAGAACCCGGCCGAGAAAGCGACGTCAGCCGACGACAGATCGGTGCCGACGAGCAACGCGCGGGCCGTGTGGGCCCGGTGGGCACGGGCGAGGGAGAGAGGACCGGCCCCCAGCTCCGCGGTGAGCAGGCGCGTGAGATGACGCGAGGAATAGCCCAATCGGCGGGCGAGTCCCGGAACCCCTTCGCGATCGACGACGCCGTCGGCGATGAGACGCATGGCGCGCGCCACGACGTCACCGCGGACGTCCCACAGGGGCGAACCGGGGGCAGCCTCGGGCAGACACCTCTTGCAGGCGCGGTAACCCGCTTCGTGCGCGGCCGCCGAGGTGGCGTAGAACGTGACGTTCTCTTCTTTGGGCGTGCGCGCGGGGCAGCTCGGACGACAGTAGATGCGCGTGGACCGGACCGCGGTGACGAACTGCCCGTCGAAGCGGCGGTCGCGCGATTGGATCACGCGATAGCGCTCGGCGAAGCCCGGAAGCTCGGAGACGGTGGTGGTCATGGCATCCACCCTGCCATCGACCTCCGACATCGGCTGGCGGAAATCGGACACGGCCGTGGGTCCCGTTTCGACCATCCGTCCTGCTCGCCCCGTCGAGGCGCAACCCCCGTGCGATGTCGGAGGTCGTCGGTAGCGTGAGCACCATGAGCGAACGCGAATACGACCTCATCGTCATCGGCGCCGGCCCCGTCGGCGAGAACGTGGCCGACCGAGCCGTGCAAGCGGGTCTCACGGCGGCCATCGTCGAGTCCGAACTCGTCGGGGGCGAGTGCTCGTACTGGGCGTGCATGCCCTCGAAGGCTCTGCTGCGCAGCGCCGCCGCCCTCCGCGCCGCTCGCGACGTCGACGGCGCCACGCAGGCCGTCACCGGCGACCTCGACGTCGCCGCGGTGCTGCGTCGACGCGACACCATGACCAGCCACTACGACGACTCCGGTCAGGTCGAGTGGCTGCAGGGCGCGGGCATCGACCTCGTCCGCGGACACGGCAGACTCACCGGAGAGAAGACCGTGCGCGTCACCGCCGACGACGGCTCGACCACCGACCTCGTCGCGCGCCACGCGGTCGCCGTGTGCACCGGGTCGGCGGCGCTCCTGCCCGACATCCCGGGCCTGGCCGACACCTCGCCATGGACCAGCCGCGAAGCCACCGCGGTCGAGCAGATCCCCGCATCTCTCGCGATCATCGGCGGCGGAGTCGTCGGTGCCGAGATGGCGACCGCGTTCCAGAGCCTCGGCTCCGCGGTCACCATCGTCGCGCGCTCGGGCCTTCTCGGCGGCAACGAGCCGTTCGCCGGCGAACTCGTGGCCGACTCCCTCCGCGACCGCGGGGTCACGGTCAAGACGGGCGTCGACACAACCTCCGCGCGCCGCGACGACGATGGCCGCGTCACGCTCGAGCTCTCCGACGGCACGGCGGTCACGGCCGACGAGGTGCTCGTCGCGATCGGTCGCACGCCCCGTACGCAGGACCTGGGGCTGGATGCCGTGGGCCTGACCGCCGGAGACTGGCTCGATGTGGACGACACCCTCCTGGTCCGCGGGTTCGACTGGCTCTATGCGGTCGGCGACGTCAACCACCGCGCGCTGCTGACCCACCAGGGCAAGTACCAGGCCCGCGCTGCGGGAGACGTCATCGCGGCTCGTGCGAAGGGCGACGAGGTCGACGACGCTCCCTGGGGCGCTCACGTCGCCACCGCCGACCACGACGCCGTCCCGCAGGTGACGTTCACCGATCCCGAAGTGGCGTCGGTGGGTCTCACCGCGAAGCAGGCGGAAGAGAAGGGGCTGAACGCCAAGGTGCTCGACTACGACCTCGCGAGCATCGCCGGGTCGAGCGAGCAGTCCGACGCCTACGTCGGCAAGGCCCGCGCGATCGTCGATCTCGACCGGGGCGTGCTGGTCGGCGCCACCTTCGTCGGGCCCGACATCGCCGAACTCCTGCACTCCGCCACGGTGGCGATCGTCGGCGAGGTGCCGGTGAAGCGGCTCTGGCACGCGGTGCCCTCGTATCCGACCGTCAGCGAGGTGTGGCTGCGCCTGCTCGAGACGCTCGGGCGCGATTCCGCGTGAGACGGGGCATTCGCACCCGAGGTGCCCGCGCGGCAACGGCGTAGAGTCACCTCATGTCCCGCACCGTCGCCTTCCTCCGCGGTGTCGGCGGCCCCACGGCACTGAAGATGTCCGCGCTGCGCGAGGTGTTGGCATCCGCGGGTCTGGGTGAGGTCGACACGCTCCAGGTGGCCGGCAATGTCGTGCTCGACGACGGCGGACGCTCCCCCCGCGAGGTCGCGGATCGGGTGCGCGGCGCCGTGCGCGAGGCCTTCGGGTTCGATCTCCCGGTCATCGTGCGCACCCATGCCGAGCTCGCGGACGCGCACGCTCGGAACCCTTTCGCCGATGCCGCCGAAGGACGGTGGGTGCAGACGGTGTTCCTCGCCGACCCCCCGGCCCCGGGAGCGTCGCTCGATGTGCCGGCGGACTTTCCTGAAGAGGCGGTGCTCGACGGCTGCGAGGTGTTCGTGCGGTATCCCGAGGGCATCGGCGGCTCGAAGCTGCAGGCCGGCTGGTTCGAGAAACGCCTCGGCGTGACGGGCACCGCGCGCAACGCGAACACGGTGGCCACGCTCGTCGCGATGAGCGCCTGACGCAGCGAGACGCGGGCGGAGCTCTCCCCGCCCCGGCGGTCTGCCCCGTCATCGCGCTCCTGCCTGGGCCGTCCCTCGCGCCCGCCGCCGCGCTGCCATAAACGCTGATCGCGCGCATAAACGCGTGGTCATCGCGTTTATGCGCGCGATCAGCGTTTATGCGTGAGTATCCGGACGCCCAGCCTCCTCGACAGCTCGGAGAACCCCGCACACGCGCCCCGCCCCCGCACGCGCGCCCCGGCCCCGCACACGCGCCCCGCCCCTGCACGCGCGCCCCGGCCCCGCACACGCGCCCCACCCCTGCACGCGCGCCCCGCCCACGCGCCCCGCCCCCGCACACGCGACGACGCCGCCGCAACCGAAGCTGCGACGGCGTCGAACGCACCGAGCGGGCTCAGTGGAAGAAGTGACGCTCTCCCGTGAAGAACATCGTGACGCCGGCGGCGCGCGCGGCGTCGACGACCTCGGCATCCCGAACCGACCCGCCGGGCTGGATGATCGCCGTGATCCCGGCGTCGATCAGCACCTGCGGGCCGTCGGCGAACGGGAAGAAAGCGTCGGATGCCGCGATAGAGCCGGCAGCGCGGTCACCGGCGCGCTCGACCGCGAGGCGGCAGGAGTCGACGCGGTTGACCTGGCCCATGCCGATGCCGACCGTGGCCGAACCCTTCGCGAGCACGATCGCGTTCGACTTCACCGCGCGGCACGACTTCCACGCGAAGATGAGGCTCTCCATGTCCTCGTCGGCGGGACGCTCACCCGAGACGAGCTCCCAGTTCTTCGCCACCGACTCGATGTCGTCGGGGAACCGGTCGGCGTCCTGCAGCAGCAGGCCACCCGAGACGAGGCGCACGTCCATACGCTCCTGCTGCCAGTCGGCCGGCAGGCGCAGCACGCGCAGGTTCTTCTTGAGCTTGAACACCTCGAGCGCCTCGGGCTCGAAGTCGGGGGCGATGATGACCTCGGTGAAGATGTCACGCAGGTTCTCGGCCATCTTGAGCGTGACCGTGCGGTTCGCGGCGATCACACCGCCGAAGGCCGAGACGGGGTCGCACTCGTGCGCGCGCAGGTGCGCCGAGGCGATCGGGTCGAGGGCGTTCGGGGCCGCGACCGCGATACCGCAGGGGTTCGCGTGCTTGATGATCGCCACGGCCGGCTTGACCATGTCGAAGGCGGCGCGCAGGGCCGCATCGGCGTCGACGTAGTTGTTGTACGACATCTCTTTGCCCTGCAGCTGCGTCGCCTGGGCGATGCCATGTCCGCCGACGCGCGTGTAGATCGCGGCGCGCTGGTGCGAGTTCTCGCCATAGCGCAGGGTCGACAGGCGCTCGGCCTGGATGGTCAGGTGCGCGGGGAGGTCGATGTCGTCGGCGAGGGTGCCCTCGGCGAACCACGTCGACACGGCGGTGTCGTAGGCGGCCGTGTGCGAGAAGGCGCGCGCCGCGAGCTCGCGACGCTGCACGAGATTCGTCCCCCCGTTCGTCTGCAGAGCCTGGATGATGGCGGGATACGACTCGGGCGAGACGACGATGGCCACGTTCGCGTGGTTCTTCGCCGATGCACGCACCATGGCGGGGCCGCCGATGTCGATCTGCTCCACGACGTCGTCGCCCTCGGCACCGGATGCCACCGTCTCGACGAACGGGTAGAGGTTCACGACCACGAGTTCGAAGGGGCGGATGTCGAGCTGCTCGAGCTGCGCCTCGTGCGAGGCCAGGCGCAGGTCGGCGAGCAGACCCGCGTGCACGCTCGGGTGGAGGGTCTTGACGCGCCCGTCGAGCGACTCGGGGAAGCCCGTGACGGCCGAGACGTCGGTGACGTCGTAGCCGGCATCGCGAAGCAGCGTGGCCGAGCCACCGGTCGAGACGATCTCGACTCCGGCGGCGGCGAGGGCTGCGCCGAGTTCGAGCAGACCGGTCTTGTCGCTCACCGACACCAGCGCTCGGCGGATCGGGACGACGTCGCGGGGGCGGTAGTCGGCGGGGTCGTGGCGGGGTCCGGCCATGGCGTTCGGCTCCTGTGTCTCGAGTCGGGTTCGGGTGCGTGACGGGCCGGCGCCCGTCGAGCGGGTCAGGCGGTTCGGGATGCCGTGGCGGCGAGGTCGAGCTCACCCTCGGCGATCCGACGGACGACGTCGATGAGCAGACGTCGCTCGACGGGCTTGATGCGTTCGTGCAGGGAGTCCTCGTCGTCGCCGGGAAGCACGGGGATGCGTTCCTGCGCGAGGATCGGGCCGGTGTCGACGCCGGAGTCGACGACGATCACGCTCGCTCCGGTCTGATCGACGCCCGCGGCGAGGGCATCGCGCACCCCGTGCGCTCCGGGGAATTCCGGCAGGTACGCGGGGTGGGTGTTGATGATGCGCGGTTCCCACTCGGCGACGAGGTCCGCGGGCAGCAGGCGCATCATGCCGCTGAGCACGACCAGGTCGGGATTCCACACGGCGAGCTGCGCACCGAGCTCGGCGCCCCACTCCTCGCGGGACGCGAACGCCCCGAAGGGAACGAGGAAGGTCGGGATGCCGAAGTGCTCGGCGTAGGCGAAGCCGTCGGCCTCGCGATCGGCGCCGACCGCGATCACGCGCGCCGGGAACCCGGGGGCCGAGGCCGCCTCGAGCAGGGCGCGGAGGTTCGAGCCGGCGCCGGAGATGAGGACGGCGACCGTGAGCACGCGCTCAGTCTACGCAGGTGCGTCCGCGCGCGCGGGCCCCTCGGGACCGGCAGCACCACTCGGACACCGCGTCCGGGCGCCACTGTCCGGCCGCCCCGATCGCGCCCGGTTCAGCTCGTGCCGTCGGGCTCGCCGCCGTGCTCCGACCAGGCCGCGCGGATGCGCGCGCGCACCTCGTCGTCGCTGAGCTCGCCGCTCGAACCCGCCGCGGGGGTCTCGGAAACGGGCGGCGCGGAAACGGCCGGCACGGGCGAAGAGAATGCGCCGAGAGCACTCCCCCGCGCCCCGAGTCCGGTGTCGGTGGCGACGGCATCCGGGTCACGGTACGCGCTCGGCCACACGTCGTGCGGGATCCCCGCCCCGGTGGGCGACCCCGTGGGGGTCGGGCCCGTCCCGTGCTCGTCGCGGTCGAAGGGCACGTGCTCGCGCGCGGCGTACGAGAAGCCGCGCTCATCGGGCTCCTCGTGCCGCTCGTCGCCCTCGTCCCCACCGAGACGCGGGCTGAGCAGCAGGATCGCCAGGCCCACGAGCACCTCGAGCCCGAGGGTCAGGGCGAGCGGCCCCGGCTGCGGGCCCGTGTCGGCGAGGCGTCCTGGGCCGATCGACCCCGACGAGACGACGGCCGCGAGCGCCCCCACTCCCCCGGTGAGCACCGCGACCACGACGGCCAGGACCAGTCGGGGCGCGAGCGGCTCGGGGCCGGCGGTGACCGGCATCCGGGATCGCAGGATCCACCCGGTGAGCGCCCCCACGGCGACCGGCAGCAGCACGAGCAGCAGCAGCCACGACGAGGTCGAATCGGGCACCGCGCCCAGCACCGGGATGCCGGGAAGCGCACCGACCTGCGTCGCCGCGGGGGTGACCGCGGTGTCGGTGCCGAGGGCGAAGCCGGGTCCGGCGGCGAACGACACGGCCCACAGCACGAGTGTGGGCAGGTAGAGGAGCTGGCCGAGGGCGATGACGGTCGCACCGACGCCGTCGGCGTTACTCGCCTGGTACAGCCCGATCACCTGCGAAGCGCGGGCGATCAGCCCCGCCAGCACGACCACGGCGCCCACCGAGACGAGCCCGAGGGTCGCGATGGCGAGTCCGCGCAGGGCGAGTCCCGGAACGGACGCCCAGGTCGACGGCATCCGTTCGATCCATCCGCGCACGGCGTCGACAGGGCCGTCGTCGCCGACGCGCCACGCGCCCGCGATGGCACCGATGAGCGAGGGCACGAGGAAGACCAGTGACGGCAGCAGGATCGCGAGCCAGGTCTCGGATGTCACGAGCGAGGCCTGCGAGGTGAGCGCGATGCCCGCGGAGAGCGCCGCGAAGACGAGCGAGCCTGACAGCCACCCGGTGAGACCGGAGCCCGCCTCGGCGGCGCGGGAACCCGAGCGGGCGGCGAAGAGGCCGGTGAAGGCGGCGAAGGCGAGGGGCGCGAGCGAGAGCGTGAAGGTCGCGAAGCTCGGGTCGATGCCGGTCGCGGCGAGGTACGCGTCGGGCAGGGTGATGGTCACCGGCACGAGGTGGCCGAGGTGCCAGACCGCGGCCGACGCGGGCCAGAGCGCGCCCCAGTCGGGATCGCCGATGCCGAAGACCCAGAGCAGCGCGAGCGGCGCGAGCACCACCGCGATACCGCCCGCGGCAGCCAGGACGGCGTCGAGGGCGGCGAGGAGAGCGATGAGGAGGCGATGCATGGGCAAAGGAACCCTACCCGCGTCGTCCCGGCCCGCCTCTCAGGCGCGGCGGCGAGCGCGCGAGACGAGAGCGCGCAGTGCGTCCAGCACGCCCCGGGCGGCCCCGACCGACGCCGTCGCCTCCGCGCCGGTCCCCGCACGCCGCGCGTCGCGCCACCTTTCCCACACCACCGTCGCCACCCGCGGATCCGCTCCGATCGGGGCGGTGGTCAGGTCGGCCGCGGCCTTCTCGATGACACGCGAGAAGTGCCCCGGGGCGAGGACGTAGCTCGCTGCGACCGTTCGCTGACCGGCGGTGCGCGCAGCGTCCACGGCATCCGGGATGCGGGGATCGGATGCCGCGGCGTACGCCGTCACGACGGGGCCTGCGACACCGGCCTCGGCCATGAGCTCCGCCATGCGTTCGACGTCGACGACCGCGCCCGGCCGCGTGGAACCGGCCGCGGCCAGCACGACGGTGTCGCCCGCTCCCGCTCCCGCCTCGCGGACGCGATCGGCGAGGATCTCCGCCAGCACGGGGTGCGGGCCGAGCGCGGGAGCCACGGGAAGACCGCCGGCCGCCTCCACCAGGTCGACCTCGGTGTGGTACCCGGTCGACAGCAGGAGCGGCACGATCACGATGTCTGAGGTGCGCTTGCGTGCGGCCGCGACGACGTCGG
Source organism: Microbacterium sp. AG157 (assembly GCF_003385695.1). Classification (NCBI taxonomy): domain Bacteria; kingdom Bacillati; phylum Actinomycetota; class Actinomycetes; order Micrococcales; family Microbacteriaceae; genus Microbacterium; species Microbacterium sp. AG157. The sequence goes on from NZ_QRDK01000001.1 coordinate 654,974, forward strand.
TGACGTACGGACCGTGCACGTCGACGTACGCCTCGTGCACCTCGACACCGGCGGGGGCGGTCGCGCGTACGACCTCGAGGAGCTCGCGCACGACCACGCGCCCCTCCTCGAACCGGGTGCCGTGGGCGCAGGCGATGAGTACCGCGGTCATGAGTCCTCCTCATCGATCACGTCGAGCCGGTATCCGCGTTTGTAGACCGTGCGGATGAGATCGGCGCCGCCGAGCGCCTCGCGGGTGCGGGCCACGGCGACCTCGACGGCGTGGCCGCTGGCCTCGGCGTTCGACAGCGCCGCGACCAGGTCGGCGCGCGAGACGACCGCGCCGGGCACGCGCGCGAGAGCTCGCAGGATCTCGACGCCCGTGCGCGGGAGCGGCGTGAACTCCCCGTCGAGCACGATCCCCGACGACCGGATGCCGAGCAGCCCGGCCGTCGTGGCGAGGACGGGCGCATCGGCCCCGCCGTAGTGCGTGACCACCGCGCGCACGAGCGCGCCCAGGCGCCCGCGGTCGGGGACGAGGGGATCGATCCCGGCGTCGCGCAAGGGACCGGCCGTGATCGGGCCGACCGCCGCGATGAGCACCCGTCCGTCTCGCGCACGGGATGCCACCCCCGCGAGCGCCTCGGCGCGCTCGGCAGCCAGGATCCACTCGCGGGCCGCGGGGGCCGAGGTGAACAGCACGGCGTCGATCTCGCCGCGGGCGACCTGCCGGGTCGAGGCGGCCACGGCCTCGGGGTCGGGCGGCGGGCCCCACCGGTAGATCGTGAGACTCGTCACGCGCGCGCCCGCTGCCTCGAAGGCGTCGTCGAGGCCGTCGGCTCCGGAGCCGTGGTGCTGGACCGCGACATGGAGCCCCGCGATGCCCTCGGCGACGAGGAAGTCGCGCAGCTCCGCCGAGGTCTCGCTCTCGGCGACCCAGTCGGCTTCGAACCCCGCCTGTTGGATCGCCCCGCGCGCTTTGGGCCCACGGGCCACGATCCGTGCGCGCTGCAGCACGGCGCTCAGTTCGTCGTGGAGCCCCGCCTCGTCGGCGGTCTCCATCCACCCGCGGAAACCCACCCCGGTGGTCGCCACCACGACGTCGGGCGGGTCGGCGACGAGCTGGCGCGTCGCGGCGATGAGCTCGTCGTCGTCGACGTGCGGGATGATCGTCAGCGCCGGGGCGACCCGCACGCGAGCACCGTGCCGTTCGAGCGCGGCCGACAGCTCCCCCGACCGCCGGTCGACGGGAAGCAGCACGGTGCATCCGAGGAGCACCGTGCTGATCGTCCGCGCGGGTGTCGTCACCCGATGCCCTCCCCCTGCGCCGCGACCGCGACCGGCATGAGCAGATCTGCCCGGGCGACCTCGCCGAACACGAGCACGGCGGGGTTGGCGAGCCGGTGGGCCTCGGCATCCTGAATCGCTGCTCCGAGCGTCGTGCGGATCGTGCGCTGAGCGGGGGTGTGGCCGTTCTCGACGAAGGCGACGGGGCGGGTCTCGGGAGCACCGGCAGCGCGGGCCGCGGCGACGAAACGGGGTAGGGCGCTCACGCCCATGAGCGCGACGACGGTGGCGCTGTCGTCGCGGAGGGCCGCGAGGGTGGCCTCGCTCGGGGTCTCCTGACCGTTCACGACGTGCAGGGTGCCGGCGACGCCGCGGTGAGTCACGGGGACCCCCGCCGCCGACGGCACGGCGATGGCGCTCGAGATGCCCGGCACGACCTCGACCGGGATGCCCGCGGCCCGGCACGCGAGCACCTCTTCGCCGCCACGACCGTAGACGAAGGGGTCACCGCCTTTGAGTCGCACGACACGGAGGCCCTTCGCGGCGCGATCGACGAGGATCGCGTTGATCTCGTCCTGCGGCACGGGGTGGTGCTGGGGGCGCTTGCCCACGTCGACGAGCTCCACGTCGTCGCCGAGCTCACGGAGCACGCCGGTGGGTCCGAGGCGGTCGTGCACGACGACGTCGGCCTCGGCGAGCAGGGCGCGGGCGCGCACGGTCATCAGGTCGATCGGGCCGGGACCGCCGCCGACGAGCGCCACGCTCCCCACGAGCGGACGACGTCGGCGGCGGAGAGGGAGGGCGCCCGCGGCGAGGCGCTGGGCGATCGCGTCGCGCACGGCGACGCTACGGCGAGGATCGGCGCCGGCGGTCGAGACGACCCCGACCATGACGTCGCCGCTCGCGGTCTCGGCGGCGAGGCGCGCGGTGCCCTTGCCTCCGTGTCCGGCGTTGACGCACCACACGCGGCGGGCGTCGGCGGCGGCGACGACGGCGGCGTCGACGGATGCCGAGCCGGTGGCCGTGTGACAGAACCAGGCGTCGTCGAGGTCTTCAGCGACGAACCCACGCGGCATCCACGCGATATCGCCCGACGCGGCCAGGGCGGCGAGGGCCGGCGTCGCGACGGGGGCGACGAGCCGCACCCGGGCACCAGCCGCGCGCAGCCGGGCGATACGTCTCTGGGCGACGGAACCGCCGCCCACGCAGACGACGAGCTTGTCGGTGAGGTCGAGTCCTGCGAGAGCGATCATCGGGGGTCTCCTTCTCCGTCGTCCGCCACGGGGGCGAGCTTGACGAACACGTCACCGTCGGTCACCGCCACCGGGTGCACGCGCACCGAGAGCGGCTCCTTGCCCTGTGTGTCGAGGCACGCGCCGGTGCGCAGGTCGAACACCTGCTTGTACATGGGCGAGGCGACGGTGGGCACGCCCGCGCGGTCGCCGACGATCCCGCGCGACAGTATGGCGGCCCCGCTGAACGGGTCGACCTGGTCGGTGGCGAAGATGCGCCCGTCGAAGGTGCGGAAGAGGGCGATCTGGCGGTCGCCGACGAGGGCTGCGGCACCGCGCTCGACGAGCAGGTCGTCGACCCGGCAGATGCGGGTCCACGCGGAGCGCCCTGCGCCCGCGAGGGCGTCGACCGATGCGTCGGGCGCCGGGGTCTCGGCATCCATGTTCGTCGCCTCCAGGATCGTCACGAGCGCACCGCCAGGGTCGTGCCGCCGATGAAGACCGCACCGGAGGAGCGTTCCTCGGCGGTCGCCGGGCGGGGCTGGCCGCGCTCCGCCACGTACGCCAGTGTGGGGTCGGCGGTGTCGGGGGCATTGACGAAGCTCTGGAAGCGCTTGAGCTTCTCGGGGTCGGCGAGGGTCGCGGCCCACTCGTCCTCGTAGTTGTCGATGTGGGCGGCCATGGCGCGGTCGAGGTCGTCGGCGATGCCGAGCGTGTCGTCGAACACGACGCCCTTGAGCGCCTCGAGGCCGCCCTCGTAGTCCTCCATCCACGGAGCCGTGCGCTGCAGCCGGTCGGCGGTGCGGATGTAGAACATCAGGAAGCGGTCGATGGCCCGCAAGAGGCCGTCGTCGTCGAGACCCTCGGCGAAGAGCACCGCGTGGCGCGGGGTGAAGCCGCCGTTGCCGCCGACGTACATGTTCCAGCCGGCCTCGGTCGCGATGACGCCGACGTCCTTGCCGCGCGCCTCGGCGCACTCGCGCGCGCAGCCCGAGACGCCGAACTTGATCTTGTGCGGCGAGCGGAGGCCTCGGTACCGCAGCTCGAGCTGCACGGCCATGCCGACCGAGTCCTGCACGCCGTAACGGCACCACGTCTGTCCGACGCACGACTTCACGGTGCGCAGGGACTTGCCGTAGGCCTGTCCCGACTCGAAGCCGGCGTCGACGAGGCGCTTCCAGATCGCGGGCAGCTGCTCGAGGCGAGCGCCGAACATGTCGATGCGCTGGCCGCCGGTGATCTTCGTGTACAGCCCGAAGTCGCGGGCGACCTCGCCGATCACGACGAGACCGTCGGGGGTGATCTCCCCGCCCGCGATGCGCGGCACGACGCTGTACGTCCCGTCGCGCTGGATGTTGGCCATCACGTGGTCGTTGGTGTCCTGCATCGTCGCGAGCTCGCCCTCGAGCACGTGCCCCGAGTAGAGGCTGGCCAGGATGCTCGCGAGCGCCGGCTTGCAGATGTCGCAGCCGCGGCCGGTGCCGAAGCGCTCGACGATCGCGGTGAAGGTCTTCAGCCCCGAGATGCGGACGGCGTCGAACAGCTGCGCGCGCGTGAACGAGAAGTGCTCGCACAGACCGTTCGAGACTTCCTTCCCGGATGCCGCCAGCTCGGTCGCCACGAGCTTCTTCACGAGCGTGAAGCACGAGCCGCAGGCCGCTCCCGCCTTGGTGCACGCCTTGACCTCGGCGGCATCCGCGCAGTCGTGCTCGGTGACGGCGCCGCGCACGGTACCGGCCGTGACGCCGTTGCACGAGCAGACGATGGCGTCGTCGGGCAGGTCGCCCTGCGGGGCGGGCGCGAGGTCGGACGGCATGAGGTACGCGGCGGGATCGCCGCCCAGCGCGCGACCGACGAGGGGGCGCAGCGACGTGTAAGCCGAGGCGTCACCCACGAGGATGCCGCCGAGCAGCGTCTGCGCGTCGTCGCTCAGCACGAGCTTCTTGTAGACACCCGAGATCGGGTCGGCGTACGTGACGTCGAGGGCGTTGGGGGTCTCGGCGAACGCGTCGCCGAAGCTCGCGACCTCGACGCCCGAGAGCTTGAGCTTCGCCGAGGTGTCGAAGCCGTCGAATGCGGCCTCGCCCCCGAGCAGGCGGGTCGCGGCGACCTCGGCCATCGCGTAGCCGGGAGCGACGAGGCCGATGCATTGTCCGTCGAAGCTGGCGACCTCGCCGATCGCGAGGATCGCCGGGTCGGAGGTATCGCAGCCCGCGTCGATGACGACCCCGCCGCGCGGATCGACCGCGAGCTCCGCGGTGCGCGCGAGCTCGTCGCGGGGGCGCACACCGACCGTGAAGACGACGATGTCGACGGCCTCCCACGTGCCGTCGCGCAGCTCGAGGCCGCACACGGCGCCGGTCTTGTCGGCATCCACCCGCGTCGTCACCGAACTCGTGCGCACCTCGATGCCGCGCGCCTCGATGAGCCGCTGCAGCGCCTTCGCGCCGCCGAGGTCGAGCTGGGCCGACATGAGCCGCTCGTTCGACTGCAGGACGAACGGCGAGACGCCCTCGGCCTGCAGCGCTCCCGCCGCCTCGAGTCCGAGCAGACCCCCACCGACGACCGCGCCGCGCAGGGGCCGGCCGAGCTGGGCCGAGCGCTTCGCGACCCAGGCGCGCATGCCGGCGACATCGTCGAGCGTGCGGTAGACGAAGCACCCCTGGTGGTCGAAGCCGTCGAGGGCGAGGCGCGCGGCGTACGACCCGGTGGCGAGCACGAGGCGGTCGTACGAGTGGAGGGAGCCGCCGACCGTGGTGACGGTGCGGGCGGCGCGGTCGATCTTCGTGACCCGGGCGTCGGTGTGCACCCGCACACGGTCGTGGTCGAGGACCGCCGCGTCGAGGGCCAGGTCGTCCGGCGTCTTGCCGGTGAAGATCCCGGTCAGGCCGACCCGGTCGTAGGGACCGCGGGCCTCGTCGCCGAGCACCGTGATCGACCAGCGGCCGTCGGTGTCGCGGCTGGTGAGGCTCTCGACGAAGCGGTGGGCCACCATCCCCGCACCCACGACCACGACGGATCCGGATGACGCGGGGTGGAGCATGCCGTCACCGTACGCGACGGAGTTTGCCGGGGCGTCTGCGGCGTGTTTCGTTCCGGTTGCGGGGTTCGAGCGGGCCATGCCCCGACGCTAGGCAGCCGAGGTTTCCCCCGGCCTCGCCCCGGCGTTACCCCCGGCGAACGTTTCGCTCACGCGGCGGTGACTGTGGTGTGAGGTTTGGGTCCCGGCATCCGCTCTCCGTCCGGGGCCCGTGCGTGCTCGCGGCCGTGACGTCTCGGCATCCGCCGCTGCCGCGTCCTCCCCGGTCCCGCTCGTACCGGTGATTCTCGTTGAGTGTCCAAGACACCCGGACGAATTTCGAGAACGTCCGGGTTTCTTGGACACTCAACTTTTCGGCGGCGACAAGCTCGCGCGCGCGTGGCACCCGAGTCCGCGCGTGGCGCCAAAGCGCGTGCGACCCGCGTTGAGTGTCCAAGACACCCGGATGAAATTTCGACACGACCGGGTGTCTTGGACACTCAGCAGCTCAGGCGCGCGGGTGACGCCTCAGTCCACCGGCTCCAGCACGAACAGCTCGATGCGGCGCTCGGTCTTCTTCTGGTACTCGTCGTAGTCGGGCCAGACCTCGGTCGCGTAGCCCCACCACTCCTCGCGCTCGGCGCCCTCGGCCTGGTGCGCGTCGTACTCCTTCTTCACGTCGCCGTCCTGCAGGGCCACACGAGGGTTCTTCACGAGGTTGTAGAACCACGCGGGATGCTCGGGAGCACCGCCCTTGGATGCCACGACCGCGTACTTTCCGTCGTGCTCGACGCGCATGAGGGCGGTCTTGCGCAGACCACCGGTTTTGGCGCCGACGGTGGTGAGGACGATGATGGGTACGCCCCGCATGTCGGCGGACTCCTTGCCCCCCGTGGCTTCGAAGGTCTCTGCCTGCTGACGGGCACATTCGCTGGTGCTGGGGAGATACTCTCCTGAGAGTGACATAGCTCACACGATACGTCGGCGTCTTCCCCTCCGGTCTAGCCCCTCCCCCTTTTCCCTGGAGCTTTCATGAGCGCTTCCGCTCCCGAGACCACGGCCGTCCCCGAACCGAAGAACGGCCTCGACCGGTTCTTCGAGATCACCGCCCGCGGCTCGACCGTCGGCGGAGAGATCCGCGGCGGCGTCGTCACCTTCGTCACGATGGCGTACATCGTCATCCTCAACCCGATCATCCTGTCGGGCACTCCTGACGTCGCCGGCAACGCGCTCGGCTTCTCGCAGGTCGCCGCCGTCACCGCGCTCACCGCGGGTGTGATGACGATGCTGTTCGGTCTGGTCACGCGCCTGCCGTTCGCGTTCGCCGCGGGCCTGGGCATCAACTCGTTCCTCGCGGTCGGCATCGTCGGTCAGGTCACCTGGCCCGAGGCGATGGGCCTCGTCGTCATCAACGGCCTCATCATCGTGCTGTTGGCCGTCACGGGCCTGCGCCGCATGATCTTCGAGGCGGTGCCCCTCGCCTTGAAGACGGCGATCACGGTCGGCATCGGACTGTTCATCGCCTTCATCGGCTTCGTCGACAGCGGTCTGGTCACCTCGACCGGTCTCAGCTCTCCGCCGGTCGGACTCGGCGTCGGAGGCTCGATCACCACGATCCCCACGGCCCTGTTCGTGCTCACCCTGGTCATCACCGCCGTGCTGCTGGTGCGCAAGGTCAAGGCCGCGCTGCTCATCGGTCTGCTCTCGGGCACCGTGATCGCGGTCATCGTCCAGGCCGTCACGGGCCTCGGCGCGAAGGCCGACGGCAACCCCGGCGGCTGGGGCCTCAGCGTGCCGACGCTCCCCGCGCAGTGGGTCGGCCTTCCCGACCTGTCACTCGTCGGTCAGGTCGACCTGGTCGGCTCGTTCGGTCGCATCGGTGTGCTCGCCGCCCTCATGCTCGTCTTCACGCTCGTGTTCACGAACTTCTTCGACGCGATGGGCACGATGACCGGCCTCTCCCGCGAAGCGGGCCTCGCCGCCCCCGACGGCACCTTCCCGCGTCTGCGCTCGGCGCTCGTGATCGAGGGCATCGGCGCCGTCGCGGGTGGTGCGACCTCGTCGTCGTCGAACACCGTGTTCATCGAGTCGGGCTCCGGCATCGGCGAGGGCGCCCGCACGGGACTCGCCAACGTCGTCACCGGCGCACTGTTCCTGCTCGCGATGTTCTTCACCCCGCTGACGAGCATCGTCCCCACCGAGATCGCCGCCGCGGCCCTGGTCATCGTCGGCGCGCTGATGATGGCGCAGATCCGCCACGTCGACCTCAGCGACATGTCGGTGCTCATCCCGGTCTTCCTCACGGTGACCGTGATGCCCCTCACCTACTCGATCGCGAACGGCATCGGCGCGGGCTTCGTCAGCTGGGTGCTGATCCAGGCCCTGTCGGGTCGCGCGCGCCGCATCAGCCCGCTGCTGTGGATCGTCGCCGCCGGCTTCGTGGTCTTCTTCGCCCGCGGACCGGTCGAGGCCCTGCTCGGCTGACGCCTGCGCCAGCGAGGGGTCCGGATGCCACGGCATCCGGGCCCCTTCTCTGTCGCGGTGCTCCGCACGGCGCGCAATGCGGCCCCGGCGGCGGCGCCCGGCTGCCAGATCACGTGACCTCGCACGGGAAGCCCAGGCCCGGCCGCCGACATCACGTGATCGGGGCGAGCGCACACGCCGGGGCAGGTGTTCTCGGCCGAGTCATGTGATCTCGCGCCCCGTCGTCGCACGCACGCAACCCTGTCGCGCGCGAGGCCAGCCGCACCCCGCCCCCGCCGGACATGCGAAAGGGCCCGGATGCCGTGGCATCCGGGCCCCGCAGAGAGTGCTGCTTACAGGCTCTCGATGATCTCGCGCATCAGGGCGGCGGCCTCGGACGGCGTCTTGCCGACCTTGACACCGGCGGCCTCGAGGGCCTCCTTCTTCGCCTGAGCGGTACCGGCCGAGCCCGAGACGATGGCGCCGGCGTGGCCCATGGTCTTGCCCTCGGGGGCCGTGAAGCCCGCGACGTAACCGACGACCGGCTTGGTGACGTTCGCCTTGATGAAGTCGGCGGCGCGCTCCTCGGCGTCGCCGCCGATCTCGCCGATCATGACGATCGCCTTGGTCTCGGGGTCGGCCTCGAACGCTGCGAGGGCGTCGATGTGCGTGGTGCCGATGACCGGGTCGCCGCCGATGCCGATGGCGGTCGAGAAGCCGAGGTCGCGCAGCTCGAACATCATCTGGTAGGTCAGGGTGCCCGACTTCGACACGAGGCCGATGGGTCCCTTGCCGGTGATGTTCGCGGGCGTGATGCCCACGAGCGCCTCGCCGGGCGTGATGATGCCGGGGCAGTTCGGGCCGATGATGCGGGTCTTCTCGCCCTTGGCCTTGGAGTACGCCCACGCCTCGGCGGTGTCGCCGACGGGCACGCCCTCGGTGATGACGACGAGGAGGGGGATCTCGGCGTCGATGGCCTCGACCATCGCGTCCTTGGTGAAGGCCGGGGGCACGAACGCGATCGACACGTCGGCGCCGGTCTCGCGGATGGCCTCTTCGACCGACGCGAAGACGGGGAGCTCGACGTCGTTGCCCGATGCGTCCTTGTGCGAGACCGTGGTGCCGGCCTTGCGGGCGTTCACGCCACCGACGACCTGGGTGCCGGCCTTGAGCATGAGGGCGGTGTGCTTGGTGCCCTCACCGCCGGTGATGCCCTGGACGATGACCTTGGAGTCCTTGTTGAGGTAGATCGACATTGTTTCTGTCCCTATCCCTTACGCGTTGGCCAGTTCGGCGGCCTTGTCGGCGCCCTCGTCCATACCGGCGGCGAGGGTGACGAGCGGGTGGTTGGCGGCGGCGAGGATCTGGCGACCCTCTTCGACCTGGTTGCCGTCGAGGCGCACGACGAGCGGCTTCGTGGCGGCGTCACCGAGGATCTCGAGGGCCTTGACGATGCCCTCGGCGACGGCGACGCACGAGGTGATGCCGCCGAAGACGTTGACGAAGACGCTCTTGACCTGCTCGTCGCCGAGGATGACGTCGAGACCGGCGGCCATGACGGTCGCAGAGGCGCCGCCGCCGATGTCGAGGAAGTTGGCGGGCTTGACGCCGTTGTGCTTCTCGCCGGCGTAGGCGACGACATCGAGGGTCGACATGACCAGGCCCGCGCCGTTGCCGATGATGCCGACCTGACCGTCGAGCTTGACGTAGTTGAGGTCGTGCTGCTTGGCCTTGGCCTCGAGCGGGTCGGCCGCGTCCTTGTCTTCGAGCGCCTCGTGGTCGGGGTGGCGGAAGCCGGCGTTCTCGTCGAGCGAGACCTTGCCGTCGAGGGCGATGATGTCGCCGTCCTCGCTCTGGATGAGGGGGTTCACCTCGACGAGGGTGGCGTCCTCGCCCTTGTAGACGTTGAAGAGCTTGACGAAGACGTCGGCCACCTTGGGGGCCAGCTCGTCGTCGAACTTCGCGGCCTTGGCGATCTCGAGGGCCTTCTCGGGCGTGATGCCCTCGATCGGGTCGACCTCGATGCGCGCGAGCGCCTCGGGACGCTCGACGGCGAGCTCTTCGATCTCCATGCCGCCCTCGACGCTCGAGAGCGAGAGGTAGGAGCGGTTGGCGCGGTCGAGCAGCACCGAGAAGTAGAACTCCCTGGCGATGCGGGCGCCGGCGGCGACCATGACGCGCTTGACGACGTGACCCTTGATGTCGAGGCCGAGAATGGCCTGGGCCGCCTCGAATGCCTCGTCGGGGTTCTTCGCGACCTTCACGCCGCCGGCCTTGCCGCGGCCTCCGGTCTTGACCTGAGCCTTGACGACGACGACACCGCCGAGCTTCTCCGCGGCCGCCTTCGCCTCCTCAGGGGTGTCGGCGATGATGCCGGCGAGTACCGGCACCTCGTACTTTTCGAACAGATCACGTGCCTGGTACTCGTAGAGATCCACGGACAATCCTTCGCTGGGAGATCGGTGGTGGGAGGAGGCGAACTCTCTCGATATCAAGAGATCTTCGCCAGTCGACAACCCTACTAGACGGGGCTGGAGACCCCCGACCCTTGCCCCTTCGACGGGAGGGGATGCGGATGCCGCTCACCCCGGGTTGTGCATGAACTCGATGCGGATCCCGTCGGCGTTCTCGACGAACGACGCATAGTACGTCGGCGTGAACCGGGGGTACTCTTTGGGCTCGCGGACGACGGTCCAGCCGGCATCCGTCGCCAGCGCGTGCATGCGGTCGACCTCGGCTCGCGACCTCACGGCGAAGGCGAGATGCTGCCAGCCGACCCGCCCGTGTTCATGGGGACCGGATGCCGCGTCTCGAGCCGGCAGGATGATGAACTCCGTCTCGCCCTCGGCGTACCACGACGCCCCGTTTTCGCCGTCCGTCCGCTCCAGGCCGAGGGCGGTGAGGATCGGATCGAACTGCGCGATGGCACGTTCGACGTCGGCGACGCTGACACTGAGGTGGTCGAACAGAGGCATGCGCCTAGTCTGGCGATGACCTCCGACATTCGCCTCGCCGTCAGGAGCCCCATGCCCTCCGCCGTCACCCTCATCCGCGCCGCCGCCCTGTCGGATGCGGCCCAGTACGCCTACGCCGCCACCGCTCCGGCGAACGCCCGACTGATCTTCCTCGCCGGATCCTGCCCGCTGAACGACGACGGCTCGACGGCCGGGGTGGGCGACTACGCGGCGCAGGCGGCGAAATGCGTCGAGACCATGACGGGGGCTCTGGGCGCGGCGGGCGCGAAGATGACCGATGTCATCAGCACGCGCGTGCTCGTCGCCTCCGCCCGCCAGGCCGACCTCGTCACCGCCTGGGACGTCGTTCGCGACGCCTTCGGCGACCATGACGTGCCCAGCACGCTGATGGGTGGCACCGTTCTCGGCTACGACGACCAGCTGGTCGAGATCGAGGCGGTCGCCGCGGTCGTCGACTGACCGCGAGGCTCACCCCACGACCGCGAACCGCTCCAACACCACCGACGTGTCGTCGTCGACGACGAAATCATCCCCGAGCTCTTCACGCATGGCATCCGAGGTCCAGAACCGCACGTGTCCGCGGCGCCACTCCGCGACGGACGTGTATCCCTCGCCCTCGTCGAGCGCATGGGTGAGCGAGACGTCCCGCAGAGCGACGATCTCCACCCCGGTCGTCTCGATGACGCACACCGGTTCACCGGCCGAGTCGACCACCGCGCCGCGGTCCCCGACGGCAGGCAGCGGGTCTCCCGCGACCAGATACTCCCGCACGAGCGAGCTGGTCGCCGTCTTCTCTCCCGCACGGATCGCCGCGACGATCCGGTCGCGCCCCGCCCCGGGGAACATGAACTCGATCGCGGGCAGGCCGCCGCTCATGCCGGCATCCGCTTCTCGAACCGGAACATGCGGTCGGGGCCGCGGCGATCGCCCTCGCTCCCGGCCTCGGGGCGATGCCCGGGGTGAAAGAACTCGACGATGTGGAAGCCGCACCGGTTGACGGAGAAGTGGATGTTCCGCTGGTCGACGTACGGCGTCTCGGTCTCCCGCACCTCGGTCTCACATCTCACCGAGCTGAAGATCCCGTTCGTCACGCGTCGACGGTACGCGATCCCGGGTGGGGCCGTCGAGGCGCGAGCGCACGTCCCGGCGGTCGTCTGGCTCGGGACGACCGCGATCGACAGCGGGCGGGGTGACGACGCCGCGCGGGCGGCATCCTGTGCCACCCGGAGCGCATCACCCATCGGCCGGCGCGGATGAGGCGGACGCGCGAGCGACGAAACGCACGTGCCACGCCGCCTCGACTCCGAGGAGGTCGGTCTGCGAGTGCATCGCCAGGACGACGCCGAATGACCCCCGTCTCACCAGAATCTCGGGGAAGAGACCCACCATCGGTTCGATCTCCATCACTCCGTGAGGGGTATGCATACGACATCGCGTCGTCCACGCTCGCCAGGTGGATCCGCTTGCGCTCTCCGCATACCACCCCTGTTCGGGGTCCCAGAGTTCTGCTTCCGCATCCGGCACCGCGAGATACACGACGAGCTCGCTCGTTTTCGACCCCGCACGTCGCGCGCGCGCGTGAAGGATGAGATGCGAACCCGAGCATGGTTCGACCCACCATTCGTCGATCCCGGTTCCATAGCTCAGACGCGGGTCGGGCGGAGCCCACACCGCACCCGCATCAGGGTCGTACCGGATGGGCTGCAGCGCGAACCACATCGACGAGCGGAACCCGCTCAGGGGGCCGAGCCGACGATCCGGCGGTGCCGCCTCCACGATGCTCACACCGCCGAGTCTCCATTCCATGACGCCCTCGTTCACATCGACGGCGACGGCATCGGCGGCGGAACAACGAGCGGCGGCCTCGACACGGACGGGCGAGTCTCGCGCGTGACAACGGGTATCAGGGAGGTCCGTGGACTCGCGCCCACGTCGAGCGTCGTTCCTCGACCGCGCAGCGATGACGGAGACGGACCCGTTTCGGGGAACATACCTGTAGTTCAGCGACGCCTCGGCGCAGACGCGAGCAAGATGAGGACCCTCGATCCGCCACTGTCCGGGGGAATTCACCTCGATCCGCAGCTCGAGCCCCGTGGACGTTTCGATCCACACCGCCTGAGTACCCTGCGCCTCGCAGACATCCTCTGCGGCCGCCTCGAAATCCGTGAGATCGCGGGGCCACACTCCACGGATGTAATGCGCCGAGGCGGGGGAACCAGCCGACGGCGACGTGACCGTCAACGTTGCCGCCCGGAACCCCGACCACGGGAAGATCGCGATGCGCTCCCCGTCGCGATGCGTCACCGCGACGTCGAGCCCTCCCCGTGCGAACTCGACGGTCCTCACGATCTCTCCATCGGTAGAGATCCACCGCTGATCCTCCACGGTGCTCGTGACCATCCGTGCCGCCGGACGACGGACCCCGGCCGGAATCCGCCGATCCACGGGGAACGGATCCAGGGCGAGCGGACCGAGATGACGGGGATGCTCGATGCGAATCGTGCCGTCCGCGGTCTGCAACACCGCGGAGAAGCCGCCGGGCAGGGGATGGACCACCTCTGCGGGGGAGTCACCGGCGAGAGGCTCCGCGCCGGTCCGCCGACCGTCGATCCGGAGTCCCCCGACGGTGGCCGACAGGATCTCTCCGGTGTCGGCGTGGGTCACCGCGGAGACCGGACGACCATCGATCTCGAGGTGGTAAGAGATCGTCGGTTCGCCCGTTCGATCTCGTCCGACGCCACTGGTCAGGGTCTTCCTGCGCGCCTCCCTGATCGTCTGGGCACTGTACCGAGAGGGGCCCGACACCGATGATCGTTCGGGCTGGAGCGCGGCCGCCACACCCGGCAGATGGTTGACGAGTTCGAGATAGCCGTCCTCGTCGGGGCGTCCGTCACCGACCAGTCGGAACCCGATACGGACGTAGAGGGGGAAAGCCCGACGATTCGCGGGATCGACTTCGACGCGCAGGGATCGCGCACCGAGGTCGGCGAAACGCGCAAAGGAATCGTTGAACAACCGACCGACGAGGAAACCGGCGCGCAGGGAGGGGCTGACGAAGAACATCACGGCGAAGAGCTGCCCGTCCGGGGCGACGCGGCGACCGGACATCCTGGCGTACCCGAGGGTCCCGACGATCCTGCCGTGCTGCTCCGCCACGATGAACAGCTTCACGGCGCGTTCGGCGAGGATGTCGAGGAGGATGCCGGCGGTGGCCGCACGGCCCGAAGCGATGGGGCCGTACCCCTCTTCGTTGTAGAACGCCGCTACTCGGTGCGCGTCACGGACCGGATCGAACACACGGATGTCGACCACGACGATCACCGGATGGTCCGCGACAACCGCCACGCACCGAGACAGGCGAACACGACGGCGACCATCACGAGCGTGCCCACCGCGACGCCGGCACTGACCGCGAACCCGCCGACTGAGGCCGACATCCCGTAGAACTCGCGAAGGGCGCGTGCCGTTTCCTCCTGTCCCCCGACGAGCGCGACGAGCGCCTGCTCGGTATAGGGGCGTCTGATGAGCATGGCCGCCTGCGCGAACGGGAGGAGGTTGATGCCATCGACAACGGACGTCGGCAGGGTGCCCGCGGGAACATACGCGCCCGAGAAGAACCCGATCAACGACCCGACGACGGTCGACAGGGCGGTGAATGCTCCCGCGGACCGCAGGAACGTCACCGCGAAAGCGGCGAGCGCCGAGAACGCGGCGCTCGAGAGAAGAACGGCCCCCCAGGTCTCGCCCGCATTGGCGGGGCTCAGCAACTCGTCGCCCTGGGTCAGAAGGTACACCTGGCCGATCGCGATGATGATCGAGGTCATCACGACGGAGACCGTGAAACCCGCGATCATGTACCCGAGGATGAGATGAGTCCGGCGAATAGGCGAAACGATGAAGTCGCGAAAGCGGCCCGAGACGTTGTCGTCCACGAAGACGCCGAGCGCAGCGATCGACGTCGTCAACGTGGTGATCATGGTGATCCCCGCGAACACCCAGGAGTTCACGAACCATCGGACATCGGCATCCGGAGCCGTCGGGAACCGCGCTTCGAGGCTGTCGACTTGGATGCCGCCGAGGAAGAGAGCATAGAGCGCGATGAGGATGAGCGCGGAGAGCAAGGAGAAGAACACTCCGACGCGGTCTCGAAAGAACACGCGGAGGTTGCGAGTCGTCAGCACGGCGATGCTCCTCATGCGTCCGCTCCCCCGACGAGGGTGAGGAACACGTCGTCCATCGTTCCGTGGCGAAATTCGAAGTCGTCGATCGGAAGGACCGCGAGGAGCTCTTTGGCTGTCTGCGACGACGCCATCGGGATCACGAGATCAGCACCCACCGCACGGACATCGATCCCCCGGGCGCGGCACGCGGCGATCACCCCGGCGTGGTCCTCGGACCGCACGGTGAGGATGCTGGAGCTGTATCGAGAGCGCAGTTGCGCAGGCGTCCCCCCGGCGATGATCCGCCCCCGATCGATGATGCACACGCGATCGGCGTTCTCGGTCTCCTCCATGTAATGCGTCGTGAGGAAGACCGTCGTCCCGGCGGTCGCGCGCAACTCGTGGATCGTCGCCCAGATCCTCTCCCGGGACTGAGGGTCGAGACCGGCGGTGGGCTCGTCGAGGAAGAGCACACGCGGCTCGTGCACGAGCGCACGGGCGATGTCCGCCCGCCGCTTCTGACCGCCGGACAGCGTCCCGTATCGCCGTTCGAGGAATGAGCCGAGTCCGACGAGATCGGACAGCATTCCGATACGGCGACCCGCCTCGCGCATGTCGAGTCCGTAGAAACCGGCTCGGACCGCGAGATTCTCGCGCACGGAGAGCAGAGGGTCGAGAAGGGAGGACTGGAAGACGGCTCCGATGCTCGCACGAACGTCGTGCGGGTGATGCTCCACGTCGTAGCCGCTGACCGAGATCACGCCCGACGTCGGCGCGAGCGTGGTCGTGATGCAGCCGATCGTCGTCGACTTACCCGCGCCGTTCTCCCCGAGGAACGCGAAGACGGAACCCGACGGCACAGAAAAGGACACGTCGTGCACAGCGCGCCGTCCCCCGTAGTCCTTGCAGAGATTGACGACCTCTATCGACATGAGCGCTCCTTCTTCCCTCTCCCCGTGCATCCGCGGCGCCGTCCCGTCCTCACGGGCCCGTCTCCGGGACGGGCGGAGTGGCCACGTCGTGCGCGTCCACTGCGGTCGCTCCCCCGTCGGAGAGCGCTGCGGCGGCGCGCTCATCCGTCGGGATCCAGTTGCCATGGAGCCCGAGCGGTACGCGCGCGGGCAGATGGACCCGTGCCAGTTCGTCGCCCTCGAAGTCGGCGGCGGACAGGATCACGAGGTCGCTGGCTCCCCTCCCGGGCTCGTGCACGTAACTGAGCACGTAGCCGTCGTCTTCGGCGCCCGTCCCCCCGCGTCGCGCCACGAAGACCGCCTCTCCGATCGCCGCGTCCCGGGGGAAGCTCCGCCGCTGAGTAGGACCGCCCAGGAGGTCGTGCCGGAACAGGACGTTGTCGAACTCGGCGTCCGCGATCGTGTCGAGCTCTCGCGGCCTCCACGTGTCGACGAACGCGGCGGCGCTCGCGGTGTAGACGAATCGGTGCGGACGCCCGAGAACGCGATCATCGACACGGGGGAACTCCTGCGGGCGATCGTCGAGAATCTCTCGCTTCACTCGACCCGTACGCGTGTCGATCGTGAAGCGTTCGAGCGACGGAGTCCCGTGACCGCTGATCTCCCCCGTGCGTCCGCGGAACATGGATGGGTGCGTCACGACGTCGAGGACGATGCCGCTCGGCGTGTCGTACGCGTTGACGGTGTGGTAGACCCACACGGGCTCGATCTCGAACCACTTCGGCTCCGCCTCGGAGCTCCCGCGCCGCAGGAGGCCCAGCCGCGCCACCGCCCTCGGGTTCCATCGGAAGGGGAACGGGTCGCCCGCGACGGCCGACAGCGCATGGAAGGTCACCGGCAGATCCATGAGGACGAGGTAGCTCGGTGTCAGCGCGAAATCGTGCATCATCGTCGCATGCGGGAGCTCGATGCTCTCGCTATGGACCACCGCCCCCGTTGCTGCGACCACGGTGTAGTCCACCGTGGACGACCCCGCGAAGTAGCCGAGGCTGTGGAGGTCCCCGGTGACCGGGTCGACCTTCGGATGAGCAGACATCGCCCCGTGCAGATCACCCTCGAAGTCGCATGGGCCGGCAGTGTCCAGTTCGTCCGTGAGCTCGAACGGGAGTGTTCCCCCCTCTGTGAGGGAAAGGGTCCTTCCCGCGTGGCCGATCACGTTGATGTTCGATGCGGCATCCATCCCTCCGAAAACTCGGTAGGTGCGCCGCGGCTCCCTCAGCGCGCGAGACACCGGAGCCTGCCGGACCCATCGATTGCGATACCACTCGGCGCGGCCCCCGGAGATGCGGACTCCGTGGATCATCCCGGCGCCGAGGTAGTAGTGGAAACGCGGATGCTCGACACCGAGCGGGTTGGGGCCGTTACGCAGGTAACGCCCGTCGAGGTCTTCGGGAATGATGCCCGTGACCGGCAGATCGAAGGCGGTCACCTCCTCCCGAACGGGCGCGAAGTGGCCACGACGGTAAGGCGACAGACGAGCCATGGGTGCGGTCTTCTCTCGGTTCATGGACGGCGGATCAGACGTCGCGAGCGATCGCGACCGGCGACAGGCGCAACATCCTCCGGGTGGAGAGGACGTTCCCGAGGAGCAGGGCGATCAGCATCACCGCGGCGGTGACGGCTACATCGCCGATGCCGAGCCACGGCCGAAGCGTGCGTTCTCCGAACAGTTGCACGCCGCTCCCGATCGGGATGCCGATCACCCCGCATATCACGACGCTCACGATCGACACGATCGTTCCGACCGCGATCATCGAGGCTCCGACGATCAACGTCTGTGCGGCGTACACCGCGCGCACCGCGTTCGCCCCGAAGCCCATCGCCCGCATCGTGGCGATCTCGCCGCGCTGCCGTCGGAGCGCGAAAGCGACGACGTTCGCGACGAGCACCGCGCAGATCAGCGCCATCACGCCGACGAGCGCCCACATGGTCGTGCGTTGGGCCGCCCGGATCCCGAAGATGAGCCCGGCGGTGTCTCGCGCGGTGAAGAAGGCGACCCCCGGAAACCGGGTCGCCAACGCCTTCGTCTCGGCCGCTGCGTCGACCCCTGGCGCCACCGTGAGAAGCACTTGTGTTAGCGCGTGGGGACGTTGGAGGATCTGCTGCACGCCGGCGACGTCCATCACGATGAAGCTGGAGCGGAACAGGCCGAACCGACTGTTGTCGTATACGCACGACACCCGCACCGGCGTCGAGGCGTTGGACTCCGGCGCGCCCGCGACGGACAGCGTCAGAGTGTCGCCGACCGCGAGGCCGAGGTCGTCGCGTTGCCGCTGATTGATGCACACCTCCCCGGCTCCCCTCGGTGCCGAGCCCGCAAGGAGCACATAGCCCTCTGCCGCGGTGTCCGATCCGACCACGACGACGCCGGTATCGGTCCCTCGCGCCGAGAGCTGCGCACCCGCCGTGATCCTCGGCCGGACGGCGGTGACTCCCGTCGATCGCCGCAGATCCGAGACCAACTGCCCGCCGGCGTCGTCGAGGTACGAGACCACGTCGGTCGCGGGGTTGAGCATCGAGTACCGGTAGCCCGGGGCGAAGCCGGACACATCACCGCTGATGAGGTCCTTCGCGGACTGCGTCATCATCGTGCCCATGCCGTTGATGGCGGCGAAGGAAAGCAGAAGGCCGAGCGTCGCAACGGCCACGCTCGAGAAGGTGCGGACCGTTCGCCGATCGGCGCGGATCATCGCGAACGCCATGAACAGGATGTAGCGCGCCGTCACACCCGCTCCTCGCTCACCGGAGCCTGCGTGTCCGCGACGCGAGGACGAGTCATCGGTCCGAGCCATGAGCGGCTGCCTCCCGACGTTCGGATGCAGCGAAGTAAGCGGCATCGCTGCGGAACAGCCGCCTCGTGAACTCGGGGTTGTCGCGCAGCTGCTGCCGCACATCGACACCGAAGTTCTCATCCGGAACATGTCGCGATGGATCGGAGACCGCGTCGATGAAGTCGTCGACGCGACGGCGCATCATCCGGCCGTGCTCCGAGTCGCCATAGTCGAAGACGATCATCGGGCTTCCGACGTTGTACGCCTCGACGACGCTCGCACCGTAG
This sequence comes from Microbacterium sp. AG157, assembly GCF_003385695.1. NCBI lineage: Bacteria > Bacillati > Actinomycetota > Actinomycetes > Micrococcales > Microbacteriaceae > Microbacterium > Microbacterium sp. AG157. The sequence goes on from NZ_QRDK01000001.1 coordinate 674,118, forward strand.
CTGCCGAGCACTCGTCGGAGATAGTCCGAGGCATGAGTGGAATCGACCGGACTCGCGGACGTCGACAACGCCAACGCTCCCTTTCCCACGAGCAGTCGGCGGTGGCTCAGGCGCGTCGTTCTCTCGACGAAGGTCATCATTGTCGAGTTCACGTTGGCGCAGTAGTTCGGACTCGCCAGGATCACGCCGTCTGCATCGAGCATCTGCTCGATGATCCGTTCCACGTCGTCGTCGAACACACAGCCGTCCGTGCGGAAGCATCGGCCATTGCCGTCGCACACCGAGATTCTTCGTTCCCACAGGGCGATGTCGTCGAACGACCAGTCGGGTCGACGACCGAGCAGGTAATCCCGCACGGCGGAAAGCAGCACCCGCGTGTGACTCAGGGTGTTCGGCCGCGGGCTCGAGTGGACGGCGACGATCTTCACGACCCACCTCCGCCGGGGGCTCCCGAATCCGAGACGATCGCGCCGTCGGTCAGGTGGATCACGCGTCGCCCCGTCTCGATCACACGGTCGTCATGAGACGAGACGAGGATCGTCACGCCGTGCTCGTCGTTGAGCCGACGTAAGAGCCGGAGAACCCCGTCGGCGCTCACCGAGTCGAGACTCGCCGTCGGCTCATCCGCCACGACCAGAGCGGTATCGCTCGCGACCGCGCGGATGATGGCCGCGCGCTGCTGCTGCCCGCCCGATAGCTGCGCGGGGAGCGCGTCGAGCTTGTCGCCGAGCCCGACCGCGTCGAGGAGGGCACGGGTACGCTCACGCGCCGCACGGGTCAACCTCTTCGGCAGCCGGAGCTGCAACACCGCGTTGTCGTACACCGAGAGCGATGAGACGAGGTTCGACCGCTGGAACACATATCCGACGCGGTCACGGCGGAAGTCGGCGAGCGCTCGGGGCGACAGGGCCGTCACCTCCACGTCGTCGACCCGAACCGATCCCGACGATGCGGTATCGAGACCGCCGATGATGTTGAGGAGCGTGGTCTTGCCCGACCCGGACGGTCCCGCCAGCACGACGAACTCACCCGAGGAGATGTGAAGAGAGATGTCGCGATTCGCGTGCAGAAGATCGGGGCCGTCACCATAGGTGCGATGGAGATGGTCGACGACGATCACGAGGACGCCCCCTCGACGAAGCTGTAGCTGATCTCGGCGCTCGCGACGGTGCGCCCATCGACGGTGGCGGCCGCACGCACCTTGCCCATCGATGCACGGCGGGCGAGATTGTCGGCCGTCAGGATGAGCCGGTCACCCGGGCGCACGACCCCCCGGAATCGCGCCGCGTCGATCCGAGCCAGCACGCAGAGACGGCCCCCGATGTCGAAGAGCAGGCCGCCCGTCTGCGCGAGCGCCTCGATGATCATCACGCCGGGCATGATCGGGTTGCCGGGGAAATGTCCGGCGAAGTACGGCTCGTTGATCGTCACGTTCTTGATGGCGACGATCCGCACATCAGGAACGAGCTCGTCGACGCGATCGAGGAGGAGGAACGGATGACGATGCGGCAACCGTTCCATGATCTGAGAGGCGGTGACGGGGGCGGAGCGGGGAGCGTTCATCGGCCCGGTCATGCGGTCAAGCCCCCGTCCACGACGAGGCAGTGCCCGTTGATGTACGAAGCCGCAGGGCTCGCGAGAAAGAAGACGGCGTTGGCGATCTCCTCCGCACTCCCGAATCGCCGGTCGGGGATGAGCGCCAGATACTCGTCTTTCATCGCCGACGGCAGCTGATCGAGCATCTCCGTTTCGACGAACCCCGGAGCGATCACATTGACGCGGATGTTCATGCGCGCGAGTTCCTTGGCGAGCGTCCGCGAGAAGGCGACAACCCCGGCCTTGGCTGCCGCGTAGTTCGCCTGACCCGCGGGGCTGGTGATGGCGCTCACGGAGGAGATGTTGACGATCGTTCCCGACCTCTGCGCCGCCATGAGCCACGCGGCCTGCTTGGCGCACGCGAATGTGCCGGAGAGATCCGTGTCGACGACCGATCGCCAGGCGTCCTCGCTCATCATGAGCGCGAAAGAGTCCTGCGCGTGACCGGCGTTGTTCACCTGCACATCGAGGCCTCCCCACGCGGCTCTGATCTGCTGGAACATGCGCTTCACCTCGTCGAACGACGAGATATCGGCTCGGACCGGAAGGACCCGCCCGGGGTGCTCTTTCTCGAGCCGGTCCAGGACGGCGAGGGTCTCCGGACGGTCACTGCGGTAGTTCACGGCGACAGATGCACCGTCCGCGAGGAATCGTTCAGCGATGGCGAGGCCGATCCCGCGCGTCGCCCCTGTCACACACACTCGTGCGTCTTGCATTGAGATCAGGCCTTTCTCACGAGGGCGGAGGTGACGCCGCCGTTCACCGTCGATACCGTCACCAGCAATGTCTGGCCGGGTTCGGCTGCGGACAGAGCGAGCACGTGGGCCAGCGCCTCGTTGCCGCCGAAGCATTCGCCGGCAAGGAGTCGGGGCAGGGCGATAGGACCTCGGTGTCCGATCCCCCGGATCGCAGCGATCTCGTTCCGGGTAATGGCGCCGAGTCCGTTCGCTGTACCGACGACGATGTCCACGTCGCCCACCCCGAGTCCCGCATCGCCGAGGGCTGCCCGCATCGTGTGCGCGATCGTGTCGTCGTTCTCCGGCCAGTCCACGTAACTGACGCCGGCACTCGTCGCCGAGGCGAGGGAGAGCCCGAGGAGGTGCGCGATGGGCTCGCCACCGCGTCGCCCGGCCGATCGCGGGGATTCGAGGACCACGACAGCGGCCGCTTCGCCCGTGCTGAAGGGAAGCTCGCGGTCGAGGTCCGCAGCGGCGGCATCGAAGTGGTCCGTCATGATCTCGTTCGTCTCGTCGAGCGACATCGCGAAGATCGCGTCGGCCTTGCCCGTCTCGATCAGCTGCGCTCCGTAAGCGACCGCGGAACCGCCGACGAGGGTCGAGTTCGCACCCTTCAGACCGAGCGCGAGACTGGCCTGGCCGTTGGCCACGTTGTAGACGGTCTGCGTGAACAGTGCGGGGCTCGCGTTCATGAGCCCGCCCCCGAGCAGGCCGTCGAGATAGTCGCTGACGACCCGCTGCGGTCCGTACTCGGTGTTCGCGACGATCCCGATCCGTTCCGCGTCGGCGGGAAGCTCGGCGAAGTGGGCCCCCGCGAACGCGTCGACGGCCGCTGCCATCGCGAGCTGGCTGAACCTCTGCTTGCGCCGCAGACCCACCGACGTGACGTAGTCCCGGATCCGGAACCCCGCCGGCACCTCACGGACCGAGTGCCCGATCGAACCGGAGGACGTGGCCTCCACCGTGTCGACATCGGCGAAGATCCAGTTCTCGTGGTCTTTCGCGTGCTCTCTCGCCGACAGGCCCAGCGACGAGATCGCGCCGACGCCGGTGATCGCCAGGGGCTCGTTCATGCTCTTTCTCGCTTTCTCAGCTGCTGTTGCGCGAGGGAGACGGACCGGTCGGCAGAGGCGATCAGCTGCGGCAATCCCGAGCCGTGCTCCCCCCATTGGCCCGTGATGAAAAGGTTCTCGAGGCTCGTCCTCTGGCTGATGCGCCGAACCATGTAGTTGTCGACGTCGTGCGCCCACCCCGTCGCCGACCCTCCCGTGTGTCCGAACCACTCGGCGTAGTCGATGGGTGTGACGATGCGTCGATAGACGCTGCTCGTTCGCAGTTCGGGCAGGAGCGTGCCGGCGAGCGTCGCCTCGATGCGATCTGCGTACTCCGCATAGAAATCCGCATCGTGGAGGTCGGGATCGTGGTACATGTCGACCTCGATCCGCACGAGGTCTCGACCGGGGGCGGCGACGGTGCGATCGATGTTGGTGACGACGTGCACCTTGATGACCGGGTGCTCGGGCAGGGCACCTGTTTCGAGAACGCGGTAGGTCTCGAAGACGTCGGTCGACGCAGTCACGTAGTGACGCGCGGCACGACCGAAGCGTGTCAGATCGACGCCGGCGAGAGTGTGGAAGAGGCTCAGCGACGAGTGCCCTCGTCTCCGGCCGCCCGCGTCGATGCCGGCGAGACCGTGACGTTCCAGCAGGGCGCCGAGGCTCGGGGCGTCCCCGGTGAAGAACACCACGTCCGCGCGTCGCACCGTGCCGTCGGCGAGAACGACCCCGCTCGCTCGGCTGCCCTCGATGACCAGGTCCGTCATCGAGGAGTCGAAGATGATCTCGCAGCCCGCGCTCCGCAGGCGGTCCACGATCGATTCGACGAGGTTCCGCACACCGCCGCGCGGATACACCATCCCCTTGCCGTAGCACTCGGTGATGAATCCGGCCATGACCAGCAGCGATGAGTCGTCGCACTGGATCCTCATCGCCAGGGCCGTCCGCAGCTCGGGGTCGGTGATCGTCTCCCGGCAGAACTCCTCGAACCCGCGACGGTGATGGCGCATCATGAAGCGTCCGCGTTCGCGAGGATCTGCTGAGTCGTCGCTGAGAAACGACCGCAAGAAGTCGAAGAAGCGGGCCAGGTCGTCGACGGATGCCGGGAACTCTCGCGCGAGCTCCTTCTGGAGTCGGTCCAGTCCGATCGGCATTTCGATACGCCGCTCGCCGATCGTGAGGATGTCAGCGATGTCGAACGGTTCCAACTCTACCGCGGCACTCAGGTCGAGCGACGCGAGCAAGCGAGCGAGGGACTCGCCTTCCCCTCCGCCGAGGAGATGCGAGACGGCCAGATCGAATCGGTCTCCCGCCTCGTTCTCGAAGCCGCCGAAGTAACCGCCCGCCTGACCGGTGCGCTCCACGACGACGACGCGGTGACCGTGGTGGAGCATTCGCGCCGCGGCGACGAGACCGGCCATTCCGGCGCCGACGACCACGACGTCAGAGCTTCGCATCGAAACCCCGCCCGTCGGTCACCACGCCGGGATTCTCGAAGAAGAACGTCTTCATCTTCTCCCCGACCGCCTCCGGCCAGCGGAAGAGGAATCTCCCGCCCTCCACGAGAGTGACGTGTTCGGTCGTCCCGAGGGCGACGGTGGCTCCGTCACCGACTTTCGTCAGTCGGTAGTAGAAGACGAGCTTCGTGGTCTCCTGCGGCTTGATGAAGGTCTCGAGCCGCAGCTCGTCGCCGAACCTGGCGAAGCCCGTGAACGAGACACGAGTCTTCGTGACGGGGGCGAAGATCGGTACCCCGTCGACCTCGATCATCGGCTGTCCCCCGATCATCTTTTCGATGAGCGCGAAGCGGCCGGCCTCGAACCACACGAACGTGTTGCTGTGATGGTAGACGCGGGCCATGTCCGTTTCGGCGAAACGGACCGAGAACCTGATCTCGTTCGGCGGCGCGATCCGTGATGCGGTCATCGAATCTCCAGGAGGTCGAGCACCGGGTACCGGCACAGCGAACGGATGGGGAACCAGAGCACGGCGACGGTCAGGACGAAGCCGATGCCGAGCGGAGCGAGGAACGCCCACCACGTCGGCGCGAAGGACAGAGTCGTCGCCCCGACCACGAAGGTGAACGCCTGGTCGGTCGAGGTGAAACCGACGGCATTCGCGCCGGCGATCAGGACCGCGGCCAGGATGCCGCCGACGACGTAGCCGATCACGTACTGGGCGACGACCTCGGTCAGGTACATCCGCCCCAGCGCACTCGATCGGGCTCCTGCTGTCTTCAGCACGGCGATGTCTGCGACGCGGGCGAGCAAGCCGGAGTAGACGAGCGAGGTCAAGCCGATGCAGATGATCAAGAAGGTGAAGGTCGACGCCGCGACGAGCACGACACCCCAGATCGCCGGTCCGAGCATGAGGGACGACCACATCGTGTCCGACCAGAGGGAGAGTGTGGTCGCGCAGCCGAGGCCGGCGGTTGCGGCGTCGATCTCGGAGCGGACGGTGCTGGTCTGCGGTGCATCGATCAGCAATTCGTTGGCTCGGTCGGCGTCGCCGAAGACTTTCCGGGCGAGCGACTCTCGATCGACGAGCACCCAGTTCTCGAGGGTGAAGCTGGGTGTGGATGCCGTGACCACCGCGTCGACGGTGTACGTGAGCCGCGCGGCGCCGATCGAGATGACGAGCACGTCACCAGAGGCGACTCCGAGTTGCCGGGCGACGGTGTCGGTGAGCACGATGCGATCGGCGCCGAGGGGCTCTGGAGGGAGTCCGAAGTTCTCGGCCAGCGTGCGTTCGGCTGCCAGGTCCGCGCCGACGAGAGTCACGGATGCGCTCGCCGGCCGATCCGGGGAGGCCGAGGGGCTCTCGAGGTTGGCACTCAGATCCAGGCGCGAATGGACGGACGTCGCCCCCACGGCAGCGGCGATGTCCGACATCTCGTGTGCGTCGACCGAGAGGACGTCATCGCGCGTTGCCGGCTGCACGAGCCAGGGCGCCCCGACGGTGCCGAAGAGCAGTCGATCCGCGTTCTGCCCGATCGCTGCGACGAACGACAGAGCGATGACGAAGAGCGCGATACCCACGGCCACCTGCGCGACGACGCCGACCGTCTCACGCCGGTAGTGGACCACGTCTCGTACGGCGATTCCGATCATCGCGCCCGCTCCGCTCGATCGATGTCGGCCCCCGCCGCGAGCTGTTCCGGGCGCAGCGATCGCCGGCGGATGACGAGGCCCTCTCCCGCCCTGTGGACCGCGGTGCCTACCGTGCCGTCGATGAAAACCCGCGTGAACTCGACACCCGGGTCGCGAGCGATAACGCTGGCCTCATCGAAGCTGCCGAACCCGAGGGCGAGGCCGAGGCCGAGATACTTCGCCCACGCCTCCTTGGCCGTGAAGACGGGAAGCAGGCGAGAGGGGTCGCGTGCGATGAGCTCCCGCTCCGCTGCGGTGAAGAAGCGGACCGGTGGTCCGCTCACCATGCGACGCTCCCGTCGCGCATTCTGCTGCTCGATATCGATGGCCACGTTGCTCGTCGCCACGGCGCACACCGTCAGGTCGCCCGTGTGCGACATCGAGAACCAGACGCCGGGAGTCTCGGCCTCGGGTCGTTGGCCGGGACGACGGCGTACCCGCAGGCCGCCGAGCCCCAGAAGTCGTGCCGTGTCCGAGAGCAGCGCCCGACCCGCCGCACGGCGCAACGGCCGTCCACCCGCGCCGTACTCGGAGCGATCGATCCACTGTGCGACGATCACGCGGCCTCCCCCAGGAGAGCGGAGCTGACGCGCAGCAGTTCGGTGACGGCGATGACCTCGCGCCGCCGGATCTCGCGCACCGCGGTGATCACGCTCGCCCATCCGACGCGCGGATCCTGCTGTGCGGCGTGGGCGCGCATGCCCCGAGCGAGTGCACGCCACCTCCCGCCGAGGGCGGCGTACTCCGTAGCGATCGCCGCGAGACGGCCGTTGTCCAGGTGCGTCGAGGCGGTCCGGAGACCCCGTGCGAACAGGTGCCGCCCGGCACCGCCCCCGGAACCGATCTTCTCCAGCGTCGTCGCCATCGACACCAGCTCGACCTGCATGACGAGGGGAGTCACCGTGTCGGGCATCGATGCCAGTTCTCGCTCGAAGGCCTTGAGAGCCCGCTCCCCCTGGCTGTTGTTCGCGGGGTTGAGGAAGAGCTCCGCACTCTCGACGAGGGACAGGGCGAGTACCTCGCGTACGTCGGGCACGTGCTCGGGCGGGATGAGCCGGCCGACCGCGAATCGGCGGGCAGGGCAGGCCATCGAGATCGCACCGTCACTCGGCATCGCCGCCGCCGTCGCGACCTCCTCCGCGTCCATCTCTATCGGATGCGCCCACAGGTAGTCGTTCACGAGCAACGAGCCGGCCGCCGAGACCGACCGCACCGGCAACGCGTGCTCGCCGAAGGCGTGGACCTCCTCCCAGGGAAGCACGCCGCGGAAAGTCGACAGTTCTCGCGCTTCGCAGTACAGGTACGGGAGCGTGCCCGCGTCTGCCCACTCACGGGTGCGGGCCAGCATCGCGTCCGCCGTGGCGTGGGAGACGAACTCGATGCGCGAGCCCGTTCGTCGCGCGAAGAAGTGCTCGAGATCGTGAATGCGACTGTTGATGTAGTAGGCGTCGCCGTCGCGGTGGAACAGCAGCCCGAGTCCGCCGCCGATGACGTACGCGAGCTCTTCATCGAAGACGAACTCCGTCCCGAGGAACGCGTTTCTGATCATGGTCGAGAAGCAATGGGACCCTCTGAGGTAGGGGTCGGGCCATTGCGTGCGTGGCGTGAGTTTCATGAGCAGACCCGTCCCGCGACACCGCGTGCATGGGCGTCGAGCGCGGCGCGCTCGACACGGGCGATCTCGGCGAGCGCCGCATCGGCGCCGTCCAGGAACTCGAGGTGCAGCGCGGCCGAGCGGGCGAAGCCCGCGTGTGTCTCATCGGGAACCGTTGCCGTGCCGTACGACTCGATCGCCGCCACGAGCACGGAGCGGTGGAACGAGTCGTCGCCGGCGCCCATCGCCGCCAGGCCGCGCCGGTACGCCTGGGTCTTCTCGCGCAGAGGGCGGCTCGAGACGAACGACTCGAGTCGGGACAGGCCGTCCCGGGCCGTCGCCATTCGCAGGAAGAGGAGTCGGAGGGACCGTCGGGCCCGCGCGGCGAGGTCGTAGCGCGCGGGTGCCAGGATCGCCCGCAGCGAGGGCACGGGCGCCGCGTATCCCCACAGGGACGATTCGCCGCGCAGCAGATCCTCGTAGGACGCCGTCCGGTCGGCGAACGTCGAGGTGATCCGCACGGTCGTGTCGCCGAATTCGCTCAGAGCGACAGGGCGCACGGTCGTCGCCCCGCTCACCGGGTCGCACTCGGGATGGAGGGAGTAGAACGGCGTCGCTCTCCAGCGCCGCTCGGCAAGAGCGTGTTCCCGACGAGCGGCATCGAGGAACGGCCCGGCGTCCATGCTCCGGAACTGCTCGCAGTTGAACCCCGCGGCCTCGAAGAGGTCGAATGCCGCATCGAGTCCGCCGAAGTCATCGAGGCCGTCCGGATCGGCGTACCGGATTCCGGATGCCATGACCACGACCGCGCTCGGCTCGATGGAGATGTCCAACGCGTCGAAGATCATTCCCGCGGGCGCGAGAGCAGGATGAGAATGTCGCGCGAGCGACGTCGGTGCGTCCATCACTCTCCCCGCCTCACCCTCCGGAGGGCGACGCAGGTGTTGTTCCCCCCGAACCCGAACGAGGTGGAGATCGCGACGCTCATCCCATCGACGTCACGGGAGGTGTGTGGGATGTCGAGTCCGGCGAATCCGTGCATCGGCTCCGTGGTGCCGATGTTGCCGGGAACGAAACCACCCTCGAGCGCGGCGAGACACACGAGCATCTCCAGACTGCCCGCGCAGCTGAGAGTGTGTCCGTGCAGCGGCTTCGTCGAACTGATGGGGATACGTGCCAGGCTGTCTCCGAACACGCGGGTCAGCGCGGCGAGTTCCATGGCGTCGTTGTAACGCGTTCCGGTTCCGTGAGCGTTGATGTAGTCCACGTCCTCCGGCCGTATCCGGGCGTCGGCGAGACACTGCGTGATCGCCAGAACGGCACCGGTTCCGCTCGGATCGGGGGCAGTCGCGTGAAAGGCGTCGTCGGAGAGGCCGTAGCCGCAGACTTCGCCGTAGATCGTCGCGCCGCGCGCGATCGCGGACTCCGCGCTCTCCAGGACGAACACGCATGCCGCTTCTCCCAGACCCGTACCGTCTCGCCCTTCGTCGAACGGCCGGACGGCGTCGTGCGTCAGCGACTTGAGCAGGGTGAAGCCGGAGAAGGAGAGCATCGAGAACGGTTCCGCACCGCCCGCGATGGCCACGTCCGCCTGCCCGGTCGTGATGAAGTCGTAGGCGCGGCCGACGGCGTTGCTTCCGGCCGCGCAGGCGGTGGAGACCGCGGCTTGGGGCCCGCGCAATCCGAACGCACGGCGGATCGTCGCGGTGACCGTCGCGGGCGTTCGCACGACGGTCGCCCCCGGGATCACTTCGTCACGGAGCTTCTGCTGCGCGTACGTGTGATTCGTCTCGACGCCCGCGTTCGACGACGCGACGACCACGGCCGTGCGGAACGGGTCGAGCGCTTCGACGGCGAACCCGGCGTCGGCAAGCGCGACGGCCGCACAGTGCACGCCGTAGTGCTCCGCGGTTTCCCACTCGGGATGCTCCGCCACGAGGGTCGTGAGTTCCGCAGGGAGCTCGGTGATGACCGCTCCACGGTCGAACGGGAAGGCTGCGGTGTCGAAGTACGGGATCGCCCGAAATCCGCTCGATCCCGCGCGGAGCGATTCGGTGAAGTCGCTCATCGTGTTCCCGATCGGACTCAGCAACCCGACGCCGGTGACGTATACGCGTGTGCTCATCCTCGGTGGAGCCTCTCGACGGTGGTCAGCGGGCGCCGATCAGGCGGCGTCGACGCGGTGCGCGCGCACGTAATCCGCGATCGTACGAACGGACGTGAAGACCTCGGGTTGATCGTCGGGGAGTTCGACATCGAAGGTCGCGTTGAGGGCGAGGACGACCTCGAGGATGTCGATGGAGTCGAGGTTGAGCGAGGACTCCTCGTGTTCCGTTCCCTCCGCCAGGGAAGAGAAGATCGGCGCGTCGAGGTCGACGTCGACAGGATCGATCTCGAGCCCCAGTCGTTCGACGATGGCCGAGACGATCTCTCGCTCGATGGTGTGTTCGGTCATGTCATTTCCTTCGTCTCTTGCAGTGGGTCGAAACATCGACGAGGCGGCTGGGCGGATGGTCGGGGCCCGATGCGGGCGGTGAACCGGCTTTCGGTTACCCGAGCGGGCCGCTCGGGCGTGTGCCGCGGCGACGACGTACTCGACGCCGGGGGGACCGGATGCCTCGAATGCCTCACTCCGGGAACATCTGTTCCGTCGTGACGCCGCGCCGCGCGCCTTCCGCGAGGAATTCACGCACCGACATATCTCGCTTCGAGCACGCGCCGCGATCGCCGCCGGGAAGCGCGCCCTCTTCGTCCGTTGTCGGGTGCTCCCCGCGCGCCTCAGTGGTCATGTTTGAATGCTAGAGGGTCATGTTTGACTCCCTCAAACGATTTCACCCGCCCGGTGAAACGGGAGGACTCTCCTACGCTGGGGGCATGGCCCGTAAGAAGAAGACGCCCCACCCGTTCGACCGGCATCTGGGTTCGGCGATCCGGGCGGCGCGTCGGCGCAGAGATGTCACGCGCGAGGCTCTCGCGCGGCAAACCGGCATCCCCCTGTCGAACTTGAAGCGACGCGAAGACGGGGTGAACGAGACCACGGTCTCCGAGCTCGAGCGCATCGCGGCGGTCCTGCGCGTGCCGACGCGCGAGATCGTCGACATGGCCCTCGTCGACTACAGCGACGACGGCTCCACGTCGAGCGGCTCGCCGCACGACGGCCTCGTCAAGCTGCTCGCCTCCATGTCGGAAGCCCCTCGTACCCTCGACGAAACAGACAACGTGACCTACCTCGGTCACGTCTCTCCCGGTCTCCTCGACGCCGCCAACACCGACGAGAGGACGAGGTCGACCGACTGATCATCGACGGAGGAGCCTTGCGAGAACTACTCGCCCTCGCGGCACGCCTCGGGGTCACCGTTCACGTCGCTCATCTCCCCGAGCCCTATCGGGGCTTCTACGATCACGAGCGTCGCATGATCGTGTACGACTTCACCCTCACCCCCGTCGAGCGCGCCTGCGTCGTCGCACACGAACTCGGACACGCCTTTCACGGACACCGGGGCCCGGGTGATCCCCGTGCGGAGGCCGCCGCCGACGCGTACGCCGCTCGGCTCCTCGTCGATCCGGAGCGATTCGCCCGGCTCGAAGCGATGGGTTTGCCCGAGAACGACATCGCCGAAGAACTGGGCGTGACGCCCAAGCTCTTGCGCGTTTTCCTCGAGAACGACCTCACGCGTCTGCGCGGCGTCACCTATACGCGCGCCCGGCTGGGGCGCGGCCAGTTCCACTCGGCCGAGCGTTGGGCATCGTGACGCCGCGTGCGTCGGCTCCTCCGCGCTCGTCCCCTCCGTTCGCTCGCGACGGCCGCGTCACGGTCGCCACCGACTCGTCCCCTCGCCCGTCGGATGCACCGACTAAATCCACCCCCGCTCGCGCGCGTGGATCGTCGCCTGCTGCCGACTCGCGAGTCCGAGCTTGCCGAGCACCGACGACACGTGGTTGCGCACCGTCCCCGCCGACAGATGGAGGGATGCCGCGATCTCGGCAACCGTCTGCCCTCGTGCGCCGGCTCGCAGCACGTCGAGCTCCCGGTCGGTGAGCGGGCTGCGCTCGTCGCTCAGCGCGTCGGCCGCGACCTCGGGGTCGACGTACCGGCGCCCGACCGCGACCTCGCGGATGACGGCCGCCACGTCGTCCGCCGGTCGCGACTTCGACAGGAATCCGCTCACTCCCGCACCGAGCGCCCGCCGCAGCACCCCCGGCCGCGCGTGCCGCGTGACGATCACGCAGCGCGAGGGCACGCTCCGCAGGATCTTCGCGGCCGTGTCGACGCCGTCGAGCCCGGGCATCTCGAGGTCGAGCAGGCAGACGTCCGGCCTCAGCCGCTGCGCCTCGGTCACGGCGCTCTCGCCATCGCGGCATTCGGCGACGACCTCGAGGTCGTCCTCCAACCGCAGCAGGGCGGCGAGCGCTGTGCGGATCATGTCTTCGTCGTCGGCGATGAGCACGCGGATCATGCCGTCACCCCCTCGGGCACGCGGACAGTGAGGCGGAATCGGTCGCCGACGCGGGTGGCATCCATTGCCCCTCCCACCGAACCCACGCGTTCGACGATTCCCGACAGCCCCGCCCCATCGCCGACGACAGACGCGGCCCCCCGCGCGTCGTTCTCGACGATCAGCACCCACGCCCCCTCGTGACGGGCGAGGGAGAGGGATGCCGACACCCCGCCGCCGTGCTTCAGCACGTTCGTCGTGGACTCGCGCACCACCGGCCCGAGCACGTCCGCCGGCGCGCGACCGGCCTCGGTATCGACCAGCAGGTCGACGGTCAGGCCCGCCGCGCGCAGCAGATCTGCGGCGTTCGCGAGTTCGTCGGGCAGGGGCACCCCGCGGAACCGTGCGGCCAGATCCCGCGTGCCGCGTCGCGCCTCATCGACGCTCGCACGAGCCGCGCGCACCTGTTCGACCGCGGCATCCGGATCCCTCCCCATCATCTTCTCGGCGAGCTCGAGCTGCAGCGCGATGACCTGCAGGTGGTGGCCCTGCAGGTCGTGCAGGTCTCCCGCGAGACGCAGGCGTTCTTGAGCGGCGGCGAGACGCCCCTCGGCGCGACGCGCGCGGTCGAGTTCGCGCACGATGTCCCACCACCACAGCGAGGTCGCGGTCAGCGGCGCGAGCATCGACGCGAACAACGGCAGGGCGAAGGTCAGGGTGAGGTAGCCGTCGGGATTCAGGCGCGTGGCCTCGACGACCCACGCCGCCACGATCACGACCAGCAGCAGCACGACGAGCCGCAGCCGGATGCCGCCCCGCCACCGCACCGTGCACAGCGCCTGCGCCGCGAGGGCCACCGCGACGAGCACGGATCCCGCCCCCAGGCCGAACACCGCCGCCGAGGCGATCCCCACCAGCACGAGGGGCCAGACCCGGCGCCGCGCCGAGTCGTCGCCGTCGTCGAGGGGCTCGCGGCGGTAGTGCACGAGCAGAAGGACTCCGGATGCCATCGACCCGGCCGCCCCGATCAGGACCAGCGCGATGTCGAGCGGCGTCCCCCGCATGACGACGACGAACGTCCAGAGGAAGAGGGCGAACACGTGCAGGAACATCACCGAGGCGGCGGTGTACCACCAGGTGACGCGGACGTCACGGGCGTAGGTCGCCGCGGGAGTGCGGAGGGGTGCGGGTGCGGGGGCGCTCACACCCGCCACAGTACGGGCATGACATTCGTCACGGGCGGGGCGGGACGACCCCGCGAGAGGGGGCGGGCACGGGTGGGTTCCGTGCCCGCCGTCCGCTCAGGCGCCCTCTCGTCGCGGTCCCGACGCCGCCGGCTCCGCACCCGCGAGAAGCGCATCGTCGCTCCCGTCGCCGCGGACCCGACGGCGGAACGGCGCCGCCAGCGTCGGCAGGATGCTGCGTCGGTGGATGATCAGCGCGACGATCGCGATCGCGATCTGCACCCCCGACAGGATGTACCGGCCTCCGGTGTCGGTGACGAAGAACTGCACCGCGAAGATCGCCGCGAGAGACGCCGCCGACCACCAGTGGAACCGCAGCGCCATGATGATGGCCACGCCCATCACGGTCTGCGAACCGGTGAGCACGAACTCCTCGATCTGGCGCGCGTCGAGGGAAAGGTCTCCCCCACCGCCGCCGAAGAAGTGCGCGAGGGGCAGCGAGCCGACCAGCAGGCTCCACTGATTGATCTTCGACGCGATGAGGGTGCCGATGGCGGCAGCCCCCATACCGCGCAGCGCGAACATCACGGCGATGATGAATTCGGGAGCCTCGGATGCCAGCGGCGCCAGCCACTGCACGAGGAAGTAGCTGTCGATTCCCAACGCAGAACCCGACTCCACGAGCGCCTCGGCGAACGGTTCGGCGCACGCGAGGATGATGGCCGCGGCCACGACGAACAGCGCGATGACGGTGAGGCGGCGCGGCCGCTGGGGCAGGTCGGCGATGAGCGCGGCGGGGCCGACGAAGTGCTCCTCGCCGTCGCTCTCGGCCTGGCTTGCGCGCCAGAGGTAGAAGGCGAACGCGGCGATGAGGACGAGTCCGAACCAGATCGGGAGGTGGCCGAGCAGCGGGATCGCGAAGGCGACGACCGCGAGCACCGCGAGGAAGCCCACGTCGAGGCGGGATTCGCGCGGCAGCTGCAGGAACGTCACCCGTGCGGCCTTCTTGCTCTTCGCGACGCGGTTCGCGACCATCAACGCCACGATCACGACGAGCGGCCACCCGAAGCCGAGAAGGAGCCGGTTCGAGCCGGTCATGTTCGCCGCCGCGAACTGCTCGTACGACGGGTCGTACCCCGACCGGAACGCGTAGTAGAGGTCGACCGCGTACTCCGGGAGCACGGCGATCAGTGCGAGGATGGCGATGGCCAGCGGGCCCGAGATGTCTTTCTGCGCGGCCTCGGCGGCCCACGCCAGAAGGAAGCTCGCGGCGACGACGGCCGCACCGAAGACGATGAGATCGAGCACGGCGTTCGGGTGGAACCCGAGCACCCGGAAGACGATCGCGGGGGCCGCGATCAGCAGGCACAGGCCGATACGGCGGATGAGAGCGCGTGGCATGGAAGAACTCCGGTCGGACGCGACCGAAGACGGGACAGCGACGCTTCGGCCTGGGCGGGCCGAAGGTCTCGCTCGCCTCACCGCTGAGCGGTCGAGGTGGGATGCCGGGCGATCATCGTGAACGCCAGTATGTCGACACCGCCGCGGGCCGGAGGCGGCCCGGAGCTACTCCCCTTCGTTGCCTCCAGCCTCGGCCAGCGATATTTCTGAACGCAAGCTGAGAGCGCGATTGACAGGATTTCGGGTTGCCTCACCCCGTGATGACGCGGAACGTCGAGCGCCATTCCCAGTGTTCAGGCTGTCCGAAATCCGGCGCGGATGCCGCGGGAGCGTCACCTCAGCGGTCGGTCGTCGGGGAGCTCGGGCGGAACGCGGTCGCGGTCCTGCGCCGTCTCGATCGAGGTGGGCTCCTGCCGAAGCTGCCCCGAGGTCGATGGCGTCCATCCGTAGAACGCGGACTCGACCGCACCCGCATCGATCACGGGGCGGATCGCCTGTCGCACGGCGTCTTTGCGCCGGCCCGAGCGACGACGTCCGAGCGCGACGCCGAGACGAACGAGCACCCCGACCGCGATGACCGCCCAGAAGAGGTACTCGATCCACACGAGGAAGCTCGGCACGGTTCCTCCTTCGGATCGGCCACGGGGCTTGCGACGATACGCGATCCGGAAGACGCCGTGAAGGCCACCACTGACATTCGTCAGGGGTGGGGCGCCGCATTTTCCCGCCCGGTCGTGACACCGCGACACTGCCGCGACGAGCCGCCCGCCGATGGGATGGAATCACCGCGGAATACGCCGCGTCCTCATTCCCCCGGAGTCCCCATGTCGAATCCCGTGTCGGACCTCATCCTCGGCTTCCAGGGCCTCGTCGCCGACGTGCCCGACCTCGTCCAACCGCTCATCCTCGCCCTCGCGGGTGCCGTGCCGTTCATCGAGGGCGAAGGTGCCGCGGCGATCGGCATCATCGGCGGCATCCCTCCGATCGTCGCCGCCATCGCCGGCGCGGTCGGCAACATCATCTGCGTCGCCGTAGTCGTGCTCGCGACCTCTCGCGTGCGCACCGCCGTCACCACCCGCCGCGGCGCCATCGAGAAGCCCCCGACCGCCCGCCGCGAGAAGTTCGAAAAGGCCTACCACCGCTACGGAACCCCGGGCGTGAGCCTGCTCGGCCCCCTGCTGCTGCCGACGCAGTTCACCGCCGCGGCCCTCACCTCCACCGGCGTGCCGCCGATGCGCGTGCTCGCCTGGCAGGCCGCCGCGATCGTGCTGTGGACGACGGTGATCACGCTGATCATCACGGGGGTGGTCCGGGCGGTGGCGTGAGATTTCCCTTCGGACGAGGGATGCCGCGTCTCGACGTCTGCGCTGAGTTCCGCGCGCGGTCAGCAACGTCATAGCGAAGACCTCGCTCCGCGCAACCTCGGCCCGCGGCCCGCATGGCTGGATAGAGGAGACCCCGCCCGCATTCGAGAGGACACCCACCCGATGCCGCAGCAGACTGTCACCCTGACCCTCGGACAGCCGATCTACGCGCAAGCCCTCTATTACACGGCCATGTTCTCGCAAAAGCCGTTCCGCGAAGCGCTGCTGATCTACCGCGAGGGCGGGACGTACACGATCCTCTCCCCCGGCGAAGATCACCACGGCTGCTGGGTGTCCGTCACGGCCCCGCTCGATCCCCCGCGCCACGTCGCCTTCATGTCGTGGCCGTCGGCCGACTGGGACCACGACATCGCCGCGCACACCCTGACGTTCGCGCCCGATACCGGCGCATTCACGCAGGAGTTGCGGCTGCCCGGCGAGGCGGTTCCGCGCGCCCAGCACGGGTTCGCGGTAGCGATTCCCTCTCCCGAGTCGATGGACCCGAGTGCCGGGTGGGAGGCCCTCCGGGAGCAGCACGAGGCGAGCTTCCGCGCCCTGAAGGATCTCGCTGGCGTGCGAGAGCCCGACGTCGGATAACCGGATAAGTGCGGTCTCTTCCAAAATCGGAAATGCCGGGCCGAATTGCGAAAGAACCCGCCTGAGTACGGCGCAGAGGGAAGTCGGCGCGTGCCACCATCGGGGAAGTAATTTCTCAGCATGGGGGACCGATGGAATTTCAAGACCGCCTCGCCGCGCTCGCAACCAAGGTGAACAATCAAGCGTCAGCAATCGGCACCGAGGAGGCGACCAAGAACGCTTTCGTCATGCCGTTCATCTCGAGCATCCTGGGCTACGACGTGTTCGATCCACTCGAGGTCGTTCCCGAGTTCACCGCCGACGTGGGTATCAAGAAGGGCGAGAAGGTCGATTACGCGATTATGCGTGACGCCGAGGTGCAGATCCTCATCGAATGCAAGGCGTCGACCGGTGCCCCCAAAATCGAACACGCGTCGCAACTGTTCCGGTACTTCTCCACCACGAACGCCCGTATCGCCGCTCTGACCAACGGTGTGATCTGGCAGTTCTTCACCGATCTCGATGCCCCGAACAAGATGGATGCCAAGCCGTTCCTCGTCCTGGACCTGCTCGACATTGACGACACACTGATTCCTGAGGTCCAAAAGCTCAGCAAGGACAACTTCGACCTGGACTCCATCATCAGCGCGGCTGAGGAGCTCAAGTACGTCGGTGCTCTCAAGCGCGAGATCGCTGGGCAGTTCCGCGAACCGAGTGACGAATGGATCAAGTTCTTCACCCAGCGGGTCTACGAAGGTGCGTACACCGCGAAGGTCCGCGAGCAGTTCACTTCGCTCGTGACCAAGGCGTCGCGCCAGTTCCTCACCGAAAGCGTCAACGACCGTCTGAAGACGGCGCTGGGAGCCGGCGCTGGGGTCGCCGTCCCGCTGTCGAGCGACGCGCCCGCCGCCGTTTCGAGCGAGCCCGCGGCGCAGGCGGACCTCGAGCGCGACACCGAGATCGAGACGACTCTCGAAGAGCTCGAGGGCTATCAGATCGTCAAGGCCATCGCATGCGGAGAGACTAAGCCGCACCGCGTCACGCACCGCGACGCCAAGAGTTACTTCGCCGTGCTGCTCGACGACAACAACCGAAAGCCGATCGCCCGCCTGCATTTCAATGGACGACAGAAATATCTGGGCCTCCTGGACGAGCAGAAGGTCGAGACTCGTCACGCCATCGACGAGCTCGATGAAATCTACGAGCACGCGGACGCTATTCGCGAGGCTGTCGTCCGTTATCGATGACGTGAGCACCCTTTGCGTTGCGCACTGCTCCTGTGGGAAATCCTCCACGGAGCAGTGCGCGGCATGGAGATCACGTTGACGAACAGAGGCATTTCCACTGAAAGACCCCACATGTCACGCGCCCACTTCTTTATCGCTGCCGCAGCCGTTGTTGCGACTCTTTCTCTCGCAGGGTGCTCATCCCCACAGCCGGGAGAGGCTGCGCCTGCCCCGACGGCGGCCGTCGTTGCGACTGCAGCTGTCACCCCCGCGCCGACGCCGGACGTAGCAAGCACAGCGCCCATCTCGGACATCCAAGCTGCCGCGGACACTTTCCTAGGGGCGCTCGATCAGCTGGGCATTGAGCACTCCGAGCCGGTCCGAGCGGAGGTTGGCGCCTCGGGCGCGAAGGCACGCTTCGACATCACAGTGAACGGATTCGAAGCCGGCATCAACGTCTTCCCTGGCGCTAACACGCTCGCCGCGTGGGGGAAACTCAGCGGCGCCTGCGGCGGCATCTTCGTCTCGTCAGGAAATGCAGTTCTCTCTCTCAACTCGAGCGAGGGCGTCGGAAAATCCGCCGAGATCGCCCCCACCATCGCCGACGCGGTTGGTGGGGAGGCACGCGGCGTCTGAGCCTCCAACCGGCCGCCATCGAACCGCCGCCAACCCCCGCGGCTAGGCTCGACTCATGACCTGCTCCGCTCGCCCCACCTTCGCCGAGATCCACGAGTGGGTGACCGAATACGAAAAGCACGACCGTGTCGCCCACGCCACGGTTCACGTGCTCCGCCAGGACGACCCCGAGCACCTCGAATCCGGCATGGTGGCAATCCACCTCAACCACGGACCCGCGTCGATCTCGTTGAACGTGGACTGCGAGCGGACGTGGACGGCCTCTCTCTCGGAGCGCTCCGGCGAGTTCCCCCTTTCGGGCGGCAATCTCATCGCCCTCGGCGAGGAGCTGTACACGACGGGCAAGCTCTGCGAATACCTGCAGGCGCGCACCGACGAAGCCGCCGCGGCTTCGTGACGCACAGCGAGCTGCCGCACATCGAACCCGGCGTCTACGAGCACTTCAAGGGCCAGCGCTACGAGGTGTTCGGCATTGCGAGGCACTCCGAGACCGAAGAGGTCTTCGTCTCGTACCGCACGCTCTACGGCGACCACTCTTTGTGGGTGCGCCCGATCGCGATGTTCACCGAGCACGTCGAACGCGATGGATATTCGGGCCCGCGGTTCCGGCGCGTCGGCCCCTCGAGCTGACATCGCTCCCGGTGTGCTCCGCCGGGTTCACGGCATCCGTTCGACGTTCCCCTCGACGGCGGTCCTCCCGTGACAGAGTGACGGCGTGAAACTGTATTCCGACTTCGCCGTGCAACGCGGGCGTCAGGTGATCGCCGACTTCGTCGCTCTCGCGCTCATCGCGGTGAGCATTTTCGCGGGGATCACCGTCTCCTCCGCCGTCGACCAGTTCTCTCAGCTCGGCCGTCAGCTGCAGACCACCGGCGTGGACTTCCGCACGTCGATGACCGACGCGGGCACGCGACTCGGAGGAGTTCCTTTCATCGGAGAAGGGATCAGCAGCCCGTTCACCAGGGCGAGCTCCGCGGGCGACACCCTCGCGGCGGTCGGCCAGACGCAGCAGGACATCGTTCGCCAGGCGGCGATCGCGCTCGGCGTCGGAGTCGCGGCGCTACCGATCCTCATCGTTCTGCTGGTCTGGCTCCTCCCCCGCCTCCGCTTCGTCTCGCTCGCGACGCGCACCCGGGCTCAGGTGCGCGCGGGCCTCACCACCGACCTTCTCGCGCTGCGGGCTCTCTCGCATCAGAAGGTGGGCACACTCACGAAGGTCGACCCCGACGCGGCGGCCGCCTGGCGCCGCGGCGACCCCGTCGTCATGCAGCGCCTCGCCGGTCTGGAGCTGAGGTCTGTCGGCATCCGAATCCCCTCACCGGGGCCGAATACCGCGGCGAGCGTGCGTTAGGACCGTCCGTCACGAACGAGGGCGACGGATGCCGCGATGTCGGCCGCCGCGGTCAGCCCCGACGCCATCGCGGTGACCACCGCAGCGGGGATTCGAGAATCGACCCTCTTCGCGACGTCGCCCGCTGCCCACACGCCCGCTCGGCTGGTGCGCCCGAGCGCATCGATCTCGATCCCCTCCGGGGCGGAGCGGATGCCGAGATCGTCCGCGATCCCCGATCGAGCGCGTGCGTTCGGGGGGATGAACGCGCAGGCAGCCTCGACCGCGTCGCCGTCGCGCAGGTCGATCCGCACCCCGGTAGCCGACCGGCTCACGGACAGGACATCTGCCGGTGCGACGACCGGTACGGATGACGACAGCCCGCGTAGCAGCCCGCCCACATGCTCGGCGTGGCCCCCGTCGGAGATGACGGCGATCGGGCCGGGCGCGAACTCGTGACCGTGGCAGTAGGGGCACGGCAGCACGATGTCGCCCCAGAGTTCGCGAACCCCGGGGATGGGCAGCAACGCGTCGTCGACGCCGCTCGCGAGAAGGAGGCGTTCGGCGCTCCACTGCGCGCTCGGGGTGACGAGCACCAGCCCGCTCCCGTCCTCGCGCGCGGTCTCGACGCGCTCGGGCACGCGGCGCACCCAGGGATAGGCGGCGAGTTCTTCATGCACGGCGGCCCGGAGCGCTGCGGGCTCCGCGCCCGCCCACCCGAGCACATTGCCCATCACCGACGAAGAGGCGTTCCGGTACCGCCCGTCGTCGAAGACGACCGTCTCGACGTGCATTCGCCCGAGGGTGAGAGCAGCCTGCAGGCCCGCGGGGCCGCCCCCGATGATCGCCGCCTGATACTTCCACGTCACTGGATCACTATGACGAATCCAGCGCCGACAGCCAAGGAAGATCGCCCGCTCGAGGGCGATTGATCGGAGCCGTCCAAGACGATGTGAGCCGGCATCGGCGGTTTGATCAACCTCCCCTGAGCCCTGTCGAATCACGCGGCTCGCGGCGTAGCATCGCGGTACGCCGGAGTCCCTCCGCGGCCTCCGGTTCCTCCGAACCGACGAGAGCACGGGAGATCCAGATGGACACGATGGACATGATGAAGTCGATGGACATGGGCGAGATGACCATGGACATGGATGCCATGCAGGAATGCATGCAGTCGCTCAACGCGTGTGCGATGGCCGCGGCGATGTGCGCCGGCAGCGACATGATGCACGGCGCCGAGATGGCCACGTGCTGCGCCATGTGCTCGAACATGGTCGAGATGGCGCAGGCGACGATGCACATGATGATGCGTCCCGCCGGCATGAACATGGACGTGATGAGCGCCATGATGACCGCCTGCATGACCATGGGCAAGGCATGCGCTGCCGAGTGCCGTGCGCACGGCGACATGGACGAGATGTGCCGCTACTGCGCCATGGCCTGCGACGACATGGTCATGAAGTGCGAGGCGATGATGGCCTCGATGACCGCCTGAGTTCTCTTCTTCGCGCGGCCGCTGACGTGTCGTCGGCGGCCGCTCGGCTTTTCAGCCATCAACCAGGGAGCGGGCGAGGTGCTTCTCAGCGCGATGCTCGCGCCGGCCGAGCGTTAATCGCGCGGAAGATCAGGTAGAAGCTCGACCAGAGCACGAATCCCACAAACAGAAACAAGCTGATAACAAGAAGAACGCCAGCGGGAGTATCTATCGCAAACCATCCGCTGAGAAAAAGGGCAGGCAACACGGTCACCGCCATGATCGCGAAGTGAAGAATTGACTGCCGTCGCAGCGACCAGCGGTCGATCTGATAGATGACCGAGGTACCGGCAACCGCAGCGCTTATGACGGCGACCGCGAGCGTCGCGCGTCCGTTCTCCGCTTGCCCTTGAAGAAGGAGCGCACTTCCGATTCCGCCCATGATGACGAGCGGGATGCCACCTCGAAGGGCGGCCTGCGCAATGGGGCTCATAATCACGAGTCAATCACGGGCCTCGGACTCAAACCCGCAACCGCGACAAGCATCAACTCAGTCGCGACCCGACTTCGCCAAGGCGCAATCGCCTGCAGCGGTTCGCGAAGCACCACCCACCGAACTCACGTCGACGGGCGCTCCGTTATGCGGCGCGCGCGGTCGTGATGATCGCGGACGCGCTGAGCAGTTCGGCGACCGGGTGGTACGCCACCGGCTCCCCCGCCTCGATATCGACGGCCGGACCGACGATCCGCAGCTGAACCGTTGTGCCGTTCAGCAGGGCGACCGTTGCGGTCGAGCCGTTGGCCTCGATGACGAGGCCGTCCCACCAGGCAGACGGGTTCGAGGCTGCCATGCAGCGCTGGATCGGGTGGACTGTCGACGAGATCGTGCGGGACATGGCTTCACCTGCCTTCGGAGGGGTTGGTGAGATGAAGCTACGGGATGCCGCGGGGGCGGGCGATCTGGGGCGTAGCGGGGCGTAACACCGCACATGACGACGTAGGTCAACGACAGAGTCCGGGCGTCACTCGGCGACGATCCCCCCGTCGTCGTCGAAACGAACACCCTCGGCTTCGAGCCGCTCACGTGCCGCGTGATGCACGACGCCGCGCCGCCGCGGATCGGTCTCCAGGAGACGTAACAGCGTCTCACGCGTGGTCGACGGATGCTCGGCCACGGCGATCCTGACGCTCCAGAAACGGTCGTCGGCGAAACGATCCAGCACGGCAGCACTGGCGTTCGGATTCAGGGCGGCGACGTTGCGGATCGCCTGGTTCGGATCGGTGAAGAACGGCTCGAACTCGTCATCGGAACTCGCCGCCGACGCCCGCGCGTACCGGCGCTCCTCGTCGGCTCTTTCCTTCGGAGTCTTGCGCTTTCCCATGTCGATCCTCTCCGTCTGCGTCGTGTTCCCGTGACAAAGCCCGCGGCTCGCGACCGGGGCCGGCGGGCTCACCGTCGTCCTTGCCGCACACCGTTCAGCGACCACGTCGCCCTCGCGATCACGACGATAGCTCCCACCACCGACACCCGGGAGGCTGGGGCAGCACGCCGAGGCGCACGCTGGTGGCGAAAGTCGAAGGCGCATGGACACGCCGAGCGGCGCAACGCCTGTCACGTGTGGCGCGCGTCGGCTCCCTCGAGCAGAAGGTCGTCGTAGATCCGCAGGGCGAGCGCCACCTGCAGGGGATCGACTCCCCGCGCTCCCACCGAGGCCTCGAACCGGTCTACGCGCTGGCGCACCGTATTGCGGTGGACGCCGAGCTGCTCCGCCGTGCGCACCGCGTTCTTGTCGGCGGCGTAGTAGGCCGCGACGGTGTCGCGCATCACGCGCGCCTGCTCGCCGGCACCGGCGTAGTCGCCCAGAACCTCGCGCACCCACGTCGCCGTCGCCGTGGCATCCTTCGTCAGCAGCTGGACCAGCGCGACCTGGGGGTCGGCGTACGACACCACCGCTCTGTCCCGGTAGCGGGGCGACGACAGCGCCACGAGCCGTGCGATCGCGGCCTGCTCGTGCGTTCGGCGAAAACCCTCGACGTCGTGGCCCGGCTCGCCGAGGGCGGTCCGCACCCCGGGCACCGTCGCCACGAGTTCCTCCACCCGTGCCAGTGTTCCCGCGTCGAGCCGAGCCCCGCCGAACCATGCCCAGGCCGTGGATCGATCGACCACGGTGATGAGCGGCGCGGCGGACGAGTGCACCACCGTGGCCAGTCGGCGCAGCAGGAGGTCGATCTCGTGCTGGCGCGCCGCGTCTTCGGCATCCACGTCGGACCAGGCCATCACCCCGAGGTGCGTCTGTGCGAGCGTGTATCCGGTCTCCGAGACGAACCCGCGGATCGGCAGCGAGTCTCCGCGCAGCACCTTGAGGATGATGCTCGCGTTGAGGGTCGCTCGGGTGGTCCACCAGCGGCGACGCTCCTGCTCGTGCACGCCGGTCACGAGCTGCAGGATCCAGTCGATGTAACGGTGCACGACGTCGGCGATGTCGCGGACGACGTCGATCTTGACGCGATCGCTCACGCCGAGGCGCTCGGCCTCGTCCATGCCGAGCCGCAGGAACATGCTCTGACCCAGGTAGTAGGCGCGCGTCAGTGCCGCCAGGGGCACATCGCGCTGCGCGAGACGCGCCGCGTACTCGACGGCGGCCGTGGTCGGCTGCAGGCTCTCCAGATCGATGCCGTTCGCGAGGATGTGGCAGATCGTCGTGACGTTGCCCTCGATGCTCGCCTGCAGCATCTCGACCAGCTGGGGGTCGCCGCCCAGGTCGTCGATGCGGGATGCCAACAGGTCTCGCATCTCGCGGACGATCTCGGGCATGCGCAGGTCGAGCTGCCGCGCGACGAGCGCGAGGAGCTCGGAAACGTCGCCCGTGTGCTCTTCGGCGGAACCGGATGCCGTCGTCACGCGGGCTGCGCCTCCCTGGCCCGTCTCGCGGGCGCAAGGCCCCGCAGCGCGCGCCGGGCGGCGTTCACGCCGCACAGCCCGTGGATTCCCGGCCCCGGCGGCGTCGCAGCGGAACAGAGGTAGAAGCCCGGCACCCCCGTATCGTACGGCTGCGCCGAGATTCGCGGGCCGAGCATGAACTGCAGCGGTGTCTTGGCACCGGTGAGGATGTCGCCCCCGACAAAGTTCGGGTTGCGCTGGCTCCACTCCGTCGCGGTGATGACCCGCATCGCCCGGATGCGGTCGCGGAAGCCCGGCGCGAACCGCTCGATCTGCGACACGACGGCGTCGGTGGCATCCCCCGTGTAGCCGGCGGGCACGTGGGCGTACGCGTACAAGGGGTGCACATTGCCCACCGAGCGCTGCGGATCGGCGACGTGCTGCTGACCCAGGAGCACGAAGGGACGTTCCGGCATCCGCCCCTCGGCGACGTCGCGTTCGACGGCCGCGATCTCGCGCGCCGACCCCGCCAGGTGCACGGTGCCGGCGCGGCCGGTCTCTTCCGCTCGCCACGGCACGCCGCCGGCGACCGCGAACTCGACCTTGAAGGCCGCGGGTCCGGGGCGGAAGCGGCGGAACGCCTCGGCGATGCGACGGGGCAGGCTCCCCCCGAGGATCTCGGCGACGGCGTGCGGGTGCACGTCGAGCATCGCGACGTCGTGCGGGGGCAGGTCGCGCCGGGATCGTATGCGACGACCGGTCTCGAACGTCACGCCACGCTCACGGAGCCGGGAGATGACGGCCGCGGTGAGCGTTCCCGTTCCGCCTGCGACGACGGGCCACCCCACGGCGTGTCCGGCGGTGATGATGCCCGCGCCGATCCCGCCGACGAGCGGCTGGTCGAGGCGTTGGAACGCGTGAGCCGCGACGCCCAGGAACAGAGCACGGGTTCGCTCCTCGGCGAAGGCACGCGCGGTCCACACCGGGGGCAGCGCGGCAGCGGCGCCGAACCGCGCGAGCAGCAGGGGGTGACGAGGGATGCCGACGAGGGGGCGGAGGATGTCTTCCGACAGCGCCGCGAACGAGCGCGACGAGGGGCCGAAGAGGGTCTGCCACCGCCATCCGTCGGCGCCGAGGCCGGCCGCGGTCTCGACGATCGAGCGACGGAGCAACACCACGTCGCCGTCGTCGAGCGGGTGGGCGCAGTCGATCTCGGGGAGCACCCAGGGCGATTCCGGTAGGTCGAGGTCGGCGAAGTACGGCGAGCCGGCCGCCATCGGGTGGACCGCGGCGCAGTGGTCCTGGATGAGCCCCGCGAGGAGGGGCTCGCTGTTGCGCGCCCCTCCCCCGAGTTCGTCCGCCGCCTCGACGACGTGTACGTCCAGGCCCGCGGCCGACAGGGTCGCGGCAGCGGCCAGCCCGTTGGGACCGCTGCCGACGACCACCGCGCGCGTCACTTCGGGACCCGCTCTCCCCGCCTGCGCGAGACCGTGCGGACGTTGTTCGTCACGTCGGCCACCTGGCCCGGGGCGTCAGCGCGCCAGGAGCGCTCGAGCGGGATGGGGCCGTCCGCGAGCCACGGCTGGGCCGCCACGGCATCCGCGACGCGCCATCTTCCCCGCTCGATGACGCCGCGTGCCGCATCGATCACCTTGTACTCCTGGAAGTCCGCGTGGATGGCCTGGGACTCCACCCATACCACCACGAACTCCCCGGGCGCGAAGTGGCAGCGGCTCTGCAGGGCACGGATGAGCGACTCGTCGTGCAGGTGGCCGTCGCCGAAGTTGAAGCCGATCACCGAGTTGCAGGCGAATTCGCCCTCGCGGATCGTGCGGGTCTCGATGTCGGGCAGCGCCCGGTAGAGCACCGAGAAAAGTCCGCGACCCTGGCTGTGCATCGAGCGCCACGCAAGCGTCTGCTGCATCGTGATCTCGGCGATCTCGGGGGCGTAACCCAGCTGAACGAGCTGATCGACCTGGTTCGACGTGGGCCGGATGACGGCATCCAGCTTCTGCTCCGCCCCCGGCGTGAAGGTCCACAGCGCCGACGCCCAGTTGCCCGCGTACTGACGCATCGACGGCAGGAACGAGACCTTGTCGGGGCGGAGGTTGCCGAGCGCGGGGAAGAACAGCAGGGCCGCGACGATCCCGGCGAGCAGCCACCCGTTCGAGAAGTCGGTGACCGCGTACCCCGCCTGCGCGGGGAAGCCGAGGAAGAGGAACACCGCGGCGTAGCAGAACAGGGTGTTCCACTCCAGCGGGACGGCGAGCGGGAAGGTCGAGAAGATGAAGAGGTGGAAGCCCACGATGAGGACGACCGCCGCGAGCGTCACCCAGAAGTTCTGCGAGAACAGAAGCACGAGCGGAACGGCGATCTCGACCGTGGTCCCCATCGCGTGCGCCATGAAGTGCGCGAGCTTCGACGGGCGCACGTCCCGAGGGAACTCGCGGTACAGGGCGCGCTTGAGCCATCTCGGCGGCCAGAACGGGGTGTTGCTGAGCATCGGCGGGATGACGTTGACGAAGTGCCTGCCGAACTTCGAGATGCCCGCGCACACCCACACGGCCACGATGAGCAGCTTCAGCGCGATGATCATGTCGACGAACGACAGCACCGAGAAGAACACCAGCGCCGGCAGGTACTGCTCGATGCGCGAGGCGACCGCGATCGTCTTGTCGCGCACGCCCACGATCACCAGCAGCGCGATCGCGACGATCACGGGGGTGGTCTGCACCAACCCGCTCGTGTTCTCGGGAAGCGCCGCGGCGAGCGCAGGGGTCACCGTGCCGGGGAGCACGAGCGCCGTGGCGAGCGCCGCGAGGAACCCGAGGTAGACGACGACGTCGAACACGGTCCGCGTGTCACCGGCCGTTCCCGGCACCCAGGCCCACGGTCGTAGCCGGATCGTGCCCGGTCGCGCCCAGAACTGGATGCCACCGGTCATGGGCTTGAACTTGCCCGCCGTCGGCCCCCACGATCCGGCGAGGCCGATCGCTTCGAGCAGCATGGTCCAGATGATCGCCTTCTGGTAGACGATCGGCTGGTTCCACCACTGGTCGACCTGCCAGAACCATCCCACGCCGCTCGTCGCCGTGATGACGATGCTGCCGATGAAGAGCCACAGCACGGCGATCTTCACGAGGTAGGTCGCGGCGATCATGCGGGGCGATCCGAAGCCGTACTCCACCCAGTGCAGAGTCAGGGCTTTGATCCGCTCGCGCAGTGGCTGGTGCAGGAATGTGCTCGTGTCGACGGGCGGAAACTCCGCGGTTTTGAATCCCATGATCAACTCCTTCGGTGACGGGATGGGGGAAGCGAAGAGGTCAGGCGGTGGCCGCGGCGAGTGCGCGGCGCATCGCGGGCTTGTCGACCTTGCCGACCGGGTTGCGCGTGAGATCCGTGACGATGCGGATCTCGGCGGGCACCTTGATCTTGGTGAGGCCCTCGGCGCAGTGGGCGCGGAGCTGATCCTCGGTGACGACCTCGCCGGGGTGCAGCACGACATCGGCGATGGGGACCTCGCCGTACACGGGGTCGGGACGACCGATGACCGCGGCCTCGAGCACCGCGGGGTGCGTGGCGAGGAAGCCCTCGATCTCTTTGGGGTAGAGGTTCTCGCCGCCGCGGATGATCATGTCCTTGGCCCGATCGACGAGCGTCAGATAGGCGTCTTTGTCCAGGATGCCGATGTCCCCCGTGCGCAGCCATCCTCCGCGCATCACCTCTGCCGTGGCATCCGGTCGTCCGAGGTACCCGCGCATGACCGTGGGGCTGAGGATCGCGACCTCCCCCCGCACGCCCGGGGGCACGAGACGGCCCTCGTCGTCGAGGATGGCGATCTGCTGGCCGGGGAGGGCACGACCGACGGTGCCCGGCTTGCGCTCGCCCCACAGGGGGTTGCACGCCGAAGCGCACGTGGCTTCGGTGAGGCCGTAGCCCTCGAGGATCGGGATGCCGAATCGCTTCTCGCTGAGGGCGAGGAGCTCGGGGCTGGCCGGTGCGGCACCGCAGATCGCCAGGCGCAGCGAGGGCAGGCGCGGAATCTGTTCCCGCGGGACCTCGGCCAGTCTCGCGAAGATCGCCGGCACCGCCGAGAAGTAGGTGGGTCGATAGCGCTGGACCGCGTCGAGGAACGTGCCCGGGGCGAAACGTTCCAGGATCGACACGCTGCCGCCCGCGCTGATGGGGGCGAGGAAGCTCACGCAGAGCGAGTTGACGTGGAAGAGGGGCAGGACGAGCAGTGCCTGATCGTCGGGTCCGAGCTCGATGTGGCGGCGGAGGGAGGCGGCCATCGCGCTGAGGTTGGCGTGATCGAGCATGACGCCCTTGGGTTGGCCGGTCGAGCCGCTCGTGTACACGAGCAGGGCCAGCGTGTCGGGGGTGATGGGCGGATCGTCGATGGATCCGTCGGGGATGCGCGCGAGATCCGCCGGCGCCAGCGTCTCGACCTCGACCGCGGGGGCGCTGGCCGTCACGAGCAGGCGCGCACCCGAGTCGTCGAGCTGGTAGCGCAGCTCCCGTTCCGTGAACGTGGGGTTCACCGGCGTGACGGCTGCGCCCACGCGCCAGGCGCCCAGCATCGCGGCAAGGAACGCGACCGAGTTCGGCAGCATGATCGCCACCACGTCGCCGCGTCCGATGCCGCGCGCGGCGAACTGCTCCGCGCACGCGGCCGCCCGCCGTTCGAGTCCGCTGTAGCTGAGTTCTTCGGTCACGTCACGCACAGCGGGCCGACCGGTCCCGGCTGAGGGGCTCCGCCACGGCAGATGCGCGAGGCCGGACACCGAGAGCGGTGTCGTGGTGCGAGTGTCGAGTTCGTCGAGAGACATCGTCGTTCACCTCCCCGCGCCGACGGCTGCGTCGGACGCGATTCGAGCGTTCTGGTGCGCGTCTTCGCGCTCCCCTCACGCTAGAAAGGTCGGCCGGGCAGCACAGTGGCGCGGGTGGCGAACTTCACACCGGGGAGTGTGCACGGTGCACGGATGCCACGGTGCGTCGGCGGGGAGGAATCCCGGCCCATCGGCTTCAAGCTGTCGGGAGGGTGGTCGTCGTTCTTGGGCGGACGAGCACAACCCCGTCGGGCCCGTCGCAAAGCGCGTCCCGAGCCATTTCTTCCCGCGCTAGCCTCGGGGCATGACCACGCGCGATGCGTCGGGGCGCTCCGTCGACGAGGCCCAAGACGCCCTCCACGAAGCCATGCGACGCAGCGACACGGATGCCTTGCGGAACGTGCTCTTCGAGGGTCTGGCATTCGAGCTTCCTGATGGCTCGGTGACCGACCGCGAAGCCGACCTCAACGCCCACTCGACCGGAGCGGTGCGCTTCGAGCAGATACTCGAACTGCACCGATCGACGCGAGAGCACGCGGGGAGGGCTCGGGTCGACTCGTTGGTCGACGCACGGCTGATCGACGACGGTCACCGCATCGAAGGAAAGATGAGCTACCTCCGCTATTGGTCGATCATCGATGGGCGGTGGCAGGTCGTCGCCGGCAGCGTCCAACCGGTGCCGTGAGTCGGGTGTTGTTCATCGGAAGCGCAGTGATCACGATCGGAGCGGTGATGTATCCGCGAGGTCGTTCGGGCACACCGCCGACGTGATTCGGCCGGTCGCGGGAGGCATACCGCTCTTCACGGCGCAGGCAGAATCAAGGGATGCCACCTCTCTCGCCCGATCCCCCACTCCCCGACTGCGACGTCTGCACGTCGGTCGCTGAGTACCGGATGAGCTACGGCCAGCGCGAGCTGGACATTCGCGTCACCGAGGACCGGCTCGCCGAGCGACTGGATGACGGGCGCATGCACGTCCTCCGCGCCGACGTCCCCCTCCGCGACATGATGCCGCTGGCGGAATCCGACCTGAAATACACGATCGTCCTCTTCGCGCAGTGCGCCGCGTGCGGAACGACCTGGTTGTACGGACTGTGTATTCGCGGCCGGCCGGCGTACAAGCCGGTGGAGGCGGGGACCGAGGAGAGGTGGCCGTGGTCTTCGGTGCCGGAGCGGGAACGCTGGGCGCGATGACGTGCGCCCGGATGCCGAGGGGTCAGCGGATCCTGCGGTGACGGCAGCGGCCCGGTCTACGGTGAGAGGCGTGCAGTCGCTCGGAATCGTCGCCGTCCCCGAGACGCTCGACGCCCCGATCGTGCTCATGACCCGCACCGTCTGAGCCCGCCCTCGAAAGGTCAGAAGATGCCCTCCGCCGTCACGCTCATCCATTCGACCGCCCTCTCCGGCCGCGCGGAGTATGCGTACGCCGCCACCGCTCCCGCTGAGGCGCGGCTGATCTTCCTCGCCGGTTCCTGCCCGCTGAACCTCGACGGCACGACCGCCGGCATCGGCGATTACGCAGCCCAGGCGGCCACGTGCGTCGAGAACATGACGATCGCACTTCGCGAGGCGGGCGCAGGTCTGACGGATGTCATCAGTACGCGTGTTCTGGTGGCCTCCACTCGCCAAGCCGACCTGGTGTCGGCGTGGGAGGTCGTCCGGGAGGCGTTCGGCGAGCATGACGCGCCGAGCACACTCCTCGGTGTCACCGTGCTGGGGTACGACGACCAGCTTGTGGAGATCGAGACGGTGGCTGCGGTGGTCGACTCCGGTCCGCGTGACTGACCCCACCGCACCCATCGACGCCTCGGCATCCGGAGAACACTCGGTCACCTTCCACGGGAAATGCCACACTGACAACGTGGGGATCAGGGGAAAGGGGCGATGGCCGCGCTCAGGCTTCGGCTGGGGCTGGCTCATCCTCAGCCTCGGCGCGATCGTGGCGAGTGGCACAACCGTCCTCTTCTCCATCGCCTTTCTGGGCGCGGAGTGCCATCATGCGGGCACCAGCTGGGGCAACAACAGGGCATTCTTCTGCCGCGACGTGATGGGGGGCTTCGCGGCTTCCGCGATGCCGTGGGTTGCCCTGGTGGCGGTGAGCGTTGCCATCATCGCGGGCCTCGTGGGCGGAACCACGACGATGGTGCGTCGCGGCCGCCGGGTGCGAGGCGCCTGGCTCACGTCAACCGCCCTCGCGTACGCCTTTCTCACCGCGGGAGCGACCTGGGCCCCGAACTCCGGCTCGGTAGGAGTGGACGTCGCCTTCTCCGTCTTCCCGCTCACGGCGCTGATAGCCACCGGGCTGCTCGTCGTCTGGGTGGGCATCACCGGCGGTCTGGGGATACTCGTGCTCGTGGCGCGGGCGCGACGTGCTCGTCCGGTTTCGGACGTCGTCGCGACGGACATTTCCTCCTAACGGCGGGCCGAATGCCGTCCGGGGGGCAGCGGCACGGCCGAGCTCGTGGCACCTCTCCGCGACGCCGCAAGCACCGCCGCCAACCCCTCCCGCAGATCGCGCACGAACTCCCCCGGCCCCTCCAGCGCGGGGAGCTGAGGGCCAGCAGTTCTCAAGCGAGATCCGCCCAGCGAGCCTTTACCTCGATCCATCCGTCGCCGCGTTGGTAGACGGACGGTAAAGACTTGCGCCACCAACGACATGATGCATGGCCTTCGTTTGCGTGAGCCTGGCGAGAAAGGATTCGAGTGCGTGCCGGAGAAGATACTCCTGCGTCGCCACCGGAGCGCCGTTCCTGGCACCCGAACGCGCGAACGCCCGCACCGCTCGGAAAACCTCAACACCGCTCACGCGAGAATCTCGAGTGCGTCGCGTACAGGCTTGGTGCTCCGAGGAAGGGCTCGAGCCACTTTCATCAAGGTCGCGGGCTTCCCTCCGCGTCGCAACCACTCTTTCAGCGCGTCGCGCGGAATCTCATAACCCGTGTCGGCTCGTAAGCGGAAGCAGTCCACGATCGTTCGTTCGGGCGTGTAGATGCCGATCCGCTGAGTGCTGCCGGGGATGACGACTTCCTCTCGCTCCAACAAGAAGGTGCCCGCATCGAACCGATGCCACTGGATGGCACTTTCTGACGCGGGAGCGCGGGTACCACGAGGAATAGCAACGTCGAGTGCGTCGGGTATGACATCAGTGAGGTCGTAGTAGGCGAGCGCCGAAACGAGGCAGATGGTCGCCTCAGGACGTCGGGCCGATGCTTCGAGCTGGTCCCAGTCCGTTGCGGGCGCGCCTTCGGGGAGATAGACGCCTCGAGCGATCCGCACCCATGCTCCCCTGTTCGCGCTGCGGTAGAAGCCGCTGCGGCTGCCCTTCGCGCGCGTAGCCGAGTTCGGCGTGACAAGTTGCACTGCTCCTCCTCGGTGATACGAAACGTATACAGGTAATATTACCTGGTAACGATCCGTCTCACAGGTTCGTAAGAGGGAATCCTCGCGCATCCTGATCCAAGGCCGCAGCCACAGCCCCACCGCAGGAACCGTCACGCGTTCACCTTCGACTCTCCGCCGCCCGCACGGTGCATCGACCGCGATCCCGCTTATACGATCGCCCGAAAGCATCACGGCCGCAGCACCAACGACTCAGGCGCGCGAGAGCGGAAGAACGAAGGGCGACAACTCAATGTCGAGATCATCTCTGCAACCGAGGACGCCGCTCCTCATCATGGTGGGGATCCATGTCGCGGCACTCATCGTGTTCGTGATCTTGGTGGGCGTCGACACGAGCCAACCGTCAGGAACTCCGGGTCGATTCTCCGCCGCCGCCGGATGGTTCCTGGCGGGCATCTTCCTCGCCCCGCTCCTCACGATAGGCGCGATCATCTGGTCGATGATTCTCCGTCGACGCGCTAAGACGACTGCGCCGCCCAGCCGAGCATGGAACAGTGTCCAAGCCGATCAGCCCGCCCGCGCGGAATTACCGCGAGTAGCGCCCACGCACTCCGAGAAACCCCTTGGGCCTCGCGTAGACGCAGATCGGTCCAATCGCACCTCGTACGCGACCCGCGCCGAAGCTCGCGCCGCTGCTGCGGCGAACAAAGCGGGGGCCAACGGCATGGTCGCTCGTGGCGCCGGCCCCACCCCTCCCCCATCCGCGCCACGCGAAGCTCTGCCGACGTCGAACCGCGGTTCCTACATGCTGCTCGGCAGCGACAAGTACAAGTCAACGGAAGTCGAGGGAGAGTTCGCCAGGACCTCCGAGATCGCCGCCGTGGTCAAGACTTTGACCGGTCGAGCCCTCCGCCTGGATCACGAGGTCGAGATTCCCGACGTCCCCGCCGTACTGCGAACGGAGCCCGAGAACCGCTACCACCGTCGCGCCATCATGGTCGTCGTCGAGGGCTCACACGTCGGTTATCTCGCGCGAGACGACGCCGACCGCTATCACGCAGCCATCAGCCGAGTCGAACGAGCCGGGTACGTGCCCACGACTCGCGCCCGGCTCTGGGCTGTTCAACGGCGCGGGTGGGATGAAGTCAAGAAATTGCATGCTCGGGTCTCACTCGCTCTGAATGAGCCGCATCTGCTTCACCCTATAAATGAGCCACCAAGCGTTTCCTACTCTCTCCTCCCGTGGGGAAACGCCGTCCAGGTGACGGGGGAGGAGAACCACCTCGAGGCAATCTCACCGCACGTCAACCCGGGCTCCGAAAGCATCGCGATCGGCACCCTCCATCGCGTCGAGACGACGAGTGCGCGCGGAATCGTGAAGCACACAGTCGAAGTGCGAATCGACGGCCGTGCCGTGGGGTCACTCACCGCGACGACCAGCCCGCACTTCTTGCCCACCATCGAACATCTGGAAAGAGACGGGCTCGTCGCTGCGACGTGGGTGAAGGTCAAGGGATCCGCGATCGCCGCGCAAGTCACCGTCCAAGCTGCGCGCGCACCGGAACTCCCACCAGAGTGGTTCGCCGGCCCCACCACCATCCCGTCTTTGTCCTGACTGAGTCAGCAGCTGCGGTTTCGGGCTAAATGCCATGCAGGAAAGCATGCAGTCCCTGAACGCGTGCGCGATGGCCGCGGCGATGTGCGCCGGCAGCGACATGATGCACGGCGCCGAGATGGCCACGTGCTGCGCCATGTGCTCGAACATGGTCGAGATGGCTCAGGCGACGATGCACATGATGATGCGTCCCGCCGGAATGAACATGGACGTGATGAGCGCCATGATGACCGCCTGCATGACCATGGGCAAGGCATGCGCCGCCGAGTGCCGCGCGCACGGCGACATGGACGAAATGTGCCGCTACTGCGCCATGGCCTGCGACGACATGGTCATGAAGTGCGAGGCCATGATGTCCTCGATGACCGCCTGAGTTCTCTTCTTCGCGCGGCCGCTGACGTGTCGTCGGCGGCCGCTCGGTTATGCGGCGCGCGCGGTCGTGATGATCGCGGATGCGCTGAGGAGTTCGGCGACCGGGTGGTAGGCCACCGGCTCCCCCACCGCGATGTCGACGGCCGGGCCGACGATCCGCAGCTGCACCGTGCTGCCGTTCAGCAGCGCGACCGTCGCGGTCGCGCCGTCGGTATCGATGACGAGGCCGTCCCACCACGCAGACGGGTTCGAGGCCGCCATGCAGCGCTGGATCGGGTGGACTGTCGACGAAATCGTGCGGGACATGGCTTCACCTGCCTTCGGAGGGGTTGGCGAGATGAAGCTACGGGATGCCGCAGAGGCGGGCGATCTCGGGCGTAGTGGGGCGTAATCAGGCAAGCTTGTGCCGCCATTTGCGGGGTCGACCAGCAACAACCGGCCAGCTCGAGCGGTAACCCGCTTACAATGGCGGCGGGTCGGGAACGGCCGAACCGATAGTAGACAGTTATGTCAGTTTACTGACACGTCTGGATTTCGCACTGGGCTGACCTCCTGCCGCGTCGACAGGTAACCGCACGAGGGAAACCGATTGACACCTCTTTCGCTCACCTAATATGGACCGCTGGCGTCGCGCGGCAACCGCGCACGACACGACCGGCTTCGGCCCCGCATACCTGCCTCGGCAGTGGGATGAGTCCTCCCTGCGATTTATTCAGGGCGTAGAGGTGGGCCCTCCTTTAATGTGGTGAGATGTCGACGAATGCCGTGCGCGGCCGTGCGATACGGACATCGGCAACCCTGCTGAGTGGGCCTGTCGAACTGCTCGACTTCCTCGTCCCGCTCTGGGCGGGCGCGATGCTCGGGCTCGGCGCCCCCGCGATCGGATGGCTAGTGGCCGCCGAGCTCGTGGTATCGGTGCTCGTTCGACCCCTCGCCGGATATCTTGCCGACACACGAGCACGGTCCCGAATTGCCGCGGTCGGCGCCTTCGCCCTCAGCCTCAGCTGCGTGATCTACGCAATAGCAGATACACCCGCACTTGCATTCATTGCGGCGTTCCTCGGCGGGGTTGCAGGTCCTCTGTTCTGGATCTCGCTGCGCGCGATAGCAGCGGAGTACCTCGCCGACGACTCGGGAACATACGCGGGGCTCATGTCCGCAGAGGCTCTCGGATCGTGGATCTTCTGGGGGCCAGCGATGGCCCTTCTCGGGGCGTTCGGATACTCGGCGGTCTTCATCGGACTTGCCGTCACGGCGGCCGCCGCCGGCGCGCGCTTGCTGCTCACCCCTAAGGAACCGCTCGTCGTGCGAACGGAACTCGCCGGCGGAATCCGTGAACATGCCCGCCGACTCGCACCTCTGATGACGATTGGGGGCGTCGTCACTGCCGCCGAGGCAGGTGTCGGATTGGCGCTCTTGCTCCAGCTGCAAGCGGCTGGTCTCGAGGTGTGGCAAATCGCTCTGGTCTACCTGCCAGGCGGTATCGCGATGACCCTACTCCCGCGCCCCCTTCACGGTCTCGTCGAGCGGTGGGGTCGTAAACCCGCTTACATTGCAGCTTCTCTCGCGACCGCTGTGAGCACAGCAACGCTCGCCCTCTCACCGCCCGTGATCCTCATCGCCGCACTCTGGATCATCATGTCCGCCTCACTGGCGCTCCTTTATCCGCTGCAGAAGACCCTTGTCTCAGAGGCGAGCGGCGACCGGGTGGCCCGCGGGATGAGCCTGCAGGCGAACGCGGACACAATCGGCGCGGCAGTCGGCGTGGTCACCGTGGGCGCCATCGTCGCCGACGGCCAGTGGGCCCCCGCATTCGTCACCTGCGCTGTCGTCATCCTTGGCGGCGCGGCACTAGCTCCCTGGGTCATTGATCGCATCGGCAAGGAGTACCGGGATGAGCAGCGAGGGGCAGCGAGAGGCAGATAGTTCCTCGACACTCCGAGCCCGATGGGTGGGCACTCGTCTCCATCCTCGCAGTCTGACAATCCCCCCAAGGGTCGCTGTGAACACTACTTACGTGTAGCCGCATTGGAGTCACCCTGCCGAGGAGGCGCCGCCAGACACCACTCCCCCGAACAGTCATCGGCCAACGTGAGGCGCAACCGATAGTCGGTCGTATATCAGCCGCCGCTGCCTGACTCCTCGCATCGCACCGCCCCCTCTCGTGTAACGCCCACGTAAACTCCCCCTCTCCCCCACCCCCTCCGCGGGTGAGACAACCGTTACCTCCCCGCCCCTCCCGACGCGGTCCCGGGTAACGCCCGCTCCCTACGCTGGCGGCACGTCCCGCCCATGCGGGTCGCTGCACCTCCCCCGCATCGCCCACCGGAGGACCCCGTGACCGTCACCGACCCGCGCCCCGAAGCCACGCCGGCGCAGCCCACCACCCGAGCCGAAGCCGCGAGCGCGGAAGCCGCGGCACAGCTCGTCCACCGCCCCGGCCGCTGGATCGACAACTGGAACCCCGAGAACGCCACGCAGTGGGCCAAGGAAGGCAAGGCCATCGCCTCCCGCAACCTGCGGTGGTCGATCTTCGCCGAGTTCCTGGGGTTCGTCGTCTGGCAGCTGTGGTCGGTCGTCGTCGTCTCACTGCCGGCCGCGGGCTTCCAGCTCTCGACGGGTGAGATCTTCTGGCTCATCTCCATGCCGAGCCTCGTCGGCGCGACGCTGCGCATCCCCTACACGTTCATGGTTCCGCGCTTCGGCGGCCGCAACTGGACGATCGTCTCGGCCGGCCTGCTGCTCATCCCGAGCATCGGCCTCGCCATCGCGGTCAGCAACCCCGCGACCCCGTTCGGCCTGCTGCTGCTGATCGCCGCGTTCGCCGGCTTCGGCGGCGGCAACTTCGCCAGCTCGATGGCGAACATCACGTTCTTCTACCCGGCCGCGCAGAAGGGCTACGCCCTCGGACTCAACGCCGCCGGCGGCAACCTCGGCGCCTCGGTCGCGCAGTTCGTCGTCCCGATCGTCATCACGGTCGGCGCCGCCGCCACCCTCAACCTGCCGCTCGCGGGTCTCATCTGGGTGCCGCTCATCATCGTCGCCATGGTCGGCGCGTACCTCCGCATGGATAACCTGTCCAGCGCCAAGGCCGACATCACGGCATCCCTCGCCGCTCTGAAAGAGCCGCACCTGTGGGTCATGGCCGTGCTCTACATCGGCACGTTCGGCTCGTTCATCGGCTTCGCCGGGGTCTTCCCGAAGCTGCTGGCCGACACGTTCCCCGACTTCAAGGGCTTCGCGATCGGCACCGCCACCGTCACCCTCGCGTTCATGGGTGCGCTTGTCGGCTCGCTCGCCCGCCCCTACGGCGGCAAGCTCGCCGACCGCTTCGGCGGCACCGTCATCACGATGGGCGCGTTCACGGTGATGGGTCTCGGCATCCTGGGCGTCATCCTCACCCTGCCGATGCAGAACTTCGCCGTCTTCCTGCTGTGCTTCCTGGTGCTGTTCGCCGCGGCCGGCATGGGCAACGGTTCGACGTACCGCATGATCCCGACGATCTTCACCCTGCGCGCGAACGGCGGGATCGGCGCCCAGCGCAAGGCGGCCGCGGCCCTCGGTCTCATCTCGGCGATCGGCGCCTACGGCGGCTTCTTCATCCCGCAGCTGCTCGGCTTCTCGAAGACGACGTTCGGCTCGTACACCCCCGCCCTCGGCTGGTTCGCGCTCGCGTACGTCGCCTTCCTCGCCCTGACCGCGGGCGTGTACCTGCGCATGTCGAAGAAGTCCGGCACCCGGATCTGACGCCGTGAGCTCCGCCGACACCCACTGCCCCTACTGCGCGCTGCAGTGCGCCATGACCGTCACGCACGACAGCGCAACGACGGTCACGGGCCGCGACTTCCCGACGAACCGGGGCGGGCTCTGCGCGAAGGGCTGGACGTCGGCGGAGCTCTTGGCATCCCCCCACAGACTCCGGATGCCACTGCTCCGCCAACCCGACGGAACCCTCGCCGAGACCACCTGGGATGAAGCCCTGGATGCCGTGGCTGCGGCGTTCCGGCAGACCAAGGCCACTCACGGCCCCGACGCCAACGCCATCTTCGGCGGCGGTGGCCTCACCAACGAGAAGGCGTACCAGCTCGGCAAGTTCGCCCGCGTCGCGCTCGGCACCTCGCGCATCGACTACAACGGCCGGTTCTGCATGTCGTCGGCGGCAGCGGCATCCAATCGGGCCTTCGGAATGGACCGCGGCCTCCCGTTCCCCGTCACCGACCTCGACGACGCGCGCACCATCCTGCTGCTCGGCTCCAACGTCGCCGCGACCATGCCGCCGTTCCTCGCGCACCTCGCCGGAGCCCGGGCCGCGGGCGGCCTGATCGTCGTCGACCCGCGCCGCTCGGCCACCGCACGCCTCACCGAAGACGGCGCCGGCACCCACCTGCAGCCCGCCCCCGGCACCGACCTGCCGCTGCTGCTCGGCCTCGCGCACATCGTCCTCGCCGAGGGCCTCACCGACCGTCCCTATATAGAGGAGCGCACGAAGGGCTTCGATGCCCTCCGCCGCAGCGTCTCGGCGTGGTGGCCCGAGCGCACCTCCGCCACCACCGGCGTCCCCGTCGCGCAGCTGCGCGAGACCGCACGGCGCCTCGCCGCGGGCGGCGCGTACATCCTCACCGGGCGCGGCGTCGAACAGCACGCCGACGGCACCGCCACCGCGACCGCCGCGATCAACCTCGCGCTCGTGCTCGGCCTCGTCGGCCGCCAGGGCTCGGGCTACGGCACCCTCACCGGGCAGGGCAACGGTCAGGGCGGACGCGAGCACGGCCAGAAGGCCGACCAGCTCCCCGGTTACCGCTCCATCCGCGACCCCGAGGCGCGCCGGCACGTCGCCGGGGTGTGGGGCATCGAACCGGAGGAGATCCCGGATGCCGGCATCCCCGCCACCGCCCTGCTCGGCGAACTCGGCGGGCCGGTGAAGACGCTGCTGGTCGCCGGCTCCAACGTCGTCGTGTCGGCGCCCGACGTCGACGCGCTGCGGGAGCGGCTCCAGGCCCTCGACACCCTCATCGTGTGCGACTTCTTCCTCAGCGAGACCGCGGAGCTCGCCGACATCGTGCTTCCCGTGCTGCAGTGGGCCGAGGAGGAGGGCACGATGACCTCGCTCGAGGGCCGGGTCATCCGCCGTCGTCAGGCCCTGCCCGGCCCCGAGGGTGCCCGCAGCGAGCTGTGGATCATGTCGGAGCTCGCGCGGCGCCTGGGCGCGGCATCCACCTGGTCGATCGACCCGGCCGGGGTGTTCGACGAGCTTGCCCGCGCGTCGGAGGGTGGGGTCGCCGACTACTCCGGCCTCTCGCACGCCCTGCTCGACACGGGGATCGAGGCGTACTGGCCGTACCGCACCGAGAGCACGCCGCGGCCCTTCACGCAGCGCTTCGCCCACGCCGACGGTCGGGCTCGTCTCGTGCCGGTGGATGCCACTCCCCCGACGCCCACCGACCGCGGCGGCGACCTGACCCTCACGACGGGCCGCTACCTGCAGCAGTACCAGTCGGGCACGCAGACCCGCCGCGTCGCCGAGCTGGACGGCGCCCGCCCCGAGGCGCGGCTCGAGATCCACCCCGCGACGGCGTCTCGGCTCGGCATCCGCGAGGGCGCGCTGGTCTCCGTGTCGAACGAGCGAGGCGAGGTACGGGCGCGGGCGACGGTGACCACCGACATCCGGCACGACACCGTCTTTCTCCCGTTCCACTACGCGGGCGACGAGTGCGCCAACCGGCTGACCGAGGCGATCGTCGACCCGACGTCGGCCATGCCCGAGTTCAAGCGCACGCGGGTTCAAGTGAAGGCAATCCCGGATGCCACGACCCCGGCACCTCATCACATCGCGGCTTCGCCGGTCGTCGTGGCGGAGCACCCGGGTGTGGCTCCCGCGCTCGTCGGAGTCGTGGGAGGTGCGGCGCCGGGCGTTCTAGTAACGAGCGCGCCGTCGCCGAGCAGCCTGTCGCCGAGCACCCCGTCGCCGAGCACGGAGGAGGAGACCCATGTCTGAGCGTGTGGTGCTGGTGGGCTACGGTCCCGTCGGGGCGAGGTTGATCGAGGGGCTCCTGCCCGCCGTGCGCGAGGGGCGGATCGACCTCACCGTCATCGGCGCCGAACAGCACGACGTCTACAACCGCGTGCTGCTCGCAGAATATGCCGTCGGGCGCATGAACCGAGAAGGGCTCGACCTGGGCGATCGCCGCGTCGCCGAAGATGCCGGGGTCCGGTTCGTGCTCGGGACGACGGTAGTCGGCGTCGACCGCGACCTCCGGGTGGTGCGCCTGCACGATGGCATCCGGATTCCCTACGACCGACTCGTGCTCGCCACCGGCGCGCGGGCGAACGTGCCGACGCTCGCGGGACTCGAGCGGGCGCAGCGGCATCGGTCCGCGCGACCGGCCGACCCTTCTGCTCTCGATCAGGGCACTGCGCCGCTCCCCCGCGGTGTCGTGGCCCTGCGCGACCTCGCCGACGCCGAGCACGTGCGCGCGGCGATCTCGGCGGGTCAGCGCATCGTCGTGCTCGGCGCGGGAGTGCTCGGCATGGAACTCGCCCTCGCCGCCGCCGAGGCAGGCGCCGAGGTGGTCGTGGCGTATCACTCCGCCGCGCCGATGAACCGGACGCTCGATGAGAACGGCGGACGCGTGCTCGCCGCCGCGGCGAGCGCCGTGGGCATCGAGATGATGCACCACGCGCGCGCCGAAAGCATCGTGCAGCGCTACGACGACCACGGTCAGGCCTGGTTCGACGGGCTCGTCTGCGCCGACGGCAAAGTGCTCGCCGGTGACCTGCTCGTGCTGTCGTGCGGGG
The DNA here is from genome assembly GCF_003385695.1 of Microbacterium sp. AG157. Lineage (NCBI taxonomy): Bacteria > Bacillati > Actinomycetota > Actinomycetes > Micrococcales > Microbacteriaceae > Microbacterium > Microbacterium sp. AG157. The sequence goes on from NZ_QRDK01000001.1 coordinate 715,704, forward strand.
TCGGGGCACGGACGGAAATCGCCTCGCTCGCGGGTCTCGCCACCTCGGCCGGCGTGCTCGTCGACGGATCGTCGCGCTCGTGGACCGACCCGAACGTCTTCGCGATCGGCGACTGCGCGCACGTCGCCGACCCCGCCGACACCGGTCCCGACGGACGCGTGCCCGGCGGACCGAGCGGACTCATCGGCCCCGGTTGGCGGCAGGCCGACCGACTCGCGGCGCTGCTGTCGTCGGGTGTCGAGGCGCCCGCACCGGTCGAGCGCCCCGGTGTCGTGATGCTCAAGGCCGAGGGGATCGACGTGGTCGCCGGGGGCGCGGTCGACGCCGACCCCTTCTCTCACGCACCCGGATGCCACGGCCCCCAGGTCACGCTCTGGGCCGACCCCGCGCGCGGCGCCTACGTGAAGCTCGTCACTGTCGAGGGGGTGCTGACCGGCTTCGTCGCGGTCGGGATGCCGCGCACCGGCGCCGAGCTGACCCTGCTGTTCGAGCGCGGCTCAGAGCTGCCCGCCGACCGCTCATCGCTGCTGCGCCTCGACGCCGCGGATGCCGGAATGCCCGCCGTCGGCGACCCCTTCGCCGCGGACGCCACCGTGTGCTGGTGCAATGGCGTCAGCGCCGGGGCGATACGCGAGGCGGCCGCGGCGGGCGAACCCACGGTCGCGTGCGTGAAGGCCGCGACCCGTGCCGGTACCGGCTGCGGCGGCTGCGTCGGCCGGATCACGGAGCTGCTGGCTCGCGAGTCCGTCCCGGCGTGAGGCCGCGGCCGCCAGGTCCGGCGGCCTCGGCGGCGGCGGGTCACGGCGGCGGCCGGGCCGAACTCCTGAGAAACCGAGCGCCCACCCCGCCCTGCGCGCGTTCACGGCCACCGGCATCCCGAATCTCAGGTGTTCGGCCCGCCCCGACGCGCGATACCGTCCCGAAACGCGACGGCAGTACAGTTCACGCATGCCTCCGATCGAGAACGTGCTGGCGTTCGTCGCCGCGTCGGTCATCATCATCGTCATCCCGGGTCCGAGCGTGCTCTTCGTGATCGGGCGTTCGATCGCGCTCGGCCGCCGCGCGGGCGTGCTGAGCGTCGTCGGCAACGCGCTCGGTACCGTGCCGGCGGTGCTCGCGGTGGCCTTCGGCGTCGGGGCGATCGTCGCGTCGTCGATCGTCGCCTTCACGATCCTGAAGATCGTCGGGGCCATCTATCTCGTGTGGCTCGGCATCCAGGCCATCCGTCACCGCCACGCTCATGTCGCCGGGGCGACGCGGGGGCCCTCGTCGTCGTGGACCCTGCTGCGTCAAGGGTTCGTCGTGGGATTGACCAACCCGAAGACGATCGCGTTCTTCGTCGCGGTGCTGCCGCAGTTCGTCGACCCGCACGCGGGGGCGGTGTGGCTGCAGCTGCTCGTTCTCGGCCTGACGTTCCAGATCATGGCGCTCACCTGCGACAGCGTGTGGGCCCTGGCCGCCGGCACCGCCCGCGAGTGGTTCGCCCGGTCGCCGAGGCGCATCTCGACCCTGTCGGGAACCGGCGGGGTCATGATGATCGGTCTCGGCGGCGCGCTCGCGTTGTCGGGTGCGAAGAGCTGACCGGCCGAAGAGCTGACTCTGGCGGTCGTCCAGGTGGCGGCCGTCGGGACGGCAACTGGCTGACGACTCCGCGTCAGCCTGCAACCGGTTTGTCAGCGAGGTGCCGTCTCGGCGCGGCCGAGCCGAACCCCGTGCGGCCTCAGCGCACGCCCAGATCCGCGGATGCCGCGCCCTCGAGCCGCGTCCCGTCCGGGGCGTAGCGCGAGCCGTCGACGGGGCTGTCCCAGGAGCCTTCCGCGTCGTTCCACGTCAGCGGAGCCGGGGCGACCACCGCGCGAGTCTCTCCCTCGATCGTCGACACCGCCGCGATCCGTATTCCCTGCCGCGACACCAGCCCGGCGCCCTCGGCGGGCCGCTTGACCGGTGCGGGCGCCGCCGCAGCGAACGCCCCCGCCGCCACGCCCACCCGACGGGCCGCTTCGCCGATGCCGCGGCCGAGGTCGGCGGGAACCGTCATGCGCGTGCCGATCGTGCGCATCCACTGCGGCCGGTCGCTGCGCGAGACCCCGCGGATCTCGTCGCTCAACCGCATCGCGGCGGCCGGGGCGTTGGTCAGGCCCCACCCGGCGTAGCCGGTGGCGAAGCGCAGGCGCCCGAGGCCCCTCGGCATCCCTCCGACGAAGGGCACGAGGTTGTGCGACTGGTAATCCTGTCCCGACCAGCGGGCGATCTCGGCTCCCACGGGGAGCGTGCGACGGGCCCACGCGGCGAGGCCTTCGGCGAGCGCGACCTCCGAGGGTGCGGAGCCGACCGGATGCCGTGCCCCGGTCACCAGCAGCACCCCGCGCCCGAACGACGACGGTGCGGCGACGACGCTGCGCCCGTCGGTGCCGACCTCGCTCCACATGCCGCCGGGGGCCTCGGCATCCCCCTCCATCTCGAACGCGATCGCCCACGACCGCAGCGCGCGAGTCTTGAGGTCGTACAGGCCGCGGCGCGTGATGGGCGTGCCGGTGGCGAGCACGACGGTGTCTCCGAAGATCGTGCCGTGGTCGGTGTCGACGCGGCCGGAGGGAAGAGCGCGGACGTCGGTCACGCGGACGCCCGTGTGCAGCGTCGCCCCGGCCGCGAGTGCCGCCTCGGCGAGAGAGCGCGAGAGGGCGTCGGGGTCGAGGGCGAGCTGGTCGTCGAGGGCGAGGGCCCGCACGGGGGTGCGTCCGCCGAGGTCGCCGGGGGCGTCTTCACGGATCGGCAGCCCGGCCTCGCGTGCGGCATCGCGGACGGCGTCGAGCGCCGGGTCGGTCGAGAGTCCCCGGCCGAACGTGAAGGCGGTGCGGCGGTCGGCGGCGGCTCCCGCACGCTCGGCGAGCCACTCCTGCCCCGCGCGGTTCGCGTCGACGTACGCCTTCACGAGTCCGGCGGGGTGGTGGGCGCGCAGCGCCGCGAGGGTCGTCCCCTGCAGAAGGGATGCCATCCCCACCGACGCCCCGGTCGCCCCCTGCCCCACGGGGCCCGCGTCGACGATCGCGACGTCGACTCCCGCCTCGGCGAGCATCACGGCGGTCGACAGGCCGGTGATCCCGGCGCCGACGATGACGACGTCGTGCCGGGCATCGGGTGCGAACGGCGTCCCGTCGACGGGCGTCTGGTCTCTGTGCCACAGGGAGGAGGTCATGCCTTCATCCCATCGCGGGCGTGGGGGTCTCGGCATCCGGTTGCCTCCGCCGCCCCGATCATCTACGGACCGCCCCGCGTAACCCGACCCCGCGCGACGGCGGGCCGCGGATAGGCTCGGGGCGTGACCGACAGCGCCGCCCCCTCGAGCCGGACGGCCGTCGTGTCCGCGGCCATCGACCTCTTCGTCGAGCACGGCTACGACCAGACCTCGGTCGAGCAGATCGCACAGGCGGCCGGGGTATCGCGGTCGACGTTCTTCCGGCAGTTCGGCGGCAAGGAAGACGTGGTCTTCGCCGACCACGAGGTGCTGCTCACCGAGACGCGCGCGTACCTCGACCAACCGCACGACGACCCGTGGGCCGCCGTCTGCGAGGCATCGGTGCGGGTGTTCCGACACTTCGCCGCCGACCCCGAGGTCGCGCGGCGCCGTTACGCGATCGTGCGGCAGATCCCGGGCCTGCGCGACCGCGAGATCGTGACGGTGTTCCGCTACGAACGCCTCTTCGACGAATACCTGCGCGAGGCGCTCCCCGGCCTCGACCCCCTGGATGCCGTCGGCTTCGCGGCCTCGGTCACGGCGGTGCACAACCACGTGCTGCGCCGGCTGATGCGGGGGGCTCGGGTGCCGGCATCCGTTCTCCGTCGAGCGCTCGACGACGTGCTGCGCCGCTACGGCGTGCACGCCGACGGCGACGACGCGGCCGGCGACGACCTGATCGTGGCAGCCTTCCCCCGTCGCATGCCCGCCGCCGAGGTCACGCGGCGCCTGCGCGGGGCTCTCGGGGACTGACGCGCGGGGCTCGCGGGGCCGTCCCTCGCGTGCCCGCTCACCCGCCCGTCGCGTGCCCGCCCGCCCCTGCCCTCGCGTGCCCGCCCGCCGACCCACCCGTTGAGTGTCCACAACACCCGGACGTTGCGAAAAATCGTCCGGGTGTTGTGGACACTCAACGTCCAATCACGCACCGCCATCGCGGGACGGGGCCCCTGCGTTGAGTGTCCAAAACACCCGGACATCTCGAAAAACCTTCCGGGTGTCGTGGACACTCGACGTCGAAGCGGGCCCGGTCATCGCGGGGCGCGCGACACGGCGCCGCGCGCACCCGGGCGCCCACCCGCGCACCCATCCGAGCGTTCGCCGCGAGTCCACTCCGAAGCGTGACACCCAGTACCAACATGCGCGATACTGGGAACCATGACCATCGACGCCGATGCCCACACGCTCCCCGGAGAGCGCGTCGCCCGCTACGACCTGCTCGGCCGCCGCGACACCGACTACTACGCGGTGTTCGCCGACATCCCCGACGCCGACCGCGCCGTCTGGGACACCGCCAAGGCCTTCGCCGACGAGGTCGGCACGCGCATGCAGGGCGAATGGGATGCCGCGAGCTACCCGATCGACCTCGTGCAGCGCATGGGTGAGCTCGAGCTGTTCACCGACGGCATCGAGCACCCCGAACTCCCGTACACCTCGCCGCTGGCCGCGGGCCTGGTCAACATGGAGATCTCGCGCCACGACGGCTCTCTCGCCACAGCCCTCGCCGTGCAGGGCGGACTCGCGCTGCGGACGCTCGCGTTCTACGGCTCGCCCGAGCAGCAGGAGCGGTGGCTGAAGCCCCTCGCCGACGGCACCGTGCTCGGCGCCTTCGCGCTGACCGAGCCCGACCACGGATCCGACTCCGTCTCGCTCGAGACCACGGCGACCCGCACCGACGACGGCTGGTCGCTCAGCGGCACGAAGAAGTGGATCGGCAACGGTGCCTCCGGCGGCATCACCTTCGTCTGGGCCCGCGTCGAGAACGAGGGCGGCGACGACCACGGCAACGTTCGCTGCTTCCTCGTCGAGCAGGACGCCCCGGGCTACACGGGCACCGTCATCACCGGAAAGGTGTCGCTCCGCGGCATCCACCAGGCTCACATCGCGATGGACGGCGTGCGTCTTCCCGCGGATGCCGTGCTGCCCGGCACTCACACCTTCAAGGACGCGTCGGTCGTGCTGTTCGCCACCCGCTCGGGTGTGGCCTGGTCGGCGCTCGGTCACGCGACCGCCTGCTACGAGATCGCGCGGACGTATGCCACCGAGCGCATGCAGTTCGGAAAGCCCCTCGCGAAGTTCCAGATGGTGCAGGAGCGCCTCGCGCAGATGCTCGACGAGCTCACCGCCATGCAGCTGTACTGCCGCCGTCTCGCCGACCTCGAGTCGTCGGGCGGCCTGCGTCCCACCCAGGCGTCGCTCGCGAAGTACCACAACACCCGCGCCGCGCGCCGGGTCGCGGCGATCGCCCGCGACCTGCTCGGCGGCAACGGCATCCTGCTCGAGAACGGCGTCATGCAGCACATGGCCGACATCGAGGCCATCCACACGTACGAGGGCACCGAGAGCGTCCAGGCCCTCCTGCTCGGCCGCGACATCACCGGAATGAGCGCGTTCGTCTGATCCCGGATGCCGCATCCCCGGCACCCTGATCCGATCGAGGTGGCCGAGCTCGTGCGATCCCGGATGCCGGGACGCGGCGCCCCGATCCCCTCCGAGCGGGCGCCGGTCACCGCCTCGGGCGACGTCGCGGCCCGGTCGACCGTGAACGGCGGGGCCGCGGCACGCGGAACGGCGCGGCTCCCGGCATCCGCCGCCCTATCCGGCACCCCGGCACGGCGCAACCTCCGTCGCCATGTCGGAGGCCCCCGCTACCGTGTGCTCATGGGCCTGTTCTCTCGTCACCCCGCGCCGCGCGACGCCGTCACCTCCGTCGCCGAGGCGGTCCAACCGCCGCCGAAGAGTCTCTGGGCCGACGGGTTCGGGCGCCTCGCCGTTCGCGCGGTGCAGATCATCGTCGTGGTGATCCTGGTCGCCGGTCTCATCTGGGGTATCCAGCAAGTGACACTCGTCATCATCCCCCTGATCCTGGCGCTCATCTTCGCCTCGGCGTTCGGCCCGGTCACCATGTGGATGCGGCGCAAGGGCGTGCCGGCGGTGCTGGCGACGTTGCTGACGCTGCTGGCTGTCGTCGTGGTGCTGAGTGCCCTGGGCTGGCTCGTGGTCAACGCGGTCATCGACCAGTGGCCGTACCTCAGTTCGCAGGCGCAGAAGGGCTTCGAGCAGGCGCAGGACTGGTACCACACGCTCCCCTTCGCCATCTCGCCCGACCAGGTCAACCAGGCCGTGCAAGGCATTCAAGACTTCGTGACGAGCTCGCAGTTCGGCACCGGAGCTCTCGCCGGCGTCAGCGCGATCGCCTCGTTCGTCACGGGTTTCGTCCTGATGGTCGTCATCCTGTTCTTCTTCCTCAAAGACGGACCCCGCATGTGGGAGTTCGTGCTCCGCCCCTTCCACGGTCGCGACTACGACCGCGCGCGCCGCATCGGCGACAAGACGGTGACCGTTCTCGGCTCGTACGTCCGCGGTACCGCCTCGGTCGCGGCCGTCGACGCGATCGGCATCGGCATCGGTCTCGCGATCCTGCAGGTCCCGCTCGCCCTTCCGCTGGCCGTCCTGGTGTTCCTGCTCGCGTTCATCCCGATCGTGGGGGCCGTCACCGCCGGCATCCTGGCCGCGCTCGTCGCCCTCGTCACCAACGGCTGGGTCGTCGCGCTGATCGTCGTCGGCATCGTCGTGCTCGTGAACCAGCTCGAGGGCAACTTCCTGCAGCCCGTGCTCATGGGCCGCTCGATGAAGCTGCACTCCTTCGTCGTGCTGGTCGTGCTGGCCGGCGGTACCGCGATCGGCGGCATCCTCGGCACCCTGCTGGCGGTCCCGCTGACCGCCGTGGTGTGGGGCATCATCACCGTCTGGAACGGCGACGACAAGCCCGCGGAGTGGGCGCGACGCAAGAAGCGCCGCAACCCCGTGCCGCTGGCCGGGGGCGAGAGCACGGACTGACCCATGGGCTACGACATCCCCGCGCCGATGCTGGCGAAGTCGGTGCCCGAGGTGCCCGAGCACGGCAAGGTCGCGGGCGGCTTCAGCTACGAACCCAAATGGGACGGCTTCCGCGCGCTGGTGTCGTGGGACGGCACCGACGTCGAGATCGGCAGCCGCGGAGCCAAGCCCCTCACTCGGTACTTCCCCGAGCTGGTCGCGGCGTTCGCCGAGATCCTGCCCGAGCCGTGCCTGATCGACGGAGAGGTCGTGGTGGCCCGCGGCGCCGCCGGCCACCAGCGCCTCGATTGGGAAGCCCTGTCGCAACGGATCCACCCCGCGGCGTCGCGCGTGACCATGTTGTCCGAAGAGACGCCGGCGATGTTCATCGCCTTCGACCTGCTCGCGCGCGGCGACCGCGACCTGCAGAACGAGCCGTTCTCGGAGCGCCGGGCGCATCTCGAAGACCTGCTGGGCTCCGTGCCGCACCCGGTCCACGTCACCCGCACGACCGACGACCCCGACCTCGCGCGCCGGTGGCTCGCCGAGTTCGAGGGCGCGGGCCTCGACGGCGTGATCGCCAAGCCGCTCGCCCAGCCGTACGCGCCGAACAAGCGCACGATGTTCAAGATCAAGCACGCCCGCACCGCGGACGTGGTCGCCCTCGGCTACCGCATCCACAAGTCGGGCGAGGGCGTCGGATCGCTGCTCGTCGGCCTCTACGACGACGAGGGTCGCCTGCACGGCGTCGGTGGCGTCTCCGCCTGGACCGACAAACGCCGTAAAGAGCTGATCGACGAACTCGCTCCGCTGGTGGAGCGCGACGAAGACGGCGCCGCCGTGGTCGGCGAAACCGACCGCTCGCGCTTCTCGGCATCGAAAGACGTGTCGTTCGTGCGGCTGCGCCCCGAGCTCGTGCTCGAAGTGCGTTACGACCAGCTCGAGGGCATGCGCTTCCGCCACACCGTGCAGTTCGACCGCTGGCGCCCCGACCGCGATGCCCGCTCCTGCACGTTCACACAGCTCGAGACGGTGGCGTCGTACGACCTGGGCGACGTGCTCGACTGAGTCCGGCGGCTCCCGCACTGTCGCTCAGTCGGTGGGAGCGGCACCCCTCTCCCGCTCGGCCCGACGTGCGATCACGACGACCCCGGCAGCCGCCGCGGCGAACATCGCGGCGAGGATCGCCCACCCGCCCGTGCCGAGATCGATCGCCGTGAGCGTCACCACCACGGGGGCGATCATCGCGCCGACCGCGTATCCGGTGCCGTAGACGCCCTGGTAGCTGCCCATGCGCTCCTGCGGGGCGAGGTCGAAGCTGAGGCTCCACCCCGCGGCGCTCGAGGTTATCTCGGCGAGGGAGTGCACGACCGCCGCGGCCAGCAGCACCACGATCACCGCGGCCACCGGACCCCCTCCCTCGCCCCCGATCCATCCGGCGCCCGCCCACAGCGCGCACGCCGCGACCATGAGCCACCCGGCCCTGCTCATCGCGCGTCCTGCCCCGGCGAAGGTCCCGGTCCCACGGCTCATCCGCACCTGCAGCAGGACCACGACGACCGTGTTGACCAAGAGCAGCGGGCTCACCACGACGTCGGGCGCGATCGTGTGGGCGACGACCCACAGCGGCACACCGATCTCGAACACACCGAACTGGATGCCGAACACCCCCATGAGAGCCGTCAACCACAAGAAGCGTGGGTCCCGGTAGGGGCTACGACCGACGACGGCGGGGGCATCCGGCGCGGGTTCGGCGACGGAGAGGTCGACGCGGGCAGGATCGAGCCCCGCGACGAGCACGGCGGACACGAGGAAGAACGAGCCCGCGATCGTCATGGTCAGGTGGAAAGCGAACGGGGTGCCGAGGGCGAGCGGGATCGCCGCGACCGCGGTGCCGACCCCGATGCCGACGTTGGTCACGGTGCGCATGGCCGCGCGGATGCGTACGCGGTCGTCTCCGCGGAACGCCCGTCCGACGACGGCGGAGCGGACGCTCCCGCCGCCCTGCTGAGCGAGCAGGACGAGAGAGGCGACGATCACGAGCGAGGGCAGGTCGCGGACGAAGAGGTAGCCGATAAGCGCCGCGCCCTGCACGACGTGCAGCACGATCAGCATCATCCGCGCGCTGAAGCGATCCGAGAGGTGGCCGAAAACGAGCGAGCTGGCGACGCCCACCGCCCCGGCGACGGTCAGACCGATGCCGACCGTCACCGGCTCGAGCCCCACGATGAGCGTGAGGTACAGCGTCGTCAGGGTGAAGAAGGCACCGCGTCCGAGGGTGTCGACCAGGGTGATCGTGAGCAGGCGGCCCAGGGTCTTGTCCGTTTGCACGAGGGTTTTCAGGGGGACGGTGGGGATCGTGCTGGTCACGTCTCCATTGATCCAGGCGCCGGGATGCCGTTCAATCGATGTAGCGTGGGGCTTCATGATCCGGTACGAGTTGGAGGCCGCCGACATCTCGGCGATCCGTTTCGGCATCTCGCCGCTGTCGGAGCTGGGCCTCGGACTCCGGGCCCTGTCGCAGCCGGAGGGGTACCCGCTGCAGGCTCCGTGGCTCCGCCAGATCGCAGACGTGCGCCCGCTCCTGGATCTCGACGTGCTGCTCGCACTGATCAACGACCGCAAGTGGACGGCCGACTTCGTCAACCCGCGGCCCGCCTCGCCCCTCACGTCGTTCGACGACGAACTGGCCGAGCTCGGCCGCATCTCGCGGTCGCGCCTGCATATAGATCTCGAGCGGGTGCACGGAGAGGTGCCGGCGGTCTTCCGCGGGCGTCATGATCTGGTCGTCGCGCGCCTGCAGCGGGCGCTCGCCACCACGTGGGACCTCTGCTTCGCCCCGCACTGGGCACGCATGAGCGCGGTGCTGCGCGCCGACATCGCCTACCGAGGACGCATCGCCGCGCAAGCGGGCATGGGCACCGTCTTGAACGGCCTGTCGGATGCCGCGCGCTATGACGGACGCCACCTCGACGTGCGGCTGTGGAACCCCGAGATTCGCCGCCGACCGGTCCTCGGCGAAGGCCTCACCCTCGTCCCGTCGATCTTCACCGTCCGCGTCTCGACGCCGATCGACGACGACCTCCCGCCCACGGTGATGTATCCCGCACGCGGGCAGGGGGCGATGTGGTCCACCAGCGCGCAGCCCGCACCCGACGCCGTCGTCGACCTGCTCGGTCGCACGCGCGCGACACTTCTCGCGGCGCTGGGTGAGCCGGCATCCTCCACCGATCTCGCTCTGCAGCTCGGTGTCTCGACCTCGGCGATCAACCAGCACCTGCGCGTGATGGAACGCGCGGGGCTCTTGAACCGCACGCGGTACGGACGCGCGGTGCTCTACTACCGCAGCGCCGCGGGCGACGCGCTGAACCCCTAAGCGCCCGGGGCCTTCGCCCGCGACGGCTGCACGCGCGGCGGCTCCCCCGGCATCTTGGGGAACTCGGGCGGGAACGGCAGCTCCCCCAGCCCGTCGTCGAGGTCGCGCTGCCACCACTGCAGCAGCGTGTCGATGCGTTCGGGTTTCTCGGCGAATCCCGCCCACGGATCGCCGACGGATGCCAATCGCTCGGGAATCGAACGCACGGTGAAGGCGAGCGGGTCGATGTCGTCGAGTTCGTCCCAGGTCACCGGCGTCGACACGGTCGCGGTCGGCAGCGCTCGGGGCGAGTAGGCACCCGCCATCGTGCGGTCGCGGTTGGCCTGGTTGAAGTCGACGAAGATCCGCTCTCCGCGCTCTTCCTTCCACCAGCTGGTGGTCACGGCATCCGGCATCCGTCGCTCCAGCTCGCGCGCCGCGGCGATGACCGCGTGCCGGACGTCGAGGAACTCATGCGTCGGCTCGATCGGGCAGAACACGTGCAGACCGCGGTTGCCACTGGTCTTGATCCAGGCCTCAAGACCCGCTTCGCGCAGGACCGTCCGCAACTCGTGCGCCGCCGCGACCGCCTCGGCGATACCGGTGCCCGGTTGCGGGTCGAGGTCGATGCGCAACTCGACCGGGTGATCCGCGTCGCTCGCGAGCGAGGCCCACGGGTGGAACACGATCGTGTTCATCTGAGCGGCCCACACCGCCGACGCGATCTCGCCGAGGAAGAGCTGCGGATGCCGGCGCCCGCTGTTGTACGTCACGGTCACGGCCTCGACGAAGTCCGGCGCCCCCTTCGGCGGGTTCTTCGAGAAGAATGCCTCGCCGCCCACGCCCTCGGGGAAGCGCTCGAGCGACACCGGCCGGTGCCCGTTCGCGGCGATGAAGGGATCGGCGACGGCGATGAGGTACTCGGCGAGCTCGCGCTTGGTGATACCCACCTCGGGCCACAGCACGCGATCGGGGTTGGAGATGCCCACCTCGCGATCACCCTCGGGGCCCGGCACGGTCAGCGTGATGCGGGGGGATGCCATGTCCCGACGCTAGCGCCCGGGTGGCGGTGGTGTCTGCCGGGTTGCACTGCGGGACGGGGTTCGGGTCGGGTCGTCCAACCTCATGCGAAGCCGACGTGTGTCGAGCGGCAGGACATCAACCGCGAGATACCCCGACGCTACCCTCGATACATGCTGCCCTCCGTCTCGGTGATCGCGTCATTCGCCCTCGTGGTTGGCCTGCTCACTGTCACCCCCGGCCTGGACACAGCCCTCGTCCTCCGCAGTGCCGCTGTCAGCGGAAAGCGGCGAGCCTTCGGAGTCATTGCCGGTATCCAAACAGGAACCCTCCTGTGGGGCTTCCTGGCGGCGATCGGCGTCAGCGCGATCCTGCTGGCTTCTGCTCAGCTCTACGACGCCATCCGTCTCGTCGGGGCCGCCTACCTCGCGTGGATCGGTGGGCGGATGATCTGGTCGGCGATCCGCGGGACCGGCACCGCCGGAGCGGGCGACGAGGGCCCCGTCAGTGGGGATTCTTTCTTCCGCGGATGGCGCCAAGGCGCTTTGACGAATCTGCTCAACCCGAAGATGGGCGCGTTCTACGTCGCGATCCTCCCCCAATTCATCCCCGAAGAGGCGCCTCACATCGTGTGGGGTCTCGCGCTCGCTGGAGTGCACGTGCTGATCGGTAGTGCCTGGTCGACGGCTCTCGCCCTGGTAGCCCAGAAGTCCAGCCGGTGGCTTCGACGCCGAAAGGTGTCTCGCACCATCGATGGCGTCACGGGAACGGTTCTCGTCGGCTTCGGCATAGGAGTCGCCCTGGAAGGCTCAGCTCTCCGAGCTCATATGGGGGCACACGCGTGACCGCGTCGGTCCCGACGATCTCGTCTTCCGAACTCCACGACATCAACAGCATCTGCCGGTGCACCCTCGGGCCAGCCGCCCAGATCGAGCGGGTCGATCGGTTGGGATTTTCGTCCTTCAACAGGGTCTATCGCTTTTGCCGACCAGCTGCAGGGTGTCGCCGACCAACTCACCTGATCGATCGGTGAAACCTGGAGCGCCCCTCCATGCCACGGCGATTTCCCGGGGCGGAGACCCACGGTTTCGCAGCCCGACGTTGTCCGCACGAAGTCCCGGTCGCCGGGGTGCCCGCCCGCCAGCCCCGCCCACAGTCTCACCGCTCCCGCTGTCCAGCCCGAGTCCTGGCATCCGGCCGCCCCTTACGCTCGACACATGACCACCGCAGCCGCTCGGACCGCCCTCGACATCGCCGATTGGCGCCGCCGCGTCTTCGCCCTGTACGACGCGGTGCGCGAAGCCGACGACCCCGAAGACGCCCACGAGCTATGGCGCATCGAGCGAGATGCGCTGTTCGCCGATCACCCGGCCACTCCCCTGCTCCCGGAGCAGCGCGAAGGGTTCGTCGGCCTGCCACTCGCACCGTACGACGCCGCATGGCGCTTCGAGGTACCCCTGCTCGACGCCGATGAGGCCTCGTTCGTCGCGACGACCGGCACCGACGGCGAGGTGGGGTTCGAACGCATCGGTCGCGTCGAGCTGCCCGACACCGGGTCTCTCGACGTCTGGCGGCTGACCTCGTACGGGGGCGGGTTGTTCGTCCCTGTTCGGGATGCCGCGGCCGGCCGCCCCGGCGGTACGTACGGCGGTGGGCGCTACCTGCTCGACACGATCAAGGGGGCCGACCTCGGCCGGGGTGCCGCCCCCGACACCCTGGTCATTGACTTCAACTTCGCGTACAACCCCTCGTGCGCGTACGACCCGATGTGGGCGTGCCCGCTGGCACCGGCGGGCAATGTGCTTCCGGTGGCGGTGCCGGTCGGCGAACTGTACGGGGTCTGACACGAACGACGGCGGGCCGCCCCCGAAAGGGAGCGGCCCGCCGTCGTGTCATCGAATCAGGCGGTGGGCTCGGAGCCCTCTTCCGTCAGAGCGATCACCGGAGCGAGCTCGTCGCGGTCGATGCGGATCCACGGGCCGGCAGGATCGATCAGGATGCCGGTCAGCGCCGCGTCGCCGGCGAGAGCCTTCGCGAGCTGGGTGCGCTGGATGGGCAGCGGCTGGTCGCCACGTCCGAGGGCGAGGAGCTCGAGCGGGTGCGTGAAGACCTCGAGGAAGCGCTCGCCCGTGGCCGACCGCGACTCGGCGACGCCGATCGGGCCCCCCTCTTCGGAGCGGTTCACTCCAATCCAGAGGGGCGCCTCGGCGACGATGGCATCGACGATCGTGGATGCCGTGGAGTCATCGCGAGTCTCACACAGCGCGGTCTTGATGCGTAGTTCGGGGTCGACCTCGGCGACCATGCGCTCGAGGAGGGCCTTGGGAAGCACGGCGCGGTTCGGCTGGGACGCGGGATCGAGGATGAGACCCGCGAAGGGACCCGCGAGCACGTGACGCAGCAGGGCCATGACGGGCTGGCCCATCGCGGAGGTGTCGCGGTCGCCGTCCGCCTCGACGCTGGCGCGCAGGGCCTGGCCGCCGCTGTAGGCGAGGACGAGCTGCTCGTCTCCGTTGTTGGCGACGGCGAGCGGGAGGTCCTTGCCCTCGGCGAGGAGCGCGCGGGCGTCGCCCTTCACGCGAAGGAAGACGTGTCCCTGCAGCAGCTGCCGCGCGATGTTGAGCAGCTGGGTCGGTTCGGGCTGCCCCTCGATCTCGGCGAGAGCGTTACCGAGCAGGACGTTGTCGCGAAGACCCGGCACCGTCTCGGGAGCCTCGGGGGCCTCCATCGCGCCGGGCTGTCGCGCCGACGGGCGGGCCGCCACGGGCGGCGTCGACGAGGGGTCCGGCACGTCGGGGCCGGCGCCCACGCCGCGGAACGACGACATCGAGATGCCCACGGTCGGGGCGGCTTCGGCCGGGACCTCTGCGACAGGAGCGGCGTCGCTCGGGCCTGCGGGATCGACGGGCTGTTCGCCCGGCTCGATCGTGGTGTCGGGCCGGTCGACCGATGCGTCGTCGGAGTCGGACTTCTTGCGGCGCGAGAAGAGAGCCATTGCGCAAGCCTATCCGGGCCGTTCACGCGGCCGGGTCCGCGAGGGCGGGTGCGCGGCGCACGTCCGCTCGGCGCGGAGGCGCACAGCGAGCGCACCGGCGCATCGCACAGCCCCGTGCGTGGCCCCGGGTGCAGCCCCGTGTCCAGCCCGTGTGTGACCCCGTGTGTGGCCCCATGTCCAGGCGGGTGCGTGGCCCCGTGCGTGCGCCTCGGCCGGCGCCCGCGACCCGGGCCCGCCGGCCAGCGGGGCGCGCCCACGGGTCGGGCCGGTCACATCCAGGCGCCGATAAACGCGATACGCGCCCATAAACGCGAGCAGAGCGCGTTTATGCGACGGAATCGCGTTTATGTATGGGGCGGAGCGGGTCGGAGCAGCGCTCACGCCGCGGGCGCCGAGACCGCGCTCACGCCGCGGGATCGCGTTTACGCGCCCGGCCGGCGGGTCAAGACGCGGACAACCGACCGCACTGAGCAGCGATAAACGCGATCTGCTCTCATAAACGCGAGCACAGCGCGTTTATGAGAGCAAAGAGCGTTTATGCGTGTTGCCGCGGGCAGCACACCGCCGCAGGCCCACGTACACCGGGGCAGCACACCGCCGCAGGACCGCCCCCACCGGGGCCGCACCGCCGCAGCCCGCCCACGCATACCGGGGCAGCACACCGCCGCAGGACCGCCCATACCCGGGGCGGCACGCCGCAGCCCGCCCGCGGGCGGCGTCTCACGCCGAGCGGGCCGGATCGAGAGCTGGCGCGCGGCCGCACGACCCAGACCCGCACGCCACCACGCGGGCCGCGCCCGCGGACCGCCGCGCGACGTGCCCTACAGCTTGGCGATCGGCGCGATCTTGACGAGCAGCTTCTTCGGCCCGACCGTGTCGAAGCGCACGTGCGCCACGCGCTTCGCGCCCTCGCCAGTTACCGCGTCGACCCGGCCCTCGCCGAAGTCGTCGTGGCGGATGCGGTCGCCCGACGCGAGCTCCAGATCGCCGTTGTCGCGAACCTTCGCCGGGATGCGGTTGGGGAACTTGCTCGGGTCGGCCGGCGCGCGCTTGGGCAGCGGCACGAGGTCGTCACCGTAACGATTACCCCCGCTGCCCGGCTGACCCGGGCGTCGGCCGCGTGCGTTGAGCGCGCGCGACTGCGAACCTCCGCGACCGTTGACGTCGCCGGGCGACTGCCGCCAGTCGATGAGGTCGGCCGGGATCTCTTGCAGGAACCGGCTCGGCATCGCGACCGTGACCTCGCCGAACTGTGCGCGGGTCATCGCAAGCGAGAGGTGCAGGCGCTTGCGGGCGCGGGTGATGCCGACATAGAACAGTCGGCGCTCCTCCTGCGGTCCGCCCGGCTCGTTCGCCGAGATGCGGTGCGGCAACAGGTCTTCCTCGACGCCGGTGAGGAACACCGCGTCGTACTCGAGGCCCTTCGCCGTGTGCAGGGTCATGAGCGACACCGAACCCGACGCGTCGTCGAGGTCGTCGGCATCTGCGACGAGCGTGACCTCGGTGAGGAAATCGATGATCGTGCCCTCGGGGTTGTTGCGCGCGAATTCGCGTGTCACGGCGACGAGCTCGTCGAGGTTCTCGAGGCGCGCCTCGTCTTGCGGGTCTTTGCTCGCGCGCAGGGCGTCGAAGTAGCCGCTCTTGTTCAGCAGCAGCGTCAGACCCTCGGTGACCGAGGTGGAGGGGGCGAGCTCTCCGGATGCCGGGAGCATGACCGCCGTGGCCTCGGTCAGCACCGCGTCGAGCTGGTCGATGGCCTTCTGCAGCTTCGGGCCGACGCCGATCTGGGCCGAGTTGGCCAGGGCGTCACGGAAGGTGATGTCGTGCTCGGCGGCGTAGCGGGCGATGGCGGTCTCGGTGACGTCACCGATGCCGCGGCGCGGCCGGTTGAGGATGCGCCGCAGCGCCATCGAGTCCGCGGGGTTGGCGACGGCGACGAGGTAGGCGAGGGCGTCCTTGATCTCGGCGCGCTCGTAGAACTTCGTGCCGCCCATGATCTTGTAGGGCACGGCCGAGCGGATGAAGATCTCTTCGAGCGCGCGGGACTGCGAGTTGGTGCGGTAGAACACCGCGACGCCCGAATAGTCGACGCCCTTCTTATGCAGCGCTTCGATCTCGTCGGCCACGAACTGGGCCTCGTCGTGCTGCGAGTAGCCGGTGAAGCCGATGATCGGATCGCCCGCGCCGACGTCGGTCCAGAGCTTCTTGTCTTTGCGGTCGAAGTTGTTCGAGATCACCGCGTTGGCCGCCGACAGGATGTTCTGCGTGGAGCGGTAGTTCTGCTCGAGCAGCACGACCTTGGCGCCCGGGTAGTCGCGCTCGAACTCGCTGATGTTGCGGATGTCGGCGCCGCGGAAGGCGTAGATCGACTGGTCGGAGTCACCGACGACCGTGAGCGACGCCGCATCTTCTCCGGCGGGCTCGGCATCGAAGATCATCATGCCGCCCGACGAGAACGGCTCGGCGTCGGATCCGGGAGGCCGGGTGAGTTCGTGGATGAGCGCATACTGCGCGTGGTTGGTGTCTTGGTACTCGTCGACCAGGATGTGCCGGAACCGCTTGCGGTACCGATCGGCCACCTGCGGGAATGCTCGGAACAAGTACACGGTCTGGGCGATGAGGTCGTCGAAATCGAAGGCGTTGGCACGCTGCAGCTCGCGCTGGTAGGAGCCGAAGATCTCGACGAACACCCGCTCGGCCGGGTCGCTCATGTTGGCGGACCGCGCGTAGGACTCGGCATCGGCCAGCTCGTTCTTGAGCTTCGAGATGCGGCTCTGGGTTCCGGCCGGGGTCAGGCCGAACGAGTCTCCCTCGTGCTCTTTCACCAGGCGCTTGATGAGCGCACGAGAGTCTCCGGAGTCGTAGATGGTGAACGACTTGGTGAAGCCGAACTGCTCGGCCTCGCGGCGGAGGATGCGCACGCACGCGGAGTGGAACGTCGAGATCCACATGCCGTCGGCCTTCTGACCGATGAGCTGGTGCACGCGCTCGCGCATCTCACCCGCGGCCTTGTTCGTGAAGGTGATCGCGAGGATCTGGCTGGGGTACGCCTCGCGGGTGCGCAGCAGTGAGGCGATGCGCCGCGTGAGCACGCTGGTCTTGCCCGAACCGGCGCCCGCGACGATGAGCAGCGCCGGGCCGCGATAGGTCACGGCCTCGCGCTGCGGACCGTTCAGCCCCTCGAGGAGGTCGGCGTCGGGTCGGGCCGACGACGGCACAGGGCCATCGAAGATGAGGGGCGTGGAGGCATCGGTCATGGCGGGGTCAAGTCTAGGCGGGGCCTCCGACATCGGACCCGTCGCCGGTCAGACCCGGGGGTCGCGCTTCTCCCGCTCGTGGCCCGGGGCAACCGAACACGCCCCGGGGCCACGCACGACGCCCCAACACGACCGGACCGCCGACCCCGGCACCCACCCGGGCGCCCGCGGATACCTCAGCCGCGCGCTTCGCCCGCCGCTCCCGACGACAGCAGCGACTGCGCGCGGGAGAAGTGCTCTGCATCCACCGTCACATCCCACCGCTCGGCTTCGAACCCCTGCACCGACGAGAAGTCGCGGCGGCCGCCCGTGAAGGCGTGGCCGACGAAGCCGAAGACGGCGCCCCAGACGGCGCCGAGCACGAGACCGAGCAAGACGAAACCGAGGAAGCCCCCGACGCTGAGCAGACCGATCAGCACGCCGATCATCAGCCCGAACCACGCCCCGGAGGCGGCTCCGAGCCCGGCCGCGCGACCGCGCGTGAGGCGGCCGGTCACCTGCTCGACGATGCGCACGCCGGTTCCGACGATCGCGGTGTGCTCGACGGGGAAACCGGCGTCCGACAACCGGTCGACGGCGGCCTGCGCCCCGGTGTAGTCGCTGAAGCTCGACAGGACGCGGCGTTCGGGTGTGGCACGGGTGATGTCGGACATGGCGAATCCCTTTCCTCGGTGCGCCCACGCTAACGGCGACTCCGCGCGGCAGGCAGGCGGTTGCGCGCCGAGACGGTCCGGGTTAGAGCCGGAAGTCACCCTCGGATGCCGTTCAGCCGACGTCGCCATGATGGACGCATGCGCCTGATCCTCAACGTCCTCTGGCTCGCCCTCTCGGGCTTCTGGCTCTTCCTCGGCTACCTCGCCGCGGGGATCGTGCTGTGCATCCTCATCGTCACGATCCCCTGGGGCATCGCCTCGTTCCGTATCGGCCTGTACGCCCTGTGGCCGTTCGGCCGCGAGATCGTCGCGAAGCGCTCCGCCGGTGTCGGATCGTTCCTCGGCAACGTCGTCTGGGTGATCCTCGCCGGATGGTGGCTCGCCCTGGGCCACATCGTCACCGGGCTGCTGCTGTGCGTCACGATCATCGGCATCCCGCTCGGAATCGCGAACTTCAAACTGGTTCCGGTGTCGCTCATGCCCCTCGGCAAGGAGGTACGCGAGATCGGTCGCGGCGGTCCGTTCGACCAGACCCCCGGACGCTGACTCTCAGCGCGCGGAGCGGACGTACACGCGGCGCGGTAAAGCGAGCAGGATGCCGACGATCAGGGCGACCCCGCCGATCACGGCCGTGGTCGTCATGATCTCGAGGGGGAACGCCCCGTCGCGCGCGCCGGTGAAGCGCGCGAGATCCCACGGCAGCACGCCGATCTGCTCGTTCCAGGTGCGGAGGGCATCGCGTGCCCCCATCACCGCGATGGTCGCCGCGGGGAGGGCGTAACCGACGCCCATCCCGGCGAGGGCGACGCCCGCGGCGCGACGGCGACCGAGCTGCGCCGAGAGCGACCAACCGGCCACGACGAACACCCAGGCCACGAGAGCAAAAGCGACCGCGAGGTAAAGGACCCGCACCCAGGATTGCGCCCAGATCGTCGACCAGATGCCCTCCGGCCCCGACAACGACACGGCCAGCAGCGCCACCACGCACCGCAGGACGAGGGCCCCGCCCACCGCCGCGATGATCGGCCAGGGCGAGCGGCGTCCGAGCAGCAGACGCACGGCGGCGGCGAACACGAGCCACCCGGCGACGGCGATGAGCATCCCCCACAGCCCGTCGCGGGGCGTCTGCACGACCCGCGTCATGACGAGAAGCGCGCCGGGCACGAGGATCATGAGCAAACGGTCGAGCGGGAGCAGCCCGAGGCTGGACTCTCGAGAGCGCCAGGGGCGGGTGGAGGCGATCCACGATGCGCGGGCGGCGGCCGCTCCGGGTCGGCGGACGAGACGCGTGCGAGCGGCGATCGCGCCGATCAGCAGCCAGACCACGCCGAGGACGAGCAGGACGCGGGCGACCCACTCCGCCGCCGGGTCGACCGTCATCTGCTCGCGCGTGAACGGATCGACCAGCACGGCGAGAACCGTGCCGATGGCGAGGAGGATCGCGACGATGCTGAGGGCCAGGATGCCTCGCCCCGCCGTCGTCGCCATGCACCTACGTTACCCGCCCGTTCCTGGGCTCCCGACCGGCCGGCGGCGGGCATCGGGGCGGGTGGATTCAGGCGCACGCCCCGGGTGCCGGCATCCGGTCCCCTCTCACGGCGGGCCCCGCCGTCCCGCGGAGTGTGCCGCCGACACGGCGTCTGACGGCCGCGTCGATCGCGATGTTCCCCCCTCGCCTCCGCAGGACGGTCCCGGACCGCCCCGGGCTCAGGCCCTGTCGTGCAGGGTGACGTGGTAGCCGTCGGGGTCGGCGAAGGTGAAGGTGCGGCCGAACGGTCCGTCGATCGGGGCCGTGACGATCCGGTGCCCGTCGGCGGCGAGGGCGTCGTGCATCTGCTGCACCTCGGTGGCGTGGAGCCAGACGGCGACGCCGACGCCCGGCTGGTCCACGCCGGTGAGGTCGGTGCCGGGCGCGAGGTCGCGCAGAGCGAAGGCGATCGGTGCGGTGTCGAAGACGACGGCGTGAGGAGGGCCGGTGGGCGAACGGCGCAAGCCGAGGTACTTCTCGTAGAAGGCGCGGGAGGCGGCGAGGTCGCGCACCTGCAGAGAGATGAAGTCGGGTCCGGTGGCGGGCATGGCATGCTCCTTGCGTGTCAGTTATCTGACACAGAGTGTATGTCAGAATACTGACATGGCGCAAGAGGCAATCGATCTGGACACCTCGCTCGGCTACCTCCTGAAAGAAGCGGCGAGCGCTCTGCGCGCAGCAATGGAAGACGTGCTGCGCCCACTCGGAATGACGATCACGCACTACTCGTGCCTCGAGCTGCTCGCCCAGCGGCCCGGCCTGTCGAACTCCGACCTCGCGCGCGGCGCTTTCGTCACACGACAGTCGATGAACGTGCTGCTGCAGAGCCTCGAGCGCGACGGCATCGTCGAGCGTCCCGCGGCGCCGCCGGTCGGCAAGGCCCTCCCCACGCGGCTCACCGTCAAGGGCCGGCGGTCGCTCGAGGCGGCGAGCGCGGCGGTGCGGTCCGTCGAGAAGCGCATGCTGAGCAGGATGACGGATGCCGAGCAGGCCGCCGCCCTGCACGCGTTGCGATCGATGGTCACGGCGCTCCGCGACTGAGACGCACGACGACGCGCAGATTGTGTAACAATTCATGCATGCTCCCCGCCCTCGCGATCCTCGCCGCGGCGCTGTGTTTCTCCACCACGGGCACGGCGCAGGCCCTCGCGGGCGTCGACGCCTCGCCGCTCGCGGTCGGGGCGGCACGGATCGTGGTGGGTGGTGGCATCCTGGGCCTTCTCGCCCTGGCGCAACGCGCGCCCGTGCGGCCGCACCGCGGCTCTCGAACGTCGACGTCGGCACTCATCGCCATCGGAGCGGCCGGAGTCCTCGCCTACCAACCGTTGTTCTTCCTCGGCACGCGCGAGAACGGCGTCGCGATCGGCACGGTCGTCGCCCTCGGGTCCGCACCGATTGCGACCGGGATCGTGGATGCCATCCGCCTCCGCCGCGCCCCGTCACCGCGGTGGATGGTCGCGACCGCCATCGCCCTCCTCGGTGTCGTTCTCGTCTCGGGCGTGACCGGCGGCGCGACCGCGCTCGCCCCGGCGGGCCTGCTCGCCTCGGCGGGCGCGGGAATGTCGTACGCCCTCTATACGGTGTGCGGCAAGGCGCTGATCGAGAGGGGGTGGACCTCCACGCGCGTCATGGGGGCAGTGTTCGGCGTCGCCGCCGCCGCGAGCCTGCCCGTGCTCCTTCTCGCCGGAACGTCATGGCTGCTCACCCCGAACGGCCTCGCACTCGCCCTGTGGCTCGGGGTCGTGACGACGGCGATCGCGTACCTGCTCTTCGGGTGGGGCCTGGCGCGGCTGAGCGCCGTCACCGTGTCGACGCTGACCCTCGCCGAGCCCCTCGCCGCCACCCTGCTCGGGCTGTTCGTGCTGCGCGAGCAGCTCACGCTCGTCAGCGGAATCGGCCTGGCCCTCATCGCGGTGGGCCTCGCCGTGGTGTCGGTCCCGTCTCGTCGTCGTGAGGAGGTTGCGGATGCCACGGCCCACGCCTGACGGAAACGAAGGCGCCGCAGCGGACACGGGCGGTGCAGCCCCGCACCGCTCGGCGAACTCCACCCCCGGCCCCCGCACCGCCGACGCGGTCGCCGACAGCGTGCGCGCCGGAATCCTGTCGGGCGAACTCGCGCCCGGCACTGCGTTGCGCGAGGAGGAGCTCAGCGCGGCGCACGGCGTCTCACGGCACACCGCACGCACGGCCCTGGCGACACTCACCGCCGAGCGGCTCGCCACCGCCGAGCCCTACCGCGGGGTCCGCGTCTCGCTGCTCGACGACGACGCCCTGATCGCTCTGCAGCAGTTGCGATGCGCCCTCGAGACCGAGGCCCTGCGGATCGTGCGCGAACGCGGCATCCGTCCCCCCGGTATCGACGCCGCGCTCGGTGACCTGGCCACAGCCGAGGCCGCGGGCGACTGGCTCGCCACGCTCGATGCCCACGCACGCGTCCACCTCGCGCTCGTGGACGCATCCGGATCGCCGCGCATCGCCGAGGAGTACCGCCGTCTCGACGGCGAGATGCGCCTGCTCCTCACTCACGTGCGACCGGCATACGCACCCGGGGCACTGACGCAGGAGCACCGCGCGTACGTCGAGCACGCGCTGCAGGATCCGGAGCGGGTCGTGCGCGCGCACCTCGAGCACTCGACGCGGGCGATCATCGACGGGCGCCGTGGCTGACAAGCCGGGCACATGCCACACGGCGACACATCGCGTCACGCCGCGCAACGGCCCTTCGCCCCTGCCGCACGCGGGGTTAGCGTGGGGTCACATCGCGGCGATCCGGGCGGTCCCGGGCCTCGGCTCATAACCGAAGGCGTGGCGGGTTCGACTCCCGCCGTCGCGTCGACGCCTGACCGGTCAGCACCCGAGTCGGTACGATATATCGCGGAGGTATACCCGTGATCCGACACGTCGATCGAAGCCGCGCCCCGCACGTCATTCGGGCCGCGCGACTCGACCGGGGCATGTCGCAGGCCGACCTGGCACGCGCCGCCGGGATGAGCCAGCCGAATGTCGCCGCCATAGAGAACGGCACGAGGAACCCCAGCGAAGACGCCCTCGAGCGGCTCCTTCGAGCCGCCGACTACCGACCCAGCCTGGCCCTCGAAGACAACGCCGAGGCCATCGTCGAGGCAGGACGACGGCACGGACTCCATGACATCCGCGTATTCGGCTCGATCGCGACGGGCGCCGACCATTTCACGTCGGACATCGACCTTCTCGCTCGCATCGACGGCGGCCGTGGGTATTTCGACATCGCCGCCTTCACGAGCGCGGTCGAAGAGCTCACGGGGTTCGCCGTCGATGTGATCGTCGACGATGAGCAGCGTCCCGCTTTCCTCGACTCGACGGCGATGGCGGCCCTGTGAGGGCTTCCGATCCACAACCGGCGAAGCGCTTCACGCGGGCACCACGAACAGAGCCTCCCCTCACAGACCATGCTCGGGCGAACTTCCTCGAGAGCGTCGACGCCATCGAAGCGTTCCTGAGCCATGCCGTGGGGAGCGGGAGGAGCGCTTTCCAGCGCACCTCCCCCTCGTACGCGTCCGGCTCGATGGCGATTATCCGGGCCGCCGCGCTCTTCGAGACCGACGAGTTCGCTCCGTTCGTCACGAACACGCCCGCCGAGGTCGTCGCGGCCCTGCGGACGATGCGCAATATCGCATCCCACTCGGGCTATCGCGCGATGAATGATGAGCGCCTCTGGGTGACCCTGACGACCGAGCTCCCCCCGTACATCGCCGACTGGCGGCGCGCCGGCGAGAAGCCCCCGTCCGACTGATCCCACACGACTACACCTCAGCCGATACCGCTCCGCGCACGGCCGGCCGGCGCTTGCGCACCTCGCGCAGCACGATCTGCTCCGGGCACACCGTCGATAGGAAGTCGCCCACCGACAGCGCCAGCCGTTCCCCGACGAGCGAGTACAGGATGCGATTCGCATCGCGCCGCTCCGTGACGAGACCGGCCTGGCGCAGCACGCCGAGGTGCCGCGAGATGGTCGGCCCGCTCGCGTCGAACCGCGCGGCGATCTCGCCCGCGGCCATCTCACCGTTCTTGAGATCCTGCAGGATCTGGCGCCGCGTCGGGTGCGCGAGAGCGGCGAAGATGTCGGATGCGGCGTCGGTCACGGCATTCAATCTAGCACTGTAGCTAAATTGCGTGTAGCTTCTTCGCTAAATAGCGAAGGAGGCGCCATGACCACCCAGACGAGCACCGAAGGCGGCACGACCCCGGTGCCGGCGATGGCCGCGACGATCGCCCATCGCGTCCTCGTCAACTACCGCGTCGACCCCGACGTCACCCGGTCCCTGCTCCCCCGAAGCCTGCGTCCTCAACTCGTCGCCGGCAGCGCCGTCGCGGGCGTCTGCCTGATCCACCTCACCGCCGTCCGCCCCGCGTGGTTCGCGCCCGCCATCGGGCATCGCAGCCGCAACGCCGCGCACCGCATCGCGGTCGAGTGGGATACCACCGACGGCCCGCGAACCGGCGTCTACATCCCGCGGCGCCACAGTTCCTCCCGCCTCGTGCGGCTCGTCGGCGGCCGCGTCTTCCCCGGCACGCACTCCCCCGCCGAGGTCACCTTCGACGCCACGCGCGACGACCTCGCGGTCCGCGTCGACGCGAGCGACCTGCGCGTTCGCGTCGCGGGCCGCCGGGGTCCCGGCATCCCGTTCCACAGCCGCCTCTTCGAGAGCCTCGAGGACTCGTCGGCGTTCTTCCAGAAGGATGCCGTCGGTTGGTCGCCCACGCGCTCGGGAATGCTCGAGGGGCTCCGGCTCGACACCGACGCCTGGCGCGTCGAGCCGCTCGCCGTCATCGACCTCTCGTCGACCTTCTTCGAGGCCCTTCCCGCCGGCACCGCCGAGTTCGACCACGCCCTCCTCATGCGCGACGTTCCGACGCGGTGGAGCAGCGTTTCCGAACCCGCGCCGACCGCGTGACTCCTGCGAGACTGGAAGCATGACCTCCCCCGCGCCCCAGGATGTGCCCATCGGCAGTGAGGGCATCCGCCTCGGCCCGTTCATGAAGTTCGCCGGCATCCTCGACTCCGGCGGAGACGTGAAAGAGGCGATCATCGACGGCTACGTCGAGGTCAACGGCGAGGTCGACCGCCGACGCGGGCGCCAGCTGCAGGTGGGCGATGTCGTGACGTTCGAGGGGCGCTCTTTCCGCGTGCACGCCTGACCCCGACGCAATGCGAGAGGCCCGCCACCCCGGAGGGGGAAGCGGGCCTCGAGACATCCTGAGCTCGTGACACAGGATGCCGCTCGAGCTCAGTGCTCGTCGTAGTGATCGGCGTGCAGCGCGTGACGGTGGCCGTCGTGCACGTAGTCGGCGTGATCGTCGTGCTCGACCTTCTCGTGACCGCAGTCATCGCCGTGGCGGTGCTCGTCGACGCCGTGCTCGGCCTTCGACTCGTGCTCGTCGTAGTGGTCGCCGTGAAGGGCGTGGTGGTGGGTGCCGTGCACGTAGTCGACGTGGTCGCCGTGCTCGATCTTCTGGTGGCCGCAGTCGTCGCCGTGGGCGTGCTCGTCGACGGTGTGCTCGGCGTGGGTCTCAGCGGTGCTCATTGTTCGTTCCCCTGGTCGTTCGGTTCGGTGACGTGGGCGATCGCATCGAGCACGACATGAGCGACGTGCTGGTCGGCGAGGGCGTAGCGGATCTCTTTGCCCTCGCGTTCCGAGCTGACGAGCCCCGACTGCCGCAGGGTCCGCAGGTGCTGCGACACCAGCGGCTGCGAGAGTCCGGCGCGCTCCGCGAGCGCGCCGACCGTGAGCGGTTCGCGGCTCAGCAGCCAGACGAGCGCCAGACGCGACTCGTTGCCGAGAACCTTAAACAGCTCGGCGGCTTCGTCGAGCCCCGCGATCGTGTCCACATCAGTTAGAACACCACACACATGCACGGATTGCAATGTGTTCACCTATTCGGGAACGGTTCTCGTTTCCGTTATCGCCGAGGCTCGGCCGTCATCCCTGGCGCCCCTTGAACCTCGGGTTGAGCTTGTTGATGACGAACACCTTGCCGCGCCGACGCACGACCTGCGCGCCGGGCTGCTTCTTGAGGGACTTGATCGACGCTCGGACCTTCATGGCATCCTCCTTGTTGATAAGCATTATCAATAACAAGCTAGAGTGTGTGCACTCCCCTGACAAATGAGAGGTGGATGCCATGCCCCGCACGATCGCCATCATGGGCGTGTGCGCCCCCGAGCGCCGCACCTACGCGGAGCGGACCGCCGTCGCCCTGACGCGGCCCCTCCATCTGCTGCGCTACGCCGACCTCCGCGTGTCTCACACCCTCCCCCTTCCCCGGCCGCGGGCGGACGACACCGCGTCCGTCGTCGATCTCGGTACCGACGTCGACCTCATCCACGCGATCGCGGCGCGCGGCGGATCCGAGATCGAAGCGGTGTGCGTCGTCGACGCCCGTCACATGATCGGCGACCTCCTCGACGACGCCCCCCTGTCGGCATCCGCGAATCACGGTGACACCCGCGGTGACGTCGGCGCGCGGGCACGACAAGCCGCGCTCGCGCTGGAGCTCGCGACGCGAATCGTGTGGGTGAACTGGGAGCAGGTTCCCACGGCGGCCCTCGCGGTGCAGATGGCGCTGGCCTCGCACCTGAACCCGGCGGCGATCGTGCGGCTGTCGCGCGATCCGGTCAGCGATCTGCGCTCGGCGGCGACGTACGAGGGCGAGATCCTCGAGCGAGCCGGGTGGGTGCGCGCCCTCAACGGCGAACACGACCCCTACATGCGCGACAACCGCGTGATGACGCTCCGCTACGAGCAGCTGCGGCCCTTCCACCCCGCGCGTCTCTCAGCGGCGCTCGACCGGCTGGACGCGGGCGCCGCCGGACGCCTGGTGCGCTCGGCGGGCTTCTGCCGCCTGGCGTCGCGCCCCGGCATCCTGGCGCGGTGGGAGCACGTCGGGTCGGCGATGTGGATCGAGCCGCTCGGCACCGACGACGGCCGCATGGGCATGGGGCAGGAGATCGTCTTCACGGGCCTCGACCTCTCGGCGCCGAAGCTCGCGCACGTGCTCGACCACGCCGCCCTCACCGACGACGAGCTCGCCGCCGGACCCTCGGCGTGGCTGGCGTTCGACGACCCGCTGCCCGCGTGGCCTGCGGTGGGTTCGTCGATTCCGGATGCCACCGACTGACCGTGTCAAGCCGGTCGCCCGCGCCGCACCGGAGGAGGAACGTGAGCGCATGAGCACTTCTGACATCCCCTCCCGCCACTCCGACGATGCCCGCGCCGACTCGGCCGCCCCCACCGACGCCGTCACCGACGAGGTCCGCGAAGACGCCGCCGAAGCCGAGGAGCACGTGGACCTCGACGACCACACCGGTGACGCCCTCGAGGGCGATGCAGCCCCCGCCGACGATCCCGGGTTCCCGGCGGCCGAAGGCCACGCCTGAGCCTCGCAGCGAACCGGAGGGGCGCCCATCCTGATCCAGGAGGGCGCCCCTCCCCATGCGCGCAGACACGGCTACCGCGAACCATGACCGGCGGCACGGCCGGCGGGCGACGACGGCCCACGGCCCGCGCTAGGCGATGCGCGTCCCCGGCGGCAGCCTCTTCGCGGGCGTGCGCGTGCGGGCGACGCCCCACGCGAGCAGGCCGCCTGCCAGCAGCAACTGGACGAACAGCCCGACGAACCAGCTCGGCGCGGTGCCCGCGACTCGCTGCTCGGTGCTCGGATAGGCATCGACGCTCCACCCGCGCGATTGAGCACATCCGTCGAACGACGTGGTCACGTCGGGAGTGATCTGCGCCAGACGGACGCCGGAGGCGATCTGCGAGAACAGGTCGGTCGGGTAGCCGTCGACGTACGTCGGCGGAGTCGCGTCGGCGAGGATCACGAAGGGGTTCGCCGCGAGGATCCACCACACGCGATCGAAACGCGGCTGCTCCGAGAGGGTGCGGGACTCGACGCACGGCAACTGGTCGTAACTCGGGCAATCCGTCGAGCGCACCGGGGCGCCGGGGTCGCACCCGGCAGGGATGGCGTTCCAATCGACCTCGCGGCTGATCGTCGTCGTCTGGGTGCGCAGAGCCGCACCCCCGAGCCCGAAGGCGATGAGCGTCCCCACCGTCAACGCCGCCACCAGCAGATACGTTGACGCGACGGAGAAGATGGGCCGGGCGATCACCGCGCTCAGCCCCACCCCGATCGCTGCGACGACGCCGACCTCGATGATCAGGATGCCGAGCGACGTCACGATCGCACCGGGGTTGAGCTCTCCGGCGAGCGTCGCGACGACGAGGAACGGTAGAGCCACGACCAGGAACGCCAGGCCCGAGATCCACGCGGCGAGGAATTTGCCGATCACGATCTCCGTCGTCGTGACGAGAGTGACCTGGACGGGAGCGAGGGTCGCCGCATCACGATCACCGTTCACCGCGCTGCCGCTCAGGGTCGGCGAGACCAGCAGCGTGAGCAGCAGCACGAGCATGATGACGAGCGAGAAGAACCATTCGCTGCCGCCCGTCGTGAGCGAGAACGCGGCGAACGAGAGGCTCAGCAGCGCGATGAGGATGACCGCGAAGATCCCGAGCAGCACGTACCAGCCGACGGAGCGCACGCGCTGACGCAGCTCGATGCCGATGATCGTGCGCAGGCGATGCAGGTTCACGAGGTGCTCCCGTCGTCGGTACGGTCGGCGTCGGCGGCGGCCGGCGGTGCCCACGAGCCGTGCGGCGGGGATACTCCCGCTTCCGCGGCGTCGGCCGTCGAACCATCGGAGACGTCGGTTTTCTTCGGCGCGGGTCCGGTCTTCAGATCGAGGAACGCGTGTTCGAGATCACCCACCGCCGGAGCGAACTCCGCCACCGGGAGCCCCGCACCCACGAGCGCCCGCAGACCCACGACCGCGCCCGCTTCGTCGGAGAACGGCACGAGGATGTCGCGACGATCGATTCGCACCTCCTCGTCCGTCCGGCCCAGGGCGGCCGCGACATCGAGACGCACGGCCTCTGCGGAACGCGCGGCATCGGCGGCGACGCGCACACGCCACACCCGCACGCGGGTCGCCGCCGCGGCGACGCGATCGGTGCCGACGGTCCGCCCGTCGACCAGGAACACGGCGTCGTCGACGACCTCTTCGAGCTCGGACAGCACGTGACTCGAGATGAGGATCGTGCGTCCCTCACCCGCCAGCCGTCGCAGCAGCACGCGCAACGCGATACGCGCCTGAGGGTCGAGGCCCGAGGCGGGCTCGTCGAGCAGCAGCACCCGGGGGTCGTGCACCAGAGCACGAGCCAACGCCAGTCTCTGCTTCTGCCCGCGTGACAGCACCCGGGCGGGAGAGGCGGCGAGCGCGCCGAGGTCGACGAGCTCGAGCAGGTGTTCGGCCCGGGCCCGCGCGCCCTCGCGCGAAAGGTCGTAGAGCTGCGCGGTCGCCACCAGCACCTCGCGCGAGGTGAGACTCGGCCAGGCGCCGAGGGAATCCGGCATCCACCCCAGAAGACGACGCGCGCCGGCGGGGTCGGACACGGGGTCGATGTCACCGATGCGCAGCTCGCCCTCGTCGGGTCTCAGGAGCGACGCGAGCATGAGCATGAGCGTCGTCTTGCCCGAACCGTTGGGCCCGACGAGTCCGGTGACCCGACCGGGCAGAGCCCTGAACGTCACCTGCTGCACCGCGTGCACCGCCCCGAAGGACCGTTTGACTCCCGCGACGTCGATACCGGCATCCATAGCCTCACCATAGAGGGAGCCTCCGACACCGCCGAGGGCTCTCGTCGTCGAGCGGCCGTCGCACCCCGACGATGGCGAGGTTCATCAGGGTTTGTCGCTCGGTCGCTGCCCGCGCGTGTCCCCGATGCGCTTCAGGATGCCGCGAGCGCCCGCCCCAACGCGTCGCCCGAGGTCCACGCGGTGCGGACGGCGGCGCTGTCGCCCCACGCGTCCCCGCAGGCGGAGAGCCCCGGCGAGCGGAAGAACGGCTGCCCGGTTGTCTCGGCGGGCCGGGCGAAGGTCCAGCGATGCACGCGCGTCGACACCGGCTCGACGTCGATGCGCAGCAGCCGCCGGGTCGCCGCGAGCACCGGGGCGATGGCCGCCTCGGGGTCGTCGAGGTGCTGTCGGGCGCGGTCGGCCGTGGTGTGGACGACGAGCACGGGAGCATCGTCATCGCGGCGGTCGCCGTCGTCGGCGACAAACGACACGTCGGCGTCGCCGTCGGCGAAGGCGCCGTGCAGGTCGGCATCCCACCGCCGCTGATCCCACCGCAGGACGACGGCGATCACCGGGTCCCACTGCTGAGCGCCGCCCGGCGCCTCGCCGGTCAGCCGCGCGGCCTGCGGAGCCGGCATCGCCAGGACGACCTCGCCCGCATCGTCGCCGTCGACCCGGAAAGGCGCCACGCTCTCGACGACGCGCTCCGACGAGACGTCGAGCCCCTCGGCCAGGTCGAGGGCGAGCGAACGCAGCCCGGCGGGAGCGGCCCACCGCATCGGTCCGGGCTTCGGCGTCCACCCGCCGTCGGCGTCGATCACCTGGAACGTGTCGGTCCACGGGCGCGCAAGACCCCGCTCCTCCCAGTCGGCGACGACGTGCGCGAACCCTTCGGCCTCGCCGACCACGAAGTACGAGGCCCCGAGGTCGACGGGTCGACCGTCGATCATGCGGCTCGACAGACGTCCGCCCACCCGGCGCCCGCGATCGAGCACTCGCACCGAGCGACCGGCATCCTGAACCGCCCGCGCGCACGCGAGCCCCGAGATCCCGCCGCCGACCACCGTCACGTCCATCGTCATGCGGCCATCCTGTCGGCTGCGCGCGCGCCGGGCGTCGGGGTTGCGCGGGCCGGGTGGCGGCGTTGCGCGGGCCGAACTCCTGAGAATCGCTGCGTCTCCGCCCGCCCGAGGACCGACCCGACCGCCACGCGCGCCGAAACTCAGGAGTTCCGTACCGCCCGGAAGAACTCGACGCCCAGATCGGGATGATCCACGAACACCCCGTCGAGCTCGGCGTCGCGCAGCACGGCCCACTCGCGTCGCCAGTCACCGAACGCGGCGTCGCCACCGGGGACGCGGTACTCGGGTAGAAGAAAGGTGTTCTCGGGCCGACAGGTCCACGCGAACACCCGCAGACCCCGCTCCTGGGCCTCGCGCACGACAGGCGCCGGGCCGCGGGCCGCTCCCCGCTCGTCGGGCGCGAGCACGACCCGCTTGTCGGGGCTGATCCCCTGCACCTCCGCCGCGAGGGCATCGAGTCCGGCCGCGGTCAGCATCGACGCGTAGGAGGTGGCCTCGGCCCCGTCGCGCTCCCGCAAGTCCCACGGCGCCCCCTGCGCCTCGATCAGCTGCACGAGCGGGATCCGGATGCCGCGTTCTCGCAGCCGCGCCAGGACCAGGGGCTCGAACGACTCGATGACGAGGGCGTCCTCGGCATCCCGCCATCTCGCCGCGCGCAGCTCGACGTCGACGAGCTCGGCCAGGTCGAACCCGAGCCGGGCGAAGGACGCCGCGTGCTTGATCTCGAGCACCACGCCCACCCCGCTCTGCCGGGCGAGGTCGAGGACGTCGCGAAGGCGCAGCACCGGTTCGGTGTCGTCGTGGGCCGCACTGTCGGGACGGAGCGCGGGGATCCGCTCGCGGCACTGCAGCGTCCGCAGCTCCTCCCACGTGAAGTCCTCGACGAACCAGCCGGTCAGCCGCTCCCCGTCGACGATCTTCGAGGTGCGCCGCTCGGCGAACTCCGGTCGCGTCGACACGTCCGTGGTGCCGGAGATCTCGTTCTCGTGCCGCACGACCAGCACGCCGTCCTTCGAGGGGACGACGTCGGGCTCAACGGCATCCACCCCCTCCGCGATCGCCCGCAGATACGAACTGCGCGAGTGCTCTGGCAGGTACCCGGGGGCACCGCGATGACCGATGACGAGGGGCACCTCGACACGCTAACGACCGCGAGTGAACGCGGGGTGCGCTCAGAGCAGAATCCCAGTCAGCACAAGGAATCTGCCGCCCTGCTCGGCTAGTGTTGTCTGACAGCACGGTGCTGTGATCACCATCTTTGGAGTGTGAGTTCCCGTGGCCCTCAACAACCCGGCATTCAACAACCCGGCGTTCCAGGACCCTCGAGCCGGTGGCGCTAACACGCGCTACAGCCCGCCCCCGGCCGTCGATCCCGCCGCCGCCGCCTCGATCGAAGGCGCGTACGCCGCCCCGTCGGCGAGCGCCGTCGAGACCGGTCGCATGACGGTCGAAGACACCGTCATGAAAACCCTCGCCCTGTTCGGCATCCTCGTCGTCACGGCCGTCGTCGGCTGGATCTGGTCGATGGCCGGCGTCAGCGTCGCCAACCCGAACCCCAGCGCCGCCCCGATGATCGTCGGTGGCCTGGTCGGCTTCGTGCTGGCGATGGTCGCGACGTTCAAGAAGAAGCCCTCCGTTCCCGTCTTCATCGCCTACGCGGCGTTCGAGGGTCTGTTCGTGGGTGGCATCTCGGCCTTCTTCGAGTTCATCTTCCCGGGCATCGTCCTGCAGGCGACGCTGGGCACCCTCTCGGTCGTCGGTGTGACCCTCGCCCTGTTCGCAAGCGGCAAGATCCGCGCCTCGGCCCGCGCCACCAAGATCTTCATGATCGCCATGGTCGGCTACATGGTCTTCGCCCTGCTCAACCTGGGCCTGATGCTGTTCAACGTCCCCATCGCGGGCGGTGCCTTCGGCCTGTACAGCATGAAGATCGCGGGTATCCCGCTCGGTCTCGTCATCGGCGTCTTCGTGGTCATCATGGCCGCGTACTCGCTGGTGCTCGACTTCGACCAGATCCAGCGCGGCGTCCGTAACGGTGCCGCCCGGGTCTACGGCTGGGTCGGCGCCTTCGGCATCATGGTCACCGTCGTGTGGCTGTACGTCGAGATCCTGCGCATGATCGCGATCCTCCGCGGCAACAACTGACGTCGCGTTCTCGCGAGAAGGGCCGTCCCGTTTCGGGGCGGCCCTTCGTCGTAGAGTGCCGGCATCCGGGCTCCCCCCTCCTCTCCCTCACTCCCCCACACGCCCACCACCATTGAGTGTCCGAAACACCCGGACCCCTCGAGAAACCGTCCGGGTGTCCTGGACGCTCAACACCCCGCAACGCCCCGGCCCCCCGCCCGCAAGGGGTTCGAATCCCGAATGCCGCGGCGCTAGCCTCACGCCATGAGCCCCGCGAAGACCCCGCCCGAGATCCTCGACGTCGACGGCCACGAAGTGCGTGTCACGAGCCCCGACCGCGTCGTCTTCCCCGAGCCCGGCCTCACCAAACTCGACCTCGTCCGGTACTACCTCGCCGTCGCCGAGGGCGCCCTGCGCGGAGCGGGCGGTCGTCCGATGGTGCTCAAGCGCTTCTCGAAGGGTCTCGATCATGAGCCCTTCTTCCAGAAGCGCGTCCCCGAGAACCACCCCGCCTTCATCGACACCGCCACCCTGCACTACGCCTCGGGCACCTCGGCCGAAGAGACGGTGATCCGGGATGCCGCGGGACTGGCGTGGGTCGTCAACCTCGGCTGCCTCGACCTCAACCCGCATCCCGTGCGCGCCGAAGACCTCGATCATCCCGACGAGCTCCGCGTCGACCTCGATCCGATGCCCGGGGTCGACTGGGCCCAGATCGTGGACGTCGCGTTCATCGCCCGCGAGGTGCTGGAGGATCACGGGCTCGCCGGATGGCCGAAGACCTCTGGGTCCCGGGGGCTGCACATCCTCGTGCGCATCCGTCCGGAGTGGTCCTACGCCGACGTCCGCCTGGCCGCCGAGACCCTCGCCCGCGAGGTCGAGAACCGTGCGCCGGGTCTCGCGACCGCCCGCTGGTGGAAGGAGGAGCGCGGCGAGAGCGTCTTCGTCGACTTCAACCAGAATGCCAAGGACCGCACGGTCGCCTCGGCGTACTCGATCCGCGCACTTCCCGACGCTCGCGTGTCGACGCCGCTCACCTGGGACGAGGTGCGCGACCGTCGCCCCGGGGAATTCACCGTTCTCACCGTGCCCGAGCGCTTCCGCAGCGTGGGCGATCCCCATGCCGGCATCGACGACGCGGCGGGCTCGCTCGATGCACTCCTCGCCCTGGCGAAAGAGCTCGGCCCCGCCGAGAAACCCCCGCGCGGCTCCGACGGTTCGGGTCGCCGAGCCTCGACCATGCCGCTCATCGAGGTCGCGCGGACGAAGACCAAGACCGAGGCGCTCGACGCCCTCGAGACCTGGAAGCAGCGGCATCCCGACGCGGCATCTGAGCTCCACCCCGCCGACGTGCTCGTCGACGGTATGCGCGGGTCGAGTTCACTCTGGTACCGCGTGCGCGTGAACCTCCAGCACGTGCCGGATGCCGAGCGCCCGGCGCAGGAGAATCTGATCGCCGACTACGACCCCTGGGCCGGCCGCTCAGCTCCCTGATCTCGCGTGAGCGAGGCGACCAGGTGGCGCCGACCGTAGCGGTACGCCTCGTCGAGGTCGCCGCCGAGGCGGAAGGCCCCCGCGAGCTCCATCGTGACGAACCCGGTGGCCCACGCCGTCAACAGCCGAGCGGCGTCGAGCGCGTGCACCTCACCCACCGCCGACGTCGTCGCGCGCAGCACCGGCGCGCTCGTGGCGGCGAGGCGGTCGGCATCCACCACCGTCGTGAACAACAGACGGAACGCCTCCGGCCTGTCGTGCCCGAACGCGCGGAAGGCGACCAGCAGATCGTCGAGGTCTGCGGATGCCGTCTCGAGCCGCACCGTCAGGTCGTCGGCCGCGGCTGCCCCGACGAGTCCGAGCAGGGCCTCGCGGTCGCGCACCCTCTTGTACAGCGACGGAGCCTTGACCCCGACCGCCTGGGCGACGGCCTGCATCGTCACGACGCTGGGTCCGCCCTCTTCGAGCAGTCGCGCGGCCGCCTCGACGATCTCGTCGAGCGACGTTCTCTCCGGTGTGGGCACGGACCCTCCTCATGGCTACGCTTATAAGCTATCATGGCTAATGTTCGTAGCCATCCAGAAAGGCATCCCGTGAGACTCGCTCCATCGCTCCACCGCATCGGCAACGACATCGTCGCCTCGTACCTCGTCGTCGCCCCCGACGGCATCACCCTCGTCGACGCCGGACTCCCCGGCATGTACGCCGACCTACGCCACGAACTGGACGGCCTCGGCCGAACCCTCGACGACATCCGCGGCGTCATCCTCACCCACGGTGACAGCGACCACGTGGGCTTCGCCGAGCGCCTCCGCCGCGAGCGCGGCGTGCCCGTCTTCGTGCACGCGGCCGACGCCGATCGCGCCCGGGGCGGCGACAAGCCCAAGAGTGCGATGGGTCCCTTCCGCCTCGGCCCTCTGCTGCGCTTCGCCGCCTTCGGCATCCGCAAGGGCATGCGCCCGCAGTGGCTGACGGAAGTACGCGAGGTCGCCGATGGCGAGACCCTCGACCTGCCCGGCAGTCCCCACATCGTCGGCATGCCCGGTCACTCGCCGGGCAGCGTCGCGGTCTTCTCCCCCGCGGTGCGCGCCGTGTTCGTCGGCGACGCCCTCACGACGCGCCACGTTCTGACCGGGCGCACCGGCCCCGGACCCGCTCCGTTCACCGACGACCCGGCCGAGGCCCTTGCCTCGCTCGATCGCATCGCGGGACTGGATGCCGACTGGGTCCTGCCCGGCCACGGCCCGGCGTTCCGGGGTTCTCCGGCGGAGGCCGCGGACGCGGTGCGGAAGGTCGCGCGCGGCTGACGCGGACGCCGACGCGGCTCGGACGGTGTCGGTCGGAGCGTACGCGCCGCCCTTCACCGACGACCCGGCCGAAGCGCTCGCCTCACTCGTTCGAATCGGGGGCATGAATGCCGACTGGGTGCGGCCCGGCGTACCGCTGCTCTCCGGCCGATGCGGGGAACGCAGTGCGCCAGGTCGCGCGCGCCTGTCGCGGGTGCCCGGCGTCAGCGCCTCCGCGGCCGGCCGAGCGCCTCTCGAACGACAGCGGCGAGCGTGCGCATCGCGCGCGCCGGGCTCACGGCATCCGCCGCCTCCCGCGCCTCGTCCGCGAGACGCTCCCGCAAAGGGTCATCGGTGAGCACCCGGCGCAGCGCGTCGACCAAGGCGTCCTCATCACCATCGGGCACCAGGATGCCGCCACCCGACGCGAGCATGTCGCGCGGGCCGTACCGGATGTCCCACGCCACCGCGGGGGTTCCGTGCGCGAGCGCTTCGGCGAGCGCGAGCCCCTGCCCCTCGAAGCCGGAGGTCGTCAGGTATACCGCCGCCCGGTCGAGCACGGCACCCGGCTCGGCGGTGAGGCCCGGAAGCGAGACGGCGTGCTCGAGGCCCAGTTCCGCGACGAGCGCCTCGAGCCGCCCGCGCTGCGCTCCCTCTCCCCAGAGCTCCAGCCGTGCGTCCGGCACGTCGCCGAGAACGCGGGCGAACGCCTCGATCGCGCGATCGAGACGCTTGCCCGGAGCGAGCCGCCCCAGCACCACGACGAGGCCGCGCTCCCGCTGCGACGCCGGCACCACGGCATCCGGAGCCTCCACCCCGTGCGGTGCGACCACGTCGTTCGCGGCGGCGCCGAAGCGCGCGCGCACGTCGTCGCGCTGATAGGCAGTCGGCCAGAGCACGGCGTCGAAGCGCGGTGCGATCTCGAACCAGCGCGTCCACAGCGGGTTGAGGTCGGAATCGGCGTGGAACGGCGGTTCGAGGTGGATCGTGTGCACCGCGTGCACGATCCGCACGTCGTCGTCGCCCCACCCCGCGATGAGCTCGCCGAGCTGCCGCGACTCGCAGATGACGACGATCGGCCGGTCGTCCTGGGCGCGGAGGCGATCGGCCAGGTGGGTCAGCCACGCGCGGTACAGCGCCCCGAATCCGTCGATCACGCCGACGGCTCCGCCCGCGGCATCCCGGATCACGACCGGCGCCGTCGCCAGGTGCCAGTCGGGGTCGATCACCACGGGGAGATCGACCGCTCCCCCGGCCACGAGGCGGTACTCCAGCGCCGGGTCGGCGTCGCCCGCGTGCGCCGCGTCGCGCAGCCACGCGGCGGCTCCCCCGTCGGCGTCGACGGCGTCGTCGAAGAGGTTGCGGAAGATCCCGGATGCCGAGGCCACCCCACGATCGACGAAGATCGCGCGCTGCGCGGAGTGGGCGTCGGCGTCACCGGGGTCGACAGTCAGTAGGAGCGGTTCCGCGCCGGCCTGGGCCATCTGTCGCGCCCGCGCAAGAGTGGCGATCGTGTACCCGCCGTCGAGGTCGGGAATCAGCCGGCTCGACAGGATGAGGTACCACGCGTCGGGGAAGTCGCCGGAAGTCACGCCCCCATCCTCCCCCACCCGCCGCGTCCCCCGCGGCACGCCGGAGGCGCGGCAGCCCCGTCGGAAGCGGCGGCGCACGCGCGCAGCCGCGAACGCGAGGCCAAGTGACACGCCCTCCCGAGTCGATCGGGGCAGGGGCCCGGCTGTGCATCCCCTCCGCCCACAGACAGCGCACCGCCGTCGCCGAACGGCGAAGGGGCACCGTCTTCGGGTCGATCGGGGTAGGGGCCCCGCTCTCGACCCGAAGGCAGCGCCCCGGAGCCGGCCGACGACGTCGGCGCGGGAGCGGGCTAGACGCTCACTCCCACTCGATCGTCCCCGGCGGCTTCGACGTCACGTCGAGCACCACGCGGTTCACGTCGCGCACCTCGTTGGTGATGCGGTTCGAGATCTTCGACAGCACGTCGTAGGGCAGCCGCGTCCAGTCGGCGGTCATCGCGTCTTCGCTCGAGACGGGGCGCAGCACGATGGGGTGACCGTAGGTGCGGCCGTCGCCCTGCACGCCGACCGAGCGCACGTCGGCGAGCAGCACGACGGGGCACTGCCAGATCTCGTTGTCGAGGCCCGCCTTGGTCAGCTCGGCGCGCGCGATGGCGTCGGCCTCACGCAGGATCTCGAGACGGTCAGCGGTGACCTCGCCCACGATGCGGATGCCAAGACCGGGCCCCGGAAAGGGCTGGCGGCCGACGATGGCTTCGGGCAGGCCGAGTTCGCGACCGATGGCGCGCACCTCGTCTTTGAAGAGGGTGCGCAACGGCTCGACGAGCTCGAACTGCAGGTCTTCGGGCAGACCGCCGACGTTGTGGTGGCTCTTGATGTTCGCCGTTCCCGCTCCGCCGCCCGACTCGACGACGTCGGGGTAAAGGGTCCCCTGCACGAGGAAGCGCACCTGCTCGCCCTCGGCCGCAGCCTCGGCGACGAGGTCGGCCTGCACCTTCTCGAACGCGCGGATGAACTCGCGGCCGATGATCTTGCGCTTCTGCTCGGGGTCGCTGACACCGGCGAGGGCGTTCAGGAACGTCTCGCGCGCGTCGACGGTGATGAGCTTGACGCCCGTCGAGGCGACGTAGTCGTTCTCGACCTGTTCGCGCTCGCCCTGGCGGAGCAGACCGTGGTCGACGAACACGGCGATCAACTGGTCGCCGACGGCCTCGTGGACGAGAGCGGTCGAGACGGCGGAGTCGACGCCGCCCGACAGCGCCGAGATGACGCGGCCCGAACCCACCTGCTGGCGGATGCGCTCGACCTGCTCGGCGATGACGTTGCCGCTGTTCCAGTCGGCGGGGAGGCCCGCGGCCTTGTGCAGGAAGTTCTCGAGCACGTGCTGGCCGTGGTCGGAGTGCTTGACCTCGGGGTGCCACTGCACGCCGTACATGCGGCGGGCGTCGTTCGCGAAGGCCGCGACCGGGGTGTGGGCGGTGCGGGCGAGGACCTCGAAGCCCTCGGGAGCGCGCGACACCTGGTCGCCGTGGCTCATCCACACGTTCTGCTCGGCGGGCTGGCCCTCGAGCAGCGTGCCCTCGGTGACGACCGTGGCATCCGTCGCCCCGTACTCGCGGAGGCCGGTGTTCGCCACCTCTCCGCCGAGCGCCTTGGCCATGACCTGGAAGCCGTAGCAGATGCCGAGGGTCGGGACGTCGAGGTCGAAGACGCCGGAATCGAGGCTGGGCGCTCCCTCTTCGTACACCGACGAGGGGCCACCCGACAGGATGATGCCGACGGGGTTCTTCGAGGCGATTTCTTGCGCCGACGCGGTGTGCGGAACGATCTCGCTGTACACCCCGGCCTCGCGCACGCGGCGCGCGATCAGTTGGGCGTACTGGGCGCCGAAGTCGACGACGAGGACGGGGCGCTGGGACGTTTCGGTCTGTTCGGTCACCGGTTGCCTTCCGGGGCGGGAACGGGAGCGGAGGCCTTCGCGGCCTCACGCTCGGCGAGGTAGGCGCGCACGCGACGGGCGGTGCGCACCTCGAGGATGAAGGAGAGGAACGGCACCACACCACCGAGGGCGAGGAAGACGAACCGACGGAACGGCCACCGCATGAGGCTCCACACGCGGAAGCACGAGATGAGGTAGACGACGTAGAACCAGCCGTGGACCACCAGGATCGCCAGCGAGATGTTCACGCCGTCGCCGGTCGACAGGATCGAACACCCGTTACCGCCCGGAACGAAGAGCGAGAACCACTGGCAGTCGGGGCCGGGCACGGCATCCGCGAACCACAGGAAGCCACCGGATCCGCCGAGGAACAGCTCCACGTGAATGGGCGTGTACTTCAGGATCATCTCGGCGACCAGCAGGAGCAGGCCGACACCCGTGATGATCGAGCAGATCTGGTAGAACTTCAGGGCTCCGCGGATCGCCGGGAACGAGGCGAGCTTGGGGGCGCGGGGCATGGAGGCCAGTCTAGTCGCGGGATTCCGCGGCGCCCGCCGCGAGGGCCTCGGACTGTTCGTCCTCGAGATCTTCGACTTCTTTCTCCCACGCGTCGCGCGCGAGGCGGTACCAGAGGTACAGCGCGAAGCCCGCGAAGATGGCCCACTCGGCGGCGTAGAAGATGTTCAGCCAGTTGACCCGTGAGCGTTCGTCAGGTGCCGGGGAGGCGATGGCGTCGAGCGGGCCGATCGCCGTCTGCGACGCGATGTACTGCCGATACACGTCGAGGCCCTGCGTGTCGTGCCACCGTCCCAGCAGCATGGCGGGCGACATCTTCACGAGCGTCAGGGGGTCGGCGTTGGCCGGCGGTATCGACGCCCCTTCGTCGGAGATGAGACGTCCCGTCACGTCCACGACCGCCGCCGGGTCCGCTTCGGCCTGGGCGCGCAGCTCGTCGGCGGCGGCGTTGGCCTGATCGAGGCTGCTCGTCCACCCGGTCGCGACGGCGATCGAGGTCGGTGTGGTCGTTCCGGAGACACGCAGCTGACCGGTCACCCAGTAGCCCTGCACGTCGTTGTTGAAGCGCGACGACACGACGATGAAGTCGGATGCCACCCACGTGCCGCTCGTCTCGACCCGCTGACCGACGAGAGGTTCCGGCAGGTAGTCGCCCGGCTTGACGACGTCGGCGAGAGGTTGCACGACCTCGGTCAGCCCCGGCTCGGGAGGAGAGGTGTCGACCGCGCGCCCGAGCTGCCACTGCCCGAGCCAGGCGAGCACACCCGCGACGACGAGGGAGAACGCGAGGAGCGCGATCCAACGCGGTCGCAGCATGACCTCCCGCAGCGTCGGCGGAAAGAGCTGCGGCGGAGCCGGCTCGGTCGTGGGGGTGGAGGTCATGGGGCTTTCGGAATCAGTGCCCGTAGGGGGCGACGACGACCTCGACGCGCTGGAACTCCTTGAGGTCGGAGTATCCGGTGGTCGCCATCGACTTCTTGAGGGCGCCGATGAGGTTGGCCGTACCGTCGGCGACCGGAGCGGGGCCGTAGAGCACCTGCTCGAGCGGACCCACGCGGTCGACCTCGACGCGACGACCGCGCGGCAGCTTGGGGTGGTGCGCCTCGGGACCCCAGTGGAAACCGCGACCCGGCGCATCGGTCGCGCGCGCGAGCGCGACCCCGAGCATGACGGCGTCGGCACCCATGGCGAGGGCCTTCACGATGTCACCCGAGGTGCCCACGCCGCCGTCGGCGATGACGTGCACGTAGCGTCCGCCCGACTCGTCGAGGTAGTCGCGTCGGGCCCCGGCCACGTCGGCCACGGCCGTGGCCATGGGCGCGTGGAGTCCGAGCGTTGCGCGCGTCGTCGAGGCGGCGCCGCCGCCGAAGCCGACCAGCACGCCCGCGGCACCGGTGCGCATGAGGTGGAGGGCCGCCGTGTAGGTGGCGGCCCCGCCCACGATGACGGGGACGTCGAGGTCGTAGATGAACTTCTTCAGATTGAGCGGCTCGGCCACCTTCGACACGTGCTCCGCCGACACGGTGGTGCCGCGGATGACGAAGAGGTCGACGCCGGCGGCGACGACGGTCTCGTACAGGTCGTTCGTGCGCTGCGGGGTGAGGGCACCGGCGACGGTGACGCCCGCGGCGCGCACCTCGGCGAGGCGGTCGCGCACGAGCTCGGGCTTGATCGGCTCGGAGTACAGCTGCTGCATGCGGCGCGTGGCGTCGGCCTCGGGCAGCGTCGCGATCTCGGCCAGCAGCGGCTCGGGGTCGTCGTACCGCGTCCACAAGCCCTCGAGGTCGAGGACGCCGAGCCCACCCAGACGCCCGAGCTCGATCGCCGTGCGCGGGCTGACCACGGAGTCCATGGGCGCACCGAGCACCGGGATCTCGAACGGGAACGCGTCGATCGTCCACGCGGTCGAGACGTCTTCGGGGTTGCGCGTGCGCCGCGACGGCACGACGGCGATGTCGTCGAAGGTGTACGCGCGGCGGGCGCGCTTGGCGCGGCCGAGATCGATCTCCATGGTCACCCGACCAGACTACCCGCGCCCTCCGACATCGCCGTCGGCCGCGTCGGACCGCCGGGCGACGGCACCGTCGGATCGACCGCGGAGGACAGTCCCGCCCATCCGGCGCGTCACCGCGCCCGCACGACCCGCTTCTCGTCCCACACGGGCTCCGCCGCCTCGTACACCTCTCCGTCCGAGCCGAACACGATGAACCGGTCGAACGACCGCGCGAACCACCTGTCGTGCGTGACGGCGAGCACGGTGCCCTCGAACCGCGACAGCGCGTCCTCCAGCGCCTCGGCCGAGGCGAGGTCGAGGTTGTCCGTCGGCTCGTCGAGCAGAAGAAGCGTCGTACCCGAGAGCTCCAGCAGCAGCACCTGGAACCGCGCCTGCTGACCGCCGCTCAACGTGTCGAACGCCTGCGAGGCCTGCGCGATGAGGCCGTAGCGATCGAGCGCCGAGCTCGCGGCATCCCTCGGCATCCCCGCCCGGTTGTCGTCACCGCGATGAAGCAGGTCCAAGAGGGTCCTCCCGACGAACTCCGGATGCCGATGCGTCTGGGCGAACCACCCGGGGACGACCCGGGCGCCCAGGATGGCGCGACCGGAGTGGGCGACCCGATCGAGCCCGGCGCCCACGGTGGTGACGTGCCCGAGACGCACGTCGGGGTCGGTGCCGCCCCCGGCGAGCAGACGGAGGAAGTGGGATTTACCCGACCCGTTCGAGCCGAGCACGGCGACGCGGTCACCGAACCACACCTCGAGGTCGAACGGCTTCATCAGGCCCGACAGCTCGAGCCGCTCCGCCACCACCGCGCGTTTGCCCGTGCGCGCCCCGCGCAGGCGCAGCTGCAGATCCTGCTCGGGCGGGCGCTCCTCGGGCGGCCCCGCCTGCTCGAACTTCGACAGGCGCGTCACCGCCGCCTGGTAGCGCGAGGCGAAGCCGTCGTTAGCGGCCGCGGCCACCTTCATGCGGGCGACCAGCGCGCGCAGCTTCTCGTGTTCCTCGTCCCAGCGGCGACGCAGCTCCTCGAGGCGGGCCATGCGGTCCTCTCGCGCGGCTCCGTACGTGCCGAATCCCCCGCCGTGCACCCACGCGGTGCTGCCCGCGGCTCCCGTCTCGAGGGTGACGATGCGGTCGGCGGCGCGGGCGAGCAGTTCGCGGTCGTGCGAGACGAGCAGCACGGTCTTGGACGTCGCCCGCAGCTGCTCCTCGAGCCAGCGCTTGCCGGGCACGTCGAGGTAGTTGTCGGGCTCATCGAGCAGGAGCACGTCGTCGGGTCCGCGCAGCAGGGCCTCGAGGGCGAGCCTCTTCTGCTCGCCGCCCGACAGCGTGGACAGGTCGCGGAACCGCGCCCGCTCGTACGGCAGCCCGAGGGCGGCCGTCGTGCAGGTGTCCCAGACCGTCTCGTGCTCGTAGCCGCCCGCGTCGGCGTAGTCGGCGAGCGCCGAGGCGTACCGCAGTTGGGTGTCGAGGTCGTCGCGCTCGATGAGGGCGTTCTCGGACGCCTCGAGCTCGAGCGCCGCACGTCGGATGCGGGTGGGCGACACCGACACCAGGAGGTCGTGGACGCTCTCTCCGTCGCGCCCGTGCCCGACGAACTGGTCCATCACGCCGAGCGAGCCGCCCATCGACACGACACCGCCGTGCGCCTTCTCGTCACCGCGGATGATGCGCAGCAACGTCGTCTTCCCCGCGCCATTCGGCCCGACCAGAGCGGTCGTCACCCCCTCACCGACGCGGAACGTCACCTCGTCGAGCAGGGGCCTGCCGTCGGGCAGCGTGAATGAGAGGGCGGCGAGGTCGAGGTATCCCATGGCGAGTTCCGGGTCGGCCGCTCGTGGCGGCGGAGGCGACGTACGGATGCCCGCGGCAGTCCCCCGTCGGCCCGCAGCTGGCGAGCCGGCCAGCTTATCGGCATCCGGATGCCGTGTGCCAGGCGACCACCCGGGCTCCGGGGGCGCCACGACGTCGCGACGGAACGACGAACGGGCCGGGCAGTCGCCTGCCCGGCGGGTTCGTGCGGATCGCTTACTTCTTGTAGTTCGGCGCCTCGACGACGATCTGCACGTCGTGCGGGTGCGACTCCTTGAGTCCCGCCGAGGTGATGCGGACGAACTTGCCCTTGGACTTGAGTTCCTCGACGGTGCGTGCACCGACGTAGAACATCGACTGGCGAAGGCCCCCGATGAGCTGGTACGCCACTGCGGCGACCGGCCCGCGGTACGGGACCTGACCCTCGATGCCCTCGGGGATGAGCTTGTCGTCGCTGGGCACGTCGGCCTGGAAGTAGCGGTCCTTCGAGTACGAGGTCTTCTTGCCGCGCGTCTGCAGCGCACCGAGCGAGCCCATGCCGCGGTACTGCTTGAACTGCTTGCCGCCCTGGAAGACGATCTCGCCCGGCGATTCGTCGGTACCGGCGAGGAGTGAGCCGAGCATGACGGTGTCGGCGCCCGCGACGAGAGCCTTCGCGATGTCGCCCGAGTACTGCAGACCGCCGTCGGCGATCACGGGCACCCCCGCGGGGATCGCGGCTTGCGCGGCCTCGTAGATCGCGGTGACCTGCGGCACGCCGACGCCCGCGACCACGCGCGTGGTGCAGATCGAGCCCGGACCGACGCCGACCTTGACGGCATCCACTCCCGCGTCGATGAGCGCCTGGGCGCCCTCGCGGGTCGCGACGTTGCCACCGATGACGTCGATGTGATCGAACGAGGAGTCTGCCTTGAGACGGCTCACGATGTCGATGACCCCGGCCGACTGCCCGTTCGCCGTGTCGACGACGAGGACGTCGACGCCCGCGTCGCGCAGGGCCTCGGCACGCTGCCACGCGTCACCGAAGAAACCGATGGCAGCGCCCACGCGCAGTCGCCCCTGGTCGTCCTTGGTGGCGAGGGGGTACTTCTCGCTCTTGTCGAAGTCCTTGATCGTGATGAGGCCGGCGAGCTTGCCGTCGTCGTCGACGAGGGGGAG
This sequence comes from Microbacterium sp. AG157, assembly GCF_003385695.1. Taxonomy (NCBI): domain Bacteria; kingdom Bacillati; phylum Actinomycetota; class Actinomycetes; order Micrococcales; family Microbacteriaceae; genus Microbacterium; species Microbacterium sp. AG157. The sequence continues at coordinate 760,183 of NZ_QRDK01000001.1, forward strand.
CTTCTCGACGCGGTGCTTCGCGAAGGTCGCGATGACGTCGTTGGCGTGGATGCCGACGTGCCCGGTGATCAGGCCGTCCTTCGTCATGACGTCCTTCACTTTGGTCGTCTGTCGCTCGAAACCCGAGACGAAGCGCATGTCGCGGTTCGTGATGATGCCCACGAGCACGCCGTCGGGGTCGACCACGGGCAGACCCGAGATGCGGTACTGCGCGCACATCGCGTCGACCTCGGCCACCGTGGCATCCGGGTTCGTCGTGATGGGGTTCGAGACCATGCCCGACTCGCTGCGCTTGACCTGGTCGACGATGCCGGCCTGGTCGTCGATCGACAGATTGCGGTGCACGATGCCGATGCCGCCCTGACGCGCGATGGCGATCGCCATGCGGGCCTCGGTGACGGTGTCCATCGCGCTCGAGAGCAGGGGCGTGGCCACCGTGATGCGGCGGCTCAGACGCGACGACGTGTCGGCCTCGCTCGGGATGACGTCGGTGTGGCCCGGAAGCAGCAACACGTCGTCGTAAGTCAGTCCGATGAAACCGAACGGGTCGTGCTGCTCCATGAATCCTCCTGCGCGCGCGGCGCCTGCTCGAAAAGGGACGTCGTCGGCCGGAGCGCGTGCGAGGCGCTCCGCCTGAAAGTGTAAGCGCCGGAGAGGCGTCTTTTCTTCCCCGCCCGCGCGATATACCCCACGACGGGCTACCGCGACTACCCCTATTCCGCACTCGCGGATTAGCCGGGAATGCGCAACGCACAGCGAATTGATCGTGTCCGGGTATCGTTCTCGCATCGACTGCTGCAATGGAAACAACGCGGCAATAAACCCGGACTACGGTGTCCGGGCGGCGACGGTCCACGTCGTCGAACGACCAGGAGGTTTCGTGACCACTCGGCAAGCATCCCCACGGATGCCTCGCCGTCGACGCTCGATCCTGACGCTGTTGTCAGGACTCTTCGCTGCCGCCCTGGTGCTCGGGTTCGCCCCGGCATCGACGGCAGCCGTCAACGATGAGGATCTTCCCTACTCGATCACGGTGAACGTGCGCTCCGAAGGCGAGCCCGTCGCGCAAGCGAAGGTGACCGCCACGGACGGATCCTTCACGGGTGAAGCCACGACAGACGAGCGCGGTCGCGCGACGATCAAGGTCCCCACCAAGGAGGGATCCTGGACGGTGGACCTCGACCGGAACTCGCTGCCCTCGGGCGTGACCGTTCCGGACGGACAGGAGTTCGAGCGGCAGGTGCAGTTCGGCAGCTCCAGCACCGTCTCGAGCAACTTCACCCTCGGCGCCGCGGAACGACAGACGGTCGGCTTCATGGACCAGCTGCTCTCGCGCACCGTGAACGGGCTGAACTTCGGCCTCATGCTGGCCCTCGCCGCCATCGGACTCTCGCTCGTGTTCGGCACGACGGGCCTGTCCAACTTCGCCCACGGTGAAATGGTGACCTTCGGTGCCATTGCAGCGCTGTTCTTGAGCGCGGGCACCGGATGGTCGATCTGGATCGCGATCCCGCTCGCGGTCATCCTCTCGGGAGTCTTCGGACTCGCGATGGATGCCGGCATCTGGAGGCCTCTTCGACGGAAGGGGCTGGGCATCGTCCAGCTCATGATCGTCTCGATCGGTCTGTCGCTGGCGCTGCGCTACATCTTCCAGATCTTCATCGGCGGTGGGACGCAGCAGCTCCCGGGGGCCTCGAGCGACATCATCCCGGGCCTCGGGTCGATCCGCATCAGCGTCACCGACCTCACGAGCATGGGCATCTCGATCGTCGTCATCGCGGCCTTCGCCTGGTTCCTGACCCGCACGCGACTCGGCCGGGCCACCCGCGCCGTGTCGGACAACCCCTCGCTCGCCGCCGCCAGCGGCATCGACGTCGACAACGTCGTGCGCATGGTCTGGATCCTGTCGTCGGCGCTGGCCGGCCTCGCGGGTGTCCTGTGGGCCTACTTCCGCCCCGGCATCCGCTGGGACATGGGTTCCGGCATCCTGCTGCTCATGTTCGCCGCCGTCGTGCTCGGCGGGCTCGGTACCGCGTTCGGAGCCCTCATCGGCTCGATCGTGGTCGGGCTCCTCGTCGAGGTATCCACGCTGTGGATCCCCTCCGACATGAAGTATGTGGGCGCCCTCGTCGTGCTCATCGTCATCCTCCTCTTCCGACCGCAGGGCATCCTCGGTCGCCGAGAGCGAATCGGGTAGGTAAACCATGGACTTCCTGCAGATCCTCTCGAACACGGCCTCGCAGATCCTCGCGCCGGCCACGTTCGGATACGCCCTCGCGGCCATCGGCCTGTCGATGCACTTCGGCTTCGCCGGTCTTCTCAACATGGGCGTCGCCGGCTTCATGGCCATCGGCGCCTACGGCTTCGCGATCTCGATCCTGACGTTCGGCCTCGCATGGCCGCTCGCCGCCCTGATCGGTTTCGCCGCGGCCGTCGTGTTCGCGCTCATCATGGGCATCCCGACGCTGCGACTTCGAGGCGACTACCTCGCCATCGTCACGATCGCGGCCGCCGAGATCCTTCGGCTGGTGTTCCTCACCTCGACCTTCCGTGGCGTCACGGGCTCGGCCGACGGTCTGTTCAACTTCCAGTCGGGCTGGCGAGGCGAGAACAACCCGCTGCCCGCGGGCGACTACGGCTTCGGCCCGTGGACGTACAACGCGAACCGCTGGTACGTCATCCTCCTCGGTCTGGTCGCGGTCGCGGTTGCGGTGCTGCTCGTCTGGATGCTCATGCGCAGCCCCTGGGGCCGTGTCATCCGCGGCATCCGCGAGGACGAAGACGCCGTGCGTGCGCTCGGCAAGAACGTCTTCGCCTTCAAGATGCAAGCACTCGTCATCGGTGGTGTGATCATCGCCGCGGGCGGCATCATCACGGCGATGGACACGAACGTGAACCCGAACGTGTACGTCACCTCGCAGACGTTCTTCGTCTACACGGCACTGCTCCTCGGTGGCGCTGCGACGATCTTCGGCCCGGTGCTCGGCGCTGTTCTGTTCTGGGTCGTACGGGCGTTCCTGTCGAACCTCCTGCCGGCGCTGTCCTCCATCGGACTGCTGCCGTTCCTCACCGCCGACCAGTCCCAGATGCTCGTCTTCGTGATCGTCGGCGTCGCGCTCATGCTGCTCGTGATCTTCCGCCCCCAGGGCATCCTGGGCAGCAAGAAGGAGATGACCTTTGTCCGATGAGTCCACGCCGGTCGCACCCAGCGCCTCCGCGCCGCGGGTGAAGGCGACCGGGCTGCACAAGGGCGAGATCGCCCCCGGCGTCGCCAAGGTCGATCCGATCATCATCGCCGACAACGTCCGCCGAGACTTCGGCGGCAACACCGCCGTCGACGTGAAGCACCTCGAGATCCCCCGCAACGCCATCACGGCGTTGATCGGGCCCAACGGTGCCGGCAAGACGACGCTGTTCAACCTCCTCACCGGCTTCGACAAGCCCAACAGCGGCCAGTGGTCGTTCGACGGGCGCAACCTCGCCGGCATCCCCGCGTTCAAGGCGGCCCGCATGGGTCAGGTGCGCACGTTCCAGCTCACCAAGGCGCTGGGTCTTCTCACCGTGCTCGAGAACATGAAGCTCGGTGCGACGAAGCAGAAGGGCGAGAGCCTGCTCTCGAGCATCCTCCCCTTCGTCTGGCGCAAGCAGGAGACCGCCAACGACGAGAAGGCGCGCGATCTGCTCAAGCGGTTCAAGCTCGACTCCAAGGAGACGGACTTCGCCGCCTCGCTCTCGGGCGGTCAGCGCAAGCTCCTCGAGATGGCGCGAGCGCTCATGAGCGACCCGACGCTGGTCATGCTCGACGAGCCGATGGCCGGGGTCAACCCGGCGCTGACGCAGTCGCTGCTCGACCACATCCTCGACCTGAAGGACCTGGGGATGACCGTGCTCTTCGTCGAGCACGACATGCACATGGTCCGCCACATCGCCGACTGGGTCGTGGTCATGGCCGAGGGCAGGATCGTCGCCGAGGGACCGCCCGACACCGTCATGAAAGACCAGGCCGTGATCGACGCCTACCTCGGAGCCCACCAGGACGTCGACCTCGGCGTCGTCACGGGTCGCCACGAGGGGACGGTCGACTCTGCCGCTGCCGCCGAGCTGCTCGAGACCGCTCAGCAGGTCGACGCCGCGATCGACAACGAGTCGTCGCACGAGAAGGAGGACGGTCGATGACCGCCAACGTTGTCGAGCTCCGCGACGTTCACGCCGGCTACCTGCCGGGCGTGAACATCCTCAACGGCGCCAACCTCACCGCCGCCCCCGGCGAGCTGATCGGCATCATCGGCCCCAACGGCGCCGGCAAGTCGACGATGCTCAAGGCGATCTTCGGTCAGGTCAAGGTGCGCTCGGGCTCCGTCCTCCTGCAGGGCGAAGAGATCACGGGACTGCGGGCGAACAAGCTCGTCGCGAAGGGCGTCGGGTTCGTCCCCCAGACGAACAACGTGTTCCCGAGCCTGACGATCGCCGAAAACCTGCAGATGGGTCTCTACCAGCGACCGAAGGGGTTCAACGAGCGCGTCGACTTCGTCACGAGCATCTTCCCCGACCTCGCCAAGCGCCTGAAGCAGCGGGCGGGATCGCTGTCGGGTGGCGAGCGCCAGATGGTCGCCATGGGCCGCGCGCTCATGATGGACCCGAAGGTGCTGCTGCTCGACGAACCGTCGGCAGGGCTCTCGCCGGTGCGTCAGGACGAGGCCTTCATCCGCGTCTCCGAGATCAACAAGGCCGGCGTCACCTGCATCATGGTCGAGCAGAACGCCCGCCGCTGCCTGCAGATCTGCGACCGCGGCTACGTGCTCGATCAGGGTCGCGACGCCTACACCGGTACCGGTCGCGAGCTGATGGACGACCCGGCCGTGATCGGTCTGTACCTGGGAACGCTCGGCACCTGAGCCGCGCTCCCGCCGATAGGCCCGAGTCCCCTCCGGGGCTCGGGCCTTCTGCGTGACGCCCGAGGTGCGCCAGCCCGGCTCCCCATCGCTCCACACCCTCGTCGAGTGTCCGCGACAGGCCGCTCCCGGGCCCGCGTGCGGCGTGTCCTGGACACTCGACCCGCTGTGACGCCCTGCCCGCGCGGGCGTCAGGGGCCGAGGGGATGCCATGGGTCGCGCTCCCCCACGCGCCACGGCCCGCAGCGAGAGCCGCGGCCCGTCGACCGCACGGCCCGGGCACCCGGCATCCGCCCCGCGCCTACGCGCAGACGGAACCGCCCCCGTCTCCCTCTCCGCCGCAGATCGAGAGAGGTGCCCCTGCCGTTCGGGGTGTCAGAGCATCCCGGATGCCGTGGCCACGCCCGGCACATCGTTCGAGGTTCACGGTGATCCACGAGTGGCGAATAGGCCGGGCACATCCCTTGGCTCCTGTCGCGGCCAGGCACCCCGCGCACGAGAAAAGGCCCCGGGACCAAGGTCCCGGGGCCTTTCAGAGAGAACCGATCAACCGGCGCGGAGCCAGCTGTAGTTGTTGTCGTCGCCGTACTCGAAGACACCGATGGTGGCCTGCGTCGGGTCGCCCACGTCGTTGAACGTGATCGGGCCCGAGACGCCGTCGTAGTCCGCTTCGCCGCCGCCGTTGATGATGTCGGCGCACGCGGCGTAGGTGGTGCACTTCGTGCCGCCGCCCTTGCCGCCCGAGACCGCCTGCATGTTGGCGGCCACGTCGGGACCGGCCGCCGAGCCCGCCTTCAGCGCCGCGAGGGCGAGGAGGACGACCGAGTCGTACGACTCGGGGGCGTAGGTGAAGTCCTCGAGCTTAGGGTTGCCCTTGCCGCTCCAGAACGACTCCAGCGTGCTGCGGAAGGTCGCCGTAGAGTCGGGGTCGACGCTCGGGTACGTGCCCTTGGCGCCGGTGAGGGTGCCGTTCGGGAACTGCGTGCCGAAGTTCTTCAGGTTGCCGTCGACGAAGAACAGCTTGTCCTTCGCGAAGCTGGCCGTCAGGTCGGGGATGATCGTCGAGACCTCGTCGAACGTGATCAGGGCGATCGCGTCGGGCTTCTGGGCCAGGACGTCTTCGATCTGCGCCGAGAAGTTCGTGTCACCGGTGTTGTAGAGGCTGGTGGCCACGACGGAGCCGCCCGCGCCCTCGAACGCCTTCTTGGTGAAGCACGCGAGGCCGGTGCCGTACGAGTCGTTCAGCACGATCATGCCGAGGGTCTCGTTGCCCTCGGAGGCGATCAGGTTGCCGAGAACCTCGCCCTGGAGCACGTCCGAGGGAGCAGTCCGCCAGTACAGGCCCTTGTCGTTGTAGCCGGTGAAGGCGGCCGAGGTGTTGGCCGGCGAGATCTGCACGGCGTTCGCCGCGATGACCTGGTCGATGAACTGCAGCGAGGTGCCCGACGACGCCGCACCGACGATCGCCGTTGCACCGGCTCCCAGCAGGCGCGGGATCTCGGTCTCGTAGGCCTTGTTGTCGGTGTCACCAGAGTCGCCCTGGATGAGGTTGATGTTGACGCCCTTGTTGGCGGCGTTGATGTCGGCCGCCGCGAGCTCGGTGCCGGCGATCTCGGGCGGGCCGAGGAAGGCAAGGTTGCCCGTGACGGGCAGAGCCGTACCGATGTTGTAGGTGAGGTCTTTGGCGGGGCCGGTCGAGGTCGACGAGTACTCGGGCGTGTACGAGGCGGGTTCGGCGGCGTTGCAGTCGATCGGGAAGTCGCCTCCACCGGCGGCGTTGCCGGAGTCGGACGGAGTGCTGGTATCGGTACAACCGGCGAGGACGAGCGCGGAGACGCCGACCACGGCGAAGCCGCCGATGATCTTCGCCGCACGCGAACGGGAGAGGACACTCATATGGGTGCTCCTTGGTGAGGTGGAACCGCGCGGATAACCCGCTCGGATTGTGACAAACCTAATGGCGCACTTGTCGCGGCGATGTTGCAATGTGTTAACGGTCGATTACGCGACCTAATCGTTACTTTCCTACGGCAATTGCGGCCGAGAAACGAAGTGAAAGAACTCAGACGGGCTCGACGACATCCGCGGGGACCCGGCGATGACGCCGGGAAGCGACGACGGAGTCGATGCTGAGAATCGCGAGCGCCACCCACACGAGCGCGAATCCGATCCATCGCTCGAGGGTCATGGGCTCGTGCAGAACCCAGACGCCGATCCCGAACTGGATGATGGGCGCCACGAACTGCAGCAGGCCGATGACGGTCAACGGCACGCGCCGCGCCCCCGAGGCGAACAACAGCAGAGGCACGGCGGTGACGGCTCCCGCGAGCAGCAGCAGCACGGTGTGCAGCGTTCCCGCTGTACCGAGGGTGATGCCGCTGAGACTCGCGACGAACACCAGCTGGATCGCCGCGACCGGCAGGAGCCACAGCGATTCGAGGGTGAGTCCGCTCACGGCATCCACCGCCGGTCCGATCTGCTTCTTCACCAGGCCATAGAAACCGAACGAGAAGGCCAGCGTCAGGGCGATCCAGGGAAATGCCCCGTATCCGATGACGATGACGGCGACCGCGACGACGGCGAGGCCGATGGCGATCCACGGTACGACGCGCAGCCGCTCGCGGAGCACGATGACGCCGAGCAGCACCGTCACGATCGGATTGATGAAGTAGCCGAGGCTCGTCTCGATGACGTGGTTCGTCAGGGCCCCGTACAGATAGGTCTGCCAGTTGACGTAGATGAGCACGCCCGCCAGCGCGGTGAGCCCCATCAGCCGTGGCTGCCGCACGATCGCCAGGAACGGCCGCCACATGCGCAGCACCGTCAACAGAAGCAGGCAGAACACGAACGCGAGGATGATGCGCCACGCCACCACCTCGAAGGGGCCGGTGGGCGTGAGTTGCAGGAAGTACAGGGGCAGGACGCCCCAGAGCAGGTACGCACCGAGGGCGTACACCGCTCCGCGGGTGCTCCCGCCGGTCAGAGCGGAAGGAGCACGGGTCACCGACCCAGCCTAGGGCTCCGCCCGGGTCCCGAGACGCCGACCATCGCGCTTTTCGTGCCACATCGGGCGTGCCCGCACCGGGGACGACGAAGGCCCCGGATGCCGTGGCATCCGGGGCCTTCGAACGATCTCACTCGATCAGCGGACGACGACCGCCAGGACGTCGCGAGCCGAGAGCACGAGGTACTCGTCGGCGCCGAACTTGACCTCGGTGCCGCCGTACTTGCTGTAGAGCACGCGGTCGCCGACGGCGACGTCGAGGGGGACACGGTTGCCGTTGTCGTCGATGCGGCCGGGGCCGACAGCGACGACCTCGCCCTCCTGCGGCTTCTCCTTGGCAGTGTCGGGGATGACGAGACCACTCGCGGTGGTCTGCTCAGCCTCGACCTGCTTGATGACGATGCGGTCCTCGAGCGGCTTGATGGAAACCGACACGGTCTACCTCTTCTTTCTCGTTACAGAAGACTTGTCAGCACTCACGCGGGGAGAGTGCTAATTCGAGTGTAGAGAAGCGTTGGCACTCACGCAACGCGAGTGCCAGCAAGAACCCCCGCCTAGGCTGAATCGGTGGATACCAGCGAGCTGACCGCACTGCTCACGCCCGAGGGCCTGCGCCTCCTCGACGAGGTGGGCGCCCTCGACTCGACGGACGAGGTCGCTCGCTCGGTCTCGCGGCTGCGGGCCGCAGGCCACTCCCCCGACCTCGTCGCGGCCGTCGTCGGGCAGGCCCGGTTGCGGGTGCGCGCGACCGCGAAGTTCGGGCCCTTCGCCGAACGCATGCTCTTCACTCGCGCGGGGCTCGAGCAGGCGACCCGCCTGTCCATCGCCGCCCGTCACGCCGGCCGCTTCCGCGCCGCGGGGATCGACAGCGTGGCCGACCTCGGGTGCGGAATCGGCGGGGACGCCCTCGGGATGGCGGGTCTCGGCATCCGGGTGCACGCCGTCGACGCCGACGAGGTGACCGCGGCCCTCGCGGCCTACAATCTCGCCCCCTTCGGCGACGCGGCGACGGTGCAGCACGCCCGCGCCGAGGACGTGGACCTGAGCGGGACGGATGCCGTGTGGCTCGACCCCGCGCGACGCACGGCGGGTCACGCCGAGACGCGCCAGGTGTCTTCGGCCGAGTGGTCGCCCTCGCTCGAGTGGGTCTTCGAGCTGCTGAGAACAACGCCCGGCGGCGTGAAGCTCGGGCCGGGCTTCGACCGCACGCAGATCCCCGACGATGTCGAGGCGCAGTGGATCAGCGCCGACGGCTCGACCATCGAGCTCGTGCTCTGGGCCGGCTCCCTCGCCCGCGAGGGGATCCGCCGCGCCGCGCTCGTCGTGCGCGGGAACGACGCCTGGGAGCTCACCGCGCCGTCCGACAGCCCCGATGTCGACGAACGCGAGCTCGGCGAATTCGTCCACGAGCCCGACGGCGCCGTCATCCGCGCGCGTCTCATCGGCGAGGTCGGACGAGCCCTGGATGCCGGCATGCTCGCACCCGGCATCGCCTACCTCACCTCGGACGCCGCGTTGACGAGCCCGTTCGTCTCGTCGTTCCGCGTGCGCGAGCAACTGCCGGCCGACCCGAAGAAGCTCGCCCAGGCGTTGCGCGCACGAGGGATCGGGACGTTGGAGATCAAGAAGCGCGGGGTCGATGTCGACCCGGCGGTGCTGCGCAAGAAGCTCTCTCTGCGCGGCGATGCCTCGGCCACACTCCTCCTCACGCGCGTGGGGTCGAAGCGTCTCGCGCTGCTGGCCGATCGCGTCTGACGACGCCGGTCACCCGACGGCGAGCTGCGAGAAGCCCCAGATCAACCAGCCGGCACTGAACGAGACCGAGAGCAGAGACAGCGCGAGCGCCCAGACGGCGGCCCGACGGCTGTCATGCGCCCGCCGGAGCGAGACGATGGCGAGGACCGCACCGATCACCCCGATGGGAAGCAGCCAGCCGGTGAACACCGCCGCCGCGAGCGCGATGATCGCCACGCCGAGCGCCCACGGCGCGACGGACGGCGGCGTCGGGGGCACGGGCGGGGCATAGGGGATCAGGTGATCGCCGAACGCCGCCATTTCGAGCTGGGCGGTCGGCAGGCGGCCGTCGACATCCTCGTCGATCTCGCGGGCCGTCATCTCGGAGCCCGCTGTCCGGACGTCGTCGGGCAGGGGCGGCACGGGAGGGAGGTCGACCGCGGGGCCGACGTCCGCCTTGCGCGCGCGCCGGGTGGGTGGCTGCGCGTCGGTCACGGGGTCGTCCCTGCGCGCGGGACCGGGATGTCGGCATCCGGATCCTCCGCCACCTGGATCTCGGTCACGGGGAGCGTCGAATCCGCCCCGAAGGCGAGGGTCGAGGGGCGACGGCCCGACGAGATGAGCTCGGCGGCGAGAGCGGCGATCATGGCGCCGTTGTCGGTGCACAGGCGCAGCGGCGGAATGCGCACGGCCACACCCGCAGCCGCGGCGCGCTCGAGGGCGACGTCGCGCAGACGCTTGTTGGCGACGACGCCGCCGCCGAGCAGCAGACGCGGAACGCCGTGACGCGCACACGCGTCGAGGGCCTTGGTCACGAGCACGTCGACGACGGCCTCACGGAACGAGGCGGCGACATCGGCGACCGGGACCGGTTCACCCGCGGCCTCGTGCTGCTCGACCCAGCGCGCCACGGCTGTCTTCAGGCCCGAGAACGAGAAGTCGTAGCGGTGGGATGCCATGTCGGACGCCCGTGAGAGCCCGCGCGGGAAGCGGATCGCGGTGGGGTCGCCCTCGGCCGCGGCCCGATCGATCTCAGGACCGCCGGGGTACGGGAGCGCGAGCAGGCGTGCGACCTTGTCGAAGGCCTCGCCCGCGGCGTCATCCATCGTCTCGCCGAGGAGCTCGACGTCGCTCGTCAGGTCGCGCACCAGTAAGAGGGAGGTGTGCCCGCCGCTGACGAGCAGGGCGACGGTGGGGTATTCGATCTCCCCCGCGTCGGCGTCGAGGATGTCGGCGGCGATGTGTCCGACCAAGTGGTTGACCGCGTAGAGGGGCTTGTCGAGGGCGACAGCGAGCCCCTTCGCCGCGCCCACGCCGACCATCAGCGCGCCGGCCAGGCCGGGACCGCTCGTCACCGCCACGGCGTCGAGATCGGCCAGGGTGACGCCGGCTTCGGCGAGAGCCGCGTCGATCGAGGGGTGGAGCGCCTCGAGGTGGGCTCGCGCGGCGACCTCGGGTACGACGCCGCCGTAGCGGGCGTGCTCGTCCATGCTGGAGGCGATCGTGTTGCTGAGCAGCTGTCGGCCGCGGACGATGCCGATGCCGGTCTCGTCGCAGCTGGTCTCGATACCGAGTACGAGGGGCGCGTCCATCAGCACCAACCCTTTCCGGAGGTGGAGGATGTCACGGATTCGGACGAGTGCACCGGACGCGGATCGGTCGACGCCTCTGATCCGATTCCGTGGGATCGGTCCGATTCTGCGGCACGGGGCGCCGCCCCATCCGCGGCCTCGGCACGCCGCGCGGACCAACCGCGCAGGTCGAGCCGCATGACGATCGCGTCGACGTCGTCGGGCTGGTAGTAGCGGGGGCGGCGACCGACCTCGGCGAACCCCTCCGACAGGTACAGCTCCTGTGCCGTCGGATTGTCGGCGCGCACCTCGAGGAACACGTCGTGCACCTCTCGGCGCACCGCCTCCTCCAGCAGCGCCGTCAGCAGGGCGCGCCCCCGCCCCCGGCCGCGCGCGGCCTCGGCGATGGCGATCGTCTGGATGTCGGCATCCCGAGCACCGCGCACCGCGCGCAGACCCGCGTAGCCGACGAGCCGCCCCGTCTCTTCGACGACGACGTACCAGCCGTGCGGCGAGGCGAGCTCTTCGCGCATCATCGCGGGACTCCACGCGTCGGTCGGGAATGACGCGCGCTCGAGGGCCATGATGGCGTCGAGGTCATCGACGGTGGCCGTGCGCGTCACCATCAGCTCACCCTCTTCGGCGCGTGCGCGGCGACCACGTCGGGGCTGCGCAGGTACAGCGGCTCGGAACCCGCGAGCGTGCGGTCGGCATCGAGGGCGCGCGCCGCGGCGAGCGCGATCATCGCCGCCGACACCGTGGTGGCGTCGTAGCGGCGGGCGCCCGCGGCGTCGAGGCGAGAGTCGAGGTCGTCACGGGGGCACAGCTGCGCCTCCGATACCCGCAGGGGAAGGCCGTCGTCGTCGATGCCCTCGTAGACGCTGTAGGCGAACTCCTTGCGCCGCGCGTCGGTGACGACGGCGAAGCGGCCCGTGTCCGTTCCCGTCAGGGCATCGGAAAGGAGGAGTCCCAGGGCGATGCCGTCGTGGCTGGGCACGGGGACCACCGGGACGCCTCGTCCGAGTGCGTACACGCGAGCGGTGGCGATGCCCACGCGCAACCCGGTGAAGGGGCCGGGCCCCATGCCGATCGCGACGTGCGTGGGCGCGGGCGTCGCGACCGTGGCCCGGCGCAGCAGGTCGCCGATCACCTCGGCGTGGCCGAGCGGGTTGGAGCTGTGCTCGTCGGCGAGCACCTCCCCGTCGCGGGCGATCGCGGCGACGGCGGTGCCGAGGGACGTGTCGATGCCGAGAATCACGCTTCCAGCGTATCCGGCCGCTCCTCGGCGGCATCCGACTCCGCCCTCCGCTCCGAAGAGGGGGCATGGATGCCAGCACCCTCGGCCTGCGCCGCGTCGTCGTCCCCACCGGGGCGGCGCCGCTCGTCGTCCACGCGGGTCGACGTTCGGGAAGCCCCGTGGCCACCGTCCTGCTGCACGGGGCGGCGGGCTCCTGGCGCACCTGGATTCCGATGATCGCGGCATCCGACGGCCTGCGCCTGCCCCTGTCCGACATCGTCGCGATCGATCTGCCGGGCTGGGGCGAGACGCCGGGGCCCGTGCCGGAGCCGGCCGAAATGGCCGTGGCGGTCGCGGCCGTCGCCCGCGCGCTCGGCTATCCGCGGTGGCGCGTCGTCGGGCACTCCCTCGGCGGCGTGATCGCTCTGGACGTCGCCGCGCGCTTCCCCCGCGAGACCGTCGCCGCGGGGGTGGTCTCGCCCAGCGGTGCCGGGGCACGAGCGATCGCCCGGCATCCCGTGCGCAGCGCGCGGCGACTGCCGTGGCTGGCGGGGATGATGCTCGCGATGCGGGTGCTGCGCGGCCTCGGCCCCCTCGCCCGTCCGCTGCTGCAGCTGCTGCGCCGCACAGGAGCCCTGCACCGGCTGGCACGTCCTCTGTTCCGGCATCCGCAGAACATCGACCGGTCGGTGACCGACGATCTCGCCGACGAGATCCGCCCCGCAGCCTTTCTGGCGGCAGCCAGGCTCTCGCGCGCACACGACGACGGCGTGTGGCGCCGCATCGCATGCCCGGTGCGCTGCGTGCGCGGAGCGCACGACGTCTTCGTCGCCGAGCGCGACGCCCGCGAGTGGGAACGCCTGATCCACGACTACGACGACCGCGTCCTCGACGACAGCGGGCACTTCGCCCACGTCGAGCAGCCGGTCGAGACCCTCCGGGCCCTCCGCGCGGTATGGGCGGCGGACCGTGCTCCCGCGATCCGTGCGGGAGCAGAACGCCCCCGCACGCCTCTCGCCCGTCGCGCGGGGTTCAGGGGCGACGCGAGATCGTGACCCTCCGCGGCGCGTCGGCGTCGAGCTCGACGGTGTGCACGGCGATCTCGCCGCAGGCGTTGTCGACCCCGCGTCCCCCGACCTGTCGGTCGATCTCGATCTCCCACCACGCGTCGGCGAGGTACTCGGCGACGCCGCGCCCCCACTCCACGATCACGGCAGAGCCCGCCACGTCGATGTCGAGGTCGTCGAGCTCGACCGCGGCCCCCAGACGATAGGCGTCGACGTGCACGAGCGGCGTTCCCCCGACGAGCGACGGGTGCGTGCGGGCGATCACGAAGGTGGGGCTCTGGACGGGCCCGCGGATGCGGAGCCCCTCGCCGATTCCCCGGGTCAGGGTCGTCTTGCCCGCGCCGAGGGGCCCGGTCAGCACGACCACGTCGCCGGGGGCGAGATCGCGACCGATCCGCCGGCCCAGTTCTTCCATGTCGCTCGGGCCGTCGATGACCCGCTCGCCGAGCAGTGCGTCGGGAACACTCACGCGCGAACCTCCCGTCGGGGCACGCGGGCACCCACGCGCGTGACGATCTCGTAGTCGATGGTGTCGGCGGCGTCCGCCCAGTCGCGCGCCGAGGGCACACCCAGAGTCGGGTCGCCGAAGAGGACGGCCTCATCCCCCACGGCGACCGGGTGGTCGCCCACGTCGACGACGAATTGATCCATGGCGATCCGTCCGGCGACGCGGAACCGACGGCCGTTGATCGAGACGGGTCCCCGGCCCGACGCCTGCCGCGGCACACCGTCGGCGTAACCGAGCGGGATCAGCGCGAGCGTCGTCTCACGCTCGGTGCGGTAGTCGTACCCGTACGACACCCCCGTGCCCGCGGGGACCCGCCGGACCGCCGCGACCGCGCCACGCAGGGTCATCGCCGGACGCAGGCCCAGGTCGGCCGACGAGCGGTCGCCGAAGGGGGAGATGCCGTAGAGACCGATACCGATCCGCACGCACCCGAGCCGGGCCTCCGGCAGCGCGATCGCCGCGTTCGTGGCCGCGATGTGCCGCAGCGGCGGAGTGAGGCCGACGGATGCCGCGAGCACCACTCCCTCTTCGAACCGGGCGAGAGCGGCACGGTCGTCGGCCTCGCTCGTGTTCGACAGGTGCGAGAACAGCCCGACCACGCGCAGCCGACCGATGCGTTCGAGACGCGCGGCCTCGGAGAACACCGTGCGCCAGTCGGCGGGGGCGATCCCGTTACGCGACAGCCCGGTCTCGATCTTCAGGTGCACGGCCGCGGACTGCTCGCCGTGGGCGGCCTCAGCCGCACGAAAGAGCTGGTCGATGTCGGAGATACCGAGCTCGATCTCCTCGCGCACGGCCTCGGCGAACGACGCGCCCGGGGCGTGCAACCACGCGAAGAGCGGCGCGGTGATGCCGGCACGCCGCAGGGCCAGCGCCTCATCGATGTCGGACACGCCGATGCGCGTCGCACCCCCGCGAAGCGCCGCGACGGCGGCACGGTGCGCCCCGTGTCCGTAGCCCGCGGCCTTGACGACCGCGATGATCTCGGACCCTGTCAGCGCGCGCAGGTGGCGCACGTTCTCGGTGATCGCGTCGACGTCGACCGCCGCCTCGCGCAGCACTCCCGGTGCCATCGTCATGCGTCGTCCTCTCGGAGGGGCGGGATCGCGGATGCCGGCACCTCAGTGCCGGGAAGGGACTCGGCGACGACATACGCCGTGGCGAGCCCCGCATCGTGCGACATCGACAGGTGCAGGGCCGTGATCCCCCGCCGAGCGACCGTGGCGGCCGTCTCGCCGCTGAGCGAGAAGACCGGTCGCCCCGACGGCTCCGACGTGACCTCGATGTCGGTCCAGTGCACGCCGTCGGAGCCGCCGAGCGCCTTGATCAGGGCTTCCTTCGCCGCATAGCGCGCCGCGAGGGAGCGGGGCTTCAGCGTGCGCTCGCCCACCGAGAACAGGCGGGGAACCAGCCGAGGGGTGCGCCGCACGTGCTCCTCGAACCGCGGAACGTCGACGAGGTCGACGCCGATACCGACGATCATGCGCGCTCCCCTCCTGGCATCCCTCTTATTCTGCCGGTGCTCGCCGACACCGAGACGACGAAGGGGCCGGATGCCACGGCATCCGGCCCCTTCGATGCGAGACCTACTCGACCGTCACCGACTTGGCGAGGTTGCGCGGCTGGTCCACGTCGAGGCCCTTCGCCTCGGCCAGGCCCATCGCGAAGATGTGCAGCGGCACCACGGCAAGGAGCGGCTCGAACAGGGGCGCGGCCAGTGGGATGCGCAGGACCTCGTCGGCAGCGGGGAGCACCGCGACGTCGCCCTCCTCGGCGATCGCGATGACGCGAGCGCCGCGGGCGCGGATCTCCTCGATGTTCGAGACGACCTTCTTGTGCATCTCGCCCGAGCCGCGCGGACTGGGAACGACGACGAAGACCGGCTGACCGGGTTCGATCAGCGCGATGGGGCCGTGCTTGAGCTCGCCGGCCGCGAAGCCCTCGGCGTGGATGTAGGCCAGCTCCTTGAGCTTGAGCGCCCCCTCGAGCGCGATCGGGTATCCGACGTTGCGTCCGAGGAACAGCACCGAACGGGTGTCGGCCATCCAGTGCGCGAGCTGCTCGATGCGGGCCTGCTCGGTCTCGAGCACGCGGGCGATCTTGCCGGGCACGGCTTCGAGCTCGGTGACGGCCTCGACGGCGACCATGGGGTCGACCGCGCCGCGCACACGACCCACGTGCAGAGCCAGCAGGTACAGGGCGGTGATCTGGGCGACGAACGCCTTCGTCGAGGCGACGGCGACCTCGGGGCCGGCGTGCGTGTAGACGATCGCATCGGACTCGCGCGGGATCGTCGCACCCTGGGTGTTGCAGATCGACAGGGTCTTCGCGCCGCGCGAACGGGCGTACTTGACAGCCATGAGGGTGTCCATGGTCTCGCCCGACTGGCTGATCGAGACGACCAGCGTGCGAGGGGTGAGCACGGGGTTGCGATAGCGGAACTCGTGCGCCAGTTCGACGTCGACCGGAACGCGTGTCCAGGTCTCGAGGGCGTACTTGCCGACCATGCCGGCATAGGCGGCGGTACCGCAGGCGATGACGAGGATGCGATCGATGTCGGCGAGGAAGTCGTCCATGCCGTCGAGTTCGGGAATCTCGACGCGGCCCTCGTGGATGCGGCCGCGGATGGTGTTCGCGACGGCCTCGGGCTCTTCGGAGACCTCCTTGGCCATGAACGACGACCAGCCGCCCTTCTCGGCGGCCGAGGCGTCCCAGGTGACCTCGAAGGCCTCGACCTCGACGGGGGCGCCCGAGAAGTCGGTGACCTCGACGCCCTCGGGGGTGATGGCCACGATCTCGTCCTGGCCGATCGCCAGCGCGTTGCGCGTGTGCTCCACGAAGGCGGCGACATCGGAGCCGAGGAAGTTCTCGCCCTCGCCGAGACCGATCACGAGCGGGGAGTTGCGACGCGCTCCCACGACCAGGCCGGGGTGGTCCTCGTGCATGGCGAGGAGCGTGTAGGCCCCCTCGAGGCGCGAGACGACCGAGCGGAACGCCTGCACCAGATCCTTGGTTCGCGCGTACTCGCGGCCGATCATGACCGCGGCGACCTCGGTGTCGGTCTCGCTGCGGAACGCGAAACCGTCGCCGACGAGCTCGCTCTTGAGCTCGGCGAAGTTCTCGATGATGCCGTTGTGGATGACGGCGAGCTTGTCGTCGTCGGCCAGGTGCGGGTGGGCGTTGGCGTCGGTGGGGCCGCCGTGCGTCGCCCAGCGGGTGTGGCCGATGCCGGTGGTGCCGTTCGGCATGGGCGTGGACTCGAGGTCGTCACGCAGAACGGCGAGCTTCCCCGCGCGCTTGCGCATGTCGAGCTGTCCGTCGCCGTCGATCACGGCGATGCCGGCGGAGTCGTACCCCCGGTACTCCAGACGCGACAGACCCGCCAGAAGGATGTCCTGGCTCTGCCGAGGACCCACATAACCGATGATTCCGCACATGGGTTCGAGTCTACGTGGCGGGGCTGAGCAAACCCCTCCGCAGCGCCCCGAGCCGCGCGCCCAGGCGATTCCACGACCCGTCCCGGACCAGCAGGAGGTCGAGCGCGATCATCGCGAGCGAGAAGGGCCAGAGCCCGAGCAGGATTGCGATGCTCAGGTGCATCCCCGTGATCACCAGCACCGCGGCGTAGCGCGTCGGCTTCCACAGGATGAGCACGGGGAACAGCATCTGCACCCACAGCGCCGCCCAGGTCGCCAGCGCCACGACCGGCGCCGACTGCCACGCGAGCTGGCTGAGCGCGGGGAGCACGTGGAACTGTTCGATGCTCAGCGCGTAGTAGATCGCCGTCCCGTTCAGCCATTCCTCGCCCTGGAACTTCAGCAAACTCGAGACGAGGTAGACGAGCAGGATCTGGAACACGCAGAGGATGAGCACCGTGTTATGGGTCCAGATACCCAGCCACGGCGGCACCCAGGTCGGCATCCGTCCGGCACGATGCGAGGGGCGGATGCCGCGGCGCCGTCGGATCCACGCATCGACCGAGAGATGCCGGCTGAGGTCGGCGAAGACGACGAAGAAGAGCACGATCCTCATGAGCGTGTCGCCGCCGTTGCCGAGCAGCGTGCTGTTCGTCGACAGCCCCACCCAGAACACCAGCAGCACCGGAGTCACCCACCGCGTCTGGAAGCCCACCACGAACAGGACCGCGAGCGCGAGCAGCACGTGGAACGAGAGGTCGAAGACGAGCGCGTTGTCTTTGGGGAACAGCAGGCGCAACGGTTCCCACCACCCCCGGCGGTCGGCCTCGGGGTCGACCCACCAGGCTCCCGCACCCCAGAGATAGTGGCGGTCGGCGTAGCTCGGAACGAGCACGATCAGCATCGAGACGCCGAACAGCACACGCAGGACCGAGAACCCGATCGTGGAGTGCTTCCGCGCGGTCAGCCAGTCCTGCAGGCGGGGCCATAGCGTCGCGGGGGCGAATCGCTTCCGCAGGCTCAGGGTCTCGACGGGTCGTTCCTCGTCGACGGATGCCGCTCGGCTCATCGTCCCGTGTACCTCTCGATGACCTCGTCGTAGATGGCCTGCACCTCGTCGGACGGAGCGACCGCCGGCTGTCGCCACCCGAATGTCGTGTACGACGGTTCCGTCTGCCGCTCCGCATCGAAGCGATGCAGGAAGTCGTTCGGCCGATCGTGCTCGATACGCCACCGGACGCGCTCGACATCGCGATCGAAGTACGCGCTGCCGAAGGCGGAGGCGAAACGGACGAGCATGTAGTCGTACCTCAGGTAGCTCACCAACGCCGCACGACTGCCCCCGAGACCGTCGATCTCTTCGAGCAGGGCCGACGGATCCATCGGCGCGAACGCCCCATCGTTGACGCGACGGATGAAGGTATCGCGCACCCGGTCCCGCTGCTCCGCGCTGAGCGCCTGATACCGCGTCAGGTAGGCCTGGGCGGCGTTGAAGCTGTTCTTCGAAATCCGAGACGGCGTCGGGATGCCGCGCGCCGCGGAGAACTCCGCGTCGGTGACGTCGACCCACTCGCTGCGCTGGAGCTCGCCGTCCTCGCGCCACTGCACCTGGATCTGGAGCGAGCGGTTGACCTTCATGATGTTCGGCGCGAACACGTTCCACCGCTGCGTGAAGTACGGAGAGAAGGCTGCCGACACGGCGGGACGCGTCGGGCTCGAAGGGATGGTGAACGACACTGCCACGAAGGCGTAGCCGAGGACGATGGCCAGGGTCATGGCGGCGGCGACCGCCGCCATGACCCCACCCGACCGCCGGGCGGAGGAAGGCCCGTCCGACACCCCCGATGCGGGTGCTTCCTCCGCCGTGGTGGTCATCGTCAGCGCTGCTCTCCGCTGGTGCTCCGTCGACGCAGGGTCCACAGAGTCGCACCGGCCACGATCAGTGCTGCTGCGAGGCCGCCGACGAGAGGTCCGTTCAGGTCCACGCCGGTGGCCGGGAGGGACGAGCCCCCGCCGTTCCCCGCGGCGGCGGGCTGCGCCGTCACGGTGAAGGCGGTGTTCTCCCGCTCGGTCGGGAGTTCACCCGTGACCGAACCGCGTACCTCCACCCGGTGGGCGCCGAGTTCGAAGTCGGCACCGACCTCGAAGGTCATGCGCGCCGAGCCTTCTGCATCAGCGGTGACCGGGGCGAGCTCGAACGGCGTGGAGTTCACCGTCGCCGAGACCGTCTCCCCGGGCTGGAAGCCCTGGACGACCACGGTCTGGCTGACGCCGATCCCCCGAACGATCTGCGGAAGGAGGACGTCGGCACGGGCCTGTACGGTGACGTCACCGTCGGTCGCGTCGGCATCGGTCGCGTCAGCATCCGTCGCGTCAGCATCCGTCGCGTCCGCATCCGTCGCGTCCGCATCCGTCGCGTCCGCATCGAGAACGTCGGCGTCGGCGTCGGCGTCGGCGTCGATGTCCAGCACGTCGGCATCCGCGTCGAGCACGTCAGCGTCGGCATCGAGAACGTCAGCGTCGATATCCAGCACGTCCGCGTCGATATCCAGCGCGTCGGCGTCGGCGTCGAGCACGTCGGCGTCCGCGTCGACGATGTCGATGTCGGCCACGTCGGCATCGATGTCCAGCACGTCGGCGTCCGCGTCGAGCACATCGGCATCCGCGTCGATATCGAGCACATCGGCGTCCGCATCGAGCACATCGGCGTCCGCGTCGACGATGTCGATGTCGGCCACGTCGGCGTCGATGTCCAGCACGTCGGCGTCCGCATCGAGCACATCGGCATCCGCGTCGACGATGTCGATGTCGGCCACGTCGGCGTCGATGTCCAGCACGTCGGCGTCCGCATCGAGCACATCGGCATCCGCGTCGACGATGTCGATGTCGGCCACGTCGGCGTCGATGTCCAGCACGTCGGCGTCCGCGTCGAGCACATCGGCATCCGCGTCGATATCGAGCACATCGGCGTCGGCGTCGAGAACGTCAGCGTCGGCGTCGATGTCCAGCACGTCAGCATCCGCGTCGAGCACATCGGCATCCGCGTCGATATCGAGCACGTCAGCGTCCGCATCGAGCACGTCAGCATCCGCGTCGATGTCCAGGACATCCGCATCGAGCACGTCAGCGTCGGCATCCGCGGCGACCGCGGTCACCGAGAACGACGTCGTGGCGATCGAGCCGTCGATGTCCTGCACCGCCGTCACCGAGAAGTCGCCCACGGGGACGTCCGCGAAGACGACCGACCAGAGACCTGCGCTGGTGACGGTCGTCGTCTGCGCACCGAGAGTCGGGACCGAGACGGTGACCTCGGCACCGGCCTGGCCGGTACCGGTCACGGTCACCGAGCGCGTCGCGTCCGGCTCGCCGACCTCGTACTCCGTGCCGGCGATCGGCGCCGTGATCTCCACGGCCTCGGCGAGCACGACGCTGAACGAGACGGTGTCCACCGAGTCGTCGGCATCCTGGGTCGCCGTCGCCGTGTAGTCGGCGATGGGCAGATCGGCGAAATCCACGCTCCACGTGCCGTCGGCGGCCGCGGTGGTGGTCTCCGTGGCGCCGTTGTCGAGCTCGACCGTGACGGTCGCGTCCGGCGAGGCAGTTCCCGAGACGGTCACCGTGGCGACGCCGTCGATCTGGCCGATGGCGATCTCGGTGCCGTCGACCGGCTCCTCGATCACGACGTCGGGCGTCTCGGCGATCGAGAAGTCCACCGTGTCGGTCGATCCATCGAACTCCTGGGTCGCGGTGATGCTGTAGTCGCCGATCGGCAGGTCGGTGAACGTCGCGGTCCAGGTTCCCTCCGGTCCCACCGGGACCGTCTGGATCGTCCCGCCGATTTCGACGTCGACGTTCGAGCCCGGGAAACCGGTTCCGGTGACGGTCACGTCGGTCGTGACGTCGACCCCGGGGACCACGAAGATCTGGTCGGGTGTCGGAGCGGTGATGACCACATCGGGCGCCTCGACGACCGAGAAGTCGACCGTCGCGGTGGTGCCGTCGGCGTCCTGTGTGGCCGTGGCGGTGTAGTCGCCGACGGGCAGATCCGTGAAGACCGCCGTCCACGTCCCCTGCGGAGTCACCGTGACGACCTGGTCCTCCTGACCGGGGATCGAGACGGTGATGACCGCGTCGGGCTCGCCGGTTCCGGTGACCGTCACATCCGACACGTCGTCCGGTCCGGGAACGACGAACTCATCGCCGGTCTCGGGCGTCGTGATCGACACGTCGGCGTTGTCGTCGAGTGCGTTGGGGCCGACCGTGGCGTTGGCCAGTTCGATGGTCGTCGCGATCGAACCGGGCAGCACCGTGATGATAGCTCCCGTGATCGAGAAGACACCCTCGGCGCTCGTCGACTGGTTGTTGACCGTGACGCTGGCGACTGCCGGCAGAACCGTCCCCAGCGCGGGCGAGAGGACGGTCGTCACCGGGGTGACCACGACGTCGACCGCGGCACCGACATTGGCGACGATGGCCTGCACGGGTGCGAGGATCGCGCCGGCGACGGCGCCGAGTCCCACGGGGAGCGTGATCCCGCCGAGCACGACGATGCCGGAGGTGTCCCCATCGAGCAGTTGGCCGATCGTGGTGTTCACGCTCAGCACAGGAACCTGCGGGGTGATGAGGATCGGCGGGATGACGACCCCCCCGGTGACCGAGATGCCGCGCACGGCGTTGAGGACGGCCGTGTCGATGCGATCGGTGAGGCCCGTGACGGCATCCACGACGGCATCTTGGATGTACGGCAGCGTCTGCGCACCGAGGAGTTCTGCCCCTGCGGGAAGGTTGTTCAGGCGGCCGATCTCGTCAAGGTCGACGATGATCTCGCCCGTGCCCAGGTCGATGACGACGCCCGGGTACTCGTCGGAGGTGATCTGCCCGGTCAGCAGGCCGCTGATCGCGCCGGTGAGGCTGGTCGTGCCCACCGACAGGTTGGCCTGAACCCCGAGTGCCCCCAGGACGCTCGCGACGCCACCGTTGACGAGGCCGTCCACGTTGTCGAGCGAGGCCTGCAGTCCCCCGACCGCGGTGTTCAGCTCTGCGGTCAGCGCAGAGAGGGTGGCGCTGTCGATGACGAGCTGTCCGCCCGCGATGGTGTAGCTGCTGGTCGCGTCGGCGGGCGCGTCCTGCGCTGCCCGTGCCGACACGGCACCCAGCGTGAGGTCGAGTCCGGTGATCTCGTCGACCAGTTCAGCGGCCACGGATCCCGCGAGCGTGTCGACGGCGCCGCCGAGGCTGAGACTCAACGGGCCGGTTGCCGGAGCGCCCGTACCGATGATGCCGCCCGAGCCGACGGCACCGGACGCCCCCACCGAGGAGCCGTCGGGGTCGGCGCTGGCATACTGGCCGACGACGCCGAGCGAGCCGAGGTCGATCGGCACCTGCACGCCGCCCGGAGCGGTGACGTTCACGACGCCCACCGCGGTCAGGTCGAGCGTGTTGTAGTCGGTCACCGTCTCCTCGGTGCCCCCGTTGGTGGCCGTGGCCCCTTCGAGCAGGACCACGTCGTCAAGGTCGATGAGGCTCAGGATCGACCCGCCGAGGAAGGTCCCCGAGGCGTTGGAGACGTCACCGGGGGCGGCGTTCGCGGCGGTGACGCCGCCGAACAAGCTGAGAGAGGCGGCCCCCACCGCCGCGGCCGTCTTGACCGACGCCCGTCCGATCCGCGAGCGCGTCCACACCGCGCTCCTTCTCCGTGACCCGGCCCGCCCGGGCGATGACCCGGACGTCCCCTGATTCGCGCGATCCATAGAAACACTCCTGTACCTGGTGCTCGGGACGCGCGTGTGCAGCGCCCTCTGCGGCCTTCCGACAGCCGTACGGATCATTTAAAAGCGCTATGAGAACGCTGAGAACATGCCGGGCTACGGGGATCGCTACGGGTCCGAACACCCAGTACTGCGGACCTCCGCGCGCTCGTCATCAGATACGGGAGCGGTGCGGCTCACCCGCACGGCGGGCTCGAAGAACCGCGAGAACACGCGGATGCCGGTAGCCCCTGGCACTACCGAGCCACTACTGCGGCCGCACCGGCGTCGGAATGCTCAGAGCTTGCGCAGCAGCACCGTCTCGACGGTGTGGTCCGCACCCTTCTGCAGGACGAGCTTGGCGCGGTGGCGCGTGGGCAGCACGTTCTCTTCGAGGTTCGGCAGGTTGATCTCGCGCCAGTAGCCGAGCGCGCGCTCGACGGCCTCTTCGTCGCTGATATCGGCGAACACCTTGAAGAACGAGGTCGGATTGGTGAAGGCGTTGTCGCGCAGGGCGAGGAAGCGATCGACGTACCAGCGCTCGATGTGCGCCGCGTCCGCATCGACGTAGATCGAGAAGTCGAACAGGTCACTCACCGCGACCTCGTTCGGCGAGGGCGGCGGCTGCAGCACGTTCAGCCCCTCGACGATGACGACGTCGGGACGATGCACCGTGACGTGCGCGTCCGGCATGATGTCGTACCGCACGTGCGAGTAGAAGGGAGCCCGCGCTTCTTCTGCTCCCGACTTCACCTCGCTGAGGAACTCCACGAGCGCTCGACGGTCGTATGACTCAGGAAAGCCCTTGCGGTCCATGAGGCCGCGCCGTTCGAGCTCGGCGTTCGAGTAGAGGAAGCCGTCGGTGGTCACCAGCTCCACTCGGGGGGTGTCGGGCCAGCGGCTCATCAGCTCGCGCAGCAGCCGCGCGATCGTCGACTTGCCCACCGCCACCGATCCCGCTACTCCGATGACGAACGGAGTCGTCGCGTCCGGCTCGCCCAAGAAGGTGCTCGTGTCGGCGCCGAGTCGACGCGTCGCCCGCGCATACAGACTCAGCAGACGACTCAGCGGCAGGTAGACCTCGGCGACCTCGCGAGGGTCCAGTCGGTCGCCGATGCCGCGCAGCTGCACGATCTCGTTCTCGGTCAGCGGCTGCTCCAGCCCGCCGGCCAGACGAGCCCAATCGTCGCGATCGATCTGACGGTAAGGGCTCAGCGACGGCGCGGGAGCTGCGGTCTCAGCGGCGGACACTCGCTCATGCTACCCGCCCCTCTCCCCCGCGGCCCCCGAGCGTCGCAGCGCGGCCACTACGCTCGGACCGTGCGCCTGGGAGTCCTCGACATCGGTTCGAACACCGTCCACCTGCTCGTCGCGAACGCCCGGGCGGGAGGACGCCCGACCGCCACCACCTCGCACCGCTCCGTACTCCGACTCATGCGCTACCTCCTTCCGGACGGGTCGATCTCCGCAGAGGGGGTGCAGGGGTTGGTGGATGCCGTGACCGCGGCGCGCGATCGCGCCCGGGCCGAGAGGGTCGACGAGCTCCTCGCGACGGCGACCTCCGCGGTGCGGGATGCGACCAACGGCGAAGAGGTCATCGCCCTCATCGAAGAAGTTCTCGGACAGCCTCTCCAGGTGCTGGGAGGTGAGACCGAAGCCCGGTTCACCTACCTCGCGGTCCGTCGCTGGTTCGGGTGGTCAGCGGGACAGATCCTGCTCTTCGACATCGGCGGCGGCTCCCTCGAGATCGCGGGGGGCGCCGACGAGCTCCCCGATCTCGCCGAATCCGTGCCGCTCGGCGCGGGACGTTCGACGGTGCGGTTCCTCCCCCACGACCCTCCGAGCGACGACGAGATCGACGCGATGCGTCAGCACGCGGCGTCCGTCCTCGCCCCGGTCGCCGAACGCTTCGCCGCGCTCCCGCGTCCCGATCACGTGGTGGGGTCGTCCAAGGCGATCCGCTCGCTCGCCAAACTGGCGGGCTACCCCGTGCCGGGGTGGTCGGGCATCGACCGGATGGTCCTCCCGCGTAAGGAGCTCAAGGACTGGATCCCACGACTCGCACGCATCCCCGCCGACGCGCGCGAGGCCCTGCCCGGAATCACCGCCGACCGCACGTTCCAGATCGTGGCCGCCGCGATCGTCGTCGAGCGTGCGATGAAGGCCCTCGACGTCGAAGAGCTCGAGGTCTCACCCTGGGCCCTGCGCGAGGGCGTCCTGCTGCGCTACATCGAGTCGCTCGAGTACTGATCACCGCAGCATCCCGTCAGTGGGAGTGTTGAGCACCGGCGCAGGGCTGCCTGCGAACGAGGACGGGGCGGGCGGGCTCGAGGCCCGTCCCGCCCCGTCGCGATGTCAGAGCGCGAGACGCTCCCGCACGACGTCGGCGAGGCGATCCGCGTGAGCGCGGGCATCCTCTTCGGATGCGGCCTCGACCATCACGCGCACGAGCGGCTCGGTGCCCGACGCGCGCAGCAGCACGCGACCGGAATCGCCGAGTTCGGCCGTCGACGCGGCCACGGCTTCCTGCACGCCCTCATCACTCACGCCGTCGCGATCCACGCCGCGCACGTTCACGAGCACCTGCGGATAGACGGTCATGATCGAGGCGAGCTCGGCCAGCGTCTTGTTCTGGCGGGCCATCTCGGCCACGAGGTGAAGACCGGTCAACAGTCCGTCACCGGTCGTGGCGAACTCGCTCATGATGACGTGTCCGGACTGCTCACCGCCGAGGGAGTAGCCCCCCTCATTCATGGCCTCGAGCACGTAACGGTCCCCCACACCGGTCTGGAGCACCCGGATGCCGTGGGCTTCCATCGCCCGGTGGAGTCCGAGGTTGCTCATGACCGTCGCCACGAGCGTGTCATCGGCGAGGGCACCACGATCCTTCATCGCGACCGCGAGGATCGCCATGATCTGGTCGCCGTCGACGATGTTGCCCTGAGCATCCACGGCGAGGCAGCGGTCGGCGTCCCCATCGTGGGCGATGCCGACGTCGGCGCCGAGGCGCACGACGGCCTCAGCGAGCACGTCGAGGTGCGTCGAGCCCACGCCGTCGTTGATGTTCAGGCCGTCGGGCTCGGCTCCGATGACCGTGACCTGGGCGCCCGCGTCTTTGAAGGTCTCGGGCGACACGCCAGCCGCCGCGCCGTGAGCGCAGTCGAGGACGACATGGATCCCGTCGAGGCGGTGCGGCAGCGACCCGAGGAGGTGCAACACGTAGCGATCCTCGGCGTCGGCGAAGCGACGGATGCGGCCGACCCCGGCGCCCGTGGGCTGGAGCCGGTCCCAGTCGAGGGCGCTCTCGATGCGCTGCTCGACGATGTCGGGCAACTTGGTGCCGCCGCGGGCGAAGATCTTGATGCCGTTGTCGGGAGCGGGGTTGTGCGACGCCGACACCATCACACCGAAGTCGGCGTCGCGGTCGGCGATGAGGAACGCGGTGGCGGGAGTGGGGATGACTCCCGCGTCGAGCACATCGACGCCCGAGGAGGCCAGTCCTGCGGCGACCGCGGCCGAGAGGAACTCTCCCGAGACGCGCGGGTCGCGGGCGACGACGGCCGTGAGGCGACGACCCTCGGCCTTTCGCGCCTCCGCAGAACGGCCCTGGCCCAGGACGACAGCGGTCGCCTGGGCCAGGTGCAGCGCGAGTTCGGCGGTGAGGAGGCCGTTGGCCAGCCCCCGCACCCCGTCCGTGCCGAAGAGAGGCATACGGAGGATCGAACTCAGCGCTTGGAGTACTGAGGCGCCTTGCGGGCCTTCTTGAGACCGGCCTTCTTGCGCTCCTTGACGCGAGCGTCGCGCGAGAGGAAGCCGGCCTTCTTCAGGGTCGGGCGGTTGTTCTCGGCGTCGATCTCGTTGAGCGCGCGGGCGATACCCAGACGCAGCGCGCCGGCCTGACCCGAGGGGCCGCCACCGGAGATGCGCGCGATCACGTCGTACGAGCCCGCGAGCTCGAGCACCGTGAACGGGTCGTTGATCAGCTGCT
The DNA here is from genome assembly GCF_003385695.1 of Microbacterium sp. AG157. Classification (NCBI taxonomy): domain Bacteria; kingdom Bacillati; phylum Actinomycetota; class Actinomycetes; order Micrococcales; family Microbacteriaceae; genus Microbacterium; species Microbacterium sp. AG157. Next base: position 787,347 of record NZ_QRDK01000001.1, read on the forward strand.
GGTGCAGCTTGTTGGGGAAGTAGTCCTCGATCGTGCGGCCGTTGACCGTGATCGTGCCCGAACCGGGAACGAGGCGCACGCGGGCGATGGCCTGCTTGCGACGGCCCACGGCTGCGCCGGGAACCGAGAGCACGGGGCGCTCGGCGGCGACGACCGACTGCTCGGCCGGCGTCTCGGTGCTGTAGTTGCTGGAGTCGATGTTCGACACTGTTTCGTCCTTATCCGGCGGCGCTTACTGGGCGACCTGGTCGAAGGTGTATGCCGTGGGCTGCTGAGCACCGTGGGGGTGCTCGGCGCCGCGGTACACCTTGAGCTTCTTGAGCTGCGCCGCGCCGAGGCTGTTCTTGGGCAGCATGCCGCGGATGGCCTTCTCGACCGCGCGGACAGGGTTCTTCTCGAGGAGTTCGTCGTAGGTGACGGACTTCAGTCCGCCCGGGAAGCCCGAGTGGCGGTAGGCCTTCTTCTGCGTGAGCTTCTGACCCGTGAGCGCGACCTTTTCGGCGTTGATCACGATGACGAAGTCACCAGAGTCGATGTGGTTGGCGAAGGTCGCCTTGTGCTTGCCGCGGAGGAGAACCGCCGCGTGCGAGGCCAGGCGGCCGAGAACGACGTCGGTGGCGTCGATAACGACCCACTCGCGCGTGACCTCAGCGGCCTTGGGGGTGAAAGTGCGCGTCACAGTAGTGCTGCTTTCTTGATCGAACGGAGGAGTTCGTGAATCCCGCTCCGGTGGTCCGTTGCCCCGCCGATGACGGGAGAACAGGGCCGGTGGAGGGCTCACGTTCGGGTAACCCGCTCGCAGAGAGGCGGGCACCAAAGATCAAGACTACGCCATCCGGATGCCACGGCCAAACGTCGCCCCTCCCCCCAGGCCCGAGCGCGCCCACCGTACACCCCGAACCGTCCACGTCCACGAAAAGACGGATGCCCCGCCACCGGTCGGGTGGCGGGGCATCTCGGCATCCGTCGCGTCCTCCGCGGGTGCGGGCGAGAGAGGGACGCGCGGCGGCGGGTCAGCGCTTCAGGAAGTCGATCAGCACACGGTTGAACTCGTCGGCGTGACTGACATTGACGCCGTGGGGCGCCCCCGCGACGACGTGCAGCTCGCTGCCGGCGATCGCCTCATGGGTGCGCTTGCCCGAACCCTCGAAGGGCACGGTCGTGTCGCTGTCACCGTGGATGACGAGGGTGGGCACCGTGACGTTCGGGAGATCCTCGCGGAAGTCGGTGGTCGCAAAGGCCTCCATCGACTTCAGGGCGGCGTGGTGGTCGGCCTGATTCGCGAGACGCTCGGCCTCGGCCCGGTCGGCCTCCGAGACGGCGAGCGTGCCGTCGACGGAGAAGAAGTCGGTCGTGAACTGGTGGTAGAACGCCTTCTCGTCGTCCTTCAGCCCTTGCTTCATGCCGTTCGCCGTCGCGTCGTCGAGCGGGCCCTCGGGGTTGTCGTCGGTCTGGGCGAGGTACGGCGGCACGGCGGCCGCAAAGACGACGCTGTGCACGCGGTCGGCCCCGTGGCGCGTCAGGTAGCGCGCGACCTCGCCCCCGCCCATCGAGAAGCCGACGAGCGTGACGTCGCGCAGGTCGAGCGCTTCGAGCACGGCCTCCAGGTCGTTGCTGAATGTGTCGTACTCGTAGCCGGTGCGCGGCTTGTCGCTGCGCCCGAAACCGCGACGGTCGTACGTCACGACCCGGTAGCCGGCGGCCTCCAGGGCCGGGACCTGGTGGGCCCAGGACTCGCCCGAGAGGGGCCAGCCGTGGATGAGGACGACGGGGCGACCCGTGCCGCCCGTGTCGTCGACATGAAGGTCGATGTCGGTCAGAAGTCCGTGGTGGGCAATGATCTCGCTCATACCCGCCATCGTTCGGGCCCAAGCTGAGTGTGCGGGGGCTGTTGACGCGCCGCGGCCCGCTTGGTAAAACGCGTTGCGCACAGGTCGCGGCCGTCGCGCAACACCTCTTGGCGATGCGGAGCGCCTGGTTACCCTTCCCCCATGAGCCCGAGTCGTTCGTCCGCCGCCGTCATGCTGCTCGCCGCGAGTGTCTTCACCCTGGCCGCTTGCGCCCCCCTGACCCCCGCGAGCGATACCCCGACCAATGATCGGGAAGCCGTTCGGGCGATCACCACGGCTGAATCCGCCGCCGGCGGGCGCGCATTCCAGCTCGAGGCGGACGACGGGGCGTGGGAGGTGCATGTCGGTTCGGGCGGCCGAGAGGTCGAGGTTCGCGTGAGCTCGGACGGCGGGGAGGTGCGCTCCTCCACCGACGGCGGCACCCTCGACGCCGAAGACCGGTCGGCGCTCGACGCTGCCGGGACCACCCTGGCGGACGCCGTGCGCATCGCCGCAGCCCAGGGCACGGGCGGCGCCGTCGAAGAGGCCGAGCTCCAGCGCGACGGCACCGCGACGACGTGGAGCATCGACCTCACCGGAGGTGTCACGGTACGCGTGTCGGCGACCGACGGCAGTGTCGGCTGAGCAGAACGCCGCGGACGACGAACCACCGAGCGGCTCCCCCGGGCGCGACGTCGCCGCGTTCAGGCGAGATCGCCGAAGAGGGGCGCGGCCGACGCACCGAGTTCGAAGTGGTGCCCATTGATGGCGAGCAGGTCCCGCCCGCCCTCGGGGAGGAACCCCGAGGCTGAGGAGGCGCTCACGTCGCTTCGGCCGATCATGCGCCCATGCTCCGATGTCACGTGGGGGGATGGCAGGGCTTGACATCGTCGCCCCGGTGCACGGAAGCTGCACGCGAATCAGTTGTGCACAATTAAATTGTGTGCAACAGTTTATTCATGCCCGCCGTCGACCAGCTCGTGTGCTTCGCGCTCTACGCCGCCAATCGCACGACCACGCAGGCGTATCGCGCACTCCTGGAACCGTGGAACCTCACGTATCCGCAGTACATCGCGCTCGTCACCCTGTGGAACGACGGCGAGCAGACCGTCGGCAGCCTCGGAGAAGCCCTTCAGCTCGACTCCGGCACTCTCTCCCCCATGCTCGCCCGCATGGAGAACGCGGGGTACCTCACCCGAACGCGTCGGCCCGACGACGAGCGCGTGGTCACCGTCGCCCTCACCGAGCGCGGCGTGAGGCTGCGCACCGAGTTGGCCCACGTTCCGCAGTGCATCGCCGCGGGCTCCGGCCTCACCGACGCCGCCAGCGCTCGCGAACTGATCGACGCCCTGCGCCATCTCACCGAAGCCATGAAAGACCTGCGCGACCATCCCGACGACGCGCGCGACGCCCACGCGACGCGCCACACGGCCTGACGATCGCCTCCCCACCGTCCCCAGAAAGGAACACCATGGACGTTCTCTACACCGCCGAAGCCGTCTCCACCGGCCAGGGCCGCCTCGGTCACGTCACGGCCGGCACCTACCTCGACCTCGACGTCGCTCCCCCCAAGGAGCTCGGCGGCTCCGGCGCCGGCACCAACCCCGAACAGCTCTTCGCCGCCGGTTACGCCGCCTGCTTCCACAGCGCTCTGCACTCCGTCGCCCGCGCGCGCAAGGTCACGATCGAAGACTCCTCGGTCGGCGGCCGCGTCCACATCGGCCCCAACGGTCAGGGCGGCTACCAGCTCGCCGTGCTTCTCGAGGTCGTCCTGCCCGGCATCGAGCACGATCTCGCCCAGCAGCTCGCCGACGAGGCGCATCAGGTCTGCCCCTACTCCAACGCGACGCGCGGCAACATCGAGGTCACCGTCACCGTTTCGGAGGACTGACCTCCCCTGAACCCCGGGGCGAGGCGCTGAGCCCCACGTATCGCGCCTCGTCCCGGCTTGCCGCCCCGCTCCGCCGGGGCGGTTTCGTCGTCTCGGCGTACAGTGACAGTCGTGATCCGGGTGGTTGTCGTCGACGATGAGGCGCTCGTCCGCTCCGGTTTCTCCTTCATCCTGAACGCGGCCGATGACATCGAGGTGGTCGCCGCCGTGGATGGACCCGATGCGCTCGCCGTCATCCGCGCGCTTCGCCCTGACCTCGTCCTCCTCGACATCCGGATGCCGGGAGTCGGCGGCCTCGACATCCTCGCGGCCCTCCGCGATGACGCGGAACGGCCGGTGGTCGGCATCCTGACGACGTTCGCGGCCGACGAGTCCATCACCCGCGCCCTGCGGGACGGCGCCTCGGGATTCCTCGTCAAGGACACCGATCCCGCGCACCTCGCGGCGATGGTCCGTTCTCTCGTCGCGGGTGGGGTCGTCCTCTCCCCGGAGGTTTCGCGCGCCCTCGTGGAGGGTTACGCCGGGAGACCCGACCTCGACGCCTCGCGTCGCGTCGCTCTTCTCACCGACCGCGAGCGCGACGTGCTCGGATACCTGCCCACGGGCGACTCGAACGCCGAGATCGGACGCCGGCTGCACCTCAGCTCCGCCACCGTCAAAGATCACGTCAGCTCGATCCTCAACAAGCTGTCGGTGTCGTCGCGGGTCGAGGCCGCCCTGATCGCGCAACGCGCCGGCTCGCCGGCCGATCGACGCTGACCGCCGAGCGGGAGGCTCAGGTCAACCGGAGCTCCCCCTCCGCCTTGCCGTAGGAGCGGCGCAGCCACTGCCCGAAGCCGGGCTGCGCGAGGCAGGCCGCCGCGCTGTCGCAGGTGACGACGGGATCCTGCGCCGCGTAGGTCGCGTAGACGTCGACCTTCTCATCGAGGGCCTCTCCCTCGACGTTGATGGGCTCGTGCTGCGAGGGATAACCGATGTAGTACGTGACAGCCTCGGGTGCGATCCCCACGACCGGTGCCACCGCTCGGACGAGCGATCCGACGCACGAGTGATCGGGGTGATCCCCCCGCGCGAAGGCGCTCTCGTGCGGGATGTTGGTCGTGATGCGATCGGGACGACCGGCGTGGATCAGCTCGGCGATGGTCTCCGAAAGACGACGCGCGTCGAGCGTCGGGCCGTCATCGATCGGCGCGAGAGCGGGCACCGTGCCGTTGATGAGCTGGGTGAGACCGGCCTCGCCCGTCGTCGGGAACCCCTTCCCGCTGAGGTTCCCGTCCGGCAATCGGAGCACGGTGATCGACAGCCGCGGATCGTCGGCGGGCACGAAGCGTGTGACCCGTGCGCCGCTTCGCAGCGTCAGCTGGGAGGTGTTCCAGGGCTGCGTGCTGCCGCGCATCTCGTCGTACGCGGCCCGGATGCCGGCCTCGCGCTGCTGCGCGTAGCCGAGGCCCCGTCCCGCGTCGCCCGCGGTGACGAAGACCGTGCGCAGGGTCGCCCCGGAGCCGATGATCCCCGCGAGATGGGGATTGGCGAAGATGATGTCGTCGTCGGCATGAGCCCAGACCGCGACGGTCGTGTCTTCCCCCGGCTCCTCGAGAGCGGGGGACGGAGCCCGCGGGGAGGCATCGGGGACGGGAACGATGGGACTGAGCTTGACCCAGGTTCCTTCCGGGGGCGCCGAGCGCCGGATCTGGCGGTAGACGAGGGCGCCACCACCGAGCGCGGCGAGTCCGCCCACGGCGACGCCGCCGAACACCAGCGCTCTCCGGGATATCCCGGACCGGCGCGGCGACGCCGATTCGTCGGGTGCCTGTTCGGCGCCCGAAGGCTCGTCGATGTCCCTCACGGCGACTCCGTCCTGTACTTCGCCCCCCGGCGACGGATTGCGGGTTTCCCCTCGCCCTCGGGCGCCCTTCGACGTTATCGCGATGGTTGCCCTATCCGAGCCCGAAACCCCGCAGCCCCGCCACCCGGCGGGGTGGGGTGAGACCGATCGGCGGATCACGCTCCCACGCCACCGCGGTGCAGATGTGCATCACGCACCGGACGCATCGGCGATGCTCAGCGCGCACCTAACGAAGCTGACCACACTCCCCCTATGCAGACGTCCACACCGCCGCGGTCACTGTCGCCCGTCGCACTGCGCATCCGCGCTGTCCTCAACGAGTGGGATCCGATCGGAGTCCACCACATCGGGCACGGATGGCCCGACGACGAGTACGACGACCTCATTCTGCCCATTCTCGACGCCCTCGACGCGCAGCCCTCCGTCGACGACCTGGCCGCCGAACTGCGCACCGTCGTCGAGAACGACTACGGGCTCCCCGCTCCCGAGGGCTGCTGGGAGACAGCCCTCTCGCTCCTCGACCTCAGCCGCTGACCGATATCCTCCGGCGCGGGTGGATGCAAGACCTGCCGCCGGATGACCGCGCCGTCCTAGCATTCCGTTCATGGCCGATCTCTCCCGTCCGCAGACGCCCGATCCGTACCCGCTCCTTCCGTCCGCACCGTCCTTCGACGTGGTCAGCGACGACGTCACCGACGGACACCCCCTCGCAGACGCCCAGGTCGCCGACAAGGGCAATACGTCCCCGCATCTCTCCTGGTCGAACGTCCCCGAGGGCACCAAGTCGTTCGTGATCACGGGCTTCGACCCCGACGCCCCCACCCCGAGCGGCTTCTGGCACTGGGTGCTCGTCGACGTTCCGGCGGACGTCCGCGAATTGGCATCCGGAGCCGCCTCCGGCGATCTCCCGGGCGACGCCTTCCACGTCCGCAACGACGGCGGCACGGCCGGATTCCTCGGCGCCGCGCCCCCGCAGGGCGATCAACCCCACCGTTACTTCTTCGTCGTGCACGCCGTGAGCGAGCCGTCGCTCGGCGTCGACGCCGACGCCTCCCCCGCTGTGGTGTCGTTCAATCTGGCGTTCACAACGCTCGGACGGGCGATCCTCCACGGCACCTACCAGCACTGACGCCTCGTCTACCGACGGAACGCAGCGGAGGCCCGGGCCGCCGAATGCGCGCGGCTCAGCCCATCTGAAGCTCGGCCTCGGTCTTGGCGTAGGACCGTTGGAGCCACTCGCCGAACTTGCGGGTCTTGAGGCACGCGGTGCGATCGGCGCAGCGGATCACCTGGTCCTGCTGCGTGTAGATGCGGTAGGTGTCCACCTTGGAGTCGAGGACCGCTCCCTCGAGGTTGCGCGGCAGGTTCTCGGAGGGGTATCCCACGAAGTACCGGATGCCGGGCCCCACGGCTGCATCCGACGTCAACGCATCACGGACCAGTGTTCCGACGGCCGAGTGGTCGGGGTGGTCCCCCGGAGCGAAGACGCTGCCCCGGGGGATGTGGGTGAGGGTGCTCTCCGGAGTGAAGGCGGAGGCCAGCTCCCGGACCGAGCCCACGAGCTGATCCCGGGTCACGGCCGGCCCCCCATCGACGGGGACGAGCGATCCCTCGGTTCCGTCGTAGAGCTTGCTGAGGGTCGCGTGCGCGGTGGCGTCGAAACCGGCGCCGGTGATGTTCCCGTCCGGCAGGCGCAGGTACAGGACCGACAGATGCGGGTCGTCCTTCGGCGTCAGTCGCCGCACGTGCACGCCGGTATCGAGTGCGATGTCCGTGGCATCCCACTCGCCGTCCTTGCCACGCATGGCGTTGTATGCGCGCAGGATGCCGAGCTCCCGCGCCCGCACATAGTCCATCCCCTTGCCGGCATCACCCGCCGTGACGAACACGGTGCGTACGCACCGACCGGCGGCGATCGCATCCGAGATGGTCGGATTGGCGAAGATGATGTCGTCGTCGGGGTGCGCCCAGACGGTCATCAGGGTCGACGACCCGTCGCAGGTCTGCGCGGCCGGCGAGACCGGAGGCGCCGGCGGCGGCGTGGGGGTCTGTGAGACTGTCGGAGAGGCCGCGGGCATCGTTGTCGTCGTCTCGGGGGACGGCGCGGGCGGCGAGCTCGACGCAGGCTCGGGGCGCAACAGCGCGAACGCGAACACACCGGCTACCGCGGCGACCACCAGCGCAGCGATCGCGATCGCCGCGATCAGACCGGCCTGCCCGCGGCGGGGGCGAAGCGGCGGCGACGAGGCGCGGGACATCGGAACCTTCCGTGCGGCCAGCAGTGGCGACCCCGCCGTTCGGCACGATCTCGAGGCAGCCGGGCACGGCTGATCCGCGCCCGAGTGTAGGGGACCGCCTGCCGCACCACCAACCTGTCGCCGGTCGTAGCGCACTCGGACAACGAACGTTCACGTCTCCTGCGTATGACAAGAAAAGCAGGGTGAGTTGACGGGTGAACATTGCCTGTTACTGTTCGCGGGAGGGTTCCCACGCGCGCGTGGGAAAGGCGAGAGGGGCACACATGGCGATGTCCGGCCTGCGCCCCGGCGGGTCTTCATCAGACGCCGACCCGGGCGGAACCGCCGCCGCGCTCGGCCCATCGACGCCGGAGCGGTCCCTCCCCGCTGAACCACCGATGCCGCCGGCCTCCTCCCCGCCCCCTGCGCGCGTTCGCGATCCGTGGCGAGGCCTCTATCGACGCAACCTCGTGCTGACCGACTTCGCCGCCCTCGTCTGGGTCGTCTACGGCACCCAGCTCCTCTGGTTCGGACTGGGAAACGCCCAGCTCGCCGCGGGCCGCGACAGTCGCATCAGCGACCTGTCGTATTGGGCCTTCTCGGCGATCCTCATCGTCACGTGGATGTGGTCGCTCGCCTTCGTCGAGTCACGCAGCGACCGCGTGATCGGCACGGGTTCGGCGGAGTACGTCCGCATCGCCGACGCCAGCTTCCGACTGTTCGGAACCGTGGCCATCATCGCTTTCCTCGCCCAGATCGACCTCGCGCGGGGGTATCTTCTGGTGAGCCTGCCGCTCGGCATCCTGGTCCTCTGCTTCACCCGCTGGATGTGGCGGCAATGGCTCGTGGTCCAGCGTTCCCGCGGACGATACTCCGCCCATGTGCTCCTGGTCGGGTCGCTGCCCTCCGTGACGCAGCTCGCTCGCGAGTTCGCCCGCAACCCCAGTGCGGGATACCGCGTCGTCGGCGCCTGCGTGCCGAACGGGAAGACCGCTGACACCATCCCCGGCACCTCCATCCCCGTGATGGGCCACGTCGGCGACGTGACGCGGGCATTGCAGGCGACCGGCGCCGACACGGTCGCCATCACCAGCGCCGATGAGCTCCCCGCCGAGAAGGTGAAGGAGATCTCATGGAGCCTGGAGGCCGGCCGCCAGCATCTCGTCCTGGCCCCGAGCATCGTCGACATCGCCGGCCCGCGCTTGCACACCAGGCCCGTCGCGGGTCTGCCCCTCATCCACGTGGAGACGCCCAAGTTCTCGAGGGGGCAGAGCTTCCTGAAGAGATCCGTCGACCTTCTCGCGGCGAGCGTCGGTGTCGTGCTCCTCAGCCCGATCCTGCTCTTCCTGGCCATCGCGGTGCGCCTGTCGAGCGAGGGACCTGTCTTGTTCCGACAGACCCGCGTGGGCTTCCGCGGTCGCGAGTTCACCATGTTCAAGTTCCGCTCGATGGTCGTCAACGCCGAGGAGCTGCGCGCCCAGCTAGCCGCGCAACACCGCGATTCGGGCAACGAGGTGCTGTTCAAGATGAAGAACGATCCGCGGGTCACGCCGATCGGACGCGTCATGCGCAAGTTCAGCCTCGACGAGCTCCCCCAGCTCTTCAACGTCATCGGCGGTTCGATGTCCCTCGTCGGGCCGCGACCCCCCTTGCCTTCCGAGGTGGCTGTCTACGCCGACCACGTCCACCGACGCTTCCTCGCCAAGCCCGGCATCACCGGTTTGTGGCAGGTCAGCGGCCGCTCCTCCCTCTCCTGGGAGGATTCGGTTCGGCTCGATCTGTCCTACGTGGAAAACTGGACCCTGCTGGGCGATTTCGTCATCCTCGGCAAGACGGCCCGTGCAGCGCTCGCCCCCGGCGAAACCGCGGCGTGACGCTGACCCCGCTGCACCGCAGCGTCCACCGCCAGACCGGTCGGCCTGCCGTCCGGAAATCTGAAAGGCTCTGATCGTGCGTCTGTCTGTTGTGGGTTGCGGATATCTGGGAGCCGTTCACGCGGCGGCGATGGCCTCGATCGGGCACGAAGTGGTCGGGATCGACGTCGACGAGCGGAAGGTCAGGGCGCTCTCGCAGGGCGAAGCGCCCTTCTTCGAGCCCGGCCTGCAGGAGATCCTGACGGACGGCATCGCCTCGGGTCGGCTGACCTTCACGACCGAGATGTCCGCGGCCCGCGGAGCCGCCGTGCATTTCATCGGCGTCGGCACCCCGCAGCAGGCGGGCGGATACGCCGCCGACCTGACCTACGTCGACGCGGCCGTCGACGCTCTCCTGCCCTTCCTCGCCCCGGGGGACGTCGTCGCGGGCAAGTCGACCGTCCCGGTCGGCACGGCCGCCCGCCTGGCGCCCCGCGTGGCCGCGCACGGCGCCACCCTCGTGTGGAACCCGGAGTTCCTCCGCGAGGGGTGGGCGGTCAAGGACACCATCGACCCCGATCGCCTGGTCGCCGGCGTCCCGTCCGAGGATGGCGCTCCGACGGACGACGGCGAACGCACGGCCGGCATCCTCCGCGAGGTCTACCACCCGTCGATCGCCAAGGGCACGCCCTTCATCGTCACCGATTACGCCACGGCCGAACTCGTCAAGGTCGCCGCGAACGCCTTCCTCGCCACGAAGATCAGCTTCATCAACGCCATGGCCGAGATCGCGGAGGTGACCGGCGCCGATGTGACCACTCTGGCCGACGCCATCGGCCACGACGCCCGTATCGGACGACGATTCCTCGGCGCCGGCATCGGCTTCGGCGGCGGGTGCCTCCCCAAGGACATCCGCGCCTTCTCCGCTCGCGCCGAGGAACTCGGACGAGGCGAATCGGTCGCCTTCCTCCGAGAAGTGGATGCCATCAATCTCCGCCGCCGCGACCGGGCGGTCGAGATGACCATGGGCGCCCTGGGAGGCAGTGTCTTCGAGAAGAAGATCGCCGTGCTCGGCGCGGCCTTCAAACCGCACAGCGACGATGTCCGCGACTCCCCCGCACTCGACGTGGCGGTTCGGCTCCAGGGTCTGGGCGCCCTGGTCACCCTCACCGATCCCGCGGCGATCGACAACGCGCGCCGGCTGCATCCCCAGCTCACCTACGACAGCGACCTCGACTCCACGCTCCGCGACGCGGACGCGATCATCGTCGTGACCGAGTGGGACGAATACCGTCGGCACCTCAGCCCCGAGCACGCGGCCTCGCTGGCTCGCGGACGCGTCGTGATCGACGGTCGCAACTGCCTGGATCCGGCAGCCTGGCGCGCCGCCGGGTGGACTTATCACGGGATGGGACGCCCCTGACGCGACGGCGAACCGACGCCCCCGCACGACACCCTCCGGTACGACCCTCTGCGATCAGCACCGACTGCGATGTCGATTCATCACGAATCGCCCGTGACGAACGCCCCTCACCACGCGTCTGAGTAGTGGAGGACCTCACGCCGCGTCCCCTTGGCCGCGGATCCTTCGAGGTCCTCCTCGACAAGGAGGATGCCATGCGCAACAAGATCATCGTGATCGGCGCCGTCGCTCTGCTCGCCTACGCGATCGGCACTCGCGCCCCGCGTGTCCAGGTCAAGAATCGCGAGTCGGTAGGTCACCAGATCGTGCGTCTGTGGAACGACCCGCGCGCTCGCAAGCGCCGCCGCAAGGCCGCGAACAAGTCTGCCGCCGCCGCGAAGAAGCGCGCGAAGAAGACGCTGCACGACCTGCGGGCGTAGCTCCGGAGGACCGGCGTACGGAACTGTCTGGGCGCGTTTCTCACTGTGCACATGTCTCACCACCACGCATGCGCATGTAAAAATACCTCATGATCACGCCAGCTCTTCGCGAACACCCGGACCTCCTCGACGAGGATCTCCTCGCAGGGTTCTCCTCGCCCTGCACGGCCTGCGGTGGCGTGGTCGAACCTCGACCGGGGCGGACAGCGGCGTGGTGGCGCTGTCCGCGGTGCTCCCTCGTACGGATCTCGTGAGCCGCACCCGGCTACGCTGACCACGTGGTGGCCAGCATCCTGATCTCGATCTCCGCCGTCGTGTCGGCGGTGCTTGTCGGGTTCGTCGCGCGTCGCGTCCTCGGAACCGCGGTCGGCTGGCCGCGGAGCATCGTCGTGGGGCTCCTGGTCTTCCTTCTGGGGGTGCCGTCGGCCGGGTGGACCCTGCGACAGACGGGTTTCCCCGACGTCTCCACGGCCATTCCCCCCGAAGACGCCTGGATCTGGGCGGGGTTGATCACCCTCTCGCTCGCATGGGTGTTCGCCCTCGGCGTCGCCGCGCTCGTCGCGAGCGAGGCGATTTTCCCGACCCGCCCGCTGCCCAATCCCATCGATGTGGTCCGTGCGGCACTGCGGCAACGCAAACGGACCCGACGGTACCTGGAGATCTTGGCCATCGCCTCGCGTCATGGCGTCGGCTGGCTCTTCCACGGCGGACGCGCCCGCGTCGAAGAACAGCTCAGCACCTCCGAGGAACGCGCCCGGGCCGTCGTCGCGACCCTGAACGACGCCGGGGTCAGCTTCGTCAAGCTGGGCCAAGTGCTCTCCGCCCGACGAGACCTCGTACCGGAGCCGTACCTGAGCGCCCTCGCCTCTCTGCAGACCAACGCGACGACCCTCCCCTGGGATACCGTGCGCTCGGTCATCGAGGGCGATCTGGGGCGCCCCATCGACACCGTGTTCGCCGAGGTCGATCCCCATCCCCTCGCCGCCGCCTCGGTCGCGCAGGTGCACCGGGCTCGACTGCTCGACGGTACGGCCGTCGTCATCAAGGTGCAGCGGCCCGCCGCCCGCGCGCAGGTAGAGGCGGATGCCGACATCATCGGACGTCTCGCACATCGAGCCGAGGCGCGCACGCGCGTCGGTCGCGACCTCCGGATCGAATCGGTCGCCCGCGGGTTCACGGCCACCCTTCTCGAGGAGCTCGACTATCGCATCGAGGCGCGGAACACCCACATGATCGCGTCGACACTGGAACTGATCGATCGCGCCGAGCCCGCCCGACGCGGCCTCGTCACCGTTCCCGACGTTTTCCCCGACGCCTCCGGCCAGCGGGTGCTCACGATGGGGCTTGTCGACGGAACGGCTCTGAGCGATTCCGCGACCCGCATCGCCGGACTGGAGCCGGGCCAGCGCGATCGCCTGGCGAACACGCTCATGGCAACGGTCCTCGAGCAGATCCTGGTCTTCGGGGTCTTCCACGCCGACCTTCACCCGGGCAACGTCCTGCTCAAGAAGGACGGCACTCTCGGCCTCATCGATTTCGGCGCAGTCGGAATCATCGAGAGGAGTCGACGCCAGCACATGACGGCCTTCCTCCTCGCCGCTCTCAGCGAGAACGACGTCGCCGCCACGGATGCGCTCCTGCTCATCGTCGACGCACCCGAAGACGTCGATCTCGAGGCTTTCCGACACGACATCGGCGTCGTCCTGACCACGGAGCATCTGCGCACGAGCGGTCACGGCTCGATCTTCACGCGGATGGTCGATGTGATCCGCCAGCACCACATCGCCCTACCGGGGGAGCTCGCTTCCGCCTTCCGCAGTTTCGCCACTCTCGAAGGCTGCCTCCGGGTCATCGTCGACGACTTCGACATGGTCGGGCGAGCGCTTCCCCTCATGCCCAGCCTGCTGCGACGGACCGTGTCGGTGACACGCATGGCCACCGACGCTCAAGCCCAAGCGGTCATCGCCCTCGCTCGCCTCGAGCAGATACCGCGCCGTCTCGACGCCCTGCTCACCGGCGTGGAGAAGGGCTCCATCGGAATCACTCTCCGAAGTGCCGACGGGGAGGACGTCAGCGGGATTCTCAGCCGGGCCACGGGAGAGATCGCCTCCACCCTCGTCTCGATCGCCGCGGTGGTCATCGCCGTCGTCTTGGTGATCGCGGGGGGCGGCCCCGTCCTCGGCGGGTCCATCACGTTGTTCGCCGTCCTCGGCGCGGTGGTCGGACTCTTCGGATTCCTCGGCCTCCTCCGCATCGTGCGACGAACCTTCGGTCGTCGCGGCTGAAGCCGGACCGCCCGCAAAGATCGTTCTCCGGCACACGGCAACCCGTGTCTACAGTGGTCCGTGCCCGATCCCCGCTCACCGTCCCGCCGTCGGCGCGTCGCGACAGCGGTGGCGGCTGCCTACCTCGCCGCCCTGGGCATCATCGTGCTCTGGCCCGATCATCTCGACCGCAATGCGGGTGCGGCCTACGCGGTGTTGTACGACCTCCTCCCCGCGGTGAACCCCCGGACGATGGATTTCGGCCTCAACATCGTTCTTTTCATCCCGTTCGGCATCGTTCTGGGGGCGCTCCTGCACGGACATCCGTGGCGGGTTGTCGGCATCGCCTGGCTCGTTCCGCTACTCGTCGAGATCGTCCAGGGACTCTTCCTCCCCGGGCGCACGAGCAGCGCTGCCGATGTCGTCGCCAACGCCGTGGGTGGACTCGTCGGTGCTTTCGCGATGACCGCGACCCGACGCATCCTCCTCCACCGGCGAACCCGAAGGCGTCGCTGAACGCGCTCCTGCCGTCGTCACCGCCATGCGGATGATCGACACCGCGACGACGATGCCCTCGTCGGTTCCGATGTCGGTCTCGGCGAGGTCTGCCCTATGACAGCGGAAACCGCTCCCGCTGGACTCCCCGTGGGGACGCCCCGTCCTGCCCCGCCGCACGGCGCCGACTGCAGCCCGAGATTCGGGGACACGTTCGCCGGCCCCGGTGGGACGCGAACCGGGGCGCAGAGGGCGTCAGTCGATCTCGCGCTCGGGCGCGAGCAGAGCGATGACCTCGGCATCGTTCTGGATGCAGGCCACGAGCGCGCGGGCCGCGTGGATCGGGAGGGAAACGGATGCGCCGATCCCGGTCTCGACGACGACCCAGGTCTCGAGGTCGCTGATTCGCCGCAGCAGGCCGATCTCGACATCGGTGGAGATGCCGCGGCCGTGGTCCGCGGCGTCGCGCACACGCGCGAGAAGTCCGATACCGGCGCTGCGGTGATCTTCGTCATCGTGGTGAACGGTCGACCCGTGCTCGGTGACGCACCAGCGGAAGACACACCTCCGGGCGTCCGTCGTCCGTTCGTGGCGAGTCCCTGACGTCATGCGTCACCTTTCTCTCGGGGTCGCAGCTAGCGGCGACCCGAACACCGGTGGGCACGAACGCATTACATCGCGAACCTCCGACACCGCCGTCATCGACCGGGAGGCAGGCCCTTCGGCGGGGTGGGGATCAGATCGCGAAGCGGGATCTCGAGCACCTCGGCGAGCGCGACGAGAGTCCGTAGACGCGGGTTCGCGGCGGTCCCGGGGTTGGACTCGCCCTTCTCGAGCTTCCGGTAGGTGAAGGTCGCGAGGCCCGCCGCGTGAGCGATCTGCTCCTGGGACATCCGCTTCTCGGCGCGGGCGCGGAGCATGCGAACGCCCAACTCGCGAGCGAACTCTGTCCAGGGGTCGGGCGCGTCGTTCATGAGACCAGCTTGATCGGACGTCAACGCTCACATGAACATGCAAACATGCCTACCGCTCGATGGTGATGCGGACGACGGCAGCGATTCGGAGGGGTGAACCGAGCGGACCGTCGGGTGAGATGCCGGACGATCAATTCGTTTTCGCGCCATCGAGGTCTCGGACGGTCGGCGAGAACGACGCCCGACGACAGGGACCGCGCCCGCGATTTTTCGCCCGGTTGCCCCCGCCCCCACGCCCCACCCGGAACGGAGCACCCGTTTGACGTCCGGGAGTCCCGCGCCTCGTTCACCTGAGCGGTGCGTACGAACGTCCTCCCCGAAGGGGCGGACGACAGACTCGTCGCCCCTTCCGCCTCGCGCGCCGAATCACCCCAGCCCCGGCAGCGGTTCACCCCTGACGCTGCTCCGTATCGCACACCGTGCGGCGGACGGACAAGAGACGAGCCACCCCCAGAGGGTGATGCGGAGAGGGTGAGACGGGGGTGAGACGGGGGATGAAAGAGGCCGTCTTCGCCTCGCGGCGCCTCCTCTCACCCGCAAGATCATCTCGATGGGGCGTCACGGCGCCACGTCGACCGTCGCCCCGCCCGAAGGGGCGGCGGTCCTGTCCCAATGGAGGTCTAGATGTTGATCGATGTGGATGCCGTTCCCGCCGGCGTTCGAGCCGCTCGTCGCGCGAGCCGCTTCTGGGCGCCGCGCCCCGAGGCACTGGATCGCCTCGAAGCGGCGTTAGGTGGTGATGTCGTTCTGCTCCGAGGGCCGACCGGCGTCGGCAAGACCTCGCTTCTACGTCAGTTCGCCGCCATGCTCGAGTCGGATCCCGAGCGCGGCGTTCTGTTCATCGACGGCGCTCTCACCTCACCGGACACCCTCCCCCGCATCGCCGAGGCCTTCGCGGACGGCCCCGCCTCGCACGTACTGCTGATCGACAATCACGTCGAGGGACGCGGACTCACGAGCGACCACCTCCTTCGTCTTCTGCGCGACGACGACGGCCTTCGCATCGTGGTCGCCACCCGCCAGCCGACCGGCCTCGAGAGCCCGCTCATCGCCTTGGAATTCGATGTACAGGTACTCCCCGCGTGCGACCTGCTCATGACTCGTGAGGAGGTGGCATCCGTTCTGGCCCTGAACGGGGTCGAATCGACCGAGATCGCCGTCGACGAGCTCTCCGAGCTCACTCACGGGTGGCCCGCTCTCGTCCAGCTGGCGAGCGCCCGACTCCGCCTGGAGGGTCTCCCCCTGCGAACGCGCGACGATGCCGTCGCCGCGGCGTCGTATGCGGGCTCCGCGCTCACGCACGACATGGAGGAGCGTCTGTCCAGGCCTGTGACCGACGACGTTCGCCTCCTCGCCGTCGCCCCGTACGTCACCGAGTCCATCGCGGATGCTCTCGGCGTCGACTCGACGACAGGTGCGACGCGCGACCTCCTCGACCAGCTCCAGAGCGCGGGGTTCGTCTGGCCCAGCGCAACCCGTGTCGTCCTCGCCGAGCCCGTTCGCGAGCGTTGGCTCGCCGAGATCACCGCTCGGCAGCCTGCCCTCGTGTCTGCGACCCGGTTGCGGCTGCTCGACCGTCTCGTGTCGGGAGGTGAGCCCTTCCTCGCGGCTCAGCTCGCAGCGGACGCGCGGCAGTGGACGACCCTGGCCAGGGTCCTCAGCACGTCGGGGCCGGAGATCTGGGCCCGTCACACTGACGGCTTCTCGTGCTTGGTCGGTCAGCTCCGGTCGAGCGCCGTGGACGCACCGGTGGTCGTCGAGGCGCTGCTCGCCCTCGATCCCGACACCGCGGAGTCGCCGCAGACACCGGCGCTCGTCATCTCCGCCCTCAACCGGCTTCCCGAGGTCAAGAGCGTCACCGCCGGGAACATCCACGCCCTCATCGTGCGCGTGAGCCTTCTCCGCGCCGCGGGGCGGTTCGCCCTCGCCTCCGACGCGTCGGCAACCCTGGCCGACGCCCTGCGTCGCGCAAAAGACCTCGAACCCGGCACGACGGCCGAGGGGTGGTACCAGGTCGCGATGACGTTCCTCGCGATGGGCCGGCTTCGGGACGCGAGCGCGTCCATGTCGCTGTCCGAGCGGACCGCGCCGCCCGCCCGCCAGCTCCGTGCGCGCGGGGCGCTGGCCGTCATCGCCCTGCTCGAGGGCGACGTCCGGACGGCGCGTTCCATCGTGGTCGCGAACTGCTCCGACAGCTGGGTGACGTCCCCCTGGGGAGAAGGCCTCCGACTGGCATCCGCGTGGGCGCTGCTCGAAGCGGGGGAGGCGAGGGAAGCTCGCGCCCTCCTCGACGCTGTGCCCGCCACCGCGGGGGCTCGGGAATTGTGGCCTTTCGCGGCCTCAACCCACGTCCTGTCTCTCCTGCTCTCGGGCGCCGCATCCGATGCGCTGGGGGTTCTGCGCACCTGGATGACACGGAGCCGCAGCACACCACCGTCGCACTATCAGTCGACCCAGCTCCTGATGACGCGTGCCAAGGTGCTGATCGCGTTACGGCAGCCTCGAGAGGCTCTCGCCCTGCTCGAGGGGGCGTCCGCACTGTCCCCCGTCGCCGCTCCCGCTCTCGCCCTCTCCCAGCTGTACGCGGGGCGAGCACACGACGCTTTCGTCCTGAGCGTCAAGTGGGGGCTTCACCACGAGCCCTCCCCTCGCGCTGCGCTCGAGAGCCTGGTCGTGAGCGTCGTGGCGGATGCGCGGCTGAACGGCGTGGCCTCGCACCGCCCCGCGGCTCAGCGCGCCGAGGCGCTGAGCCTCCGGCACGATCTGTGGAGCCCGTGGAGCGCCGTGGCGCCGGAAGATCGCGCGCTGGTCACGAGGATCCTCTCTCCTTCGTCGCGCGAGCAGGTCGAGACGAGGGCGTCGTTCTTCGTGGCGTCGGTGAGCGTGCCGCACCTCACCAAGCGGGAACGGGTGGTGCTGAGTCAACTCACTCCGACATCGACGATCGCCGACATCGCGCGAGCTCTCGTCGTTTCACCGAACACCGTCAAGACACAACTGCAGAGTCTCTATCGCAAGCTCGAGGTGTCGGATCGGTCGAGTGCGATCCGCGCAGCCCACGCCTGGGGGCTCATCGAGAGCGACCCGGACGCGTGATCGAACGATCGCGCCGGCGACGGCGCGATCGCCCGATCATCAGACGCGCGACACCGAGCAGGACGACGACGATCAGAACGCCGGGAAGCGTCAGCGGTACGCCCCCTCCCCGGAGGACCGCGAGGATGACCGCGAGAGCGGCGACGGGCGCCAGCCACCCGAGGATACGAAGCAGTCGCGGGAAGGTCACGGTAGTAACGCTAATGCGCGTTCCGGCGGATTCGCCGCTCGTCCGCGGCGACCTGCAAGCCGAACACCCCGAACCACGCGATAGCGAGGGTGGCCGCAGTGAACTCGAGATTCCCGCCGACCGCGGTGTCCCCACGGAGCAGGGCGATCATCGCGCCGCTGAACGATGTGACACCGACGGCGACGAGCGTGACGACCGAAGCCGCGCGCATCCACGGGCGCCGCCGAACGACGGCAACCTGTCCCATCGCGACGATCGCCAAGACGAACCCGAGGACGGCGAAGGAGATGTGGATGAGATCCTGCGGAAGAGCTCCCTCGGTGAAGGGGATGGGGCATCCGGGTGAGCATGTGACGACGGATGCCACGGCGAAGCACAAGCCGCACACGAGAAGTGTCGTGGCGACGGACCACCCGACGACATATTCCGCACCCCGGGACACGAGCGACCGATCGACGAGGACGGCGGCGATCGCGAGCAGAAGCAGAGCCGTATTGAAGACGGGCGCGGTCGGCACCGCCGTCGCGCCGAGCTGACTCACATACTGCACCCCCGGCTCCCACAGGCGGCAGATCCAAATGAGCGTCGCGCTGAGGAACGCCGCGAGGCCGCCGATCGTCGCCGTGTGGACGGCGAGTGCGCGACGTGTCCGGGCTGGCCGCGTGATGGGCCGCTCGACGGTCTCGATCATCGGCTCCTCCTGCTGCGGGCTCGGCCACCCTATCGTCTCGCCAGCGCCCGCTCGACATCCGAGGTGATCTGTGTGCCGACAGAGGGTGATATTCGGGGGCTCAGGTCGACGCCGACCGTCGGGAAGGCGGAGGCTGTTCCTCGCGGGGAGAGAACCGCGTCGACTGCGAGCCGGGGGGCCGCACCGTCGGTCGCTGGTTCTCTGCCCGCACCTCTTCCTCTTCACGCTGGCGCATCGGACGGGGTAGCGGGGCCTGCGGAGAGCACACGGAGGCACCCGTCGTCGCAGCCGTCACGCTCATCGGCCGCGACGGGTCTCAGATGGTGGGGGGACACGGGCGCTCGCAACCGGTACGACCGCCGCGGACGCGACTCGCCTAGGCTGTCGACAGGTCTGCGTCGGGGAGGGGTGCGATGAGTTCGCGGTCACCACGCCCGATCGGTCTGGCGCTGTGCGTCATCGCGATGATCCTGCTGGCCGCCCCCACCCTCTTCTTCCCGGCTGATTCGCCGAACGAACCCAAGCTGGTCTTCGCAGCCGTCGGCGCGTTCGTCTTCGCACTCGCCGTCCTGCGAATCCGGCGAGAACCCTCAGCTCAGGCTCCCCCCGATCACGGAGACGAGGACGTCAGCGAGCGCTGAGAGCGGCGATCTCTTCCGGGCTGAGGATCGAGATCGGTTCGGTGGGGACGTCCCACGTCGGAAGCGTCTTCATGTCCGCTTTCTTAAGATGTGGGCGGCGTGAGCCGCGAGCTGGGAGAGAGCCGAAGACGGACTCCGGCGAGGAAGAGGAGTGCGTACGGGCCGCACGGATTCGCCGAGCGCGGCGCGCGCCGCCCCGATCTGGGCGAAGGTGCCGACGTGTCGCGCGTCGCGGTCGAAGACGAAGAAGGCCCCGGTCGAGCGGCGGTCAATATACCCGGCGAAGTCTCCGTCACGCGTGGCGACTGAGAGATCGTCGTCGAGGCGCGACCACACGATCGCGCCGAGGTCGGGGCGGGGAGCAGACCGGATCACGCCGCGCGGACGAAGGAGCGCGTCGACGTGGCCTTCGCCGTCGCGGTCCGCGGCGGAACGGTGTTCGCAGCGGCCTCGTCGAGCGCGATATCGAGGCTGAGACCGCGCGAGGAGTTGGCGTCGTTGGCCAAGCGCTTCAGCAGGTTCTGGTCGAGCGACTCCGGCTGCTCCGAATCGAAGACGAACCGAAGAGGGATCGAGGGCTGCAACCAGATGGTCGAACGACCGGTCGGCTCGTCCTCGCCGTGCACCCACGACATCGTGAAGCTCTCGCCTCGGCGGAGTTTGGTTGCCACAACGACCTTGACGTGCGCCAGCATGCGGTCGTCGATGCGGATCGGCTCGGTTGTCGTGCCGTAGTAGAGCTTCGCCATGATGTACCCCTCTGATCGTTGTTCGTTGATCAACTTACTAGTTAGACTAGCGAATAGGCAAGCGAGATATTAGGAGAACGATGCCGATCGAGAACACGGCACCTCCGTCGTATTGGTACAGCGAGAACGCCGACGACGAACGCGGAGCGCGGGTCATGGAGGCGATGCGCGCATACCGTTCGGCCGAAATGGCGATGCGCCGACGCACGCAGAGGTCCATGGCGATGGGCGAGAACGAGCTGCTCGTCCTGCGGTTCCTCACGAGGGCCAGCGGAACCGGTCGCGACATCACCCCGGTCGACCTCGCGCGCCACCTCGGAGTTTCCACGGCATCCATGACCGCTCTCCTCGACCGACTCGAGCGATCCGGCCATCTCGAGCGCCGTCGCCATCCCTCGGACCGGAGGAAGGTTCTCGTGTCCACCACCCCGCATGCGGACGAAGAGATGCGGGGCACGCTCGCGTCGATGCACGCGCGCATGATGCAGGCCACTCGCGGGATGACCGAGAGCGAAACGGTCGCGGTCACGGCCTTCCTCCAGCGCATGCGCTGTGCCGTCGCCGATGTGTGCGACGCAGCGGGACGCTCGTGCTGCGCGCTGGTCGGCACGCGGGCGGATGCCGCCGGTGCCCGCCGACCCGAGGCGGCCTCTCCGCCGAACGCTGCCTGAGGGCCGCTCCCGCCTCCGGCGGGACGGAATCCGTCGTAGGGGGGAGTCGCCCCGAGCCCCGGGCGCTACCGTCGGATGATGCACGACCTCGCCTCCTCCGCCCTGCGCATCCGGCGCGCGTGGGCCGCGGCGCTCATCGTTGCGATCACGCTGCTCATCGTGATCGGCGCGCCGCACGCCGCCTCCGCGGACACGAGCGAGTTCACCTTCGACTCCTTCGATGCAGAGATGACGCTGTCTCGCGCGGATGACGGCCACGCCGAGCTCGCGGTGACCGAAACACTGGTGGCGCGGTTCCCCGAGAAGGACCAGAACCGAGGGATCGTCCGCGCGATCCCCGACGATTACGACGGCGTCCCCCTGCAGACGCGGATCATCTCGGTGACCGACGCCTCCGGCACCACCGTTCCGTACGAGGTCGAGCGGGACAGGCGCGAAGTGCGCGTCCTGACCGGAGACGACTCCTACGTCCGCGGCGTCCAGACCTATGTCATCTCCTACATCCAGCGAGACACGATCCGCTCCTTCGCGGACACGGATGCCGACGAGTTCTACCGCGACGTGAACGGGACGCAGTGGGATCAGCCGTTCGGCGCGGTATCGGTGCGATTGACGGTCGATCCGGCGCTCGCCCTCGCTCTGAAGGACGGCGCTGCATCGTGCTACGTCGGCCGACAGGGCTCGGACCAGCGGTGCGACATCACCGAGACCGGGCAGCCCGACGGATCCGCCGTCTTCTCGGCCGGCGAGCGCTCGCTCTCGACGAGGGAGAACGTCACGATCGCCGTCGGCTTCGTCCGCGGCACCTTCGTTCCCGGCGAGGTCGTGCGGACCCCTCTCGAGCAGTTCTCCGTCGACGCCGCACCCCTCCTCGCCGGCGCGTCGATCGCCGCAGTCGGGCTCGGCGTCGTCGGCGTCGGAGCCGCGTTCGCCGCCCGGCGGCGCGGTCGGGACGCTCCGGGACGCGGGGTCATCGTCCCCGAGTACGGGCCGCCTGAGGGCCTCGACGTCGTCCAGGGCGCCGAACTGGTGCAGCGCCGGGGTGCCGGCATCCCCGCCGCTCTTCTCGACGCGGCCGTCGCCGGGCACCTCCGTATCGTCGAGAGCCCGGGAGACCGCGGGGCTCTCGAACTCGAGTTCTCCCGGGCAGCCGGGGCACCCGCGCTCCACGCCGCGATCATCCGCGCCGTCTTCGGCGACGCCCCGCATCCCGGGCAGCGCGTCAGACTCGGCCCCGATAGACAGGACGTCGCGAAGGCACTGCAGAAGCTTCCGGCCTCGGCCTCGGCCGAACTGCGCACGCGCGGGTGGACCGAGAAGCAGAAGCCGGGGAGATCGATCCTCGCCGCAACGGTGGCCGTCTTCGCCTTCGTCGTCTCAGTGGTGGCGCTGATCCTCGCCGCGGCCGGCACGGCACCGGTCTGGTGGCAGATCGTCGCGATCCCCGCGACGGTGGTGCTCGGAATCCTGGCTTTCGTCGTTCTGCGGTATCGGGATCGGATCACGGATGCCGGCGCCCCGGCGCGCGATCATCTCCGAGGCTTGCGCGACTACCTGCAGCTCGCCGAGGCCGACCGCATGCGGGTGCTGCAGAGCCCGCGGGGCGCCGAGCGAACCCCCGTGGACCCGGGCGATCCGAGGCAGGTGCTGCACCTGTACGAGCGACTCCTTCCCTGGGCCGTCGTCTGGGGCGTGGAGAAGGAGTGGGCAGAGGCTCTCGACACCCGCGTCCGCGAGACGGGAGCAGATCTGCCCTGGTACGCGGGCGGGGACGGCTTCTCCGCGGTGGCGTTCGCGACCACCCTCGGCTCGCTGCACAGCGCGAGCACGCCGGTCGCCGTCACGACCAGCGGGGCGGGAAGTTTCTCGGGAGGCTCGTTCGGCGGCGGGTTCTCCGGCGGGGGGATGGGCGGCGGGGGCGGCGGGGGCCGCTGAACCCGACGGTCACTCCGCGACGCGGATCACCTCGGCGACGACTCGCGGGTCGTCCAACACGCGGAAGTGCCCCCCGCTGGCGAGGACGACGTTCCGGGCACCGGCGAGCTCGCTGCCCTCGGGAATGTGCGGATCGAACACGCCGAACACCGAGACGATGCGCGTGTTCGCCGCAGCCGACGCGGCGAGCGCCCTGATGGTCGCGTCTGCCGAGGCGAAGGCGCGCAGCGAAGGCGTCGGCATGAGTCGGCTGTAGCGAGACCCTCCGAACGGGGTGGCGACCGCGACCATCGCGCGGACGCGCTCGCCGGCCGGGCTGAACGCCATCACGTGCTTGCCGATGAGGCCGCCCTTGCTGTGGGCGAGGATCACCACGTCGTCCAGGCCTCGCGAGATCAGCAGGGCGGCGACCCGCTCGGCGGATTCGGCGATCGGTCGGCGGTTGCCGCCGAGCTCCGTCACGACGTGCACGGGGTGACCGCGCGCGTGCAGGGCTCGCGCGAGCGGCTCGAGAAAACGCCAGGTCTCGTAGATCCCCGGGAGCAGGACGATCGGCGTGCCCTCGCCGTCGGCGAGGACATCGGGCGCGTCCCGTCCTCGCGCAGACCGCACCTGGGCGCGAGCGGCGTAGAGATAGTCGCGTGCCCACCACGCGGCGTCGCGCAGACCGGTACGGATCCTCTGCCGCACGGTGTTCACGGCATCCTTCGACATCGCTCCATCGTGCCGTGCCGACGGAAGCGAGGAAGGCGGGTTGCCGCGCACATCGACCCGTGCGATGCAACCCCGGGATCGACGGATCGGAGCCGACCGTACCGTGTCGCCATGGACATCTCAGACATCCGCTGGAACGAGCCCGCCCGCCAGAAGATCCTCGACGACGCCGACGCGGTGCTGCGCGAGGCCGTCGTCGCGATCGCCCGTGACAGCGACGGGATCTCGTCGGACGAGGCATTCGCGCAGATCAACGCACGAATCAAAGACCGCTTCATCGACTACGAGCCCGGACCGGACATCCGCACCTACGCGGACGCGATCGCGGCGGGCGAGATCCCCACGGACTCGTGATGCACGCAGGCGGAAGGCGGTCCCGCGAGAATGCGCGGGGCCGCCTTCGCATCGGCTGAGAGCACGCGTCAGCTCACCGGGAGCGGCGTACTCTTTCGGTACCCGGCCCCGGCATCGCCGGTGCGGACGACGCCGCTCTCGGCGTCCCCGACGGCTCCCGCCCGTCGAGCCCGTCCCCCACATGGGGCTCCGGGCGGGAGTCGTCGTGTCGTTCAGCGGTCCTCGCCGTACCCACGAATGCTGCGGATGTCGTCCTCGAGTTCGTGCTGCGCGGGGTCGTCGTCCTCGTGGACCGCGGCGTCGGCGGCGCGCTGCTGCTGCGCGCCCTCCTTCTTCTCTGCCGCACCGGCATCGGTGGCGCCGTCCATGACGGGGGCGTCCTGGGTCTCTTCGCGTTCAGTCATCGTCGTCCTCCTCGGAAAGGGTGGTACCCGCATGATGCGGCCTCGACGGCGACGTCGGCCGGGGCTTGCGCTCCCCCGGCCGTGGGTGATCACGCGCCGTGGTGTCCCGGGTGGCGACGCTCGAGGGCCGCCCCTTCGACGTCGACGTTCGGCACGATGCGGTCGAGCCAGCGCGGCAGCCACCACGCGGCGCCGCCGAGAACGTGCATGATCGCCGGCATCAGCAGCATGCGCACGATGAACGCGTCGAAGAGCACGCCGAGACCGAGTCCCAGACCGAACGACTTGATGATGACGGCTTCCGAGGTGATGAAGCCCGAGAACACCGAGATCATGATGATCGCCGCCGCGATCACCACCGTCCGACCCGCGCGGAAACCCTGCGCCACGGCCAGCCGCGGCGCCGCGCCGTGCGCCCACGCCTCGCGCATGCCGGTCGTCAGGAAGAGCTGGTAGTCCATCGCGAGACCGAACAGGATGCCGACGAGGATCACCGGCAGGAAGCTCAGGATCGGTCCCGGGTTGTGCACACCGAACAGCCCTCCCAGCCATCCCCACTGGAAGACCGCGGTGACCGCTCCATAGGTCGCGAACAAAGACAACACGAAGCCGAGGGTGGCGATCAGGGGCACGAGCAGGGAGCGGAAGACCATGATCATGATCAGGAAAGACAGGCCGACGACGACCACGAGGTAGATCGGCAGAACGTCGGCCAGCCCCTCGGAGATGTCGATGTTGATGGCCGCCGCTCCCGCGACGCCGAGCTCGATGTCGCCGTCGACCGGGGGCAGCGACCGCAGGTCGCGCACCAGCCGGTCGGTCGACACCGCGTTCGGGCCCTCGGCGGGGATGACCTGGAAGGCGGCGAGCGTGCGGTCCTCGGACACCGCGACGGGAGCCACGGCGACCACGTCGTCCTGGGAGAACAGTTCGCGCGCCACGTCGAGCTGAAGTCCCTGCACGTCAGCCTCGGCGGTACCCGTGGGCAACGCCGCCGTCACGAGGAGCGGAGCGTTCGATCCGGCTCCGAAGGCTTCTTCGCTCCAGGTGAAGGCCTTGTAGCCGGTGGAATCCTCCGCCTCGCTGCCACCGTCGGGCAGTCCCAGGCGCATCGACAGGGCGGGGATCGCGATCACCAGCAGCACCACGGTCGCCACGAGCATCGTCACGACGGCGCGCACGGTCGACATGGGGCGCACGGCTCGGCCGGTGGTCGCGACCGGGCCGGTCTCGGCGCGAGCGGCGCGACGCGGATGCTCCTGGGCCTCGACGAGCTCCGTGCGGGCCGCACGGCGCGAGTGCTCGGCGGCGTCCGACGCGGCGGCCGCCCGAGCGCGCGCCTTGCGACTGAGGATGCGCATACCGGCGAGCCCGAGCAGGGCGGGAGTCAGCGACACGGCGATCAGCACCGCCACGAGGACGCTCACCGCGCCCGCGGTTCCCATCAGACCGAGGAACGGGATGCCGGTGATGTTCAGCGCCAGCAACGCGACGATGACCGTGGACCCGGCGAAGACGACGGCGTTGCCCGCCGTTCCGTTCGCGAGGCCGATCGATTCGCGCACATCCGCCCCCGACAGAAGCTGCTTGCGGTGGCGGTAGAGGATGAAGAGCGAGTAGTCGATGCCGACGGCGAGGCCCAGCATCACGCCGAGGAACGGGGTGACGGATGCCATCTGGATCACACCCGAGAACGACAGCGTCGCCATGGCGCCGATGGCGACACCGATGATGGCGGTGGCGATCGGGAACGAGGCCGCGAGCAGCGACCCCAGCACGACGACGAGGACGATGCCGGCGATGGCGACGCCCACGACTTCGCCGACCCCGAAGATCTCGGGTACGCCCTGCGAGATCTCGGTGTTGAACGCCACGCCGACACCGGGGACCGGGTCGGCGGTGAAGTGCTCGACGACCGCTTCCTTCGACGCCTCGGTGAGTTCGAGTCGGGGCTTGTCGAACGAGACGTTGACGATCGCCGTCGATCCGTCCTCCGACACCAGTCGGATGGCATCCGCGAAGCCGAGCAGCTCCGAGCCGTCATCGAGCTGCGTCTGCTGCGCGTCGATCTGGGCGAGTCCCTCGGTCAGCTGCGTCTGCTGCTGTTCGAGAGCCGAGCGTTGCTCGTTGATCTGCTGCTGCTGCGCGTCGAGGGCGGAGAGCTGGGTCTGCTTCTGAGCTGAGGGCAGTGGTGCCGCTTCGATCCGCGCCTTGCCCTGGTCGAGCTGCTGCTGTCCGGCCTCGAGCTGAGCCTTCCCCGCGTTCAGCTGCTGCTGACCCGACTCCGCTTGAGCGCGGGCCTCGTCGAGCTTCTGCCGACCGTCGACGACCTGCTGGCGCTGATCCTCGAGCTGCTGCTGGGCGGTGAACGGATCGGTGACGCGGGCCACGTCGGGCAGGTCGCCCGCCGAGGCCACCAGGGCCGAGATCTCGGTCTTCTGCTCGTCGGTGAGAGCCGAGCCGTCGTCGGTGCGGAACACCACCGCTCCGGATGCTCCGGCGAAATCGGGGAGCTCCCCCTGCAGTTCGGAAATCACGTCCCCGGATGCCGTTCCCGGAATGTCGAAGCTCGAGCTGAGTCCCTTGAAGCCGATGAGGAAGCTGCCCACGACGATGCCGAGGATGACGGCCCACGCGACGATGACCGTCCACGCGCGGCGGGCCGCAAACGTTCCGAGGCGGTGCAGCAGTTCGGCCATGCGGGGTGTTCCTCTCGTGCGGTGCGCGCGAGGGAGCACCGTCGGCTCCGACCAGTCAGCCCAAAGATAACACGCACCGTCTCGTCTCGTTATTGGCCCGGATCGTCCAGAATGTGAGTCATGACCCTTCCGCGCAGTGGACCCGTCCGCAGCGAAGCGGCACGCCTGGCGATCCTCGACGCGGCCGTGACGCTCTTCGCCGAGCGCGGTTACGACCACCTCACCATCGAGGGGATCGCCCGGCGCGCGGGCGTCGGCAAACAGACCATCTATCGCTGGTGGACGAGCAAGGGCGACGTCATCGCCGAGGCGATCCTCGAGGGGCGCCTGCTCGGAGGGCAGCGAGAGCTGCCTGACACGGGCGACCCCCGGACCGACCTCGCTGTGTGGTTGACCGACCTTTTCACCCTGCGGGCGAGTCCCGACGGAGAAGGGCTCCTGCGTTCTCTCGTCGCGGCCGCGGCGGGCAGCGCCGAGACCGGTCGGCGACTCCGGGCCGAGATCCTCGCGGCTCCCCTCGTCGAAAGCCTGTCGCGGGCCATGGGCGGAGTGACGGGCCCGCGGCTCCATGCCGCGGCCGACGCGCTCCTCGGGGCGGTGATCCTGCGGGCGCTGAGTCGCGAGGAGTTCGACGGCGACGACATGCTCACCCTCGTCGACGCGATCGTGGGCGGCGCTCCCCCGCGCTGAGAGGCCGCCCGGGTCACGGCATCCGGGCGCTTTCGATTAGCACGGGGCCGGAGGCGATGTCCAGGCCGAGCGCGCGCGGTCCCATGCCGTAGAATCGCACCCAGCAAGGGGAGTACTCCCGCCGCGACGTTCTCGTCAATACGGATCACGCCATCGTGAGCCCGGGACGTCGGCCCATCTCGTCGGGTGGAGGAGACCTTGGTGTCTCGTCGTACACCTATTTCCCTTGGAGGTCGCCATGGGCGTCACCCCTCTGATCTGGATCATCACGATCGCGATCACCGTCGCGTTCTTCGTGTTCGAATTCTTCGCGCACGTCCGTAAGCCCCACGAGCCCTCGATCGCCGAGTCTGCGCGCTGGTCGGCTTTCTACATCGGCCTGGCGTTGCTGTTCGGCGTCGGGATCGGCGTCTTCTCCGGCTGGACCTACGGCGGTGAGTACTTCGCCGGGTATCTGACCGAGAAGGCCCTGTCGATCGACAACCTCTTCGTGTTCCTGATCATCATGACCGGGTTCGCCGTGCCCAAGATCTACCAGCAGAAGGTGCTGATGATCGGCATCGTCATCGCCTTGATCATGCGCGGCGCGTTCATCGCTGTGGGCGCGGCCCTCATCGAGAACTTCTCGTGGATCTTCTACATCTTCGGCGCTCTCCTGCTCTTCCTCGCCTACCGTCAGGCGTTCTCGCACGGCGAGAGCGACCCCGCAAACGGCAGGTTCATGACGTTCGTGCGCCGCATCCTCCCCGTCACCGAGGAGTACAACGACGACAAGCTCACCGTGCGCAAGAACGGAAAGCGCTTCGTCACCCCGATGCTGCTGGTCATCATCGCGATCGGCTTCATCGACCTCGTCTTCGCCGTCGACTCGATCCCCGCCATCTACGGCCTGACGAACGAGGCCTACATCGTCTTCACCGCCAACGCCTTCGCACTCATGGGCCTGCGTCAGCTGTACTTCCTCATCGGCGGCCTGCTGGAGCGCCTGGTCTATCTCGCGCAGGGCCTGGCCGTGATCCTGGCGTTCATCGGCGTGAAGCTCGTCTTCCACGCCCTCCACGTCAACGAGCTGCCCTTCATCAACGGTGGTGAGCCGCTGCTGTGGGTGCCCGAGATCCCCATCTGGTTCTCGCTGCTGTTCATCGGGGGGACGGTCGCGGTCGCGACGTTCCTCAGCCTCCGCAAGACCCGCAACGACGATAGGAAGAAGGAGCGGGAGACGTTCGACGGAGAGAAGGTCATCCACGCTCCCGAGGACTGAGCTCTCCACGAAGGGCCCACGACCTCCGTCGTGGGCCCTTCGTGGTCCCTGCCGCATCCCCGCGGCGAACGCAACCCCGGCGGACGAGCGCGATCGCCGCCTTACCGTGGCCGACATGACGCGATTCGGCTACACCCTCATGACCGAGCAGAGCGGCCCCAAAGCCCTCGTCGACTACGCCGTCGGCGCTGAGCGCGCCGGCTACGACTTCCTCGTCTCGAGCGACCACTACTCCCCGTGGCTGACCAGCCAGGGGCATGCTCCCTACGCCTGGACCGTGCTCGGGGCGGTTGCGCAGGCCACCACCGAGGTCGAATTGATGACCTACGTCACGTGCCCCACGGTCCGATACCACCCCGCCGTCGTCGCGCAGAAGGCGGCGACTCTGCAGCTCCTGTCCGACGGCCGTTTCACCCTCGGGCTCGGGTCGGGCGAGAACCTGAACGAGCACGTGGTGGGCGAGGGCTGGCCGGCCGTCCATGCACGCCAGGACATGCTCGTCGAAGCGATCGAGATCATCCGCGCTCTGCACACAGGAGATCTCGTCACGTACGACGGAGAATACTTCCGCGTCGACTCGGCACGCGTATGGGATGCCCCCGAGGGTGGCGTCCCGATCGGGGTCGCCGTCTCCGGCGAGCACTCGATCGAGCGCTTCGCCCCTCTCGGCGACCACCTGATCACCACCGAGCCCGACGGCGACCTGGTCCAGGGCTGGAACGAGCACCATGAGGGCGAGTCCCGCAAGATCGGTCAGATCCCCATCAGCTGGGACCCTGACAAGGATGCCGCGATCGCGCGCGCCCACGACCAGTTCCGCTGGTTCGCGGGCGGCTGGGCCGTGAACGCGGACCTGCCCACGCCGGCAGGATTCGCCGGCGCATCGCAGTTCGTCCGTCCGGAGGACGTCGCGGAGTCCATCGCGTGCGGCCCCGACCTCGACGAACTCGCCGAGAGCGTGCGCCCGTTCATCGACGCCGGCTTCACCGACATCGCCATCGTCCAGGTGGGCGACGCGCAGCAGCAGCGGTTCGTCGACGAGATCGCCGCTCCCCTGCTCGAGAAGCTCCGCGCTCTCTGAGGTGTCGGGGTGCGCTTTCCGCGCACCCCGACCTCACCGCCGACCCATGTACCCCTTCTCGGCGATCCATCGCTCGAGCTTCCAGACCGGCAGTCGGAAGATCCGCGCGACGGTGAGGGACGAGTACCCTGCCTCCGCGACGGCGGCAATCGCGAACTCCCGGAGAGAACTGAACTCCCGTCCCTCGAGAACTCCTTCGCGCAGATCGGAGAAGGTGCGCGGCTCCCGCGACCGCGTCGGAGCGTCGGAGGTGACGAGCGCGAGACGCGCGGCACCGTCCCGATGTCGCACCGACGCAGATTCCTGACGTCCCGCGACCGCGGACGGTGACGCCGTCCGGCGGCCGTTGGCCGGTGCATTCGAGCCGGTGACGGCCACGGTTGCCGCTTCGACACTCCACGGTGCCGCCGGAAGCGGACCCTCCCAGGTCTTCTCCGTCGACCGGTTCGGGGCCGACGCCGACGCGATCGGCTCCGGAAGACCCGTCGGCTCCGAAGGCTCCTGATCCGCCTTCGGCGTCGCCCAGGGGGCGGCGGGGAGTTCACCTCCCCACACCACCTCACTGGGAACCACGTATCGGCTCGGTGTAGAGGCTGCGGTGGTGTCCGACATCCACGGCGCGGGCGGGAGCTCCCCGCCCCACGTCTCTTCCCTCGGTGCGACGTGACGGCCCGACGAGTCGCGGTCTCCCCCGCCGTGCGTGGTCTCGGCGAAGAGCTCCGCGAGTTCGATTCCGAAGGTCTCCGCGAGTGCGACGAGCGTCGCGAGCGATGCCGTCGTCCGCCCCGATTCGATCGCGCGGACGCGGGACTCCGAGATCCCCGCTTCGAACGACAGGGCGACAACGGTGAGGTCACGCTCCCGCCGCAGCTCACGCACACGGTCCGCGAGCGTGTTCAGCACGGCATCCAGGCGGTCGTCGATCGTCATATGAGTCATGAATCCGCCTGGGCACGAGCTGCCGAGCCGTGACCCCCGTCACCGACGGAGAGCGCGCCCCGGGCGCCCGTCCCCCCGACGGCGGACCGAAGGCGGCCCGAAAGACGTCCTCTTGCCGCACCGAGCGATTCTGCCGACACCGTTCTCCCCCTCCGACGCAGATACGTCGACTCATGTCCGGGGGAGACACTGAACATTATCGCGTCCGACGCCCGCCTCGCGGCGAGACGTGCCGCTACGCGGCAGGCTTCGTCATCGCCGTCGGAGAGAACGCGGCATCTTCGCCGGACGCACGGCCGACACCGAGATGAACGACGATCACGTCATCGACATCGACGACACCGACGCGGCTCCCGCGGAGCCTCGTCGACAGGCGCACGGAGGCCGGGACCCGCCTTCGCGGTATGGCACGGCCGCACGTTCGCAATGCCACCGCCGGATTCTTGCCGCGCCCGCGCTCCGTGCGCGAACCCACCCCGCGGACCGGCGGCTCATCGACGCCGGCCGGTGTCGATCACGCGCCGTCGCGTATGTCCCGGAAGAAGGTGTCGACGTGGGTGCGGAGCGCCTCCACGCGGCGGTCGCGAGCCGCGGCCGCATCATGGCCGAGATACGCGGGCGGATC
This sequence comes from Microbacterium sp. AG157, assembly GCF_003385695.1. Taxonomy (NCBI): domain Bacteria; kingdom Bacillati; phylum Actinomycetota; class Actinomycetes; order Micrococcales; family Microbacteriaceae; genus Microbacterium; species Microbacterium sp. AG157. The sequence continues at coordinate 819,318 of NZ_QRDK01000001.1, forward strand.
CAGACGACGCGCGTTGCGGGAGCACTCGAACCGCGCGCACACCAGGGTGCCGACGGTGTTCCCCGCCCGTCCCGCTTTGCCCGCGCGGCGTGCGGAGAAGAAGACGACGTCATTGGGCAGGGTCACATCGGAGCACCACGAGCACTGCGGTCGCGTGCGCGTGGGCTGCTCGGTCTGCCGGAGCTGCAGGCCGACGGGACCCCCGTCGATCTCGGCGACGACGAAGCCGAGCAGCGGGGTCTTGGCGTCGCGCCAACCGAAGTAGTCGAGACGATCCCACGTGGTGGCCTCGAGGTCGGCGGGAATCACGATCGAGCTGCGTTCGCGAAGCGAGACGTTGACGAAACTGGAGCGGAGGGCGGATGGAGAGAGAGCGTGCATGGGGAAGTCCCGTCGATGAGCCGCATCGTTCGAGCCGGTGCGGCGACCAGCGCGCGATGAGATCGCGCGGCGATACGCCCGTCACGAAAAGGAGGGGCGCGGTGGGCGATCCCGCAAGAGGCGGAGCGCCCGCGCCGGTCACCCGGCGAGGAAGACGGCGTGCACGGCGCCTGTGCCGTCGGCGCTCCACGCGCCGACGACCCCCTCACGCCCGGAGGGCATCGACGAGGTGACGGGGGACATCCCCTCAGGATACGCCGGTCACCCGCGGAAGGAAGCCGAACCCAGAATCTTCTCGACGGTCATCTCCAGAACGACGCGGTCCGGGTTCGGACGCGGCTGGCGATAGCGCGCCGCGTACAGCTCGACCGCGTGCGCCACGGCCTCCGGATCATCGCTCACTCGCGCCGGGCCTTCGAAGCTGATCCACTGCGCGCCGTCGACCGAGCAGATCGAGGCGCGGCCGCTGCGCTCGGCGTTGACGAACTTCTGCGTTCCGCGCGAGCCGATCACACGGACGACGCCGTCCTCGTAGGTGAACCCGACAGGTACCGCGTGCACGCGACCCGAACGTCCCACGGTCGACAGGGTGGCCAGGTGGTACTCGCGGAGGAAGGAGAGGGCGTCGTCGGTCAGCACTGTTCCAGCGTGCCACGTCCGACGAGGTCGGTCACCGTCTTGGTCGCGGCATCCCAACGACGAATCGCGACGGCTCGCGCCTCGAGGTCTCCCCCGCCGTGGTGTCCGAGAGCGTCCAGCGCCTCACCGATGCGGTCCAGCGGGACCCGGCGAGCCAGAGTGACGTGCGGTGTCCACGCGCCGGGCACCGTGCGGTCGACGTCGGCGCCCGGCCCGGCGAGTTCGTGAAGGCGCGCATGCAGAGCGAGTACCGCTGCCGTGGGAACGACCGAGCGCGCGATGACCCGATGCCGCCCCGCGCCGAAGAGAAGCGGCGCGCCGAGCGTGAGCGAGAGGGGGAGGAAACCGCACAGGTCTGCGACATCGAACGGGGCCAGCGAGGAGCGGACGAGCAGCGTCGCGTGAGGGCGGTTGCTCTCACCCCGGTGACGGGCCTGACTCGGCAGGTCAGCGGCGAGCAGGGCGTCCCACTCCGCACGCACCGCGGCATTCGTCTCGTCGTCGAAGACGAGGTCCAGGCTGACGGCGTCCGTCATCGACGGGTCAACGTGTCGACCACCACGCGGCCGCCACCAGCAGCGGTTGGAAGAAGAGTCGGCCAAGGCGCTTCTGGTCGGTGTCCAATCCGAAGGCCGAGCGCCCCTTTCGCCACTGGTCGATGTTGCCGGGGAAGATGGCGACGAAGAACGCAGCGAGAGCCGCGCCGATGCGACGACGCTCCTTGGGCAGAACGAGGAGCGAAAGCCCGAAGGCGGCCTCGACGACCCCGGATGCCACGACCACGGCGTCGCGATCGAGGGGACCTTTCTCCACCAGGACATCGGGGACCTGTGCCTGAAAGTCGCGCCGCGCGAAGGTCAGGTGGGAGATACCGGCGAACAACATCGCCAGGGCGAGAGCCCCGCGCACGACACTTTTCATGGTTTCACCCTATGACGCTTCCCTGTCGCCGTCGCCGGATGTCGCGATGCCGACCGCGGGTAGCCGTGACCGTGGAGCCTGGCTACGGCATACGTCCTGATTACGCAACCCCAGGTCGCCGACGTCTCCCGACGGTTGACTGTCCACAGATACAGATGAGGTGCACGGTGACCATGACAGACAGCGCCACTCGCGCGAGCGAAGAGCAGGATCTGGATGCCCTGCTCGTGCGCGCTGCGGTGGGCGACTGCGACGCCTTCGGGGAGTTCTACGATGCGACGGCTCCGCAGATCTACGCGGTGCTGCTGTCGATGACGGGGGTCGCGTCGACCGCCGACACACTTCTCGAGAACATCTACGTCGAAGCGTGGGAACGCATGCGCGGACGATCGGCTCCCCCGTGCCCGGGGAGGGAATGGATGTCGTCGATCGCGCATCGGCACGCTGCCGCCCACCTCTGACGGGGCGGTGGTCAGTGGGCCTCCGAAACGGAGGGCACGGCGTGGTCGTCGAGATCGATCGTCAGGCCGCCCGAGGAGTTGGCCGAAGTCGCGAGCGAATGAAGGAGGGCCGGGTCGAGAGCCTCGGGTTCCGCCGAACCGAAAACGAACCTCAGGGGAATAGACGGCTGGATCCATAGCGTGCTGCGGCCCGTCGGTTCGCCGGAGGGGTGCCTCCACGACAACGTGAAGCTCTCACCCCGCCGCAGCTTCGTAGCGATGACCACCTTGACGTGGGCGAGGACGCGGTCGGGAACGCGGATCGGAGTCGGAGAAGACCCGTAGAACAGTGAGCCCATCGGCCTCTCCTTTCCCGGTGCGCCGGTCGGGCCATCATACGAGGTCTCAGTCGTCGCGGCGAGGGGACAAGAGGTGCAAGCCCCTGCTGGGCCCGGAATTGTTGCACCCGAGCCGGAAAAGGACGGTCGACGGGAACCTCAACCGCCTCACTACAATGCCTAGACGGGGGCTCAACCCGAGGAGGCCCTATGACACTCGAGACCGGAATCGACCAGGCGATGACGGCAGCGCGCGCGGTCGAGAGGCTCCGTCTGGCGGAGGCGCGGCTCGCTCGCCGCCGGCAGTCCGACTGCGGCCCCAGCGAGAACGCACGGGCGGCGATGAGGCTGATCCTCGAGCGGGCGGATGCCGGGGCAACCCTGACTCCGACCGAGATCGCGCAATCACTGGGCATCTCCACGGCGTCGGTGACGGGGATGCTCGATCGCCTTCGCGCGGGCGGCCTCATCGACTTCGTCGCCAACCCGTCGGATCGTCGGAGCAAGTTCGTCGTGCCGTTCGACCGCGACACCGACCCGGATGCCATCGACCCCGTGACCGCCCGCATCCGCGAGTTCGCCCTGGGGCTTCCGGGCGACGCGGCAGATCAGATCACCGCGTTCCTGGACCGTGTCCGCGAGGTCGTCGACGCCGAGTGCGCCTGAGCGGACTTAGGCGCTCGCCACGGAGATCGACTCCGGCTCGGGCTCGACCGTGACGCTGAGCCCCTGCGGGGAACTGGCCTCATCCATGAGATCCTCGATCCACCGACGGTTGAGCTGCGGGGCACGACTTCCGTAGAAGTGGAAGACGAGCGGGATCGACGGCGAGATCCAGAGCGTACGCGTGCCGCTGCCATCACCCATCGGGAAGTGGAACATGAACGACTCGCCCCTGCGCAGCTTGTTCATGAAGACCATGCGAAGGTGGGAAAGAGTCCGATCCTCGATGTCGAACGAGTGACCCGCAGTGTTATAAACCAGTTTTCCCACGACAGCAGTCTATATCGCTTCACCCGGTTAACTACCTCGCCCCTCGTGGGTTTCACCTCGACTAGAGTTCCGAACGTGGCGAGATCACCCCGGCCGAGACGGCCTCGACGACGGTTCCCCCGCGGGCTTCTCGTCGTCGGCGCGCTCGTCGTCACCGTCGCGCTCATCGCGGGGATCGGCGTGGTCGGAAGCCTCGTGACCACCCTCTTCCAGACCCTGTCGGCCAAGCCCCCGGCGGTCGACACCCGCATCGTCGCGCCGGACGAGTCGAAAGCCGCACAGGCCGCTCGCTCGGGAGCGGGCGATTCCGACGAGATCGCCGCGGCACAGTGGCTCTCCACGCAGCCCACCACCTACTGGCTCACTCCCGAGATCGATCCCGTCGACGAGGTGTGGGACCGCATCGCACACCTCGCGGCGGAGGCTCGCGACCAGAAGGCATCACTCTCGGTCGCCGTCTACGGACTTCCCGATCGCGACTGTGGGAACCATTCGGCCGGAGGCCTCGACCCTGCGTCCTACGCGCAATGGACGAAGCGCATCGGCGATGCGCTGCGCAACGCGTCGGACGTCCAGAAGATCGTGGTGCTCGAGCCCGACAGCATCGCACTGTCCTCCTCGTGCGGGTCTGTCGGCGATCGCGCCGGATACCTGAAGAACGCCGTCGAGAACATCAGCGGCACCAACACGTGGATCTACATCGACGGGGGCCACTCCGCGTGGCATCCCGCTGCGGAGATGGCGGGGCTCATTCAGGCGATGGGAATCTTGCCCGAGGTGCGCGGCGTCGCCCTGAACGTGTCGAACTATCAGGACACCGCCGCCGAGTTCGCCTACGCGCATGCTCTCTCGGATCTTCTCGGGGGCACTCACGCCGTCATCGACACCTCGCGCAACGGCGCGGGGCCGGCGGGCTCGGAATGGTGCAACCCTTCCGGCCGCCTCGTGGGCAGCCCCGGCGGCTCGTACGGAGATGGCGTCGTCGACACGAACCTGTGGATCAAGCCTGCCGGCGAGAGCGACGGCGAGTGCAACGGCGGACCCGCTGCGGGCATCTGGTGGCCGGCCGCGGCAGCGGAACTGACACGCGAGCAGCGTTGACCTCCGAGTCGACCGCGACGCGGCCGAGATCTGTGTCAAAATTGCGCTCGTCGAACTGCGACGCCGCGACTCGGGGGAGAACGCGGGCACGGTCCCGTGCGAAGCCGGAAGAGTGGGTGACATGAGCGACAGCACAGAGATGCTGAAAACGGCCGTGATCGTGGAAGACGATCCCGACATCCGCCACCTGCTGGTCGAGGTGCTCGAGTCCGCAGGATTCTCCACCGTCTCCGTCGGAAACGGCATCGACGGGGTTCGAGCGGTGATCGCCTATCAACCGCTGATCACGACGCTCGACGTGAACATGCCGGGCATCGACGGCTTCGAAGCGGCGCGTCGGATTCGTCAGCAGAGCGACACGTACATCATCATGCTGACCGGTCTCGAAGAAGAGGCCGATGTCGTCCTCGGCCTCGGCGCCGGCGCAGATGAATACGTCGTGAAGCCTTTTCGTCCTCGCGAGCTGCGCGCGCGCATCGAAGCGCTGCTTCGCCGCCCCCGTGCCGCGGATTCCGCGGTGTCCTCCGCCCCGCGCCAGGACAGTGTGGGCCCGTCCTTCCCCGCCGGGCGGCCCGAGACACCCGTTACGTCGCCCGCGTCGAACGCGGCAGCGGTCATCGTGCCGTCCTCCCAGGGCCCTGAGCCTCGCGAGTCGGCCCCGGGTGGCGAGATCGTCCCGCGCTCCTCGCCCGGAGAGCTGACGCCCACCGGCGGCACCTGGGTGACCCATCGTGATCTGCTGCTCGATCCCGACAGTCGCCTCGTGCGTGTCGACGGTGAGGAGCTGGAGCTCACGCGGACGGAGTTCGACCTTCTTGCGACCCTGATGGAGTCCAAGCGGCGTGTACGCAGCAAGGCCGATCTCACGCTGGTCCTCCGCGGCGAGTCGTACGTGACGAGCTACTTCGTCGGAGAAGCCGACAAGCGCGCGATCGAAGCGCACATGACGAACCTGCGTCGCAAGCTGGGCGACAACCCCGCCAACCCGCGCTACATCGAAACGGTGCGTGGAGTCGGGTACCGGCTGACCTCGGAGTTGCTCGCGACTCCGTAAGACCGGCAGACATGACGGATGCCTCGACCCTCCCCAGGGCCGAGGCATCCGTATTTTCTGATGCGTTCGGGCGTATCAGAACGGGTGTCCGTCAGACCTTGAAGCCGTGGTGGCGACGGACGAGCTTGGAGAACATGAGGAGCGTCTGGAGGACGGTCACGACACCGACGATGGGCCAGCCGATCCACAGGATCGACGACTGCACCATCGGCCCGACCATGACCCAGATCACCGCGAGGGCGATGGCGACGGCGATCAGGACGACCATCGGCGTCCAGTGTCCGAGACCACCACCGCGCTCGGCCTTGGCCTGCATCGCCCAGTTGTCGACCTTCTTGCGCGAGAGGAAGCGGGTCCACGAGCGGACGAAATGGCTGATGCGGATCCACATGAAGATCTCCGCGGGGAAGAAGAGCACCGCGAACAGGACGTCCGTGCGGTCGACATTCTTCATCGTGCGGGCGATGCGGAGGTTCAGCAGCATGGCGATCACCGGGGGGATCAGCCACAGCGGCGAGAAGACGAAGGCGTGGATCGTTAGCGAACCGGCGAGAAGGGTCAGGAAGGCCACGCGGACGAAGAGGTTCGTGAGCATGCCGAAGTTCTCGAACCACCGCAGGCGGAGGTTCGGGTGGAACGGCTGCCCCTTGGTGTCGCCGCGCTGCCCGGGCCACATGAGCTCGATGGCCCCGTACGTCCACTTCACCTGCTGAGCGTCGTAGCCCGACAACGTCGTCATGCCACCCACGTCGGCTCGAGCGTACGGGCTGATCTTGGTCAGGTAACCGGCGCTCTTGATCTGGAGCGACAGCAGCGAGTCCTCCACCTCGGAGTCCTTGACCCACGGGGTGCTCTGGTGGTTCTGCTTCATCGCGTCGCGCAGGGCGTTGGTCGAGAAGATCGAGAACTGCCCGCCCAGGACGGCCATGTTGCGGCCCCGCAGCATGTTCTGCAGGTTGAAGGCCGCGAACTGCGTGCGCTGACCCGCCGTGAGGAACCGTGCGACCAGGCCTTTGATGGGCTTGTCGTCGATCGTGTAGATCGCCGAGATCCCCCCGATGCGGGAGTCCGAGATCGCCTCCGTCTCGAGGTACTCGACGGCCTTGCTGTCGGCGATGGTGTCGCCGTCGACGCCGAGGAGGTAGTCGTAACCCTCGACGAGCGAGTAGCCGTAGTTGAGCGCGCCGACCTTCTTGTCGGGGTTCTTGCCGATGTCGTGGACGAAGACCTCGGTGAACTGCTCGCCGAGCTCGGTGTGCAGTTCGTGCGGCCCGCTGTACTCGGAGGCGATCTTCACCGTCGCGTCGGAGGTGTTGTTGACGACGACGTGGATGACGTCCGGCACGCGAGTCTGCGCGAGCAGGGCCTCGATCACGTCAGCGATCGACTCCTCCTCGTTGTACGCCGGAATGACGCAGCCGATGGTGGAGCGGTGCACCGAAGTGTTCTCGAGCACGGCGGCGAAGTCGTCGGCGAACCCGTGCTCGCCTGCTGTCCCGAGTGCGCCCGGGTGCATGTCGAAGTCCCGGGCGTGGGAGGTGAAGCTGCGCGCATCGGTCATGGCGTTGTCTTCCTGTCGGTTCTCGCGGCGTATCGGCCGAGACCTACTCTGGTAGGTTCGCCGCAAGACGACCGCTGTAAAACGACCACCGTCCCCGCAAGATTTCCTCAAGATTGCGGCGGACATTCGAAGGAGACGACCGTCCGTGATCGTCCTCGCCCTGCTGGCATCCATCGCCGCCGCGGGCGTAGCCCTCACCATGCTGTTCTTGGCGCACGGCCGCCCGGAAGACGATCGCGGTGGAGCGCGCGCCGACATGGTCCGCTACTTCGGCTTGTCCGCCATTGCCGCCCTGCTCTGCGGAGCGATGAACGTCATGGAGACCGCCTGGGATTCCGTGGCCGCGGCAGCCGCGGGGAACGCCACCAACATCATGGCCGTCGGCCTTCTCTGGGCGGGGGTGCGGCGGCTCAACGGTCGGCGCGCGATCGGCGCCATCAGCACGGGGGCCGGCGGAATCCTCCTGTTCGGCCTCACCTTCCTCGTGCCCCTCGATGATGCGACCCTGCTGAAGACGGCCGGTCTGGTGATGTTCTCGGCACTGTGCGCGCTGGAGTGCGCACGCCCTCCCGTAGGGCAGCTGGGCGGGGCGCGTCTGCTCTCCTGGACCCTGAGTCTTTACGCCGTCTACAACCTCGCTCGTCTCGCCGTCGTCGCCGCGTTCGGCCTGGCGCCGCTTCTTCGGCAGGGTCCGGTCTCCGCCGAGGCGACGGCCGCGGTCAGCGCTGTGGCGATCACTCTGGTCTCGGTCAGCGCGGTGTGGATCGGACGCCAGCTCGACGACGACCCGGCGCCCGGCACGCGAGCGCACGACCGGGGCGCCCTACGCCGCGAGACGTCCCGCCTGCTCGCCGAGCACTCGATCGTCCGCGCGACGCTCGTGCGGGTGCCCGAGCTCGACCTGATCCGCGCCGCGCACAGCGGCGAGCGCGCCGACACGATGCTGCGCACCGTGGCCGACGCCGCCTCGGATGCCCTCACCGATGTCGTCACGGGGATGCCGGCCCGAGACACGGTCTTCGCCGTCGCTCCCGTGACGACCGACGCGACGGACGTCGAGGAATCGCTCCGACGCGCGTTCGCCCGGCGCATGCCCTCGATCGACTACGACGACGTGCCCGACCTTTCTTTCGAGCACCATCTTCTTCGCGACGTCGACGACCTCTCCTGGCTCATGGAGAGCCGGCGGTCGCGGCACCGTCTGGGCCAGCCGCGGAACGACTGAGTCCGCCGGGAGCGGTTCAGCCCTGGTTCGTTGTCTGACCCCAGCCCGGAGCGCGGCCGGTCGTGCTCGATGTCCCCGTGCTCTGACCGCTCGTGGACTGGCCCTCGTCGGCGAAGATCGCGATAGGGAGGTACTGGTACACCGTCTGCTGGCTGAACGACGTGTCGGTGTTCGCCGTGCCCTCGACGGCGACGTTCAGTGCGAACTCCAGCGTGATGCCGTAGGTGTCCGCCGGCAGCTGCCGGATCGACGTGGTCGGAACGAGGAGTCCGCCCTGGAAGCTGTTCAGCAGGAGCCCTCGGTCGGAGCGCAGGGTGTCCGAAGGAACCAGCGTCCGCGGATCGGCGCTGAACTGGAACGGGCTCGACACCTGTCCGCTGGTCTGCGCGGTCTGGGAGGTGATGGAGATCGACGAGACGTAGACGCGACGCTTCTGGGCGAGAACGGCCTTCTCGTCGACACGGTCGTCGACGATGTTGACAGCGAAGCCGAGTTGCTTCTCGTTGGTCGCGGTCCACTCCATCGTGCGCTTCGGATCGACCGCCCAGACGTCGAGCCGCAGCTCGAGCCCGTCGGCGACCTGCGACGTCAGTCGGACCGATCCGTCGTAGGTGAACTGCGAGTCGAAGGGTTTCGTCCCCGCCGAGGCCTGCGGCGCCGGCGTCGCCACGACGACGGACTGATTGCTCCCCGCTTGTCCGGGGAACGCGCCGAGCACATCGGTGATCTGGCTGCATCCCGAGAGCACGGCCGGCGCGACGATGGCGAGGGCGAGGGTCGCGGCTGCGGCGCGCGCACGGCGGCGAGAGAGCTTGCTCACAGGTGTCTCCTGAGGAAAGGCGCGGAAGGCGCAAGAGGTCGATGATCGACCATCACGCTGCAGGATGCAGGCCTCAGGGGGAGTCTGACCGGGCGACGCGATCGGAGACCACGCGCGGCGAGCAGAGACAGGATGGCGCGCAGCAGACTACACCACTCTCTATACACTCGGAGAATGGCATCCATGAGGAGCGTCCCTCCGGCGGTTCCTCCGGGGGGCATCCCCGACGACGACGCGACCAATCCGGGCAGTCGCACCCGGTCGGTGTGGCTGCTGCAACTCGTTCTCGGGGCGAGCGTGGTCATCACGGTCCTGCTCGTCCAGGCCCTCGAGCCCGCGCTTTTCTCCCTGTGGCCTTTCTCCTCCGGCGTGGGTGTCATCATCGCGCTGACGGCGCTGGCGATGGTCGTACCCTGGCAGAAGATCCCCCGTTCAGCGGTCGCCGTCATCCCGTTCGGCGACATCGTCGGCATCGGGCTCCTGAGCTACGGCACCGATCTGCGCTTCAGCTTCTTCTGGGTCTTCCCCATCATCTGGATCGCGACGCACTTCACGCTCGTCTACCTCATCTCTGCGCTCAGCACGGTGGGCGTGATCATCGTGGTGGATGCCACGGTGAACGCCTCCGGGCCGGTGACCGCCCTCCGGCTGATCGTCGTTCTGCTCTCTCTGACGTTCATCGCCATCACCTCCTTCCTCTCGGCGCGACAGACACGGGCCTTCAAGCAGCTGCTGCGTCGCCAAGCGAGCCGGCTCCAGGGGACCCTCCAGCGCGTGTCCGGCCAGGAACGCCGCGTATCGCAGATGCTGAATGGGCTCGACACCGGCATCGCACGTCTCTCCGTGGACGGCGAAGTGCTGGCGCTGAACGACACGTACGTCGCGTTGTACGGGGTCGAACGCGACGAGCCGCAGCGTCCGGGCGCGGCGGTCGAGTACGCGACGTTGCGCGGCGAACCGCTCCCCGAGGCCGAGCGCCCCTTCGCGCGGGCATCGCGGGGGGAGCAATTCGACGACGAGCGCGTCTGGCTCTTCGATCCCCATGGCGAGTGGCACGCCCTTTCCGCGTCGACGCGCCGGCTCATCTCCTCCGACGAGCCCGAGAGCACGCTGCTCATCGTTCACGACATCACGGCGCTGATCGAGTCCGAACGCGCACGCGAGCGCCTCGCGGCGACCGTGTCTCACGAGCTGCGGAACCCGCTGACCGCGATCATCGGCCATGCCGATCTCGCACTCGACGACCCGAACCTGCCGCCGAAGGTACGCGAGCAGCTCGAGGTGATCGCCGGCGCCGGCGAGCGTATGCAGAAGCTCATCTCCGAGATCCTCGCGACCTCGAGGGGGGTGTTCCGCGAGACCTCCTCCCCCGTCGCCGCCGACGCCAGCCGCATCATCGCCTCGTCGCTGGCGTCGTTCCGTCCCGCCGCGGCGGCGCGCAGGGTGAGCGTGGTGGACGACCTGCCCGACACCGCCGAGGTGGTCGGGGACGCATTCCGGCTACGGCAGGCGTTCGACAACATCTTGAGCAACGCGATCAAGTACACACCCGCGGGAGGCACGATCCGCATCTCCGGCGACGTCTCCCCGGACGATGTCATCCTCCACTTCGCCGACACCGGCATCGGCATCCATCCCGACGACCTCGAGCGCGTCTTCGACCCCTACTTCCGCGCACAGTCCGTCCGTGAGAGCCCCACCCCGGGCACCGGCCTCGGTATGGGCATCATCCGCAGCATCATCGAGGATCAGGGGGGTTCTCTCTACCTCGAGAGCGAGTTGGGCACCGGCACCACCGTGACGGTCATCCTTCCCGCCCGCGTCGACGCCGGAGCGTCGTGATGCCGTCCGACGTCCTCTCGAATCTGGGGCTGGCTCAGGCTACGATCGCCACCCTCGGCACGGTCATGATCATCGGACTGGGTTTCCTGCACCGCCCCTCGCGATCGGCCCTCCTGTGGTCCCTCGCGTTCGTGCTGGCAATGACGAGCACCTGGGTATCGGTGACCGGTGCGATGCTGAACGAGGAGTCGGTCCGCCGTGCGGGTCTCGGTCTGATGCTCGGCGCACCCGCTCTGATCTGGTCGGGCTTCCGTGCCCGCCGCGGCGTGCGCGCCCTCCCCTGGGTGAGCGCGATCCAGGCGCTGGCCACCGCCCTGATCTTCGTTCTCGTCACCGATACGAGCGCATACGGGCTCGTCTTCCGCCTGGCTTTCGTCGCCTCCTCCGTGTTCGCCGGGCTCACGGTCTGGGAGCTCCGCCGCGCGGCCGACCGCCTCGAAAGGCTGGCGCTGCCTCTCACGGTCGTCTGTGCCATCTTCGTCGCGCTCGGGGTCGGCACTCTCGTCTCCGGACTCGCCGCCCCGACCGCACTGGGCGACCTCGCGCTTCCCCGTGTGCTCAACGGGCTCGGCATGCTGGTCTTCCTCGTCTGCGCGACCGTGTCCCTGCTGTACTTCACCTCGGTGTCACCCAGCGGACGTCGCGCGGCATCGAGCTGGCCCCACTTCGTCGTCACCGCGACGGACCGCCTGGCTCGAGCCCGACGCGCACAGGAGGAGTCGTGGGCCGTCCTGACGGTCCGGCTCGACGATCCCGCCCAGCTGCGCAGCGCCGCCGGGGAAAGCGGCTGGCTCCGTCTCGTGGGGCAGTTCGAATCGCTCGTCGCCGATACTTTTCCGGCCGAAGCTGACCTGGGTCGCGAGATCCGAGGACGAGTGGTCGTCGTCGTCTCACGCCCCGACTCGGTGCTGCGCGAGCTCGTGCGCACCCTTCTCCGACAGATCACCGAGCTCGATGTGTCGGCCTACATCGATATCCAACTCTCGGCGAGCATCGGATGGGTGCCGGCGAAAGCGGCCGATTACGACTTGAACGCTCTCATCGTCGACGCGGATGCCGCGGCCTGTGAGGCCACCCGACGAGGCGGCGATTGCTGGGAGCGCGTCCGCGCCTGATCAACCGGCCTCTCCCCCGCCCGCGATCGCGACGGTGAGTGTGTCGCTCGCGGTCTGCTTCGCGAACTCGGTGGATGTCGGGGTGGTCTGGACGAGGAACTCGTAGGTGAACTGGAGCGTGACGAAAGTCGCCTCAGCGGGCACCTCACCGACGTTGAAGGTCTGCGAGTAGCTGTACGGCGAGAGCACGAGATAGCCGGGCGCGTCTGTCTGATCGCTCTGCGGAGTGAGCGCGGAGAAAGACTGCGAGGCGTTTCCCGGGACCGCTGTCATCGTGGCCCGCTGCAGGTACACCTTCTGTCCGTCGTTGGGCGTCACCGTCGTCTCCATCGACAGGTTCACGGGCTTGAGGGCCGTGGCCGTCCAGCGATCCATAGCGAGGGTAGACCAGTAGTTCACCGTGGCGGCCACGGAGCCGGCCGTCAGCGAGCGCTGCGTGGAGCCGCTCGACAGATCGTTGCGAACGGGCTGTGGAGCCGCGGTCGCTGTGGCCGACGGCGAGGGCGACTCGGGGGCTTGAGCGCCGCCCTGGGCCCACGGCGGCGCTCCGCAGCCGGTGAGACCGAGAAGGGCCGAAACAGCCATGGCAACGCCGATGACCACCCTGCCGCGATGCTCTGCGAGCGCCATGAATCCTCCCTCGGATCGTTTCACCCAGTGTAGGTGGCGGGAAGACGCGGGCGGCGGGTCTGCACCCCTGAGGTGGCCGCGTGATCTGCCGCCCCCGCCCGTACGACGCGTTCCGCCGCACCCGCTGCGCGCGCGGAAACGTCGTTCAACGGCGTGCTCGGAGCTGCCGCCGCGGTCGGGATCGAGGTTCGCGCCGCGCCACGAGGCACCGCTCAGCCTTCAGACGAGGCTGGACCCGTGCCCCTGTGTCACCTCAGCGGTGATGAGGATGGGCAGGTGGTCGCTGAGCCCCTGGGGCAACGTCTTGATGTGCGCGATGTCGAACCCGATCGATGTCGCGAAATCGTAGTGTCCCCGGAAGAACCGATAACGCGTGTACGTGCGGGTATCGCTGAGCGTCAGCTCGTATCCCTGGTCGCGGACCTTCTGTCCGAGATTCTCTTTGAAGACCGGGTAGTTGTAGTCGCCCACCATGAGCGCTGGCAGACCCGGCCCGAGGTTCTGCAGCTCCGACAGCGCCGTACGGATCTGATGGCGACGCAGAGAGTTGAGCGCCGTCAGCGGTGCCGCGTGAAAGGACGCGACGATGACATCGCGCCCGTTGTCGATATCACGCAGTCGTACGCCGAGCATGCGCTCTTCAGCGGGCTTCAGCACGCGGTCGTGCAACGACTTCTTCAGGCCGATCGCTCGGACGTCCTCCGCGCGGAAGGTGTTCTCGCGGTAGTAAAGAGCCAGCCCCAAACGGTTGCGCTGCGTGGCCTCCGCCAGCCGAAGACCGCCGATGCGCTCGGGGATGTCCGTGCTGTCGCATTCCTGCAGACAGAGCACGTCAGCCTCGTGCTTCTCGACGAGATCGACGAGCTCGCCGGCCGCCCGGTGTTTGTTGAGGTTGTACGAGATGACCTTCATGGCGTTGACAGCATACGGGCGCTCGCACGAGGCTCACTGAGGGTTGTACGGAGGGCGGGAGAAGAGATCAGGATGCCGGGTCCTCGGCATCCCTGCGGTTGCGCGTCTGCTCCGCACGAGCCGCGAGCAGACCGTCCGCCGGGTAGCCCACCTCCGCGAGGACCAACCCGCGTGCGGCCAGGACCTTCGTCTCGGGGATCCGCATGCGTGCCTCGCGAATCGCGACCACGTCGTCGATCCCGATGCGGCCTTCCCCCACCGCGACGCAGGCCCCGACGAGAGCGCGCACCATGCTGTGGCAGAACGCATCGGCTCGGACGTTCGCGATCAGGACTCCGGTGTCGTCCCGACGCCAGTCGTACTCGAGCAGCGTGCGGATCGTGGTCGCCTCTTCGCGGGCCTTGCAGTAGGCGGCGAAGTCGTGGAGCCCGATGAGGCGGGAGGCCGCGGCATCCATCGCTTCCACGTCGAGGATGCTTCGAACGGACGTCGTCCGCTTCCTGTCGAGGGGGTCGTACGCGGTCGTGGCATCGGCGAGGCGGTAGCTGTACCGCCGCCAGACGGCCGAGAACCTCGCGTCGAAGCCCGCGGGAGCGCGCGAGGTCCGCGAAACCGTCACGTCGGCGTATGCTCCGAGGACCCCGCGGACGCGACCGGCGAGGGCTGCGATGGCGTCGGCTTCATCGTTGTCCCGACGACGCCGCGGCAAACGGGCGACCTGGTCTGGGTCGAGGTCGAGGTGCGCGACCTGACCCGACGCGTGCACTCCCGCGTCGGTTCGCCCGGCCACCACGAGTCGTGGATCGCCGCCGATGATGCGTGCGAGAGCGTTCTCCAGCTCACCCTGCACGGTGCGTAGCCCGGGTTGTCGGGCCCATCCGCGGAACTGCGAGCCGTCGTAGGCGATGTCGAGTCGGATGCGCACGAGGTCAAGCCTACGAGCGAGCGTCCCCCGCGGAGGACGACGAAGCCCCCACCCGAACCGGGTGGGGGCTTCGTGCGAGTCAGGAGACTCAGGCCTTGGCGTCGTCCTGGACGGCGTCGTCGGCAGCGGCCTCAGCGGCGGCGCCTTCCTCGGGCGACTCGGCTCCGGCGTCGGCGGCCTCGTCCGTGGAGGTCTCCTCGGCAGCGGGCTCATCCGCGACGGGCTCGTCGGCGGCCGGCGCAGCAGCGGCGGCGGGAGCCGCAGCAGCCTTGTGGGACGCCTTCTTCGTGACGGGCTCGAGAACGAGCTCGATCACGGCCATGGGGGCGTTGTCGCCCTTGCGGTTGCCGACCTTCGTGATGCGGGTGTAGCCGCCGTCACGCTCGGCCACCAGCGGCGCGATCTCGGTGAAGAGGGTGTGAACGACCTCTTTGTCGCCGATGACGCTCAGCACGCGACGACGCGCGTGGAGGTCGCCACGCTTGGCGAAGGTGATGAGGCGTTCGGCGAGCGGACGCAGGCGCTTGGCCTTGGTCTCGGTCGTCTTGATGGACTTGTGCGTGTAGAGAGCTGCCGCGAGGTTCGCGAGAAGCAGACGCTCGTGGGCCGGGCCGCCTCCGAGGCGGGGACCCTTCGTGGGCTTGGGCATGTCGTATTACTCCAGGAGAGGTTCGGTCGGGTCCGACAGGGTCAGACGGTTTCTTCGTCGTAGCCGCTGTAGAACTGGGCGCCGTCGAAACCGGGCACCGAGTCCTTGAGCGACAGGCCGAGGGAGGTGAGCTTGTCGCGCACCTCGTCGACCGACTTCTGACCGAAGTTGCGGATGTTCATCAGCTGCGTCTCGGAAAGGGCGACCAGCTCCGAAACGGTGTTGATGCCCTCGCGCTTGAGGCAGTTGTACGAGCGGACCGACAGATCGAGATCCTCGATCGGCATCGACAGCTCGTTGGAGAGGACGGTCTCGACCGGCGCGGGGCCGATCTCGATGCCCTCGGCCTCGACGTTCAGCTCACGGGCCAGGCCGAAGAGCTCGACGAGGGTGCGACCAGCCGAGGCCACGGCGTCGCGCGGGGCGATCGAGGCCTTCGACTCGACGTCGAGGACGAGCTTGTCGAAGTCGGTGCGCTCACCGGCACGGGTGGCGTCGACGCGGTAGCTGACCTTGAGCACGGGCGAGTAGATCGAGTCGATCGGGATCTGACCGGCCTCGGCGTACTCGTTGCGGTTCTGGGTCGCCGAGACGTAGCCGCGGCCACGCTCGATGGTGAGCTCGAGCTCGAACTTCGCCGTGTCGTTCAGCGTGGCGATGACCAGCTCGGGGTTGTGCACCTCGACACCCGCCGGAGCGGAGATGTCGGCGGCGGTGACCTCACCGGCGCCGGTCTTGCGCAGATACGCCGTGATGGGCTCGTCGCGCTCGCTCGAGACGACCAGCTGCTTGATGTTCAAGATGATCTCGGTGACGTCTTCCTTCACGCCCGGGATCGTGCTGAACTCGTGGAGGACGCCGTCGATGCGGATGCTCGTGACGGCCGCGCCGGGGATCGACGACAGGAGGCTGCGACGCAGCGCGTTGCCGATCGTGTAACCGAAACCGGGCTCCAGCGGCTCGATGACGAAACGGCTGCGGAACTCCCCGATCTTCTCCTCGGTCAGAGTGGGACGCTGTGCGATGAGCACTATGTGTTCCTTTCGATCACGTGCCCGCTATATGACACGTGTAATGGGGTGAGGTATTGAGTTGTACTCGCGGGATGCCACGGGACCCGACGATGGCGTCGGGAGGGCGTCACGGCATCCGGAAGTCTGAGGTCGCGCGTGAGCGCGGCGTTCCCGGGGAGTGGCGAGCACTCCCCGGGAACGGAACGCGTCAGACGCGGCGACGCTTGGGCGGACGGCAGCCGTTGTGGGCCTGGGGCGTCACGTCCTGGATCGAGCCGACCTCGAGGCCGGCCGCGGTCAGCGAGCGGATCGCGGTCTCACGACCCGAACCCGGACCCTTCACGAAGACGTCGACCTTCTTGACGCCGTGCTCCTGCGCCTGGCGAGCGGCCGACTCCGCGGCCATGCCTGCGGCGTAGGGCGTCGACTTGCGCGAACCCTTGAATCCGACACCGCCGGACGAGGCCCAGCTGATGACGGCGCCCGAGGGGTCGGTGATCGAAACGATCGTGTTGTTGAACGTCGACTTGATGTGGGCCTGACCCACGGCGATGTTCTTCTTCTCCTTGCGGCGCGGCTTGCGCGCGGCAGACTTGGCCTGTGCCATGTGCGGTTCTCCTGAATCCTGCGCCGGCGGAGGCCTAGCGCGCCTTCTTCTTGCCGGCGACCGTGCGCTTGGGACCCTTGCGGGTACGCGCGTTCGTCTTCGTACGCTGTCCGCGCACGGGGAGGCCGCGGCGGTGGCGCAGGCCCTCGTAGGAACCGATCTCGACCTTGCGGCGGATGTCGGCGGCGACCTCGCGACGGAGGTCACCCTCCACCTTGTAGGTGCCTTCGATGTGGTCGCGCAGAGCAACCAGCTGGTCGTCGGTGAGGTCCTTGACGCGGATGTCCTGGCTGATGTCCGTTGCGTTCAGGATCTCGACGGAGCGGGTGCGACCCACGCCGTAGATGTAAGTAAGTGCGATCACCACGCGCTTATCGCGCGGGATGTCGACGCCGGCAAGACGTGCCATGCGGCTCTCCTCAGAGTGTGCTGGAGGTGTGGAGCAGGATCGGTGCTCGGGCCTCCGACCCGAGGTGTCCCCCGTTCGCACGAGCGAGTGGGATCTGATCCTGCCGTTGTGTATTCAGTTGGAAAGGTGTCGAGCTCGAAGCTCAGCCCTGGCGCTGCTTGTGGCGCGGGTTGCTCTTGCAGATCACCATCACGCGCCCGTGGCGACGGATCACCTTGCAGTGGTCGCAGATGGGCTTGACGGAGGGATTGACCTTCATGATGTTCCTGATTTCGCTGTCTTCGACTCGCGGTTGCGGTCGTTACTTCTCGGCCGGACTCAGCGGTAGCGGTAGACGATACGACCGCGAGTGAGGTCGTACGGGCTCAGTTCGACGACGACGCGGTCCTCCGGGATGATGCGGATGTAGTTCTGCCGCATCTTGCCCGAGATGGTCGCGAGCACCTTGTGCCCGTTCGTCAGCTCGACACGGAACATCGCGTTGGGCAGTGCTTCGGACACCGTGCCCTCGATCTCGATGACACCGTCTTTCTTCGCCATAAACTCGCTCACGCTCAGTTGCAGACCGGCCGGTCTGCGGTGGATGGGGATTCGATACGTCGACACGCCAATGAAGGCGCAACGCACCAAAGATCAAGCATACGTGGTAGCCGAGTGTTCTACAACTCGCACCGCGTCGCCTCGGCCGTCGGGGACGACCGCGTCAAACGCGCGCGTGGCCGGCGAAGTTCAGCGGCCGCCCGCATGCGCGGGCGGCCGCTGAAGATGATGAGGGGAGCTCAGAGCGACCTGATGCCGATACCTCTGGGCACACCCTGGTTACAGGCCTTGAACGTGAAAGAGAGGCCCGCACCGGTGTTCATGACCTTCTTGTTCAAGGTGTTGAAGAGGTCGCTCGAGCAGGTCCAGGAGATCTCCACCGACCCATGGCACGAACCCGTGATGTTCTGATTGTCACGGGTCAAGGAGGAGCACCCGCCGGCCGCGAACGCGGGGCTCGCTCCGAATCCGACCAGGCCCGCGGCCAGAACCGCTGTCGCAACCGCCACCGCTGAGAGTTTTTTTCGGATCATAATCGGACCCTATTGGCGCGAGGTGGCGAGCACAACGCCACGAACGCACCTATCCCAGACGCTGGACGATGTCCTTCTGGGGGTCGCCGGTGAGATCCTGCTGGTTGTTCAGCGTCTTCCCGTCGACGACGATCGTGGGCGTGGCGGGGCGACTCGACCCGGGCTGCAGCGGGGTCTTCTCGGTCATGGCCGTCACGAACTTCGCATAGGTCCCGTCCGTGATGCAGGAGGCGACGCCACTCGAGGCCCCCGAAGCGGTGGCGATCTTCGCGAGGGTCTCATTGTCGAGGCCCGCGGTGTTCTCGGTCGGCTGCTGGGCGTACAGGGCCTTCACGAATGCCGGGATGTTCGCGGAATTGTCGACCGCGACGCAGTAAGCAGCGTTCGCGGACCGCGTGGAGTACTGCGTTCCCTGGGACCTGGAGTCCAGGATCGCGATGGGGTGCACGTTGAGGGTGATCTCGCCGCTCTCGGCGAGCTGATCGAGAGTGGGGCCGTAACTCTGCTCGAACTGATTGCAAATAGGGCACATGAAGTCGATGTAGGTGTCCACCGTCTTCTGTCCCGTGCCGACGGAGATCGCGCCGGTCTCGGTGTTGACGGCGGAGGCCTGCGGCAGCGTACCCGGCGAGGTGGCCTGGCTGTTGGCGAACCACACCACTCCCCCGACGATGAGGACCACCACCAGGGCGGCGGCGGTCACCCCGATCGCGAACCAGTTGGTGGTCTTCCGCGCAGCGGCCATCATCATCAATCGATCTCCTTCGGCACCACACCGAACGGCGCCAGTTTCTCGGCACCGCCGTCGTGCGCGGTGAGGACCCAGATGCCCCCATCATGCACGGCGACACTATGTTCCCAGTGGGAGCCGGCTGAGCCGTCCACCGTCGAGACGGTCCACCCGTCGTCTTCGGTGAATGTCTCCTGATCGCCGATGACGACCATCGGCTCGATCGCGACGGCCAGGCCGGGGCGCACCTCGGGGCCGCGATCGGCCACGGCGTAATTGAAGATGCTCGGCGACTCGTGCATCTTGCGGCCGATACCGTGGCCCACGTAGTCGCGCAGGATGCCGTAGCCACCCACGGGTGCGTTGTCGTCGATGTACTGCTCGATGGCGGCTCCGACCTCGGAGAGGTGGCTCGCTCGACTGAGCGCCGCGATACCGGCCCAGAGCGAGCCCTCGGTCACCTCCGACAGGCGACGGCGAGGAGCGACGAGCTCCTCGGGAGCATCGCCGGGGACGATCACCGTGAAGGCGGAATCGCCGTTCCATCCGCGGAACTCTGCTCCCGCATCGATCGACAGGATGTCCCCCGCCTGCAGAGGGCGATCATTCGGGATGCCATGAACCACCTGCTCGTTCACCGACGCGCAGACCGTGTGGCGGTACCCGCGGACCATCTGGAAATTCGATACCGCTCCGCGCGCCGTGATGAGCGCCGAAGCCGCCGCATCGAGCTCGAGCGTCGTCACCCCCGGCGCGATCAGCGCGCGCACGGCATCCAAGGCGTCCGCGGTGATCAACCCGGGTTCGATCATCGACCGCAATTGTGCGGGCTTCTTGTAGATCGAGGAACGCAGACCCACGTCAGGAGGCCGGGGTCGCGGTGATACCGCGCGCTTCGAGAGCCGCGAAGATTCGGGCCGTGACCTCGTCGAGGCTGCCGACGCCATCGATCTCGTCGACAATGCCGCGGGTGCCGTACACGTCGAGGATCGGAGCCGTCTCCCGCTCGTAGATGCCCAAGCGCGTGGCGATGGCCTCTTCGGTGTCGTCCGCGCGCCCCTGCTCCGCGGCGCGCGCCGTGAGGCGTGAGAGCGATTCCTCGCGCGGGACGACGAGGGCGATCACCGCGTCGAGCGACTCCTCGCGCCCCTCGAGGAACTCGTCGAGATGCAGCACCTGCGCGAGGTTCCGCGGGTACCCGTCGAGCAGGAAGCCCTCAGCGGCATCCGCCTGCCCGAGACGGTCGCGGACGACCGCACTGGTGAGCTCATCGGGGACGAGGTCTCCTGCGTCGATGATCGACGTCACCTGGAGACCGAGCTCCGTACCGTCTTTCACGTTGGCACGGAACACGTCTCCCGTGGAGACCACCGGGATGCCGAGAGCTTCGCCGACGCGGACGCCCTGCGTTCCCTTGCCGGATCCCTGCGGCCCGACGATCAGAAGCCGAGCGGTCATCGCAGCAGCCCTTCGTAATGGCGCTGCTGAAGCTGCGCGTCGATCTGCTTCACCGTCTCGAGACCGACACCGACGATGATGAGGATCGAGGCTCCGCCGAACGGGAAGTTCTGGTTCGCGCCCACGGTGGCCAGCGCCACCAGCGGAAGAAGCGCGATCAGGCCGAGGTAGATCGAGCCCGGCAATGTGATGCGCGTGAGCACGTAGTCGAGGTACTCGGCGGTGGGACGACCAGCACGGATGCCCGGGATGAACCCGCCGTACTTCTTCATGTTGTCTGCGACGTCGACCGGGTTGAAGGTGATCGCGACGTAGAAGTAGGCGAACCCGATGATGAGCAGGAAGTAGACGAGCATGTACAGCGGGTGGTCGCCGCGCGTCAGGTACTGCGAGATCCACGTGACCCACGGCGCCGGCTCTTGACCGGCCTGCGGCTGGTTGAACTGCGCGATGAGCGCGGGAATGTACAGCAGCGACGAGGCGAAGATGACGGGCACGACGCCGGCCATGTTGACCTTGATCGGGATGTACGTGTTGGTGCCGCCGTAAGTACGACGACCGACCATCCGCTTGGCGTACTGCACGGGGATACGTCGTTGGGACTGCTCGACGAAGACGACGAGGGCGACGATCACGATGCTCACGGCGAGCACCAGGAGGAAGACCTCGACGCCGCGGGCGTTGAGGATCGAGATCATGGCGCCGGGGAAGGTCGCGGCGATCGAGGTGAAGATGAGGATCGACATGCCGTTGCCGACACCGCGCTCGGTGACGAGCTCGGCGAACCACATGACCAGGCCGGTACCGGCGGTCATGGTGATGATCATGAGCAGCTGCGCCCACCAGATGTCGTTCGTGAGGAGCTGCTGGCACTCGGGCACGCCAGCCGAGCCGAAGAGCTGACCCGAGCGAGCGACCGTGACGAGAGTCGTCGACTGGAGGAGCGCGAGCGCGATGGTCAGGTAGCGGGTGTACTGCGTGAGCTTCGCCTGGCCCGCTTGACCCTCTTTGTAAAGGGTCTCGAAGTGCGGGATCACGACGCGCAGCAGCTGCACGATGATGGTCGCCGTGATGTACGGCATGACACCGAGGGCGAAGATCGATAGCTGCAGCAGAGCGCCACCGGAGAACAGGTTGACCAGGGACAGCAGGCCCTCGGTACCGCCCGATTGGTTCAGGCACTGCTGAACGTTCGGGAAGTCGACGAAGGGCGTCGGCACGTGGGCACCCAGCCGGTAGATGGCGATGATGCCCAGCGTGAAGGCGATCTTCCGCCTCAGGTCGGGCGTGCGGAAAACCCGCGCGATGGCGCTGAACAAGGGAGAATCCTCCAGAACGATCTCGGCATGCGACAGGGCGCACACCAAATCAGACTAACCCAGAAGGGGCCGACGGCCGTAAGGCCGCCGGCCCCTCCAGGGTCGGGCGTCAGTTGACGGAGCCGCCGGCGGCGACGATCTTCTGCTCAGCCGAGCCGGAGACCTTGTCGACCGAGACGGTCAGCGCGACCGAGATGTCGCCGGTGCCGAGCACCTTGACCTTCTCGTTCTTGCGGACGGCGCCCTTGGCCACCAGGTCGGCGACGGTCACGTCGCCACCCTGCGGGTAGAGCTCGCCGAGCTTGTCCAGGTTCACGACCTGGTACTCGACGCGGAACGGGTTCTTGAAGCCGCGGAGCTTCGGGGTGCGCATGTGCAGCGGCATCTGCCCACCCTCGAAGCCGACACGGACCTGGTAACGGGCCTTGGTTCCCTTGGTACCGCGACCGGCCGTCTTACCCTTCGAGCCCTCACCGCGACCCACACGGGTCTTCGCGGTGCGAGCGCCCGGGACGGGACGCAGGTGGTGGACCTTGAGCACACCGGGGCGCGCCGCGGGGGCTTCGTTCTTCTCGGCCGTCTTACGGGCCGATGCCTTCTTCGGGGCGTCGACCGTGGCGGTCTCGTCCTTCTTGGCAGCCATTAGTCGATCTCCTCAACCTTGACGAGGTGGGCGACGGTCTTGACGTAACCGCGCGTCTGCGCGTCGTCCGGACGGACGACCGAGTCGCCGATCCGCTTGAGACCGAGCGAGCGCAGCGTGTCACGCTGGTTCTGCTTCTCGCTCACCTTGGACTTGATCTGCGTGACCTTCAGACGCTCGGCCATCAGGCACCTACCTTCTGAGCAGCCGCCTCAGCGCGCACGAGGCGGGCCGGGGCGACCTGGTCGAACTCCAGGCCACGGCGGGCGGCCACGGCGCGGGGCTCCTCGAGCGACTTCAGCGCCTCGACGGTCGCGTGCACGATGTTGATCGTGTTCGACGAACCGAGCGACTTCGAGAGGACATCGTGGATGCCTGCGCACTCGAGGACGGCGCGGACGGGACCGCCGGCGATGACACCGGTACCGGCGGCGGCGGGGCGCAGGAGCACCACACCGGCAGCGGCCTCACCCTGGACGGGGTGGGGAATGGTCGAGCCCGAGCGGGGGACGCGGAAGAAGTTGCGCTTGGCCTCTTCGACACCCTTGGAGATCGCGAGGGGGACTTCGCGGGCCTTGCCGTAACCGACGCCCACGACGCCGTTGCCATCGCCCACGACGACGAGCGCCGTGAAGCTGAAGCGACGGCCACCCTTGACCACCTTCGACACGCGGTTGATCGTCACGACGCGCTCGAGGAACTGGCTCTCGTTGCGGTCGCGCGAACCACGGTCGCGCTGGTTGGTGTTGCGCTCGCGACCACCGCGACGCGGCTCACGCTCACGCTCGGCGGGGGCCTGAGCCGCAGCCGCACCCTCAGCCGGTGCAGTCTGCTCGGTCACTTCGGTCTCCTTGTTGTCACTCACAGGTTCAGCCCTCCTTCGCGAGCTCCGTCGGCGATCGCGGCGACGCGACCGGCGTAACGGTTACCGCCGCGGTCGAACACGACGTCGGACACGCCAGCGGCCTTCGCACGCTCGGCGACGATCTCGCCGACCTTGCGGGCCTTGGCGGTCTTGTCACCGTCGAAGCCGCGCAGGTCGGTCTCGAGGGTGGAGGCGGAGGCCACGGTGTGGCCCTTGCTGTCGTCCACGACCTGGACGAACACGTGGCGGGCGGAACGCGTCACCACGAGACGGGGGCGCAGCTCGGTGCCGACGATCTTCTTGCGAAGACGCAGGTGACGACGCGAGCGAGCGACGGACTTTGTCTTGACAGCCATGGCTACTTACCACTCTTTCCGGCCTTGCGGCGCACGACCTCGCCCGCGTACCGCACACCCTTGCCCTTGTAGGGCTCGGGCTTACGGATCTTGCGGATGTTGGCTGCGGCCTCGCCGACGGCCTGCTTGTCGATGCCGCTCACGGTGAGCTTGTTGTTGCCTTCGACCGTGAGGGTGATCCCGGCGGGCGGGTCGATGAGGACGGGGTGCGAGAAGCCGAGGGCGAACTCGACCGAGCTCCCCTTCTGCGCCACGCGGTAACCCGTGCCGACGACCTCGAGGCCCTTGGTGTAGCCCTGGGTGACACCGATGATGTTGTTGTTGATGAGCGTGCGGGTCAGGCCGTGGAGCGACCGCGACTCGCGCTCGTCGTCGGGCCGGGTGACGAGAACCTGGTTCTCTTCGACCGCGACCTCGAGGGGCTGTGCCACGGTGAGCGCGAGCTCGCCCTTGGGGCCCTTGACGGAGACCTCCCGGCCGTTCACCGAAACGGTGACGCCGGCGGGGATGTCGATGGGAAGACGTCCAATACGCGACATGTCAAATCACCACACGTAGGCGAGGACTTCCCCGCCGACGCCCTTCTGCTCGGCCTGACGGTCGGTGAGGAGACCGGAGGAGGTGGACAGGATGGCGACGCCGAGGCCACCGAGGACCGTGGGGACCTCGGTCGACTTCGCGTACACGCGGAGGCCGGGCTTCGACACGCGCTTGATGCCGGCGATCGACCGCTCGCGGTTCGGGCCGTACTTCAGCGTCATGTTGAGGGTCTGGCCGACGCGAGCGTCTTCGACGTTCCAGTCGGCGATGTAACCCTCCTGCTTGAGGATGGCGGCGATGTTCGTCTTGAGCTTCGAGCTCGGCATCGACACGGAGTCGTGGTGCGCCGAGTTCGCGTTGCGCAGACGGGTCAGCATGTCTGCGACCGGGTCTGTCATCGTCATGTGTTGCTTCTTTCGATCATGAGGTTTCGGCTGCCGTTACGCGACAGTCGACCTTCGATGAAGGGCCCCCGGAAACCCCGGGGGCCCTGGGTGTCAGGCTTGCGCGTCGGCCGACTGGAACGGGAACCCGAGCTGACGCAGCAGCGAACGGCCCTCGTCGTCGGTCTTCGCGGTGGTGACGATCGTGATGTCGAAACCACGCACGCGGTCGATGCGGTCCTGGTCGATCTCGTGGAACACGGACTGCTCCTGGAGACCGAAGGTGTAGTTGCCGTTGCCGTCGAACTGCTTGGCCGACAAACCGCGGAAGTCGCGGATGCGGGGCAGGGCGAGGTTGACCAGGCGGTCCACGAACTCCCACGCACGGTCACCGCGGAGGGTGACGTGCGCGCCGATGGCCTGGCCCTCACGCAGCTTGAACTGCGCGATGGACTTGCGGGCCTTCGTGACGATGGGCTTCTGACCGGTGATCTTGGTGAGGTCTTCGACCGCGCCATCGATCACCTTGCTGTCGCGAGCAGCCTCGCCGACACCGGTGTTCACGACCACCTTGACCAGACCGGGGATCTGCATGACGTTCGCGTAGCCGAATTCGTCCTGCAGCGCCTTCTTGATCTCGGCGTTGTACTTCTGCTTGAGGCGGGGCTGGATCTTGCCAGCCACCGCGGCAGTCGAGGTGCTCATGTTCAGAGGTCCTTGCCTGACTTCTTCGCGAAGCGCACGCGGACGGTGCGCTTGACGCCGTCCTTCACCTGCTCCTCGACGCGGTGACCGACGCGGGTCGGCTTCTTGGTCGAGGGGTCGACGAGCGCGACGTTGGAGATGTGGATCGGGGCCTCGAAGGTCTCGATGCCACCGGTCTTGGTGCCGCGCTGAGACTGGCCCACGCGGTTGTGCTTGGTGACGTAGTTCACGCCCTCGACGATGACGCGGTTCTGCTCGGTCAGGACCTCGAGGACCTTACCCTGCTTCCCGCGGTCGCCGCCACGCTCGGGCTTGGCACCCGAGATGACCTGAACCAGGTCGCCCTTTTTGATTTTCGCCATGATCAGATGACCTCCGGGGCGAGCGAGACGATCTTCATGAACTTCTTGTCGCGAAGCTCACGACCGACCGGTCCGAAGATGCGGGTGCCGCGGGGCTCCCCGTCGTTCTTCAGGATCACGGCGGCGTTCTCGTCGAACTTGATGTACGAGCCGTCGGGACGGCGGGTCTGCTTGACGACACGGACGACGACGGCCTTGACCACGTCGCCCTTCTTGACGTTTCCACCCGGGATCGCGTCCTTGACCGTGGCGACGATGACGTCGCCCAGGCCGGCGTAACGGCGGTTGGAGCCACCGAGCACGCGGATGGTGAGCAGCTCCTTGGCGCCGGTGTTGTCGGCGACCTTCAGCCGGGATTCGTTCTGAATCACTGTTTACTCCTTGGGTTCCAAGTAAGCCGCGAGGCTTACTTGGCCTTCTCGAGGATCTCGACCAGGCGCCAGCGCTTGGTGGCGCTGAGCGGACGGGTCTCGTTGATGACGACGAGGTCGCCGATGCCCGCCGAGTTGGACTCGTCGTGAGCCTTGACCTTCGACGTGCGGCGGATGACCTTGCCGTAGAGCGGGTGCTTCACACGGTCCTCGACCTCGACGACGATGGTCTTGTCCATCTTGTCGCTGACGACGTATCCACGACGCGCCTTGCGGTAACCGCGGGCGTTCTCGTCGCGAACGTCGTTCTCGGAGTGCTCGTGACCGACGACCTGCGCCTCGGCCTTCTTCGCGGTAGCCATTACTCCGCCTCTTCCTTCGCGGCGTCGTCAGCGGAGTCCGCCTTCTTCGCCTTGCTCTTCTTCGCCTTGGTCGCCTCGACCGGGGCCGGGGTGGCGCGGATGCCGAGCTCGCGCTCACGGATCACCGTGTACAGACGCGCGATGTCGCGCTTGACTGCACGGATGCGTCCGTGGCTGTCGAGCTGGCCGGTGGCCGACTGGAAGCGCAGGTTGAACAGCTCTTCCTTGGCCTTACGCAGCTCCTCGACGAGGCGCTGGTCTTCGAACGTGTCGAGCTCGCTCGGGGCGAGCTGCTTGGTGCCGATCGCCATTACGCGTCGCCCTCCTCGCGCTTGATGATGCGTGCCTTCAGGGGCAGCTTGTGAATTGCTCGGGTCAGGGCCTCACGAGCAAGCTGCTCGTCGACTCCCGCGACCTCGAAGAGGACGCGGCCCGGCTTGACGTTGGCGACCCACCACTCCGGCGAACCCTTACCGGAACCCATGCGGGTTTCAGCGGGCTTCTTGGTGAGGGGGCGGTCGGGGTAGATGTTGATCCACACCTTTCCGCCGCGCTTGATGTGACGCGTCATGGCGATACGAGCGGACTCGATCTGACGGTTCGTCACGTACGCGGGGGTCAGCGCCTGGATCCCGAACTCACCGAACGACACCTGGGTGCCACCGGTGGCCTGGCCCGAGCGTCCGGGGTGGTGCTGCTTGCGGTACTTGACCTTGCGGGGGATGAGCATTACGCCGACGCTCCTTCTGCCACGGGGGCCTCGTTGCGAGGGCCACGACGACGGTCGCCACCGCGGTCGTCACGACCGCGCGACTTGGGCGCGTTGGCCTGCTCGCGGGCGAGCTCCTTGTTGGTGAGGTCGCCCTTGTAGATCCAGACCTTCACGCCGATGCGGCCGAAGGTGGTCTTGGCCTCGTAGAAGCCGTAGTCGATGTTCGCGCGCAGGGTGTGCAGGGGCACACGGCCTTCGCGGTAGAACTCGGAGCGGCTCATCTCGGCGCCGCCGAGGCGGCCCGACACCTGGATGCGAACACCCTTTGCGCCGGCACGCTGCGCGCCCTGGAGACCCTTGCGCATGGCGCGGCGGAAAGCCACGCGAGCCGTGAGCTGCTCGGCGACACCCTGAGCCACCAGCTGAGCGTCGGCCTCGGGGTTCTTGACCTCGAGGATGTTCAGCTGGATCTGCTTACCGGTGAGCTTCTCGAGGTCGGCACGGATGCGCTCGGCCTCGGCGCCGCGGCGACCGATCACGATGCCCGGACGGGCGGTGTGAATGTCGACGCGGACGCGGTCACGCGTGCGCTCGATCTCGATGTTACTGACGCCGGCGCGGTCGAGCGACGTGGTCAGCAGGCGACGGATCTTGATGTCCTCGGCGAGGTAGTCTGCGTAGCGCTGACCGGCCTTCGTCGAGTCCGAGAACCACCGCGACACGTGGTCAGTCGTGATGCCGAGGCGGAAGCCGTACGGGTTGACTTTCTGTCCCATTACTTGCTCGCCTTCTTGTTGGCGCGCGCCGGAGCCGCCTCAGCGGTCTCGGGCGTCGCGAGCACGACCGTGATGTGGCTCGTGCGCTTCTTGATCTGGAAGGCACGACCCTGAGCGCGGGGCTGGAAACGCTTGAGCGTCGTGCCCTCGTCGACGTACGCGTTCTTCACGTACAGGTCTGCGTCGTCCAGGTACTCGTTCGTCTTGTCGGCCGTGACGCGAGCGTTCGCGATGGCCGAGGCGACGAGCTTGTAGATCGGCTCGCTCGCGCCCTGGGGCGCGAACTTCAGGATCGCGAGGGCCTCTTCGGCCTGCTTGCCCTTGATGAGGGCGACGACGCGACGAGCCTTCTGAGGGGTCACGCGGATGTGTCGCACACGTGCGATGGACTCCACCATTTCTCTCTCCTCCTCGGTCGCCTTAGCGGCGACGGCCCTTCTTGTCGTCCTTCACGTGGCCGCGGAAGGTGCGGGTGGGCGAGAACTCGCCCAGCTTGTGGCCGACCATGGTCTCGGTCACGAACACGGGGATGTGCTTGCGTCCGTCGTGCACGGCGATGGTGTGTCCCAGCATGGCGGGGATGATCATCGAACGGCGCGACCAGGTCTTGATGACGTTCTTCGAACCGGCTTCGTTCTGCGAGACGACCTTGCGAAGCAGGTGCTCGTCGACGAAGGGGCCCTTCTTAAGGCTGCGAGGCATCTTCCTCTACTCCTACTTGCGCTTCTTGCCGGCGGTGCGACGGCGGACGATGAGCTTGTCGCTCTCCTTGTTCGCGTGGCGGGTGCGGCCTTCGGCCTTGCCCCACGGCGACACAGGGTGGCGACCACCGGAGGTCTTACCCTCACCACCACCGTGCGGGTGGTCGACCGGGTTCATGGCGACACCACGCACGGTCGGGCGGACGCCCTTCCAGCGCATGCGGCCGGCCTTGCCCCAGTTGATGTTCGACTGCTCGGCGTTGCCGACCTCGCCGATCGTGGCGCGGCAGCGCACGTCGACGTTGCGGATCTCGCCCGAGGGCAGACGCAGCTGTGCGTAAGGGCCGTCCTTCGCGACCAGACGCACGGAGGCGCCGGCCGAACGGGCCATCTTCGCACCTCCTCCGGGACGCAGCTCGATCGCGTGGATCACGGTACCGGTGGGGATGTTGCGCAGCGGCAGGTTGTTGCCGGGCTTGATGTCAGCGCCGGCACCCGACTCGACCACGTCGCCCTGCGACAGCTTCGCGGGAGCGAGGATGTAACGCTTCTCGCCATCTGCGTAGTGCAGCAGCGCGATGCGCGCGGTGCGGTTGGGGTCGTACTCGATGTGGGCGACCTTGGCGTCGATGCCGTCCTTGTCGTTACGACGGAAGTCGATCAGACGGTACTGACGCTTGTGTCCGCCACCGATGTGACGGGTCGTGATGCGGCCCTGGTTGTTGCGGCCACCGGTCTTCGACAGCGGGCGCAGCAGCGACTTCTCGGGCGTCGATCGGGTGATCTCGGCGAAGTCGGCCACCGACGAGCCGCGGCGACCGGGGGTCGTGGGCTTGTACTTGCGAATAGCCATTGTTCTTGTCCTCTATCCCGACCGTCAGCCGACAGACGTGAAGATGTCGATGGTGCCCGACTTCAGCGAGACGATGGCGCGCTTGGTGTCCTTGCGCTTGCCGATGCCGAAACGGGTGCGACGGGCCTTGCCCACGCGGTTGATCGTGTTGACCGAAGCAACCTTGACGCCGAAGATCTTCTCGATCGCGAGCTTGATCTCGGTCTTCGACGAACGGGGGTCCACCAGGAAGGTGTACTTGCCCTCGTCGATGAGCGAGTAGCTCTTCTCGGAGACGACCGGCTTCAGGATGATGTCGCGCGGGTCCTTGTTGACGGTGGTCATGCCGAGACCTCCTCGGTGGCGCCCGACTTCGACGCGACGAAGGCGTCGTAGGCGGCCTTGGTGAAGACGATGTCGTCGGAGACGATCACGTCGTAGGTGTTCAGCTGCCCGACGGTCAGCACGTGGACGTACGCGAGGTTGCGCACGCTCTTGATCGTCAGCTCGTCGTCGCGATCAATGACCACGAGGACGTTCTTGACGGCGCCGAAGGCCTTCAGCGCGGCAGCGGCGGCCTTGGTCGAGGGCGCACCCTCGATGGCGAAGCTGTCGACGATGTGCAGACGCTGCCCACGAGCACGGTCGCTGAGCGCGCCCAGGAGGGCAGCCGCGATCATCTTCTTGGGGGTGCGCTGGCTGTAGTCACGGGGCTTGGGCCCGTGGACGATGCCACCACCGGTCATGTGCGGCGCACGGATCGAGCCCTGGCGGGCGTTACCCGTACCCTTCTGCTTGAAGGGCTTGCGGCCGGCGCCCGAGACCTCGCCACGACGCTTGGTCGAATGCGTTCCCTGGCGAGCCGCGGCACGCTGCGCCACGACGACCTGGTGGATGAGCGGGATGTTCGTCTTGACGTCGAAGAGCGCGGCGGGCAGCTCGACAGAGCCGGCCTTCTTGCCGTCGGCCTTCACGACGTCGAGCGCGAGAGTCGAGTCAGCCATGATCAGGCACCCTTCACTGCGTTGCGGACGTAGACGATGCGGCCACGAGCACCGGGGACGGCGCCCTTGACGAGCATGAGTCCCTTCTCGGCGTCGACGGCGTGCACCGTGAGGTTGAGGACGGTCACGCGCTCGCCACCCATACGGCCGGCCATGCGCATGCCCTTGAAGACGCGGCTCGGAGTCGACGACGCGCCGATGGAGCCGGGCTTGCGGTGGTTGCGGTGCGCACCGTGGGAAGCGGACACACCCTTGAAGTTGTGGCGCTTCATGACACCGGCGGTGCCCTTGCCCTTGCTGGTACCGACGACGTCGACCAGCTGGCCGGCTTCGAACAGACCGTCGACGGTGAGCTCCTGGCCCAGCGCGTAGTCCGCGGCGTCGGCCGTGCGCACCTCGGTGAGGTGGCGGCGCGGGGTGACACCCGCGGCGTCGAAGTGAGCCGTCAGGGGCTTGTTCACCTTGCGGGGGTCGATCTGGCCGTAGCCGATCTGAACAGCGTTGTAGCCGTCCTTCTCAAGCGAGCGCAGCTGGGTCACGACGTTCGGAGCGACCTCGATGACGGTGACGGGAACGAGCTTGCCGTTCTCGTCCCACACCTGGGTCATGCCGAGCTTGGTGCCGAGGAGGCCCTTGGAGATCTTGGAGTTGATGTCAGCCATGTCGAACCTCAGAGCTTGATCTCGATGTTGACATCGGCAGGAAGGTCGAGGCGCATCAGCGAGTCGACGGCCTTGGGCGTCGGGTCGATGATGTCGATGAGGCGCTTGTGGGTGCGCATCTCGAAGTGCTCGCGGCTGTCCTTGTACTTGTGGGGCGACCGGATGACGCACACGACGTTCTTCTCGGTCGGCAGGGGAACCGGGCCCACCACGGTGGCGCCGGCACGGGTCACGGTGTCGACGATCTTGCGGGCCGACGAGTCGAGCCCAGCGTGGTCGTACGACTTCAGGCGAATGCGGATCTTCTGTCCCGCCATTGTCTGCTCTCTCTCTTTCTCGCGTCTTACCCGACCTGGGGCATTGGACGCACGGTGGCGCTCTCGCGCCCTGGCACTTCCCCTCGCTCTCGCGAGAGATGCTGCACCCTGTTCAGCTGTCAAACCGGAGGACTTGGCATCCGGCCCGCCCCTCGCACGCACGCGCGCGAATCCCACAGAGGGATGAAGGGGTTTCGGTGTAATGTTCTGCTGCCCGCGGCCCAGGACCCTGCGCTCTCGCGCCGCCTGTGCACTGCCCTGACAGTGATCCTGGCGCGCGCCGAGCACGCACCGGAATGTGGAACTGGACTAGTCTACGTACCGCTCGGGCGAGTCGCAAACCCGGGCGTGTCGCGCCCGGCCGATGCACAGCAAACCGCTCGCCCAACGACAGCGGCGCCGCCCCGGATCATCGGGGACGGCGCCACTCCAGCCTGGGTTCGTCAGGCGTTACCGATGTGCTTGTCGACGTTCGCGCGCGTCTCGTCGACCTTCGCGTGATGTTCCTCCGGAACGATCTTCTTGATCGCGTCGGCCGCTCCGTCGAGCACCTTGTCGCTGACCTCTTCGGCCTTCTCGCTCTTGAGCGCCTCTTCGATCTTGTCGCGGTTCTCGTCGAGGAGCTTCTTGCCCTTGGCGATGATGTCGTCCACTCCCATGTGCATCTCCTTCGCAGACTCGGTCGGCTGGCACGCCGACCCCGGTTCGATCTTGACCGTGGGTAGCGACAACCGAAACCCCCGCGGGCATCGAGTGCGAGTGGTGTAGAGCACATCCGGGGACGACAAAGGCCGGGCCCGAAGGCCCGGCCTGTGCCGAGTGAAGTCTGGAAGGACTTACTTGAGGATCTTGGTGACGGTACCGGCACCGACGGTGCGGCCACCCTCACGGATCGCGTAGCCGAGGCCCTCTTCCATGGCGATCGGCTGGATGAGCTCGACCGACATCTCGGTGGTGTCACCGGGCATGACCATCTCGGTGCCCTCGGGCAGCGTGATGACGCCGGTCACGTCGGTGGTGCGGAAGTAGAACTGCGGACGGTAGTTCGTGAAGAACGGGTTGTGGCGGCCGCCCTCTTCCTTGGACAGGATGTACGCCGTGCCCTCGAAGTTGGTGTGCGGGGTGACCGAACCGGGCTTCACGACGACCTGGCCGCGCTCGACGTCGTCACGCTTGGTGCCGCGCAGGAGCAGACCACAGTTCTCGCCGGCCCAGGCCTCGTCGAGCTGCTTGTGGAACATCTCGATACCCGTGACCGTGGTCTTCTGCGTCGGGCGGATGCCGACGATCTCGACCTCGGAGTTGATCGCGAGGGTACCGCGCTCGGCGCGGCCGGTGACGACCGTGCCACGACCGGTGATCGTGAAGACGTCCTCGATGGGCATGAGGAAGGGCTTGTCCTTGTCACGCACCGGGTCGGGGATCGACTCGTCGACGGCTTCCATGAGCTCGACGATGGCGTTGACCCACTGCTCGTCGCCCTCGAGAGCCTTGAGGCCCGAGACGCGAACGACGGGGGCGTTGTCGCCGTCGAAGTCCTGCGACGACAGGAGCTCGCGAACCTCGAGCTCGACGAGCTCCAGGATCTCCTCGTCGTCGACCATGTCGCTCTTGTTCAGCGCGACCAGCAGGTAGGGAACGCCGACCTGCTTGGCGAGCAGAACGTGCTCACGGGTCTGAGCCATCGGGCCGTCGGTGGCGGCGACCACGAGGATCGCGCCGTCCATCTGAGCGGCACCGGTGATCATGTTCTTGATGTAGTCGGCGTGACCGGGCGCGTCGACGTGAGCGTAGTGACGCTTCGGGGTCTCGTACTCGACGTGCGAGATGTTGATCGTGATACCGCGCTGACGCTCTTCCGGCGCCGAGTCGATCGACGCGAAGTCACGCTGAACGTTGGTGGCCGACGGGAACTTGTCGGCGAGCACCTTCGAGATGGCAGCGGTGAGCGTGGTCTTGCCGTGGTCGACGTGACCGATCGTTCCGATGTTCACGTGCGGCTTGGTCCGCTCGAACTTGGCCTTAGCCACTGGGTCCTCCTCAGGACGTTGGTTGCGAGGTCTCGGGCACTGGATTGCGACCGGTTCTTCGCGGGGATGGTTCTCAGATTACTAGAGAGTCGGTATTCAGTTTGAGCGGATGCCGGGAACCCGAGCAGAACCCGGGGTTCCCGGCATCCGTGAGAGCGGTGTTACTCGCCCTTGTTCTTCTGGATGATCTCGTCGGCGACGGCCTTCGGGACATCGGCGTAGCTGTCGAACTCCATCGAGTAGACGGCGCGACCCGAGGTCTTCGAGCGCAGGTCGCCGATGTAGCCGAACATCTCGGACAGCGGCACGTTGGCCCGGACGACCTTGACGCCGGCAGCGTCTTCCATCGACTGGATCTGGCCACGACGCGAGTTCAGGTCGCCGATGACGTCGCCCATGTACTCCTCGGGAGTACGCACCTCGACGGCCATGATGGGCTCGAGGATCGTGGGGTTCGCCTTGCGGACGGCCTCCTTGAAGCCCATGGAGCCGGCGATCTTGAACGCCATTTCCGAGGAGTCGACGTCGTGCGAGGCACCGTCGAGGAGGATCGCCTTGACGCCCACCATGGGGTAGCCGGCGAGCACGCCGACGTTCATGGCGTCCTGGAAGCCCTGGTCGGTCGGCGAGATGTACTCGCGCGGGATGCGACCACCGGTGACCTTGTTCTCGAACTCGTAGGTCTTGTCGGCCGTGACCTCGAGGGGCTCGATCGCGAACTGGATCTTCGCGAACTGGCCCGAACCACCGGTCTGCTTCTTGTGGGTGTAGTCGTGACGCTCGACCGACTTGCGGATGGTCTCGCGGTACGCCACCTGGGGCTTTCCGACGTTGGCCTCGACCTTGAACTCGCGCTTCATGCGGTCGACCAGGATGTCGAGGTGGAGCTCGCCCATGCCCTTGATGACGGTCTGACCGGTCTCGGAGTTCTGCTCGACGCGGAACGTCGGGTCCTCTTCGGCGAGCTTCTGGATGGCGACACCCAGCTTCTCCTGGTCGGCCTTGGTCTTGGGCTCGATGGCGACCTCGATGACCGGCTCGGGGAAGGTCATCGACTCGAGGACGACCTGGTTGGCCGGGTCGCACAGGGTGTCACCGGTGGTGGTGTCCTTCAGACCGATGACCGCGTAGATGTGGCCGGCGGTGACGGAGTCGACCGGCATCTCCTTGTTGGCGTGCATCTGGAAGATCTTCCCGATGCGCTCCTTCTTGCCCTTGGTCGCGTTGACGACCTGGGCACCGGAGTCGAGGTGACCCGAGTACACGCGGATGTAGGTGAGGCGCCCGAAGAACGGGTGCGTCACGATCTTGAACGCGAGAGCGGCAAAGGGCTCCTCGCGGTCGGCGTGGCGCTCGATGACGATCTCTTCGTCCTTGGGGTCGTGCGCCTCGATGGCGGGCACGTCCAGGGGCGAGGGGAGGTAGTCCACGACCGCGTCGAGCATGGGCTGCACGCCGCGGTTCTTGAACGCCGAACCGCAGAGCACGGGGTAGAGCTCCGAGTTGATGGTCATCTTGCGGATGGCGCCCTTGATCTCGGCGACCGTGAGCTCCTCACCGCCGAAGAACTTCTCGAGGAGGGCGTCGTCGGACTCGGCGACGGTCTCGAGCAGCTGCTGACGGTACTCGGCAGCCTTGTCGGCGAGGTCGGCCGGGATCTCCTGGATCTCGTACTTCGCGCCCATGGTCACGTCACCCTTGGCATCGCCGGGCCACACCAGGGCGCGCATCTCGACGAGGTCGATGACGCCGACGAAGTCGTTCTCGGCACCGATCGGCAGCTGGATGACCAGCGGCTTCGCCTTCAGGCGGTTGACGATCGTGTCGACCGTGAAGTAGAAGTCGGCGCCCAGCTTGTCCATCTTGTTGACGAAGCAGATGCGGGGGACGTCGTACTTGTCAGCCTGACGCCACACGGTCTCGGACTGGGGCTCGACGCCCTCCTTGCCGTCGAAGACGGCGACAGCGCCATCGAGCACGCGCAGCGAGCGCTCGACCTCGACCGTGAAGTCGACGTGGCCGGGGGTGTCGATGATGTTGATCTGGTTCTTGTCCCAGAAGCAGGTGACGGCAGCGGAGGTGATCGTGATGCCACGCTCCTGCTCCTGCTCCATCCAGTCGGTCGTCGCCGCACCATCGTGCGTCTCGCCGATCTTGTGGTTGACGCCCGTGTAGAACAGGATGCGCTCGGTCGTCGTGGTCTTGCCGGCATCGATGTGAGCCATGATGCCGATGTTGCGGACCTTGTGAAGGTCGGTGAGCACGTCTTGTGCCACGGGTGTCTTCCTTACCTGTTGGGAGGTTGATGCCGGGCCCATCGGAGGGTCCGCGACCGGGGTCGGTCACGAACCCTCCGCGGGTTTTACCAGCGGTAGTGCGCGAAGGCGCGGTTCGACTCGGCCATCTTGTGGGTGTCCTCGCGGCGCTTGACCGCGGCACCGAGGCCGTTCGAGGCGTCGAGGATCTCGTTCTGCAGACGCTCGGTCATCGTCTTCTCACGACGACCCTTGGCATAGCTCACGAGCCAGCGCAGCGCGAGGGTGTTCGCGCGGTGCGGCTTGACCTCGACGGGAACCTGGTAGGTCGAGCCACCGACGCGGCGGCTCTTGACCTCGAGGGTGGGACGGACGTTGTCGAGCGCCTTCTTCAGCGTGGCGACGGCGTCCTGGCTGTTCTTCGCCTCGACACCCTTGAGGGCGTCGTAGACGATCGACTCGGCGATGGACTTCTTGCCGTCGACGAGGATCTTGTTGACCAGCTGGGTGACGACGGGAGCGCCGTAAACCGGGTCGTTGACGACGGGACGCTTCGGGGCAGGACCCTTACGAGGCATGTTTCTCAGCCCTTCTTCGCGCCGTAGCGGCTACGAGCCTGCTTACGGTTCTTGACAGCCTGGGTGTCGAGCGCACCGCGGACGATCTTGTAACGGACGCCGGGGAGGTCCTTGACGCGACCACCGCGGACGAGCACGAGCGAGTGCTCCTGCAGGTTGTGGCCCTCACCGGGGATGTAGGCGGTGACCTCGGTGCCGTTGCGCAGCTTGACACGGGCGACCTTGCGCATCGCCGAGTTCGGCTTCTTGGGGGTCGTGGTGTACACGCGGGTGCACACGCCGGCCTGCTGGGGGTTCGACTTCAGCGCGGGAGCCTTGGTCTTCGAGACCTTCGGCGAGCGGCCCTTGCGAACCAACTGCTGAATGGTTGGCACGTTCTCTCCTTGATTGGCTGGGCGTTCCTCGCGGTGACGCCCAGGGTGCTGCACGGTGACAGCGTCGTGTCTCCCCCGCCATGTCGCTCATCTTGCGATTCGTGACGTGTCGGGCTCACGTGTGATCCACCGCGCGACAGAATGATCTAGCGCGATTCGTGGTGGATATGCCGTGGGGGCGACCTGTTCGCAGGCCGATCCCTGAGATGGTGCGAGCGTTGATCCGAACGACCCACCCGAAGGCATGGCGCACGGCGCGCGTGAACGCACACCCGGCCAATGATACGCGTTCCCTGGGACACGGGCAAACGTGAACGGGTCCGGTCGCTGGGAGTCTTCCGGATGCCGTGAACCTCAGCCGGTCAGCAGCAGCGCAGCCCCGATCACCGAGGCGACGAGCACGACGACGATCACGGATGCGAGAACGACGACGCGGGCCGCACCCGCGCGCGCCCGGGGGCGCACCGTCGCGGCGTCGCCGGACGAGGGGACGCGGACGGCGGGCGCACGCTCGACACGCACGGGTCCTTCCCGGCGCGGGCCGTAGGACTGGCGAGCAAGAGCCGCCGGTACGCGCGCGTCGCGGACGGCCCCCTCGACGAGGGGATCGGATGCGGCCGAGGCGGCCTCGCGGCGACGACGGCGGGATCCCGAGGCGGTGTCGTCGTCGACCTGCGGAACAGCGCGCGCGCGTGTGGCCCCGTCGATGCCGGGTTCCGCGGAAGATCGACGGCGGGTGACGTCGTCGAGATCGGCGGCGCCCGCCCCGGCGTGGGGAGGTCGTCGCGTTGCCTCGTCGAGGCCGGGGGCAGGAGCGGCGGGCGAGGCCACCGGAAGAGAAGCGGCCACGCCGCGAGGAGCGGTCGTGCCCACCTCGTCGTCGACGGAGCCGATCGCCTCGGGAGCGGCGCGGGGGGCCGGTTGGGACACGATGGTCGCGTCGTCAGGTGCGCCGTCCGAAGAGATCACGATCGCGTCGTCGGGAGCCGCGACATGCGAACGGACCGTGTCGTCGTCCGGAGCGGAACGACGGGAGATCACCGTCTCATCCACGGGAACATCGGTCCGGGAACGGACCGTGTCGTCGTCCGGAGCCGAACGACGGGAGATCACCGTCTCGTCCGCGGGAACGTCGGCCGCGCCGCGCGCGGTCTCGTCTTCCGGGGCCTCGCGGCGCGACAGGATCGTCTCGTCGACGATCTCGTCGTCTCCAGCGGCGGGCGGAGTGGGCCACGCCCGCAGCCGACCCGCCCAGAGGGTGACCTCCTCGGGATCGTCGGCGCGGTCGTACGGACCGCTCACGCGTCGCTCCGTGAGAGGCGCACCTCCGCGTCACCGAGGAAGAAGCGTTCACCGGCTTCGATCTCCTCGCCGGGAGGGGCCTCGACCTCGGTGCCCATGAGGGTGGCGAACAGCACGCCGTTCGTCGAGTGCAGGTCGGTGACATACCAGGTGTCACCGCGGAGTTCGAGTCGTGCGTGGGTCTTCGAGACCGTTCGCGTCTCGTCCGAGATCGCGACGAGCTGCGCGTCCGGATACGCAGAATCCGGACCGGGCCGGCGCCCGAGGATGACGACCGCCGAGGTGAGGTCCACCGGCGTCCCGCTCGGCGGCACGAGCGCCCAGGGGATGCGCTTTCGTCGGGTGACGACGGTCCGGTCGAGAGCGTCGAAGTCCTCATCGGCCGAGACCGAGGGAACCTCGGGTTGCGTGTAGAGCGCGGACACCGAGGTGCGGGCGGAACGCGGGGAGCCGGCATCCGGAGCCTCCGCCACCGCGGAGACCGCCTCGGACAGCTCGGGGAAATCGTCCGTGGCCGCGGCCACCGAAGGGCGGGGAGCGGGAACGGCGTCGGGCGCGGGCCGCGTGAGCGGTACGTCCGCGATGGGAGCCGGAATGGCGTCTGCCGTGGTGCGACGCGGGGGGTTCGCCCAGGGAGCGACGACGTCGGATTCCTCCTCGACCTCCTCGACGGACGCCGGCTGCGCCTCGGGAGCGGCCGGGGGCACGGCGACGGGAGGCGCCCAGGTCGGTGCGGAAGCGTCGGCGGGGGGCGCGTCGAGAACGTGGCGTCGCGAGGACTCCGCCGGAGCCGGCGGGGCAGGCTCAGGACGGTGGTCGTCCTCCGGCGAACCGTCGCGCAGGGCGTCGAGCACGTCGAAGACCGAGGTGGCGGGCGCGACCTCCCGCGGCTCGGAGCGGCGTTCGTCCTCGACCCGAGGACGGTCGCCTTCGGCCATCGGGACGTGTACCGGAGGAGCCCATCCGTTCACCGAGGGAACAGCATCCGCGAGGGGGGTCGACGGAGCGGCGAACGGGACGGCGACCGGCGCGGACACGGGCGCGGGCGGGGCGGGCGGGGCGGGCGGGGCCGCGGCATCCGGGGGCGAAGACTGCGGGGCCTGCTCCGGAGTCCACCCTCCGATGAGCGGCACGTAGGGGCCCTCGAAGTCCTTGCCGCGACGGACGGGGGCGGAGTTCTCGTCCGGACGCTGAGTGCGACGCTCCCCGTGCCAGCGGGCGGAGCCGAAGCCCAGGATGCTGGCCCAGACGACCGGGAAGAGCGCCCCCAGGACCGTGAGTCCGGCCCCGACGCCGAAGCCGGTGTTGATGCGGTGGATCGCGACGACGAACACGGCGAT
The DNA here is from genome assembly GCF_003385695.1 of Microbacterium sp. AG157. NCBI lineage: Bacteria > Bacillati > Actinomycetota > Actinomycetes > Micrococcales > Microbacteriaceae > Microbacterium > Microbacterium sp. AG157. Next base: position 858,943 of record NZ_QRDK01000001.1, read on the forward strand.
GAAGGCGAGGAGACCGAAGATCGGCACGAGATTGAGCAGGACCAGCCAGGGAGAGAAGCCACCGACCTTGAGCACGGTCGCCACGTTCAGGACCGGCACCCAGGCCTTCCAGCCCGGCTCTCCGATCTTGCGGAAAAGAGCCGAGAGGGCGAGCGCGAGCCAGACGTACAGCACGACGACGAGAGCGAACGACGTCGCCCCGAGAACCACCATGGTCGAATCGGTCATGTCGTATCGCGGTCCACCAGGGCGGTGGAGCGCTTCCCCCTCTCGTCGCGGTGCGGCGACCCCCGCCTCGAGGGGCGTGGGGCGAGGAACCGCAGGAACGATCTCAACGATACGGCCGCACGCAGGCGCCGCCAGAAGCCCCGCTGACGACTCAACGTACGGCGTTCTTCGTCGACGATGCGCCAGAAGTCCTCCACCTCGTCGGGGTCGACGTTCTCGGACGAGAAGACGGCGCGATCGGCTCCCGCCGCGAGGACGGTGCCGGACGGGGTGGCGAAGGCCTCGGCCACCTCACGTCGGGTGGGCGCGCGCGGTACGGTGCGTCCCGCGTCGATACCGGCGTCGACGTACTCGTCCCAGCCGCCGGCGATCGCCGAACGGGGATCCGCGTCACGACGACGTCCCCTCCGGCGCAGAGCCTTGGCCACGACGACGGCGAGGAAAGGGCCGAGAACGACGAGCAGGATCAGCAGCGAGATGCCCGCGATACGAAGGCTCGCCCACAACCAGGCGAGGTCGACCCCGTCGTCGGTGCGCGGTTCGTTGTCGGTCGAATTGTCCTCCTGCACGGGCTCGGGCGGGACGACCTCCTCGACCGTATCGGGGCGGACCTCGGTGACGTTCTCGGGATCCTGCTGCTGGGTGACCTCGAGGCTCGGCGACTGCTCCCATTGGGGGGTCACGTCGATGGGGGCCCAACGCCCGTCGGAACCCTGCACCTCGGTCCACGCCGTCAGATCGCTCGCTCGACACTCCCCCGCCTCGCACGTGGCGAGCTTCGGATCGGTCGACACCAACCGCGTCCCCACCACCACGCGGGCGGGGAAGCCGAGCTCGTGCGCGATCAGAGCCGTGGCGACGGCGAACTGCTCATCGTCTCCGACGGCCGCGACGAAGTTGCCCGAGGCCGCGGCACGCGGGTCGTCCTCTCGTTCGAGCAACCGCTCGAACATACGGTCTATGCGGGCCAGCGAGTGACCGGAGGCGCTGGGCTGCAGCTGGTATCCCTGCAGGGCGGCGGCCCACTTCGGGATCGGCCCGCCCTCCGGCGCCAAGCTGTGACTGAGATATCCGCGCTGGCGGAGCATCTGAACGAGGCTCTGCAGTGCGGCCCCGTCGTTGCCGGTGGCATGCTCCTGGACCCAGCGTCGAAGGTTGTCGCCGCCCGCGACACCGTCTCCCGCACCGGGCGGGGTCAGCGAGGCCAGATCGTCGGAGGCGGGTTCGACGGCGTCGATTCGGTAGCGATCCCCCGCGACGAGTCCACCGTCGGCGGTCTGCACACCCGCCTCGGCATCCGAACTGTAATAGAAGCGGTCGGCGAGGATTCCACGTCGATCCCCCTCGAACGTCGCCGAAGCGAGGCTGCCGGCCGTCGGCATCCAGATGCCCCCGAGATCGACGATCTCGACGTCGGCTTCAACGGGGCGGCCCTCCCCCGCATCCCGCGTCGACGGCAGGCGCACGAAGCCGGACCCTTCGTTGCCCGACGCGCGGAAGATCTCGCCGTCGTAGGTGTCGAGGGTGGCGATCCGGATGCGGTCGGGTTCTGTCCCTGTGCCGCTGATGCGGAAGAGAACGTCGTCGGACCGCGCGTCCGAGAACATCGATCGGTACTGCGAGAGCGGGCTCACGGCCTCGGCGATCAGCCGCTCGGGTCCTGCGGCCGATCTGAGCACCTGGCGGTCGGCGTTCCGAGCCGCAGCGGGCACCACCGCGACGGTGAGGGCCACAGCGACGAGAAGCATGCCCGCACCGAGCGCCAGACGACGTCGATCCGCCCGCGACCGCCCCGGTCCGACGGGAACGGTCGAGACCTCGCTCGCGCGACGGAGAGCGCGCCCGCGTTCGTCCTGCGCCCGCCACGCCAGCCAGAGCACCGCTGCGAGCAGAGCGCTGAGCCCGATCGCGGTCTCCACCGGCGCGGGAAGGTCGACCGGCCCCACCGACAGGGGCGCGCTCGTCGACGAGCGGCCGAAGAACAACCCGAAACCGGTCATGCCGAGACCGCCGACCACCGCGAACGGCGCCCAGCGGTCGCCGCGGATGGCGAGAGCCGACGTCAGAGCCGTGCCCACCAGGAAGACGACGAGCGCGGGGATCAGCAGGTTGCGGTACGCCCCGACCGGCAGATCGACGGTGACCAGGTCCTTCCACGCGACGATGACGCCGGCGAACGATTCGCCGAGGCCGCGGAGGACGTCGAGGGGCGACGTCAGACGGGAGGGGACGGCCAGCGGAACCGCGAGCACGGCGAACGCCCCCAGCAGCCCCGCGGCCAGGGTCCAGCCGCTCCACCGGCGCCACGAGACCACGCCCACGACGACACCGGCGACCACGGCCGCGACGATCACGAGCAGGAGGAAAGACCATGACGCGTAGATCGGCCACGCGGCGAGGGCGGCGAGGACGACAGAGACCACCGCGTAGGCGGCGGCGGCCGCGTAGCGCGGGAGATCCGTCGCGCGGCGGCGAGGTGCGGCGCGCGAGCTGCGGCGATCGCTCATGAGGTCGCTCCGCGGACGAGGAGACCGGAGAGGTCGTCGAGGGTTCCGATCGTCAATACCGTCAGACCGGCGATGTTCTGCATCCTCGGGTGGGCGCGCTCGTCGCAGATGACGGCGGCGACAGAAGTGTCGGCGGGGAAGGCGAGGGCCGCTTGACGGAGGCGGGTCAGGGGCACGGCCGCGCCGACGACCACGAAAGCGATGGACAGACGTTCGTTCGCCTCGGATGCCAGACGGCAGACGTCCTCGACGGGCATCGTGTTCTCGTGCCGGTCGATGGAGCTGAAGCCGTCGAGCATCGTGCGCGGTGCGGCGACAGGTATGTGACGGATCGCTCGGAGGCGCCCCTTCACGACGCGCGGGATCTCCGACCCGGTCACGATGTCGATGTCGCGGGCGTCGCGGACAGCGCGCAGGCCCAGGGAAGCCGCGGCTGAGACGGCGAGCTCGTACTCGTCGGCATCGGTGTACTCCTGAGTCGCCGCGGCGAGCACGACGGCCATGCGCGAGCGCCGCGATTCCTCGTATTGCCGGACCATGAGCCGGCCCGTCTTGGCCGTCGACTTCCAGTGCACCTGACGACGCGAGTCTCCCGGGGCATACTCGCGGATCGCGTGGAAGGACATGTCCGCGTCGACGAGACGTCGCGTGGCGTTGCCCTCGAGGTCGCGCACCAGACCGGCGCTGGTGGAGGGCAGCCCCACGGTGCGCGGGTGGACGAACAGGTCGTGGACGTCGTCGAAGGCGTGCTCCCGCCGCAGAAGTCCCACGGGATCGCTGCGCACCGTGGTCACGGGGCCGACGCGGACGACGCCGCGCGGGAGCGGCGGGATCTCGAGGGGCTCGGTGGAGCGCTGGCCGGGACGGAGGAACGGCACCCCGAACTCCACGAGACCGCGACCCACGGGGATGTCGAGGCGACCGGGCAGGGCGGGTCTCGCGCTCTCGTTGCGCACGACGATCTCGCCCGTCACACCGTTGCCCGCCGTCACGCGCTCGTGCTCGAGAGCCAGATCGACCTCGTACGCCCGAGCGCCGAACAGGAAGGGCACGCTCATGAGCAGCAGCAGCAGGGCCGCGCAACCGGCGACCATCCATTCGACCCACCCGAACAGCACGCCGAAGAGCAGACCGATCGTCGCGGCGACCACGACCACCGCCCCCGCGGGGCGCACCGTTCTGCCGGCCCAGCGCACCGCGGCGGAGACCGCCTCGGTCGTGATCCGCCACCACTCGGCGACGCGGACCACCGCGCGCACGATGCGACGCTGCCGACGGACCGAGGTCGAGGTGACGGAGGTGCGCGAACCGGTCGCCATGGTTCCCGCGGAGGTCCGCGTGAGACGCGACTCGGTCAGATTCAGATCGGGCACGACTCACCCCCGGAGCGGGGTGCGGCTGCCGCGGGACGGACCACCGTCAGGCGCTCTCGCGCTGCGAGGGCGGCTGGGTGTCGAGCAGGACCTGGCCGATGACGGCCTCCTGGGTGACACCGTCGAACTCGGCCTCGGGATGCAGGATGAGGCGGTGCGCGAGCACGGCGACGGCCAGTGCCTTGACATCGTCGGGGGTCGCGTACGTCCGGCCCTGGGACGCCGCACGAGCGCGAGTGGCCCGCGTGAGGGCGAGAGCCCCGCGGATGCTCACGCCGAGGCGGACCTCGTCGGCCGTGCGGGTGGCATCCACGAGGCGGGCGATGTAGTCGAGGACGAGGGCATCGACGTACACGGATGCCGCGAGGTCGGCCATGCCGACGAGGGCCTGGGGCGTGATGATCGCGCGCAATTCTGCCGTTGCCACGGGCGCGCCGTCGAGGATGCGGACGGTCGCCGCGTGGTCGGGGTAGCCGAGCGAGGTGCGGAGCAGGAAGCGGTCGAGCTGGGCCTCGGGGAGGCGGTAGGTTCCGGCCTGCTCGACGGGGTTCTGCGTGGCCAGCACGAGGAAGGGCACACCGACCTCTCGCGAGACGCCGTCGATGGTGACCTTGCCCTCTTCCATGACCTCGAGCAGAGCCGACTGCGTCTTGGGGCTCGCGCGGTTGATCTCGTCGGCGAGGACGATGTTGGCGAAGATCGGGCCGGTGTGGAACTCGAAGGTGCCCGTCTTCTGGTCGTAGACGGTGATACCGGTGATGTCGCCGGGAAGCAGATCGGGCGTGAACTGGATGCGCGTGTTCGTTCCCTGGACGGACGACGCAACGGCGCGGGCGAGCGAGGTCTTGCCGGTACCCGGGACGTCCTCGAGCAGGACGTGGCCGTCGCTGAGCATGGCGGTGAGCACCAGCTCGACCACGTGCCGCTTGCCGAGGACCGCGCGCTCGACGTTGTCGGCGATCTGCGAGAAGGTCTGGGAGAACCAGGTGGCCTGCTCCTGGGTGATCGTCATGTCGAAATCCTTCGGTGGGCGAGGGCGGGAAAGGGGATGCCGGGAGGGCTCAGGACGAGGGGTTCGAGGTCGGTGTGCCGGGCTTGCACTGGTCGCCGAAGTCGTCGGATGCCGAGTCGAGGTTCCAGCCCTGGCTCGACCAGTCGACGGTGACGCGGATGCGATCGACGCGAGTGGTGCCCACCGGGACGGCCGTTGCGGCTGCGCCCTCGGCTCGCGGCAGCTGCTTGCCGTCCTTGTCGAAGTAGCGCGCGTTGTCGTAGTTGAAGGTGATCTTGGCCTTGTCGTTGCTCGACGAACCACTGGCGCTGAGCGTCTTGCCGCCCTCGCAGCTCGCGACCTTCCACGAGGCCTGGACCTGGTAGGGCGCGCTGCCGTTCGCGGGTTTCACGGGCGCGTACTCGGACTGCGTTCCCCAGAGCTGGTGCTGGAAGTAGACCTGGATCTCGGGATCGCGATCGTAGGTCTTGTTGCCGGGACCCCAGTTGACGAACTTCGTGTCGTTGTAGCGCGGAGGCGGATCGCCATCGTTGATGCGATCGATACTCCAGCGCGCGGTGTTGTCGTTCCCGACGTCGGCCTTCGACCCGACGCGGAAGGTGTACCCCTTCGGCGCCGCCTTGCTCTGCTGGGCATCGACCTGCTTGTCCAGACTCACCGAGCCATACGAGCGGCCGTTGAACCACGACTCGGCGCACATGGTGAAGCTGTAGGTCTCGCCGTCGCCGAGGGCCGTGAACTGGCGCGTGTCGCCCCCGCTACGGGGAATGCAGGGCAGACCCTTCCGGACGATGTCGAAGCGCACCTCGGAATCCGATCCGTTCTGCTGCGCGGTCGCGCGCGCATCCACCGTCGAGGTGCCGTTGCCGTTCGACGTCGAAGTCAGCGTCAGGTCGGGGTTGGTCGGTGCACCGACGCCGTGCGCCGTGCCGGAGTAGACGTTTCCGGCCGTCGCGCCGCCGAGCCCCGGGGGCACGGTGAACCGCGAGATCGGTGTGACGGTGACCGCGGTCGACGCGTTCGAGCCGACGCGGAACCGGGCCACCTGCACGACGTCCTGGTTGCGTCCGACGCTCACCTGGATCTTGTCGCCCGCGGCGCTCGCGATCTCGAGCGTGCCGGTCTCGGCGCTGTCGACGCCCTTGATGACGAGGTCGGCGAGGTTCCCCTCTCCCCCGGTCTGCGTGGGCGTGAAGTCCATTCCCTGCGGAGCGTTCGGGGGCCGGTACGCCCATCCGGTGGTGCGCACGGCCATCTTCGATTCGCCCACGCTGTTCACCGCGTTCACGACGTACTCGCGCTGCTCGCCGTTGGGCGCCGAGATCGGCGGGCAGCTGCCGTCTGCGCCGCACTGGCCCACGACAGTACCGTTGTAGCGCACCGTGAAACCCGAGATGGCGGGGTAGGCGCGTCGCGCCTCGCCCGGGTCGACGCGCAGCGTGACGGAGCCGTCGGCGTAGGCCGTCTGCCGGACGCTTCCGGGCGGGCGGGGGAATCCGAGCAGATCGAGCACGACGCGGGCGTCGCGCGTCGAGGCCGTGGTGCGCCCCTGCGCGTCGCGGAGCGTGACGCTCGCGCTGCAGGTCGCACCGGGAGCATCGTCGCTCCACGAGGCGACGATGCTCGAGGTCGATGCCACGCCGAAGGTGACTCCCGCGCACGCCGCGGTCGGGCGCACGTCGACGACCTCGAGGGGAGTGCGCGGCAGCGGGTTCACCTCGCCGCTGGTTCCGATCACATCGATCGGGCAGCTGGTTCCGCTGGCCTGAGAGCACTGCCTCGAGGTCGTTCCGCCCTGGGGAAGGGTGGACGGGGCCGCGCCGACGCGCAACACGAGTCGAGCCGGCGCGACGGCGTTGTGGCTGGTGACCGAGATGATCGCGGCGTTCTCGGTACCCGGGACCGAGCGGTCGTTGCCGGTGACCGTGACGATGGAGCCGTCGACAGAAACGCTGAAGGCGGATCCGCCGTAGTCGAGGGCGTAGCGGATGCCGTTCCAGTCCTCGCGGCCGAGCTGCCAGCTGGTCATGTTGCGCAGGTCGAACGTGGCGGTCTCCCCGGGGCCGACCGTCAGCGCGGCGGGCTTGAGCTCGGGCTGGGGATCACGGGCGACGATGCCGATGGGCACGGAGACCACCGTCCACTCCTCGGTGCCCGCGATACGCACCGGCACCTGACACGCGTCGGTGTACGGGGACCCGGCCCCGGCGTCGTAGCGGACGGTCGTCCCGGACACGGAGCAGCGTCCTTCGGCACGGACACCCGTCGCGGACACGTCGGTCCCCACCTCGAGCGCGGCGCGGCGCGGGAGCGCGACGAGGTTGGCCATGTCGAAGTCGACCGAGGCCAGCTCGTCGACGCGCTGCGCGGCGCCCGGGCGCAGGGAGAGGCTGAGGTCGTCATCGCCGGGGACGCGCAGGAACGCATAGGTGGTCACGTCCGTGTCGCCCACACGGCCGGTGATGGCGAACGGGATGACACGACGAGTGGCCGGCAGGGCGCCCGAGATCTGACGGCCGCTGAGGGTGACGTCGGAGGGCTGACCCCACAGCGACACGTCGAGGTCGCCGACCTCGCCGCCGGACCAGGTGGCCTTACCCGCGAGCACGTCGACACCGGTCGTGAAGTCGTCGCGGTTCTCGACGGTCAGCACGGTGTCGGTGACGACCGGGTAGTCGGGGACGTTCTCGCGCACGACCTTGACGACGATGAGCCCTCGGCCGGTGTTTCCCGAGTCGGATGCCACGTCGTAGAGGAACGACATGGTTCCCGGCTGCTCGCCGGCCTCGATGACGACCCCGGTGTCGGACACCGAATCGATGAAGCCCTTCAGGCGCGCGTACTCGGGGTTGTCGCTCTCGTCGACCAGTTTCTCGGGCAGGTCGGGGCGCACACCGGTGAGGGTGAGACGTCCCTGCGTGGGGTCGATGTCGTTGGCCAACGGGCTGACGCGGATCGTGCGATCGACGCCGGCCTGCACCTGCACGTAGTCGGTGAAGGTGATCGGGCTGGGGTTCGCCTCGGCGTCCAGCACACCGATGCGAACGGTGCCTTCCCCCGTCGCGCCGGACGAATCGGACACGCGATAGCGGAACGAGACCTGACCGCGATCGCCGGGCACCGAGGAGTACAGGATGCTCGAGCCGTCCGCGGAGATGGATGCCGTGCCTCTGTTGGGCTGCGCGACGATCCGGTCGAGTGTGACGGCGTCGCCGTCGGGATCGACGCCGAAGCCGTGGAAGTCGATCGAGGTGGTGCCGCCACTGAGCACTCGGCCCTCGAGGGTGTCGGGCAGGGGCGCGCGGTTGGCCTCTCCGCCCAGGACGGTGATGTGCACCGTCGCTTCGTCCCAGAGCGCGGGGGTACCGGTCGTGTAGACGCGGTATGTGACTTCGTACGATCCCGGCGTCGTGGGGGCGAGGTAGCGGAGCACGCCCCCGGAGGTGAAGGCGAGGGCGTCACTCGCGGGTTGGGTCTGCACGCTCGAGGGGTCGAGGGTCGGGCGACCTCCCGCCGGTGAGATGTCGTTGTCGAGGACGGGGATGTCGATCTGGGCGCCGACGCGGACCGTGACGTTGTCGTCGACCGCGATCGGGGCGATCTCGGGAGCGGGCGGCAGAAGGTACACCGTCGCCTCACCGGTCACGCGAGAACCCTCGTCGTTGGTCCCGTCGCTCACCGTGTAGGCGACGGTTCCGAGCAGCCCGGCCGAGCCGTCGGCCGTGCTCCCCGACACGCGCAGGTCGTTCTGACCCACGGTGTCCACCGTGAGCGACGCACCCTCTTGGGCCGTCGCCGCCACGTCGCTGAGCAGCAGCACGCGGCCGGTCGGGTTGGACACGGCGCTGAACACGTCGAGCGTGGCGTCTTCCTGGGGCCGCACGAACGCCACGACGGGAGAGGTCGCGAGCTGGGCGGGCGCGTCGGCGGGAAGCAGCGTGATCCGCGCGGTGCCCGTCGCGTCGCGGCCCCCGCCGTTCACGGTGAAGTCCACGCGGTACACGCCGGGCTGGTTCGCCGCGAAGTCGAAGGTCGTGCTGCCGCCGACCACGGTGGCCGTGGCCGCCGCATCGTCGAGGACCCGCACCGAGGTGAGGCTGACGTTTCCGGCCGTGCCGGTGACGTGCGGTCCGACGTCGACGGCGACGGAGGATCCGACGGTGTCGATCTTCGCGAACGACTGCACCGCGAGCGTGGGATCGGGTGCCACCCGGATCACGAGCGGCTTCGTCGTCTTCGCGCCCTCGGTATCGGCGACCGTGACGTCGAGCTGGATGTTCTGCTCGCCGCCGGAGCCGTCGTCGGCGTGCTGGTAGACCACGTCCCCGCCGGGGGTCGCGGCGACCGTACCGACGCCGCCGGGATTGTCGACCGAGAGCAGCAGCAGGGGGTCGCCGTCGGGGTCCACCCAGCCGGGCAGCACCGGAACGGTGATCGTGCCGCCGCGCGCGACCTCGGGGGTCGGCCACGGCTGCAGGCACTTGTCGACGCCGCACCAGACGGGCGCCGCATTGGTCTGCGCGGGCGAGACCGTGAGCGTGACGGTCGCCGGAGCGGAGTTCAGCCCGTCGGCAGCAGTGCCGTCGGTGACCGAGTACGAGAACGTCGCGCTACCCGTCGCTCCCGGAGCCACCCGAACGGCCAGGCGCTGGCCGGAATCGGTGACGGTGAGGCTGCCGAAACCCGGATCGAGGCCCGTGACGCTCTCGGCGATGATGCTGAGGACGTCCTCGTTGGGGTCGTGATCGTTCAGGAGCACCGGCAGTGTCGTGAGCCGTCCGGGTCGTACGCCGAAGGCGTCGGGCTCGGCGATCGGCGGCTTGGGGTCGAGCACCACGCTCAGTTTCTCTTCGCTCTGGACCGCCGTCTGCTCGGTGCGATCGTCGAGCGACCAGTTCTGACTCGAGGCGACGAGCGTCCCGTCGGGGACCGTCCAGACCCAGCCCGTGCGCGTCTCGTTGAGGATCACCGCGTGGTCGGTGGCCACGAAGACCGGTCGACGCTGGTCGGGCATGGTCGCCCCGCCGTAGTCGAGGTTCGTCTCGCCCTGGTCGGAGCGCCAGAGTGTTCCGCGCGCGTCTCCGGGGAGCAGCCACGCGGCGTAGGCGACTCCCTGATGCGAGAGGGGGCGCGCAGGCTGACCGAGCACGTTGCCGCCTCCGCCCATCTCGCGCCGCGGCTCGGACCCATCGGCGGGGATGCTCCAGAGCGACTGGTCGTCGGCGACGTACACGGCACGTGCCTCGGCGTCGGCGTCGGCGACGACGAGCTGATCCGCCGCCTCGATCGTGACGGGGTCCTCCCCGCGCACCCACACGCGTCCGGCGTCGGCATCGACGAGGACCCAGGTGTCGCCTGCGGCGGAGAGCACGGGGGCGGCCACGTCCGCGTCGAGGGCGTCGCGCCCGCGCAGCTCGTCGGCCTCGATGTCGTACCGGATGACGGAGCCGTCGGCGGAGGAGTACGCGAAGAGCATGCCGCGAGCATCGAGGGCGATGGCATCCGCGGTGTAAGAGGGAGCGTTCTCGTCCGTGGAGGTGCCGAAGGGGTCGAGCTCGGTCGGCTTCTGGCCCGCCTGGCTCAACCTGCTCGCGAAGAGCGTGCCCGTGTCGGTGCGATAGACGGCGTAGTCGCCCGCCGTGGCCACGGACGTCGTGCCCGGCGGTGTATCGGGAGCTGCCTCGAGCTGGTCGTCGGAGAGATCGACGGGCTGTGCCTCGTTGATGCGGGTGAGCTTGCTGAAGCTGTCGGTGAAGAGGTAGGCGCCGTCGCCGCTCTGGACGACCTGGCTGGGGTTGCCGGCCGTGCGCACGGTGTCGAGCTCGCCGACGGTGGTGTTGACGCGCGCGTAGCGCTGGCCGTCGCCGGTCTGGAGCGCCCACACCGACGTGTCGACCTCGGGGGTCTGCTGGGCGTCGAGGCCGGGCCACACGATGCTCGCGGTGATGACCAGGGCACCCGCGGCCAGGGTGGAGGCCAGGCCCACGATGTTCCTCCGCCTCATCGGAGCACCCCCGTCGCGAACAGCGCGGCTACGACGACGGCTCCGGCGGTCACGAGTGTGGCGGATGCCAGAATCCACGGCAGCACCTTGGATCCGCTCGACACCGGCGTGGCGATGTCGGTGTCCTCGTCACGCACATAGCCCGCCATGCCGGACGTCCCGCGGAGCTTCCGCGCCCCGTCGCGCTCGATGCGCGACCGTGCGGGACCGCGCAGCGTGCCGTCGGCGAAATCGATCGATCGAGCGGCGGGCGCCCACTCGGCGGCGGGCACCTCGAGCGGCGTCGCCGGCATACCCGCCTCGATCTGCACCGCCTGCAGGGCCTCGCCGAACTCGCGTGCGCTGGCGTAGCGGTCGGCCGGATTGCGCGACATGGACTTCGCGAGCACCGCCTGCAGCGAGGCCGGCACGTCACTCCGGGAGATGTCGGTGTAGGTGGCGCGGGCGATGCGGCGGCGGAGCTGCTCGCGCGAGTTCTGCCCCTTCTCGCGCCGCTCGAACGGGCTCTGCCCGGCGAGCAGCGAGTAGATCGTGGCGCCCAGGCTCCACACCTCGCTCGACACCGTGCCCGCGGTCTGCTCGGCGATGACCTCGGGCGCGCTCCACGGGACCGACATGGCGAGCATCTCGTCGGCTCCCTGACGGACGAGCGAAGACGAGATGCCGAAGTCGGCCAGCACGGGCGCGCCGAACGTCGTCACGAGGATGTTGCTGGGCTTGACGTCTCGGTGGATGAGCCCGGCGTGGTGCGCGGATTCGAGGGCTCCCGACATACGGACGCCGATGGACAGCACCTCGGCTACGGGGATGCGCTCGACGCGGTACCTCTGCGCGAGAGAGCCCGGGCAGAACTCCATGACGATGTAGGGCCGCCCGTCGGCGGAGATTCCGGCCTGGTAGACGGTGACGATCGACGGGTGAGCGGACAGGTGCGCGAGGACGTCTGCCTCGGCGTTGAACATGCGCAGCAGGTCGGCGTCGCGCACATCGCTCGGGAGGACCTTGACCGCGACGTCGCGACGCGGCATGTCCTGCCCGTACAGGAAGACGTCGGCGAAGCCGCCCGACCCCAACGGCCGGATGTACGCGAGCCCGGGCAGGATGGGCGGCGAAGACGGCAGGCGCTGCGGCATCGAGCCCCCTCCCCCGTGCGTCTGTTCCGCGACTCGATAAGCGGACAACTCGTTGATGCTAACAAAAGCACAACGCGACGCCGTGCCGTTGTGCACAGAGCTTCAGGATGCCGGCGGCTCCGCGTCGCGCGGATCGAAGGGCGCATCGAGAGACCGAGTGAGATCGTCGAGCAGAGCGGCGATCTGCGGCTCCACGAATTCGGCCACCGCGGCCTGAATGCGCAGGCGGTGGCGCAGCAGGATCGTGCACACCTCGCGACCGATCATGTTCGCGTAATCGTCGGCGAGGCCGACCTCCTGTCGCAGTGCCGCCTTCGCGGCATCCGACAGAGGGGGAAGTGCGGGGAGGGCTGCGTCCTCCTCCGCGGCGAGGCCCGACAGCGTGAAGAGGAAGGGCGATCCGGGCTCGGGGTCGGGGTCCAACGGCATCCCGTCGAATTCGGGCTCGAGGCCCTCAGCGGGACGGTACGAACGCCGCCGGTTGCGCTCGGACTGGTGGTCGAGCTCGGCTTGGAGCATGGGGAGGTTGCGGGAGGTGTACTCGGCGACCGCGTGGTCGACGATGGTCTTCACGCGCGTAGACAGGCCGTGCTGCACCCCGTGCGGCACGTCAGACCCGAGGCCCGCGGCTGACAGCACCGGGGAACCGAAGCATCGACGGCATGGCGCGACGCGTCCTCGATGGTTCGCGGGCTCCCACCGGGGCAGCCAGCGGAGCCAGGCGTCCACCGCCTGACCGACCTGGCTCTCGAGCGACCGCTCCACGCCCCTACGCTAGCCCGACACGCCCGGGAACACGCGGATGCGCACGAATCCGCGCGTCACGATCGCGTCAGAGGTCGTCTTCATCGTCTTCCCACCGCCAGCGCGGGCCGCGCGTCCGGGTGCGGACGAGCAGGATGCCGAAGAGTCCCGCGAGCAGCGCGGCGGCGGCGACGACGGGACCGGGGAACCCCAGCGCGACGCTGCTCGCCGCAGCGACGCCGCGGGCCGGGTCGGCGCCGCTGACGAGGGCGCCGACGACGATGCCGAGCACTTCGCCCAGATAGGCGGCGATCGCGCAGGGGACGGAGAGGAGAAAGCCCGGCGGATCGGCGCGAAGACCCCACCGCAGGGTCGCGGCGAAGGCTCCCAGGGCGAAGAGCTGACCGGTCACGCCCGGGATCGCCCCCAGACCGCGGACGGGGATGACATCGGCGTCGACGAGGAGACTCACCACCCCGAGACCCCCGATCGAGAGGGCGATGAAGACCACGGCCGCGAAGACGACGGCGACCGGCGGGGAAACCCCCGCCGGTCGCTGCTCGTTCGTCATGGACTCCGGTTCAGCGCTGCGAGAGCTGAGGACCGGCCTCCAGAGTGCGCTCGTACTCGCGCTGGGCTTCGGCGTTGATCTCGCTGATGCGGCGACCGCGCGCGGCTACCCAGGATCCGAACCAGATGGTGAGCTCGCGACCCAGGATGAACGCCACGATGGCGAGGGGTGCGAGGACGTTGTCCTGCAACAGCTCGAACGATTGGCGGGCGGTGATCATCCAGAAGGGGGCGGCGAAGAGCACGCCGAGCAGATGCCCGGCCCACGCCACCACGCCGACGACCAGGCCCCACACGACCCAGTGCCCCCAGCGGCCGCGGTTGATGAGCGCGCCGAGGAACCAGAAGCCGAAGTAGAAGGCCACGGTCGGAACCCAGAGGCCCCAGGTGGTGAGGGCCGAGAGAGCCGCCTGACCGAGGTCCTCAGACTGGACGGAGCCGGTGAGCAGCCCCAGACCCAGGGTGGCCGCGAGATAGAGAGCCGCGAAGACCAGGGCGGCGAGCAGGCCGATCGCTCCGGCCGCGCCGCGGTTGTTCCGCGGACGGGGAGCTTCGGGGGCCTGCACGAAGATCGGCTGCGCCCCGCCCACGACGCGCGTGGGTTCGTCGGCGACGGGAGCGGTCGCCGCCGCGGCGGCACCGGCTCCGGCGGCGGCTCCGGCGGGGTAGACGGTGGTGTGCGCGTCGTCGGAACGCGAGGTCTCGTCGTGGCGGACGTCATCGCGCGCCGGCTCGGCGGACGCGGCGTACGCGGCCCATCGGGCGTCTTCGTCGTCGAGATCGACCGAACCCGCGGATGCCGAGCTGCTCTGCGGCGCGACGGGGGACGCGTCGTGCACGACCGGCGCGGTGTGCTCGCTGCGCGGCGTCTGCGACGTCGCCGACTCGTGCTCGTGCGCCTCGCGCTCGTCCCACGCGGCCTCGGCGGCGGCGGGGTCGACCGCGTCACGACGAGCGGCCTCGGCGTCGGCGAGACCCTCGTGGGCTCGGCCGACGACATCCTGCGCTTCGTCCTTCGGCTCGACGACGGGGTCGCCGTACGAGTCCTTGGGTTCAGCGACGGGGTCGCCGTACGACTTGTTGTCGCTCATGGGGTCTCCTCACGCGGTGCTTGCGGCGCAAGGCTAACCCGGGTGTCGCGCGGCATCGCGCAGGCGTGCCGTCGGATGTCCTTCTCGACCGTGTCGGTGGGGCGGCTTAGGGTGTTCCCATGCCCCGTCGCCTGCTCCGCCCGGCCGTCGGAGCGGTTTTCGCCGTCGCCGCTCTCGTCGCTCTGACGGCGTGCGCGCCCGTCGCCGAGGAAGCCGCCCCCGCCCCGTCGACGTCCGTCGTATCCGAGAGTCCGACCCCGATCCCCACGATCACGCAGACGGCGCCCGCGGTTCGGATCCCCGCCGACTGTCGCGCCATGCTCTCCGCCGACGTCCTGTCGCAACTGGGCACCACGCCCCTGAACGATCCCGCAGTCGGGGCGTCGGGCGTCCAGTCCGACGGGTCGCTGATCTGCATCTGGCGCGACCCTGCCGCCGACACCAGCGGTCTCGTCACCCACATCTCGCGCATGGACCGCGGCCCGGCCCTCGACATGCTCAACGGCCTGGTCGATACGCAGGGTTTCAGTTGCTACACCCCCGACGCCGGCACACGCTGCGAGAAGACCTGGATCAACCCGACCTACCCCGTCAACGACGGCCGCACGCTGTACTGGCGCGACGGCGTGCTCATCGACACGCAGTACTCCAACCTCGCGCCGACCGGCTATACCGCGAGCATCATCGCCGCCGTGTTCGGCGGCTGAGCGCACGTCGCTCCGGGCCGCGTCACTCGCCGAAGAAGGCGTGGGATGCCACGATCGCGGCGTAGTCGTCCGGCATCCAGCCCGAGAGCGTCGACGACACCCAGCGGTCCGCGCGGAGGTCGTGGATCTCGAGGAGGTCGCCCGCGGCTCGTTCGCAGTGCGTCGTGTCGGTCGCCGTGGAGCACGCGAAGCCCTGCGCCGTGAGCGTCGCGGCGACCGCCGCGGCACCGTCGGGAGAGACGGTCGAGACGGTGGTCTCGATGGATCGGCCGGCCTCCCCCCGCCAGTGACACGTGACCACGACCGCGGGGGCTGCCGCTGCCACGGCCTCGGGCGTCGACGCCGGCGGCGTATGGCGCTGCGACAGCAGCGCCTGCGGCGACCACACCAGCGACGACCAGAGAGGCTGGGAGTACAGGTGTCGACAGTCCGAGGCGGGTGCGGGTGGCGCCGTCTCGGCGACCACGTGCCTGCCGGTCGCGGCTCGCAGCGTATCGCCGACGAAGCCGACCGCCATCGGCACGCCCGGAGCGGCGATCACCGCCAAGGCCGTCACGGCAGCCGCACACAGCAGACCCGCCGGCCAAGCCAGCCACAGACTGCGTCCCCCGATACGGGCCATCCGTTCCTCCACCACAACGGTAGGCGCAGCGACGCCTCGGACCCCTCACCCGACACGCCGCGAGCACGACGAAGGCCCCCGGCGCGAGCCGGGGGCCTTCGGGGATCGGGATGCCGCACCGGGGCGTGGCATCCCGTCGATCAGTTGTACGTACCGGGCGTGAAGTCGTCCGTCGAGAAGCTGTCGAAGTCGACGTAGCTCAGGTCGGCGTCGCTGTACGCGCCGTCCGAGGCGAAGATGCGGTTGGGGTACCGCTCGCTCTTCGCCTCTTCCGTCGCCTCGACCGTGACGTTGCGGTACTTCGCAAGTCCGGTTCCGGCGGGGATGAGCTTTCCGATGATGACGTTCTCCTTGAGGCCGACGAGCGGGTCGCTCTTGCCCTCCATGGCCGCCTGCGTCAGGACGCGGGTGGTCTCCTGGAACGACGCGGCCGACAGCCACGACTCCGTCGCGAGCGACGCCTTCGTGATACCCATCAGCTCGGGACGACCCGACGCGGGACGCTTGCCCTCACCGACGGCCTCGCGGTTGATGGCCTGGTAGCGCTTGAAGTCCACCAGCTCACCCGGGAGCAGATCGGTGTCGGCGTGATCGACGACGGTGACCTTGCGGAGCATCTGTCGGACGATGACCTCGATGTGCTTGTCGTGGATCGGCACACCCTGCGAGCGGTACACGCCCTGGACGCCGTTGACGAGGTACTTCTGCACCTCGCGGGCACCCTGCACGCGCATGACCTCCTTGGGGTCGAGCGTTCCGACGAGGATCGGCTGACCGACCACGACGTGCTGCCCGTCCTCGACCAGGAGCGTCGCGCGCTTCAGGACGGGGTAGACCACCGGCTCGTCGCCGTTGTCGGGCGTGAGGATGACCTTCTTGGCCTTGTCGGTCTCGTCGATCGTGATGCGGCCATCGGCCTCGGCGATCGGCGACGCGCCCTTGGGGGTGCGGGCCTCGAACAGCTCCTGCACGCGGGGAAGACCCTGCGTGATGTCGTCTGCCGAAGCGGAACCACCGGTGTGGAAGGTACGCATCGTCAGCTGGGTACCGGGCTCACCGATCGACTGGGCCGCGATGATGCCGACGGCCTCGCCGATGTCGACGATCTTGCCGGTGGCGAGCGAACGGCCGTAGCACTTCGCGCAGACACCGACAGCCGAGTCGCACGTCAGGACCGAGCGGACCTTGATGGTCTCGACGCCACCGGCGACCAGCTTGTCGATGAGCACGTCGCCCACGTCGTCGCCGGCCTCGGCCAGCACGGTGCCCTGCGCGTCGACGACCGCCGTGGCGAGCGTACGAGCGAACACCGAGTTCTCGACGTTGGCGTCCTTGACCAGCGAACCGGTCGAGTCGGCGGCGGCGATCGGGAGCTCGAGGCCCTTCGACGTGCCGCAGTCCTCCTCGCGGATGATGACATCCTGCGAGACGTCGACCAGACGACGCGTCAGGTACCCCGAGTCGGCCGTACGGAGGGCCGTGTCGGCCAGACCCTTACGGGCACCGTGCGTCGCGATGAAGTACTCGGCGACCGACAGTCCCTCGCGGTACGAGGAGATGATCGGACGCGGGATGATCTCACCCTTGGGGTTGTTCACCAGGCCTCGCATACCCGCGATGTTGCGGATCTGCAGCCAGTTACCACGGGCGCCCGACGAGACCATGCGGTTGATGGTGTTGTCGGCGGGGAAGTTGTCCCGCATCGCCTTCTGGACCTCGTCGGTGGCCTCGGTCCAGATCTTGATGAGCTCCTGACGACGCTCGGCGTCGGTGGTGAGACCCTTCTCGTACTGGCCCTGCACCTTCGCGGCCTGCTTCTCGTAGCCGGCCACGATCTCCGCCTTGTTCGGCGGGGTGAGGATGTCGCTCAGCGCCACGGTGACACCCGAACGGGTGGCCCAGTAGAAGCCGGCGTCCTTGATCCGGTCGAGCGATGCCGCGACCTCGACCTTGGGGTACTCCTCGGCCAGCTTGTTGACGATCTGCGACAGCTTGCCCTTGTCGGCCTGTTCGCGAACGAACGGGTAGCCCTTGGGGAGGGTGTCGTTGAAGATCGCCTGACCGAGCGAGGCGTCGACGAGACCGTGCTTGTCGTAGCCCTCGGGAGCCTGGCCCTCGAGGAACGTCAGGCCGGGGATGCGGATGCGCGCCTTGGCCTGCAGGTCGAGGGTGCCCTCGTCCTTGGCCAGGATCGCCTCGCCCACCGAACCGAATGCACGGCCCTCGCCCACGGCACCCTCCTTGAGGGTGGTGAGGTGGTGCAGACCGATGATCATGTCCTGCGAGGGCAGGGTGACCGGGCGGCCGTCCGACGGCTTGAGGATGTTGTTCGAGGCGAGCATGAGCACGCGCGCCTCGGCCTGAGCCTCGACCGACAGGGGCAGGTGGACGGCCATCTGGTCACCGTCGAAGTCGGCGTTGAACGCCGCGCACACGAGCGGGTGCAGCTGGATGGCCTTGCCCTCGACGAGCTGGGGCTCGAACGCCTGGATGCCGAGACGGTGCAGGGTGGGTGCACGGTTCAGCAGCACGGGGCGCTCGCGGATGATCTCTTCGAGCACGTCCCAGACCTCGGGACGGTAGCGCTCGACGGCGCGCTTGGCGGCCTTGATGTTCTGCGAGTGACCGAGGTCGATCAGGCGCTTGATCACGAACGGCTTGAACAGCTCGAGAGCCATCTGCTTGGGCAGACCGCACTGGTGGAGCTTGAGCTGGGGTCCGACGATGATGACGGAACGGCCCGAGTAGTCGACGCGCTTTCCGAGCAGGTTCTGGCGGAAGCGACCCTGCTTTCCCTTGAGCATGTCGCTCAGGGACTTCAGGGCGCGGTTGCCGGTACCGGTGACGGGGCGACCACGGCGGCCGTTGTCGAACAGCGCGTCGACGGCCTCCTGCAGCATGCGCTTCTCGTTGTTGACGATGATCTCGGGGGCACCGAGGTCGATCAGGCGACGGAGGCGGTTGTTGCGGTTGATCACGCGACGGTAGAGGTCGTTCAGGTCGCTGGTCGCGAAGCGGCCACCGTCGAGCTGGACCATGGGACGAAGCTCCGGCGGGATCACCGGGACGACGTCGAGCACCATCGAGGCCGGGCTCATGCCGGTCTGCAGGAACGAGTTGACGACCTTGAGGCGCTTGATCGCGCGGATCTTGCGCTGACCCTTGCCCTCGGAGATCTGCAGGTGGAGGCTGTCGGCCTCGGCCTGCAGGTCGAAGGCCTCGAGACGACGCTTGATCGACTCGGCACCCATGTGGGCCTCGAAGTACTGACCGAAGCGGTCCTGGAGCTCGTGGAACACGTCGTCCTCGGGCTTCAGGGCGCCGACCTCGAGCGTGCGGAAGTCCTCCCACACGCGCTCGAGCTTGGCGATCTGCTCGTCGGCGTTCTTGCGCGCCGAGGTCATCTCCTTCTCGGCGGCGTCCTTGACCTTCTTCTTCTGGTCGGCCTTGGCGCCCTCCGCCTCGAGGGCGGCGAGCTCCTCCTCGAGCTTGGCGAGGCGAGCGGCGATGCGGGCATCGCGACGGTCGCCGAGCGTCTTCAGCTCGAGACGGATGTTGTTCTCCTGCGTGGCCAGGTCGCGGTGACGAGCATCCTCGTCGACCGAGATGACCATGTAGGCGGCGAAGTAGATGACCTTCTCGAGGTCCTTCGGCGCCATGTCCAGCAGGTAGCCGAGGCGCGAGGGCACGCCCTTGAAGTACCAGATGTGCGTGACGGGCGCGGCGAGCTCGATGTGGCCCATGCGCTCGCGACGGACGGAGGACTTGGTGACCTCGACGCCGCAGCGCTCGCAGACGATGCCCTTGAAGCGCACGCGCTTGTACTTGCCGCAGGCGCACTCCCAGTCGCGGGAGGGCCCGAAGATCTGCTCGCCGAAGAGGCCGTCCTTCTCGGGCTTCAGCGTGCGGTAGTTGATCGTCTCGGGCTTCTTGACCTCACCGAAGGACCAACGACGGATGTCGTCGGCGGTGGCCAGACCGATACGGATCTGATCGAAAGTGGTTGATTCGAGCACTGGTTCTCCTGTGTCGGAATTCTCTGAAATCTGAGCTGGGTCGCTGAGCTGGAAGCTCAGATCTCGTCGATCGACGAGGACTCGAAGCGGCTGGAGATGTTGATGCCGAGCTCTTCCGCGGCGCGGAAGGCGTCGTCATCCGTGTCGCGGAGATTCACCGCGGTGCCGTCGGCCGAGAGGACCTCGACGTTCAGGCAGAGCGACTGCATCTCCTTCATGAGCACCTTGAACGACTCGGGGATGCCGGGCTCCTGGATGTTCTCGCCCTTGACGATGGCCTCGTACACCTTGACGCGGCCGAGGATGTCGTCGGACTTGATCGTGAGGAGCTCCTGCAGCGCGTACGCGGCACCGTAGGCCTCGAGCGCCCACACTTCCATCTCGCCGAAGCGCTGACCACCGAACTGCGCCTTACCACCGAGCGGCTGCTGGGTGATCATCGAGTACGGCCCCGTCGAACGCGCGTGGATCTTGTCGTCGACGAGGTGGTGCAGCTTCAGGATGTACATGTAGCCGACCGAGATGGGCGCCGGGAACGGCTCGCCGGAGCGACCGTCGAACAGCAGCGTCTTACCCGTGGAGTCGACCAGACGGTCGCCGTCGCGGTTCGGGATCGTCGAGTCGAGCAGACCCGCGATCTCGGCCTCGAACGCGCCGTCGAACACCGGGGTGGCGACCTTCGTACCGGGGGCGGCCTCGCGGGCGACCTCGGGGAGGTTGGCGGCCCATTCGGGGGTGCCCTCGACCTTCCAGCCCTGCTGGGCGATCCAGCCGAGGTGGAGCTCCAGAACCTGACCGAAGTTCATTCGACCGGGGATACCGAGCGGGTTGAGGATGATGTCGACCGGCGTGCCGTCGGACAGGAAGGGCATGTCCTCGATCGGGAGGATCTTGGCGATGACACCCTTGTTGCCGTGGCGGCCGGCGAGCTTGTCGCCCTCGGTGATCTTGCGCTTCTGGGCGATGTAGACCACGACGCGACGGTTGACGCCCGAGCCGAGCTCGTCGTCGCCGTCTTCGGCGTTGAACTCCTTGACGGCGATGATCGTGCCCTGCTCGCCGTGGGGCACCTTCAGCGAGGTGTCGCGGACTTCGCGGCTCTTCTCGTTGAAGATCGCGCGGAGCAGGCGCTCCTCGGCGCTCAGCTCGGTCTCGCCCTTGGGCGTGACCTTGCCGACGAGGATGTCGCCGGGACGAACCTCGGCACCGATGCGGATGATGCCGCGGTCGTCGAGGTCCTTCAGCAGGTCGGGGCTGACGTTGGGGAGGTCACGGGTGATCTCCTCCTTGCCGAGCTTCGTGTCGCGCGCGTCGACCTCGTACTCCTCGATGTGGATCGACGACAGCGTGTCGTCCTTCACGAGGTCCTGGCTGAGGATGATCGCGTCCTCGAAGTTGTGGCCTTCCCAGGTCATGAACGCCACGAGGAGGTTCTTGCCGAGGGCGAGCTCGCCGTTCTCGGTCGCGGGACCGTCGGCGATGACCTCGCCGGCCTCGATGCGCTCACCGGCCGAGACGACCACGCGCTGGTTGTACGAGGTGCCCTGGTTCGAACGGTCGAACTTGCGCAGGAAGTAGTCCTGCGTGCCGCCCTCGTCGAGCTGGATCGTCACGACGTCAGCCGAGACCTCCAGGACGACACCGGACTTCTCGGCGGTGACCACGTCACCGGCATCGATGGCCGCGAAGCCCTCCATACCGGTACCGACGACGGGCGACTCGCTGCGCACGAGCGGCACGGCCTGACGCTGCATGTTCGCACCCATGAGGGCGCGGTTGGCGTCGTCGTGCTCGAGGAACGGGATGAGCGAGGTCGCCACCGACACCATCTGGCGCGGCGAGACGTCCATGTAGCCGATCTCGTCGTTCGGGAAGAGGTCGACCTCGCCACCCTGACCACGGCGGGCCAGGATGCGGTCTTCCACGAAGTGGCCGTCGGCCTGGAGCGCGACACCGGCCTGAGCGACGATGTGGTCGCTCTCTTCGCTGGCCGTGAGGTAGTCGATCTGGTCGGTCACGCGGCCGTCGACGACGCGACGGTACGGCGTCTCGATGAAGCCGAACGCGTTGATGCGGGCGAACGAGGCGAGCGAACCGATCAGGCCGATGTTCGGGCCTTCCGGCGTCTCGATCGGGCACATGCGGCCGTAGTGCGAGGGGTGGACGTCACGGACCTCGACGCCGGCGCGCTCACGCGACAGACCGCCGGGACCCAAAGCCGACAGACGGCGCTTGCGGGTCAGACCCGCGAGCGGGTTGTTCTGGTCCATGAACTGCGACAGCTGCGAGGTGCCGAAGAACTCCTTGATCGCGGCGACGACGGGGCGCACGTTGATCAGGGTCTGGGGCGTGATCGCCTCGATGTCCTGCGTGGTCATGCGCTCGCGGACGACGCGCTCCATACGGGACAGACCGGTGCGGACCTGGTTCTGGATCAGTTCGCCGACTGCACGGATGCGGCGGTTGCCGAAGTTGTCGATGTCGTCGGTGTCGAGACGGATCTCGGCGGCTTTGCCGCCACGGACGCCGTCGAAGGTGACGTCGCCGCGGTGCAGGCGGACGAGGTACTTGATCGTGGCGACGATGTCGTCGACCGTCAGCACCGAGTCGCTCAGCGGCTTGTCGAGACCGAGCTTCTGGTTGATCTTGTAACGACCCACCTTGGCGAGGTCGTAGCGCTTCGAGTTGAAGTAGAAGTTGTCGAGCAGCGCACGGGCGGCCTCGGCGGCGACCTGCTCGCCCGGACGGAGCTTGCGGTAGATGTCGCGGAGGGCGTCTTCCTTCGTGAGGATCGTGTCCTTGGACAGCGTCTCTTCGATGGAGTCGAAGCCGGAGAACTCCGCGAGGATGTCCTCGCTGGTCAGGCCGAGGGCCTTGAGGAAGACGGTGACGGACTGCTTGCGCTTGCGGTCGATGCGCACGCCGACCTGATCGCGCTTGTCGATCTCGAACTCGAGCCAGGCACCGCGCGAGGGGATGACGCGCGCCGACACGATGTCCTTGTCGGAGGTCTTGTCGGGCGTCTTGTCGAAGTAGACACCGGGCGAACGCACGAGCTGCGACACGACGACACGCTCGGTGCCGTTGATGATGAACGTGCCCTTGTTGGTCTGGAGCGGGAAGTCGCCCATGAAGACCGTCTGGGTCTTGATCTCACCGGTCTGGTGGTTCATGAACTCGGCCTCGACGTACAGCGGGGCGGCGTAGGTCTTGCCGCGCTCCTTGCACTCTTCGATCGAGTACTTCTCGGGCTCGAGGTAGGGGTTGGTGAACGAGAGCTGCATGGTCTCGCTCAGGTCCTCGATCGGCGAGATCTCCTCGAAGATCTCCTCGAGTCCGCTGATCTCGGGGACGTCGGTACGACCGGCGGCCTGAGCCTCGGCGACACGCGCCTTCCATGCGTCGTTACCGACGAGCCAGTCGAACGACTCGGTCTGCAGCGCGAGCAGATCGGGAACGGTCAGCTTGTCGGAGATCTTCGCGAACGAGAGGCGAGATGCGCCGCGTCCGCTCTTCGGGGTGGTGGTGGTGGATGCGTTGCTCGCAGCAGCCAAGGGAATAACCTCCAGAAGCCCGGGCGAGGGGCTCGTGATTCCTTGTCGTCAGGTGGAGTGCGTTCCTGCCCCGATAACCTGCACGTCGCACACCGCGGTGAAGCGGGGACGGACAGGCTCAGCCGACCACCATATGAGGGCAGGGGGAATCGAGGAGCGCAAAGTCCAAGCATACGTGGGAGGACTCGCCGTGTCCAGTCCGATTCTTGACGCGTTCTCGGACCTGCGGTATAACCGCGTGCGCTCGTTCGATGTTCCCCTCGGCGTCCCCGTCAGGCGCGCCGGAAGCGCACGGTATCGCCCGGCCGCGCCTGAGCGAGCGCCGAGGTCCCGGCCTCCGTCGCCACCGCGATCACCGGGTACCCGCCGGTCACGGGCCCGTCGGCGAGCAGCACGACCGGCCGGCCGTGCGGGGGAACCTGCAGCGCTCCGGGCGTCATTCCCTCGCTCGGCAGTTCCCCGGGGCGGATCCGTTCGAGGACGGGGCCGTCGAGACGGATGCCGACGCGGTCGAGGTCGGCCGAGACGGTCCAGGGCTCGGCGAAGAGCGTCGCCAGGGCGCGCGGGGCGAACCAGTCGGCGCGCGGGCCCTCGGCGAGAGCGACGTCGATCGTCGAGGGCGGAACGGTCCAGGGGAAGACGTCGACGGAGGGAATGGCGGATGCCGGCACCCCGGCCCGCACGAGGTCCCCGGTGCGCAGCGGGGCGGGGCCGAGACCCGCGAGCGAGTCGCGGGCGCGCGAGTGCATCACCGCGGCCCCCTCGACGCCGCCGCGGACGGCCAGGTAGCTGCGCAGACCCAGCCGCGCGACCCCGATGGACAGCTCGCTTCCGGCAGGGACGAGAAGGGGTGCGTAGAGATCGACCGGAACCTCGTCGACCCGCACCTCGAGGAGCGCCCCGGTCACGCACACCCACGTGTCCGTCTCGGCGCGGGCATGCCAGCCGCCGAGCAGGATCTCGAGCCCCGCCGCCCCCTCGTCGTTGCCCACCAGCCGGTTGGCGGTGCGCAGCGCGACGCGGTCGAGTGCTCCCGAGCGGGCGACCCCGAGGGCGGCGCGGTGCGGGCGACCCAGGTCTTGCAAGGTGGTCGCGGCGCCCGGGTCGAGAATCCGCAGCGCAGGGCGACCGCCGTCTCGGGCGAGGGTCGCCGGCGCCGGCGCCGGCGGAGAGTCGACGGCATCCCTCGTCGCGCCCCGGGGAGCAGCCGGCGCGTCCGGGGCCCTCGGCACCTCGACCCGCGATCGCTCGGGGACGAACCGCACGCGGGCTCGAGGGGGCAGCAGCACCGGGTGGGTGGCATCCGGATCGAAGAGAACCGCATCGGTCGAGGCGATCAGGCGCCAGCCACCCGGGGTCTCGCGGGGATACGCGCCCGTGAAGCCGGCGGCGAGCCCGACCGCGCCCGCGGGCACCCGCGTCCGCGGCTGGTCGAGTCGGGGCACGTCGAAGGGCCAGTGCGCGCTCACGAGGTAGGCGAACCCCGGCGCGAAGCCGGTGAAAGCGACCGACCATTCCGCCGCCGCGTGGCGCGAGACGAGATCGGCGGCGGGGATGCCGAGGAGTGCGGCCGTGTCGTCGAGATCGACGCCGTCGTAGCGCAGGGGGACTTCCACGAGCAGTCCGGGTTCCGGGTCGTCGGTGGGCCTCTCGGCCGCCGAGCGGATCCACGAGCGAACGGATGCTGCGGCGATCCGCGCGGGGTCGAAGCACACCAGAACGGTCCGGGCGGCGGGGACGAGATCGTCGATCCCACCGGGCGGGTCCGCGGCGAGCGCCGCGTGCAGGCGGACGACGGCAGCGAGGTCGGCGACCTCGGCGAGTACGGCCCGCTCCCCCATCGACCGCAGGACGACCGCCGCATCCGGCAGCGTCACCACGGTGCGCGCACCTCGATGCCGGCCCCGTCGAGGGCTGAGCGCACCGCGCGCGCCATGGCGACGGCGGCCGGGGTGTCTCCGTGCAGACACAACGAGGCGGCGTCGACGCACACGCGCGCTCCGTCGACGGTGTCGACCTCTCCGTCGTGGACGAGTCGCAGGGCGCGGTCGGCGACCGTCTCGGGGTCGCGGACGAGGTCGCCCGGTTCGCCGCGCGGAACCAGGCCGCCCCGCGCCGTGTACCCCCGGTCGAGAAACGCTTCCTGCACGAAGGGAAGTCCCGCGCATGCCGCCGCCTCGGCGATCGCGCCGGATAGTCCGAGGATCGGCAGAGCGCGCCCGAGCCAACTGGACTGATCCGCCACCGCTGACGCGACCGCCTCGGCCTGGCGGGGGTCGGCGGTGACCACGTGGTAGAGCGCCCCGTGCGGTTTCACGTAGCGCAGATCGGCGCCGGCCGCGACGAGAGCGGACAGTTGAGCCGTCACGCTCGCGCGGAGCTCGCCGGGCTCGGGCGAGCGGGCGACGCGACCGAAGTTCTCGCGGTCGTCGTACGAGGGGTGGGCGCCGACGGCGACCCCGAAGCGGATCGCCCTCTCGACCGAGGCGCGCATCGAGGCGGCATCCCCCGCGTGCCCGCCGCAGGCCACGTTCGCGCTCGAGATCACCGCGAACATGGCGTCGTCGTCGGCCGTCGGCATCCCGTCGACGGTCTCGCCCAGGTCGGCGTTGAGATCCACCCGCATGCGGCCACGGTACCGCCGCCCGGAGGGCCTAGCGTGGGGGACATGGCCCGCATGCGCATCGAACCCGACGACGCCCCCACCGCGCGGTTGTCGGACGGCGCCCTCGCGCGCATCTCGCCCTCGGGGTTCGTCTCGGGGTGGGAGCTCGTGGTCGACGGCACGCCCCAGTCGCACGTCGACCTCGACGATCCGACGCACCTGCACTTCGAGTACGTGGCGCGCATGGGCGCCGTGATCGATCGTCTCCGGATGCCGGGACAGCCTCTCACCGCGGTCCACCTCGGCGCGGGCGCGCTCACCCTGCCGCGCTACGTCGAGGCGACCCGACCGGGCTCACGCCAGCAGGTCATCGAGCTCGAACCGGCACTGTGGGATCTCGTGCGTGAGAACCTGCCACTGCCGCGCGGCGCCTCGGTGCGTGTGCGCATCGGCGACGCGCGGGCGGGGCTCTCCAAGCTGCCGGCGGGGCTCTCCGGCGCGGTCGATCTGCTCGTCAGCGACGTCTACTCCGGCGCCCAGACCCCGGCCCACCTGACGACCGTGGAGTTCTATCGGGAGGCGGCGGCGATGCTCGCGGCCGACGGCGTGCTGCTGGTCAACGTCTCGGACGGACCGGGGCTAGCCTTCGCCCGCCGTCAGGTCGCCACGATCCGCGAGGTACTGCCCGAGGTCATCGTCCTCGCCGAGGTGCAGGTACTCAAGGGGCGCCGATTCGGCAACCTCGTCGTCGCCGCGTCCGCCGCCCCGCTGCCGATCGAGTGGCTCCCACGCCTCATGGCGGCCGGGCCCCACCCGGCGAAGGTCGCCCAGGGCGCCGAGATCGAGGAGTTCATGCGCGGGGCGAGGGCGGCCACCGACGCCGACGCGACCGCATCGCCGAAGCCCTCGGCATCCCTCTTCGAGAGATGATCGCCGCGTCTTCACCCCACGACCGCGTGGCGCTGCGACGCTCGACGCCCGGGCGGCGCAGACTGGAAGTCCTGCCGGAACGAGAGGAGCGAAGGTGAGCTACATCCACGGGTACGACCCCGACACCTTGCGCGAGGTCACCGACTCCCGCGAGTGCGCGGAGCGTCTCGAGGAGATCGGCTCCCAGCGCAGCCTCCACGCCCTGCTCGAGCGGGTCTGGCTCCTCAAGGTGCTCGATCGCTTCGACGAGGCGCTCGCCGTCTCGGAGCAGTCGGTGCGCGTCGCCCGCATGGCCGGCACCCGTCGCGATCTGCTGCGCGCGCGGATTCTGCACGCCACGATCATGCAGTGCCGCGGGGCCTACGCCGCCGCTGAGCAAGAACTCACGATGTGCGCCGAGGAGGCCGAGGGTCAGGGCTGGGCGAGCATCGCCGCCTTCGCGCTCCAGCACCGCGGCAAAGTGCATTACGACGAGGGCGACTACGACGCCGCGCGCCGCGACTTCAAGCAGGCGCTGTTCCTGCGTCAGAACGCGGGTGCCACCGATGCCCAGCTCGAGTCGACCCTGCTCGCGATCGACGCCGCGGAACGTCGGCGCACGCGCGAGGTCGTCGCCAGCTGAGTGTCGGGGGTCCCTCCTAGGCTTCCGCTCATGTCCGACCTGCAGCGTGTACGCATCTGGGCCGAGGCGTTGATCGCCCTGCACCTCGATGAGTCGTGGACGTTCGCCTTCGACAACGCCAAGCGGCGCGCGGGCCTGTGCGACTACGGCCGCAAGCGCATCAGCGTCTCGCGCTACCTGTCTGCGCGCTACGACGACGACACCAACCATCAGACGCTCCTGCACGAGGTCGCGCACGCCGTCGCGGGGGCGGCGGCCGGTCACGGTCCGGTCTGGAAGCGCACGGCGCGCGAGCTCGGCTACGTCGGCGGCACGACCCACGCCGGGGAGACCGCGAACGAACTGGCCCCCTGGGTGGGCACGTGCCCGGCGGGGCACGTGGCGTACCGGCACCGTCGCGCCACCCGACCCACCTCGTGCGCGAAATGCGCGCCGTCGTTCGACCCGCGCTTCGCCCTGTCGTGGGTGCATCGCGACATCACCCGTGCGACGCGTCTGGCGGCATCGACGCCCCGATAGAGGGGCTCAGGCGGTGACGATGGAGCCGTCGCGGACGATCGGGACGACGGATGCCGCATCACGCGCGGCCGCCGACAGCACCGCCTCGCGTGCCCCGACGGCGGCGAGCGCGCGTCCGGTTCCGCTGGCCGTCAGCAGGTGCCGCGCGGCGCCCGCGAGAGCCCGGAACCCCTCGCCCGCCACCGCGGCATCGGGAGAGGCGTGGTCGATCCCCAGGTCGCCGAGAGCGGCGACCACGGCGCCCGCTCCGAGAAGATCCTCGACCGCGAAGCGGAGGCCGTCGGCATCGGGAGAACCGGCGGCGATGATCGAGATGCCGGTGCGCTCGCCGCGCGTGCGCTGCACCTCGAGGACGTGGGCGGCCACGGCGGCGGCGTTGCGCAGCCCGCCGACGACGACGTGAGCGCCCTCGCGACCGGCGGCGAGCGCGAGCTCCGCGGTCGGGTCGCCCTCGAGGATCATGGTCTCGCCGCTCTCGGTCGCGTCCAGCGCGCGCAGCGACAGCCCCAGCGTCTGCACGACGATCACGACGGGGGCCGGGGCCAGGCGCTCCAGCCCCGAGCGACCCCAGTCCAGACGCACCTGGTAGTCGGACTGAGCGAGGGCGGGAGAAGACGGCATCCCTCGATCGTAAAACGCCCGGAACCGACGCCCCGCGTCAAGCCGGGCGCACGGATCATCGGGATCGGGCACGATCGACTCATGCGCATCCTGCTGAAGTTCGTCATCGACTGCGACCCGGATGCCGCCTGGCGCGCCCTGCACTCCCCGCGCGCGGTGGCGGAGCTGTACGGCCCCCTGCTCGAGGTCGAGGCCCTCGGCGAGATGCCGACCTCGTTCGCGTCGGGCGACGACGTGCCCGTGCAGATGAGCGTCGCGGGGCTGCTGCCGGTCGGGCGTCAGCTGATCTCGGTCGCCGACCGCGAGACGACCGACGAGCACGGGCGCGTGCGCGTCTTCCGCGACTGGGGCGTGCCCCTGACCGGGCCGCTCTCGGTCCTCGACGTGTGGGATCACCAGATGGCGGTGTCGGAGGCCCCCGGCGAGCCGGGACGCACACTCTGGCGCGAGCGCCTGACGATCGGCGGGGCCGCGGCTCCCGCGATGTGGCCGGCGCTCTGGGCGACCTGGCAGTGGCGGGCGCTGCGCATCAGGGCCCTCGCCCCCACGTGGGCGCACGACCCCGAAGCCGACGCCGACTGACCCGCGGCGCCTCAGGCGAGGCCGTGCCGGTAGGCGAAGACGACGAGCTGTACGCGATCGCGCAGGGCGAGTTTGGTCAGGATGCGACTGATGTGCGTCTTCACCGTGGCCTCGGACAGGAACTCGCGCTCGGCGATCTCGGCGTTGCTGAGTCCCGCGGCCGCGAGGGTGAAGATCTCCCGCTCGCGATCGGTGAGCGCGCCATAGGAGGGCGGCACCGGCTCCCCCGCGCCGCCGTCGGCGATGTGTGCGAAGAGCTCTCGCGTGGCTTCGGCGGCGATGACCGCGGAACCCGCGTGGACGGTGCGCACCGCCGACAGGAGGAATTCGGGCTCGGAGTCCTTCAGGAGGAAGCCGCTCGCCCCACCCTGGATGGCCCTGGCCGCAGCCTCGTCGAGGTCGAACGTCGTCAGCACCACCACGCGCGGAGCGTCGGGCTCGCGCAGGATCTCGGCGGTCGCCGCGAGCCCGTCCATGACCGGCATGCGCACATCCATGAGCACGAGGTCGGGGCGCGTGGCACGGACGACCTCGATGCCCTCGCGTCCGTCCGAGGCCTCCCCCACCACTTCGAGGTCGGGCTGGGAATCGATCACCATCCGGATGCCGGCGCGGAACAGGGCTTGATCGTCGACGAGGACGATGCGGACGGGGGCGGTCATGACGACGGCTCCTCTCGCGGGTCGGGGGTGGCTCGGCATCCACTCTGCTCGGTCCGACGCGCGCTCACAGCGGCGCGCCGATCGGAAGGGTGGCGCGGACGACGAATTCGCCGTACTCGGGTCCCGCCGTCAGGTGTCCCCCGACGAGCTGCGCGCGCTCGCGCATGCCGATGAGGCCGTGACCGCCGGGGGCGGTGCTGGGGAGAGCGGGGACGGATGCCGTGGCGCGGGCATTTCGCACCGAGACCACGACGCGGTCGGGCCACCAGGCCAGATGGACGCGCACGCGGGGGTCGACGCCGTGGCGCAGGGCGTTCGTCAGCGCCTCCTGCATGATGCGGTACACCGCGAGCTGGATGGCCGCCGGAGGCTCGCCGGGCGGCAGCGGGTCGACCGCGACCTCGAGGTCGACGCCCGCCGCGCGCATGCGCTGGAACAGGACCTCGAGGTCGGCGAGGGTGGGCTGCGGCCCCTCGGCCTGGGAATGCCGGAGCTGCGTGAGGAGCAGCCGTACGTCGGCGAGGGCCGCGCGCGCGGTCGACGAGATCGTCGTGAGCGCCTCGGAGGTGGCCCGGGGATCGGATGCCGCGGCGTAGCGGGCGCCGTCGGCCTGCGCGATGACGACCGCCAGGGAGTGGGCCACGACGTCGTGCATGTCGCGGGCGATGCGCACGCGCTCCTGCTCGGCGATCGTCTCGGCCTCGGCGGCGCGCTGGGCGCGGCTGTTCGCCGACGCCCGCATGGCGGTGCGGACGAGGGCGCCCGAGACCCAGGCCAGCAGGAGGGCGAAGCCCGCGGCGAGGAACAGGGCGATGACCGCGAACCAGTCGTTGCCGTTCGGCGGCGCCTGCAACCCACGACCCACGAGGTAGATGGGCACCAGGGCCGCTCCGACGATCGCCGAGCCGAATCCGAACCAGAACACGCGACGCGTACCGTAGGCGGCCGTCGTGTACAGCACCGCGAAGATGGCGAGGTCGGAGGGAGACGGCTGCCGGCCGAAGCCCATCTGCACGAGGGCGGCCGCCCACGCGATCCAGAGGGCGAGACCCGGGTGCAGGCGCCGCAATCCCACGGCGCTCGCAAAGGCGAGGGCGACGAAGAACGCCGAGACGCCGTCGACCGGGGTGGCGCTCGCGACGAACTCGATGGCGATCGACAGCAGGAAGAAGACCACCGCGATGCCGAGGTCGGTGACCAGCTGATAGCGGGTGAGCGGGCGGAGAGCGAACATCACGGCCACGCTACGCGGGAGACGGGGGCTCGGCATCCGTCCGGGGATGTATCCGGGTCAGTCGTCGTGCGCAGTCCGGACGGCGCCTCGAGGTGGGGGTCAGGCCGGGAAATCGGCCGGCTCGATCGGACGCGCCTCGAAGAAGGTCTGAAGAACCACGGTCGTGCGGGTGTTCACCTGGGCCGCGGCGCGGATGTCACGGATGAGCTCCTCGAGGTCGCGCGGCGTCGGCACACGGACGAAGAGCATGTACGCCGCCTCGCCCGCGATGGAGTGGCAGGCTTCGATCGGCGTCAGGTGAGCGAGCAGTTCGGGAGCGTTGTCGGGCTGCGCCGGGTCGAGTGGCGTGATCTCGACGAATGCCGCGAGCGGCCGCCCCAATGCCTCGGCGTCGAGGATCGGGCGGTAGCCCTTCACGATTCCCCGGGCCTCGAGCCGGCGCAGCCGGGACTGGACGGCCGAGACCGAGAGGCCGACGCGCTCAGAGAGGTGGGACAGCGTGGCGCGCGCGTCGAGAGAGATCTCACGGACGATCGCCGCGTCGACGGAGTCCTCGAGGCGAGGGGCGCGGGAGGAAGCCTCTGTCATGGGCTCGACAGTACCAGCGGGCTCCGGAAGCACTCTGGCGTAATCCGTAAGATTTCCGTTAGTATCCATGTTCAGCAGGAATATTTACACCTGATGAACGGAGGATGCCATGACCATCGCCACGCCCACCCGTGCCGCCGACGATCTGATCGCCGGTCACGGCGTCGAGACGGTGGAGCAGACCCCCGCGTGGGCCCAGCTCAAGAACGCCGCCGCCGCTCTCCAGGACCTGCAGATCAAGGACGGGTCCATCGAGGACACCGCCGTAGCCGCGCCGCTGATCGAGAACATAACGAGCGCGATCGAGGCCCTCGCGCCCCTCTTCCCGCACGATCAGGCTTACCTCGCGGCATCCGTTCTCGACTTCCGTCGCTGGCGCGACGACGGTCTCGGCGTTCCCGACTTCCTGGACTCCCTGGTCGCCTTCCAGCCGCAAGAGCATCGCGTCGACGGCATCCGGCATCTCGTGGTCTTCCCGATGTACACGCAGAACGGCTCGAGCAACCGGCACGTCGAGGCCGTGCTCGTCGAAGCGATCTGGCCGGAGTTCATCGCCCGACTGGAGACCGAGTACACCAACCGCCTGTTCGTCTCGCTGCGTCTGATCGACTTCACCTCGGGATACGACACCAACTCGGCCGTGCTGTTCCCCGAGACCGTCGCGATGCGCGAGATCCCCACCTTCACGTGGGGCGCGATCTTCCAGGACCGCGAGGCCGCGCGCTACCGCCGCGTCACCCGCACCGCCGCGGAGATCACGAAGCTCGAGCTCCCCGCCGCCGCCGCGCGCCTGCTCGACGATCAGGACCTCGCCGAGCGCACCTTCGTCATGTGGGACCTCATCCACGACCGCACGCACATGCGCGGCGACCTGCCGTTTGACCCGTTCATGATCAAACAGCGGATGCCGTTCTTCCTGTACTCGCTCGAGGAACTGCGGTGCGATCTCACCGCGTTCCGCGAGTGCGTGTCGCTCCAGGCGCGCCTCGCCGCCCGCGACGACCTCGACGCCGCAGAGACGGCGATGCTCGAACACGCCGAGCTCGTGCAGTACGCCGTGATCTTCGACCGCATCTTCCGCTTCGCGATCACCGGCTCGCGCGTGCGCAACTACGACGGCCTCGGCGGACAGCTGCTGTTCGCGTGGCTGCATCAGCGCCGCGTGCTGCACTGGACCGACACGTCCCTCGCCTTCGACTGGGCCGACGTGTCCGCCGCGGTCATCGCCCTCGCCGACGCCATCGACGAGCTGTACTGGCGCTCGATCGATCGCCCCAAGGTCGCCCACTGGCTCGCCGCCTACGACCTCGTGAGCTCGGTCGTCACGGCCCACCCCGCCTCGGTGTGGGCCCGCGGGTTGTCAGACGAGGTGCTCGCGGGTCTGCCGAAGGGGTA
This sequence comes from Microbacterium sp. AG157, assembly GCF_003385695.1. Classification (NCBI taxonomy): domain Bacteria; kingdom Bacillati; phylum Actinomycetota; class Actinomycetes; order Micrococcales; family Microbacteriaceae; genus Microbacterium; species Microbacterium sp. AG157. The sequence goes on from NZ_QRDK01000001.1 coordinate 892,262, forward strand.
CACCGACGCGGTGCTCGACGACGAATTCCCGCTGTCGATGTTCTTCGAGGCGCTGGAGAAGAAGATGCGACCGGTGATCGCGTCGACCGAGGGCATCCGCGGGACCGACTGACGCCGGCGATGAGCGAGGTGATCACCGAATCCGCGGTCGAGCCGCAGAGACTCGTGCGCGGGAGGCTCGTCCTTCTCGCGGGCGGAACGAGTGCGGCCGGCCGGGCCTGCGCGCGCGCTCTCGTCGCGGCCGGGGGGCGAGTGGTCATCGTCGGCTCGGATGCCGGTCGTCTGCGGGACGCCGCCGACTCCGCGCCCGGGACCGCGATCGAGGAGTGCGACCTGACCGAACCGGCCGCCGTGTCGGCTCTGCGGGACCGCGTGCATTCCGCGCACGGGAACGTCGACGGCGTGGTCCACCTCGTCGGCGGCTGGCGCGGTGGAGGGGGGCTCGCCGGGCAGAGCGACGAGGACTTCGCCGCGCTGCTGAGGTCGTTCACGGCGCTGCGGAACGTCAGCCGCAGTTTCGACGACGACCTCCGCGCCTCGGATGCCGGGCGTCTCGCGATCGTCTCGTCGACCGCCGTCGCGCGACCCCTCGCCGGTGGCGCGAACTACGCCGCGGTGAAAGCCGCGAGCGAAGCGTGGACGCGAGCCGTCGCGCAGGGGTACGCGAAGTCCGCGCGCGATGCGGGGCACGACCTGTCGGCCGCCGGCGTCATCTTCCGGGTGCGGAGCCTCGACGGCCTCGAGGAGGCGTTGGCATCCGCCGTCGTCGCTCTGTGGGACGACGACGCCGCGGACGTCAACGACGTCGTCATCGAGATCGGCGCGAGCGCTTAGGCCGACCCCGCCTCGACGTCGACCTCGGACGTCCGGTACTGCCGGGAGAGCGTGCGATACGAGCGCGTGAGGAAAGCCAGCGCCGCCGCGATCACCATCACGACACCTGCGACGGCGAAGACCAGCGCGATGCCGCGGGATTCTCCTTCGCCGAGCAGCCAGCCCCACGTCGAGCGGCCGCTCTGGGCGTCCATGTACGGGATGACCACGAACTGCGCGATCGGCGCGATGAGGAACGAGGTCACCGGCGCCGCGGCCGATTCGAACGCGGCGGCGAAACCGAAGACGCGCCCCTGGGTCTCGAAGGGGACGACCTTCTGGATGACCGTCTGCTCGGCCGCCTCGACCGGAGGGATGAGGGCCATGTACACCCAGATGCCGAGTGCATAGAGCCACCACCATTCGCGGAGGGTGAACACCGCACCCAGCACCCCCATCGCGATGACGATCCAGAGCATGGTGCGGATGGGGTTCTTACCGAGTCCGAACTTCGCGACCAGGCCGCCGCCGATGATGAAGCCGGTCGCGGTGACCCCGAGGACGATCCCCCAGACCTTCACGTCGAACATCTCGAGACCGTAGGGGTCCATGAGCGCCATGTAGACGCCGCCGATGAGGTTGTTGAACGTCGAGAAGACGATCAGGGCGAAGAGGCCGGGGGCGCGGCGCACTGCTCGGATCGCCCCCCGGAGGTCGACGACGGGACCGGCACCCTCCCCGACCGCGGGGCGTTGCTCGGGGATGCGGATCGTCGACAGGTGCGCGAGGGCGAGCGCGGTCAGCACCAGGGCGATGGCCAGCGTCCACCCCATGCCCAGGAACCCGACCGACAGTCCGCTGAACACGCTCGTCACGACGAACGCAAGCCCCTGCACCGTGCCGACCAGACCATTCGCGTTGGCGTGACGCTCGACGGGAACGAGAAGCGTCACCGTCGTCGACAGGGCGATGTTGCGCAGGTTCTCGACCACGGCCCCGGCGAGGATGACGCCCGCGAAGAGCCAGAACCACGGTCCGCCGAGGTCGAGGAGCGCGGCCTCGGGGAACGCCAGCCAGAGCGCTCCGGCCAGCAGGAATGCCACGAGCGTCACGAAGCCGGAGACCACCATGACCCGGTGTTTGCGATGGCGGTCGACGAGCGAGCCGAACACCATCGCGAACACGGCGAGCAGCAGCATGTACGCACCGCCAACGATGCCGGTGGCGAGGACGGAGCGGGTCTCGAGGTAGACCCAGAACGTGAGGGCGAACCACAGGAAGCTCGTCGTCACGTTGGCCGCGGCCGTGTTGACGAGCACCGCCAGGAAGGTGCGGCGCCCGGCAGACGCGACCGCGGCGGGCGTGGCAGCGGGAACCGGGACCTCGGACATAGCGCCACGGTAGACCGGGGGTCCGACATTGGCCAGAGGCGGATCGGGCGGGCGGTGCCCGCGAGGCTCCGGGGCGATCCAGGTCGAGGGCGGGCGTCAGTCGATGAGGCTCCGGATGTCGGCCGCCGTCAGGCGGGTCGCTCCACCGAAGGCCTCTCCCTCGCCCCCGTCGAGCACACGGGAGAAGAGCTCGGCTTTCGTCTCGCGCAGGGTGACGACTTTCTCTTCGATGGTGTCGGCCGCGACGAGGCGGTACACGATCACGGGCCGGGTCTGCCCGATGCGGTGCGCGCGGTCGATCGCCTGGTCTTCGACCGCTGGATTCCACCACGGGTCGAGCAGCACCACGTAGTCGGCCTCGACCAGGTTGAGGCCGACCCCGCCGGCCTTCAGAGAGATGAAGAACGCGGGATCGTCGCCCTGGCGGAAGCGGTCGATCTCGGCCTGCCGGTGCGTGGTGGCGCCGTCGAGGTAGCAGGACGGCAGGCCCGCCTCGGTGCACCTGTCGCGAGCGGAGCGGAGGAAGCGCGTGAACTGGCTCAGGACGAGGACGCGGTGCCCCTCGGCGGCGGCCTCGGTCACGAGTTCTACCAGGGCGTCGAGTTTGGCGGAGGGAGCCTCCCCCTCATCGACGAGCGCGGGGTCGAGAGCGAGCTGGCGCAGCATCGTCAGGGAACGGAAGATCGCGAAGCGGTTCCCGTCTGCATCGTCGAGCAGACCGAGGAGCCGTTGGCGCTCGCGATGGAAGCGTCGGTCGTACAGCGTGCGATGGGTCGGATGCAGGGTCACCTCGACCACGGTCTCCTGCTTCGAGGGCAGCTCTGCGGCGACGAGCTCTTTCGTGCGCCGGAGCAGGAACGGCCGGATGCGTCGGCGGAGGAGGTCGAGACGCGCACCGTCCGAGTGCTTCTCGATGGGGGTTCGGTACATCGCGGTGAACGACTCGCGGGTACCCAGGAGGCCCGGGGCGACGAGCGAGATGAGAGCCCAGAGCTCGAGGAGATTGTTCTCCATCGGCGTGCCCGTGATGACGAGGGTGAAAGGCACCGACAGCGCCCGAGCAGCACGGTAGCCGCGCGACGAGGGGTTCTTGATCTGCTGGGCCTCGTCGAGCACGAGTCCCGACCATTCGACCTCGGCGTACTGCGCCTGCTCCAGGCGGAACAGGGCGTAACTGGTCACCACGACGTGTGCGCCGTCGGCCGCCTCGGCGACGGGGGTCGAACGCCTCGACTGTGTGGAGGTGACAGTGACCACCCGGAGCCCCGGGGCGAAGGCGGCGCATTCGCGCGCCCAGTTGCCGACCACACTCGTCGGTGCCACGATCAGGAACGGCGCCATCCGGGGATCGGCCTCTCGGGCGACCTCCATCATCGCGATCGTCTGCACGGTCTTGCCGAGCCCCATGTCATCGGCGAGGACTCCCCCGAGACCCTGCGTGCGGAGGAAGTGCAGCCAATCCAGGCCCGCGCGCTGATAATCGCGCAGCGTGGCGCGCAGTCCCTCGGGGGACGGCACGGGGGCGATGGCAGCTTCGTCGGTGAGGCCGCGGACGCGAAGCCACCACTCGGCCTCCTGCGCCGCGAGCAGCCCCAGGTCGGACAGGTCCTCCCAGAGGCCGACGTTGTAGCGGTTGAGCTTCAGCTCACCGTCAGGGCGGTCGGCGAGCGTTCGCGCCTCGTCGATGACGGCGCGCAATCGGTCGAAGGCGGGGGTGTCGAGCCGGACATAGGAGCCGTCTGGCAGGAAGAGGGCACGATCGCCGACGACGAGCGCGGTGTAGAGCTCGGAGAAGTCGACCTCGGTGTCGCCCACGGTGACACGCGCGTGCAGGTCGAACCAGTCGCTGCCATCGTCGTCGCCGGTACGCAGCTCGACGGAGGCCGGTTCGGCAGCGGCGCGGTAGGGCACGGCCTCGTCGGCCACGGTCACCCGGACGTTCTCGAGAGCCTGCAGGCGCGGCATCGCCTCGACGACGAAGATCGCCGCCTCCGCGGGAGCCCAGAGGCGCGGCGGAGTGGAGCCCGCGGGGAATGGCTGCGGGAGCTCGATGCGCAGCTCGGTCGCGATGGCCGCCACGGCCTCCCAGGTGAACACCTCGTGCGCCTCGTCGCGCCGCCCGTTGGTCGACGACCGATCCCACCGCACGGCGACGCAAGCGCGCCCGGCCCGGTGGTCGACGGAGAGCTCCAGGACGGGACGCGGCGGCGGCGGCAGGTCGATCGTGCCCTTCGGCGACACCACGGGCGCCTCGAGCTGCAGACGCGGCAGGTACTCGCGGAGGAAGGTGTCGGACCCCCCGTCGATCGCGAGCGCGCCCGTACGCGCCAGCAGCCCGCGGACGGCACCGGTCACCGGGGTCGCGAGCCGCGCAAGGGTGAAGCGTTCGTCGTCACCGTCTCGGTCCGCCACGAAGGCCACCGCTACGGCGGGATCACCCACCACCCACGACGGCAGGGAGACGACTTCGTCGGCGAGCCCCTCGACGATCCCGCGGACGTGGAGGGCCGAGCCGCGGCGGTCGACGGCGACCGCGGCGGTCATCGCCCCCTCGAGGATCTGCACGGGGTGGTGCGCCCCAGAAGCCGCCACGAGCGGCACCCCCGCGGCGACGACGGCCTCGAGCTGCATCCAGAGCGAGTGCGGGGGGACGGCGGAGAGCGGCATCCACTCGTCGGAGAGGAAGGCTCCGTTACCGGAGCGACCGAGGCGACCCAGGCTGTCGAGCGCTGCACGTGCGCGCGGATCCGCGGACAGCAGAGGCAGCCCCGACCAGCCCGCGCGCCCCTTGATCCACGTGCTGCGCGTACCCCTCATGCCGGGCCGTGCCGTTAGCGTCAGGGCGGTGCTGCGGCCGTGGCCCCCGCCCCGGCGGATGGCGAGGAACAGGCACAGATCGACCGGGGGCTCGTCGTGGCCCCCCGCGGTGACCGTCAGCAATTCGTCGAGGGTGCGCTGCCACTCGGGACGCGGGGGGCGACCCGCCGAGATCACGCGGTCGAAGAGCAGCACCGCCGCCGCGCACGAGTGCTCGCACTCGGGACCGCGCCCGCAGGAGCACCAGCCCGAGACGCGCGTGAGATCGGCGGGCACGCGCAGTTCGAGGTGCTCGTACCCCGCCGAGCCGAACGACTGCGCCGACACGACGAGAACACCGTCGGACGTCGTGACGTCGCCGACCTCGACCGAGCCGTAGACGAGGAGCCGGTCGGCGCGCGCCATGGCCGCCGGAGAGAAGATCTCACCGGCGATGCTGAGCGCCTCGGGGTCCATGTGCACTCCGCCATTCTCCCCGCCCCCACCGACACCCGAGCGCCGGGCGGGGGTGGAAAGGGGACGAAGCGCGAAGATCCCTCGCGGGGGAGGAGGGGGCGCGTCCGGCGGTCGTTACGCTGGAACAGTGACCACCCTCCACGACTCCTCGGTGCGCGGATTCGCCTCCGACAACTACTCCGGAATCCACCCCGACGTGCTCGCCGCGATCGCCGCCGCCAACGACGGCCACCAGGTCGCCTACGGCGAGGACGTCTACACCGCCCGCCTACAGGAGCTGTTCGTCTCGCTCCTCGGCGAGGGGGTCGAGGCCTACCCGGTGTTCAACGGCACGGGCGCCAACGTCGTGGGGCTGCAGTCGATGCTCCCCCGTTGGGGCGCCGTGATCTCGGCATCCACCGCTCACATCAACGTCGATGAGGGCGGAGCGCCCGAGCGGGTGGGTGGGATCAAACTGCTCACCGTTCCCACCGACGATGGGAAGCTCACCCCCGAACTCGTCGACCGCGAGGCCTGGGGCTGGGGGGATGAACACCGCGCACAGCCGCTGGTCGTCTCGATCACCCAGTCGACGGAACTCGGGACTCTCTACAGCGTCGAGGAGATCCGCGAGCTCGCGACCCACGCCCACGGACACGGCATGCGCCTGCACATGGACGGTGCGCGCATCGCCAACGCCGCCGCCGCCCTCGACGTGCCCTTGCGCGCCTTCACCCGCGATGCGGGCGTCGATGTCCTGAGCTTCGGCGGCACCAAGAACGGCGCCATGATCGGCGAGGCCATCGTCGTGCTCGATCCCGAGGCGTCCACCGGCCTGACCTACCTGCGCAAGCTCGACATGCAGCTGTCCAGCAAGATGCGCTTCGTCTCGGCACAGCTGGTCGCGTTGCTCGAGAACGACCTGTGGCTGCGCAACGCCCGGCACTCCAACGCCATGGCGCAGCGCCTGCGCGCCGGCATCGAGACCGGTCTCGTGGACGGGTCGATCCACGGCGTCGAGTTCACCCAGCCCACCCAGGCGAACGGCGTCTTCGCGACGCTGCCCGCCGGGGTCGCCGACCGGCTTCGACAGACCTTCCGCTTCTACGACTGGGACGAGCTGCGCCGCGAGGTGCGATGGATGTGCTCGTTCGACACGACCGAGGCCGACATCGACGCGTTCGTCGCCGCGATCGCACGAGAGACGACCGCCTGACCCTGCGCGGGTCGAGAGGGCCGCGGTATCCGGATCGGGATGCCGCGGCCCTTCGTCGTCGTCAGGCTCCGGCGAGCCAGTCGCGGTACGCGTCGAACGTCGACTCACGACCGAGGAACGACTTCACGAGGTCGCGGGCGTCGCGCGTTCCGCCGGGCTCGAGGATCTCGCGCCGGTAGCGGGTGGCCGTCTCGACGTCGAACAGGTCGTCGCCGAACGCGGAGAGAAGGTCGCGGGCGATCACGAGACTCCACTGATACGTGTAGTAGCACGCGCCGTACCCGGTGAGATGACCGAAACCGGCGTACGAGTGCGCCCCCTCGAGAGGGGCGATCGGGCTGGCGGCCCGGTAGTACCCGTCGACGGCGGTGGCGAGGTCGTCCGGCCGGTCCACGTGCAGACGATACGAGGTCGTCGCGTGGCCGAGCTGACGCGTGACCTCGAGGCCCCGGCCGAAGGCGTCGGCAGTGCGCATGCGGGCGACGAGATCGGCGGGGATCGGCTCCCCGGCGTCGTTCACGGCGAAGGACGCAAGCGCCTCGGCATCCCACGCCCACTCTTCGAGGAGCTGGCTCGGGGCCTCGACGAAGTCCCACTCGGTCGCGACGCCCGTCCAACGCGCCCACCTCTGGTGACCGCCGAGGATGTCGTGCACGAGGTGACCGAACTCGTGGAAGAAGGTCACGACCTCGTCGTGCTCCACAAGTCCTCGCGAGAAGTTGCAGAGCAGCACGGACTCGGGCATCGACCGACCGGCGATGCCCGGGGCCAGCCCGAAGCACGCCGCGTGGTTGTACTTGCCGTCGCGCGGGTGCAGGTCGAGGTGGATGCGCCCGAGTCGATCGTCGCCGCGGACCACGTCGTAGGTGCGGACGTCATCGTGCCACGAGGGCGCGTCGACCGGGATGTACCGCACGTCGAGCAGGCGTCCGGTGGTGTTGAGCACGCCCTCGAGCACGCGATCGAAGCGGAAGTACGACCGGACGAGCTGCGCGTCGACGTCGTATTCTTCGCGCTTGAGGGCGCCGAGGACGTACCAGAAGTCGGCGATCGTCACCGCGTCGGCGTCGGGGTCGTCGCGACGCAGGCGCGCGAGCACGCGATCGTATTCGTCGGCCGCCGCCGGGGCGACCGCGTCGGCGACGCGATCGAGGAACGCGCGCACGGCCGCGCTCGAACCGATCATGCGCGTCTCGGTCTCGTAATCGGCCCAGTCGCCGTAACCCAGGAGGGTGGCCCGCTCCGCGCGCACCGCGAGCAGCTCGGCGAGGACGGGCTCGTTCACCGGCCACGCGAGGTCGTTGTACGCCCCCATGAGCTCGTGCCGGACCCAGCGATTCCGCGCGTATTCCCGAACCGGCATGAGGTCGGTGTACTCGGTCGTGAGGGTGACCATCCCCTCGGCGTCGGAGGGGTGTTCGGCGAGGAAATCCGCGGGCAGGCCGTCGAGCGACGCCGCGGGGACGCGCACCTCTCGCCGGCCCTCCCGGATATTGCGAGAGAAGACCAGCGAGAGCTCGGTGTCGCGATCGGTGAGTGCGCGGACGCGCTCGCGCTCGGCATCGGGGAGATTCACGCCGCCCCGACGGAAGTCGCGACGCACCTGCTCGAGGAAGCGCCGCTCATCGGGCGCGAGGCCCGACGGGTCGGCATCCGCGAAGACCTCCCACAGCCCTCGGTCGAGAACGCGCCGCGACTGCACCGCGTCGACGGCCTGCGCCTGCTTCTCGGCGGCGTCGCGCACCTCGGCATCCGGGTGCGATTCGCTGATCAGGTGCGAGGGAGCCGCGGCCTCGGCGAGCGCGATGTCGGCCTCGTTCCACAGGGCGAGGCGCTCCTGCAGAGACAGCTCGGGTTCGTCGACGAGTCGCGCGTCGATCGCCGCCACACGCTGGAGGCGTTCGGCGGGACGATCGGCCGCGAAGCTCTTCCACCCGTCGAGATCGTGCGGGAGGGACAGGGGTTCCGGGGAAGGATGCGCCATTCCTCGACCCTAGACAGGGCCACCGACAGCGGCAACGGTGCGGGGGATGAATCCGCTATCGACCCCACGGGGAAGGAGCCTCAGCGCAGTGCACCCACCGAGGCCAGCGCTTGACGGATGAGCGTGCCGCGGCCGCCCTCCATCTCGTCGGAGAGGGCATCGGATGCCGCCTCCTCGGGAGACAGCCACGTGACCTCGAGCGCATCTTGACGCGGCTCGCAGGTACCGGTCACCGGGACCACGAAGGCGAGGGCGACGGCATGCTGCCGGTCGTCGTGGAAGGCGCTGACACCGGGAAGCGGGAAGTACTCCGCCACCGTGAACGGCGTCGGCGAGGGCGGCAGCAGCGGGAAGGCCATGGGGCCGAGGTCGTTCTCGAGGTGACGGAACAGCGCGTCGCGCACGGTCTCGCCGTAGCGGACCCGGCCCGAGACGAGCGTGCGGGTCATCTCGCCGAGGGGCGTGGCCCGGAGCAGGATGCCGACCTGGGTCACCGCGCCCATGCCGTCGGTGCGAACGGGTAGGGCTTCGACGTAGAGCATGGGAAGACGGCGTCGCGCCTCGGCGAGCTCGACCTCGCTGAGCCAGCCCGGGTTCGGGTTCGGACCCTTCTGCGCGCCGGAGAAAGACGCCGAGAGCGACTCGCGCTCGTCGCCGTTGTCGTCGGGTTCGGGATCGGGAGTGCGCACGGGCATGCTCCCTGTATATCAACCGTCCGCCCCGCGTGCCGCGTGTCCCGCGCGGACGGTCCACGTGCCGGTCGTGTTCTCCGCCGCTCGCGGGAGGAGATTCAGTCCTCGGAGGTCCTGCGCGGTCGCGAATCCTCCGCTCCCGGTATTCCCTCCCCTCCGCCTCGCCGCGATGACCCCTGCTCTCGGGAGGAAATCCGGTCTCGGGAGGATCCACGTGCGGCGGAGAACCCTCCGCTCCCGGAATCTCCTCCCCTCCCGCACTCGCACCCGCTCCCGCACCGCACCCGCACCGCACCCGGCGGAGAGCGCCGCGGTCCGATCCCGCCGCGATGTCGGAGGCCTTTGCAACAATGGCGATATGAGCCACCCCTCCCTCGATCCGTCCGTCGTGCGGTGGTCCGTGTCGCCTGCCGAGCGGGGCGACCGGCCGGTGCTGGTGCTGCTGCACGGCTACGGGTCAGACGAACACGACCTGTTCGGCCTGGTGCCGTATCTGCCCGATTCCTTCGTCGTCGCGAGCGTGCGGGCTCCGCTCGCGCCGCCGTGGCCCACTCCCGGCGCCTCGTGGTACCCGATCGAGGGACTCGACGGGCGCGACCCGGCGGCCGTCACGCTCGCCGCTCAGGCGGTTCTCGCCTGGGTGCAGGATGCCGTCGGCTCGGCGCGCGTGGGCCTGCTCGGGTTCTCTCAGGGCGGCGCTGTCGCGCTGCAGACCCTGCGCGTCGATCCCGACGCGGTGTCTTTCGCCGTCGTCCTCGCCGGCTACGCGGCGGGCGGCGAGCTCCCGGGCGATGCCGTTCTCGCTCAGCGCCGGCCACCGGTGTTCTGGGGCCGCGGCGCAGCCGACGACGTCATACCCGCACCGTTGGTCGACCTCACGTCGCAGTGGCTGCCCGGTCACAGCGAACTGAGCGGACGCGTGTACCCCGGGCTGACCCACTCCATCTCGCAAGACGAACTCGACGACGTTCGGGCGTTCCTCGACGCGCGTCTGGCCGACCAGGTCGGGGCCGCCGTCACCTGAGGCGGGGTACCGCAGGGGACGCCCGTCGACTATCGTGGTCACTCCCCCGCCCCCGAGAACGAGGTCTCCTCCGGTGAAGAACGTCGACGCTTCCGCGCCCCTGTCCGCGCGCTGACCCGTCGACCCGCCGTTTCCTCGGCCGCCCTCCGCTGACGCGGACGGGTCCGGTGTCCGCGCATCCCGCGCCATCGGAGTCCTCTCGTGTCCTCCCCTCGTTCCTCCCTCCTTTTCGACCGTGTCCGCCTGGTCTGGCCGGACGGCAGCGTCGCGCTCGACGACGTGTCGGGCTCGATCGGTGTCGGCCGCACGGGCCTTGTCGGCCGCAACGGCGCCGGCAAGTCGACGTTGCTGCGCGTCGCCGCCGGGCTGATCGCCCCCACGTCCGGGCAGGTGTCGACCTCCGGACCGGTTGCGATCCTGCCGCAACGCCTCGCCGTCGACCCCGCCCGTTCCGTCGCCTCCCTCCTCGGAGTGGAGGAGCCCCTCCGTGCGCTGCGCGCCATCGAGGCCGGCGACGTCGATCCGCGACATTTCGACGCCGTCGGCGACGACTGGGACGTCGAAGCGAGAGCGGAGGCACTGCTGGCCGACGCGGGCCTTCCGGCGCAAGCGCTCGATTGGACGGTCGGGCAGTTGTCGGGCGGCGAGGCCGTGCTCGCCGCGCTCCTCGGCCTGCGCTCCTCCCGTGCGGCCGTGACTCTGCTCGACGAGCCCACGAACGACCTCGACCGCGAGGCGCGTGCGCGCGTCGGCGAGCTCGTGCGCTCCTGGCCGGGCGCGCTCGTCGTCGTCAGCCACGACATCGGCCTTCTCGAGCTGATGGATGCCACCGCCGAGCTGTACGCCCACTCCCTGAGCGTCGTCGGCGGACCGTACAGCGCGTGGCGAGCGCATCGAGACGCGGAGCAGGAGGCCGCCCTGCGCGCCGAACGCGACGCCGCCCAGGCGTTCCGCCGCGAGCGGCGCGATCGCATCCAGGCGCAGGACAAGCTCGCCACCCGCACCCGCGTCGCGCACAAGGCCGAGATCGAGAAACGCGTTCCCAAGATGTTCGCGGGGATGCGCGCGAACGCCGCACAGATCAGCGCGGGGCGTCTGCGCACGCAGATGCAGGGAAAGGAGGATTCAGCGCGCTCGGCCCTCACGGAGGCCTCCGCACGCGTTCGCGACGACGACGTGGTGCGCGTCGACCTGCCCGATCCGGACAACGCCGCCGCGCGTCGGGTCCTCGCGGTGGGGGACGGCGAGCGCGAGTGGATCGTCACGGGACGCGAACGCCTCGCCCTCGTCGGCCCCAACGGGGCCGGCAAGACAACACTGCTCGAGCGCCTCGTCCACGGCACCGATGACCCGGCATCCCTCCATGGCCGCGTGTACGTGGACCGGGTCGGCTACCTGCCCCAGCGCCTCGACGGCCTCGACGATGACGCGTCCGCGCTCGAGAACGTCCGGGCTGCGTCACCCGCCGCGCCTTCCGGAGAGGTGCGCGACCGCTTGGCACGGTTCCTCCTGCGGGGAGACACGGTGACGCGGGCGGTGTCGTCGCTGTCGGGGGGCGAGAGGTTCCGCGTGGCGTTGGCCCGACTGCTGCTGGCCGACCCGCCGCCCCAGCTGCTCGTGCTCGACGAACCGACGAACAACCTCGACCTCGACACCGTCGACGCGGTGGTCGCCGCGGTGCGCGCCTACCGGGGCGCTGTGGTGGTGGTCAGTCACGACGACGCGTTCCTGTCGCGACTCGATCTCGATCTGCGGCTCGAGCTGCGAGAGGGACGGCTGCGAGAGCTCCCCGAATGATCGCCCGATCTCTCGGCAGTCGGACCGGCCGACGGAAACCACGTACGACGAGGACGTTCCGCGGCGGGCGAACGTCAACCCCGACCCGATGTCGGAGGTCCGGGAGAGGATGTCGGCATGGCCGACGTGCTGGAGAGATTCGGTCCTGCGACGCAGGACTGGTTCCGTGGCGCCTTCTCGGCGCCCACCAACGCGCAGAAGGGGGCCTGGGAGTCCGTCTCGTCGGGCCGCAACGCCCTCGTGGTCGCCCCGACCGGTTCGGGCAAGACGCTGTCGGCGTTCCTCTTCGCGATCGACCGGGTGTTCCGCGAGAAGGGCCCCCAGGTCCCGGATGCCGCTCCCTCGCCGCGCGGCCGGCGTTCGGCGCCGAAAGCCCCCAAGGCGATCCCCACCGACACCCGCATCCTCTACATCTCTCCGCTGAAGGCTCTCGGCGTCGACGTGGAGCGCAACCTCCGCTCGCCCCTCGTCGGTATCGGTCAGTCCGCTCGCCGCCTCGGCATCGAGGTGCCCTCGGTGACCGTGGGAGTGCGCTCGGGAGACACGAGCTCGAGCGACCGCCGCAAGCTCGTAACGGCCCCGCCCGACATCCTCATCACGACGCCCGAGTCGCTGTACCTCATGCTCACGAGCCAGGCGGCCGAGACCCTGCGCGGCGTGCACACCGTCATCATCGACGAGGTGCACGCTGTCGCGGCGACCAAGCGCGGTGCTCACCTGGCGGTGAGCCTCGAGCGTCTCGACGCCCTGCTCGACAAGCCCGCACAGCGCATCGGCCTCTCGGCGACGGTCCGGCCGATCGACGAGGTGGCCCGGTTCCTGGGCGGCGCGCAGCCGGTCGACATCGTCGCTCCCAAGGCCACCAAGGCCTTCGACCTCTCCGTCGTGGTCCCGGTCGACGACATGCTCAATCCGCCTCCTCCACCGGGGTCTCCTGCCCCCGACGAGGCGGGTGACGGCGAATGGTTCTCCGACCGCCCCGAGAGCACCGAGGTGTCGGGCTCGGTGTGGCCGCACGTCGAAGAGGCGATCGTCGACCGCATCCTCGAGCGACGCTCGACCATCGTCTTCGCCAACTCGCGCCGCCTCGCCGAGCGCCTCACGGGTCGCCTGAACGAGATCTACGCCGAACGGCAGGGCATCGACGTCCCCGAACCCACGGTGCCCGCGGCCACGATGGCGCAGGCGGGTTCTTCTGCGGGTGTCGCCGCCATCCTTGCGAAGGCCCACCACGGCTCCGTGTCCAAGGAGCAGCGCGCTCAGGTCGAAGACGAGCTGAAGTCTGGCACCCTGCGCTGCGTCGTCGCCACGAGCAGCCTCGAGCTCGGTATCGACATGGGGTCGGTCGACCTGGTCATCCAGGTGGAGTCGCCGCCCAGCGCGGCATCCGGTCTGCAGCGCGTCGGCCGCGCCGGCCACCAGGTCGGCGAGGTCAGCCGAGCCGCGCTCTTCCCCAAGCACCGCAGTGACGTCCTGCACACCGCCGTCGTCACCGAGCGCATGTTGGCGGGGCGTATCGAGGCCATCTCGGTGCCGCAGAATCCCCTCGACATCCTCGCCCAGCAGACCGTCGCCGCCTCGGCCCTCGGGTCCATCGACGTCGAGGAGTGGTTCGAGACGGTCAAGCGCAGCGCGCCGTTCCGTTCGCTTCCGCGATCCGCCTACGAGGCCACCCTCGACCTGCTGGCCGGTCGCTATCCCTCCGACGAGTTCGCCGAGCTGCGGCCGCGTCTGGTGTGGGATCGCGACGCGGGCACGCTGACCGGGCGGCCGGGCGCACAGCGTGTCGCGGTCACCAGCGGCGGCACCATCCCCGATCGCGGTCTGTTCGGTGTCTTCGTGGCGGGAGAATCGCAGAACGCCCGCGTCGGTGAGCTCGACGAAGAAATGGTGTACGAGTCCCGCGTCAACGACGTCTTCACGCTCGGTACCACCAGCTGGCGCATCGTCGAGATCACTCACGACCGTGTCAACGTGCTGCCCGCCTTCGGGCAGCCCGGCAAGCTGCCGTTCTGGCACGGCGACGGCATCGGACGCCCCGCCGAACTGGGCGAGGCCCTCGGCAAGTTCTCCCGCGACCTCGCCGCCGCCGACCGCGGCACGGCCGAGGAGCGCCTGCGCGAATCCGGCCTGGACGACAACGCCATCACCAACCTTCTCGCGTACCTCGCCGAGCAGCGCGAAGCGACGGGAACCCTCCCGACCGACCGCACCCTCACCGTCGAGCGCAGCCGCGACGAGGTCGGCGACTGGCGCATCATCCTGCACTCCCCGTACGGCATGCAGGTGCACTCGCCGTGGGCGCTCGCGGTCAACGCGCGCATCCGCGAACGTCTCGGTGTCGAGGGCGCGGCGGTCGCGAGCGACGACGGAATCATCGCTCGGGTTCCGGATGCGGCGGCGGAGCCGCCCGGAGCCGACCTCTTCGTCTTCGAACCCGACGAGCTCGAGCAGATCGTCACCGACGAGGTGGGCGGCTCCTCGCTGTTCGCTTCACGCTTCCGGGAATGCGCCGCGCGCGCCCTGCTCCTTCCCCGGCTGAATCCCAACCGCCGCTCTCCGCTCTGGCAGCAGCGCCAGCGCTCGGCGCAACTGCTCGAGGTCGCCAAACGGCATCCGGCGTTCCCGATCATCCTCGAGACGCTCCGCGAGGTCCTCCAAGACGTCTACGACCTCCCCGCTCTTCTGCGCCTCACGCGGCAGATCGGAGAGCGCAAGATCCGCCTCGTCGAGATCACGACGTCGCAGCCGTCGCCGTACGCGCGGGATCTGCTGTTCGGTTACGTCGGCGCCTTCATGTACGAGGGCGACTCGCCGCTCGCCGAGCGTCGAGCGGCGGCGCTGTCGGTCGACCCTGCACTGCTCAGCGAGCTCTTGGGCAAGGTCGAGATGCGCGAGTTGCTCGACCCCGACGTCATCGCCCAGTTCGAGCGCGAAGCTCAGCGCCTGGATCCCGACCGCCGAGCCCGCGGCGTCGAGGGAGTGGCCGACCTGCTGCGCATCCTCGGACCCCTCGACGCGACCGAGGTGGCGGCGAGGCTCGACACCGACGGCGACGCGCTGGTCGACGCCGAGCAGCACCTCGCCGCCCTCGTCGACGACCGACGCGCGATTCGTGTGACCATCGCGGGTATCTCACGAACGGCCGGAATCGAAGACGCCGGTCGCCTGCGCGACGCTCTGGGCGCCGCTCTCCCCGTCGGGATCCCCCACGCGTTCCTCGAACCCTTCCCCGATCCCCTCGGCGATCTCGTCGCCCGCTTCGCCCGCACGCACGCGCCGTTCGCGACCGATGCCGTGGCCGAACGCCTGGGCGTCGGCGTGGCGGTCGCACGGCTCACGCTGCAGCGCCTGGAGTCTCAGGGGCGCCTCGCGAGCGGGTTCTTCCTTCCCGAGGCGTCGGGCGGCAGCCGCGGCGACGAGACGGAATGGTGCGACGTCGAGGTTCTCCGCCGTCTGCGCATGCGCTCACTGGCGGCCATCCGCGGCAGCGTCGAGCCGGTCCCTCCGGCCGCGTACGCGCGGTTCCTTCCCGTGTGGCAGCACGTGGGCCGTCCGCTCGAGGGCATCGACGGGGTGCTCGCCGTGATCGAGCAGCTCGCGGGCGTTCCCATTCCGGCGAGCGCGTGGGAATCGCTCGTCCTGCCGTCCCGGGTGCTCGACTACTCCCCGGCGCTGCTCGATGAACTCACCGCCACCGGAGAAGTGGTCTGGTCGGGCCATGGCACCCTTCCCGGTCGCGACGGATGGATCGCTCTGCACCCGGCCGAGGCGGCGCCGTTCACCCTGCAAGACCCCGAAGACACCGACGATCCCGCGCCCGATTCTCTCGAGGCGCGCATCATCGCCGCTCTCGAGGGCGGAGGCGCCTACTTCGCCACGCAGCTGAAACAGCTCGCCGGTGCCGAGAACGAGCAGTCCGTCAACGACGCCCTGTGGGCG
The DNA here is from genome assembly GCF_003385695.1 of Microbacterium sp. AG157. Classification (NCBI taxonomy): domain Bacteria; kingdom Bacillati; phylum Actinomycetota; class Actinomycetes; order Micrococcales; family Microbacteriaceae; genus Microbacterium; species Microbacterium sp. AG157. Next base: position 908,373 of record NZ_QRDK01000001.1, read on the forward strand.
CTGACCTGGGCGGGCCGGGTCACCAACGACACCTTCGCCCCGGTCCGCACCCTGCTGAGCGGCGGTGGCCAGTCGCACCGTGTCGCCCGTCGCGCACCTCGCGCTCGGATGTACCGCGGCGCCACCATGCCACGCTCTTCCTCGACACCGCGTCCGCCCTCCCTGGGCGGACGATGGTCGCTCCTCCCCGAGCGCGAACAGGACCCCGCCACCCGTGCGACGGCCACGGCGAGCCTCCTTCTCGACCGGTACGGCGTCGTCACGCGTGGCGCCGTGCAGTCCGAGGGCGTGCCGGGCGGCTTCGCCCAGGTGTACCGCATCCTCGCCGGCTTCGAAGAGGCCGGCCACTGCCGACGCGGGTACGTGATCGAGAAGCTCGGCGCCGCACAGTTCGCGGCCTCGGCGACCGTGGACCGGCTGCGCGAATTCGCGGCGGTCGCCGACCCGCCGCCCCTGCGCACGGTGACGCTCGCCGCCACCGACCCCGCCAACCCCTACGGCGCCGCGCTCGGCTGGCCCGCGATCGAGGGAGTCACGCATCGGCCGGGCCGCAAGGCCGGCGGACTCGTCGTGCTCGTCGACGGTGAACTCACGCTCTACCTCGAACGTGGCGGTCGCAGCGCACTCGCGTTCACCGACGACGAGGCGGTGCTGCAGGCGGCGGCGCGCCACCTCGCCGAGACGGCCAAGAAGAGGCGTCTCGAGACCCTCACCGTCGAGCAGGTCAACGGCGAGTTCGTCTACGGCACCGCGGTGGGCCGTGCTCTTCGCGAGGGCGGGTTCGTCGAATCACCCAAGGGTCTGACGCTTCGCAAACTCACCGCCGGCGACACCCTGCGCGAGGCCGCCCGTGCCTGAAGGCGATACCGTCTACCGTGCCGCCGCGAAGCTGTCGGCGGCTCTCGCCGGCAAGGTGGTCACACGGTTCGACATCCGCGTGCCGGGGAGCGCCACCGCCGACCTGCGCGGCGAGACGGTGCACGAGGTCGCCGCCCGGGGCAAGCACCTCCTGCACCGCATCGGCGGCTACACCCTGCACTCGCATCTGAAGATGGAGGGCCGGTGGGACGTCTACCGTCCGGGTGAACGCTGGCGACGCCAGGCGTTCAAGGCGCGCGCGATCGTCGGCGTCGCGGGCGCCGACGCCGTCGGCTTCGATCTGGCCATGGTCGAGGTCCTGCGCACGAGCGACGAGCACACCGTGATCGGGCACCTGGGCCCCGACCTCCTCGCCGACGACTGGGACGAAGCCGAAGCCGTCCGCCGCGTCTCCGCCGACGAGAGAGCAGCGCACGTCGCGTTGCTCGACCAACGCAATGTCGCCGGCTTCGGCAACGTCTACGCGAACGAGCTGCTCTTCGTCCGAGGCATCGCTCCGACCACTCCCGCCACCGATATCGACGCTCAGGCGACCATCGCGCTCGGCGAGCGGATGATTCGCGTCAACCTTCCGCGCCCCGAACGCACCTTCACCGGTGACAGCCGGCCCGGGCGTCGGTTCTGGGTCTACGGGCGAGAGGGGGCCCCGTGCCGCCGCTGCGGGACGCCCATCCGCGCGACGTCCCTCGGCGCTTCCGCCACGAGTGAGCGCAACGTGTACTGGTGCCCCACCTGCCAGCCCGGCTGACACGGCGCGCACGCGGCCGACGGAGGCCGGAGCTCTCGCGCGAACCGCTGCTCCGCGGGGGACCACGCGGGACACCGCAGAGGACGGACCCTCTTCGCGCCCCGTGTCAACCCGTCCGGCTCCTTCTTCCGAGCGTGCGAGAACAGGGGGACGACTCCACGTCGCACCCCGCGCGTCGCCCTTTCCTCGACATCGAGGAAACCGATCACGGTACCGGCGACGAAGAAGCATTCGAGGGAATGAACACCGTTCCCGACCCGTTGTGATACATGTCGGCTCAACCCGATGACCGACCGGAGGGGATCGTGGGAAAGAACTACATCGACATCGAAAACGACCACGGCGAGACGCTGCGTTACCGCAAGCACGTCAACGGTCGCGGACTCGTCGCGCACGGCGCGAAGGTCCACCCGTCGGCGCTGGTCGAGAACGGCGCCTACGTCGAGCCCGGCGTGCAGATCGCCGCGGGTGTTCGTGTCGGCCGCGGTGCCTGGATCGAATCAGACGCCGTGATCGGCCCGGAGGCGCACATCGAGCCGCACGCGCACATCTGCGCGGGGGCGGTCATCGGCGCCGGCGCTCACATCGGCGTCCGCACGCAGGTCGGCCACAACGCGCGCATCGCGATGGGCTCGCTCATCGGCGACGACGAGATCATCAATGACGGCGAGGCCGTGGCGACCGACCGTCGGGGACTGCGGCTGGCAGCCTGACGCGCGTTCGCCGCGGCATCCACGACCCGCACGACTCTTCGGAGCGTGCGGGTTTTCGCGTCGCCGCGCGGCGTCAGGCGAAGATCGCCAGAATCAGTCCGATCAAGGGCAGCGTGCCCTGGATGCTGGCCGGACGCAGGTACTTCGCCCCCGAGGTGATGAGCACGAGGGCAGCGGCGAGCATCGAGCCGAGCGAGAAGATCAACAGGGTGCGACCCGCGACGTCGCCGATGCCGTTCACCACCCAGAAGACGATGCCGACGATCGCGCCGACCGCGAGGAACAGGTTGTAGAAGCCCTGGTTGTACGCCATCGGGCGTGTGGCATCCGCCGTCTGCTGATCGGCGATCCCGAACACCTTCCATGTCTTCGGCTGTGTCCAACGCACGCTCTCGAGCACGAAGATGTATACGTGCAGGAGGGCCGCGAGTCCCGCGAAGACGAGTGCCAGGATGCCGATCATGCATCCCACGTTAGTGCCGCGGTTAGCCTGGAGCCATGGCGAAAGGCAGTGGGTCCCGCGGGCGCAGTGGCGCACCTCGGCGTGCGGGCGGTGCAAAGCCCGCCGCGTCGGGGCGGGCGCGCACGACGAAGCCGAAGCCTCCGGCGGAGCGAGCGGCCCCGCCACGCGAGGTGCCGCGCGACTTCGTGCTCGGGGCCATCCCCGGGGCGACCCCCGGAAAGTGGATCGGCCTGTGGCGCGAGCGGATGCCGCATGTCCCTCTCGAGTTGCGGGAGCTCGTCGTCGCGACCCAGCTCGAGGCGCTCGACGACGTCGATGCGGCTCTCGTTCGGCTGCCCGTCGAGGAGTCCGACGACGTGCACGTGATCCCCCTCTACGAGGAGGAGCCCGTCGTGGTGATGTCGGCCGACTCCCATCTGACGGCCGCGGACGAGCTCGAGCTCTCCGACCTGCGGGGCGAGGTCGTCATCGCCGCCGCCGACGACGTCTTCCACCTGTCGATACCGGATGCCGTCGCCCCGGCGTTCGCCACTCCGGCGGATACCGCCGAAGCCATCGCGACGGTGGCCGCGGGGGTCGGTGTCGTGATCGTGCCGATGTCGCTCGCGCGGGCTCACCAACGTCGCGACGTCGAGTACCGCGTCCTGCGGGACGGTCCGCGATCGACCGTTGCGCTCGCGTGGCTCCGCGATCGCACGACCCCCGATGTCGAGGTCTTCGTGGGTATCGTGCGCGGTCGCACCGCGCGATCCTCGCGCTGAGGGGGCCGGCGCACCCACGTTTCACTCCGTGTCACCCCCTGACCGCACGAGAAGGCGCCCGCGTAGAATTTCGGGATGACCGGTTCCCTGCTCTACGTCTGCGTCCGCCCGCAGCGTGAGGCGGCCGTGGCCGAATGGGCCTCGTTCCGCGACGGTCTGGGAGTGCGCGACGACGATCTCGTGCACCACGATCTCGTCCGCGAGCCGCTCCCCGCGGATCTGGACCGATACGCCGCGGTGGTCGTCGGCGGAAGCCCTTTCAACGTCACCGATCCCCACAAGAGCGATGAGCAGCGCCGCCTCGAGCGCGACCTCGAGCGTGTCGCCGGTGCGGCCATCGAGGGTCGTACGAACGCACTTTTCACGTGCTTCGGGATCGGGGTCGTCACGCGCCTTCTCGGCGGGCGGGTGAGTCTGCTGCATCCCGAGGGCACGGGACCCGCCGATATCGCGCTGACCGAGGCGGGGCGCGACGATGAGCTGTTCGGCATCCTGGAACCCCGCTTCGAGGCGCTCACCGCTCATAAGGAGGGCACGGCGACCGTTCCCCCGGGCGCGACCCTGCTGGCCGAGAACGATGCGTGCCCCGTGCAGGCCTATCGCGCCGGATCCGGGCTGTGGGCCACGCAGTTTCATCCCGAGCCCACGACCGACGCGTTCGTCGCGCGCATGGTCGTCTACCGCGACGCGGGATACTTCGACGCCGACGCGTTCGACGAGGTCTCGGCGCACGTGCGCACCGCCTCCGTCGAGCAGCCCACACGCCTTCTGCGCTCCTTCGCCGCGCGCGCCGTCGCCGCCTGAGCCCGCCGCCCCGATGAAGAGCGCACTCGACGGCGCGCCGTCGACGGATGTTCGTCGCGCGATGTCAAGCCCAACCCGCTCATTTAGCTAGCTTTTCTAGTATTCCGGGTATGAACACAGCAGCTCAGCGGCGGGGCAGCGACCTCGCTCGTCAAATCGTCGTCCTCTCCGCGGTGTCGTTCATGCTCATCGCCGCCGTGATCGGCGCCGGCGCCTTCGGCAACTCCGCCGTGCAGGATCAGCAGGGCGGCGCGCTCAACACCGACGGCTCGTATCTCGCGCCCGCAGGTCCCGCCTTCTCGATCTGGTCGATCATCTACCTCGGCCTGATCTCGTACGCGATCTGGCAGGCCCTCCCGGGCCAACGCACCAGCCCGCGCCAGCGTGCCCTCGGCTGGCTCGTCGCCCTGACGATGACCCTCAACGGTCTCTGGCTCGTCGCGGCCCGCTTCGGCACGCTGTTCCTCACGGTCGTGGTCATCGCGCTCCTGCTCGCCGCCCTCGGCTGGACCTTTCGCGTCGCCGTCTCGACCCGCGAGCCGCGCGGCGGCGTCGTCGACTCCGTCCTCATCGACGCCGTCACGGGCCTCCACCTCGGCTGGGTCACCCTCGCCACCGTCGCCAACACGGCCGCCTGGCTGACGACCATCGTGCCGAAGGAGTGGGAGAACGCCGCGGATGCCATCGGCATCGCCGTCCTCATCGTGGTGGCTCTCATCGGCCTGGCGATCGCGTGGCGGAGCTCGTGGCGCCTCACTCCCGCACTCGCCCTGGCCTGGGGTCTCAGCTGGCTGGCCGTCGAGCGTTTCACGGGCGAGCCCCAGAGCGCGCCGATCGGCGTCACCGCACTGATCGTCGCCGCGGTCGTGCTGCTGCCGCCGGTGATCGTCAACGTGCTGCGCCTCATCCGCCCGAGCGTCGACTGACCGCCTAGGCCCTCGGCATCCGTCCCGCAAGAGGGGCGGATGCCGAGGGTTCCGGGAGTTCAATCAGTGCGTGGACTCCCTCCCCTTCGCCCTGCTCGTCGTCGTCTTCGTCGCCGCCGCCGCCGTGGTGTGGGTGGCGGGAATCCACCTGTCCAGGGCCACCGACGTCCTCGACGCGCGCCTGCACCTGGGGAGCGCGCTGGGTGGTCTGCTCGTGCTGGCCGTGGCGACCAATCTCCCCGAGATCGCCATCACCGTGTCGGCCGCGGTCTCGGGAAACCTCGAGGTGGCCGTCGGCAACATCCTCGGTGGAATCGCCCTGCAGACCGTGGTGCTCGTCATCCTCGACGCCTTCGGCAAGCGGGGGCGCGGGGTGAAGCCGCTCACTTACCGCGCGGCGTCGCTCACTCTCGTTCTCGAGGGACTGGTCGTGGTGGCCGTGCTGGCCGTGGTGATCGCCGGAAGCCAGCTGCCGGACGGACTCGAGGTGCTGCGGCTGACCCCCGACGTCGTCCTCATCGCCGCCCTGTGGGTCGTCGGGCTGATCCTGGTGCAGCGCGCCGGAAAGCACCTGCCCTGGAACGAGGACGGTCATGCTCCGAACGCGAGCCCGAAGCCGTCGAAGGCGGACAGCGGCACGAAGATGAGCACGACGAAGGCGGCGATCATCTTCTCGGTCTCCGCTCTCGCGACGCTGGTGGCCGGTGTCGTCCTCGAACGCGCGGGAGATGCGGCGTCGTCGCAGATCGGCCTGTCCGGGGTGCTGTTCGGCGCCACCGTTCTCGCCCTCGCGACATCGCTCCCCGAGATCTCGACGGGCCTTGAGGCGATCAAGCAGGGCGACGACAACCTCGCGATCAGCGACATCTTCGGCGGCAACGCCTTCTTGCCCGTGCTGTTCCTGCTCGCGACCGTCATCTCGGGATCCGCGGTCCTCCCGCGGGCCGACGGCGCCGACATCTACCTGACGGCACTGGCAGCCCTGCTCACGCTCGTGTACGTGGTCGGGCTGATCTTCCGCCCGCAGCGACGGATCATCGGGATGGGCGTGGACTCGTTCGTCGTGCTCGTTCTCTACGCGCTCGGCATCGCGGGCCTGTTCGCCGTGTCCGGCTGACCCGGCGGCGGATTAGGAGCGGCCGAGGTCGATCTGCCGCTGGATCTGCTCACGAGCGCGGCCGAGTTCGCTGTCGGGACGGTGACGGGGAGTCCCCCATCCTCCGCCAGAGCGTCGGACCGCGGCGAGGATGACCACGGCGGCGGCGATCGCCACGAGACCAGTGGTGGACAGGGCAGCGACGAGTCCGGCATCCATGTTCCGCTCCTTCGTGAGGTACACCCCACGCTCGCATCCGCCGTCGGAGCCGTCAACCCCGCGCGGGAACGACAGACGGCCCCGCCCCGTGCGAGGGCGGGGCCGTCCGGCGCAGCGTCAGAGAGCGGGGCCGACGATGGCGCTCGCCCCGGCCGGCACCGTCACCTCGGAGCCGTCGAACACGACCCCCTCTGCCGTCGCCAGCAGCACGCGAGCGCCGGATGCCACCGACGTCGAGGACTCGACCTCCGAGAGGTTGACGATCACGACGAGGTCGCGACGCCGGAGTTCGTACACGCGCCCGCCCCGGGCTTCTCGTGCGTTCGCCGACAGGCCCTCCCGCGAGGGGTCGGTCAGCTCCGGCCGCTCGCGCCGCAGCTTCGCGAGCTCCCGGTACAGAGCGAGGAGTTGGGCGTGGTCGCCATCGCCGACCTCGTCCCAGTCGAGCTTCGAGTTCTCGAAGGTCGAAGGGTCCTGCGGGTCGGGGACGGTGGACTCGTCCCAGCCCATCTTCTCGAACTCGGCGATGCGCCCTTCCGCCGTGGCCTTGCCGAGCTCGGGCTCGGGGTGCGAGGTGAAGAACTGCCACGGGGTCGTGGCGCCCCACTCCTCGCCCATGAACAGCATCGGCGTGCCGGGCGCGGTCAGCGTGAGAACGGCGGCGGCGGCCAGTCGGTCGTAGCCGAGTGTCTGCGACAGACGATCGCCTGCGGCACGGTTGCCGATCTGGTCGTGGTCCTGGGCGAAGGTCACGAGACGCCAGTTCGGCACGTCCTCGGGGATGGGCTTCCCGTGCTCCTCCTCGCGGAAGGACGAGTACGTGCCGTCGTGGAAGAACCCGCCCTCGCTGACCTTCCGGAAGGCATCGAGATCGGCGAAATCCTCGTAGTAGCCGATCGTCTCCCCGGTCAGGGCCACGTGCGCGGTGTGATGCCAGTCGTCCGACCACTGCGCGGTCAGGCCGTACCCCCCGGCCTCGCGCGGGAGGATCAGCTTCGGGTCGTTCATGTCGCTCTCGGCGATGGTGGTGAGCGGGATGCCGCGATGAGCCGACAGGGCGTCGGTGCGTTCGGCGATCTCCTGCAGCACGTGCGGGTCGCGGTGGTCGAGCAGTGCGTGCACGGCATCCAGGCGCAGGCCGTCGACGTGGTAGTCGCTCATCCACATCAGGGCGTTCTCGACGATGTAGGCGCGCACGGCGTCTTCGTCGAGGTTGACCGAGTCGCCCCACGTGTTGCGGCTGCCCTCGCGGAGGTATTCGCCGAACTCGGGCAGGTAGTTGCCCGAGGGACCGAGGTGGTTGTAGACGACGTCCTGGATGACGGCGAGACCGGCCGCATGCGCGGCGTCGACGAAACGCTGGTACGCCTCGGGCCCGCCGTAGGCCTCGTGCACGGTGTACCAGAGCACCCCGTCGTAGCCCCAGTTCCACGTGCCGTTGAAGCCGTTCACCGGCAGCAGCTCGACATGCGTCACACCCAGGTCGACGAGGTGGTCGAGGCGGCCGATCGCGGCATCCAGGGTGCCCTCGGGGGTGAAGGTGCCGAGGTGCAGCTCGTAGATCAGCCCGCCGGCGAGCTGCCTGCCCGTCCACGCGGCGTCGTTCCAGGCGTACACCGAGGGGTCGAACCAGGCCGACGCCTCGTGCACGCCGCCGGGCTGACGCCGCGAACGCGGGTCGGGGCGCAGGTCGTCGCCGTCGCCGAGCACGAAGCCGTACCGCTCGCCATCGGCGAGGTCGACGGGCGCCGTCCACCAGCCGTCGGCGGCGCTTTCCATCTCGATGTCTTCGACGACCGTGTCGCCGCTGTCGTTCAGCCGGCGCACCCGCACCCGCGAGGCTTTCGGCGCCCAAACCTCGATGCTCATGGGGGTTTCCTTCCGCGTGAGGGGTCAAAAAGTGTCGCCCCGCGCCGCGTGAGGCGACAAGGAGTGGCCCCTCACGCGGCGGGAGGCGGGGGTCAGAAGATCAGCAGGGCCACCGGGTAGACCGCGAGCAGGTCGGCCACCGACACGGCGCCCCCCGCGAACGAGCGACCGGTCAGCACGTCGATGACAGGCGTGTCCGGCAGCAGCACCACCGTGTCGCGCCAGCCGCCCGCGGCCATCAGTCCGTGGGGCAGGCGCGTCGCGACCGCGAACACTCCGCCGCGGTCGAAGGCGACGACGTGGTCGGCAGCCGCACCGGCCGCCTCCAGCGGACGGTAGATCTCGAGCGGGTGCTCCCGACGAAGACGCAGGGCGCGCGAGGTCACGAGCAGCTTGGCCGCCCCCGTGGCATCCACCGCCGGAGGACGAGCCCCCGGAGCGTCGATCGACGCGAGAAGGCGACGACGCTCGGCGAAGTCCACCGCGCGACGGTTGTCGGGGTCGACGAGCGACTGCTCCCACAGCTCGGAGCCCTGGTAGACGTCGGGGACGCCCGGACCCATGATCTGCAGAAGCTTGGCCGAGAGGCCGTTCGACCAGCCCGCGGGCGAGATCTCGTCGACGAAGGCGCGTACGCGCTCGGCGGCGGGCCCGGTGGCCGCGTCGACGACCGCGTGCATGCGCTCCTCGAAGGCCTCGTCCTGCTCCCACCAGCCGGTGATCTCGCTCGCCTCGCGCGCCGCCTTCTCGGCGTACGCGTGCAGCCGCTCGCGGTAGACCTTCAGGCCCTCGGGCGTGGAGGCGGATGCCGGCCACGCCCCCACGATCGCCTGCCAGAGCAGCGCGTCGAAAGGACCATGACCGGTCGAGGCGATGCCGCGGAACTCCTCGAGTCGCGCGGCCCAGGTCTCCGGGATCTCGGCCAGCACCGCGATCCGGGCGCGCGTGTCCTCTCCGCGCTTGGTGTCGTGCGTCGACAACGTGGTCATGGCGGTGGGCCACGATGCGTGGCGCAGGGCCTGCGCGGTGTGGAAGCCCGCCACGTCGAGGGAGAACTCCCCCGGATCGCCGCCCACCTCGGTGAGCGAACCCAACCGCGTGTAACGGTAGAACGCCGTGTCCTCGACGCCCTTGGCCATCACGGGGCCGGTCGTCTGCTGGAAACGCCAGGCGACCTCGAGGCTCGTGTCGGCGAGCACCGGGACGAGCTTCTCGATCACGTCGCCCAGCTCGGGACGACGCACCTCGGCGTCGCCCGCGGCGGCGTCGAGGTGAGCGCGGCCGGCGGGGAGGTAGGAGCGGTACACCGGGAAGCACGCGAGGATCTCGGCCAGAGCGTCCTGCAGGACCTCGACCTCGAACTCTTCGCGCAGCACCGCGGGGAGCCCGCGCACGAGGCGGCGGATCTCCGAGACCTGGATGGAGTCGGCGATCTTGCGCTTCGTGTCGTGGATGAGATCGTGCCAGCCGGTGAGGGCGGGAAGGTCGCTGTCGGAGCGCAGCCGCGCGTCGAGAGCGTCGAGAGCGGACTCACCCGCGGGGTCGGTGAGGACGCGGTCGATTTCGGCGAGAGCGTCGTAGCCGGTCGTCCCCGCGGTCTTCCACCACGAGGGCAGCGCTTCACCGTGCTCGAGGATCTTCTCGCCGAGCACGTAGCCCACCTCGCCCTCGCCCGCCTCTTCGAGAGCGACGGCGAGCCGGTCGAGGTACCCGCCGGGGTCGACGAGCCCGTCGGGGTGATCCACGCGCAGGCCGTCGGCGAGGCCCTCGCGCACCCAGCGCAGGATCTCGGCGTGCGTGGCGTCGAACACCTCGGGCAGCTCGACGCGGACGCCCGCCAGGGTCGTCACGGCGAAGAAACGGCGGTAGTTGAGGTCGGCCGCCTCGTCCTGCCAGAACCGTAGCTCGAAGTTCTGCGCGTCGAGCAGAGCGGCGACGGCCTCGCTCGAGCCCGACGCCGCGGCATCCGTCCCTGTTCCCGGCGCGACGGGGAAGACGTGGTCGTAGTAGCGGATCAGCCCGTCGGGGGCGTCGTCGGCCGGTGTCGGGTCGTACGTGATCTCGCCGATCTCGTCGGTCAGGTCCGCGCCGAGGATCGGAACGCGCAGCCTGCCGTGACCGAACTCCCAATCGATGTCGAACGCCGCGGCGTGCGCCGAGGCGCGGCCCTGGCGCAAAACGTCCCACCACCACGCGTTCGCGCGCGGCTCCGAGACGCCCATGTGGTTGGGCACGATGTCGACGAGGATGCCGAGCTCCGCGGCGCGAGCGGCATCGACGAAGCGCGAGAGCCCCTCGGCGCCGCCGCGCGCGGGGTCGACGCGCGTGACATCGACCACGTCGTAGCCGTGGTCGGACCCGGGTGTGGCCTCGAGGATCGGCGAAAGATACGCCCACGAGACCCCGAGGTCACGGAGATACTCCGTGACCTCGGTGGCGTCGTCGAGGGTGAACGATTCGCGGATCTGCAGGCGATAGGTCGAGAGCGGAAGCCGCATGGGACTCAGAGCTCCGGCTTGGGTGCCTGGCCGGGCATGTCGTCGGTCCCGATCACCTGGATCTGCGCCGTGAGGGAGGCCGCGACCGAGTGGTCGATCTCCGGTTCGGGCAGGTGGTGCTCGCGCAGCACGATGAGCGACTTCGGCTCGAGCGGCAGCGTCTGCCCCGGGTCGAGCGGCTCGGTGTTCGCGCGCTCGCCCGCGGTGTCGACGTAGGCGTCCCACTTGGGGGCGTACTCGAAGTCGGGGAGGCGGAAGTCGACCCTGTCGTCGCCGGCGTTGAACAGCACGAGGAAGTGGTCGTCGCTGATCGACTCGCCGCGGCGGTCGCGCTCGCGGATGCCCTGACCGTTGAGGAAGACCCCCACCGCCAGACCGAAGCCGTTGTCCCAGTCCTCGGGCTGCATGAGCGAGCCGTCGGGACGCAGCCACACCACGTCGGGGATCGGCGCCCCTTCCTCCATCTTCACGGGGCGGCCGTCGAAGAACCGGCTGCGGCGGAAGGTCGGGTGCTGCTTGCGCAGGCGAGCCAGAGCCGCGGTGAACTCGACCAGGGGGGTGTCGATGCTCGACCAGTCCACCCACGTGATCTCGTTGTCCTGCGCGTAGCCGTTGTTGTTGCCGCCCTGCGTGCGGCCGAGCTCGTCGCCGTGCAGCAGCATCGGCACGCCCTGGCTGAGCAGCAGCGTCGCGATGAAGTTGCGCTGCTGCTGCGCTCGGCGCTTGAGCACCTCGGGGTCATCGGTGGGCCCCTCGACGCCCATGTTGCTCGACCGGTTGTGCGACTCGCCGTCGTTGTTGTCTTCGCCGTTGGCGTCGTTGTGCTTCTCGTTGTACGACACCAGGTCGCGAAGCGTGAATCCGTCGTGCGCGGTGACGAAGTTGATGGATGCCACGGGGAAGCGCCCCGAGTGCTCGTACAGGTCGGCCGAGCCGGTCAGGCGCGAAGCGAACTCGCCCAGAGCCTGCGGCTCACCGCGCCAGAAGTCGCGCACGGTGTCGCGGTACTTGCCGTTCCACTCGGTCCACTGGGGCGGGAAGTTGCCGACCTGGTAGCCGCCGGGACCGACGTCCCACGGCTCGGCGATGAGCTTGACCTGCGAGACGATCGGGTCCTGCTGCACCAGCTCGAAGAAGGCCGCCAGGCGGTCGACCTCGTAGAACTCGCGGGCGAGGGTCGAGGCGAGGTCGAAACGGAAGCCGTCGACGTGCATCTCGAGCACCCAGTAGCGCAGCGAGTCCATGATGAGCTGCAGCGTGTGGGGGTTGCCCACGTTCAAGCTGTTGCCTGTGCCGGTGTAGTCCGTGTAATAGCGCTTGTCATCGTCTTCGAGGCGGTAGTACGCCTCGTTGTCGATGCCGCGCATCGAGAGGGTCGGGCCCATGTGGTTGCCCTCGGCCGTGTGGTTGTAGACCACGTCGAGGATGACCTCGATACCCGCCGCGTGCAGAGCCTTGACCATGGCCTTGAACTCCTGCACCTGCTGACCGTGGTCGCCGGTCGAGGAGTAGGTGTTCTGCGGAGCGAGGAAGGCGATCGTGTTGTAGCCCCAGTAGTTCGACAACCCCTTCTCTTCGAGGGTGGAGTCGTTGACGAACTGGTGGACGGGCATGAGTTCGATGGCGGTGATGCCGAGCTTCTGCAGGTGCTCGATGACCGCGGGGTGGGCGATGCCGGCATAGGTGCCGCGCAGTTCCTCGGGGACGTCGGGGTGGAGCTGAGTGAGGCCGCGCACGTGCGCCTCGTAGATGAACGACTCGGCGTAGGGGATCTTGGGCTGCCGGTCGCCCGACCAGTCGAAGAACGGGTTGATCACCACGCCCTTCATCATGTGGGCGGCGGAATCCTCGTCATTGAACGAATCGGGGTCGCCGAACTCGTAGCTGAAGACGGGCTGCCCCCACTCGACCTGACCCTCGACGGCCTTGGCGTAGGGATCGAGGAGGAGTTTGGCGGGATTGAAGCGCTTGCCGTTGGCGGGGTCGTACTCGCCGTGCACGCGATAGCCGTACCGCTGTCCGGGCTGGACGTTGGGAAGGTACGCGTGCCAGACGAACGCATCGACGTCGATCAGCTCGAAGCACGTCTCCGTTCCGTCCTCCTCGAAGAGGCAGAGCTCGACCTTTTCCGCTCCTTCACTGAACAGGGCGAAGTTCGTCCCGTTACCGTCGTAAGTGGCCCCGAGGGGATAACTGGATCCTGGCCATACCTGCTGCACGTCGCTCACGATAGACCAGCGTCGTTTCCGGGTACTGCCGCGATCACGGCTGTTGACAGCCGCTCCACCCCCGACTATGCGCGCCGGTGTCTACGCCCGCTCCGGTGGATGCCGCAGAAGCTCGATGCGCTCATCGACGTACCGGCCCAATGGCATGAATGCTCCGGCCGCACTCCATCGGACGAGGAGCTCCCCGTCGCGAACGGCCACGGGTGTCGATGCGGCGCCGACCCTGGCGATGTCGATGGCCTGCCATCCAATGTGCACGGTCTCGCCCTCCGGCACGCCGCCCCTCGCCGCCGCGGCCGAGAGCTCCGCGCGGCGGCGCTGTGACTCCGCCGCGAATCCGCGTCGAACCTCCGGACGCGAGCGCACGATGTCGCCCGTCGCGAGAAGGGCGTCCTCGGTCAGCAGGAGGACGCCCAGGTGCCAGGCCGTTCCGCGCGACGAGATCCGAGCAGCCCTCGGGATGCCGAGGAGCCGTCGGCCCTCCTGCAGCTCGCCGAGCCTCTCGCGCGGAACGTCGGACAGGCGTGCGCGGGCGTGGTCGAGGATCGCGGAGAGAGAGGAGTCGCTCATCGGTCGGATCCTTCGTCACGCGCGACTTCGGCCCGCTCGACGGCCTCGACCGCCGTCCGCACGGCAGCGCGAGCGCGGGTCCGCTCGGTCGTGCGCCGGGTGAGCGCGGCGTCCGCTTCGGCAGCGCTCTTCTCCGCGCGCTCCAGGTCGGCGCGAAGACCCTCTGCACGCTCGCGGGCGCGGGTCGCGGACTCGCGCGCTGCGTCCACACGCCGATCGGCGGCGGCATACTCGCGGTCGGCGTCGGCCTTCACGCGCTGCGCCTCCCGTACGACCCGTTCCGCGTCCTTGCGCGCTCGACGGGAGGCGAGATCGTCGGGGGAGGGCGCGGCCTGCGGGATGCCGTCCGGGACGGAGCCGGCGACGGCCTCTCCGAGCGCCCCGTCCCGCAGCTCGGCGAGGTCGATCGCCGAGATGAGGCGTCCCGTCAGGACGGCGGCCGCGGCCGTGGCGTCGACCACCGCGGCGTTCACGGTCTTCTCGACGGCGTCCGACATCGCCCCGCTCAGCGGGACCCCCGCCGCGGCGGAGAGCTCCCCCGCCCGGCGGGCGAGGGCCGCGACCAGCTCCCGGCGCTGACGCCCCAGCCGCCCGAGCTCCGCGGCATCCAGATCGTCCTGCGCCTCACGTAGGGCGCGCGAGAGGTCGACGGCCTCGCCGAGTCGCCCGTCGCGCACGAGGAGGTTCACCGCCCAGGCTGCGACCGTGGGTTTGCGCAGTTTCGCGACTCGTCGCCCGACAGTTCTGCTCTCGGCCGCAGCGCGTTCGTTGCGGGCCGCGGTGAAGCGCGAGGGGGGCACGAGGAGGAGTTCGGCGGCGACCTCGTCCACGCGGGCGTCGTCGTCGCTCATCACCCCATTGTGTCGCCCGCGTCAGAGCGAGACCACTCCGGGGTGCGCGCCGCGGATCTCGCGGTGCAGCCGCTCCATGCGGGTATCGAGCTCGGCGGCGGTGTCCGCCGCGTCCTTGAGCTCGGCGAGCAGATCGTCGGGAACCAGACGGTCGTACTTGTAGTAGATCTTGTGTTCGAGACTCGCCCAGAAGTCCATGGCGATCGTGCGGAACTGCACCTCTACCGGCACGTCGACGCGACCGGTCGACAGGAAGACCGGCACCTCCACGATCACGTGCAGGCTCTTGTAGCCGTTCGCCTTCGGGTGGGCGATGTAGTCCTTGACGTCGCGCACGGTGATGTCGTCCTGACGCGTCAACAGGTTGGAGAGCCGGTACGCGTCGTCGATGAAACTGCACGTGACGCGGATGCCGGCGATGTCGGTGATGCCGGCGCGGATCGAATCGAAGTCGGTCTCGATGCCCTTGCGACGAACCTTGTCGACCAGGCTGTCCGGCGACTTCACGCGGCTCGAGACGTGCTCGATCGGGTTGTACGCGTGCATCTCCTGGAACTCTTCGCGCAGGATCGAGATCTTGGTCTCGACCTCGGCCAGCCCGAAGCGGTACTCCATGAGGAAGCGTTGGAACTCGTCGCGCATCGCCCTCAAAGCCGCGCTCGAGACGGTGATCTGCTGTTCTTCCAGCGGGTCCGGCATGGTCTCGACCGTAGCGAACCCGACTACGAGGCCGCTGGGAGCATCACGCTCGGGGTGGTTCGGCCGTCGCTCGGGGAACCAGCTCGCCGTCGATGACGTCGATTCCGATCAAGCCCTGGAACACGTCCGGAAGGTCGTCCGGGTCGTTCCACGATTCGGGATGCCGAGGACCGGGGGGATTGGTCACGGCGCCCTCCTTCCGTGAAATATGGCTACTGTGCCAGGCGCCGCCGCCACGCCCGGCGGTCTTGACACCTGGCATCTCGCCGCGTATCGGCGGCGGGGTCTGGCGTATCGTGGGCATCATGGGGACCATTCACTACGGTGGCAGCGGGACGACCGTCCACATCGAGGACCGCGCCCTGGCCCACCTCAAAGTCGTCATCTCGACGAAACTGCGCCGCGGCGAGAGCTTCACGCTGTCGTGGCGGCACCGCGACGACGAGGAGCGCGGACGCAGCACCCTCTGGCTGCACCCGGCGATTCCCCTGCGTTTCGTCTTCGACAACAGCGAACCGACCACGCTCAGCCGGGAGTGGATCGAGCGGTTGGCCGACTCCGCGAACTCCTCGGGCGGCATCATGCTCGTCCCCGAGGACATCTCTCCGACGGCCGAGGCCGAGAGAAGCTAGCGCTCAGCCCTCTTCGACGAGGGCGTCCTCGCTCGGCTCCGGCGTGATCGCCAGGCCGTTGGGGCCGGATGCCGCGAGCATCAGGTCTTCGACCCAGACGCGGTTGATACGAGGCTGACGGCTGCCGTAGAAGTGGAACTGGATCGGCACCGAGGGGTGCATCCAGAAACTGCGGCGACCGCTGCCGTCGCCGACCTCGACGTCGAACATGAACGACTCGGAGCGTCGAAGCTTGTTCATCACGACGATGCGCAGGTGCGCAAGCGTGCGGTCATCGATGTCGACCGCGTTGGCAACGGTGTCGTAGATGAATCTGCCCATGCGTCCGAGCCTATCCGAGGAACGCACGTCGAGCCGCTTTCCTGGATGCCACGTCACCGCGCTCGGATCAACCCCCGCCGAGGGTGGTTCGATGCACGGCTAACGTACGTGTGTGGGAACGCTCTACTACGGCGACATCGCGACGCCGATCGAGATCGAGGACCGTGCTCTGGCGCACGTCAAGGTCGTCATCGCGACCAAACTGCGCCGCGGCGAAAGCTTCACCCTGTCGTGGACGCACGGGCCCGACCAAGAAGTGGGGCGCAGCACCGTCTGGCTGCACCCCTCGATTCCGTTGCGCTTCGTCTTCGACGAACCGGAGCCCGCGCTCCTGAGCCGCGCATGGATCGAAGCGCTCGCGACCTCGGCGAACTCGTCCGGCGGCCTGCTGCTCGTCGACGAACCGGAGCCGTCCGGCCCGTAACTCAGGCGACGGCCTGTTCGAGGATCTCGCGCGCGCCCTCTTCGACCGGGGTGGGCACCACGAGGGGCCGACCGGCAGAGAAGGCCTCCCACTCGCGGAGCACGACGGCCTCGACGTGGATCGGATCCTCGAGGGGGTACTCCGCCCGCAGGCGCGCCACCACGGCGCGGAACGAGGTCACTTCGACCCCGTCGATCTCGTGCACGATCTCGGCGCGAGGTCCCGTCGCGGCGGGCGCGACCGAGGCCGCACCGCGCACCTGGTCATCCATGTCCCCATGCTTTCACGCCGGGAATGAGCCGCCTAATGCTTCGACGGTAAGAAGGCGGGCTACCTACCTAGTTGCGTTCGACCCCGGCCTCGACCGGGTGCGCATCGACCTGGTCGACGGCATCTTGCAGCCGGCCCAGGCAGGCGATCACCGCCGCGCTCTCTTCGGGGCTCATGTCGACGACAGCCGCCATCATGCGAGCGTGCATCGATCCGAGAGTCGCGCGCACTTCTTCATCGCTCGCGGCGGTCGCGACGATGAAAATGCTCCGCCGATCGGTGGGGTGCGGAACACGCGTGACGTGGCCGGTCTTCTCGAGACGGTCGACGATGGCCGTCGTCGAGGCCGTGGACACGCCCAGGTACCGAGTGAGCTCGCTCGGCGACACCTGGCGGTTCTGCCCGGCGGCCCGGATGAGGTAGCGCAGGACGAGCAGCTCGTTCTCGCCCATCGACATCGATTCGCGCGTACGCCGACGCATCGCGACTTCGGCAGCGCGGTAGACGCGGAAGGCCTGGAGGACCTCGACCGCACGGCGGCGACGATCCTCGTCACTCGCGCCGTACCAGTAGCTCGACTCGGGCCCTGTCTCCACCTGGGCATCCTACGCCACGGTCCGCGTCCAGCCCCCTGCCGGTTCGCGTGAGGGACGGGTACGATGGAGATCCAACGGTTACCTATTTGATCGGCATCGAAGACACTAGGGCATCGAGACACCTGAGGAGGAGAGATGAACGACGCGACGTCCGCCGACGACGTGGTCAAGGCTCTCAACGACCTCACCGACTCCGGTGTCGCCTCCGAGCGGCACGCGCTGTACTCCCTCGGCATCGGCCCCAACGACGCCAAGGTGCTGCGGTTCCTGCTGCAGCGCTCCCCCGACGACGAACCCGTGACGCCGAGGATCCTGGCGTCGATGCTGGGCATCTCGTCTGCGGCGACCACCGCGCTCATCGACAGACTCGCCGACGCCGGATGGGTCGAACGAGAGCCGTACCCGGGCGATCGCCGATCCATCGTGGTTCGTGAGACGATCAGCGCCGATTCGCCCGCACGACGCATCCTCTCGGTGCGAAGCGTCTCGGCCGCCGCAGCGGCTCAGCGCCTCGGTCCCGCGGAGCGACGCATCGTCGCCGACTTCCTCGACGACATCGCCCGCGGAGAACAGCAGGACATCGACGCGATCTCCGCAGACGCAGAGACGTCCCACACGTCCTGACGAGCAGGCGGTGGGACGCCTCGAGGGTCACTCGGTTGCGCGACCGGTCTCGTTCTGGAGGCGGTCGATCTGCTCCGAGGCCTCCGCCTTGGTCAGGTCGGCAGGGATCTCCTCGCCTGCCTCGCGCGCGAGCGTGTCGAGGTAACTGCGCTGCGGGGCGGTCATCGGCTCGTCACCGGTCACCCAGTCGGACGGATCCTTTTCGGCGGGGTTGTCGCCTTCGCGGACGGCACCCAAGGTCTCTTCTTCACGGGAGGTATCGCTCATGCTCGAAGGCTAAGCGGAGCCTGCGACACCGGCACCGGGATTGACAGGTCGTCCAGGCACGTACGGCATCCTGGGTCGATGCCCGAAACTTCGCGTCCCGCCGACGTCGACGTTCAGACGTATCGACAAGGCTCCTCCCGCACGCGCGTGACGCGCGTGTCGACGAACGCGGGCACCGGGCGGTCGTTCGTGCTCATCGCCGGCATCGGCGTCGCCTCGACGTACTTCGAGTTCCTCGCGCCCCTGCTCGCCGAGGAGGGCGAGGTGTACGCCCTCGATCTTCCGGGATTCGGCGGGGTGCCGGCATCCGGGCAGTCCCCCACCGCCGCCTTCTTCGCCGACCAGGTCGAAGGGGTGCTCGACCACTACCGACTCGACGATCCCGTGCTGATCGGGCACTCGATGGGGACGCAGGTGGTCACCGAGGTGCTGGCTCGGCGGCCCGGCCTCTCGCACGCGGTGCTGGTGAGCCCGGTCGTCGACGAGGCCGAGTCCACGGCTCTCGTACAGGGCGTCAGATTCGTCCAGTCGACCGCGCGGGAATCGATCCACATCGCGCTGCTCGCGGTGTCGGCCTACCTGCTGTGCGGGTTCCTCTATTTCTTCGAGGCGCTACCGCACATGCTGCGCTATCGCATCTCGGACCGCATCGGCGAGGGACGAGCGACGCTGCTGCTCATCCGAGGCGAGTACGACCGCCCCTCTCCCCGCCGCCTGCACTCGCGCCTCGTCGCCCGCGCCCGCACGGCTCGGCGATGGGAGATCGAGGGCGCCGCACACTGCGTCGTCAACAGTCACGCCGTCGGGGTCGCTCGCCTCGTGCGGCAGCACGTCGACGACGAACTCGCACCGAAGGGACGGATGCCGGCGGCCGAGGCCGCGGTACCCCCCGCCGCGCACGCCGACCTGAGTATGGTGCTGGGGGCCATCGCCAGTCGCCTTGCGGAGTGGATCAGCGCCGCCCGCCACGACGAGGACGGTGTCGAGCGCGCGAAGGCTCGCCACGCGCGCGTTCTGTGGGACGCGTATCGCCCCGGACGCTGAGCCCTAACCCGGCGACCCCGTGGGGGCAACCCCCGCGACGGCCCGGGCGGCGACGCCGAGCATGGGAGGGTGTCGACTCGCCCGAGCGCCCCCCGCCCATGATCGCCCCCGCCGCCCTGGATCCTCGGCGATGGTGGTCCGACGCGATCACCGCCGACCGACTGCTGCTCGCGGCCAAGACCGCCGCAGCTGCGGCCCTGGCCTGGTATCTCGCCCCTCTCGTCCCTCTCGCGCAGAGCGAATACTCGTACTACGCACCGCTCGGCGTGCTCGTGAGCATGTACCCCACCGTCGCGCGCTCCGCCTCGAGCGGTGCGCAGGCCGTGGTCGGTCTCGCGCTCGGAATCGGCCTGGGTCTCGTCAGCCTCGCCGTCGTGGCCACCGGCCTGCCCCGCATCGTCGCCGTGGCGGCCGTCATCCTGATCGGCGTACTGCTCGCGGGCGTTCGCGCCCTCGGCGTCGGGCGGGACTGGGTGGCGATCGCGGGGCTGTTCGTGCTGCTGCTGGGCGGCGCCGACCCCGACGGGTACTCGGTGTCGTACCTCGTGACGATGGCCTTCGGCGTCGTGGTGGGGGTCGTGGTGAACCTGCTGGTCGTGCCACCGCTGCGGGTGGAGAAGGCCGATGGTCGGCTGAGTCAGCTCCGCGACGCCCTGGGCCAGGCGCTGCGGGCCATGTCGTCGTCGATCGCGGGTCGCGCCTTCGACCCGGAGGCCGCCGACCGGGCGACCGCAGCCCTCGAGGGCACCCTCGTCGAGGTCCGCGAAGAGGTCGACCTCGCCGACGAGAGCCGCCGCTACAACCCGCGCGGCCGCCGCGCGAAGACTCCGCGCGACCTCGGTCGGCGCCGTCTGGACGCCCTGACCGGCACGGCGGACGCGACCAGAGAACTGGCCGCTGCGTTGGCGCGACTCACCGCCGGCCCCGACGTCGACGCCCGCCTGCCTGCCGAGGCGCGACGCCTCCTCGCCGACGCGATCGACGCGGTCTCGCGACTGGTCACGACGCCCCCCGAGCCCGTGGCGACCACCGATCAGCTGCGCGAGGCGGAAGAGTCCCTGACCCGCTACACCGGGAGCCTGCGGTCGCTCGACGCGCACGAGGAGCCCCTCGACGCGTGGGAGGCCGCGGTGAGCCTGCGCCGCGTGATCGCCGCGTGCGGACCGTTCTCGGACCCGGATGCCGACACGGCGGCGCGATGAAGGTGTCGGGGCCGTAGCGCCTCAGCCCGGCCGTCCCCCCACCGCGTCGAGAGCGCGATCCAGAGCCGCCGCCGTCGCATACCGCGCAGCGGCCGGAACCGCGGCGAGGAATCCACCGACGAACGTGTCGCCCAGGCCGATCGTCGTGGGGTCGGCGGTATCGATGAGATACGCGGGCACGCCGACCGCCCGACCGCTTCGTCGGAGCGCAGCGACGACCGCGGTTCCCCCGGGGTGGCGACCGAGACCCGCCGTGACGTCGAGGTCGGCGGCGGTGCACGCGTCGCCGAGCCGGTAGCGCGTCGCGGCGGTGCGCACGGCGCTCTCGAGTCCAGCCGCGTGCCGGGCGGCCGAGGGACCGACGGCGAGCGCCCAGTACTTCGTGTGCACGATCAGCGCCCGCGCCGGGATGAGGTGGTGCGCCTCGGCGAGCGCCGCCCCGACGTCGTCGGGCGAGAGCAGGTCGACGGACCGCCCCAGGTACTCCTGGAGTTCGTCTTCGTTCATGCCGTACACGTCGACGCGCTCGAGCAGACGCCTGCGTACGTGCGCCGAGAACTCACGGCGGTAGAAGCCCGCGTCCTCGTAGTAGACGAGAGCGTCGGCGGGAAGGCGCTGCATGGCCGCGGCCAGGTCGTCGAGCCGGGCCTCGAGCAGGTCGGCATCCTGCATCGTGTTGAAGCCCGAGACGAGGAACGCCGCAGCCCCCTCGAGAGCGTCGCCGAGTCCGTCGGCGATCGCCATCTCGCGGTTGGGCGCGTCGTTGGCGAAGATGAGTCGGTTGGATGCCGGAGCGGTCACCGCCCCGTCGACGACCCGCACGGTCGCACCCTCGGGGTACTGCACGATCAGGTGCGGGTCGAGGGTGTCGCGGGTCGCCGACGAGACGATCCTCATCGACGCCGGGAGGAGCCGCCGAACGGTGTCGTCGATGCTGACGAGGTGCTGCACCGTGGGAACGCCGATGCGGTCGAGGGCGATCCCCGCCCGCACCCCCGTGCCGCCCAGGGTGACGGCCTTGTCGAAGTGCGCGGCGAAGCGTTCCACGATGTCCGAGGTCAGCACGAAGCGCTCGCCTCCCCCACCCGTGGCGAGGAAGGCGAGCACCGTCACGACGAGCGCGCGCTCGTCGATGATGGGCGTCGTGGTGGTCAACTCGTCGAGACGGATGCCGTGCTCCGCGGCCAGGGCCTCGAGCACCGCGGCATCCCACCGGATCTCGTAGTCGACGGTCCCGCCGAGTCCGAGGACGAGGTCTTGCCCCATGACGCTGGTCTCCGTTCCGCTCAGTACAGGTCGGCCTTGCCGGCTGCGCCGAACAGGTCGATCTTCTCGGCGGCCGTGACCTTCATCGCCGCGATGCACTCGGGCTGGATCGCATTGGGCTCGCGCAGACGGCGGTCGGTGCCGAGCACCTCGCGCATGCGGTCGTGGTAGGCCACCTTGATGTCGCTCGAGATGTTGATCTTGTTCACGCCCAGCTCGACCGCGCGGCTCAGCTCGCCGTCGGGGTTGCTCGACCCGCCGTGCAGCACGAGCGGGATGCCGACCGCCGCCTTGATCTGCTCGAGCAGGTCGTGGCGCAGCTCGGGGTTCTTCTCGGCGGGGTAGAGCCCGTGCGAGGTGCCGATGGCGATGGCGAGGCTGTCGACCCCGGTCTGCTCGACGAAGCGCACGGCGTCGTCGACGTTGGTGTAGATGATCTCGGCGGCACCGGACTCGCCGTAGCTGTCGTTCGCGCCGATGGTGCCGAGCTCGCCCTCGACCTGCACGCCGACCGCGTGAGCGGCCTCGACGACCTTCCGCGTCAGGGCGACGTTCTGCTCGAAGGGCTCGAGCGAGGCGTCGATCATGACCGAGGTGAAGCCGGCCTGGATCGCCTGGACGATCTGCTCGTACGTTCCGCCGTGGTCCCAGTGGATGGCGACGGGAACGCTCGAGCGGTGCGCGCGGGCGTGCATCGCGGGGAGGAGGTCGGTGGTGATGTGCGAGACCTCGTCGGGGTGGATCGCGATGATGACCGGAGCGTTCTTCTCCTCGCTGATGTCCATGATCCCGGTGAACATCGCCCAATCGCTGATGTTGAAAGCCGGGATGGCGAAACGGTGGGCGTTCGCCACGTCGAGGATGGACTTGCCGGTGTAGAGCACGGATTTCTCCTTGTTCGGGGTTGGGTGTGCGGGAGTCAGCTCTTCACCGAGCCGGCCGTGAGGCCGCTGATGAAGAAGCGTTGGAAGAAGAGGAAGAGCAGCAGCACCGGGATCGAGCCGAGGATGCTCATCGCCATGATCTGGTTCCACTCGTAGGAGTGCTGGCCCATGAGCAGCTGGATGCCGATCGGCACGGTGCGCATGTCGATGGTGCGCGTGAGGGTGAGGGCGAAGAGGAACTCGTTCCACGCGATCATGAACGTATAGATGCCCACCGAGACGATCCCGGGGATGGAGATGGGCACGAGCACCCGCCACAGGGCGGTGAAGGAGCCGGCGCCGTCGACCCGGACGGCCTCGTCGAGTTCCTTCGGCAGGGTGTTGAAGTACCCGGTCATCATGATGATCGCGTAGGGCAGCGTGAACACCATGTACGTGAAGATGAGGCCCGGATAGGTGTTGTAGAGGCCGAGCCCCACCATCAGACCGAAGTACGGGATCAGCAGCGTGATCGGCGGGACCGCCTGGACGCTGACGATGATGACGTTGACGACGCGCTTGCCGCGGAACTCGAATCGGCTGAAGGCGTACGCCGCCTGGATCGCGACGAGCAGCGTCAGGATCGTCACGGCCCCCGCCACGACATAGCTGTTGATGAAGAAGCGCACCGTCTCGGGATTGGTGAAGATCGAGATGTACGCGTCGAACGAGAAGGTGTCGGTGATGAGGCGCGGGGGGAGCTCGAAGATCTGCGTGTTCGACTTGAACGAACTCGAGAGCATCCACAGCACGGGACCGGCGGCGAAGACCGCGCCGATCAACAGGCCGATGAGTACGCCGGTCTTGGCGAGCCGGCGGCGCGCGATCGCGCTGGTGGCGCGCGGGCGCGCGGTCGTGGTCGAGGCCATGGTCAGTCCCTCGCCTTCTGGTGGCGGACGTAGAGCACCGCGATGATCATCGACATCGCCAGGACCAGCACCGCCGAGGTGGAGGCCATCGAGAAGTCGTACTTCGCGAATGCGAGCTTGTAGGTGAAGGTGCTGAGCATCTCGGTGACGTCGATGGGACCGCCGCCCGTGGTCAGCCAGATGAGGGCGAACTGCTGCGAGGTCCAGATGAGGTCGAGCAGCAGCAGGCTCACGATGATGGGACGCAGCTGAGGGACGGTGACGTTCCAGAAGCGCTGCACGGGGCTGGCACCGTCGACGGTCGCGGCCTCGTAGAGGTCGCTCGGGATCCCCTGGAGACCGGCGAGCAGGCTCACCATAAAGAACGGGTAACCGGCCCAGATATTGATGAAGGTGACCGTGCCCAGCGCCAGTTGCGGCGAGGCGAGCCACTCGATGTTCGTGTTGAGGAGGAAGTTGACGATGCCGTTCGGGGCGAGCAGCATGCGCCACAGCACGGCGATGACGGCGACCGTGAACAGCCACGGGAGCACGTAGAGCCCGCGGAAGATGGCCCGAGGGACCGCGCCGATGAGCCGGCTGTTGAGCAGGAGGGCGAATGAGAGTCCGAGCACGAGGTGCGCGGCGACGCTCGTGAGGGTGAAGAAGAGGGTGTTGCCCGTCGCCTTCCAGAAGCCCGAATCGGTGAGGATCGCGACGTAGTTGTCGAGGCCCACGACCTCGGGGCTCTTGTTGAGGATGACGTTGTCCTGGAACGAGTACCCGATCACCATGACGATCGGGACGATCATCAGGACGAAGAGCAGGATCAGCGTCGGAGACAGGAACGCGTAGGCCTCGCCGGCCTTGCGCAGCTGCCGGGTGCGGCGGGAGGCGGGTCGTCCGGTGACGATCACCTCGGTATCGGGGGGTGTGAGAGTGCGCATGGTCATGATGTGCGGCTTTCGCTGAGCGGGATGCCGCACCGCGAGCGGTGGCGGTGCGGCATCCCGGTGCGGGGTCGGATCAGAACTCCGACGTCCATTCGTCCTGCGTCTTCGTGAGCGCGTCGCTCATCGACTGCTGGCCGTCGAGGGCCGACTGGAACTGGGTGCCGAACTGGCGCATGAGCTCCTCGGCGACGGGGAGACCCGTGAACTCGTTCGCCGGGTAGCCCTTCTTGTAGATGTCGAACGCCGTCTTGAACAGCTCGTCGTCCGCGACGAATGTCGGCACGCTCTCGGTGTTGCCGGGGAACGCCTTCGCCATCGTCGACAGCTCGCTGTTGACGTCTTTGCCCATGAGGAACTGCACGAGTTTGAAGGCCGCGTCCTTGTGCTGAGAGTTCTCGGCCACACCGATGCCCCACGAGGCGTAGGGGATGCCGCGCTCACCGGTGAACCCGTCCTTCGCGGGGATCGCCGAGATCGAGAATTTCAGGTCGGGGTTCGACTGGCGGATCAGGTTGATGTGCGCGAGCGAGTCGATCATCATGCCGACGCGTCCGTTGGTGAACTCCTCGACCTTGTCCTGCTCCTTCATGGTGAAGGAGCCGGGGGCGATCACGCCGTCCTTCCAGAGCTGCTGGATGTAGTCGGTGGCCGAGGCGACGTCCGTGTTGGTCAGATCGGGCTGGCCGTCCTTCAGCATCGAACCGCCCGAGGCCCACACCCACGACATGACGTCGTTCTGCACGCCGTTGGGAGCCTCGAGCGAGAGCGGGAGCACCCAACCCGACACGTCTCCGCCGAGCGCCGTGATCTTCTTGGCCGCATCGGCGAACTCCGTGCGGGTCGAGGGCGGAGAGCTGACCCCGGCCTGCGAGAGGAGCCCGTCGTTGGTGAACATGGGGTAGACGAAATTGACCACGGGGATCATGTAGGTGCTGCCGTCGACCTTGATCTGGCTGGCGAGCTGGCTGTCGTCGTAGCCGGAGTCGCTCATCAGCTTCGACAGGTCGGCGATCACGCCCTGCTTGGCGAAGTCGCTGACCCACGCTCCGTCCAGACCGACGACGTCGGGCATGGTGCCGGAGGCCGCCCCGGCGAAGAGCTGCTCCTTGGTGGAGGCGTAGGGGCCGCTCACCAGATCGACCGTGATGCCGGGATTCTCCTTCTCGAACTCGTCCATGAGCCCGCGGAACTGTCCGTCGCCGAGTTCGGGCTCCCACCATTGGGCGAACTCGATCGTGACGTTCCCGTCGGAGGACGTGCCCGAGCTGTTCGACGAGCACCCCGCCATCGCCAGGAGGGTCGTGGCCGCTGCTGCGACACCGACGAGCTTGATGGCGTTCCGACGCCGGCGCCCGCTGTTGTCCATCGTTTCTCCTCGTTGAGATCTGCCGCATTTCGCGCTGTTCTGCGCTTTCTTGCGTCTTTCAGCATGAGTATGCGCTCATCTGCCGGGGTTCGCAAGGCGTCGATGCAGATTCGTGATAAATGCCGCACGATTCGGCGGGAATCGCTGCATAGAGGACGGCATTCATGCTGTTCTCTGCCGTTTTTGCACAGATTCTGCGGAACGGTGTGCGGCGCTGTGCTAGAGATGACGGCATGGACGCATCCCCCGCCACGGTCAAGCGACGCCTCCCGGCGGGCCGCAAGGCCGAGCTCGCCGCCTACGTCGCCGAGTCGGGCCAGGTGACCGTCGTCGACCTCGCCTCGCATTTCGGCGTCTCGATCGACACGGTCCGCCGCGACCTCGATCAGTTGGATCGCGAAGGGATCGTCGTGCGCACCCACGGCGGTGCCGTGAGCGCGATGTCGGTCCCCGGCCGCGACCGCGGCCTCGACGTGCGCCTGCAGATGCAGATCTCCGAGAAAGAGCGCATCGCAGCGCTCGCGGTCGAGCTCATCGAAGACGGATCCGTGCTCATGCTCAACGCCGGCACCACGACGCTGGCGGTCGCCCGAGCCCTGCGCAATCACCGGAACCTCACGATCGCGACGAACAACCTGCGCATCCCCGCCGAGATCTCTCCCAGCGTCTTCCGCGATCTGTACATCTTCGGCGGCGCGGTCCGCACCATCACCCAGGCCACGACCGGCCCGGTGACCCTGGCGATGAACTCGCACACCCCCGAGGTCGACATCCGCTGCGACTACGCCCTCATCGCGGTCGGCGCGGTCGACGGCTCCGGCTTCTCGACCAGCAACCTCGGCGACGCGACCATGATGAGCGAGATGATCCAGCGCGCGGATCGCACCGCGATCCTGGCCGACTCCTCGAAGCTCGACCGACGCTTGTTCGCCCAGGTGGGCCCCCTCGAGAAGGCCGACTACCTCATCACCGACGCCGAGCCGTCACCCGAGCTGTCCGCCGCCCTCGCCGAAGCCGGCGTGACCGTCGTCACCCCCTGATCAGCGCGCTCACATGCGGGCGTACCGGGCCCGGGCGAAGCAGAAGAGCCCGTACACGACGAGCCCCGCGCCCACGAGCCACAGGACGACCTGCCCGAACGGCAGGCTCGCGAGCGAGCGCAGCGCCGAGTCGATACCGCCGGCCGCGTTCGGATCGTGCGAGAAGGCCGCGACGATGAAGAGGATCCCGGCGACGCCCACCGCGATCCCCTTGGCGACGTAACCGATCATCCCGAAGGTCCGGATGCCACGCCCCGCCGTCCCGCCCGGGCTCGACAGGTTCTTCATGAAGGCCTTCGTGACACCGCGCACGACGAAGGCGACGCCGATCACCGCCACCGCCAGACCGACGACGACCAGGAGCACGATGCCCCCGGGCATGGCGAGAAGCTGCGCGCTGAGAGTGCGCGACGACTGCGAGGAGTCCGAGTGTCCGCCCGAGACGATCGTGAAGCCGGTGACGGCGATCGCCCCGTACGCGACGGCCGTTCCCACGTATTTCGCGCGGTGCGCCCAGCGCGTCTTCTCGTCGGGGTCGCGCTCGGCGACGGCATCCGCGACCTGCCAGACGGCAAGCGCGACGAGCCCGACGACGACGACCCAGAGCAGTACCTTGCCCGCCGGAGCCTCGGCCACCTGTTGCAGCGCTCCGCTCTGATCGGCGCTGTCGCCGCCGCTGCCGGTCGCAAGAGACACCGCGATCACCCCGATCAACAGGTGCAGAAGCCCGAGGACCACGTAGCCGACGCGTGCGGCGACGCGGAAGGCGGTCGAATCCTGGGCTTTGTCGGCGGCGGCGGAGGCGCTGGTCATCCGGGAACCCTAGCGCTCAGCCGGACGCCGCCACCAGGCGTTGCGCGCGGCGCACACGCCACACCTCCACCAGCGCCCACACGAGGGTGGCCACCGCCACTCCCTCGAGAAAACCCGCTGTCACGTCGCTGAGCCAGTGCGCGTGCAGGTAGGTGCGGCTCCACATCATCAGCAGCACCCAGACGGCGCCTGCCGCCCAGATCCACCCGCGGCGGAGGATCAGCGCGAGTGTCACCGCGATCGTCGTCGCGACGGCGGTGTGGCCCGAGGGGAACGAGGTCGCCTGAGTCTCGGCCAGCGAATCCATCGGTCGGGCTCGTGCGATGACCGCGGCGAGGGGCGCGCCGATGAGCACGACCAGGGCGATGGATGCCGCGACGTTCAGCGCATCCCACGGGCGCTTGACCAGGATGAAGACGACGGCGGTCGTGATGCCGATGACGATCATTCCGATCGTGCCGCCCACGATGGCGGGAATCCACGCGACGATGACCGCGATTGGGTCGGCGAGCGTGGCCATCGCGTCGTCCCACCACTGGTCGAACGCCAGCGGCGCTCCCCCGTCGAGATCGACGGCCAGTCGCAGCGCCACGAAGAGCACGGTCGCGACGACGCCCACGACCAGGGCGACCGGACGGCGCGCGTCGGACCTCGGCCGGTCAGGGAGGATCGCGGGCTCGTCCGTGGTGGCATCCATCCCGGAATCGTCCCAGGTCGGGATTTCCTCGAGCCAGGACTTGCCCTGCGCCCGAATGCGGGTTCGGCGTCAGCGGGGCCGTGCGGAGGCGATCAGCATGTCGAGCCCGAGCTCGAAGGCGCGGGTGGCCACGGGGTCCTCCGGGTCTTCGTCGGCGAGGGTGTCGAAAGCCGCCGAGAAGCGCGGGAACGCCTCCTCCTGGCCCGTGGGGTCGAACACCACGGCGGGCCCCGACATGTCGAGGACGCTGCCGAGGATGAAGGACTCGAAGGCGGTCAGCAGCGGGATGACATCGCGCAGCGTCCACCCGGCGGCCTCGGCGGCCGCCGCGAAGTCCTCGTACTGCGCGAGGAGGACGGGGGCCGACGCGCGCTCCGTCATCAGCAGCGGAACGACACGGGCATGCCGGGCGAAGGCGCGACGGTACGAGCGTCCCCAGGCGCGGAGCGCGTCTTCCCAGGGCAGCTCCCGCAGCGGCTGCGAGTCGATGGGCGCCGACACGAGGGCGCGGACGTCCTCGACCATGGCCGCGCGGTTGGGGACATGGTTGTACAAAGACGCGGGGTTGACCCCGAGGCGTGCGGCGACGCGGCGGATGCTCGCCCCGTCGGGTCCGTGGCGGTCGACCAGGGCGAGGGCGGTTCGCGCGATCAGATCGCGGCTCAGGAGCGGCGTGTGCGGTCTGGCGATGGCGGCCTCCCCGGTCGACGGGAGCCTACGGGCGCGGGCTCCGAGTCCACTCTCGCACACGTAAAACAAACGGTGTATGTTTACCGCCATGACCACCGAGGCCCTCACCGTCGTCGACGCCGACATCGACAGCCTGCGCGCAGCACTCGACGCCGGCGACCTCACCAGCGTCGAGCTCGTGGCCCGCTACCTCAATCGCATCGCGGCCTACGACCGCTCCGGCATCCGCCTCAACAGCGTGCCCGTGCTCGACCCCCGCGCGTTCACCGCCGCACGCGCCTCCGACCTGCGCCGCGCGCGGGGTCGCACGCTCGGGCCCCTCGACGGCATCCCCTTCACCGCGAAGGACAGCTACCGCGTCGAGGGCCTGCCCGTGGCTTCCGGGTCCCCCGCCTTCCGCGACCTGATCGCCGGCGACGACGCCTTCGCCATCGAGCGCCTGCGCGAAGCCGGCGCCGTGTTCCTGGGGCTCACGAACATGCCGCCCATGGCCGCCGGTGGCATGCAGCGCGGCGTCTACGGCCGCGCCGAATCGCCCTACAACGGCGACTACCTGGCATCCGCCTTCGGTTCCGGCTCCTCCAACGGATCGGGCACCGCCACCGCGGCCAGCTTCTGCGCGTTCGGGCTCGGCGAAGAGACGTGGTCGTCGGGCCGGGCTCCCGCCTCGCACAACGCCCTCGTGGCATACACGCCCTCGCGCGGCGTGATCTCGGTGCGCGGCAACTGGCCCCTCGTGCCGACGATGGACGTCGTGGTGCCGCATACGAGGTCGGTCGGCGACCTGCAGCACGTCCTCGACGCGGTGGTCGCCGACGACGCCGAGACCGAGGGCGACCTCTGGCGCACGCAGCCGTTCATCGACCTCCCGCTCCCGTCACAGGTGCGCCCCGAGTCGTTCGCCGCGCTCGAGCCGCTGCCGCTCGAGGGTCTGCGTCTCGCCGTGCCGCGCATCTACGTCAACGGCGACCCCGACAACGCCTCGCCCATCGTCACGCGCGACAGCGTGATGGCCTTGTGGAACGACCTGCGCGCCGACCTCGAGGCCGCCGGCGCCGAGGTCGTCGAGACGGACTTCCCCGCGGTCGACCGTTACGAGAAACTGCACGAAGGCGACGAGGACTTCGTCGACCGCGGATTCGTCACGCGCGCTTTCCTCGACGACGAGGTCGGCGATCTGGCGGTCTGGGCGATGGACACGTTCCTCCGCACCAACGGCGACGCGAAGCTGCCCCGTCTCGCCGATGCCGAAGCGGCCCTGATCTTCCCCCACCCGCCCGGAGCCCTTCCCGACCGCTACGGCGTCTGGCACTACGACATCGCGTACGACATCGGCGACTACGTCGCGCGCGCGCAGGAATGGGAGCCCGACTGGCGCGACGTGGCAAGCCTCGAGAACGGCCTCCGCGGGCTCGAGCACACGCGCCGCGTCGACGTCGAGGAGTGGATGGATGCCGAGGGCTTCGATGCCGTCATCTTCCCCACGCAGTCCGACGTCGGCCCCGCCGACGCCGACGTGAATCCCGCCTCGGCGGACCTCGCCTGGCGCAACGGCGTCTGGGTCTCGAACGGCAACCTCGTGCCGCGTCACCTCGGCATCCCCACCGTCACGGTTCCGATGGGCACCATGGCCGACACCCGGATGCCGGTGGGCCTGACCCTCGCCGGTCCCGCCTACAGCGACGCCCGCCTCGTGCAGCTGGCCCAGGCGATCACCGCGCTCGGCGAGCGCCGCACAACGCCCCCGCGCACCCCCGCCCTGCCGGATGAGGCGGTGTTCGCCGAGCCCCGCCCCGCGGCCGAGGGCTCCCTGTCGGTCACCGTCGACGAGGTCGTACACGACGGCGAGCGCGTCACCGTCTCAGCCACCGTCAGCGGAGGCATCGCGGTCGATCACGCCCTCTTCGTGGACGGCGCGCGCGTTCCCGCGCGACTCGAGAACGGCCGGGTGAGCGCCGAGGTCTCCCCCGAGCCGTCCGGCGAGCCCGTGAGCGAATGGGTCGCCCCCTACGGCCCCTTGGTCGTCGTCGTCGTGCGCGATGCCGGTGGGGCCGTCGCCGGCGCCGTCGCCACGGTATCCGACTCTCCCCTGTGACACCCGAATCACCCGAGGAAACCACCGTGACCGAGACCGCTCCGACCCCCGTCTTCGACTACTTCAGCCAGGTCGACCTGCCCACCCCGACGCTTTCCGACGACGAGGTGCGGCGGCTGTTCGCCGATACGTTCGGCGTCGACATCGACGTGCGCGGACTCGGCAGTCAGCAGGATCAGAACTTCCGCGTGTTCCGTCGCGGCTCCTCCGAGCCCCTGGGAGTGCTCAAGCTCAGCAATCCCGTGTTCAGCGAGGCCGAGATCGAGATGCAGGACGCCGCGGCGGCCCTCGTGGCCGAGCGCACCCCTCACCTGCGCATCCCCCGCATCGTCGAGGGACCGCACGGTGCGATGTCGACGTGGTGGGAGTCGAGCCAGGGGCGCATCCACGCGCGGGTGATCGAGAACATCGACGGACGCACGCTCATGGGCTCGGGCTACCTCTCCCCCGCGGTCGTCGAGCGGATGGGCGCCCTCTCGGGGGCCGTGAGCCTCTCGCTCGCCGATTTCACCCACCCCGCGAGCGGCCGGGTGCTGCAATGGGATCTCCGCCACGCCGGGCGCGTCATCGACACCCTCCTCCCCCTCGAACCGGATGCCGAGGTGCGAGACATCGTCCAGCGTGCCGCCGACGCGGCCCGCGCCGCCCTCGCCACCGTGCGGGACGCCCTCCCCGTCCAGGCCGGACACTTCGACGTCACCGACGACAACGTGCTGCGCGCCCCCGGCGAGACGGTGCCCGACGCGGTCATCGACTTCGGAGACGTGTGCGTGTCGTGGCGTGTGGGCGAGATCGCCGTGACCGTCTCGTCGATCCTGCATCACGACGACGCGACGCCCGAGAGCGCCCTGCCCGCCATCCGCGCCTTCGACCGGGTGCGCGACCTCACCGATGACGAGATCACGGCTCTCTGGCCGCTGGTCGTCCTCCGCGGGGCGGTCCTCGTGCTCAGCGGCCGGGCGCAGGTGCGCCTCGACGACGAGAACGCGTACGCCAGCGTCGCGCTCGACCGCGAGTTCCGCATCCTCGAGCAGGCGGCATCCGTGCCACTGCCCGTGATCACCGCCGCGACGCGGGCCGCTCTCGGCCGCCCGGCGGCGAACCCCCGCGCGTGGGGTGCCGCCCCTCTGCTGCCCGAGGTCCCGTTCGTCGAGCTCGACGCGACGACCGAGTCGCCCCTGAACGACGGCGGCGCCTGGCTCGACGCGGGAACGCTCGACAACGCCGCGCTCGACGCTCTCGATGCGGGAGCGGCGATGGTGACGCTTCCGGCCTGGACTGCCCAGCTCACCGGGACGAGCGCCCCCTTCCCCTCGACCGCGGCGTCGCTGCCGACCGGGGTGACCGTGTGGCTCGCCGAGCCGACCCCGCTCGCCCCCGGCGACATCCGCCGCGAGGGGGAGGATCTGGTCTGGACCTCGGCCGACGAGACCGTGACGATCACGGGCGCTGCCGCGGCGGCATCCGGGGTCCTGCCCGCTCGCACCCGGTTGGTCTTGCGCCGCGCGATCGACGGAGCGATCCCGCCCGCGCGCACCACCCCCGCCCTCGCGGCCGCGTGGCGCGAGGTGGCCGGCGATCCCGGGGCCGCGATCGGCGTCCCCGCCGAAACTCCCGTCGACGACGACGTGCTCGCACGCCGCCACGAGGTGCTCGCCGAGGTGCAGGAGCACTACTACGCCGCTCCCCCGCGCATCGAGCGCGGGTGGCGCGAACACCTGATCGACGTGAACGGTCGCGTCTACCTCGACATGGTCAACAACGTCGCCTCGGTCGGCCACGCCCATCCGCGCGTGGTCGAGGCGGGCTCCCGGCAGATGCACCTGCTGAACACGAACTCGCGGTTCCATTACCGAGCGATCACCGACTACGCCGATCGGATCGCCGCGACCCTGCCCGAGGGCTTCGACACCGTGTTCTTCGTCAACTCCGGATCCGAGGCGACCGATCTCGCGATCCGCCTCGCGATGGCGGCGACCGGCCGCCCCGACATCGTCGCGATGCGCGAGGCGTACCACGGCTGGACCTACGCCAGCGATGCCGTATCGACCTCGATCGCCGACAACCCTTATGCGCTGAGCACGCGGCCCGACTGGGTGCACACCGTCGACGCGGCGAACTCCTACCGGGGGAAGCACCGGGGGGCGGATGCCGAGAAGTACGCGCCCGAAGCCGTCGCGGTCATCGACGAGCTCGCGGCATCCGGTCGCCCTCCGGCGGGCATGATCGCCGAGACCTACTTCGGCAACGCCGGCGGGGTGGCCCTGCCCGAGGGATACCTCGGCGCGGTCTACGCCGCGATCCGCCGCCACGGGGGTCTCGCGATCGCCGACGAGGTGCAGGTCGGCTACGGCCGCCTCGGTGAATGGTTCTGGGGCTTCCAGCAGCAGGGAGCCGTGCCCGACATCGTCGCGGTGGCGAAGTCCATCGGCGGCGGCCACCCGCTCGGCGCAGTGGTCACGCGGCGCGAGATCGCCGACCGCTATCGCACCGGCGGGTACTTCTTCTCGTCCACCGGCGGCTCGCCCGTGTCGTCGGTGATCGGCATGGCCGTGCTCGACGTGATCGAGCAGGAGGGTCTGCAAGAGAACGCGCGGGTCGTCGGCGCACACCTCAAGCGACGCCTCGAAGAGCTCGGGAAGAAGCACGACCTCATGGGCACCGTGCACGGCTCGGGACTGTATCTGGGCGTCGAGTTCGTGCGCGACCGCGAGACGCTCGAACCCGCGACCACCGAGACCGCGGCGATCTGCGATCGCTTGCTCGAACTCGGCGTGATCATGCAACCCACCGGCGATCACCAGAACGTGCTGAAGATCAAACCGCCCCTTGTCGTCACGCGCGCCTCGGTCGACGTCTTCGTCGATGCCCTCGATCGCGTCCTCACCACCGGTTACTGACCCACCCGACCCCGGAAGGAGCACGCCATGTGGCGCATGCCCGCAGAATCCGCCCCGCACGAGCGCACCTGGATGGCGTTCCCCCGCGAAGGCATCACCCTCGGAGTGGGCGCGGAATTCCGCGAGCAGGGTTACCGGGCCTGGACCGACGTCGCGCACGCCGTGCAACAGTTCGAGCCGGTGACGATGGTCGTCGACCCCACCGAGATGGCTCGGGCCCGACGCATGCTCTCCGCCGACATCGAGATCGTCGAAGCCCCGCTCGACGAGTTCTGGATGCGCGACGTGGGGCCCACCTTCGTCGTCGACCCCGACCGCCCGGGCGTCCTCGGCGCCGTCGATTGGATCTTCAACGGATGGGGCGCACCCGACTGGGCCGAATGGCAGAAGTCCGCCGGTATCGCCCGCGTCGTCGCCGAGCACGCGGGAGCCGAGCGCGTCGACTCTCTCCTCGTCGCCGAGGGCGGCGGGCTCCACGTCGACGGCACCGGCACGGTCCTTCTCACCGAGACCGTGCAGCTCGACCCCCGTCGCAACCCCTTCGCCGACCGCACCCGCGTCGAGGCCGAAATGGCCCGAACGATCGGAGCGACGGATGCCATCTGGCTCTCGCGCGGCCTGACCCGCGATTACGACGACCTCGGCACCAACGGGCACGTCGACATCGTCGCCACCTTCGCCTCGCCCGAGCACGTCCTCATCCACGAGCAGACGGACGCCTCCCACCCCGACTTCGAGGTGTCGCGCCTCGTACGGAGCGAGCTCGAGACCGCGTTCGCCGAGCGGGGCCGCAGCGTCGCCATCACCGGCATCCCCGCTCCTTCCGCTCTGCGTGATGACGAGGGGTGGCTCGACTGGAGTTACATCAACCACCTCGTCACCAACGACGGGGTCGTGTTGTGCGGCTTCGGCGACGACGCAGCCGACGCGCGGGCGCGCGAGATCATCGCCCAGGCCTACCCGGGTCGTCGCGTGATCACGGTCGACTCGCGCCCCATCTTCGACCGCGGGGGCGGCATCCACTGCATCACGCAGCAGCAGCCGCGGGTGTGATCCGCCCGAGCGCGCGTGCGCGGTTCTCAGCTGCGCGAAGAGCTATCGTGGCGCGCTCTGCGCAGCGGTGAGAGGGCGATGACCAGCGCGGCGAGGACGAACAGCCCCGCACCGATCCCGAGCGTCACCGGAAGGCCGAGCGAGGTCATGAGCACGCCCGCCAGCAATGCGCCGACGAAGAAGACACTGCGGTTCACGGTGCGGATGGTCGAGTTCATCCGACCCTGGATGCGATCCGGCGCGACGGACTGTCGGTAAGAGATGTCGTTCGTATCCTCGATCCCCATCGCGAGGCCGTAGACGAACTGCGCGGCCGCGACGACGGCGAGGATCACCCCGATGCCGCTGTCGGGCCTGAGCGGGACGAAGGCCAGAACGGCCCAGGGCAGCACGACGAGGACGCGTCCGAGCAGGATCGCCCGGCCCGCTCCCAGCCGGACGCCGAGGACCGGGGCGACCACCGCCCCCACGAAACCGCCGACTCCCCCGAGCGCCAGGGCAACCCCGTACGCCCACGCGGGCAGGGCGAGCTCGCGCAGCGCGAAGACGACGAATGCCGTCGCCACGATGCTGTTGCCGAGGAACCACACGTGGATCGAGATCGCGAGCGGACGCAGCCTCGGATGCCGATAGGTGTAGCGCATGCCCTGCGCGATCTCATGCCCCACGTGCCGGCCGGCGGCCCGCGGCGGCGCCTTCGCCTCGGACACCGAGATCCGCGACTGCAGCACCGCGGCGATCGCGGCGATGACGGCGTCGATCACGAACAGGATCGGCGCCCCGACGATCGCGAGAAGGGCACCGCCGATCGCCGGCCCCGCCGTCTGAGCCACGGTCTGGCTCTGGCCGAGCCGCGCATTCGCTGCCGGGAGCGACGATCTCGGCACGAGCCGCGGGAGCAGCGGCTGCGCTGCGGAGTCCCCGAACAGGGTGAGCACGCCGAGCGCGAGGGTGATCGCCGCCACCGACCAGAAATCGAGCACGCCCGTCAGCACGAGGATGGGGACGACGGCGAGCACCAGCGCCCGCCCGATCGTCGTGACCACCAGCGTCCGCTGCCGTCTTCCACGGTCCATCCACGCGCCCACGACCAGGCCGAGGAACAGGTACGGAACGACGCTGAGGGCGTTCAGGATGCCGACCTGTGCCGGCGTCGCCGCGATCACCGTGACGATGAGCACCTGGAAGGCGACCCCGGCGATCGTCGACCCGAACGCGCGGAGCGTCGTCGCGGTCCAGAAGAACGCGAAAGCCGGATGGCGGAGGATCTCCCGCGGCTTCTTTGTCGGCGGCGCGTCCTCGTCCATCGGTCGAGCGTATCCAGGCCGGGGCGGACTCCTCCGTGGCCGGCTACTCGACGGCGGAATCCTCCGCGCGGACGCGGAACTGCTCGACGCTGCCTCGGTGTCCGCACCCGCCTCGGTCTTGCTGGCACTGCACGGGCTCGTCTCCGCGGAACCCGTCCCCGGGGCCGGTGAGGCGGGCGGAACACTGATCGGACGAGGCCTGCGGGGAGCCGATGACGTCGAGGTCGCCGTCGAGCACCACGTTCACGGTGAGCTGGACCGCGAAGGCGCTCACGTTCCCGCAGTGCGGGCAGCGGATGCCGGCGGGGCGCCCGGTCCTCGTGCCGGGAGCGCTCTCCGCGCCCGAGTCGGCGGCGGATTCGGCTGGCGGCTTTCGATACACCGTGAGCTCGTCCGCGCAGTCGTAGGCGAATCGGGTGATCTGCCCCGAGGGATGCCGCTCGGAGATGCGGCGCGTCCACGGGCTCTCGGCATCGATCCCGACGACCTCGGAATCCGTACCGACCACCACATCCCCCGTTCGGAGGTCGAACACCGGAAGAGTCACGACGGGGTAGGTGCGGTACTCGTGGGCGGCGGGGACGGTCATGCTGCAGCTCCGATCGGAACGGGGGCGTGGACGTCGCGGGTCAGCGGCTTCGCGCACCATCGGGGTGACGCGGAGGGTCCAGCCCTACTATCGGGTCGTCGGCACGGCTCCGTAACGAGCTGCCGTCGACGCGCTCCGTTTGCGTCCGCGCGAGGCACCGCGGCCGCCTGCCCGGGCGCGCGACAGGATCAGCGGTATCGGTAAGGCCCGCAGCGCAGCGACGCGGTCCGACGATCAGGCGGGCGGCGCCGCGAGATCGTCGGTCCGTTCCTGCAGGTAGGCGCACAGCTGACCCGCCGCTTCGACTTCGGCGCCGAGGGCGATGAGGTCGAGGGACGTGCCCGTGAGATCGCTGGGGCGCTCGGTGAGGGTGGCCACCCACCGCCCGCTTTCGTCGAGCTGGAGGTAGATGGCAGCGGGCGCGTGCCGCAGGTGGATGAGGACGATGAACGCGTCGCCGTTCTCGTCATCGTCCTGGGGAAGCACGAGCGGTTCGCCGAGCGCAGGAACGCCCCTGGCCACGAAGCGCGCGGCCCACTCGGCGATCGTCGCCTGCGTCGGGCGTTGAGGATCGGTCATACGCCGGCCGGACCAAGAGGGAGCCCACGGGCACCGCTGGCGTCGTCCATCACTCGTTCGATGAAGCGAAGGGGCGAGGGCATCCGGTTTTCGGTGTCGGAGATGCGTCGCTCTTGATAGACGAGCCGGTCCATCTGTTCTCCTGGCGGGGTGGTTCTCCGAAGGGTGGCCTGTCGCGTCCCGTCCCGGCGAGGAGGTCGCAGACCGCCTCTCGAGAATACCCTGACGGTGAACCCGCGGAACACGCCCCCCCTGCGTGCCGCGGCGGTGGCGCGGCCCGCCCATCCCGTGGACACCACGATGAGACGTGTGGTGGCGCATCGAACCACTGGCGCGATTCGCCCCGCGGGGCGACGGCTCGGACCGAGGTCGTCGGCGCGGGAGGTGACGACCGAGATGGGGAGTCGTCCCGCACACCACGGCTGTCGCGTCACGCGCGTTCCCGCGGCGATGTCGACCCACGCGCGGGATCGCGCCGCGCCCACGTCTTCGTTCGAGACCTCACCGCCCGGATGGGGTGCATTGGGGGCAGGTCCGGACGGTGAAGCCGTCGTCAAAGCTATCACCCTTGTCCCCCATTTGGGGGACACGTGCGAGGGCGTCGCCGTTCCCACCGGCCGCTGTCCGCCGGCGAGCGCGGGAAGATGATCGGGAGATCGATGAGGTGGAATCGCTACGGGACGCGGGGCTCAGGGCTGCGGTGCGGCAGCATCTGCGCCAATTATCCCCGGTGATCTGGCCATCCATTTCGTCGACGAGTGACGGTCCGCTTCGAAGAAGCCCCCTCCCGAGAACGGCGTGCCCCCTCGGAGCCGCCATCTTCGCGTCTTCCCGGAGCACCGCATGACGCACCAGCTTCGGGCGGATCGAGTCGCACGCCCGGACGTGCCGGTTGCAGCTCAGCGCGCCGTTGTCGAATCGCGCCCTGAGAAGTGAAACGGTTACCGCCGCGTCACCGCTGGTCAGCCCTATGACGAAGCGAAGGCCCCGAACCCCCGCGCTTCCGCGGGATTCGGGGCCTTCGTGGTGGCGGTGACGGTGGGATTTGAACCCACGGTAGGGGTGAACCTACACAACATTTCGAGTGTTGCACCTTCGGCCGCTCGGACACGTCACCGCCGAATAGCTTACGACACACTTCAGGATGCCGCGAATCGGCTGCCTGGTCGATGGCCGGATGGGATCGGGGAGGTATCGCCGCAGTCCGGAGAAACGGCGTCGCTCTCCCGCGACACCGCCACGCGCGGTCGCCGGTGTCCGAAGACTCCGGAGTTCGGCACGCACCACTGCGACCGCACGGGAGCGCCGCAACCCGCCGGCCCCGCGCCCTCGCACGTCGCGCGTGGCGCAGCCCTCGACCCCTGGCATCCGTTCGTCCACCGTCGAACGACCACGCTGGAAGCCGCCCTCCCCCGCTGCCAGGATCGAGCCATGAGCGTGATCGAGAACTCGAAGCTGACGGTCGTCGGGGCCGGGAGCGTGGGCGCGAGCGTCGCGTACGCCGCCCTGATCCGCGGGTCGGCGCGGCATGTCGCGCTCTACGACATCGCGGCCGAGAAGGTGGAGGCCGAGGTGCTCGATCTGGCCCACGGCACGCAGTTCACCGGTTCGAGCGATATCACGGGCGGAAGCGACGTCTCGGTGGCCGCGGGCTCGCACGTCGTCGTCATCACGGCGGGCGCGAAGCAGAACCCGGGCCAGACGCGCACCGAGCTCGCCGCGACCAACGCCGCGATCATCCGCGACATGATGCCGAAGCTGCTCGACGTCGCCCCGCACGCGATCTACGTGATCGTGACCAACCCGTGCGACGTGCTCACGGTCCTGGCTCAAGAGGCCACGGGCCTGCCCAGCCGCCGCATCTTCGCCTCGGGCACCGTGCTCGACACCTCGCGCCTGCGCTGGAAACTCGCGCAGCGCGCCGGGGTCGCCACCTCGAGCGTGCACGCCTGGATCGTCGGCGAGCACGGCGACACCGAGTTTCCGCTGTGGTCGACGGCCACGATCGGCTCCGTGCCGATCACCGAGTTCGATCTCCCCGACGGCACACGCTTCGATCGCGAGCAACTGGACGCGATCGCCGTCGACGTCCGCGACGCCGCGTACAAGGTCATCAAGGGCAAGGGCGCGACCAACTACGCGATCGGCCTGTCGAGCGCCCGGATCGTCGAGGCCATCCTGCGCGACGAGCACGCGATCCTGCCGGTCAGTACGGTGCTGCAGGGCTTCCACGGCGTCGACGGCATGGCCCTGTCGGTGCCCTCGATCGTCTCGGCGCGCGGAGCGGTTCCCCTCCCGGGCACGCCGTTCTCCGACGCCGAGCTGACGCTGCTGCGCCGCTCCGCCGACGCTCTGACAACCGTCGCGGGGTCGCTCCGCGACTGACCACCGGTCGACCCCGTGGGTTCAGCGCGCGCCCACCCGGCGTACGTGCGTCGATCGCCTCCGTCTCACGCATAAACGCGATCGAGTCGCATAAACGCGTTCTGCACGTGTTTATGCGCGTGGATCGCGTTTATGCGTGGCCTCGGGCTGCGCACCGGCGGGGCAGATCCCGGATGCCGGGACCCCGGCCGGACATGCGACCACCGCATGCCGCGGCCCGGCGCGGCGATGTCGGAGGCCCCGCGTAGCCTGAGCACATGGCATCCCGACGTCCCGCTGCAGCCCCTGCCCCGTACCGCTGCACCGAGTGCGGGTGGACGACGCTGAAGTGGGTCGGGCGCTGCGGCGAGTGCCAGTCGTGGGGCACGGTCGTCGAGGCCGCGGAACAGACCGGGATCGTGCGGTCGATCACGCCCGTCGCTCCCGGGGCCGCCCGCGCCGCGCGCCGGATCACCGAGATCGACACGCAAGACGCCCCACGCCGCACGAGCGGAGTGGGCGAGTTCGACCGGGTGCTGGGCGGCGGCATCGTGCCGGGCGCGGCAATCCTTCTGAGTGGGGAGCCGGGCGTCGGCAAGTCCACGCTGCTGCTCGAGGTCGCCGCCCAGAGCGCCCGCGCGGGTCGGCGCGTGCTCTACGCCAGCGGAGAGGAGTCTGCGGCGCAGGTACGGCTGCGCGCCGAGCGCACCGGGGCCCTGCACGACGAGCTCTTCCTCGCGGCCGAGACCGATCTCGCCACGATCCTCGGGCACATCGACCAGGTCGAGCCGGGACTGCTCATCGTCGACTCCGTGCAAACGGTGTCGTCGGCCCACAGCGACGGCGCGGCGGGTCAGCCCGCCCAGGTGCGCGAGGTGGCGTCCGCCCTCATCCGTGTGGCGAAAGAACGAGGCCTCCCCGTCATCCTCGTCGGCCACGTCACGAAAGACGGGTCGATCGCGGGGCCCCGCATCCTCGAGCACCTGGTCGACGTCGTCTGCCACTTCGAGGGCGACCGGCAGACCTCGCTCCGCTTCGTGCGAGCACTCAAGAACCGCTTCGGCCCCACCGACGAGGTCGGCTGCTTCGACATGACGGGCACGGGTATCGCCGAGGTCGCCGACCCGAGCGCGCTGTTCCTCGGCCACGGTGAGCCCGAACCCGGCACGTGCGTCACGATCGCGATGGAGGGGCGGCGCGCTCTGCCCGTCGAGATCCAGGCCCTCGCCGTGCGGCAGACGGCGCCCAACCCGCGCCGCATCGTCAACGGCGTCGATTCCTCGCGCGTCGCGATGGTGCTCGCCGTGCTCGAGAGCCGAATGGGCCTGACGCTCTCGGATCGCGACGTCTACGTCTCCACCGTCGGCGGGGTGCGCCTGGTCGAACCCGCGGCCGACCTCGCGATCGCGATCGCGGTGGCCAACGCGGTGAAGAACCGCAAGGTGTCGAAGCGCCTCGCGGCGATCGGCGAGCTCACCCTCACGGGCGAGATCCGCAACGTCACGCAGGCCGCTCAGCGCGCGTCAGAGGCGAAGCGGCTCGGCTATCACACCGTCCTCGACGCCTCGTCGCGAAAACTCGCGCAGGCCCTCAACGAGTTGCAGGTGCGCGGCTTGCCCCGCGACGACAGCGAACCCGGGTTCTGAGACGCACCCGGAGCATAAAGCGCCTCCAGCAGACCGATGCGGTGAGATCGAGCGGTCGCGAGTTCTCAGGAACCGGTGGCCCCACGGGACACCGCTCCCGTGCGATCGTCAACGGCCGGGAGGAGAAGACCGGCGGCGGCGGTGCGGCGACGTCATCCCGAGAACGGCGGGGATGACAAGTCCTGCGGCGCATACGGCACCGACGATCAGGTACTCCATGTCCCCGAGTCTTGCACGAGCCCTTCACCCGCGCGAGTTCCGCCTCTCACCCGCCCGGTCGCTCGCCCACACGCCCCCGCCCCATCCGACGCTCGAGTGTCCACAACACCCGGACGAAATTCAGAATGCTCCGGGTGTTCTGGACACTCAACGGGCAGCGCGACACCCCACCGCCCCCGCGCCGGGGGAAGACCCCGGGCGTCGGTCCCCGGGCGGCGGACCCAGGGCGTTGGATTCCGGGCGCCGGTCCCCGGACGTCGAGCCCAGGGCGGCGGACCCCGGGACCCGAACGCCGGGCGCCGGGCGCCGGGCGCAGGTGCCGGACCCCGGGCGCCGAACCCAGGGCGCCGAACCCCGGGGGTCGAACCCCGGCGTCGAACCCCGGCGTCGAACCCAGGCGCCGGACCCCGGGCGCCGGCCCCCGGGCACCGAACCAGCGGCACCGAACCCGCGGCACCGAGGGAGAGCTCAGGCGTCCAGCGCGGCGATCAGGTCAGCCGGTGAAGCCTGGATCGGGTGCGGCCCCGCAATGTCGATGAACACCGTGGTGATGGCATCCCGATGCGTTCCGAGGAACGCGCGCAGCCACTGCGGCGACTGCAGGGCCACGTGCGGCGGCAGCGTCTCGGGCTTGTGCGCCGCATCACTGAACAGCAGCAGGGCGAGCTGGCCGGTGTTCGGATCGCGGTAGGTCCAGACCTCGCCGACGCTGAGCGGGTCGTCGGCATCGCCCGGCGTCATCAGCGGCACGACCGTCGGTCCGTGACGGAGAGCGAAGGCGATCGCCGCCATATCCTGCGTCTGCAGGGCGTCGGTCAAGGCGGTGTTCTTGAAGTCCACGTCGAGCTTCTTCCCCTTGCGCTTCTTTCCTGCCGCCATCCTCCGAGC
Source organism: Microbacterium sp. AG157 (assembly GCF_003385695.1). NCBI lineage: Bacteria > Bacillati > Actinomycetota > Actinomycetes > Micrococcales > Microbacteriaceae > Microbacterium > Microbacterium sp. AG157. Next base: position 951,313 of record NZ_QRDK01000001.1, read on the forward strand.
CTATCCGCGCGGCGTCGCGCACGCCCGCGCTGCGCCGAACACGCCCGCGGCGCTTCCGACGGGAGGAGAATCGCCGACCGGAGGATCGAACGCCCGGGCTGCATCCTCCGCCCGCGGAAGCTCCTCCACCCGGCACCGCCGCGTCATCCCCGCGCTCCCCCGCGCCGCCTCCGTGACCTCGCGGCGCCCCACAACCTCCCACCGCACCTCCCGCGCCCCGCGCCGCCTCCCTGACCTCGCGGCGCCCCACAACTTCCCACCGCACCTCGCGCGCTGCGACCCTCGACCTCGAAGCTCCAAAGCTGCGAACCCCCACGAGTCCCTAGGCCAGGAATCCCCGCAGCAGCGCCTCCGACCCGGCGAGGTGGTCGCGCATCGCCGCGTGGGCGGCATCCGGTCTCCCGGCGAGGATCGCCGAGACCACCGCGGCATGCTGCGAGGTCGAGTGCTCGATGTTGCGCGGCAGCAGGGGGAACGTGTCGAGCCAGGCGTTCACGCGCGCGCGGTTGTCGGCGACGAGGGGAACGAGAGACGGGATGCCGGCGAACTCCGCGATCGTCAGGTGCAGGAGCGTGTCGAGTCGGCGGTAGTCCTCTCCCTCGGCGAGCGCGGCCGCTTCGTGCCGCGCCCACAGCACGTCCCGCTCCTCGGCCGACAGCGACCGCGCCGCCGCCGCCCACGCCGCCCCCGGTTCGAGGACGCCGCGTAGAGCGATGACGTCGGAGAGCTCGGCGGCCGAGACGACCGCCGGCGTCGAGGGCCGGGGCACGGGATCGACGACGAAGGTCCCGCCGTAGCGACCCCGCCGCGTCTCGAGCCACCCGGCATCCGACAGCTCTTTCAGCGCCTCGCGGACCGTGTCCCGGCTCACCCCGTACAGCGCCGCGAGCTCGCGCTCCGCGGGAAGCGACTCCCCCGGCGCCACGAGGCCGAGCCGCACCGTCTGCACGATGCGCGCCGTGGTGTCCTCGAGCGCGTTGCCGCTGCGCACGGGGCGGTACACGGCCCGGCGCAGGTCGTCGAGCGGCGCGTCTGTCACACCCTCAGCCTGTCACGTCACCGGTTCACAGGGGCGTGACGTAAGCGTTGGTGATGCCCCCGTCGACCACGAACGCCGTGGCCGTGATGAAGGACGCGTCGTCGGATGCCAAGAACGCCACGCTCGCGGCCATCTCCTCCGGCTCCGCGAACCGACCCATCGGCACGTGCACCAATCGGCGCTGCGCGCGCTCGGGGTCCTTCGCGAACAGCTCCTGCAGCAGCGGAGTGTTCACCGGTCCCGGGCAGAGGGCGTTGACGCGGATCCCCTGGCGCGCGAACTGCACGCCGAGCTCGCGGGTCATCGCGAGCACGCCGCCCTTCGACGCGGTGTACGAGATCTGCGAGGTGGCCGAGCCCAGCAGGGCCACGAACGATGCGGTGTTGATGATCGACCCCTTTCCCGCGGGCACCATGTGTCGCAGGGCAGCGCGCGAGCAGAGGTACACGCTCTTGAGGTTGACGTCCTGCACTCGGTCCCAGGCGGGCAGCTCGGTCGTCTCGATCGAGTCGTCGTCGGCGGGCGAGATGCCGGCATTGTTGAAGGCGATGTCGACGCTGCCGAGGTCGGCGGCGACGCCGTCGAACAGCGCGTTCACGGACGCTTCGTCGGCGACGTTCACCTGCCGGAAGACGCCTCCCACCTCGGTGGCGGCAGCCGTGCCGGTGGTCTCGTCGAGGTCGGCGATCACGACCCGGGCGCCCTCGGCCGCGAAGCGACGGGCGGTGGCGAGGCCGATGCCGCTGGCCCCTCCGGTGACGATGGCGACGCGATCGCGCAGACGCTGAGTGAGGTCGATGGTCATGGGCGGTGGTTCCTTTCGAGCTGACCCTTGTCCCGCTTATGGCTGGTTCAGAGCCGCTGAAGCAGCCATAAGTGGGACAAGGAGCGTCACAAGTGGGACAAGGGGTGAAGGGCAGGGGTCACTCGGTGGCGTAGAACACGTTCTTCACCTCGGTGAAGTGCTCGGCGGCATCCGGTCCCAGCTCCCGTCCGAGACCGGAGGCCTTCATGCCGCCGAAGGGGGTGGCGTAGCGCACCGACGAGTGCGAGTTCACCGACAGCACTCCGCTGCGCACTGCGCGCGAGATCCGAATGCCGCGGCCCAGGTTCTCGGTCCAGATCGACCCCGCGAGACCGTACGCGGTGTCGTTGGCGAGGCGGATGGCATCCGCTTCGTCGTCGAACGGCAGCACGGCGAGCACCGGGCCGAAGACTTCGTCGCGCGCGATGCGGTCTCCGGGCTGCGCGAGCACGACGGCGGGGGCGAACCAGAAGCCGTCACCCTCGGGAGCCGAGCCGCGGAACGCGACGTCGACGCCGTCGAGGAAGCCCTGGACGCAAGAGCGATGGGATGCCGAGATGAGCGGTCCCATCTGGGTGTCCTCACTCGCGGGGTCGCCGACCTTCCAGGCGGCGACGGCCGGTTCGAGCATCTCGATGAAGCGGTCGAAGACGCTCCGCTGCACCAGCAGACGGCTTCGCGCGCAGCAGTCCTGACCGGCGTTGTCGAACACCGAGCCGGGGACGCCCGCGGCGGCCTTCTCGAGATCGGCGTCGGCGAACACGATGTTCGCGCTCTTGCCGCCCAGTTCGAGCGTCACGGGCTTGAGCATCCGCGCGCAGCCCGCGGCGACCTCGGTGCCGACCTCGGTCGACCCGGTGAACACGACCTTGTGCACGTCGGGGTGCGAGACGAAGCGCTGGCCCACGACCGAGCCCGAGCCGACGACCACCTGGAACAACCCGTCCGGCAGCCCCGCCTCGAGAGCGAGTTCGCCCAGGCGGAGCGCGGTGAGCGGGGTCAGCTCGGCGGGCTTGAGCACGACGGCGTTGCCCGCGGCGAGCGCCGGGGCGAAGCCCCACGCCGCGATCGTCATGGGGAAGTTCCACGGCACGATGATCCCGACCACCCCGTAGGGCTCGTGGTAGGTCACATCGAGTCCGCCGGCGACCGGGATCTGCGACCCGATCAAGCGTTCCGGCGCCCCGGCGTAGTAGTTGAGCACTTGCGCGACGTGCTGCGCCTCCCAGCGGGCCGAGCCGATCGGGTGGCCCGAGTTCTTCACTTCGAGAGCCGCGAGCTCGTCGACGTGCGACTCGACGACCCGGGCGAACGCGCGCAGGGCGTCGGCGCGGGCGACTGGAGCCAGGGCTGCCCACGCGCGTTGCGCGCGCACGGCGCTCGCGACGGCGGCATCCACGTGCTCGACCTCGGCGCGTTCGAGCGTCGTGATCGGCGACCCTGTCGAGGGGTCGATGACGGTGAAGGTGCTCATGCGGGAACTCCCTGGCGCTCGGAGGTGGTGACCGGGCCTGCGGGCTCGGACGAGGGGGCGGCGGCACGCGACGCTCGGTACACCGCGGCGGCAGCGACCAGGCCCAGGAACAGTCGGCGATCCTCGGCGTTCTCTTCGGGATGCCACTGCACGGCGACCAGGTAGTCGTCGCCCTCTGTCTCGACGGCCTGCACAAGGCCGTCGTCGGTGCGAGCGGTCACGCGAAGCCCGTCGCCGACCCGGTCGACGCCCTGGTGGTGGTAGCTGTGGACCGTGAGCGGACCGGCACCGACCAGGCCGGCGAGCCGGGTGCCGGCATCCACCTCGACCGTGTTCTCGGCGAACACGCCCCCGCCGATGCGGTAGCGCTCCGTGCCGAGTGCTTCGGGCAGATGCTGGTGCAGGGTGCCGCCCCTCGCGACGTTGATGAGCTGCAGCCCCCGGCAGATACCGAACACCGGGATGCCGCGCTCGCGCGCCCCCGCGAGGAGCGCGATCTCCCACGCGTCCCGGTCGGCGCGAGCGGGGTCGGTGAGCGGGTGACGCTCCGCCCCGTACAGCTCGGGCTGCACGTCGAGGCCGCCCGTGAGGATCAGCCCGTCGAGCCCGTCGAGCACCGCCGCCGCGGCCTGCTCGGGTCGCGGCTGGGGCGGCAGCAGCACGGCGCTCGCGCCCGAGGCCGTGACGGCATCGAAGTACTGCTGCGGCAGGAACGAGGCGCGGACATCCCACACGCCCTGCTTCGCGCGCTCCAGGTACGTGGTCAGCCCCACGACGGGGGTCCTGCTCGAATCAGAGGCGCTCGAAACCACGCACCCGCTCCCAATCGGTCACGGCGGCGTCGTAGGCCTCGACCTCGATGCGCGCCTGGTTGAGGTAGTGCTCGACGACCTCGTCGCCGAAGGCCGAGCGGGCGATCGCCGACTCCGAGAACAGCCGAGCGGCTTCCCGGAGGGTCGTCGGAAGGGTGTCGACACCGGCCGCGTACGCGTTGCCGCTGAGCGGGTCGGGCAGTTCGAGCTCGTTCTCGATGCCGTACAGGCCCCCCGCGATGATCGCCGAGATCGCGAGGTAGGGGTTCACGTCTCCCCCGGGCACGCGGTTCTCGACGCGCAGCGACGAGCCGTGGCCGACGACGCGCAGGGCGCACGTGCGGTTGTCAACGCCCCAGGCCACCCCGGTGGGGGCGAACGACCCCTTCGCGTAGCGCTTGTAGGAGTTGATCGTGGGGGCGTACAGCAGCGTGAATTCGCGCAGGGTGGCCAGGATGCCGGCGATCCAGTGGCCCATCAGGGGACTGAATCCGTACTCCCCGTCGCCGGCCATCACCGCCGATCCGTCATCGCCGCGCACGGAGAGGTGGATGTGGCAGCTGTTGCCCTCACGCTCGTTGAACTTGGCCATGAAGGTCAGCGACTTGCCGTGCCGATCGGCGATCTCTTTCGCGCCGTTCTTGTACAGGGTGTGGTTGTCAGCCGTCTCGAGAGCCTCGGCGTAGCGGAACGCGATCTCCTGCTGACCGAAATTGCACTCGCCCTTCACGCCCTCGCAGTACATGCCGGCGCCGTCCATGCCGAGGCGGATGTCGCGCAGCAGCGGCTCGAGCCGGGTCGTCGCGAGCAGGTTGTAGTCGACGTTGTAGTCGGTCGAGGGGGTCAGCCCCGTGTAGCCCTTGGCCCACGCGTCGCGGAACGAGTCGTCGAAGACGATGAACTCCAACTCCGTTCCGGCGTAGGCGGTGAGTCCGCGCTCGGCGAGACGAGCGCGCTGCGCGGTCAGGATGCCGCGGGGCGACTGTGCGACGTGCGCGCGATCTCCCCACGCGAGGTCGGCGAAGACGAGCGCGGTCCCGGGCTGCCAGGGGATCGTGCGCAGGGTGTCGAGGTCGGGCACGAGCAGCATGTCGCCGTAGCCCTTCTCCCAGCTCGACATGGCGTACCCGTCGACGGTGTTGAGGTCGACATCGACCGAGAGCAGGTAGTTGCACGCCTCCGCGCCGTGGCCGCGGACTTCGTCGCGCCAGAACCGCGCGGCGACGCGCTTGCCGACGAGCCGGCCCTGCGCGTCGGGGAAGGCGACGACGACCGTGTCGATCTCTCCCGCCTCGATCGCGGCATCCAGGTCTTCGCTGCTGAGATTGCCCGCCATGGTCTCCCTCTCGCGGTGGTCACGTCACCTCGTGCGAAGGACGTAACGAGGAACTTACACGCCAAAGGTAGACAGGTCGACCAATAGAAGGCCATGATTTCCCGCAAGGCGACCCCGAAGCCTGTCCGCATCCGTCTGGAGGCCACATGTCCACCTCGAGCAACTCCCGCAAAAAGGTCGCCGGAGCCACCTATACGGCCACCGACGCCTCGTACTTCGAGAAACGCACGCTGAAACGCTCGGCGGGTGTCTGGGGCCTGTGGGGTCTCGCCGTCGCCGCCGTCATCTCGGGCGACTTCTCGGGCTGGAACTTCGGCATCGGCTTCGCCGGATTCGGCGGCATGCTCATCGCCTTCGTCATCCTGGTGGTGATGTACTACGGCCTCACCTTCTCGATCGGAGAGATGGCCGCCGCCATGCCGCACACGGGCGGCGCCTACTCGTTCGCCCGGTCGGCGATGGGACCGTGGGGCGGCCTCGCGACGGGTCTCGCCGAGACCATCGAATACGTCGCGACCACCGCTGTCGTCGTCTACTTCTCGGGGCAGTATGCCGACTCGGCGCTCGAGCTGCTGACCGGCGTGAGCCTCCCCTCTTTCGTCTGGTGGATCATCCTCTACGCGCTGTTCATCGCTCTCAACGCCGCCGGCGCGAACATCTCCTTCGGGTTCGCGATCGTCGTCTCGATCATCTCGATCGGCATCATCGTCGTCTTCGGTGCGATGTCGCTCCTGACCGGCGCGTTCGACTGGGGATCGCTCTGGAACATCGCCCCCACGGACGGGAACACCGAGTTCCTACCCTTCGGGGTCGGATCGATCCTGCTGGCGCTCCCGTTCGCGATGTGGTTCTTCCTCGGCATCGAGGAGCTCCCCCTCGCGGCAGAGGAGTCGCACGACCCCGCCCGCGACATCCCCCGCGCGGGGCTCTGGGCCCGCGGCACGCTCATCGTCACCGGTCTCATCGTGCTGTTCCTCAACACCGGCGTGCTGGGCGCCGACGCCACCGGCAGCTCGCTCGAACCCCTGCTCGACGGTTTCCGCGCGATGGTCGGAGACCAGGCCGCGGCCCTCCTGTCGCTCCTCGCGCTCGTCGGGCTCCTGGCCTCGCTGATGGGCATCATGTTCGCCTACGGCCGCAACATGTACTCGCTGTCGCGCGCCGGATACTACCCGCGCTGGTTGTCGCTCACGGGCGCACGCAAGACACCCTGGGTCGCCCTCGTGTTCGGCGCTGCGCTCGGCTTCGTCGCTCTCGTCGTGGTGCAGGCGGCCGGCGGCGACGCCAGCCCCGCGGGAGCGATCGTGCTCAACATCGCCGTCTGGGGCGCGGTGCTGGCCTACTTCCTGCAGATGGTGTCGTTCATCATCCTGCGACGGAAGTTCCCGAATGCGGTGCGCCCCTACAAGAGCCCGTGGGGATTGTTCGGGGCCTACTCGGCCGCCGTCATCGCCGCGATCGTCTTCTTCGGCCTTCTCTTCAACCCGACCTATCTGCTCGCGATCGTGGCGATCATCGTCGTCTACGCCGTGATCTTCGTCGCCTTCGCGGTCTACGGTCGCCATCGACTCGTCCTCTCCCCCGAAGAGGAGTACGCCCTGTCCGGCGGCTTGCACGGCGACCCCCAGAAAGAGGGCTACGACGCCATGGAGGGCGAGGTGTTCGGGAAGAACGCCGGCGCCTGAATCCGGGAACGACGAGGGGTGGATGCCGACCGGCATCCCCCCCTCGTGATGTTCAGCGCAGAATGAACGACGCCGTCCCCGACGACGGGATGCCGCCGATGGACACGCTCAGGTGATAGGTCGCTCCCCCACCGGGGGCGTACGGCCGTTCTCCCCCGCAGGAGTTCACCGAGGAGCGCGTGCGGTCCCAGGTCAACGGGGCGGAGCTCGTGACGACCTGACCGGCGGCCAGCGTCACCTCCATGTCGCTGGGCTCGGCCTGGCAGTCGGTCGACCGCCACCACACGTCCGACCCGCTCGTCACGGTGAACGACTGGGCGCTCGTGCCGACGTTCATCGTGCACGGGTTCGCGCTGGTGTTGGTGAGCTTGATCGACAGTTGCGGGTTCTCGCCCTGCCCGTACTCGCTCTTGTCCGACAGCGCCGCAACCGAGATGTCGGCCGCCGTGCACTCGACGGGCCCCGCGGGCGCGGTCGGAGTGGGCGAAGCGGACGGCGCGGCGGAGGGAGTCTCGGACGCCGCCGGCGCGGTCGTCGCCGCAGCAGCGGAGGGAGTGCTCGCGGCGGGATCGGAAGTCGTCTCGGCGGTGGGAGCGGCACGCCACGGGGGAGCCGCCACGAGCCACACGACGAGGCCGATCACCAGCAGAGCGAGAAGCCCTGCGGCGAGACGACGACGACGGTAGACCGCCGGGGACTGCCTCCGCCTACGGGGGGCATCGGTCATGGTTCCAGGGTAGGCGGCGCGGCTGTGCGCCCGCGCCACGGCACGCTCAGGAGCGCAGGCTCATAGGTGCTTCAGCATCCGCGTGTTGCCCAGGGTGTTCGGCTTGACGTGGGCGAGGTCGAGGAACTCCGCGACCCCCTCGTCGGGGCTGCGCACGAGCTGCGAGTAGACGTCGGGGTCCACCACCTGCTCGCCGATCTCGGCGAAGCCGCGGCGAGTGAAGAAGTCGACCTCGAACGTCAGGCAGAACAGCCGCGAGACGCCGAGCGCCCGCGCTCGCTCCTCGAGCGTCTCGACGATGGCGCGGCCGACGCCGTGGTGCAGCCACTCGTCGTGGACGATGAGCGTGCGGATCTCGCCCAGGTCCTCCCACATCACGTGCAGTGCGCCGCACCCGATGACCACACCGTCGGCCTCGGCGACGACGAACTGCTGCACCGAGCCATAGAGGACCACCAGGTCTTTGCCCAGCAGAATGCGCTTCTGCACGAACGGTTCGAGGAGCTCGTGGATGCGTCGCACGTCGGCGGTTCCGGCGGGGCGGACGACGAACGGCGCGGGCGAAGTCATCTTCCCAGCGTACGCCGCTCGGCTCGGCATCCCTGCGGGGGCGTCAGGACCGTTCGACGCATAGTCGGGTCGAAGCCGCGGCAGACCACGTCCACAACCACGGGAGTAGCGTGATCCGTGGTGACGCGCGATCGTCACGAGCGGTCGCGCGATTCGTCCCCCTCTCCGATGAAAGGACTGCTTCGTGCCTACCGTTGCCGAAAACATCGTCTCCGTCCTCCGCCACCACGGCGTGCAGCGCGTCTACGGCCTTCCCGGCGACTCGCTCAACGGGTTCACCGACGCCATCCGCCGAGACGGCGACATCCGCTGGATGCACGTGCGACACGAGGAGGCCGCGGCCTTCGCCGCCTCGGCCGAGGCGGAGCTGACGGGAGAGCTGACCGTCTGCGCCGGAAGCTGCGGACCCGGCAACCTGCACCTCATCAACGGTCTCTATGACGCGAACCGCTCGAGGGTGCCGGTCCTCGCGATCGCCGCCCACATCCCGACCGCAGAGATCGGGTCGACGTACTTCCAAGAGACGCATCCGCAGGAGCTGTTCCGCGAGTGCTCGGTGTACGTCGAGTACGTCGCCGACCCCGTGCAGATGCCTCGGCTGCTCGAGATCGCGATGCGTGAAGCAATCGAGAAGCGCGGCGTCGCCGTGCTCGTCATCCCGGGCGACGTACTGCTGGCAAAAGCCCGGAACGACCGCGTCGCGACGATCGCGCGCACGACTCCCCGCATCACCCCCTCCGACGACGAGCTGCGGCGCACCGCCGATGTGCTGAACGCGGCCGAGAAGGTGACGATCCTGGCCGGCGCGGGCGTCGCGGACGCGCACGACGAGGTGGTCGAGCTGGCTCGCCGCCTGCAGGCCCCGATCGTGCACGCCCTGCGCGGCAAGGAGCACATCGAGTGGGAGAACCCGTTCGACGTCGGAATGACCGGCCTGCTCGGATTCTCGTCGGGGTACCGGGCGATGGAGGATGCCGATGTCGTCCTCATGCTCGGAACGGACTTCCCGTACCAGCAGTTCTACCCGAGCCGCGCGAAGCACATCCAGGTCGATATCCGGGGCGAGCAGCTCGGACGCCGGCACCCGATCGACATCGGCCTGGTCGGCACCGTGCGCGACACCGCCCGCGCACTCCTTCCGCTGCTGAACGAGGGACGATCGACGCGGCACGCCGACGACGCGCGTTCGCACTACCGGACCACCCGGTCCAAGCTCGACGATCTCGCGGTGCCGAGCGCCGCCGGCAAGCCGCTGCACCCCCAGTTCGTCGCACGGACGCTCGACCGTCTCGCCGACGACGACGCGGTCTTCATCCCGGACGTGGGCTCTCCCGTGGTGTGGGCGTCGCGCTACCTCACCATGACGAGAGAACGCCGGCTCATCGGGTCGTTCGCGCACGGGACCATGGCGAACGCCCTATCGCATGCGATCGGCGCGCAAGCGGCCTTCCCCGACCGGCAGATCGTGGCTCTGGCCGGCGACGGCGGTCTGGCGATGCTGCTCGGCGAATTGATCACGATCGTCCAGAACGACCTCCCCGTGAAGACCGTCGTCTTCGACAACTCCTCGCTCAACTTCGTCGAGCTCGAGATGAAGGCCGCCGGCTTCGTCACCTACGGCACCGATCTGCGAAACCCCGACTTCGCGGCGGTCGCCGAGGCGATCGGCATCCGGTCGTTCCGCGTCGACGAGTCGACTGACCTCGAGACCTCGCTCGCCGCGGCTCTCGCTCACCCCGGTCCGGCCCTCGTGTCGGTGACGACGGCTCGGCAGGAGCTGTCGATGCCCCCGTCCGTGACCCTCGAACAGGCCAAGGGCTTCACCCTCTACGCGATTCGGACGATCCTGTCCGGCCGGGGCGATGAGCTCATCGACCTCGCCGCGACCAACGCGGGCCAGCTGTTCTGACGCCGCTGGACCGAACAGAGAAGGGGCCCGGATGCCATGGCATCCGGGCCCCTCCTTCCTCGCGGTGTCAGCTGCCGGCGAGGGTGTCGGGGGTGGCGGTGATCTCGCCCGCCGTTCCGACGCCGATCGCGACCTTCTCGCCGCGCGGGCTGGTCTCGAACGAGAACTGACCGTTCTCGACGCCGACCTTCACGTGGTCGCCCGACTCGAGTTCGCCGTGCAGGATCTTCTCGCTGAGTCGGTCCTCGACCTCGCGCTGCATGGCGCGACGCAGGGGGCGCGCTCCGAGCGTCGGGTCGAACCCGATCTCGATGAGCTTGTCCTTCGCGTCGTCCGACAGCTCGACGGTCATGTCTCGGTCGAGCAGACGGTCGGCGAGGCGCTTGACGAACAGACCGACGATCTGACGGAGCTCGTCCTTGTTCAGCTGCGGGAACACGATGACGTCGTCGACACGGTTGAGGAACTCGGGCTTGAAGTGGCGCTTGAGCTCCTCGTCGACCTTGCCCTTCATCCGCTCGTACGAGGTCTGCGCGCTGCCCTCGACCTGGAAGCCGACCGGACCACCGGCGATCGCCGACGAGCCGAGGTTCGTCGTCATGATGATCACGGTGTTCTTGAAGTCGATGACACGGCCCTGACCGTCGGTCAGACGACCCTCTTCGAGGATCTGCAACAGCGAGTTGAAGATGTCGGGGTGGGCCTTCTCGATCTCGTCGAAGAGCACGACCGAGAACGGCTTGCGGCGCACCTTCTCGGTGAGCTGGCCGCCCTCTTCGAATCCGACGAACCCGGGAGGGGCACCGAACAGACGCGAGACGGTGTGCTTCTCGCCGAACTCCGACATGTCGAGCGAGATCAGCGCGCCCTCGTCGTCGAAGAGGAACTCGGCGAGCGCCTTGGCGAGCTCGGTCTTTCCGACGCCCGTGGGGCCGGCGAAGATGAACGAGCCCGAGGGACGCTTGGGGTCCTTGAGGCCCGCGCGCTGACGACGGATCGTGCGCGACAGAGCGGCGATCGCCTCTTCCTGTCCGATGACCCGCTGGTGCAGGGCCTTCTCCATGAACATGAGGCGGCTGGACTCTTCTTCGGTGAGCTTGAACACCGGGATGCCGGTCGCCTGGGCGAGCACCTCGGCGATCAGACCCTCGTCGACGACCGCGTGGGAGGCGACGTCACCCGAGCGCCACTGCTTCTCGAGACGCAGACGCTCCGCGAGGAGCGACTTCTCCTCGTCGCGCAGCGCGGCGGCCTTCTCGAAGTCCTGGTCTTCGGAGGCCTGCTCCTTCTGCTCCCGGACCTTGGCGATCTTCTCATCGAACTCGCGCAGCTCCGGCGGGCTCGACAGGATCGACAGACGCAGTCGAGCGCCGGCCTCGTCGATCAGGTCGATGGCCTTGTCGGGGAGGAACCGGTCGCTGATGTAGCGATCGGCCAGGTTCGCCGCGGCGACGATCGCGCCGTCGGTGATCTGCACCTTGTGGTGCGCCTCGTAGCGGTCGCGCAGCCCCTTCAGGATGTTGATCGCGTGGGGAAGGCTCGGCTCGGCCACCTGGATCGGCTGGAAGCGGCGCTCGAGAGCGGCGTCCTTCTCGAAGTGCTTGCGGTACTCGTCGAGCGTGGTGGCACCGATGGTCTGGAGCTCACCGCGCGCGAGGAGCGGCTTGAGGATGGATGCCGCGTCGATCGCGCCCTCTGCGGCGCCCGCGCCCACGAGGGTGTGGATCTCGTCGATGAAGACGATGATGTCGCCGCGCGTGCGGATCTCTTTGGTGACCTTCTTGAGGCGCTCCTCGAAGTCACCGCGGTAGCGGGAACCGGCGATGAGCGAGCCGAGATCGAGCGAGTAGACCTGCTTGTCCTTCAGGGTCTCGGGCACATCGCCCTTGACGATGGCCTGCGCGAGACCCTCGACGACGGCGGTCTTGCCGACGCCGGGCTCGCCGATGAGGACCGGGTTGTTCTTCGAACGGCGCGACAGGATCTGCATCACGCGCTCGATCTCCTTCTCGCGCCCGATGACAGGGTCGAGCTTGTTGTCGCGCGCGGCCTGCGTGAGGTTGCGTCCGAACTGGTCGAGAACGGCCGACCCGCCCTGGGCCGCGCCCTGGGTCTGCTCGCCGGCACCCGAGGCGACGCCCGCGGGCTCCTTGCCCTGGTAGCCCGAGAGCAACTGAATGACCTGCTGGCGCACCTTGTTCAGGTCGGCACCGAGCTTGACGAGGACCTGGGCGGCGACACCCTCGCCCTCACGGATGAGACCGAGCAGGATGTGCTCGGTTCCGATGTAGTTGTGTCCGAGCTGCAGCGCTTCGCGCAACGACAGCTCGAGGACCTTCTTCGCACGCGGCGTGAACGGAATGTGGCCGGTCGGCTGCTGCTGCCCCTGGCCGATGATGTCCTGCACCTGCTCGCGGACGGCATCGAGCGAGATGCCCAGCGACTCGAGCGCCTTGGCAGCCACGCCCTCACCCTCGTGGATGAGGCCCAGAAGGATGTGCTCCGTGCCGATGTAGTTGTGGTTCAGCATCTTCGCCTCTTCTTGGGCGAGCACCACCACACGACGAGCACGATCGGTGAATCTTTCGAACATCCTCAGTCCCTCCAAAAATGGGCTGACAGGCACGCCTCCGCGCGCCGTACATCGAGAGTAACCAGCGGCCGGATGCCAGAGCCCCGTGTTCGCCGTGGGCATACCGCCACATCGCTCGCTCTTGCGGGACCCATCGATCATCGTTATGTTATCGACAACCGATAATAACGATCATCGATAAGGAGCGATCATGGCTTCCCCCCGCCCCACGTCCCGGGTCCTGTCCCGCGGCGATACCGCCGGCTTCGTCCTGTTCCTGATCGGCGGCGTCGCGATCGCCGTGGCGGCCGTCGTGCAGGCGATCACCGACATCGCTCGGGTTCTCCCGAATCGCGACATCACGCTCCTCGCCCCCTTCGCCGCGACCGATGCGCAGGCGCCGCTCGGCCCCGGCGGCTCGGCGGTGACGGTCCAGCTCGATTCCGCCTCGGTGACCGTCGCGTCTCTCCAGCCCGCCTCGCTCGCGGCGCTCGTCATCAGCCACGCGGTGTTCGCAGCGGCCATGGTGACGGTGGTGACGCTGCTGCTCGTCCTGTGCTTCGGCATCTTGCGGGGGCGCATCTTCTCCCGGGCGCACACGGCGCTCGTGACCGCAGCCGGCCTCGTCGCCATCGCGGGGATGTACTTCGTGCCCTTCTTCCACAACATGGCCGTCAACGGCGCACTCGCCCTGGTGTCCGCAGGGACCTACGACCGAGCGGTCGTCGGCACGGTCGACGTCTTCGCCATCTTCGCCGTCGCGTTCGTCGTCGCCCTCGCCGGCACCGTGTTCGCGGTCGGCGACCGTCTCCAGCGCGACACCGAGGGCCTCGTATGACCCCGGCCGCCACGGATGACGAGCCCACCGGCATCCACTGTCGCCTCGACGAGCTTCTCGAGGCGCGGGGCATGACGCTGACGCGCCTCAGCGAACTCGTCGGGGTCTCGGTGGTGAACCTGTCGGTGCTGAAGAACGACCGCGCCCGAGCGATCCGCTATTCGACGTTGTCCGCCATCTGCCGCGTGCTGGAGTGCGAGGTGGGCGACCTGCTCGTCAGAGATCGCTGACGCCGGGTCCGGCCGTCGAGGTCATCGCGCGCCGAGCACGGGGATGGGCGCGCCCGCGTCGACACCACCGCCGGAGAGCACGAGCGACACCGCGCCCGACCCGGCCTCGCGGCCGATGTCGGCGAGGGTCACCCGCGGCGCGATGTCCATCGTGCAGATCTGATCGGCCGGCGGTGTCGCGAACTGGACGGCGACATCGGAGCCCGCGGTGGTGACCGCCTCGACAGAGGGGACGCACGTGGAGCTGCCGTAGGTGACGATGGCGACGAGGGAGTCGTTCACCCAGCCTGCGGACGGGGAGAATTCACCCGTGGCGGCAGGCGCTGGCGCGAGCCCCGCGAGCCTGGCCTCCCCCTGCGCGACGCCCGTCACGGTGACGGCGAGATCCTGACCCGGGTCGACACCCGCGGGCAGAGCGACCAACGTGGCCCGCGGCGCCATGTCGCGGGTGCACTCCTGCTGCGCAGACGGGGAGAGCTCCACCGCGAGGGTGGTGCCGGCGAGGTTCGGCTGGCCGGTCACGACCGGCGGGCACGAGGAACTCCCGTTCGTGACCACCGCGATCGAGCGGCCACCGTCGACCCACGCGGCCCCGACCTCGGCGGAGGGCGTCGAGGCGGTGGCATCCGGGCTCGAACCCGGCATCAGGGGCGCAGACGGGCCGGTGGCGCATCCGGCGAGAGCGCCGGCGGTGACGAGAGCGGCGCCGATCATTCCGAGCAGGGCCAAACGGTGTTGCGACATCAGAACCTCCGGGGGCGAGTTCTGCCCCATGATGTCGGAGAATCCTGGGTACCGGCGGCGAATGCCGCGGCGCGTCACTGGAGCGCGGAGGTGAGGCGGGCCAGGTTGTCGAGGATCGTCGAGCGCAGCGGTTGACGGCGCCACTCCTCGATCGTCAGCTGTCGACTCAGGGTGCGATACGCGCCCTCGATAGCGCGCATGTCGCGGACGAATTCCTCGCCGCGAACGAGGAGCGACACCTCGAGGTTCAGACCGAACGACCGCATGTCCATGTTGCTCGAGCCGATCACGGCGACCTCGTCGTCGATCGTGACGCTCTTGCTGTGAAGGATGTAGGGCTTGCGGTACATCCAGATCGTGACGCCGGCATGCAGCAGGGCCTCGTAGTAGCTGCGTTGCGCGTGGTACACCATCGCCTGGTCACCCTCTTCGGAGACGAAGAGCTCGACGTGCACGCCGCGCTGGCAGGCGGTCGTGATCGCGAGCAGCAAGGCCTCGTCGGGAACGAAGTAGGGGCTGACGATGATGATGCGCTCCTTGGCCGCGAAGAGCAGGCCGAGGAACAGCTTCAGGTTGTTCTGAAAATCGAACCCGGGCCCCGAGGGCACGACCTGGCAGTCGAGATCGCCCGGGCCGGAGGTGACGCTGAACAGGTCGATCTCGTCGCGGAGGGTCTCGTCGGTCTCGCTGTACCAGTCGGAGAGGAAGACCGCATTGATGCTCGCGACGACGGGTCCTTCGACGCGCACCATCAAGTCGACCCAGTGCAGACCGCGTCGGATGTTCTTGCGCAGGTTGTACGACGAGTCGGTGACGTTCTGCGATCCCATGTAGGCGACGTCACCGTCGATCACGAGGAGCTTGCGGTGATTGCGGAGGTCGGGACGCTGGTAGCGACCGCGCAGCGGCTGCACGGGCAGCATCAGGTGCCAGTGGGCTCCCATCGCGTCGAGGCGACGAAGCGTCTGCTTGTAGAACGGCTTGCCACGGTTCGCCCAGTGATCGAGCAGCACGCGCACCACGACGCCGCGCTCCGCGGCTTCTTCGAGGGCACGGAAGAAGTTGTCGGTCGAGGCGTCGGTCTGCAGGATGTAGAACTCGACGTGGACGTAGCGCTGAGCCTGCCGGATGGCCTCGGCCATGGCATCCAGGCTCTGCTGATAATCGGCGATCAGGGTGGCGGCGTTGTCTCCGGCGATCGGCATGGCACCCAGGTTGCGGTTGAGCTGGACGAGCGCACGGAACCACTGAGGGGCGTTGGGGCGGAGGGTGCCGAACTCGAGCGAGGCGCTCGTGTCGTGGATGTACTCGTTGATCGCGGTCTGCTTGCGACGGCGCTTGCGCGGCAGCCGGGGGTTGCCGATCAGCAGGAAGAGGAAGACGCCGACGAACGGGATGAAGTAGATCGCGAGCAACCACGCCATCGCCGCGGTCGGCCGCCGGTTGCGCGGCACGATGATGATCGCGGCGATGCGCACCACCAGGTCGACGACGAAGAGCGTGATGACGAGCCAGCTCGCGTCGAACGTGGCGTTGAGCACGGGTCCTCCTGGACGGGTTGTGGACCCAGCGTAGCGACGGCCTCCGACAGAGACCGAAGGGGTGTCAGGCCGCGGGGCCCTCGCCCGTGCGCGCGACCGGGGGAAGACCGCGCTTGGCGCGCTCCTCCGCTTCGATGCGGGCGTAGGCCTTGCGCTCGGTGCGATCCATCCGGATGACGTTGCGGAGGATGAAGAAGAAGACCACTGACACCACGAGGGTCGGCAGAATCGCCCACAACATCGCGGTCCAGGTCTCGTCCATGATGTCGAGGATACCCGCGCTGACGGAGCGCGCGGTCTGAGGAGGTTCCTCCCCAGGTGACGGATGCCAGGATTCCTCCACGATCGAGCTATCGAGCCCCGCGGGAGGACGGTCCTGTTCGACACCCTCGACCCATGGCACCCACCGTCGTCTCCGTCACCTCGTCCGCATCGTTCCTCGCCCTCGTCCCGCGCCTGCTCGAATGCACCCCGAGCCGGAGTCTCGTGCTCGTGCCCTTCACCGAGTCCCGCTCACTCGGCGCGATGCGCGTCGATCTGCCCCCCGCCGGAGCGTCTGCCTCGGTCGAGAGCATCGCGTCCACGATCATCGGTATGGCCTGCAAAGTCGCGCGAACGGATGCCGTGGCTCTCGTCGTCTATACCGACGACGACGTCGCGGGCCCGGCAGCCCTGCCGCACCGGGCGCTCGTCGACGCCGCCATCGCCCGGGCGGACATCTGCGGGCTCCGCGTGGTCGACGCCCTCGTCGTCGGCCCGGACGGGTGGGACAGCTACCTGTCCCCCTCGTCGTCGACACCGCATCCGCTCTCCGAGGTCACCGCGCCGCCGCAGGGCGAGCCCGGGTCCGGTCTCGTCGCCGATCAGTTCACCGCGGCCGAACTGCCGCGGATCGATTCCGCTCTCTCGCGAGGCGTGCTCGCCGCGCTCCGCAGAATCGAGCGCGTGCTCGACGGCGCGCACGATCGTCGCGCGCTCCCCCGGCGCGAACGTGCCGCCGCAGTCGATCCGGCCGCCGCAGCGGTGGCGGATCCGCCCGTCCTGCTCGAAGACGCGCTGGCGTCCGCGCCGGCTCAGTTGGACGCCGCGCAACTCGCCGCCGTCGCCTTCTGCCTCGACCGCCCCTCGCTGCGCGACGTGGCTCTCATGCAGTGGGCGGCCGACCTCGCCACCGGCGACGCCACTCTTCACGCCCAGACCGCGTATCGCCGCGGGACGCCGTTCCCCGAGGATCTCGCGCGGCCGATGTGGGGAGAAGGGGCTCGCCCCGACCCCGACCGTCTTCGCCGCGCGCTCGAACTCTGCCGGTTCGTGGCCGCGGCCCTCCCCCGTGAGCGTCGCCCCGGTGCGCTGTCGGCGTGCGCCTGGCTCGCCTGGGCGACGGGACGCTCCTCCCACGCCGCCGTCTACGCCGAGACGGCCCTCGAGATCGACGCGGACCACGGCCTCAGCGCCATCGTCCTCGACATCATCGACGCCGGGCGTCTACCGGAGTGGGTGTTCGAGCGTCCTACTTCACCAGCGGGAACAGGATCGTCTCCCGAATACCCAGGCCGGTGATCGCCATGAGCAGACGGTCGATGCCCATACCCATACCGCCCGTGGGGGGCATACCGTGCTCGAGGGCGCGGAGGAACTCCTCGTCGATCGGCATGGCTTCGACGTCGCCCCGAGCGGCGAGCTTGGCCTGCTCGGTGAAGCGGTGACGCTGGATCACGGGGTCGACGAGCTCGGAGTAGCCGGTCGCGAGCTCGAAGCCGCGCACGTAGAGGTCCCACTTCTCGACGACGCCCGCGATCGAGCGGTGTTCGCGGACCAGGGGGCTGGTATCGACGGGGAAGTCCATGACGAAGGTCGGGCGCGTCAGACCGCCCTTGACGAAGTGCTCCCACAGCTCTTCGACCCACTTGCCATGGGTGTCCTGGGGCGGGGCGTCGACGCCGGCCTCGTCGCCGAGGGCTCGCAGCTCGTCCAGCGCAGTCTCGGGGGTGATGTGACGACCGGACGCGGCGGACAGCGAGTCGTACATCGAGATGCGGTCCCACTCGCCGCCCAGGTCGTACTCGGTGCCGTCAGCCCACGTGACCGTGGTCGAACCGGCCACGGCGACGGCGGCGTCCTGGATCAGGGTCTGGGTCAGATCGGCGATGCCGTTGTAATCGGTGTAGGCCTGGTACGCCTCGAGCATCGCGAACTCGGGGCTGTGCGTCGTATCGGCACCCTCGTTGCGAAAGTTGCGGTTGATCTCGTAGACCCGGTCGATACCGCCCACCACGGCGCGCTTGAGGTAGAGCTCGGGCGCGATGCGCAGGAACAGCTCGGTGTCGAAGGCGTTCGAGTGCGTCGTGAAGGGACGCGCGCTCGCACCGCCGTGCTGCACCTGCAGCATCGGGGTCTCGACCTCGACGAAACCGCGCTTGGTGAAGGTGCGGCGCAGGCTCGCATTCACCGTGGCGCGGGCCAGGACGGTCTCGCGAGCGCGGTCGCGCACGATCAGGTCGAGGAAGCGGCTGCGGACGCGGCTCTCCTCGCTGAGCTCCGTGTGGAGGTTCGGCAGGGGCAGCACGGCCTTGGCCGCGATCGTCCACTCGGAGACCATGATCGACAGCTCGCCGCGGCGGCTCGAGATGACCTCGCCCGAGACGAAGACGTGGTCTCCGAGGTCGACGAGCTCCTTCCATGCCTGCAGCGACTCCTCGCCCACGCTCGCGAGCGAGACCATGGCCTGGATGCGGCTGCCGTCGCCCGACTGCAGGGACGCGAAGCAGAGCTTGCCGGTGTTGCGGCTGAACACCACGCGACCGGCGACCCCGGCCGTCTCACCGGTCTCGGCGCCTGCTTCGAGCTCTCCGAAGCGCGCGCGCAGCTCGGGGATCGTCGTCGTGACGGGGACCGCGACCGGGTACGGACCGCCCGCGGAGTCGGAACGTTCCGCGAGCAGGCGCTCGCGCTTGGCCAGGCGCACCGCCTTCTGCTCGAAGACTTCGTCTTCGGTCGGTTCGGCGGCGTCGTTCGCGGGCGCGTCGGTCATCAGGAAGGCTCCTCGGGGTCTCCCCCAGTGTATTCGTCGTCCTCGACCGCCCCGGAGCCGCCACCCGAGCGGCGGTCGTCAGCGCAGCGAGATCTCGGCGTTGTCGATGAAGCGGTGGCCGCCCACGGTGGCGGCGATGAGCGCGAACGCGCGACCGCGGTGCCCGTCGTCCACCGGCAGGAAGGTCTCCGGATCGACCACGCTCAGGTATTCCAGCGTGATCCGCGGCTCCCCCATGAGCGCCGACTGGGCCGCCGCGATGCACGAGTCGACGCCGAGGTCGGAGTTGGATGCCGCCGCCTCCAGCGCGCGCGGAAGGGCCGCGGCCGCGCGACGATCGACGGCATCGAGCAGGGCCACGCGGCTCGACACGGGCAGACCGTCGTCGGTACGCACGGTCGGCACCGTCGCGATCTCGATCGGGAAATCGAGATCGCGCACCATCCGGCGCACGAGGAAAATGCGCTGGAGGTCGCGCTCCCCGTAGATCGCGACGTCGGGGCGCACGAGATGGTAGAGCTTCGCCTCGACGGTGAGGACCCCGTCGAAGTAGAACGGACGAACACGACCCTCGTAGCGCAGGCCGATATCGCCCGCCGAGACACGCGTCGTGGCCGTACCCGCCGGCAAGAACTCCTCGACCGTGGGGGCGAAGACGGCGTCCACGCCGAGGTCCGCGAGCACCCGCGCATCGGATTCCGGCGAGCGAGGGTAGGCCGCCGTGTCGTCGGCCGTGCGGAAGCGCAGCGGATTGACGAAGGTCGACACCACGACCACGTCGGCGAGGTCGCGGGCTTCGCGAATGAGATCGACGTGGCCGTCGTGCAGCGCGCCGAGGGTGGATACCAGGGCGACGCGCGGGCCGGCGTCCGATCGATCTGCGCCTCGGATCTCGCCGAGTCGGGTGCGCAGATCCTCGAGGGTGCGGATCATCCGTCGATCGTAGCGGTGCCGCCGAGGTCGTCGCGGCGCCCGCCCTCGATGAGAGCCTGGTCGACGCTCGACCGGACGAGCGCCGACAGGTACGCGCCGGGATTCTCGATCCCGATGCGATCCAGCAGAGCGGACGACTGGCGCACGATCGAACGCGAGAACTCCGTCGCCGTCGCGATGGCCTCCGCATACGTCGCCCGATCGTCCTCGGCGACCACGATCGGTTCGCACCCGAGTTCGACGGCGAGCGCCTGCGCGATCGGCAGCACCGGGGCGGGGGCTGTGACGGCGGCATACGACTGCGCCAGTTGGCGCAGATCGATCGACGACACTCCTGTGAAGGCCATGGCGGGATGGATGGCCAGCGGAATGGCACCGCTCCGGGCGGCGGGATCCAGCACCCGCGCCCCGTACGCGGCGTCGGTGTGCAGCACCAGCTGGCCCGGCTGCCACGCGCCGACCTCGGCGAGACCCGAGACCAGACCCGGCAGCTGGTCGTGCGGCACGGCCACGACCACCAGCTCGCTGCGTCGGACGACTTCGTCGGAGGTCAGCACCGGGAGGCCCGGCAGGATCGCCTCGACGCGATCGTCGTCGGAACCCGACGTGATCCCCGTCAGGGCGTGCCCTGCTCCCGCCAAGGCCGCCGCGATGACCGGCCCGACGCGGCCGGCCCCGATCACCCCGACGCCGAGGCGTCCGTCACGTCCGGCGCTCATCCGGCCCACCGGTGGGTGCGGTCGACGGCCGCCGCATCGATTCCAGCTCGAGCCGTGCGCTCGAACAACCCCAGCGCGTCGTCACGGTCGAGGACACCGACAGATGTCTGCACGGTGCCCGCGATCACGTGGGCGATGAGGGTGGCGGTCCCCGTCGCGCGGGCGAGGGGTCCCTGGTGCAGGCCGATCGACTGCAGCCGCGCGAGGGGAATCAGGCTCAGCGAACGCCAGACCCACCCGCGGCGCAGGAGCAGCGCATCGGCCGTCAACAGCGCTCCGTTGCGGCGCCACGACAGCGGTCGCAGCCATCGAGCGCGTTTCGGGGTCGTCACGTAGGAATCGTCGTCCATCGGACCCAGGATGCCGTCGCGGAACACGAGAGTCCATTCGTCGGCCGACAGGCCGGGGGCGAGGATCCGCAGAACGCGTTCGACGTCGGCGCGCGTGCCGATCGGCAGCACCGCCGCCAGCTGATCGTTGCTCGTGTCGGTCGAGGACCGCCCCGAGAGGCGGTTGACCGAGATCGTCCACCATCCGAAGGGACGCCACATCAGGGGCTGCCGCACCTCGATCGCGTGCACGCGACCGGGCGGCACGACCTCCGACACGGTCGTGAACAGGCCGAAGGTCACACGCACGCCGTCGACGGTCGGAGCGATGGAGTACCGCAGGCCACGGGCGATCGACCGCACGTAGTACGCCCCGAACGCGAGGAACATCGGAACGACCGTGAACAGCAGCCACAGGGTCGACACCGACGCCGCGACGACGATTCCCACGACGAGGGCGATGAGGATGAGGCTCGATCCACTCAGGACACGGGATGCCACGAGCCGGCCGAACGGAATGCGGACGATGCTCTCCGGCTCGGCGTCGGAGAGGTCCTCCCCGTCCACGATTCCCTGCAAGCCCGAGCCCACGGCCGCCGCCGCCTGTCGAGCGAAGGAAGCGCGGCCACCGGGTTCCGCTCGACCTTCGGCGAGACGCCGGCCCGACGCGAGACGGAGGATATCGCCGCGGATGGCCTCGGCATCCTTGCCAGAGAGGTACTCCAGCTTGACGTTGGCATCGAGTCCCGCGCCGACCACCTCCAGCTTCGCGAGCCCGAGGAGGCGGGCGACCATCGGACGTGTCAGGTTGACCCCCTGCACGCGATCGAGCGGCGCGCGGCGGTGCGTGCGGAACAGCACGCCCGAGCGCACCTCGACGTCGTCCTCGCTGACGCGCAGGGTGTGGAACCGCCACGACAGCCGGAACAGCACCAGCAGCACGATGAGCACGACGAGAGCCGCAGCCGCCGCGATGAGGATCAGGTTGTTCGCGAGGAGGAAATCGACCGGGTCGGGGGGAAGCTCCCCCGGGGGCAGATCGGTGAACACCGGGAAGACCCATTCGACGAGACGCTCGCGCAGGTTCGCCACGATGACGCCGACGATCACGACGAGCGTCAGTCCACCCCGCAGCAACGGCGTCAACGGATGGAGCCGATGCCATTCCCCGTCGCTGTAGGGCGAACGCACGACCGTCCGCTGCCGAGGCTGCGATCCGAGAGGCGAGCCCGCCGTGTCCGGATCGGTCACAGTCCGGTCCGGCGGGTCTCGGCGACGGCCACGAGAGTGTCGCGCAGCCGTTCGGCCGCCTCCTGGGTGAGACCGGGGATGGTCACACCCGTCGACGCCGCAGCGGTCACGAGCTTGAGCTGGGCGATGCCGAAGCCCCGGTCGAGAGGGCCGTGGGTGATGTCGACGAGCTGCATGCGGCCGTACGGGACCGCGACCACCCGCTGCCAGAGGATTCCTCGACGGAACACGAGGTCGTCGCGGCGCAGCTGGTAGCCGAAGGAGCGCGCCTGGCGCGGGGTGATGACGAGCCCGATCGCGGTGACCAGCAGGATGACCCCCGCGGGGATCCACAGCCACGAGAATCCCGTGAGCGCCTGCACGACGACGGCGGCCGCCAGCACCAGGACGAACACGGCCCCCTGCGAGATCAGCTGCACCCGCACGTATGCACGGGCCAGCTGATGCCACGTGCCCTCTCCGAGGGGCAGGCGGCGCTCCGAGCGCGGTTCGAGGATGCGATCGTACGTGCCCACGCCGAGGACGGCCTCGTCGGCCGCTGGATCGCCCTCGGCGGGTCGTCGGGCGTCGGCGGAGCGAGCGTCGGCCGGGCGGGCGTCGGAGGGGTCCGTATCCGCACGAGGAGCACGAGATCGCTCGGCCTCGATCCCCTCCGAGACCCCCGCCTGCGTCTGCGGAACGTCAGATCCCCACGGGTCCTGCGGGGGTGTTCCCTGGGGCGTCGTCATCGTCGTCCTTCCGGATGGTGCAGAGCTGCTCGGCCACGAGTCCCGCGACGACGAGGATGACGGCGCAAACGAGTGTCGCGATGATCGATCCCATCGAGCCTATCGAGGGCACCACGGGGCGGGTCACCAGGAACGCGATCAACCCGGCCGCGAATCCGGCCGCGGCCGCGCCGAGAAGGGACGACGCTTTCGCCAGCATCGCGACGCGCACCGCCCGGAACGGATCGATCGGCCGGGTGTTCCGGCCCCGCGTCGCCCGGAACACCGGGATGGCGAGCACGACGATCACCGCGGCGAGCAGCGCGAGGATCGTGGGCAGACTCGCCGCGGGGACGAATGTCGACCGCCCCATCGCCGTGAGCGACGTGTCGAGCAGGAACCCGACGACGAGGCCGACGACGACGGCGATCGTGAGGATGCCGGCTCCTGTGCGCTTCATCGGACGCCTCCGCGCAGCTTCTCGAGCAGGTCGGCGACGCGTCCGCGGCCGGGGATCTCGGCATCCGGGTCCACGTCGAGCCACGGCGCGAGCACGAACTCCCGCTCGTGTGCGCGGGGGTGCGGAACGACGAGATCGTCGCGGTCGATGCGTTCGTCGCCGTAGGTGATCAGATCGAGATCGAGGGTGCGGTCGCCCCAGCGCTCGCGGCGCACTCGACCGTGCCGCGCCTCGATCCGGTGGAGCGACGCGAGCAGCTCCCCCGGCGACAGACGCGTCTCGAGGACCGCCACCGCGTTCAGGTACCGCGGGGCGTCGGCGTCTTCGCCCTGCAGCGTCACGGCCACCGTCTCGATCGAGGCGGACACGCGGACATCGGTGGTGAGAGTTAACCGCCGCAGTTCGTCGACCGCGGCGGCAAGGGTCTCGTGCCGCGACCCGAGGTTGGCCCCCAGCGCGACGACGGCGTGCACGGGCGCGGGCCGCGGAGCCGCGTCGATGCCGTGCGCCAACCGCACGCTCACGACCGCGACCTCGAGATGGTCACGGCCACGTCGCCGAAGGGCACCGTGATGGGCGCCTGCGGCTTGTGCACGGTGATCGTGACGGCATCCACCCGCTCGTCGGCGAGGACCGCGTCGGCCAACCGCTGGGCCAGCGTCTCGAGCAGGTCGACCGGGTCGCCCTCGACGATCTCGACGAGGCGCTCGGCGAGTTCGCCGTAGTGCACCGTGTCGACGACATCGTCGGTCTCCGCCGCCCGTCGCAGCGACAGGAAGAGAGTCGCGTCGACCACGAACTCCTGCCCGTCGCGCTTCTCGTCGGGGTAGACACCGTGGTGCCCCACGGCGCGCACCCCCGTCAGCGTGATCCGATCGGCATCCATCAGGCCTCCCAAGCGCGGGCGACGGCGAGCGCGTCGCGGGTGGTCGGTACATCGTGCACGCGCACGGCCCACGCGCCCGCACGAGCGCACAGAGCGCTCGTGACGGCGGTCGCGAGATCGCGGCGGGCGAGGTCGGCGTCCTCGCCGAGCGCCTCCGCGAGGAACCTCTTCCGGCTCGTACCCACGAGCACACGGAGCCCGAGCCCCGCGATCTCGGGCAGCGCGCGCAGCGTCTGCCAGTTCTGCGCCCCGCGCTTACTGAAGCCGATACCGGGGTCGACGACCAATCGCGATCGGTCGATCCCCGCCGACAGAGCCGCCTCGACCCGCTCGGCGAGTTCGGAGGTGACTTCTCGCGCGACGTCCGCATAGTCGGCGCGCGCGTACATCTCGGTCGACGGCCCGCGCCAGTGACCCAGGGCGAAATCCGCCTCGGTCTCAGCGACGGCGGCGAGCATGTCGGGGTCGGCGAGCCCACCCGAAACGTCGTTCACGAGGCGCGCCCCGGCCCGCACCGCGGTGACCGCCGTGGCGGCGTTCATCGTGTCGATGCTCACGAACGAGCCTTCGGATGCCAGGGCCTCGACCACCGGCAGCACGCGCTGCTGCTCCACGCGCGGCGCGACCCGCTCGGCACCCGGCCGAGTCGATTCCCCGCCGACGTCGAGGATCTCGGCGCCCTGCTCGCGGAGGAGCCGGGCATGGGCGAGGGCGACGTCGGGATCGAGGTAGCGTCCGCCGTCGCTGAAGGAGTCGGGGGTGACGTTGACGATCCCCATGACGAGGGTCACGCGCGCGCCCCGATCAGCGCCACGAGCTCGGCCCGGGCGGCGGGGTCGCCGTACGCCCCGCGAGCGGCGATCGTCACGGTCGAGGCGTCGAGTTGTCGACCCCCGCGCATCGTGACGCACTCGTGCACGGCATCCAGGACGACGAGCACGCCGCGCGCATCGAGCGCCGAGGCGATCGCGTCGGCGACCTGTTCTCCCAGACGCTCCTGCACCTGCGGGCGGGCGGCGAGGATGTCGATGACGCGCGGCAGCGCCCCGAGCCCGACCACTTCCTCACCCGGGAGGTAGGCGACGTGGGCGCGGCCGCGGAACGGCAGCAGGTGGTGCTCGCACATCGACCGGAAGGCGATGTCACGCAGCATCACGGCTCCCGAGGGGAGGGTGTCGGGCGCCGGCCCGCGCGACACCGAGATGGTGTGCTGCAGCGGGGCGCGGGCATCCTGATTCACTCCACCGAAGAATTCGGCCCAGGAGTCGGCGACGCGCGTCGGAGTCTGGCGGAGCCCGGGGCGATCGGGGTCCTCCCCGATCGCCTCCAGGAGCTCTCGCACCAGGACGGCGACGCGTTCACGATCGACGGCCACGGATCCTCAGGCGGTAGCCGGGCGCGTCTGTCCGCTCGGACGGGGCTGCGCCTTCGTCGCGGCCTGCGATTCCGCCTCGGTGGATGCCGCGATGCCGGCGGGCTGCTGACGACGGGGCACCTCGATGGGCGGCTGGTTCGACACCGGCCGGTCCCCCGACGACAACCACTGCGGCCGCGGCGTCAGGCGCTTGACGTCGGTGAAGATCTCGGCCAGCTCGTTGTGGTCGAGGGTCTCCTTCTCGAGCAGCGCCAGCGCCAGTCGATCGAGCACTTCGCGGTTGTCGTTGATGACCTGGTAGGCCTCGTTGTGCGCCTGCTCGATGAGCGCGCGCACCTGGGCGTCGACGCGCTCCGCGATGCGCTCCGAGAAGTCTCGGCCGTGACCCATGTCGCGGCCCATGAAGACCTCTCCCGACGAGCCGCCGAGCTTGACCGGGCCCACCTCGTTGGTCATGCCGTACTCGGTGACCATCTTGCGGGCGATGCTCGTGGCCTTCTCGATGTCGTTCGACGCGCCCGTGGTGGGGTCGTGGAAGACGATCTCCTCGGCCACACGGCCGCCCATCGCGTACGTGAGCTGGTCCTGCAGCTCGTTGCGGGTGACCGAGTACTTGTCGTCGAGGGGAAGCACCATCGTGTAGCCGAGGGCTTTGCCGCGGGGAAGGATCGTGACCTTGGTCACGGGGTCGGTGTGGTTCATCGCGGCGGCGGCCAGGGCGTGACCGCCCTCGTGGTACGCGGTGATGAGCTTCTCTTTGTCCTTCATCACGCGGGTACGGCGCTGGGGACCTGCGATCACGCGGTCGATGGCCTCGTCGAGGGCGCGATTGTCGATGAGCTGCGCGTTCGAGCGGGCGGTCAGCAGGGCGGCCTCGTTCAGCACGTTGGCGAGGTCGGCGCCGGTGAAGCCGGGCGTCTTCCGGGCCACGACCTCGAGGTCGACCGAATCGGAGAGGGGCTTGCCGCGACCGTGCACCTCGAGGATGCGCTGGCGGCCCTTCAGGTCGGGAGCGTCGACGCCGATCTGGCGGTCGAAGCGGCCCGGACGCAGCAGGGCGGGGTCGAGGATGTCGGGGCGGTTCGTCGCCGCGATGACGATGACGTTGACCTTGGGGTCGAAGCCGTCCATCTCGACGAGCATCTGGTTCAGCGTCTGCTCGCGCTCGTCGTGACCGCCGCCCATACCGGCACCACGGTGACGACCGACGGCGTCGATCTCGTCGATGAAGATGATGGCCGGAGAACTCTCCTTGGCCTGGTTGAAGAGGTCGCGGACGCGGCTCGCGCCGACACCGACGAACATCTCGACGAAGTCCGAGCCCGAGATCGAGTAGAACGGCACTCCGGCCTCGCCGGCGACGGCGCGGGCGAGAAGGGTCTTACCGGTTCCGGGAGGGCCGTACAGCAGCACACCCTTCGGAATGCGGGCGCCGACCTCCTCGAACTTCTTCGGATCCTTGAGGAACTCTTTGATCTCATCGAGCTCTTCGATCGCCTCGTCCGAACCCGCGACGTCCTGGAACGTGACGGTGGGAGTCTCTTTGGTCACGAGCTTGGCCCGCGACTTGCCGAACTGCATGACCTTGCTGCCACCGCCCTGGGCGCTGGAGAGCAGCCACCAGAACAGCAGACCGAGGAGCACGAGGGGCAGCATCAGCCCGAGGATGCTGTCGAACCAACCGGGCTTGGGCACCACGTCGTTGAAGCCGTCGGAGGGGTTCGCCGCATCGATCGCGCTGGCGACCTCGTTCGCGCGCGCCTGGCTGAAGTAGAACTGCACGTCGTTGGCGCCCTCGAAGGGCTGCGACAGCTTCAGGTCGACGCGCTGGTCGGGATCGTTCGTCACGACCTGGCTCACGGTGCCGCCCTTGAGCAGGTCCAGCCCCTCCTTGGTGGAGACCTGGCGGGCACCGCTCAAGTTGGAGATGAGGGAGAAACCGATGACGAGGAGCAGACCGACCAGCAGAACGTAGATGATCGGATTTCGCGTGATCTTCTTGAAATTCATGGTGGGCGAGCCCAGCCCTTTCGTGGTCCTCCGCAGAAACGCGGTCGCAACAGGCTAACGCCCACGGACTATGCCGGGCCTGTGCGTTCGTCATGGGCGTACAAGGCTCGGGACGCGGCCTCCCGGCGCCGTGGGAACGTCAGGAGTAGACGTGGGGCGCGAGCACGGCGACGTCGCGAAGATTGCGGTAGCGCTCGGCGTAGTCGAGTCCGTAGCCGATGACGAAGTCGTTGGGGATGTCGAAACCGACGTACCGGCAATCGACCTCGACCTTCATGGCTTCGGGTTTGCGCAGCAGTGCCAGCACCTCGACGGATTCGGCGCCGCGCGAGGCGAAGTTCTCGAGCAACCAGCTGAGGGTGAGGCCGGAGTCGATGATGTCCTCGACGATCAGCACGTGCTTGCCCGTGATGTCGGTGTCGAGGTCTTTGCGGATCTGCACCACACCGCTCGAGCGGGTGCTCGCGCCGTACGACGACACGGCCATCCAGTCCATCGACACGTGGATGGGGAGGTGGCGCGCGAAGTCGGCCATGACCATGACCGCGCCCTTCAACACGCCCACGAGGACGACCTCGCGGCCCTCGTAGTCGGCAGCCACCTGTGTCGCGAGTTCCGCGAGCTTCTCGTGGATCTGCTCCTCGGTGAGGAGGACTTCGCTGATGTCGTCGGAGATGTCGGCCGCGCGCATTGGGAAAGTCTACGTCGGCGGAATCAGGATGCCGTGCGCGCGACGACCTCGATACGCGCCCCGACGCGACGGGCGAGGCATCCGGGCAGGTCGATGGGCCCCTGCCCCTTCCAATCGGTCGCCAGCCGGGCGATCTCGAGGGTCTGCGCGCGGGACAGGGAGACGCCGAACTCACTGTCGACGACGTAACGGACGATCCGGTTGCGCACGGCCGCCGGGTTCGCCGCGAGCGCGGCGACCGAGATCGAGATCCCCGCCTCGGCGTGCTCGACGATGTCCTCGATGGTCTCGTCGATCATGTCCTGGAACGCTTCGGCGTCTTCCCGCAGCTGTTCTGCGGTGCGGGCGAGGGCCTCTGCCACCCCCGGTCCGAGCTCGGTCTCGAGCACCGGCATCACCCTGTTGCGCACGCGCACGCGCGAGTACGCGGGGTCGGCATTGTGCGGGTCGTTCCACGGGTCAAGACCCTGCGCGGCGCAGGCCGCGACGGTGGTGTGCCGGCGCACGGCGAGCAGGGGGCGCACCCAGATCGGGCCCGTGGCATCCCGTCTCTCAGCGGGCATGCCCGCGAGGCTGAGCCCTCCGGAACCACGCGCGAGACCGAGCAGGACGGTCTCGGCCTGGTCGTCGAGCGTATGTCCGAGCAGGACGACGTCGGCCCCGATCTCGACGGCCGCCGCCGCGAGACCCGCATACCGTGCCGCTCGAGCCGCCGCCTCGGGGCCGTCGGTCGAACCGACCTCGACGCGGACGACGCGGGCGCCGAGACCGAGAGCACGCGCCTTCTCGGCGGCGGCCGCCGCCACGGCATCCGATCCCTCCTGCAGACCGTGATCGATCACGACGGCCTCGGCCCGGATGCCGGCACGCGCGGCTTCGAAGGCGGTCGCCGCCGCGAGGGCCAGGGAGTCCGGACCACCGGAGAGCGCCACCGCGACGGGGCCGTCGGCACGCTCCAAGGCGGAACGCACCGCCCTGCGCACCTCGGCGACGGACGGGTCAAGTCCCGGGCGGTGATCCATGCCTCCACGGTAGCGGCGACCCGACGCGGCACCGTGGTCGCTCCCGGCTAGGCTGGGCCGCGGAAATCCACAGATCTAAGGAGCACGAGTATGGGCGCGTACGACGCCGTCATCGAGATCCCCCGCGGCAGCCGCGTGAAGTACGAAGTCGACCACGGCACTGGCCGCGTCTACCTCGACCGCATCCTCTACACGGTGTTCGGCTACCCCGCCAACTACGGTTTCTTCGAGAACACCCTCGGCGAAGACGGCGACCCGCTCGACGTGCTCGTGCTGCTCGACCGCGACCTCCACCCCGGCATCCTCGCCAAGGTGCGCCCCGTCGGCGTGCTCAAGATGAGCGACGAGGCCGGCGGCGACGACAAGGTCGTGGCCGTCCTCGCGAAGGACCCGCGTTGGGACCACATCCAGGACGTCGCCGACATCGACGAGTGGACCAAGAAGGAGATCTCGCACTTCTTCGAGCACTACAAGGACCTCGAGCCCAACAAGTGGGTCAAGGTCGACGAGTGGGCGGATGCCGCCGAAGCCGAGCGCCTCGTGGCCGAGGCCTTCACGCGCTTCGACGAGCACGACGCGCAGACCAAGACGCAGGGCTCGGGCGAGGCTCCCAACACGCTCTGAACAGCTACCCCCACGAGAAAACCCCCGGTCCTCGGACCGGGGGTTTTCTCGTGCGCCTGATCAGACGTCGACGCCGCGCCAGCGCAGCCAGGGCGCGGGGTCGGTGGTCCCGCCCCACGGCGGGTAGACCTCGAAGTGCAGGTGGCAGCCGAAGGAGTTGCCGGTCTGACCCGTCGCGGCGATCTGCTGACCGGCCTCGACGCGCTGACCGTACGAGACGTAGATACCGCCGTTGACGATGTGGCCGTACCCGGTGCCCGAGCCGTCGTCGTGAGCGATGCGGATGTAGTTGCCGAAACCGCCGTTGACGCCGGCGTAGGTGACGCGACCGGCCGCTGCCGCGTAGATGGGCGACCAGCAGCTGGCGCCGAAGTCGAGGCCGAGGTGCCAGGTGCTCGCGCAGTAGCTCGAGTTGCACTGCCCCGAGCGGGGGCCGTACCCCGACGAGGTGTAGGCCGACGAGGGTCGAGCCCAGCCGGATCCGCCGACGCTTCCGCCGCCGCCGCCACCACCGCCGCCGCTGTTACCGCCGCCGCCACCGCCTCCACCGCCGCCGCTGTTGTTGTTGTTGTTGGCGGCTTCCTGCTCGCGTCGGGCACGCTCGGCGGCGTCTCGAGCTGCGGCCTCTTCACGGGCCTTGCGCTCGCGCTCTTCGCGCGCCTTGCGCTCGGCCTCTACACCGGCCTGGTAGTCGGCCACCGTCTTGGCCGTGGTGTCCTGAAGGGCCGCGAGCTGCGCCTCGAGAACGGCCTGATTGGCCTGCTGAGCGGCGAGGGCTTCCTGAGCGGCTTGGGCCGCCTGCTGCGCCGCGGCCATCTTGTCTTCGGCGATCTTCCGCAGGCGATCGCGCTCGGCGCGCGCGTCGTTGGCCTGATTGCTGAGGTTCTTCGCGCTGTCGCGAGCGGCCACCGCGGCGGAGTACACCGACTTGTTGCGCTCGAGGAGCTTGTCCATCGTGCCGAGCTTGGCCAGCAGATCGTCGGCGGATGCCGCGGAGCCGGAGAAGAAGAGGTTGAGCGAGGTGTCGTCACCGCCCGAGCGGTACAGCTGGGCGGCGACCTTGCCGGCCTTGCTGGCGGCGTCCGTCGCCTTCGCGGCTTCGGCGTCCGCCTGCTGCTGGATGAGCTGAGCGCGGTAGTCGGCGTCCTGGTAGGCCTGCTGCGCGGCGTAGTACTCATCGGACCGGGCCTGCACCTCGGCCTGCGTCCGAGCGACCTCGGACTGCAAGCCCTGGATCAGCCCCTGGATGCGCGAGATCTCGCCGGCCTTCGCGGCCTCGTTCGCCTTGGCGGCCTGCACGTCGTCCCACGAGGGATAGTCGGCGGCCACGGCGGGGGAACTGAAGCCGGCCGTCGCCGCACCGAAGGCTCCCAGAGCGACGGCACCGAGGGCGCCGTACTTCAGGGCGCTGCGCCTATCGAAGGTGGGCCACAAACGCCGCTGCTCGCTGGCCGTGGGGGCGCAGCCGCAGTCGTCGGTCTGATCAGGGGGTACGAGCGTCACGGGCTACCTCATCTCACCGGGTCGCAACTCGGCTAACAGTAGCAACACGAGTCACACGTACAACAGAGCGAGTTCCCGCTGTCGCGGCCTAGTTTGCGCCGCCGACACGCGCGGGCGCGGGACGCCACGCCCCGAATTGGCAATCTCGACGGTTGTGAAGTAGGCTCGGTCGTCGGCAAGCGAGGATGAAACTGCAAGGTTTCAGGCTCATTCGGCCCCATCGTTTAGCGGCCTAGGACGCCGCCCTTTCACGGCGGTAGCACGGGTTCGAATCCCGTTGGGGTCACTCTCCGGTGAAGTACAATTGAAAATGCATGGCCCTGTAGCGCAGTTGGTTAGCGTGCCGCCCTGTCACGGCGGAGGTCGCGGGTTCAAGTCCCGTCAGGGTCGCTCCATAGCGACGGGCCTTCTTTCGAGGAGGCCTTTTGTCTAGGAAGCGGCAGACATGTCGCTCGGCTCTGTAGCTCAGTTGGTAGAGCGCACGACTGAAAATCGTGAGGTCACGGGATCGACGCCCGTCGGAGCCACGGTCCCTCATGAGGCTTCTACTCATGGGGGACTTTTTCGTTCCCGGATGCCGCTCTGCGTCGGCATCCCCCTTTCGCGGCGCTCCGCCGCCTCGTGAGCCAGCGTCGCGCGCTGCGCCGAAAACAGGCGGCGTGCTGAGACGAGGCCGTTCCGCGCGACAACGCGCTGTTCCAGCGGCTTCCCCCGTTCTCGCGACGACACCGCTGGCGCCGGCGATGGACGGCCGCATAGGGTTCGCACAGTCGTGGGTGGTTTCGGTCATCGTCGGACGGCGCTACTATTAGTTGACTTTTAGCAAACACCTGGCGCCCGACTGAGCCACCCCGAGCCGTCCGCCAGGCCTTCTCCTGAAGAGGCCTCCGATGTCAGACATCACTCGAACCAGACGCGCCCATACGACCGCGACCGACACGGTCATGACGCACCGCATGATCATGTTCGTGATCTTCGGCCTCATGGCCGGGATGTTCCTTTCCGCCCTCGACCAGACCGTCGTCGGCACCTCGATCCGCACGATCGGCGACGACCTGCAGGGCCTGAGCCTGCAGGCGTGGGTCACCACGGCCTATCTGATCGTGTCGACGATCTCGACGCCCATCTACGGCAAGCTCTCCGACATCTTCGGTCGGCGCCCCCTGTTCCTCATCGCGATCCTGATCTTCATCATCGGTTCGGTGCTCGCGAGCTTCTCGACCTCGATGGTCGAGCTCGCGGCCTTCCGTGCCATCCAGGGCCTCGGTGCCGGCGGCCTGATGTCGATGCCGCTCGCGATCATGGGCGACATCCTGGCCCCGCGCGAACGCGCGAAGTACCAGGGATACTTCCTCGCCGTCTTCGGCATCTCCAGCGTCATCGGCCCCCTCGTCGGCGGACTGTTCGCGGGCGCCAGCCAGATCCTGTTCATCACCGGATGGCGCTGGGTGTTCCTCATCAACGTGCCGATCGGCATCGTCGCATTGGCGATCGTCTGGCGGTTCCTGCACATCCCGAAGCAGCCGCGTCACTCGGTGCGCATCGACTGGTGGGGCGCCACGACCGTCATCGTCGCCCTCGTCCCGCTCCTGCTCGTGGCCGAACAGGGCCGCGAATGGGGCTGGGGCTCGCCGATCGCGATCGCCTGCTACGTCGTCGGTGCTCTCGGCATCCTGGCCTTCGTCATCGCCGAGACCCTGATGAAGGACGACGCGCTCATCCCGCTCAAGCTCTTCCGCTCCCCCACGTTCTCGATGGCCACGATCATCGGGGTGCTCGTGGGCTTCGGCATGTTCGGCGCGATGCTGACGCTGCCGTTGTATCTGCAGCTCGTGCTCGGCTCCTCGCCCACGCAGAGCGGGTTCGAGATGCTGCCGATGATCCTCGGCCTCATGATCGCCTCGATCGCGAGCGGCCAGATCATCGCCCGCACCGGCCGCTATCGCATGTTCCCGATCCTGGGTACGGCGCTGATGTCGGTGGGCTTCTTCCTGCTGACCTTCTTGAAGTACGACAGCCCGTACTGGCACGTCGCGATCGCGATGCTCGTCATCGGCCTCGGCCTCGGGCAGCTCATGCAGACGCTCACGATCGCCAGCCAGAACTCGGTGGGTCTGCGCGACATGGGTGTGGCGACGAGCGGCTCGACGTTCTTCCGTCAGATCGGTGGAACGCTCGGCACCGCCGTGCTGCTGTCGCTGCTGTTCACGCTCATGCCGTCGAACATCACCGGCTCGTTCGCCGACCGCGCCACGCTCACCGACGCCCTCGACGCCGCTCTCGACCCGACGGTCGCCTCGGCTCCGGCGAACGAGAAGATCATGTCGAGCATCTACACCCCGATCGTGTCGAAGATCGTCGACGGTACGACGTCGCAGCTGCAGGCGGGTGTGCAGCAGGCTCAGGATGCCGCGACCCAGGCCGTCGCGCAGCAGGTCTCCGCCGGTCGCATCCCGGCGTCGGCGCAGGCGGCCGCCACCCAGGCCGCCGTCGCTCAGGCCGTCGCCGCCGCGACGACGCAGATCCAGCAGCAGGTGCCGGTCGCGCGCGTCAGCGCGGACGGCACGGTCACCCTGGACTTCTCGGATGCCACGCAGCGCGCGGCCTTCGTGGACACGGCGGCCACGACGATCGAGGATCAGTTCGCCGCCGGCGATGAGAACACGTCGGTCGGCGGCTCGACGCTCGACGACACCTCGTTCCTGGTCGGTGCCGACGCGCGCCTGACCAAGCCGTTCCTCGTCGGCTTCAACTCCTCGGCGACGACGGTCTACTGGACCGCGATGGGCGTCGTGCTGCTGGCCTTCGTGCTCTCGCTGTTCTTCCGCACCCCGCCGCTGCGGGCGAAGTCGGCCCTTCAGGAGGCCGCCGACGAGCGCCGCGGCAAGGACGACGAAGACAAGCGCGCCGAAGAGGCCGCCGCTCAGACCGGAGCGCTCATCGCCCCGTAAGGGAGCAGCGAAGAAGGGCGGGTCGTCTGAAGACGCCCCGCCCTTCTTTCGTACCCGCGCGGCCCGCCGGCTCAGGCGGCTTCGCGTGCGCGCAGGTCTTTGCGCAGGATCTTGCCCGACGTCGACTTGGGGATCACGTCGATGAACTCGACGCGGCGCACCTTCTTGTGCGGCGCGACCTCTCCCGCCACGAAGGCCATCACGTCGTCAGCGCTCAGGCCCGAGTCGGGAGCCGCCACGACGAACGCCTTGGGGATCTCCTCGCCGTCGTCGCCGCGCACGCCGATGACCGCGGCATCCTGGATCTTCGGGTGCGAGAGCAGCAGCGCCTCGAGCTCTGCGGGCGCGATCTGGTAGCCGTGGTACTTGATGAGCTCTTTCAAGCGGTCGACGATGGTGAAGTAGCCGTCGACGTGGTGCACGCCGATGTCGCCGGTGTGCAGAAACCCCTCGTCGTCGAGGGTCTCGGCGGTCGCGTCGGGGCGGTTCAGATACCCGAGCATCACGTTGGGCCCGCGAACCCAGATCTCCCCGGGGGCGGTGAAGCCGTCGTCGCCGTGCTCGTCGAGGTCGGCGCCGGTCTCGGGATCGACGAGCCGCGCGTCGCAGCCCGGGATGAGCACCCCCACCGAGCTGACGGGCATGTCGGAGCCCGCGGGGATCGCGTGCGAGACGGGGCTCAACTCGCTCATGCCGTAGCCCTGGTAGAAGCGGGCGCCGATCCGTCGACCGGCGGTCTCGGCCGTCTCGCCGTCGAGAGGGGCCGCCCCCGAGAACACGCTGTGGACGCGGGAGAGGTCGAACTGGTCGACTGCCGGATGCTTCGCGAGGGCGACGGCGATGGGCGGGGCGATGAAGAGGAAGGTGCAGCGGTGGTCCTGCACGGTGCGGAGGAATTCCACGAGATCGAACCGCGGCATCGTGACGAGCGTCGCGCGTTGACGAAGCGCCAGGTTCAGCAGCACCGTCATACCGTAGATGTGGAAGAACGGCAGCACGGCGAGCACCCGGTCGTCGCGGCCGATCTCGATGACCGGCCGGCACTGGTGCACGTTGGCGACGAGGTTGCGGTGCGAGAGCATGACGCCCTTGGGCACGCCGGTCGTCCCCGACGAGTACGGCAGCACGGCGATGTGGGTCGCGGGGTCGAAGTCCACCTCGGGCGGGGTGCGCCCCTCGCCGAGCAGCGAGCGAAGGTCGGGGTGGCCCTCGGCGCCGTCGAGGACGATCACCCGGTCGTCCGGGATGCCGACGGCTCGCGCGGCCTGATGGGCCTGCGGCAGCAGCGGCGACACGGTCACGAGCCAGGTGGCCGCGGCATCCGTCAGCTGCTTCTCGATCTCGTTCGCCGTGTAGAGGGAGTTGATCGTGGTGATGATGGATCCCGCACGCAGGATGCCGTGGAACACGGTCGCGAAGGCGGGAACGTTGGGGCAGAGCATCGCGACCACCGTCTCGGTGTCGGCGCCCCGAGCGGCCAGGGCTCCGGCGAAGGCGTCGACCTGCGCGCGCAGGGCGCGGTACGAGGTCTCGGCTCCGGTGGCGGGGTCGATGAGCGCGATGCGACCGAGGTCGGACTCCGCGAGGGAACCGAAAAGATAGTCGTAGATGCTCTGGTCGGGGATCTCGATGCTCGGGTACGGGCTCTGGAACACGGTTCTCTCCCTCGAAAACTGCCGCGGCGACGGTGCCGTGGGCTCATCCTGGCATCCGTGGGACGCGGTGTCATCCCGGACGGGACCGGCTCTCGGCGGCCGCTCAGGTGACGGCGAGCGCCACACCTCCGGCCGCGCCGACGAGCACCACCGCCCACGCGGGAACACGGAACGCCGTGAGCAGGACGAAACCGACCACCGCGAGCACCACGGGCCCGGGGCCGGTGACCGCCGTCGTGAAGACGGGCGTGTAGAGAGCAGCCCCCAGGATGCCGACGACCGCCGCCCCCGCGCCGCGCATCGCCGCTCGCACGCGAGGCCGGTCGCGCACCGCATCCCAGAAAGGCAGCACGCCGACGAGCACGAGGAAGCCGGGCAGGAAGATCGCGAAGAGGGCGATCGCCGCACCGGTGAGGCCGCCGGGGCCCACGGACGACACCGCACCCAGATAGGCCGAGAAGGTGAAGAGCGGGCCGGGCACCGCTTGAGCTGCGCCGTAGCCGGCGAGAAACGCCGGGGGTGACACCCAGCCGGTCTCGACGACCCCGGCCTGCAGCAGGGGAAGCACGACGTGACCACCCCCGAAGACGAGGGCGCCGGAGCGGAAGAAGGCATCGACGAGCGCGGCCGTGTCCGACCCCGTGGCCGCCGCGAGGACCGGAAGCCCCAGCAGCCCGACCGCGAACAGGACGAGGCACGTCACGGCGACAGCCCGGGGAACGCCGAAAGACGGCAGCGCGGGCGAGGACGCCGCGGGCGCGCCGCGCAGCAGGACGAGCCCGGACAGCAGACCGAGGGCGAGGGCACCGAGCTGCCCCGGCGCTCCGGGAAGCAGCAGCGCGAGGGCGAGGCCCGCGACCGCGATGCCCGCACGCGGCGCATCGGGGGTGAGGGTGCGCGCCATGCCCCACACCGCCTGCGCGACGATCGCCACCGCCACGATCTGCAGCCCCGCGATCATGCCCCCGGCGACCGGTCCGCCGAGCAGCGCCGCTCCCCCGGCGAACGCGACGAGAAGGACGGCCGAGGGCAGGGTGAAGGCGACGAAAGCGGCCAGCGCTCCGAGAGCCCCGGCGCGATGAAGGCCCATCGCGAAGCCCACCTGGCTCGACGCGGGGCCGGGGAGGAACTGGCAGAGCGCGACCAGGTCGGCGTAGGCGCGGTCGTCCATCCACTTCCGCCGCACGACGAGGTCGTCGCGGAAGTAGCCGAGGTGCGCGACCGGCCCACCGAACGAGGTGACGCCGAGGCGCAGGAACGCGAGGAACACCTCGCTCACTCGGCCGGATCGTCGCATTCGCTCATCCTGACCCCGCCGCGGAAACGGCGGGTGAATGGTCACACCGACGCAGACCCCAGGATCTCGTCCACCAGCCGCAGGGTGAGGCCGGTGAGACGCTGATCGTCCGAGATGTCGGCCCCGGCCACGGCGTCACGGAACCGTTCGACCTCGCCCACCATCGGGGTGGCCGGCGCCTCGACCTCGATCCGCTCGACATCGCCCTCGCGCGGGGTCAGGGTCAAGCGTCGGGGCGCGTCGATCGCGTCGATAGACAGCGACGCCTCCTCCCCCTGCATCTCGCTCGGCAGGGCGGTGTCGGTGATCTTCGACCACGCGATGTCGGCGATGAAGCCGTCGTAGGCGGCGAGCGCGCTCCCGAGCCCGTCCGTTCCCGAGGCGATGCCGACCCGGACGCCGTCGATCGAGCGCGGGGCGCCGAAGAGCCGCACCAGAGCGTGCAGTGGATACACCCCGAGGTCACGGAGCGCGCTTCCGCCCAGGGCGGGATCGAAGATGTTCGTCTGCTCTCCCGCGAGCACGTGGTCGTAGCGCGCCGACCGCTTCTCGTACCGGAACGAGACGCGGCGGAGCGTTCCCAGGCGCGGCAGTAGCCGGCGAACCGCGTGCAGTCCCGGGTCGTACCCCGAGCGCATCGCTTCGAGCAGAACGACGCCGCGCTCGCGAGCGTGCGACACCGCGACCTCCCACTCCCCCGCCGACAGAACGGCGGGCTTCTCGACGAGCACGGGGATGCCGGCATCCACCGCTTCTCGCACCTGCTCCGCGTGCAGCGCGTTGGGACTGGCCAGGTAGACGGCATCGACGTCGGGGGCTGCGAGGAGCGCCGTGAGGCCGACGGCGGTTCGGGGCGCCCCGATCGTGTCGGCGAAGGCTCTCGCGCGCGCTTCGTCGCGAGAGGCCACCCGCGAAACCTCGACACCCTCGACCGCGGCGACCGCCTCCGCGAAGCGCTCGGAGATGGAACTGGTCCCGACGATGCCGATGCGAATCATGCCTTCATCATCCCGCGAGCGCCGCGCCGGAAAGCACCGTCGTTCACGGAGGCGACCGTCCGCGTCGATAGGATCGCGCCGACTCACCCGTCCGAGCCCGAGGCACCATGAACACCACCCGAGCCGAGCACCGCCGCCGTGCCTCCCGCCGCCTTCGCCGAAAGCGCGTGATCAGCGCGGTCATCGCCGTCGCCCTGGTCGGAGCCGGCATCTGCGCCGTCGCCCTGACCCTCGGCCCCGAAGCGCCCCCCGCCACCGACGAGGCCGTCGCGAGCGCGACACCTTCGGAGACCCCGACGCCGACGCCCACCCCCCTCACCCCCGCCCAGGCCCTGCTGGCCACCTCGACCGATCCTCAGTCGTGCGCGGTGTCGTTCGCGGGAGACGGGATCGCCCTCGATCCGCAGCTGCAGACGCAGGGGGTGCGCTACCAGAACCTCCCGATCCCCCGCGCCGAGGGGCGCGTCTTCGCCGGGTGGTACGACGCGGCGGCCGACGCCGCCGCGATGACGCAGACGGCACGGCTGAACGGCGCCGACCTCGTGACGTGCACCGATCGGCAGCGGACGCTCCACGCGGGGTGGACGACTCCCGAAGCGAACACGGCAGAGGCCGCCGGAATCCCGATCCTCATGTACCACCAGTTCACGCGGAACCCGAAGGGCGAAGACAACTGGTTGCGGCTGAACTACGCCTACGTGGGCGACTTCGACGCGCAGATGGCGCACATCCAGCAGTCGAGGTTCTACCTGCCGACGTGGGACGAGCTGAGCGCCTTCATCGACGGGAAGCTCTACCTGCCGAAGCACTCGGTGATCATCACCGACGACGACGCCGACAGCACGTGGCTCGAGATGGCCGCCCCCATCGTCAACGACCGGAAGCTGCTCACCACCTCGTTCGTGATCACTTCGGCGCGCTCCGAGGGCCCGCCCAATCCCTTCGTGCTCCAGCGCTCGCACACCCACGACATGCACCGCGCCGGCGCCAACGGCAAGGGGCGGATGGTCAACGACGACGCCGACACGATCGCCGCCGACCTGAATCGGTCGGCGCAGGTCCTCGGCGCGAAGGAAGTCGTGGCCTACCCCTTCGGCCACTACAACGACACGACGAAGGAAGGGCTGCGTCGCGCTGGTTTCGAACTCGGTCGCACCATCGAGCACGGGTACGTGCGCATCGGTACCGATAAACTCGCACTGCCTGTCATCCGAATGAATTACGGAATGACGGTCGACGATCTCGTAAAAGAGATCGGTTGACCCTCGGATGACGGAGAGCGCCATCGGAAATGTCCCCGTCACGGGCGCTTTCCTAGGGCGCACTGAGGGAGGCATCCGTGATCTCCCAGGTAAGTACGCCAGACTTTCAGACTGGGCACGCGTCGGCCGGTCTGCGCTGTTCACTTCTGTCTCACCGAGAAAACGCGAGCATCTATGGACCTTTCCGTCATCGTTCCGACCTTCAACGAAGGTCCGAACGTCGCCGAGCTCGTCCGACGAACGACCCACGCGCTGCTCGGTCGCACCATCGAGGTCATCTTCGTCGACGACTCGACCGACGACACCCCCGACGTCATCCGAGCGGTCGCGGCAGCATCCGACATCCCCGTCCGCCTGATCCACCGTGACAACCCCGTGGGCGGCCTCGGCGGCGCGGTGGTCGAGGGTATCCGCGCGGCGGAGTCCGATTTCTGCGTCGTCATGGACGGCGACCTGCAGCACCCGCCCGAGGTCATCGCCGACATGCTCGCGCGCGCCGAGGTGGGCGACGCCGATGTCGTCGTCGCCTCGCGGTACGTCGCCGGGGGCACCTCCGACGGGCTCGCCAACGCGGTGCGCACCGCGGTATCGCGCGCGTCGACGCTGCTGACCAAGGCGATGTTCCCGCGCAAGCTCAACAACTGCACCGATCCGATGACGGGCTTCTTCCTCGTCGACCGCCGCACACTCGAGATCGAGACGCTGCAGCCGCGCGGTTTCAAGATCCTGCTCGAGATCCTGGCCCGCAAGCAGATGCGCGTCGTCGAGGTCCCCTTCTCGTTCGCGCCCCGCTTCGCCGGTGAGTCGAAGGCCTCGTTCAGTCAGGGCATGCGCTTCCTCGTGCAGCTCACCATGCTGCGTTTCGGCCGCATGTCGGCGTTCGCCGTCGTCGGCGGCCTCGGCGCCCTGGCCAACCTCGCGATCATGTGGGCCCTGCAGGCGTTCGGCGTGCAGTACCTGATCGCCGCCGTGATCGCCAGCATCGTGACGATCGTCGCGAACTTCATCGCGCTCGAGTACCTCGTGTTCGCCGACATGCGCGCCGAGTCGGGGCTCATGCGGCACCGCTTCATCAAGTCGTTCACCTTCAACGGCGTCGAGGCGATCATCCGCATCCCGGTGATCTGGGTCCTGGTCAGCCAGGCGCACATGCCCAGCGTCATCGCCGCGGCGCTCACGCTGATCGCCGCCTTCGTGGTGCGCTTCGTCTTCCACGCGCTGGTGGTCTACGCACCCAAGAAGAGCCGCGTCGGCAAGGCCGTGCGCGCCATCGAGCCCCTCGAAGACGAAGTCACGGCCTGACTCGCGGCGCCGCTCACCGCCCCGCGGCGTACGCTGGACGCATGTCCTCCGACGCACCCATCCGTATGTTCGGCGCCGACTGGTGCCGCGATTGCATCCGCACCAAGAAGCAGCTCGACGAGCTCGGCATCGACTACGAGTACATCGACCTCGTGGCCGACCCCTCTGCCGCCGACGTCGCGAAGGAGATCTCGGGACGCACCAGCATTCCCGTGGTCGTCTACCCCGACTCCAGCCACCACGTCGAGCCGTCGAACGCCGACGTCGAGAGCAAACTCCGCGAGCTGTCGCTGATCTGATCGCGTCGGCGTGACTCTCTCCGCCGCGTGGCCCGTGCGCCGCGCGCTCACCGCCGAGGCGGGGAGCGCGTTGCCCGCGTTCGTCGATCACCACGTGCACCTGCATCTGATCGACTCCGGGTCTCTTGCTCGGCGAGGGATCGCCGCCGTCGTCGACCTCGGCGGCGATCCCGCCGCTCTCGCTCGCCGGCCCGAGGGCCTCCCCCGCATCGCGTTCGCCGGCGCCTTCCTCACCGTCCCCGGCGGGTATCCCGACGGCCGCTCCTGGGCGCCACGGTCCGTCGTGCGGTTCGTGACCGACGCCTCACGGCATCCGGGGGTCCACGACGGAGCCCGGACAGCCGTCGACGAGCAGGCGGATGCCGGAGCCAAGGTCATCAAGGTCGCGCTCCATGCCGACGCCGGGCCCGTGCTCACCGACGAGGCTCTCGCGGCCGTGGTCGCCTCGGCCACCGAGCGGGGTCTTCCCGTCGTCGCGCACGCGCAGGGACCGGGTCAGGTGGACCGCGCGATCGCGGCCGGCGTCTCGGTGCTCGCGCACACGCCGTTCGACGCTCCCGTCTCGCGGCGGACGCTGGCTCGAGCCGTCGCTGCGGGACAGGCCTGGATCTCGACGCTCGACATCCACCGCGGCGCCGACCGCGAGCGGGCGATCGCCAACCTCCGCGCGTTCGCCGCGCGGGGTGGGCGCGTGCTCTACGGGACCGATCTGGGCAACGGCTCCCTCCCCGTCGGCGTGAACCGGCGCGAGCTTCTGGCACTGACCGCCGCGGGCGTGCGCGGCGACGCCCTCGTGGCCGCGCTCACCGACCCGTGGCCCCGCACGACCCCCCTCGACGCCGTATCGACCTTCGTCGCCGGCGATACCCCCACCGACGACGACGAGGTCGCGACGTGGCTGAGCCACGCGACCGTCGTCCCGACCGAGGAGCTGACCCGTGTCGACTGACCCCTCCCCCGACTTCGGCTCCGTGGACCGACTCGAACTCCCCCACCACTCGTTCGAGGCCGAGGCGCAGCGGCTCGACGCCGCCGACGCCCTGGCACCTCACCGCGACGCGTTCGTCGGCAGCGACAGCTCGCTGGTCTACTTCGACGGCAACTCGCTGGGCCGACCGCCGCGCGCCACCGCCGAGCGCCTCGCGCGCTTCGTCACGGAGGAGTGGGGCGGGCGCCTCATCCGCGGGTGGGACGAAGCGTGGATGGAGCTGCCGTTCGTCATCGGCGATCGGATCGGGGCACTGGCGCTGGGCGCGGCATCCGGTCAGACGGTCATCGGCGACTCGACCACCGTGCTCTTGTACAAGATGCTGCGCGCGGCCCTCGACGCGCAGACGGCCCGTGACCCGGAGCGTGTCGAGATCGTCGTCGGACGCGACGACTTCCCCACCGATCGCTACCTCGTCGAAGGGATCGCCGCCGAGCGCGGAGCGCGCGTGGTCTGGATCGACGTCGATACGACACGGGGAGTGGATGCCGACCTGCTCCGCGCCGCCGTCGGTCCCCGCACCGCAGTGGTGCTGCTGAGCCACGTCTCGTACCGCTCGGGCTTTCTCGCCGACGGTGCCGAGCTCACCGCCGTCGCGCACCGCGCCGGCGCGCTCGTGCTCTGGGACCTCTGCCACTCGGCGGGTTCGGTTCCGGTCGAGCTCGACGCGTGGGGCGCCGATCTCGCCGTCGGCTGCACGTACAAGTACCTCAACGGCGGGCCCGGGTCCCCCGCCTTCGCGTACGTCGCCGCGCGTCACCACGCCGCACTCACCCAGCCGGTGCAGGGGTGGATGGGTGCCGCCGACGTCTTCTCGATGGGCCCGTTGTACCGACCCGCCGACGGCATGCGCCGCTTCCTCTCGGGCACCCCTCCGGTGCTCGCCATGATCGCCATGCAGGACACTCTCGATCTCCTCGACGACGCCGGTATCGGCGCCGTGCGCGCGAAATCGGTCGCACTCACCGAGTTCGCGGTGCGGGTGGCCGACGGCATCCTGAGTCCGCTCGGCGTGCGCCTCGCGTCGCCGCGCGACGCGGCCGAACGCGGGGGGCACGTGACGCTCTCGCACCCGGCGATGCGGGCCGTGACGGCTCGCCTGTGGAAGGGCGACGTCATTCCCGACTACCGCGATCCGCACGGGCTGCGCATCGGTCTCTCGCCGCTGTCGACGAGCTTCTCCGAAACCCTGACCGGCATGCGAGCCGTGGCCGAGGCGGTGCGCGCCGAGAGCTGAGGTTCAGCGGGGTGCTGTCTCATCGATCGGGACCGCGGCGCACGGAGGGCTAGCCTCGAAGGATGATCGATCCCCTCCTCCTCGTCCTCTCCGGGGTGGTGGTCGTCGCTCTCGCCACGGTGATCGGGCCGCGCTTCAACGTCGCGGGCCCCCTCGTCCTTCTCGCGATCGGCGCGGGAGTGAGCCTGCTGCCGTTCGTCGCGCCCTTCTCGGTGAACCCGGAGGTCATCCTGGTCGGGGTGCTCCCGCCCCTGCTCTACTCGGCGGCGGTGCAGCTGCCCGCCATCGAGTTCCGCCGCGATTTCGCCCCCATCGCCGGACTCTCGGTGGTGCTCGTCGTGTTCAGCTCGCTCGTTCTCGGACTCTTCTTCTGGGCCGTCATCCCCGGTCTCGGTCTCGCCCTGTCCATCGCCCTGGGGGCCATCCTCAGTCCCACGGATGCCGTGGCCACCTCGATCGCCAAGCGCCTGGGCATCTCGCCGCGCGTGGTGACGATGCTCGAGGGCGAGAGCCT
The DNA here is from genome assembly GCF_003385695.1 of Microbacterium sp. AG157. NCBI lineage: Bacteria > Bacillati > Actinomycetota > Actinomycetes > Micrococcales > Microbacteriaceae > Microbacterium > Microbacterium sp. AG157. Next base: position 995,639 of record NZ_QRDK01000001.1, read on the forward strand.
GCTGAACGACGCCACCGCGCTCGTCCTGCTGCGCACGGCCGTGGCGGCCGTGGCATCCGGTTTCGCGTTCGGCGACGCCCTCGCCGACTTCGCCTGGGCCGTCGTCATCGCGCTCGTGCTCGGCGCGGCGATCGGGTGGGTGAACCTGCGCGTGCGCGAACGCGTGTCGAACTCCGCCGCGAACACCGCGCTGAGCTTCACGATCCCGTTCCTGGCCTATCTGCCGACCGAGCACCTGGGCGGGTCGGGCCTGGTCGCGGCGGTGGTCGCGGGCATCGTCACGGGCCAGGGAGCCGCGCGGCGGTTCACGCCCGAGCAGCGCATCAGCGATCGCCTGAACTGGCGCACGGTCGAGTTGATCCTCGAAGGCGGCGTCTTCCTCGTCTTCGGTCTCGAGCTGAAGGACATCGTCGTCGCCAACCTCAGAGAGCACGAGGGCCTCTGGCACGGCACCTGGCTGGCGCTGTCGGCCCTGGGGATCGTGCTGCTCGTGCGCGCACTCTACGTGACGGGCCTGATCGGGCTCCAGGCCCGGCGCAGCCGCCGTCACCCCCGGCACCAGGATCGGATCGAGGGGGCGCAGCAGCGCCTCGACCGCTTCGAAGAGGCCTACCGCGAGGCACCGGAGCAGTTCGGCGAGCGCGGCGCCGACCCCGCACGGACCGAGCGCCGCATCGGATGGATGCGCTCGCGCATCGCACGTACGATGGCGGATCTCGACTACTACCGCGACTCCCCGTTGACCGCGCGCCACGGCACGGTGATCGTGTGGGCGGGTATGAGGGGCGTGGTCACTCTGGCCGCGGCGCAGACTCTCCCCGAGGACCCGAACATCCAGCGCCCCCTACTGATCTTCGTCGCCTTCCTCGTGGCGCTATTCAGCCTCGTCGCGCAGGGGCTGACGCTATCGGCGGTGGTCCGGACCGTGGGTCTCAGCGGCGAGGGCGGCGAGGGGCCGTCGCGAGACGAGCAGCGCGCCCTGAGCGCGGAGCTCCGGGATGCCGCGATCTCGGCGGTGCAGTCGGGCGCGCTCGCCCGACAGAACGGCGAGCCCTTCCCCGCCGACCTGATCGAGCGGGCGGGCGCACGCCTCGTGCAGCCTCCGAACGAGGACGACGACGCGACCGCGCGAGTGCGGGATCTGCTCGAGCTCCGACTCGCCTCGATCGAGGCGATGCGCACGCGACTCGATGACCTGAGCCGCGACGGACGCTTCAGCACCGCGGCACTCCGGCACGCCCTCGCCGAGCTGGACGCCGACCAACTGAGCCTCGAACTACGCATCGACGATGGCGCCGACGGCTGAGGCGGAATACCGCGGCCCGCCTGACGGTTTCCGTTCACGCGCATGCGGTCATCGCGAGAGCCGTGGTGACTCGACGGCGGGAGAGAAGTACCCATGAGCAGGTTCGATCGGAAAGTCGCCCTCGTCACCGGCGGCGGGAGCGGAATCGGAGCCGCCATCGCGCGGCAGCTCGGCGCAGAAGGCGCGTCGGTGGTCGTCACCGACATCAACCTGGATGCCGCGGAGCGCGTCGCCCAGGAAATCACCGTCGTGGGCGGGACCGCCTCGGCCTTCGCGCAGAACACCGCGAAATGGCAGGACTCCGAGTCGGCCGTCGAGTTCGCCAAGAAGACATACGGCGGACTGCACCTCGCCGTGAACAACGCCGGCATCGGTGCCGCTCCCCAGAACATCGGCGACTACGACGTCGAGGCCTGGGACCGCGTGCGCGCCGTCGACCTCGACGGTGTCTTCTACGGCTTGAAGTTCCAGCTTCCCGCGATCGTCGCTTCCGGAGGAGGGGCGATCGTCAACATGGCATCCGTGCTGGGTTCCGTGGGCATCGCGCAGAACGCAGCCTACGTCGCGAGCAAGCACGCCCTCGTGGGACTGACGAAGGTCGCGGCGCTGGAGTACACCGCCCAGGGCGTCCGCACGAACGCCGTCGGCCCGGGGTTCATCGACACCCCGCTGGTGCGCTCGAGCCTGTCGCCCGAGGCGTTGACCCACCTCGAGAGAGAGCACGCCACGGGCCGTCTCGGCACCGACGCCGAGGTGGCGGCGCTCACGCTGTTCCTCCTGAGCGACGACGCCTCGTTCATCTCCGGCAGCTACCACCTCGTGGACGGCGGCTACTCGGCTCACTGAGGCGGTCGCCTGCGGACCCGTCGTGCGCGTCGCGGCGGGCCCGCGGTGCGTCTGCCCGCGGCCACGTGCCACACGCTCGGCCGAACCCGTGTCCCACTTTGTGTCGCCTGGAGGCACGCTGAGCCGCACAATCCGGGACATACAGCGACAAGAACGGGACATGGCGTCTCGGGGCAGGGACGGGCCGATTCGCAGGGTCGTGCGGCAGAATGGACGCGGAGGTTTCCATGAGCGATCCGATCCCGACGATGCCGTCATCCGCGGATGCCGCCGGGACGAGTCCCGTGCCGCTCGCGCACGCAGCGGCGGAGTGCCCGAAGTGCTTCACCGAGCTGCAGAGCGACCGCGACTGGTGGCGTGCACGCCCCGCCGGTTCGCGGCTGGTCGGCCTCGTGGTCTCGCGCCCCGACATGGAGACCGTCAAGCAGCAGCGCGACGATCTCACCCGCTTCGGCGTGCCGATCGAGGGCTTCCGTCACCCCGCGCCCGAGACCCTCGAGGGATGGTCGAAGAGACTCGACCGGTTCTTCGGAACGCTGACGCGCGGTGACGTTCTCGTCGTCGCGAGCGTGCACGCTCTCGGCCTGACGCGCGAGGACGAGACGCGTGCCGTCGCGGACCTTCGTCGACGCGGCGTGATGGTCAAAGTCCTCTCTCACGGCGATCGCCACCTGCACGACGCGACCCTTCCGCCGCGCGGCTGAGGCCGCCGTCTCCGCCCGATGGGGTGGGCGGTGATCAGGAGGGATCGCTGACGCGCCCCGCGTCGAACGTCTGGCGCACCTCGGCGGTGTCGTAGACGATGTGCAGCGTCTCGATGCGTCCGTCGGGGGCGAGTTCAGCCACATCGACGACCGTGAACGGCGCGGGGGAACCGTCGGCCAGCACCCAGTCGAACCGGAACCAGAAGCTGAGGATCGGCGCGCCCGAAAGATCTCTCATCACGCTGCGCAGCGTGAGCTTCGACGATTGCGTGTCGGCGAAGAGGACGGGGTAGAAGTTCTCGGGTGCGAGCGTCCCGTACAGCGGCGAGTTCACTCGGGCCTGCGGCGCGAACAGCGCCAACACCGCCTCGAGGTCGGCGTTCTGCAGAGCGGCGAGATAGCGATCGACGAGTTCACCGGGAGTCATCTGGGGCGGTTCCTTTCTTCACAGCGTTCGCAGGTCCCGGCGATGACGTCACGACCCGACGTACCGCACAGGATGCTCGGCGGTCACCGTCGAGCCCGCCGCGACCAGGTCGGCCGGAGTACCCGCGAAAACGACCGTACCGCCGTCGCGGCCCGCACCGGGACCGGGGTCGATGATCCCGTCCGCGTGCGCCGACGGGACCCCGTGAACGAGGAGAGAAACGACGAGGCCCCCGCAGACGGATCTGCGGGGGCCTCGTGACGTGATCAGCCCTGGGCGCGACGATTCGTGCGGGGGCTGCGTGCTCCGACGACCATGCCGGTCGTCGGGGTTCCGGATGCCGAGCGGCCCGCGCCCTGCGAACGCGAGGCGCCCGCTCCGGCGCGCTGCCCGCCACCGGCGCCCTGGCCGCGACCGGCACCGGAGCGCTGGCCCTGGCTGCGGCCGCCCTGGGATGCGTGGCCCCCGGCGGCGGGGGCATCGGCCGAGGGACCGCCGGCGCCCCGGCCGCGACGACGACGTCCGCCGCCCGCGGACGCGGCGTCTGCACCCTGGGCGCGCTCGGCGCGCTTGCGCTGGGCGTTTGCGCCCTGCGAGCGTCCACCGCCCTGGGGCTGCGCGATGACCGGCTCGGGCTTGACGTACGGAGCGACCTCGCCGACCAGGGCGACGACCTCGGGAGAGGTCGGCGTCACGGCCGTGGGCGTGGCCGAGATCTTGGCCTTGCGCAGGATGTCGAGGGTGTCGCGACGCTGCTCGGGCAGCATGATCGTCACGACGTCGCCGGCGGTGCCGGCGCGGGCGGTCCGGCCCGAGCGGTGCAGGTACGCCTTGTGCTCCACGGGCGGATCGACGTGCACGACCAGCTCGACGCCGTCGACGTGCACGCCGCGGGCGGCGACATCGGTCGCGACGAGCACCTTGGCGCGGCCGTCACCGAAGGCCGCGAGGTTGCGGTCACGCTGCGGCTGCGAGAGGTTGCCGTGCAGATCGACCGAAGGGATGCCGGCGGCGGTGAGCGCCTTGGCGAGCTTCTTGGCCTGGTGCTTGGTGCGCATGAAGAGGATGCGACGCGCGGTGCCCGAGGCGAGCGTCTGGACGAGGTCCTTCTTCGCGTCGGCGTCGGCCGGGGCGAAGACGTGGTGGGTCATGGCCGCGACGTGCGAGTGCGCTTCGTCGACCGAGTGGAGGACCTCGTTGCGCAGGAAGCGCTTGACGAGCTTGTCCACGCCGTTGTCGAGCGTCGCCGAGAACAGCATGCGCTGTCCGTCGGCGGGCGTGCGGGCGAGCAGGCGGGTGACGCCGGGCAGGAAGCCGAGGTCGGCCATGTGGTCGGCCTCGTCGAGCACGGTGATCTCGACGTCGTCGAGGCTCGCGTACCCCTGGCCGATCAGGTCTTCGAGGCGGCCGGGGCACGCGACGAGGATGTCGACCCCGCCGTGGAACGCATCGACCTGGCGCTTCTGGTTCACGCCGCCGTAGACGGTGGTGGTGACCAGGCCGTACGCGGCCGCGAGAGGCTTGATGACCTCGTCGATCTGGTTGGCGAGCTCACGGGTGGGAGCGAGAACGAGCGCGCGGGGCTTGCGTCCGCGGCGACGGTCGTTCTTGCCGGCGAGACGCGCGACGAGCGGGAGCGAGAAGGCGAGGGTCTTGCCCGAGCCGGTCTTGCCGCGGCCGAGCACGTCGCGCCCGGCGAGGGTGTCGGGCAGGGTGTCGGCCTGAATGGGGAAGGCGTCGTTCTTACCCTGCGAGGCGAGAACGTCGACGAGGGGGGCGGGCACGCCGAGGTCGGCGAAAGTCTGGGACGTCATGAATACTCCAGCCGCGGCGCACGCGCGCACGGCGGTTCGGGATGCCGCGAAGCTGCGGCTGCAATGGGCGAAGGCACCGGGTGGCGCATCCGTTCGCCGTGAAGGTCAAAGGCCCGAGAAGAAGGGGCCGGTGCGTTCGACGACGCTGGGAGCCAATGGCTCCGCACCCCACTCTACCCGTGTGCGGCGGCCCACCGCACATCCGCCCCCGTCGAAGGGGTCACGAGCCAGCCGCGCGCCAGCACCCGGCGACGTGATCGTCGACCATGCCCGAGGACTGCATGAGCGCGTACATCGTGGTGGGACCGACGAACCGGAAACCGCGACGACGCAGCTCTTTACTCATCGCGGTGGATTCCGGCGTCAGGGCGGGGACTTCGGCGAAGGTCGCGGGCGGTGCATGATCCACCGGCGCGAACGACCACAGCAGGGCGTCGAGCTCGCCCTCGCCCATCTCGGCGACCAGGGCGGCGTTGCCGATCACGGCCTCGATCTTGGCGCGGTTGCGGACGATGCCGGCATCCTGCATCAGGCGCTCGACGTCGTCGATGCCGAACCCGGCCACCGCCCGGGGCTCGAAGTCGAGGAAGACCTCGCGGAAACGCGGGCGCTTGCGCAGGATCGTGATCCAGGCGAGACCCGCCTGGAAGCCCTCGAGGCTCATCTTCTCGAACAGCCGACGGTCCCCGTGCAAGGCGGTGCCCCACTCTTCGTCGTGGTACCGCTGGTACTCGGCGTCGGCACCGGCCCACGCGCAGCGAGCCGTGCCGTCGTCACCGATCGAAAGGTCGCTCATGCCCCCAGGCTAGAGCGGACCTCCGACATCGCTGCTCGCGCGTCGGAACGCGAAGCGGACGGCGGCGCCCCCCTCCTTCCGCCGCCCGCCTCGCGCGTCACCGGGCGGGCTTCTTCTCCGGGGTAGGAGCGGTGCCCGCGGCCTTCTGAGCGGCGTAGTACGCCGCGGCTTCGTTCTGACGATCGTCTTCGACACCCGACGCGATGGAGGCGCGGATGTGCTCGGGCCCGTATCCGAACGCGTCGACCAGGTCCTGCGCGTGCGGGCGGAGCCGCGCGCAGAGGCGGTCGATGTAGCTCGACACTGCTGCGCCGCGCTGCGTCGAGAGGCGTCCGTTGATCAGGTACCACGCGAGGTGCTTCTCGATGAGCTGCAGACCGAACAGATCGCGCAGCCAGGTCAGCACCGTGAGCGTGTCGCGATCGTCGATGCGGTTGATGGCGTCGGTGAACGCCTCCCACTGCAACAGCTCGCCGTGGGCACGCGCGGCCTCGATCAGCTGCGCCTGATTCTCGTTGAACAACGCCGCCGCGTCTTCTCGGGAGAGCTTGGATGCCGGGCGCAGACGCCCGGCGATGTCGGCGATCATCTGCTGCACGCGACCGGCGAGCAGCTCATGCTGCTGCTCGGCTCGGAGGCCCTTCTCGACGGAGCGCGCCGTCGAGCCGAAATCGCTGACGGCCTGACCGAGCTGACGCATTCCGGCGCCGTGGAAGAGCTTCCCGGCGGTCTGTCCGACCGCGAAGGCGGCGAGCTGCTTGGCATCCTTGCCCTTGAACTGCTTGGCGTAGTCGGCGAGCAGTCGCTTGCCGACGAGCTGCAGCAGGATGTTGTTGTCCCCTTCGAAGGTGACGTAGATGTCGAGGTCGGCGCGCAGGCCCACGAGACGGTTCTCGAAGAGGAAGCCCTGGCCGCCGCACGCTTCGCGCGACTCCTGCAGGGTGTCGAGGGCGTGCCAGGTCGACAGGGGCTTGAGCGCTGCGGCGAGGGTCTCGAGGTCTTCGCGGTCGGCATCCGTGTCGAGGCGGCCGCTGAAGACGCCGTCGAACTTCTGCAGGAATTCGTCGTGCGCGAAGATCTCGGCGTAGGTCGTCGCCAGACGAGGCAGGAGCCGACGCTGATGCTTGCCGTAGTCGAGCAGGGTGACCTCGGGGGTGCCGTTGCCCGAGTCGAACTGGCGGCGTTGGTTGCCGTAGGTGACGGCGATGATCAGGCCGATGGCCGAGGCCCACGCGGCGGCTCCGTCGAGCGAGACACGACCCTGGACGAGCGTGCCGAGCATCGTGAAGAAGCGGCGGCCGGGGCTGGCGATGTCGCTGGAGTACGTGCCGTCGGCAGCCACGTCGCCGTAGCGGTTGAGGAGGTTCGTGCGGGGCACACGGACCTGGTCGAAGTGCAGCCGACCGTTGTCGATGCCGTTCAGACCGCCCTTGAGGCCGTCGTCCTCTCCGCCGATGCCGGGGAGGAAGTTCCCCTCGTCGTCACGCAGGGGCACGTAGAAGCAGTGCACACCGTGGTTCACGCCCTTCGTGATGAGCTGCGCGAACACGGTCGCTGCCTTGCCGTGCACGGCGGCGTTGCCGAGGTAGTCCTTCCACGCGCCGCGGAACGGCGTGTGGATGACGAACTCCTCGGTCTCGGGGTCGTAGGTCGCGGTCGTTCCGATGGCCGACACGTCGGAGCCGTGTCCGGTCTCGGTCATCGCGAAAGCGCCGGGGATCTCGAGGCTCATGATGCCGGGCAGCCACTTGTCGTGGTGCTCACGGGTGCCCAGCTGAAGAACGGCCGAGCCGAACAGGCCCCACTGCACGCCGGACTTGATCTGCAAGCTGGGGTCGGCCGCGACGAGTTCTTCGAAACCGGCGATGTTGGCGCCGTTGTTCTCTTCGCCCCCCAGGCGCTTGGGGAAGGCGCGGTGGACCGCCTTGTTCTGGACGAGCAGGTGGAGCTGGCTGAGGGTGCGCTCTCGGTGCGCGTCCATGCCCAGGCTGTCATCGCGCCACAGCGCGGGGTCCTTGATCATCTCCCGCGCCTGGCGGCGGGTGTCGCCCCAGGTGCCGAGCAGCAGGTCGGTGACACGCTCGGTGTCGATGCGGCCCTCCGCCGCTTCGGCGGCGGTGTGCGGCGCGGTGGGTGCGCCTCCGACAGGAGTACGCGTGCTCGTGGCGGGCGTGGTGGGACGGACGGCGGCGTCGGTCATCTTCGGCACCTTTCGACGTTGCAAAGGACGGTTCCTACGGTAGGTCTCCCACAACGTGGACCCAAACACCCTGTGACATGTCCACAACGACCCCGCGTCCCGTTTCGCCGGGTCGTTGTGGGTGGTCAACATTCCCGTGAGCGGGCTGAGCGCGGCGGACGCCGTGGGGTCGGCGCGTACCGCGCGCCCGGGCCGCGCGGTCGCCCCAAGACTGCATCTCGCTGACGAGTCGGTGGCGAGGTGTCGCCGGTTTGTCGGCGAGATGCTGTTTCGCGATAGCTCGCGGCGGGAGCAGGCTCCGCGCGAAGGCGCGCGATCGCGGCGGGGTCCGGACCTCCGGGCACGGGGCGTCCAGACCACCCGCGCGCGGCGCCGTCAGTTCGCGGCGACCACGGTCAGGATGCCGTCACCGTATGCTTCGCGCTTTTTGGCGCCGATGCCGGTGATGCCGTCGAGGTCGCCGACGGAGCTCGGACGTGCGGCCGCGATCGCCCGCAGCGTGGCGTCGCCGAAGACGATGTACGCCGGGACCCCCTGCTCGCGGGCCTTCTCGGCCCGCCACGCGCGCAGCGCCTCGAACAGGTCGCGGTCGCCCGGGGCCACGTCGTCGGCGCTGCTCTTGCGCGCGCGGCTCGAGCCGCCGCTGCTGCCGGTGCGGCCCAGGGCATCGCGACGCAGCGGCACCGGGGTCTCGCCGCGCAGGACGCCCGCGGACGCCTCGCTGAGGGCGAGGGTGCCGTAGTCGCCCTGCGCGACGATGATCCCGCGCGCCAGGAGCTGTCGGATCACACTCCGCCAGTCCTGGTCGGACAGGTCGGCCCCGAGCCCGTAGGTACTGAGCCGGTCGTGGCCCTGCTGGGCGATGCGCTCGGTCTTCGCGCCGCGGAGGATGTCGATCAGGTGACCGGCGCCGAAAGCCTGACCCCTCTCGCGCTGCAGGCGCACGATCGTGGACAGCAGCTTCTGCGCCGCGACGAGGCCGTCCCACGTGTCGGGCGGGGTGAGGCACGTGTCGCAGTTGCCGCACGGCTCGGATCGCTGCCCGAAGTAGTCGAGGAGGTTCTGCCGACGGCATCCGACCGTCTCGCACAGGGCCAGCATGGCGTCGAGGTGTTGCCCGAGCCGCATCTTGTAGGAGCGGTCGCCGGGCGACTGGTCGATCATGCGGCGCTGCTGCACGACGTCGCCGAGGCCGTAGGCCATCCACACGGTCGACGGGTCTCCGTCACGGCCGGCGCGGCCGGTCTCCTGGTAGTAGCCCTCGACGGACTTCGGCAGATCGATGTGCGCGACGAAGCGCACGTCGGGCTTGTCGATGCCCATACCGAAGGCGATCGTGGCGACCATGATGACGCCGTCGTCGCGAAGGAACCGCGACTGGTTCGCCGCGCGCACTGAGGCGTCGAGACCCGCGTGGTACGGCAGGGCGTCGAGGCCCTGCGAGCTGAGATAGGCCGCCGTCTGCTCGACGCTCTTTCGACTCAGGGCGTACACGATTCCCGCAGAGCCCTCGGGCTGCGATCGGATGAACTGCACGAGCTGCCGACGCGGGTCGACCTTGGCATCGATGCGGTACTGGATGTTCGGGCGGTCGAAGCTGGCGACGAACCCGCGGGCGTCGCGCAGACGCAGACGCTCGACGATCTCTTGGGCGGTGGCCGGGGTGGCTGTCGCCGTCAGTGCCATGCGCGGGACGTCGGGGAAGCGGTCGGCGAGGTCGCCGAGGGCGAGGTAGTCGGGCCGGAAGTCGTGACCCCACTGCGACACGCAGTGCGCTTCGTCGATGGCGATGACGCTGAGTCGACCGCGCGCGAGGAACGCGAGGGTCTGTGCGCCGTTCAGACGCTCGGGTGCGACGTACAGCAGGTCGAGCTCTCCGGCGAGATAGGCCTGCTCGACGGCCTGCCGTTCGGCGGGCGCCTGGGTCGAGTTGAGATAGCCCGCGCGCACGCCGTTGGCGATCAGGGCCTCGACCTGGTCGTGCATGAGCGCGATCAGCGGGCTGACCACCAGGCCGGTACCGGGTCGCACGAGCGCGGGCACCTGGTACGTGACGCTCTTGCCGCCGCCGGTCGGCATGAGCACGACGGCGTCGCCACCGCCGACGACGTGCTGCACGATCTCGGCCTGGTCGCCGCGGAACGCGTCGTAGCCGTAGACCTCGTGCAGGACGTCTCGCGGGTCGCGCCTCGTGAAGTCGCGGACGGCCGGGAGCTCTCGCGCCGTGCCGGTGACGGTCGCGGCGCGGGCGAACGGCGAAGACGGGTCGACGGGCGGCGGCGGCGCATCGACGTCTTCGGGAGGTGCGAACTGGTCGGGATCCCAGTCCACGCCGGCGTAGGGATCTTCGGGCAGGTCGTACGGCTCGGGCGGCGCGTCGGCGTACGACTCGGATGCGGCGCCGGGGTAAGTCACCCCTCAACGGTAACCCGGGCCACCGACACGCACACCGCCCCGGCATCCGTCGGGGGATGCCGGGGCGGGACACGTTCCTGGGGAGGAACGCCGGATCAGTGCGACGGCGGGGAGAACACCAGCTGCGAGGCGAGAAGACCCTGCTCACGGCTGACGATCTGGGCACGACCGGGAGCCGCGCGCTCGGGCTTCACGCGACCGATGAGCGCGCCCTCTTCGGGGTTTCCGCCGAGCAGGATGCCGGTGACACCCAGGTCGGTGAAGCGCTGAATGATCGGGTCGTACGCCGCGCGGCTCGCGCCACCCGACCGACGGGTCAGGATGACGTGCAGCCCCAGGTCGCCGGCCTGCGCCAGCAGGGGCTGCAGCACGGCGATCGGGTTCCCCTGGCTCGTGGCGACGAGGTCGTAGTCGTCGACGAGGATGAAGCCCTCGGCGCCCTTCCACCAGCTGCGCTCGCGCAGCTGCGTCGGCGTGACATCGGGCCCGGGGATACGCGTCGAGAAGTACTGCGACAGGTCGTTCATCCCACCCGTGGCCAGGTCGTGCGAGGTGAGGTACGCGCCGAGGTACTCGTCGGGGATCTCGCCGAGCAGAGCGCGGCGGTAGTCGACGACGAAGATCTTCGCCTCAGCGGGCGTGTACAGCCGCTGGATCTCTTTGGCCACACCGCGCAGGAACGACGACTTGCCCATCCCCGAGTCGCCGTAGACGAACAGGTGCGGTTCGACGCGGGGATCGATGCCGAAGGGCGACAGCTGAGCTTCCTCGATGCCGAGCAGCATGCGTCGGTCACCGGGCTCGGCGAGAGCGCGCACCTCGTCGAGCGAGATGTTCTCGGGCAGCAGTCGCAGCTTCGGGCCCGGCTCCCCGTGCCAGGCGTTCGCGATCCTGCCGATCATGTCGGCGACGCCGTCCGCGATGGTCGAGGGATCGTCCGACCCGTCGATCCGCGGAACCGACGTGAGCATCTGCAGCTTGGACACGGCGAGACCGCGGCCGGGCTGGCCGACCGGGACGTTGGCCGCCTGCTTGCGATCGACGTCGGAGTCTGTGGGGTCGCCCAGGCGGAGCTCGAGGCGCGTTTGGATGAGGTCCTTGAGGTTCGCACGGATCTCGAGCCACCGGTTCGCGGTGACGACGACGTGTACGCCGAAGCTGAGGCCTCGAGCGGCGATCGTCTGCACTCGCGCCTCGAGCGGCTCGAACTCCGACCGCAGGGTCGACCAGCCGTCGACGATGAGGAACACGTCGCCGAAGCCGTCGTCGAGACGCCCCTCGCGGCGTCGCGAGCGATAGGTCTCGATCGAGTCGACGGCATTGCGGCGGAAATACTGCTCGCGCGCATCGAGCACGGCCTCGACCTCGGCGATCGCACGGCGGACGGCCTCGGGCTCGGTGCGCGTGGCCACACCCGAGATGTGCGGGTGCTGCTGCATCGCGGTGAAGCCGCCGCCGCCGAAGTCGAGCACGAAGAACTGGAACTCCTGCGGGGTTCCCGTCAGCGCCAGAGCCGAGACCAGCGTGCGCGCGAGGGTCGACTTGCCGCTCAGGGGCGAACCGACGATCGCGACGTGACCGGCGGCACCGCCGAGCGACACCGTGAGGTGGTCGCGGCGCTGCTCGAGGGGGATGTCGACCACGCCGATCGGCACGGTCAGAGCGCCCGCTGCGCGCCAGCGACGCGAGACGAGTCCGAGCGCCGGGTCCTCGGCGAGGTCGGGCATGAGCTCGTCGAGCGGGGCGGGGTCGGCGAGCGGCGGCAGCCACACCTGGTGCGCTTCGGGGCCGCGGTCCTTCATGCGGTCGACGGCGATCTGGAAGGTGGAGCGCTTGTCGGTGGCCGGAGTCGCGATCGCCGCGGGAGTGGCATCCGTATTCTCTTCGACCGGATCGACGTCGGGTTGAGCGAGAGCGGTGAAGACCTCGACGCGCGCGGGCCCGGTCGCTCCGGACTCCGGATCGTCCACACTCAAGCGGGCATTGCCCTTCGGCCGACCCGACACGTACGCCGCGCGGAATTGCACGAGGTTCTCGGTGTCGCTCTTGAGGAAGCCGACTCCGGGCTCCTGCGGGAGCGTGTACGCGTCGGGCGTGCCGATGATCGTGCGCGACTCGGCGGCCGAGAAGGTGCGCAGACCGATCCGGTACGACAGGTACGTGTCGAGACCGCGCAGCTTGCCCTCTTCGAGACGCTGGGATGCCAGCAGCAGGTGCACGTGCAGCGATCGACCGACGCGACCGATGTTGAGGAAGCTGTCCACGAACTCGGGCTTGGCCGTCAGCAGCTCGGAGAACTCGTCGACGACGACGAGCAGAGCCGGGAGAGGAGCGAGATCCGATCGACCGCCGAGACGCGCGGTCTCGTACTCGCCGACGTTCGCGAAGTTGCCCGCGGCGCGCAGCAGCTCCTGGCGACGCACCACCTCTCCCTGGAGGGCGTCCTGGAAGCGGTCGACGAGAGCCAGCTCGCTGCCGAGGTTGGTGATGACCGCCGAGACGTGCGGCATCTCGGCCATACCGGCGAAGGTCGCACCACCCTTGAAGTCGACGAGCACGAAGTTGAGCTGTTCCGGAGAGTGCGTCATGGCGAGGGCCAGCACGAGCGTGCGCAGCACCTCGGACTTTCCCGAACCGGTCGCGCCGACCATCACGCCGTGCGGGCCCATGCCCTGCGACGCGGACTCCTTCAGGTCGAGGACGAGGGGCGTGCCCGAGGGCTCCTGGCCGATCGGCACGCGCAGGCGGTCGCGCTCGAGACGGCGCGTCCACGCCTGGTCGAAGTTCACGGTCCGGACGTCGGGCAGCCCCAGGAGCTCGGTGAGCTCCAGCTGGCCCTGCGTCGTCGGCGCATCGACGACGACCATGGGCGCCGGCCGCAGCGGCATGAGCCGTCGGGCGGTGGCCTCGGCCTCGGCGATGGTCATGGCATCCGGAAGGAAGGTCTGGGCCCGGCCCGCGCCGTCGATGAACTCCGCCGGGGCGACGACGGGCTTCGACTCGGCGCGACGCCCCCGCGCGACCACGGGCGCCTCGGCGAGCGCGACGCGCGCCACGTGCGGGTCGTCGAGTTCGTCCCACCGCGGGGGAAGGTCGATCACGGTCACGCCCTGCGCGCCCTCGAGACCGACGAGCGGACTGTTGGTGGGGGTCTCGACGCCGTCGACGATCAGCACCACGTGCGGGGTCACCCCGCCGCCCGGGGTGAAACGCGGACGCGTGGAGAGCTGCGGGGGCAGCATGTCGACGAGTTCGTCGAGGGATGCCGAGATCATGCGCGCGGGCCCGAGTCGGTCCTGCACGCGCGACGACATCGCGTGCGGGAGCCACTTGGCCCAGTCCCACGCGGGCATCTGCGCGGGACCGGCGAGGATCGCGATGATGACGTCTTCGGGGTCGTGCAGGGTGGCCGCGGAGGCCACCAGCGAGCGCGCAAGGCTGCGGACCGCGTCTTCGTCGGAGCCCACGAGCTCGATGCGCGAGTAGTCGCCGAGGGGAAAGCCCAGCGGAAGGTCGCGCTGCATCTCGTGGGTGAGCATGAAGCGGTGCGCGGCCGACGCGGCGACCGGGTCGAGCTGGGCCAGCGGCGGGAGCTCGGGCGCCTCGAGCGTGAGGCTGAGCGGCTGGTCGGTCACGCCGATGCGGGCGAGCAGGAACGTCTCGTCACCGGGCTGACGCTCCCACACGCGCGAGCGCTCTTCGGCGATGAAGGGCAGAGCGGCCGGAGCCGGCATGATCCATCCGCCGTGTCGGCGCTGTTTGCGAGCCGCGACGCGCACCGTGTCGCGGAGGTCGGACAGGTAGGCGAGGTACTCACGGCGGTTGCCGAGCACCTGCGCGTTGCGCTGCGCACGCTGACGCCATCCGTTGACCGCCACGAAGCCGAGGGACGACAGCAGGAACATGCCACCGATGAGAAAGCCCGTCGGCCCGCTGTTCGAGATGGTCACCATCACGATGGCGCCCACGCTGCCGAGCATCGGCAGGAGGGAGGTCAGGATGCCGCTGCCCCCCTCGTTCGGCACGAGTTCGGGTGGCGGCTGGAGCACGATCCGCCCGTTGGGCAAGGACGGCGGGGCGATGCGCGGACCCGTGCTCACACCGGACCTCCGATCAGACGACTCAGGGTGAAGACGCGTTCGCTGAGGCGCACGCGGGTGCCCTCCTCGAGCAGGGTGCGGGAACCGGGGCGCAGCACGTGGACGGTGCCGTCGTCGTCGATCAGCTCCGATCCGTTGGTGGATCCGGCGTCGGTGACCCACGCGGTCTCGCCGTCGTGCTCGAGACGCAGGTGGGTCTTGGAGATGAGGCGATCGGGGTCGTCGACCGAGATGAGCACGTCGTTCGGTTGATCCGCGACGGGGGCGCGACCGAAGTTGACGGCTGCGGGAAGGTCGAACTGTTCGCGCTGACCGGTGTCGAAGACGACGAGCAGTTGCGCACGGCCAACGCCCGGGGTGCGCGCGGGAGCGGTCGGCGCCGGAGCCGAGGGTTCGGGTGCGACGGTCGCGGGGCGCTCCCCGGCGACACTGGGAGCCTCGATGGCGATGATGGGGGCGTCCCATGCCGGAGCGAGAGGCAGGGCCGCCGCCGAGGCGTCCATCCGCAGGGGTTCGCGCGAAGCACCGGTGCGTTGGACCGTGGGCTCGGACAGGACACGGGGCTCATCGGCATCCGGAGCCTGCTTTCCGCGAGGAACCGCTAGCAGAACGGTTCCCGCGGCGCGATCGGCCCAGGAGCGCCGACGGCCCGACTTGTCGAATGCCGCCGAGGCGACGACGACCCACGCGCCGGCGAGGAGGACGACGCCTCCCATCACGACGAGCAGGCCCCGGACGAATGCGCGTCCGGCCCCCGGGACGACGGGCGCTTCCACCCGCGCGGTGCGCAGACCGAAGAGCAGCGCACCGGGGGTGAGTCCGCGTCGCGCCTGCAGGATCCACAGACCGAGCAGGGCCTCGGCGGCGACCGCCGCCCCCAGCACGGGAGAGGCGAGAAGGGATGCCGCGACCGAGACGATGACCACGAGGGCCGCGTCGACACTGAAGGCTCCTACGCGCACCCCCACCGTCGCGGGCGCGCCGAACGGCGTCAGCTGCGTCATGTCGCCATCATCGCACGAGCGATCTCCACCGCTCCGGCCGCGAGCATGCCCGCCGGAAGAGACAACGCCGTGGCCAGCGCCTCGAAGATGTCGCCGGTGCGCGACCAGCCCAGAGAACGCAGTCCGCGACCCACCGGAACGACCAGCAGGGCGGATCCGAGACCGACCACCAGGAGGATGCCGGCGAAGACGACCAGCATGTCGGGCGACACCCTCGGCAGCAGCGCCATCAGGACGGCGACCACCACGGCGGCAGCCCCCAGGCGTTCCACCCACCGCAGGAACGGCACCGTGCTGCGGCGAGAGCTGAGGAGGAGGGCGAGAACGACCGTCGTCGCCAGAGCGATGCGCCCGCCGAGCACGACCGGATTGTCGGTGTCGAATGTCGGCAGCGCCGTGAACGCGCTGGCGGCCCCGGCGGCGATCAACAGAACCACCCCGATCGTGAGGCGGGCGGTGGATCGTTCGACCAGCGCGTCGGCGTCGTCGGCTTCGATCGTGCGGACCTCATCGGGGAGGTTCTGCCGGACCGTCCAGCGCGTGCTCTGGAAGCGGCCGTAGTCGATGAAGGTGCCGGGGGCCACGTCGACGAGGCTCGACTGCAGCACGCGCTGGGCGACGGGCACGAGGCCGAGCGTCACGGCCGCGGGCGCGGACGGGTCGAGGTGCATCAGCAGCGACAACCCCCAGACGGCGGCGAGGACCGCCAGCACGATCGTCGCGGTACGGCTCTGCGCGCGCAGCGTCTCGGTGGCACCGAGCACCCCGATCACTCCCGCGACGACGGCCGCGGCGAGCAGACCCGTGAAGACGGCGACGAGGGGAGCGGCGGCGGGAAGCCCGGGGACCACGGCGACACCACCGCCGAAGGCCAGCGCGACGACGCCCACGACGGGGGCAAGGATCGCCGTGCGCGCCCGGGCGCGCAGGGCGAACACCGCGCCCGCGACGAGAGCGGCGACCAGGGCCAGCACGGCAACGGCCCCCCGCACAGAGGGGGGCAGGCCGTCACCGCCGACCAGACGAAGCAGAGCCAGGATGCCGCCCCCCGCCGCGAGCACCCACCACACGGCCGAGACTCGTGTGGCGTTCGGAGCCGCAGCGGCGCGGGCGACGGCGTCGGGCAACGAGGCGCCGGGGTCGACCAGGACGAGGATGACGCCGTCGTCGAGCGAGGTCATGGCGGTCGCCCGGTCGATCTCGCGGCCGGAGATCCCCACCACACGAGTGCCGCGGGCGGTGTCGGAACCGGCTGCGCGCAGCACGTCGTCGACGCGGGCGCGAAGAGGAACGACCAGGTCGAACCGCGATTCGCCATCGATGAGCGCCACACGACGCCCCTGCACCACCTCTGCGCTCAACGGTCCCCCTCGTTCTCGCGCTCTCCGGCCCACGGGCCGCAACCGCACCAGCGTATCCGTCCCGCACGGAGCCGTGTTCGCCTTTCCACGGTTCACCGGGGATAAAGATGAGAGTTTTGTCATCTTTCAAATTGCGCAAGAGGCTTGAACCGGGGGGATGCTTTACGTAAGTTCGAAGTCCGGTGGGGGGCTCCGGTTCCTCCATCGACGCCGTGTGCGGGTCATCTATCCCCGTGCGCGTATTCGATCCGCAACGCCCGGGCGCGCCCGGAGGAACATCGAGGAGACACAGTGGCAGATCTCATCGCAGCCCAGGAGGGTGCGCTTCGTCGAGGGGCCGAAGCGGTCAACACCGCGAAGTCGGGCATCGACGAGCAGGTGCGCAAGGTTCGCACCGAGCTCGACCAGGTGGCCGGTTTCTGGACCGGCGCCGCGGCCGGCTCGTACACGCAGCTCATGCAGCGTTGGAACGAGGAAACCACCAAGCTCAACAACGTGCTCGTCACGCTCGAGGACGCCCTCCGCGGCACCGAACGCGACCAGGCCGCGTCGGAAGAGTCGCACCAGCAGACCATCGGCAACCTGGGCTCCCTGCTCGGCTGACCCCGCTCGACACGAAAGAAGGAACTCTCATGCAGTCCATGTCCGTTCGTCCCGAGCAGGTCATCGCGCTCTCGGGTCAGATCCGCAACGGTGCCTCCGGCATCCGCACCCGCCTCGACGAGCTCGAGTCGCAGGTCAACGCCCTCCGCTCCTCGTGGGATGGTGACGCCCAGACCGCGTACGACCAGGCTCAGGCCCAGTGGACCCAGTCCATCACCCGCCTGAACGAGCTCCTGCAGCAGATCGCCGGCAAGACCGACGAAATCGCCCAGGGCTACACCTCGACCGACAAGTCCGCCGCCGGCCGCTTCGTCTGAGTCGTCTCGAGCCGGCGGTCGCTGAGGCGGCCGCCGGCTCTTGCGGCCCGTTCGGGCCGCCGCAAGTTTTCCGCGCGGCAACATCGTCGCGTGCTCGCCGCACGCGCGTGAAGAAATGAGTGAAGTATGGGCTCCGTCATTCGGCTCGACAGCGAGTTCGTTCGCGCGAACGTGAGCAAAGTCGTTCAAACAAGCGACGAGCTCCCCGCAGCGACCATCATCGGCGTCGTCGACGGCAATGGAACCGAGCCTGCGGCCTCCCAGTTCACGCAGCTTCTCCGCACCCGTGCCGAGACACTCGGTGCACGCGTCGAAGAGGTGAGGCAATACATCGCGCAGAACGCAGCTGCCCTCTCGCAGGCCGTTCAGACGTTGGAGGAGCGGGATGAGATGAACGCGAGCGACGCACAACAGGTCACGGCGATCATCGACGCGGCATCGACAGCACCTCCGGCGGGCGTCTCGCCGGGTGCCTCTGCCGGGGGGCAGGCCGGCGTGCGCGGCGCCCTTGGCCTGCAGTGAAGCGGCATCCGCTCCGAACGTTCGGAGCAGTTCTCCTCGTCGCCGGGTTCATATCTCTGAGCGCTGCGTCCCCGGCTTCGGCGGCGACGACCTCAGGGACGACCGGCCTCGACTTCTGGTGGGACAAGTACGGCGTTGATGCCGCACATTCGGAGGGCATCACCGGCCGCGGCGTGAAGGTGGCCGTGCTGGAAGAGCAGATCAACCCGTCCCTTCCGGTGTTTGAAGGGCAGAATTTGCGCATCTCGGACAAGCCGGTATGCAAGGACCACCCTTCGATGACGTCTACCAACCCCGACAAGGGCACACGTCACGGCACGACAATGACAGCTTTGCTCATCGGCAACGGCACAGGATCCGGGGGAGTTCGCGGGATCGCTCCCGACGCTGAGGTCACTTTCTATGGGTACGGCCCGGACGATCGCCCGTGCTACCCAGATTCAGCGACCGAGACGGATATGACCGCGTGGGGCTATGGCGTCAAGCTCGCGGTCGATGACGGCGCGAAGATCGTTTACACGGCGGTAGGCATGGAGCGGCACGAAGCGGACGCACCTGCTATCGCGTACGCCATCGCCCGGGGAGTGGCACTTGTTTCTGCGACGGCCAATCCCAGCGCCGCTGACTTGCTCGGCGCACCGATCACCGATGGCGGAGACTCGCTGAATGGGGTCGTCGCCGTATCTGCGATCGGACCGGACGGAGCCCTACAGACCAGCGCGGACGGATCACCCTGGATCATTCCACAAACGACCGTGGTCGCCGGGGGCGACCGGTTCCCAGAGATCGGGACCGAATCCGGGTGGGACGGATCAGCGACGGCCACCGGGTCGTCGAATGCATCTCCCATAGTCGCAGGCATGCTTGCGCTCGCGGCTCAGAAGTTTCCGGAGAGCACGGGAAATCAACTGATCCAGGCGATGCTCGCAACGACGAACGGCGAACGACACGAGCCCTCTCGGACGGAAGACGGTTTCGGCTACGGAGCGGCGTGGCTCCCGACCCTGCTCGCCGTCGACCCGACGACGTTCCCCGATGAGACACCTCTCATGAATAAGAGCGCAGGGTTTCCGACAGCCGATCAGATCGCGGCAGCTAGGACGAACGGATATGTGGCTCCGGATCGAGGCCGAAGCTTCGACCAATACGCCGATGACAGCCCGACCAGCGGTTTCGATTTCTCATCCCTCGTGATGTGGGCCGTCATCGGGATCGTGGCCCTTGTCCTCATCGCGGCGGTCATCACCGTGCTCATCATCGTCACTCAACGCCGTAAGGCGAGAAAGGGGACATCGCCGTGACCGGTACCTGGGAACAGCGTTTGACGAACTTCGCCGAGGGAGGCCAGCCGTGGGACGTTCCCACGCGAGGCTCACTCGTCAACAGCTTGAACGCATTGCGGGAGGTTCTGAACCGCGTCGCAAGCGACCCCGGCATCACAGGAGAGGCCGGATCTGCCGCTCAGGCGAGATTCAGTGCCGCTGCGAGACAGATCGCTCAGCAAGTCACCTACGTCGAGGACGAGCTCGCTCAGCGGCTTGATCAAGCCAACGACGTTCGATCACGCGCGCGAGATGCGCTCGACACACTCCCCTCCGGCTCGCTCTCCGGGGGTCAGGAAGCTGCGGTCCGTGGCGCTGCTACCGGCGCGACTCTCATGCTGGGGCCGATCTCCTTCCTCGCGGGTGAGGGGGCCGTCGGGCTGATCAACGGCTATCTGTCCGATCAACGGGAGGCCGCCGCGCGCTCCGCTATGGAGGGTTTCTCCGACGAGATGGATGCCGTCCAGGTCAGCGACCCCCCACCACTCAACTTCACCTTCTCCGAAACTGACACCGTCGAGCCAACCGGAGGCGGTACCGGTGGGGGCGGGGGTGGAGGCGGCGGACGCTCCGGTGGACGCAGTTTCGAGCAGTACCCCGACTGGGACACGTCCCCAGTCGCGACCCCCGGTGGCAACGACGGCGGCAACTCGCAGCCCGAGTACAACGCGATGCCACAGCCGGGGGTCATCGGGCCACGACCTGACGGCCCGATCCACGGCAACACCCCCATCATCGACCTCGACACCATCAAGCCCGAGCCGACTCCGGACGGCTCGATCATCGGCACCCCGAACTTGCCCGGGGTCATTCCCTCGGCACCCGGAGGCGGTTCGCTCGGCGGTTCCGGCGGCGCGGGAGCGGGCATCGGCTCGGGTCTCGGCGCGGGCCTGATCGCAGGCGGTGGCGGCGCGGCCGCACTCGGCAGCATCGCGCGTGGCGCGGGCGCCCCCGGAGGCAGCCTGTTCAGCGGTGCGGGCGGCACGGCAGCATCCGGCGCAGCCGGTCGCTCGGGCGGCCTGCTCGGCAAGACCGCCGCAGCCGGCTCCGGCCTCGGAACCCGCGGCGTCGGCGGAATGGGCGGTGCCGCCGGCGGCGGCGCACCCGCGGCATCGACGGCCAAGGGTGCCGGTATGCGCGCTGGCGGCGCGGGTGGCGGCGGCGCGGCTGGCGGCGGAGCCGCCGGTGGCGGAGCCCGCGGCGCAGGAGCCGGTGCCGGCAGCCGCGGCGTCGGCGGAATGGGCGGGCCCGGCTCGCGCTCCGACCGGCGCGACGAGGCATCGCGCGGCCTCGGTGGCCCCATCGCCCCCCGCATGGAGGACGATGAGGAGATCGGCCCCCGGTCCGAGAACGCACAAGCCGGCGGACGCGACGAGTGATCTCGTCCTTCGACACACTGAACGGTTCCGACAGGAGAACACGACATGTCTGACCGCATTTCCGCGGAAGAGGGAGCCCTTGCCCGGGGCTCCGAGGTGGTGAACGGCGCGCACGCCGACATCGCCGACAGCACCAGGCGGGTGCTCGCGGAACTCGACGAGCTGCGCGGCAACTGGTCGGGGGACGCGGCGAGCTCGTACGGCATCCTCGTCGAGGAGTGGACGGCGGGCGCGCGGAAGCTGAACGACGTGCTCATCACCCTCAGCGCCGCGCTGCAGGCCACGGCACGCGACCAGGAAGCCGTCGAAGAAGACCACCGCACGACCATCCACGGTCTCGGAACGATGCTGGGAGGCCAGTCGTGAGCGACTTCCGTGTCACGCCCGAGTCGCTGCACGCTGCGGCTGCTCGGCTCCGATCAGAGAGTGCGCGTATCGACGCGACCCTGGGCGGTCTCGACAGCGAGGTCGCTCGCCTGCGGGGACAGTGGGAGGGCGCCGCGCAGGCGGCGTACAACAACGCCCAGCAGCAGTGGAGCGCCACACTCGAGCAGATGCGCGACGTGCTCCAACGCATCTCGAACGCCACCGACTCGATCGCCGACGACTACGTCAGCGCCGATCGCGCGTCGGCGGCGCGTTTCCACTGACATCCGACCCCTGACCCACCGATAGGATTTCGGGGTCTGACCGCAGGGGGCTTCGGTCCGGAAAGAGGGGGCCGCAGATGGCTGACGTCATGAATGCGACACGAGCGCTGCTGCGGTTGTCGGTGCAGAGCGAGGGACGCAGGCTCGACATCGCGATTCCGGCGCAAGTGCCGGTGATCGAGTTCCTCCCGGGCTTCGCCCGGTCCCTCGGCGTGCTCGATCCGTCGATGACCTCGGCGGGATACGCGCTCCAGCGCTCGGACGGCACCAGCGTCGACCCGTCTCGCGGTGCCGCGGCGCAGGGCATCGTCGACGGCGAAGTGCTGACCCTCGTGCGCGGAGGTCTCGTCGCCCAGCCGCGCGTCTACGACGACATCGTCGAGGCCGTCATCGACGCCACCAGCCAGCAGAACCGTCCCTGGACCACCCGCGACAACGCGCGCACAGCCCTCGCGGTCAGCCTCGCGCTGCTCGGCGTGTGCGCCGTCCTCCTGCTCGCGGCCGGTCGCGCCCTCCCCTTCGGCGCTCTCGTCGCGGGCGGCGGAGCCGTCGTGCTGCTCGTCGTCTCCGCGGTCGTCTCACGACTCGGCCAGCGCGAGGCAGGCCAGGGCCTGGGGATGGCGGCATCCCTCTTCGCCGCCGTCGCCGGCTTCATCGCCATGCCCGCCTCTCTCGACATGTGGGGATTGCCGATGGCCGCCGCCGGCGGCGGAGCCTTCGTCGTCGCGGGTGTCTCGCTCGCCCTCACTCGGGAGCGGGCCGAGCTGCAGCTCGCGCCCCTCGTGGCCGGTGGAGCGTTGGGCGTCACCGGTACGCTCGCCGCATTCTTCCCCGCCCCCGCCGTCTGGACCCTCATGGTCGGCGTCGTCGCCACGCTCGCGGGGGCACTGCCCTGGCTGGCCATCGGCACCACGCGTCTTCGCGTGGTGTCGCCCCAGAGCGACGCCGAGATGTTCGCCGACCCGCAGCCGATCGACGCCGACGACGTGGCCGCCCGCGTGGCACAGGGCAAGCGCGTCCTGATGGGACTGCGCCTGGCCCTGGCCGCCGCCATCCTGGTGGCGACTCCTCTCGTCGCCGCGCAGAACGCCACCGGCGCTCTCGTGTGCGCCCTCGCGTTCGCGGGCATGATGTTCCCCTCGCGCCAGACCTTCGCCCGCTCCGGCGTGCTCACCGTCATGGCCACGGGCATCATCGGTCTCGTCGTGGCCGGGGTCGTGGCCTCGCTCGCCCAGCCGGGTCTGCGTGTGGGCATCCTCGTCGTCCTGGCCATCGCCACCGTCTGCGTCGTCACGGTCACGTTGCTCGCCCCCAAGACGCGCCTGCGGCTGATCCGCCTCGCCGACACGGCCGAGCTGCTCGTTTTGGCAGCGCTCCTGCCCCTCGCGGTCATCTCGTCCGGTCTGGCCTGACGCATGGCCACCAAGGGCGACCTGATCGAGGCGCAGAACTTCTCGCGCCGCCGCCTGCTCACCGCATTCGTCAGCGGCGCCCCCGGCGGTAAAGAGCTGCAGCCGAGCTCGCCGTTGCGCGCGGTCATCGCCGCCATTGCCCTCACCGTGATCGTGGTGCTCGTCGGCGTCTTCTACGGGCTCATCCGCCCCGGTCTGCCGACGGGCTGGGAGAACGGCAAGCTCGTCCTCGTGTCCGACACCGGTGCCCGCTTCGTCACCGTCGACGGTGTGCTGCACCCCGTGATCAACACGGCCAGCGCCCGTCTGCTGCTCCCGGCGAACGAGTACGGCGTGATCTCCACCGACTCCTCGACCCTCGGCGGTACCCCCGTCGGCGACACCCTCGGCATCACCGGCGCTCCCGACGAGCTGCCCCCCGTATCCGGGCTGATCAACACCGGCTGGAGCGCCTGCGTCTCCGACGACGCCGGTCTCGACGTCCGCATCTCCGCGGCCGCGGCCCCTACTCCCGCCACGGACCGCGCGGTCGTCGTGTCGGTCGACGGCATCCTCCACGTGGTGCAGGGCGGTCGGAGCTTCGCCGTCTCGAGCGAAGTCGCCGACGCCGTGCTGCGCGCCGCGGGGATCTCCTCGCTCTCCCCCGTGACCGTGCCGGCATCGTGGCTCGATCTGTTCACGGCCGGTACGGCGCTCACCCCGATCACACTGCAGAACTACGGGCAGCCCGTCACGAACACCTCGCTGCGCGTCGGCCAAGTCATCCGGCAGGCCGGCGCCGCCGAAGACGAGCGCTTCCTCGTGCAGACCGGCGGGGTGCTCGAGTCCCTCTCGCCCCTGGCGTGGCAGCTGTACCAACTGGGCAGCGGCGAAGCCCTCAAGGGCAAGGTGACCGAGGTGACCGCGGACGAGATCCGCAGCCTCCCCACCGCGACGCAGGGCCTCGGCGACGAGTGGCCCCGGGTCGGCTTCGAAACCGTCCCCTCGGGCCAGCGTCCCTGCGCCGTACTCACCGCCGGCGAAGGCCAGGCCACGACGACCCTGGCCACGCAACCGACCTCGACCGCCGTCACCACCGGCATCCGGGTCGATCCCAGCCACGGGGCTCTCGTGCGCGCCGGCGGACGAGGCGCCGACAACACGAGCATCCTGACACTGGTGGATGCCACGGGCACGGCGTTCCCGCTTCCGGGCGCGACCGACGACACCATCGCGCGGCTCGGCTATTCCACGAACGACGTCGGCTCGATCCCCGACGGGTGGACCGCCCTCCTGCGCACCGGCCCCTCCCTGAGCGAGAGCGCCGCGCAGCAGACGCCGGAGACGAAGTGACCCTTCGCTCCCGCGCCGCTCGCCTGGCAGCCCTCGCTGCCGCGGCGGGGGTCCTGCTGGTCGGCATCCCGTCACCCGCGTCCGCCGTCGGTCCCACGACCGGCGTGCTGGCGGCGACGACGCAGAGCCAGTGCACTGCCTCGACGCGCATCCCCGACGCGCCCACCGCGCTCGCGTCGCTGCAGAGCTCGTCGGCCTGGCCCCTCACTCGTGGGGCAGGCGTGACCGTCGCCGTCGTCGATTCGGGGGTCGCGGTGAACCCGCATCTCGAGGCCGCGGTGCTGCCCGGAGTCAACCTCGTCCCCGACGGTACCGATGCGTCGGGACGCACCGACAACTACGCGCACGGCACCGTGATCGCCGGTCAGATCGCCGCCCAGCTGATCTCCGGCTCGGGAATCCAGGGCATGGCACCCGACGCGAAGATCCTGCCCGTGCGCGTCTACGCCGGTATCGAGAAGCAACTCGTCGAGGCGGGGTTCGGTCCGAACACCGAACGGTTGGCCGAGGGCATCCGCTACGCCGCCGACCGGGGTGCGCAGATCATCAATGTCTCGATCAGCACGAGCGAGAAGAACGCTTCCCTCGCGGATGCCGTGGCCTACGCGCAGCAACGCGGGAGCCTCGTCGTCGCCAGCTCGGGAAACCGCTCGAACAACGACTCCCCCGAGCAGGACGACAAGGACGGTGCGCGTTACCCCGCGGGCTTCTCCGGTGTCATCGGGGTCGCCGCCGTCGGGTCGGGCGGTGTCGTCACGAAGGCGAGCATCCACGGCCCCCACGTGAGCCTTTCCGCCCCCGGTCAGGCGGTCGCCTCGTCATGGCCCCTGGGCGGCGATTGCGTCGTCGGGGCCGACGAGCCCGCGACGAGCTGGGCCACGGCCTACGTGTCGGCCGCGGCGGCGCTCGTGGCATCCGCGCACCCCACCGAGACCCCCGCCCAGTGGGCGTACCGGCTCGAGGCGACCGCCGTCCGCGCGCAGCCCGACACGCGCTCCAACATCTCCGGATGGGGTGTCGTTCAGCCTTACGACGCGATCGTGATGGTTCCCGGGACGGGTCTGCGAGGTCCCAAGAGCCCCTTCGTCGCCGCCAGCCCCTCCGCCTCGCCCACCGCGACCCCCGAGGCGGTCTCGGTCGTCATCGGGCCGGGACCGGATGCCGCGGCCATCGCGACCGCGACGGGCGTCGGCGTGGCCGGACTCATCGCGCTCGGCGCGATCGGTGCTCTCGCGATCTACGTCAGCCGTCGCCGCGAAGAGGCGACTCCACGGCGCGCCGCCCCCACGGGCCGCGGGCTCTACGGGCCCGAAGAGCAGGAATAGCCGGCGGCGGGAAGAGCCCACCGGCCGCGAGCACGGCCGGCACGAACCGGCCGCGAGCCCTCCGGGGCGCGAACCAGGAGGAACTCGACGGCATCAGTCCATCGCCGATCGACGTCAGACGGTCGCCGGGCGCAACTCGATGCTCGCGTCGCCGAGCCGGAAGCGCGAGGTCGCGATCGCGGACG
Organism: Microbacterium sp. AG157; assembly: GCF_003385695.1. Taxonomy (NCBI): domain Bacteria; kingdom Bacillati; phylum Actinomycetota; class Actinomycetes; order Micrococcales; family Microbacteriaceae; genus Microbacterium; species Microbacterium sp. AG157. The sequence continues at coordinate 1,021,659 of NZ_QRDK01000001.1, forward strand.
CACCCGCCGGAACCCGCTCGGTGCGCCCGTCGTCGTGGATGAGGGTCACTCCATTGGTCGAGTCGAGGTCGGTGATGCTCCAGCCGGTGACCGTCCACTCGAGTCGCGCGTGCTGCTTCGACATCGTCCGGGTGTCATCGACGACCGCGACGTACTGCACCGCGTCTTCCCCGTTCCCCGGCTTGCGGCCCAGAACCACCGTGCGACTGGTCAGCGCCACGCGGCCTCCGTCGGGTAGGGCGAGGGTCCACTCGCCGCGCCGACGCGAGCGCGGGCGGGCGGTCTGCGTCAGCTCGTCGAGGGGAGCCGCAGCGGCGGCACCGTCAGGCTGAGGGGCGGCCGTGGTGTCCGTGGTCTCGGCCACGCGGTCGAAGCCGGTGTCGTCAGGCCCGGTAACCGGAGCCGACGACGTGGTCGCGGCCTGAGCGGCACCGGTCGGGAAGGGCGCCGCGGGAGCCGGCGGCACCGGAGCAGGTGCCGCCGCAGGTGCGGTCCCTGTGGTCGGAACCGACGCCGCCGGGTCCGGCGGAGGAGTCGCGACCCCCGCCGCCTCCGTGTCGAGGGCCGCGGCCGCGATGGGCATCGCCGGCGTCCGGGTCAGGGCCGGCTCCGCGTCGGCCGTCGGCGCCGGGGCAGGCGTCTGCGCGGCGACCCCCGGAACGATGTCCGAATCCGCGGCTTCCGCGTCTTCCGCCGCCACCGACCGACGCCTCGACGGATGGATCGACGTGTGCTCGAAGTCTTCGTCGATATCGACAGGTCCGGGCAGCACGGGCACCGCGACCGGCTCCGCCACGACGGCGGTCGACCGTCGCCGTCCGGCGGTCGCGACCTCGGCCGCGCTCGCGCCGGGGATGGTGGTGATCGGACCGGATGCCGTCTCACTCAGAACGATCGGACGCTCATCGGCGACATCGCCGGCAGGCGCGGCATCCGTTCGCGGGCGTGCCGAGAGGATCGTCGCCCACACGGGCGGGAAGATCACCGCGAGGGCGGTCGTACCGGCCCCGCGCCCCGCGGTCTGGCCGATGCGGTGAGCGGCGGTGGCCTTGAGCACGAGACCGTAGATGTTGACGCCGGGGACCACGAGCAGGACGGCGCGGACCGGGTCCAGCCGCCCCAGGCGGAACAGCTCGGCCTCGTTGACCAGCGGGATCCAGGCGCGCCAGGGCTCACCCCCGTGCGTGGCGAAGACGCGCGACAGCCCGATGGCGTACCAGACGTGCAGCGCGATCACCGGCACGAGGATCGCGCACGCGATCGCCGCGATGAGGCTCAGAACAAGCATGCGTCCCCCGTCAGCAGTCTGCTTCGACGCTACCGTGCGGTGCGGCGCCGCGTCAGCCGATTTCGCGCGTCAGTGCCGTCGGCGGAGCAGCCGCGACCGCGTCGACGTCCACGCGTCGTACGGAACAGCCGGCGCATCGCACGTACCGCACGCGCCCGTCGCTCGTGAGGTGCACCGATTCCGTCATCCACGCGTGTTCGTGGACGGATGCCGAGGGGGCCAGGGGAATCGTGCGCGAAGCGGTCATGGATCCAGCGTGATGTAATGCCGTTATGCATCTCAACCCTTACGGGGAGTACGCGGTTCTCCTCGCCGCGTCGCTCGCGAACGACTGGCCCGCCGATCGAGACGGCATCGAGCGCCGCACGATCGAGATGGGCATGACGATGACCTTCCCCGTGGCATCCGACGATCACGAGCGCACCCGCGCCGTCATCGACGACTGGCTGCACGTCGTCGACGAGACCGATCCCGACGCGCGCGCGGCCCTGCTCAACGCCCAGATGGCGGCGGTGACCGCCTACCCGCGCCTCACCGACCACGACGGGGAAGGGTGGCACCTGCACTACCGCGACAGCGACGAGGCACTCCCGCGCGTGCTCGCCGCGGTGATCTCGGTCGGCACCTCGCTGCACCTCGTCACGCGCGGGATGAACCGCCTCGGCCGCTGCGCCGCCGAGCCCTGCGCGAACGTCGTCGTCGACGTGACACGCAACGGCCGCCAGCGCTACTGCTCGGTCCGCTGCGCCAACCGCGCCGCCGTGAGGCGGCACCGCGCTCGCGAGACCGCCTAGCAAACGGCATCCGGGATGCCACGGGGATGGCGGAACACCCGCACCCCCACCTACGTTGCTGTGGGTACCGACGACAGGAGACCCCCCATGGCCGACGAACTGACCGTAACCCGAAACGACGACGCCCGCCGCTACGAGATCCGCGTGGGCGACGAGCTCGGCGGCTTCCTCGAGTTCCGCGCGATCGACGACGACCGCACCGTGCTCCCCCACACCGAGATCGACCCGGCGTTCAAGGGTCGCGGCCTCGGGTCCGCCCTCGCCAGCGAAGCGCTCTCCGACCTGGCCCGACGCGGCGGCAGCGTCATCCCCTCGTGCCCCTTCGTCGCGCACTACCTGCGCGAGCACGACGTGCCCGGCCTGGTCGTCGAGTGGCCGAACGACGACGACGCTGCCGACTCGGCAGGACCCGGCGAACCCTCGTGACCCGGCTCGACGTTTCGCCTCCCGAGACCGAGGGACCGGTCGACTGCGACGGCCCGCGGGCGCTCGTGGTGGCGGCGCGAGAGGTGCCCCTGGGCGGCGTGCGCGGTATGGAGGTGCACCGCACCCTCCCCCACCGCGCGCTGCCGATGGTCGGCGCGTGGTGCTTCCTCGATCGCTTCGGGCCGCAGGACACCCTCATGCGCGTCGAGCCGCACCCGCACATCGGATTGCAGACGGTGACGTGGCCGATCATCGGCGAGGTCAGACACCGGGATGCCGTGGGCAGCGACGTCGTCGTGCGCCCGGGCGCCCTGAACCTCATGACGAGCGGCGCGGGCATCGCTCACTCCGAGTATTCGGTGGGCGAGGGGCCGATCCCGCTGGACGCCCTGCAGCTCTGGGTGGCGCTCCCCGATTCCCGTCGTCACGGCGCACCCGCGTTCGAGCGGCACGAAGACCTTCCCGTGCTCGATCTCGGCGACGGGGCCGACGCCGTCGTCGTGATGGGCCGGCTCGGCGACGTCGCCTCGCCCGCGACCGTGCACACCCCCCTCGTCGGGGCCGAGCTGCGCCTGCCCGCCGGAGTCGCCGTGCGCGTCCCCCTCCGCCCCGACTGGGAGTACGCGGTCTACGGGATGACGGGCACCGTCAAGGTGGTGACGGGGATGGATGCCGTCGACGCCGACGCGGCGAGACGCCCGGGATCTGCGCCGGAGGCGGGGCCCGCGGCATCCGTCGATCACACTCGACTGCTGTACCTCGGAAAGGGGCGCGACCACCTCGAGCTGCGCAGCGACGACGGCGCGCGTATGTTCCTGGTGGGCGGGGAGCCGTTCGAGGCCGACATCGTCATGTGGTGGAACTTCGTGGGCCGCTCGCACGACGAGATCGTCGAAGCGCGCGAAGCCTGGGAGGGGCAGACGGCCCGTTTCGGTCCCGTGATCGACCACGGGCCCGAGCGCATCCCGGTCCCGCCGCTGCCGGCCGTGAAGCTCACGCCGCGTCGGCGCCGCGGCTGATCCATCACGCACAGCGGCGCCCGAGCCGAAGCCCGGGCGCCGCCGCGTCGATCGATGACTAGCGCAGCACGATGAACGCGCTGCTCGCGCGCGACGACTCGACCGTCGCGCTGCCGCCGTAGACCGCCTTCACGAGCTTGACCCCGCGCGTCTGCGGGTCGAGGGCGATGGTCGCCTTCCCGTCCTGCAGGGTCGCGACGTAGTCCTTGCCCGCCACGGTGACGGTCACGTCGCCCTGGGGCGCGGGACCGCTGAGCGGACGCACCTTGACGGTCAGCGTGTACGCGTCGCCGGTACGACCGACCCAGGGGTCGACGGTGACCGTCGTGAACGAACCGACCACGACCGGCACCCCGACGCTGTCGGCGGTCGCCGTCAGTCCGTTGGCGGGCGAGGTCGCCGTGACCCGTACGGTGAGCACGCGGCCGAGGTCGGCGCGCTGCACGCGGTACGACGCCGAGGTGGCGCCGTTCACCGGCTCGCCGTCGCGCAGCCACTGGTACGTCGTGGTGACGTCGGCCGGGTTCCACGTGCCGGGGGTCGCCGTGAGGGTGCGCCCGAGCTTCGCGGTGCCCGAGATCGTCGGCGCGTCCACGATCGCCGGCGCGGCTTCGCCCGAGTCGACGGTCAGCACCGTCTGCACGTCGGAGTCGCCGTACCGTACGACGCCGAGGTACTGCGTTCGCGGAGCGAGCCCCTGCCACGACAGGTCGTACGAGACGGCCTCACCCTGCTGCACCGGAAGCGGATTCGGCGTGGCCGTCAGTTGTCCCTCACCGCCGGGGGTGACGTTGGCGTACGTCATGTCCCAGGTGAAGGGCCCCGTGAACGAGTAGATGTTCGCCTCGATCAGATACGTGCCGGGGGTGGGGTTCGGCAGCGTCACCCGCTCGTCGGCCGAGGCCGTCGCAGAGGTGAAGCGCTCGTAGTACCGCAGGTCGTCGGGGCTGACCACCCGCGAGACGAACAGGTCGAGATCGCTCCCGGTGTCATCCGACGAGTTCAGGTCGAAGCGCGAGAGGGTCGTCCCCTCGGGCACCTCGACGGTCCACCGCACGTATCCGTCGGCGTCACCGGAATCCTGGTTTCCGCTGTGGCCCTCGACGGGGTTGTCCGAATCGGTCAGCAACGTCTGAGCGGCAAGCCCCGACACCGTCAGAGGCAGCTCGCCGCCGACACCCGGGAGGATCTCGATCTTCGTCGAGCCCGCCAGGCCCGTTCCCGAGACCTCTGCCGGAGCCTCGGCGGTCGCGGGACGGATGGCGATGGGCGAGCGCACCTGCGTGCCGTCGCCGGTCCAGGTGAGGAAGCCGCTCGTCCACTGCTCGGCCGCGGCATCGGTGCGCGAGAAGGTCACCGTGAACGTCTTCTGCTCCCCGGCCGCACCGAACTCGAGCGTCGACGGCTCGACCGTGGCATCCACTCCGGGCACATTCACCGAAGCCGAGAACGTTCCGGCCCGGGTCGAGGTGACCGTGCGGGTGACGGTCTGCGGCTTCGCGAGCGAGCCGATCGAGATCGACGCGAGATTGAGGTCGCTGCCGTCGATCGGGGCGACGCCGAAGTCCTCGAGGCCCTTGCCCTGGAGGAAGGCCGCCCAGTCCGCGGGACCGTTGAGGTACAGCAGGCCCGGATCGAAGTACTTCGTGGGGTCCACGTGCCCGGCGCCCTGCGCGAAGGGGTCCTGAGCGGGAGCTCCCTCGGCGTCGACGGTGTCGTACGCGGTGGTCATCATCGCGGACTTGACCTCGGCGGGCGTCGCGAGCGGCCGCTCACCCAGGTACAGCGCGCCGAGACCGGCGACGTGCGGCGACGACATCGAGGTGCCCGAGAGGAACTCGAAGGTCGGAGCGGCGCCGGGGGCGTTGGCAGCGGCGGCGAGGATCGCCACGCCGGGGGCCGACACGTCGGGCTTCAGGATGTCGCTGCCGTCGGCGAGCATGGGGCCGCGGCTCGAGAAGCCGGCGACCTGCGGCGTCGGCGTCGTCTGACCCGTCACGTTCTCGCCGACGAGGGTCGCCGTGGCATCGGCCGTGCCGCGCACGTAGGCGAGCAGGGCGTCGCGATACCGGGCGTCGATGTGCACGGTGGGCACCGAATGGAAGTCGTTGTCGACCGAGGCGGGAGTGACGTTGACGAGGATCATGCCCACGCCGCCGGCGTCCTTCACCGCCTGCGACTTCTCGATGCGCGCGTTCTGCCCTCGGTCGCACACGACGATCTTGCCGGCCGCCTTCGCGGCGTCGAGCGATCCGATGAGGCACAACGCGGCGCCCGCGGGATCGGCTCCGGATGCCGCGATATCGCCCGCGTAGACCACGGGAGCCGTCACGTCCTGGCCCTCGCGGACCGACACCGTGGCACCCGCGGCCTGGAAGCCGTCGGGCAGTTCCACGGTTCCCTCGTAGGTGGGGATCGTGGATGCCGCGACCGTCGTGTACCAGGGCGAGGCGTGGTCGGCGGTCGACGCGCCGGGGCCGGAGTTGCCGGCCGAGACCGACACGAAGACACCGGCCGCAGCGGCGTTGAAGAACGCCTGGTCCTCGAGGGAGAGCGTGGTGGTGGCCGCGCCTCCGCCGATCGAGTAGTTGATGACGTCGACGCCGTCGGACACCGCGGCGTTGATCGCGCCGAGCAGGTCGCTCAGGGCGCAGACGTCGTCCGTGGTGACGAGGGGGTCGGGACCCGCCCAGCAGGCCTTGTACGCGGCAACCTTGGCGGCCGGGGCGACACCCGAGATGGCGCCGAAGTCGATGCCCTCGACGCTCGCGTCGACTCCGTTGTTTCCCGCGGCCGTGCTGGCGGTGTGGGAGCCGTGCGCGTCGCCGTCGCGGGGCGAGCGGTAGTCCGCCTCGAAGGTGAAGCCCGTGGCGGCGGCACCCTGGTCGAAGTACCGGGCGCCGACGAGCTTGGTCGAGTAGTCCGAGAGCGACCACCCGTTGCCCTCTGCCACGCGGGTGGAGCGGAAGTCGGTGCCGTCGCCCTTGCGGAAGACGACGTCGTTGCCGTCGAGATAGGGCTCCGAGCCGGCCGTGGTGCCGAGCTGCTCGCCCGCGAAGGCGGGGTTCTCGGGCGCGATGCCGGTGTCGACGACACCGACGACGACGCCCTCGCCGGCCGAACCGATGCCACCGATCTTCTGCCAGACGCCGTCGTCACCCTCGAGGCCGAGGAACTCGGTCGAGGGGACGGCGACCGGGTGGCGGATCTCGTCGGGCACGACCTTCTGCACACCCTTGGTCGCGGCGAGCTTGGCGGCCTGGTTCGGGTCCATGCTCGCACTGAAGCCGTTGACGGCGATCGTGTAGGTGGCATCGGGACGAACACCCGCCTCCTCGGCGACGTTCTGCTGCCGCTCCTCGAGGAAGGCGGAGTACTTCCGCGCCTGCGGGGAGTCGGCGTCGAGCCGCGCCTCGTCGGACTTCGTGGCGTCGAGGCCCGGCTCGCCGCCCTCGTACGTGGCGACGGGGGCCTCGTCGAGGACCACGATGTAACGGCCCGTCGCGGATTCGATGGGTGTGGGAGGCGTCACCCCCTCGCCCACGTCGGCAGCCTGAACGGCTGTGGCTCCGGCAACGGTGAACAGTCCGGCCAGGGAAATGGCCGCGACCGAACGCAGGGTTCGACCCATCGTGCGCTCCAAACGGGGGGATGAATTGAGCGATCTGCGCGGCAGCGGTGGCGCGCGTTGCACAAACATAACTCAGAGCGCTTTCATCACCAACGTTCAGTTTGGACGACATTCGAAGACGTCGGCATCCCGAGCCGTCCTTCCCGCGGGGCACGAGCGCTCGCATCCGGTCTCTGAGAGTCGGGGTCCGCCACCCCTGTCACCCCGGTCAGCGGGTCGTCGGACCGGCACCGCGGGCGGGGGCCGCGACCCGACGACGCGTCAGTAGGTCGGCGCGGCAGGCAGTCCGAAGAACTCCTCGAGGGTCGTGAAGCCGCCCTCGTGGTAGGCGCGGGCGAGCTCGGGACCGATGTAGCGCAGATGCCACGCCTCGGGCTCGTAGCCGCTGACACTCTCGCGTCCCTCAGCGTAGCGGGTGATGAAGCCGTACTCCCAGGCGTGCTCGCGCACCCACGCGCCCTGCGGCGACCCGGCGACGTCGTCGAGCGTGCGGCAGGAGCCGTTGCAGGGGACGATGTCGACGGCCATCCCGGACTGGTGCTCGCTGAACCCCGGGCGCGCGCTCTCTCGATCAGCCTCGGCGACGCCCCCCACGGCGACTCGTCCCGCGTAGGTGGACTTCTGCGTCGTGTACGAACGGTAGGCGCTGAGGTAGCCGATCTCGCCGACTCCGGCGTCGGAGGCGGCCTTCACGAGCGAGGTGAGGGCGGCCGCGGCCGGGGCGCGGACCGCGGAGTCCTCGAGGGCACGTACGTTCGCGGGCATGACGAGGTCGCCCGGCTGGTAGTCCACCGGGTCGTAGGGGCGCTGCTTGTTGACGACGAGCCACTCACGGTTCGGGTCCGAGAGCGAGACGCAGGGGGCGATCCCGGATGCCACGGCGGCACGGAACGCCTGACCGCCACCGGCCGCCGCGATGGTGGCCGCATCGTCACCCGACGCCAGGGCGGCGGTGAAGGCGGGGTCGTCGCAGGGAGTCGCTGTCGCGGCGACGGCGGCGAGCTGCGGAACGGGTATCCCGTCGTCGGCGACGGGCGGAGGGCCGGAGAGATGGTCGACGGCGTCGGACGCCGGGCCGGGCACTCCGCCGGAGGCGGCGGCGCCGATCGCCACCGCGCACCCGGCGACGACGATCACGGCCGCGACCACCACGACCAGACGCCGCCGCAGCAGCACCGGGGAGAATCGACGGATGCCGCGCGGCCCGGGCGCGGCGGCATCGAACGCGCCGATCCGGCCACGACGCCGGGCGCGGGTCGGAGCCTGCTCGGCGGGGGCGCGCTCGTCGAACACGGCGGGGAGGGTGAGCGCCGCGGTCGCGAGCCTCTCGGCCTCGGCGCGCGCGGCGCGGCGTGGCGAAGTCTCGGGATCGTGGCTGGTCATCGACTCCATTCTCGCGCGCGCATTCTGAGCGGTCGACCCGGGTGACGGCGGGCTCGGCGAAACTCGTTCACGTTGACGATTCTCGTGGCCGCGGCGTTGCCATTTCCTAGAACATGTGTTCGACTATTCTCATGAGATGGCAGGGGCAGCAGCTGGGCGTCGACGACACAGCCGCGCTCCCGGGCATGGAACGAATGGACGGCCTCGTCCGCTCGGTGACGACCCCGGAGTTCGCCGGGATGACGTTCCACGAGGTGCTCTGCAAAAGCGCACTGAATCGCGTCCCTGGCGCCTCGGCCATGCCGTTCGACTGGACCGTGAATCCCTACCGAGGCTGCAGTCACGCGTGCTCGTACTGCCTCTCCCCGGACACCCTCATCTTGAAAGCGGACGGCCGACAGGTCCCCCTGTCGGATATCCGCGTCGGAGACGAGGTCATCGGCACCGAGCGGGGATCGCGATACCGCCATTACGTGCGAACAACCGTTCGCGCGAAGTGGACCACTCGCAAACGCCTCCATCGCGTCACCCTCGCGGATGGTACCGAGATCGAGGGCAGCGCAGACCACCGGTTCCTGACGGAGCGCGGCTGGAAGCACGTCACCGATTCCCCCGTCGCGGGCCGACAGCGCCCTCATCTCACCGTGTCGAACCGTCTGCAGGGTTTCGGAACGGGTGCCCACACCTCCGTGGAGGCGTCGGGTCCGGACTGGCGCCAAGGGTATCTGACCGGCATGGTGCGCGGTGACGCGATGATCTTTCACAAGACCTACGACGACGGGAATCGAGCCCGCGAGATCCACCGATTCCGCCTCGCCCTGGCCGATCGGGAGGCGCTCGATCTCGCAAAGGAGCTTCTCGAGCAGATCGGCATCGTCACGATGGTCCGCCCCTTCTCCGTGCCCGCGCATCGCCGACCCATGACGGCTCTTCACACGGCAAAAATGCACGATGTCGCGCGTCTCGAGGACTACATCGCGATACCGCGCTTGCGAAGCCGGGAGTGGATGGCGGGCTTCCTCGGGGGCATCTTCGACGCGGAGGGCTCGTGTTCGCGCGGGATCGTGCGAATAAGCAACGCGAACGAGGAACTTCTCTCGCTGACCGAAGAGGCTTTCGCCGCATTCCGCTTCGACGCTGTTCGCGAACCCGCTCGCCCGAACGGTGTGTCGAGTATCCGCCTTCGCGGAGGGCTCACCTCGAGACAGCGATTCTTCGATACCGCCCGACCGTCCATCACGCGCAAACTCGATGTCTGCGGGACAGCGGTCAAGACCAGCGCGGACCTGAGAGTCGTGAACGTCGAGGACATCGGCTACGACATCGACATGATCGACATTACGACGGACACCGAGGACTTCGTCGCGAACGGCGTCATCAGCCACAACTGCTTCGCTCGAAAAACTCACGAGTACCTCGACCTGGATTACGGGGCCGACTTCGACTCGCAGATCGTGGTGAAGGTGAACGTGGCCGACGTGCTACGCACCGAGTTGCGCCGGGGGTCGTGGGCGCGGGAACCCGTGATGCTCGGGACGAACACCGATCCCTATCAGCGTGCGGAGGGTCGGTACCGCCTCATGCCGGACATTGTCGGGGCCCTCACCGACAACGGCACACCTTTCTCGATCCTCACCAAGGGCACGCTGCTTCGACGGGACCTCCCTCTCCTCGCCGAGGCCTCGCAGCAGGTTAAGGTCACGCTGGCGATGTCGATCGCCGTCTTCGACGACGCCCTCCAGCACTCGATCGAACCGGGCACTCCCAGTGCCGAAGCCCGGCTCGAAACCGTGCGCGCGGCGACCGCCGCGGGATTCCGGGTGACGGTGTTCCTCATGCCGATCATGCCGCACCTCACCGACTCGGTCTCCGCTCTCGACGACGCTCTGGCGCGCATTCGCGAGGCCGGTGCGGCGCGTGTCGTATACGGGGCACTACACCTGCGCCCCGGCGCGAAGCAGTGGTTCTTCGAGTGGCTCGAACGCGAGCACCCGAACCTCATGTCGTCGTACCGCGGGCTCTACCCGGGAGTCTCCACCTCGGCGCCGAAGGCCTATCGCACGTGGCTCGGCAAGCGCATGCGACCGCTGCTGCGCATGCACCGCCTCGACGGGTGGGACGAAGACGATCACCCGCGCGGCCGCCCGCAGCCGGGGTTGGCCGCCCGCACACCGCCTGTCAGCAGCCTCGGACCCGTTCACCGCACCGGGGTCCCGGCATCCGGTCGCCCCCGCGTCGCGCCTGCGAGCGAGCCGACCCTGTTCTGACCTGCCGATTCTCGCCGCGGGAAACGCGCAAAGCCCCCGTCGCGGAGGCGACGAGGGCTTTGCGTGAGGGATCTACGCGTCGACGTTCGACAGCTGACGGCCCGACAGCTCCTCGAGCACGTCGTCGCCGAGCGCGGTCTCTTCGAAGGGGGCCTGGATCTCGGCGCGATCGAGCAGCTCGGTCATACGACGGCGGCGCTGGCGCGTGATCAGGGTGACCACGGTGCCCGCACGACCCGCGCGACCGGTGCGACCCGAGCGATGCAGGTACGTCTTGTACTCGTCGGGGGCGTCGGCCTGGATGACCAGGTCGATGTCGTCGACGTGGATGCCGCGGGCGGCGACGTCGGTGGCGACGAGCACGTTGACGCGACCCGAGGTGAGCTTCTCGAGGTTGCGCGTGCGCTTCTGCTGATTCAGGTCGCCGTGCAGCGCCACGGCGGCGATGCCGGCGTCGTCGAACTGCTCGGCGAGCATCTCGGCGTACGCGCGAGTGCGGGCGAAGACGAGCGTCTTGCCCTCGCGATCGACGAGCGAGTCGAGGATCTGCGCCTTGTCACGGTGCTCGATGACGAGGACACGGTGCTCGATGGTGCTCGAGTCCTGGTCCTCACCGGCGACCTCGTAGACGGCCGGCTCGACGAGGAACTCGTCGACGAGGGCCGCGACCTCGCGGTCGAGCGTGGCCGAGAAGAGAAGCTTCTGGCTGTCTTTTCTGGTCGCGCGGAGGATGCGCTGCACGGGCTCGAGGAAGCCGAGCTCGCACATGTGGTCGGCCTCGTCGAGGACGGCGACCTGCACCTGCGAGAGGTCGAGCTTGCCCTGATTCAGCAGATCTTCGATGCGGCCGGGGGTGCCGATGACGATATCGACGCCCTTCTTGAGCGCACCGACCTGGCGCGCCTGGGGCACGCCGCCGTAGATCTGGGTGGTGAACAGGCCGACGCTGCGCGCGAGCACCTGCACGGTGCGATCGATCTGCAGCGCGAGCTCGCGCGTCGGGGCCAGGATGATCGCCTTCGGAGCGCGAGCGAACTCGCGACGCTGGCCCGCCTGCGAGCGCAGGATGCTCTCGACGAGCGGCGCACCGAAGGCGATGGTCTTACCCGAGCCGGTGCGGCCGCGGGCGAGGACGTCGCGTCCCTCGAGGATCGGAGCGACCGTGGCCGCCTGGATCGGGAAGGGGCTCGCGGCACCGAGACCGGCGAGGGCGCGGACGAGGTTGTCGCCCAGACCGAGCTCGGCGAAACCGGCGCCGGTCACGGTCGCGGCATCCACGGCCTCGGCCTGCAGGCGCTCGTGCACCACGTCGACGCGCTGCTCGTGCTCGGCCGAGCGCTGCGGAGTGTTGTTCCAATCGCTGCGGCTCGAGCCGTCGTTGCGGCGCGGGCGGTCATCGAAGGAGCGCGCCGGACGGTCGCTGCGGTCGAACGAACGGGTGGGACGGTCACTGCGGTCGAAGGAGCGCGCCGGACGCTCACCGGCATCACGACGGGGACGCTCGTCACGATCGAACGAACGCGCCGGACGGTCACTGCGGTCGAACGAACGAACCGGACGGTCACCGGCATCACGACGCGGACGCTCGTCACGATCGAACGAACGCGCCGGACGATCGGTGCGGTCGAACGAACGCGCGGGACGGTCACTACGGTCGAACGAACGAACCGGACGCTCACCGGCATCACGACGCGGACGCTCGTCACGATCGAACGAACGCGCCGGACGATCGGTGCGGTCGAACGAACGCGCAGGACGCTCACCGGCGTCACGACGGGGACGCTCATCACGATCGAACGAACGAACCGGACGATCGTTCCGATCGAACGAACGCGCCGGACGCTCACCGGCATCACGACGCGGACGCTCGTCACGATCGAACGAACGAACCGGACGATCGTTCCGATCGAACGAACGCGCGGGGCGGTCGTCGAACGAACGTGCGGGACGATCGTCGCGCGCCGAGGTGCGGATGTCGCGGGCCTGGGAACGGCCAGCACGGTCGGAGGCGTTCCAGCGACCCTTGCTGGGGGTGGTCTCCGTCTCGGGCCGGTAGCCGCGGTGGCTCGGGCTCTTGCTCCCGGGCTTCGCGGGTGCCTCGGCGCCGGGGCGGCGCTTGCGGTCCTGGAACGAGGTCTGAGCGCCGTAACGGGGCTCGAAGTTCTTGGCGGCGCGGCCGCCGGCGGGCTTCTTGTTCTTGGGCATGGGAAAACTTCCTGGGTTCTGTTTGCGCGAAACAGCGGCGCCGCTCGTGGCGGTGCGATACCCGGACTTCCGTCGGCCGGGGGCCATTCACTAGAGATGGTCGAGGCCGCGATCGCGTCCTGTCCATCGGCCCCTTGGACTCACAAACCCATCCGCGCATCATGCACGGTGTCCAGAGCCGACCGCACAACGCTACACGTCACGCCTGGGAATGGCATCCATGCCCCTCCGATGACCCGTGTCCCACTTATGGCGCTTTCGCGGCGCATCAGACAGCCATACCTGGGACATCACCCCGCCGAAAGTGGGACGAGGTTCGTCGAGAGAGGGACAGAGGCGGTCGAGAGCGGGACGGGTTCCACGGAGAAGGACCCAGGGTCGCCGTGACGGAAGATGGACGCATGGCAGATACCGACGCCCACCCCATCACGGTGGCGATCGAGCGGCGCATCGACCCGACGCGCACCGCCGAGGCGACCTCCTGGATGCAGGCCGGCACCGATCTCGCGACCGCGTTCCCGGGCTTCCTCGGTTCGGGGTGGGTGCGCGCGGGAGAAGACAGCGACCTCTGGTACATGCTGTACCGCTTCCGCGACATCACGACCCTCGAGGAGTGGGAGAGTTCCACACAGCGCCAGTGGTGGCTCGACTCGGGCCGCCCCTTCGCACGCGAAGAGCGCAGTGAGCGACGCACCGGCATCGAGGGCTGGTTCGACGCCCCGCACGGCTCGATCCTCGAGGCGGCGACGGTGACGGAGGCCGGCACCCAACCGATCCAACAGCCGGTGCCGGCGGCTCCGCCGCGGTGGAAGCAGGCCGTGACGATCTGGGTCGGGTTCTTCCCGACGAACCTGGCGGCATCGTGGCTGCTGGGCTTCGTTCCCGGGTTCGCCGAGATCCCCCTCGTGCTGCGCGTGCTCGCCACCACCCTCATGCTCACCCCCGTCATGACCTACGCGGTCCTCCCGTGGGTCACCCGCATGCTGCAGCCCTGGCTGCAGCGCCCGCGCCGATCGCGAAAGGCCACGTCATGACCGCCGACCCCACCGGATCCCGCTTCCACCTCCGCGGCGAACACTCCTCCGCCGAGATCGCCCAGGTGGGTGCCGCGCTTCGCGCGCTGACGGTCGACGGCGTCGACCTCGTGCCGCGCTACCCCGACGACCTGCCCACGCCCGCGGCATCCGGAGTCGTCCTCGTCCCGTGGCCGAACCGCATCCGCGACGGCAAGTACTCCTTCGACGGCGAAGACCTGCAGCTCGCGCTCAGCGAGCCGAAGTTCGGCAACGCCAGCCACGGACTGCTGCGATTCGGGACCTACCAGGCCCTCGAGCACAGTGACGAGCAGCTCGTGCTCGGTGCCGACGTTGTGCCGCAGACCGGCTACCCCTTCCACCTGCGCACGCGGGTCGTGTATGCCCTCCGCGCCGACGGTCTGCACGTGACCCACACCGTTGAGAACGTCGGGGCGAAGGCCGCCCCCGTCGCCCTGGGCGTGCACCCCTACCTCCAGATCGGCGGCGTGCCGACGGAGGATCTGGTGGTGCGATCGACCGGCACGACCACACTCGTCCTCGACGACCGCAACATCCCCGTCGACGAGGTGCCCGTCGACGCCGCCACCGACCTGCGCGAGGGTCGCCGTCTCGGCGATGCCTCACTCGACAACGGCTACCGCGGATTGGAGCGGGATGCCGACGGCCGGGCGCACCACACCCTCACCGCTCCCGACGGTCGGCGCGTGCAGCTGTGGCAGGACGACGGGTTCCGCTGGGCACAGGTGTTCACGACCGACCGCTACCCCGGGCAGTCCCTCGCGGTGGCGATCGAGCCGATGACGGCTCCGGCGAACGCTTTCGCGACCGGAACGGACCTGGAGCGACTCGAACCGGGCGCGAAAATGACCAGGGAATGGGGCATTTCCTACCGCGCGTGAGGCGGCCTTGTCCCCCAAATGGGGGACAAGAAATTGGCCATATGACCTGGGAATTTCCCAGACAAGCCCTTTCCTGAAAAGGCGGCGCGAACGATACCATGTGCCCTGACGGTTTCCGTCAAGGCCGGGGGAGGCAAAAGACCAAGCTTTCTCCTGGCTCATTGCCCGAATGAGCCGACGGGGGCCGAGGGTCCCGCGGTGTGGGGGGATCCTCGTTCCGTCCTGAGGAAAGATCCCCCACATGAGCACCGTGCTCCGCTCCGCTGTCCCCTTTTCGCTCCCGGTGCCGCGCCTGGGCACCCTCGCGCGCCGCCTCGACGCGATCCCGACGTTGCACGTCGGCGGGGCGGCCCTGATCGTCCTGGTCAGCGGACTGCTGCTGTCGATCGCAACGACGAGCGACCCGCTGTGGTGGCAGCTGCACTTCAGCCAGCTGGGGATCTTCGGCGATCTGTCGAGCGCATTCTTCAACACGACCCTCAAAGTCAGCGGAATGATCGTCGTCGTCTTCGCCTTCCGTGTCCGGCGGGATGTGCGACGTGTGGGTCGCGGCCCCGTCCGTCGCGGCGCCGCGACAGTGGCTTTCATCTGCCTGAATGTCGTGGGCGTCAATCTCGCTCTCGTGGGCTGCATTCCCCTGAACACCGACAAAGACCTGCACGACAAGGTCGCGGGCTCGATGGTCCTGGGGTTCCTCGCCCTGCTGCTGAGCGCGCCGTTCCTCTTCCATCGCCTCGGCAAGCGGATGGCGATCGGCACGGGGATCGCGACAGTCTGGCTGATCGTCTCGATCACGCTGTTCGTCTCGGCGACCATCAACCTGGCGCTGTTCGAGACCATCTCGTGCGCGGCGATGTTCGCCTGGTCGGGCATGTTCACCCAGATCCTCGCGTCGGCGGCGACGGCCGCCACGTCGAAGCCGACATCACAGACTCCCGTCGCGGCGCACCACGCCTCCCGTCGACGCCGTCGCCTTCCGCTCGCCCGGCCGACGGCCACCCGTCGGCCCGTCCGCTCGGCGGCGCAGCACGCCCCGCGCGTCGCACCCGGTCATTCCGTCGAGGGCTCGTCGCTCCGCCCCGATGGCGCATCGACGCTCACCCCGACCGGTGACCGCCGACACCTCGGGATGAGCATCGCGAGAGGGACGGGACGCCGGGTGTCGGCATCCCGCCCGTTCCGCGTCAGTGCTTCTCGCGCAGCTCTCGGCGACTCAGCGGGTGCCCCTCCTCGGCCGTCGACTCGACGTGCTCTGCCGCTCGCACCGCCCGCCGCTCGCGGCGCCGCTCGCTCGCTCCCTCGATGAGGTTGTAGAGCGTCGGCAGCACGAGGAGCGTCAGCAGGGTCGACGACACGAGTCCGCCGATCACGACGACCGCGAGCGGCTGCGAGATGAAGCCGCCGTGGCCGGTGATTCCGAGCGCCATCGGCACGAGCGCGAAGATCGCCGCGAGAGCCGTCATGAGGATCGGTCGGAGCCGTCGCGCGCCGCCGACCACCGTGGCCTCGAAAACGCTCAGGCCACGGGCTCGGTACTGGTTCACGAGGTCGATGAGCACGATCGCGTTGGTCACGACGATGCCGACGAGCATCAGGGCGCCGATCATGCCGGCGACGCCGAGCGGCACGCCCGTGATGAGCAGCATGACGATCGCTCCCGTGGCCGCGAACGGCACCGACACCAGCAGCTCGAGCGGCTGGCGCAGCGACTTGAAGGTCGCCACCATCACGACATAGACGATGAGGATCGCCGCGAGCAGGGCGAGGCCGAGCTGGCTGAACGCATCTGCCTGGTCGGTGACCGAACCGCCCACCTTGGCGGTGGCCCCCTGGGGCAGGGCCGTGTCGGCGAGGGCCGCGCTGACGGTCGAGGAGGAACGGCCGAGGTCGTCGGTCGTGGGGGTCACGGTGATCGTGGCCGTCCGCAATCCCCGTGAGGTCGAGATCGACGGCGGAGTCTGGCTCTGCTCGACCGTGGCGATCTCGTCGAGGCGCACGGTACCGCGGGCGCTCGGGATCTCGAGGGCGCGCAGATCGTCGATCGTCTTCGGCGGGTTGGCCGTGGCGACGTAGACGGTCACGCCGCGCCCGTCGATCTCGACGGTGCCCGCCTGCCGCGGCTGCTGCGTTGCGGAGACGAGGGCGCCCACCGCACGCTCCGACAGCCCGCGCTCCGAGGCGGCGTCGCGGTCGACGCGCACGGAGATGAAGGGAAGGGATGCCGAGAGGCTGCTGGTGACCTGGCCGATGCCGTCTCTCCCCTGGAGCCCCGCCACCACGGCGTCGCTCGCCTGCTGCAGCGACTGCCCGTCGGCGGCGGTGACGTCGATGGTGATGCCGGCCGAGCCGAGCCCCCCGCCCGAGGCTGCGACCTGGATGTCGCCCGCATCGGGCAGCGCCTCCAGCGCGGTGCGCACGCGGTCGCGGAGCTCGACCTGGTCGACGCCCGATTCCGAGGTGATCGAGTAGGTGATGCCCGATCCTCCGCCCGAGAACGCGTCGCGCAGCGCGGAACCGCTCGACCCGATCGACGTCTGCACGGTCTGGACGCCGTCGGTGGCGAGCAGGGCGGCTTCGACCTTCTGCGCCGCCGCGTCCTCGGCATCCAGGCTCGGGGCGGAGCCGATCTTCTGCGTCACCGTGAAGGTGTTCTGGCCGGAGTCGCCGAGGAAGTCGGTCTTGAGCAGGGGGACGGACGCGAGCGTTCCGCCGAGCACGAGCACGGCCAGGGTGAGGGTGACCCACGAGTGCTTCAGCGTCCAACGCAGGACCGGGACGTAGGCCTTCTGGAGGCGCGAGGGCGGCGCGGTCGGCGACTCGGGGTCGATCGGATTGCCCTCGGCATCGCGGATGACCTTCCCGGGCTTCAGGAACCACGACGCCAGCACGGGCACGATCGTGAGCGACACGAGCAGCGAGGCCGCCATGGCGATCGTCACGGTCAGCGAGAACGGTCGGAAGAGCTCTCCCGTCACGTCCCCGACGAACGCGATCGGGAGGAACACCGCGACGGAGGTGATGGTGGATGCCGTGATGGCGGCCGCCACCTCGCGCACGGCGCGCACGATCGTGGGGATCTTGTCGGCGTCACCGACGTAATGGCGCTTGATGTTCTCGATCACCACGATCGAGTCGTCGACGACGCGGCCGATCGCGATCGTGAGCGCGCCGAGGGTCAGGATGTTCAGCGAGTACCCGAAGGCCTGGAGCCCCACGAAGGTGATGAGGACGCTGGTGGGGATCGAGATCGCCGTCACGAGCGTCGAGCGCACCGACATGAGGAAGACGAGGATCACCACGACCGCGAAGACCAGACCGAGGAGCCCCTCCTGCGCGAGGGCCTCGATCGACTGCTGCACGAACGGCGCCTGGTCGAAGACGACGGTGAATTTCGCGCCCTGACCGAGCTGCGATTCGAGCCCCGGCAGCGCCGCGAGCACCCCGCGCGAGACGTCGACGGTGTTGGCCGCGGGGAGCTTGGTGACGGCGATGGTCAGGGCCGGCTGCCCGTCGACACGCGACAGCGTGGTCACGGGGTCGGGCTCGAGGGCGACCGTGGCGACATCGCTGATCTTCGTCTGCCCCGCCTGGAACTGAGCGGCGTCGGTGGGCACGAGCGGCAGCGCGGAGATCTCGTCGACGCTGGTCAGCTTCGACCCGGTCTGCACGGTCAACGTCTGACCGCCCTCGGTGAGCGAACCGCCGGGGAAGAGCACGCCGTTGGCGTCGAGGGCGTCGGTGATCGCCTGCTGACTGAAGCCGCGCTCGGCGAGCTTGGCGGTGTCGGGGGTGATCGTCACGCGCTGGGCGGTGCCGCCCACGATCTGTGCGCCGTTGACCCCCGCGACGTCCTCGAGGTCGGGGACCACGCTCGTCTGGAGGATCGACTGCGTCGCCTCGGCGTCGGTGAATCCCGTGACGGCGAGCTGGATGACGGGGAAGTCGTCGATGCTGGCCGAGGCGACGGTGGTGTCGGCGGAGTCGGGCAGCTGGTCTTTGATGCGCGCGATCGCGGCGAGGATCTTCTGTTGCGCCCCCGCGAGGTCGGTGCCGTAGGTGAACTTGGCCGAGACGATCGAGGAGTTCGTCGTGCTCGTCGCGGTGGTGGATTCGAGCCCCTCCACGCCGCGGATCGCGTTCTCGATGGGCGTCGACACGTCGGTCTCGACGACTTCGGGCGAGGCGCCCGGGTAGGTCGTGACGACGGCGAGCTGCGGGAACTCGATCGAGGGGATGAGCTCCTGCTTGAGGCTGGTGAGCGCGAGCCCGCCGAAGATCGCCGCGACGATCGTGACGAGGGCGATGAGGGCGCGGTTCTTCAGGCTCAGGACGGCCAGGTACGACACGGGGGGGACCCTCCGGGTAAGTCCGATACAGGAATGTATCGAAGCTCAGTATCCCATGCGCGCCCACCCCTCGGACCGCCCGGCGGGCGGCTGCCTCAGAGCGCCGATCCGAGCGACAGACCCAGTGCCGCCGCGACGACGGACCCGACGAACGACACCACCGCGTACGACACCGCCGCGCGGGAGCGCCCCTCTTCGGCGAGCAGCGCCGTGGTCACGGCCACCGCGCTGAAGGTCGTGTATCCGCCGAGCAGGCCCGTCCCGAGGATCCACCGCCATGACTCGTCGGCGGGAAGGGGGGTCAGGATGCCGAGCACGAGTGCCCCGGTGAGATTCACGACCAGGATGCCCCAGGGGAACTGCTCCCCCGTGCGGCGCCGCACAGCCACATCGAGCAGATAGCGCAGCGCCGCCCCCACGCCGCCGGCGAGGGCCACGGCGAGGAAGATGAGCGGCATCACGCCGCCAATCTACCCCTCGCCGTGCGGGCCCCTCACGCCTCGAGCGCCTCGACGCGACGACGCAGTTCGGATGCCTTCTCGGCGCCGATCTGCGCTTCGGCGAGCTTGAGCGCGGCGCTCGCGGTGAGCGTGCGGGCCACGAGGTAGGTGGGGCTCGCTGTGAGGTCGGGGATGACGTCGAGGATGATGCCCTCGGCATCGGGGTCGGTCATGAGCTTGCCGAGCTTGATCTTTGCCAGGTCGTAGCGAGCGGTCATCGGTCCTCCTTGAACGGGGCGCACCGTCGCGCCCTCGGCAGATTGTTGCACATGTGTCCCGTTATGTCATCGATCGCTCGGGATCGAGCGAGAAAGCCCCCACGAGCGCGTAGGCCGCGCGCGCCTCGGGCGTCCAGAACGCCCCGACGTAGACGTGGAACCCCGCCCGAGCGGTCACCAGACGCACCGACGCCCGCTCGGCGCGCGCCCGTCGAGCGAAGGCGACGGCGTCGTCGAAGAAGATGTCGCGACCCCCCTGGAACACGAGGGTCGGCGGCAGCCCGGCAAGCTCCATCCGCGCGGGATTGAGCTCCGGGTCGTCGAGCCCCCGATCGCCCACCCACGCCTGCGCGCCCGCTCGAAGGCCGGGAACGCGTAGCGAGGGATCCCGCGGCACCCGACGCGCGATCCCCGGGTCGGTGAGAGCGAGATCGAGCCACGGCGAGAACAGCACGAGCGCGTCCGGTCGACGCGCGGCGCGCAGGGCGAGCCCCACCGCCACGGCCCCTCCGGCCGAGTCGCCCGCCACGAGGAGGCGGGAGGTCCCCGCCCGTGCGGCAAGACGTTCGTACTGCGCGTCGATCACGGCGAGGGTGTCGTCGGCCCGATGCTCGGGCGCCAGGGGGTAGCAGACCACCGTGATCGCCGCCCCGGTCGCCCGCGCGAGACGCTCGACGATCCACCAGTGCTCGGCGACGAGGGGATTCACCAGTCCCCCACCGGGCAGGTACATCAGCTCGAGGCCCGCGGTGCGCGCCGCCGGCTCGTAGCGGGAGACGGGCAGCCCGCCCTCACGCGAGACGACGACACGGCCCGAGCGTCGCAGGCGCTCCGGCGGATCGGCCGGACGGCGGCCCGGGTCGAGCGTCTCGAGATAGTCGTCACGAGCCAGCGCGAGGCGGATCGGCCGAGCGCTCACCCACATCGCCGCGGTCGTGAGCGTCATCGACAGCGACACCGGCTACTCCCCGCGCGCGTCGGCGGCCATGTCGGCGAGCGCGTTCGTCGTCACCAAGCGGACGACGGCCGGCAGACCCGCGGCGATCTTGCGCCCCACGAGGGGGCCGAACACCAGCGAGAGAGGACCGGAGATCTCGACGGCGTGCGTCACCGACAGCCCGTTCGGCGTCTGGCGCATGCGGTGCGGGAACGACAGCACCGCCCCCGGCAACCCGATGCGGAAGTTCATCACGGCCCCCGGCTGCAGCTCGGTGAAGGTGAAGCGCTGCGCGGGGGTTCCGTGGTTGACCACGCGGCCGGAGTCGCCGACGCGCGGGGGCACGGGGAAGGTGGCCTCGCGCAGGTCGGGATCGTCGACGGCCCAGTCCTCGGGGGTGGTCCACCTCTTCCACACCGCGTCGGCGGTGGCGGTGGTGAGGTGCGTGTACTCGCGGCGCCAGGTCATCGGGCGACTCCCGTCTGTTCGTGGGCGGTCGAGGAGGAGGTCAGGATGCCGCGGGCCTGGAGCGCCGCACGCTCACCGGCGCGGACGGCGCCGTCCATGAATCCCGTCCAGCGATCGGCGGTCTCGGTACCGGCCCAGAGGATCGACCCGACGGGGGTGGCCAGGGCACCGGCATAGGGCACGACCACTCCCGGCCCCGGGGCAGCGGTGGGGCCACCGCCGACCCAGGGCTCGGCGCCCCAGCGCTGGTCGATGTAGCCGATGGCATTTAGCGCCCGGGGGCCGAACAGGTCGGCGAAGGACGACAGCGCCCGCGCTGTGCGCTCGGCGGGTGCCAGCTCGTCCCACTCACGGGCGTAGACCCCGCCGATGAAGCCGAGGAGCACGCCGGGGGCGTCGGCGCGAGCGGGACCGGCGTCGAACGTGATGAAGACCGGGCCGGTGTCAGAGAGCCCCTGCCCCGACAGGTCGTGGTCGCGCCAGAACGGCCGCTCGTACACGGCGTAGGCCTTCGACAGCACCCCGGCCGGCCAGCGCTGGGCCATCTGGGCGTGAGAGGGGGGAAGGGCCGGCGCGAAGTCGATCCTGCCGCGCAGCGCCGGTGGCACCGCGACGACGACGGCGCGGGCGGTCACCGTCGCGTCGGCCGTCGACACACGCACCCCCGCGGCGGCGGTCTCGATGCGCCGCACCGGAGCGCTCACCCGCAGAGCCGGCCCGAGCGCGTCGGCGAGACGCACGGCGATCGCGTGCGAGCCCTCGACGAAGTGCTCCTCCTGCGCGCCGCCCTCGGTGTCGAGCATCGACGACAGTCCACCCGCCTGGTGGATGTAGTGCAGAGCGTGCAGGAACGAGATCTCGTCGGGCTCGCACCCCCACGTCGTCCGGCCGGCGATCGCGATGAGCTCTCGCGCCGCGGGAGAGGCGTGCGAGCGGCGCAGCCACGAGCCGAGGCTCTCGGCATCCAGGTTCGCGGCCTGCGGGGCGGCGGCGGGGTTCCCCCGGGGGACGGTGCGCGCCAGGCGGTCGAGAGTGAGTTGGATCCGCCCCACGTCGAGCAGGCTCGCGCCGACCGGGGGCACCGTGCCGCGATAGCGCCGGTGCTCGCCGCGCCACCGAAGGACGTTGCGACCCGCGGCGTGGGTCCGATAGCGCGAGACGCCCACTTCGTCGGCGAGAGCCAGGATGCGATCCTGACCGGGGCCGACGAACGTGCCGCCGAGGTCGACGTGCACCCCCGCCACCTCTGCCGACGACACGCGTCCGCCCACGCGGGGCGCCGCTTCGAACACCGCCACCGTCGCGCCGAACTGGCGAAGCCGGTGAGCGGCAGTCAGGCCCGAGAGACCTGCGCCGACCACGACCACGTCGACGTCGGGGGCCGGGACCCGGTCCGCAGAGGGCGGGGAGGCGGTCATAGGCTTACTCCGTTCCGAAGGCGACACCGACCACCCCGGTCGGCGAGGAGGACAGCGTGAGCGAGACGACGAGCCGGCCGATGCGGGCGCGCGGTCGCGCGCGTCGCGAGCTGCTGCTGGACGCCACGATCGCGATCATCGCCGAGGGGGGCATCGCGGCCGTCACGCACAGGTCGGTGGCCGCCGCGGCGGGGGTGCCGCACTCGTCGACGACGTACTTCTTCGACTCGCTCGACGACATGATCGGCGAGGCCGTGGCGCACGCGATGGCGGCCGAGCTCGAGCGGCTCGAGCAGTTCCGATCCGTCCTCGTCTCGGGCGCGAACAGCCCCGGTGCGGCGATCGACGAGTTCGTCGAGATCGTGCGCAGCCAATCGCAGGACCACACGGTCGCGCAGTTCGAGATCTACCTCTTCGCCTCGCGTCATCCGGCCCTGCGTGTTCACGTCGAGAAGATCCTCGACGAGACGCGGGCGCTCGCGGCGGCCGTGCTGCAGACGAACGGCGTGACCGATCCGCACGCCGCCGCTGCGGTCGTCGCCCTGATCGACGGTTTCGCCCTGCATCGCATCGCCCGTTCCGAGGAGGTCCAGTTTCAGTCGCTGGCGCACGCCCTGCGTGCCGCCATCGTGGGGTTCGTGACCCTCGCCGCGACCTCTTCGCTGGGCGAGGGGGATCACTCCCCCGCTTAGTTGGCACAAACGTACAGGTTTCTTGCGCCCGTCGCCTCCTCGTGGAGTTGAATTCACATCTTTGTCACACAAAACGGTACGCGTGTGCAATAAAGTGACCCGATAGTCGATCCCATTGCCGTGATCGACAGAAGGGTTCCGCGATGCTCCGTCCCCGTCCCCAGGACCACCTGCTCCGCTGGGGCGCGCGCGCCCTCGGGTCGCTTCCGCCCGCGGCCCTCCGCGCGGTGAACGGCCGCCCCGTCGTGATCGACGGCAACACCCTGCACCCCGCCGTGCAGACGTCTCTGCGCGTGATGAATGACGCGCCCGGCGCGCACTTCGAGCGGCTCCCCCTCGACGAGGCCCGCGCGCACATCGAGATCGAGGCGTGGACGTTCGCCGGGACGACGAAACTCGCGCAGAGGGACGACATCGAGATCCCCACGCGCGCCGGGCGGGTTCCGGGACGCGTGTACCGCGCGGACCTCGACCGTGCGGCATCCGGGATCATCGTCTCCTTCCACGGCGGCGGCTGGGTACTCGGATCGGTCGACAGCGCGGATGCCATGTGCCGCACCCTCGCGAAGACCTCGGGCATGACGGTGGTGTCGGTCGGCTACCGGCTGGCCCCCGAAGCGCCGTTCCCGGCGGGGCTCCACGACAGCGTCGACGCCTTCCGGTGGGTCCGCGACAACGCCTCGCGGTTCGGCGCGACCGCTGACGCGGTCGGTGTCGGCGGCGAGAGCGCGGGCGGCAACCTCTCGGCGGTCGTGGCGTCGGTCACGCGCGACGATGCCGAGGGCGCACCGGCGTTCCAGATCCTGTTCTGTCCCGTCACCGACCTCTCGCGCAAGCACCGCTCGTACGAGCTGTTCGCCGACGGCTTCTTCCTCACGGAGGCGCAGATGGACTGGTACGCCGCGCACTACCTGAGCGGCGGCGGAAGCGCCGATGATCCGCTGGTATCGCCCCTGCGGGCCGAGGACCTCTCGGGCCTGGCCCCGGCGTACGTCGCGGTGTCGGGTTTCGACGTGCTCCGCGACGAGGGCGTCGCCTACGCCGAGCGTCTCGAGGCCGCCGGCGTCGCCACGCACCTCGTGACCCACACCGGCCAGATCCACGGGTTTTTCAACGCCTGCGGAGCGCTGCGCGACGCGCGCGACGCCGTGGCGGATGCCGGCCGGTGGGCCGTGACGACGCTCGCGGCGACGCGGACGGGCGGCATCCGGTGACCGCTGACGCGACGCCCGCCACCCTCACCGCCTACGCCGAACCCACCCGCCCCGTTCGTGCGGGCTGGATCGCGGCCTTCGCCGGAGTGTGGCTCGGACTGTGGATGGCGCAGCTCGTCCCGGTGCAGGTGCTGCTGCCCCTGCAGATCGCCGCGCAGCACGCCTCGGACGACTGGCTCGTCTCGCTCGTCACCTACGGCCTGGTCAGCGCCGTGGCGGGGACGTTCGTGGTCATCGCCTACCCGATCGTCGGTGCGCTGAGCGACCGGACCCGGTCTCGGTTCGGACGCCGTCGCCCCTGGATCTTCGGCGGTGTCGTGCTCGCGGCCGTCGGTCTCGCGCTGCTCGGCGTCCAGACCGAGTCGCTCGGCACGGTGACGATGTGGACCGCGGTGATGATGGGCTTCTGCATGGCCTCCGCCGCCCTCACCGCCGTCATGGCCGACCGCGTGCCCGCGGGGCAGCGGGGGCTCGTGTCGGGCTGGATCTCGGCACCGAACGCGATCGGCATCCTGCTGGGGATCGTGCTGGTCACCGCGGTGTTCACCACGACGGCTTCGGGCTACCTCGCGCTGGCCGTGTGCTGCGTAGGCCTGGCCGTGCCGTTCCTGCTCGTTCTGCGCGACGTTCCGCTGACGACGTCCGAGGCGGCGCTGCTGGGTCCGCTCACCGTCCGCACGATCCTCTCGTCGATCTGGGTCGACCCCCGGCGTCACCCCGACTTCGCGTGGACCGTCGCGAGCCGTGTGCTCATCAACCTCGGCAACGCGATCGCCACGACGATGCTGCTGTACTTCTTCACCTTCGCGCTGAGGGTGGCCGACCCGACCGGCTTCCTCGTCTTCACGACGGTGATCTACATGGTCGTGACGATCGTGGCATCCGTCGCCCTCGGCAAACTCAGCGACGTGGTTCAGCGCCGTCGCGTGTTCGTCCTCGCCTCGGGGGTCGCCCAAGCCGTCTCGGCCCTGCTGCTCGCCATCGCCCCGGCCGAGTCGACCGCGGTGATCGGCGCCGTGCTGCTCGGGCTCGGTCAGGGCTGTTTCTTCGCCGTCGACCAGGCCCTCGCCACGCAGGTGCTGCCCTCGGCCGAGACGCGCGGCAAGGACGTCGGGATCATGAACATCGCCCTCGCCGGCCCGCAGGCGTTCGGTCCCCTGCTCGGGGCCGGTGCCGTGGTGCTGTTCGGCGGGTTCTCGGGGCTGTTCCTCGCGAGCGGGCTGGCAGGCCTGCTCGGCTCGGTCATCATCATGCGGGTGCGGTCGGTGCGGTGATCGTCGACGGATGCCGGGAGCCCGCGGCATCCGCGCCGTTCCGGCTCAGCCGTAGAGCAGCCGGATGATGCGCTCGACGAGACGGTCGACCTTCGCGGTGCGCCGCATCGTGGTCAACGTCAGCAGCGGGAAGCGCTGACGGGTCAGCGCCTTCGGGTACGCGAACTCACGCAGGCCGTCCGCCCCGTGGATGCGTCCGAACCCGGAATCGCCCACCCCGCCGAAGGGGAGGGCGGGGACCGCGGCGAACGAGATGACCGAGTTGATCGCGATCATGCCTCCGCGCAGGCGCAGGGCGAGCTCGCTCCCCCGCCTCCGAGAGAACACCGAGCCCGACAGTCCGTACCGCACGGCGTTGGCCTTCTCGACGGCCTCGTCCATGGATGCCACGCGGTTGACGACCAGGGTCGGGCCGAAGGTCTCTTCGCGCACGGCGTCCGCCTCCTCGTCGACGTCGGTGAGGAGGACGGGTTGCAGGGTGACCCCGGGCGCCGGGGTCGATCCGACGCGCGCCGTCGCGCCCCGCGCGAGCGCGTCGGCGACGTGCGCCCGGACCACGTCGGCCTGGCGCGGCATGGTGAGCGGACCGAGCGTCGCGGCGTCGTCGGCGCCGGCGCGGAGCTCGCGCGTGCGCTCGGCGACGGCCTCGACGAAGCGGTCGTAGATCTTCGCGTGCGCGTAGACGCGCTCGATGCCGATGCAGGTCTGACCCGCGTTCGAGTACGCGCCCCAGACGGCCGCCTCGGCCGCGGCCGCGAGATCGGCGTCCTCGTCGACGAGGAGGGCGTCTTTGCCGCCCGCCTCGATCACGACCGGGGTGAGGCTCTCGGCGCACGCGGCCATGACGGCCTTGCCCGTCGCGGTCGATCCGGTGAAGGCCACCTTGTCGACACCCGCGCGACAGAGGGCGGCGCCGGTGGGCCCGAGACCGGTCACCACGGCGAAGACATCGGCCGACCCGCCCGCGCGCACGAAGGAGCGCTGCAGCCACACGCCCACGCCGGGGGTGTACTCGCTGGGCTTGAACACCACGGCGTTGCCCGCGGCGAGCGCGTACGCGATCGAGCCCATGGGCGTGAAGACCGGGTAGTTCCACGGGCCGATGACCCCGACCACGCCGTACGGGGTGTAGCCGACGCTCGCCGACTGGTTGAGCATCAGCACGCCCGCGCCCACGCGACGCCGACGCAGGACCGGGCGCGCGTGGGTCGCCGCCCAGGCCAGGTGGTCGAGGGCGAGCATGATCTCGAGCCGGGCGTCGCCACGGGGCTTGCCGGTCTCGGCGCGCACCACGGCGATGAGGTCGTCGAGGTGCGCCACGATGTCGCGCCGCCAGGCCTGCAGCGCGCGCCGCCGCCCCTCGAAACCGAGGGACCGCCACTCGCGCGCCGCGCGCCGCGCGCGGTCCACCGCCGACACCACCTCGGCGGGGCCCCGCACCGGGAAGGTGTCGACGACGCGCCCATCGAGAGGGCTCAGCGAGTCGAAGGTGTCGGTGGTCACGGCATCCATGTCACGCTCCGTGCTTCTGTCCGTACCCGGTCGAGACCGCGGCGGTGAGCACCGCGGCCTGCTGCTCGGGGCTGAGTTCGGCGGGCACCGCCACCGCTCGCGCGCGCAGGTAGATGTCGCACGCCCACTCGAGCAGGGCGGTGTTCGTCACCGCGTCGGCGAGGTCTCGGCCCGTGGTGACGGCGCCGTGGTGGGCGAGAATCGCGGCATTGGCTGCGGCGAGGGCGCCGCCCGTGGCCGCGGCGAGCTCGGCCGAGCCGAAGACCGAGAAGGGCACCACCTCGATCTCGCCGCCGAGGACGAGCTGTTGGTAGTGCACGCAGGGCAGTCGGTCAGAGACGAGTGAGAGGGCGATCGCCGCGGGGGCGTGCGTGTGCACGACGGCCCCGACGGCCTCGTCGGCGTAGGCCGCGCGGTGCAGGTCGAGCTCGGAGCTCGGGGCGAGCGCCCCCTCGACGACCCTCTTGTCGTCGTCGACGATCACGACGTCGTCGGCGACCGCTTCGGCGAAGACCACTCCGGTCGCCGTGATCGCGATGCCCCCGTCCACGCGCACGCTGACGTTGCCCGCGGTCCCCTTGACCAGGCCCTGCGCGGCGAGAGAACGGCAGGCGTCCGCCACGGCTTCTCGCACACCGCTCGCGATCACAGCACTCCCGCCGAGAGCAGAGCATCGATGGATGCCGCGTCGTACGCGCCGTGATCGGTACCCACGCCGGCGACGACCTGTGCGGCGGTGGCCGATCCGAAGCGCGCGGCGTCGCGCGAGGACCACCCGCGGAGTTTGGCGAAGACGAAGCCGGCCGAGAAGGCGTCTCCGCCGCCGCTGGTGTCGACCGGTTCCGCGGGCACGATGGGGACGAACTCGAGGTCGCCGCCGTCGACCACCACGATGTCGTCGCCGCCGTTGGTGCACGCGACGACCGCTGCTCCCGCCGCGTGCAGGGCGCGGGCGGCGGCGGGCAGGTCGTCGGCGCCGGTCCAGCCCATGGCCTGCTCGGCGTTGGGGAGCACGTAGTCGGTGTGCGCGAGCAGGGGCTCGATGAGCGCGTAGAACGCGGGGTCGCCGCCGATGAGGAAGTCGAGCGACGTCGTCGCTCCGTGCCGACGGGCGTACTCCAGGATCTCGATGACGTTCTCGGGACCGAGCAGCTCGGGCGCTCCGACGTGGACGTGGTCGGCGGCGGCGAGCGCGTCCCAGGGCACGACGTCGGCGGCGAGCGCGTTGGCCCCGACCACGTGGAGCGCCGGTCGCGACCCGTCGGAGCGGATGGGGAGGACGGATGCCGAGGTCGGCAGTTCGTCGGTGCGCAGGTTCGACACGTCGATGCCGGCGTCGCCGAGCAGGCCGACCAGCACGCGTCCGGCGACGTCGTCGCCCACGGCCCCGCTCGTGACCACGCGCGCGCCGAGCTTGTTGAGCACGAGCGCGGTGCCGCCGGCGGGTCCCGCTGCGGACATCACGATCTCGTCGACGAGGAGCGAGCCCTGCCCCTCGGGGATCTCATCGACGGGCTGGACGATCGTGTCGAGCACGTGGGCTCCGAGCGTGACGATCGAGGGGGCGGCGTTCATCGTCGAACCTCCGGGTCGGGTGACCGGCGCGGCGAACCCACGACGGTAAGTGGCACATTTGTACCATTTTCTCGCCGGGTTCGACAAGCGTCAGCGCGAAGCCCGTCCGCCACGGCCGAGCAGCACGCCGCCCCAGGCCGCCGCCGTCCCGACGACGACCGTCGCCACCCCCCACCAGAGCAGGCCGAGGTCGGCCGACTCGACGGCGAGCGAGCTGTAGGTGGTGAACCCGCCCAGGATGCCGGTCCCGATGAACAGCTGCACGCGCTGCGCACGCGAGGATTCCGGCATCCGTGCTCTCCAGCCGTACAGGATGCCGATCGCGAACGCCCCGACGACGTTGATCAGCGGCACGAGGGCCGGGCCCAGGTCTTCGCCGAGCGCCAGGGTGAGACCGGCGCGTACGGCCGTACCGATCGCGCCGCCGACGGCGACGAGGCCCACATCCCGCCACATGCTCACCGCGCCACCTTACGCCCGCGGCCCGACGCACCTCAGCGGCGTCATCCGATGTCGGCCCACCGCCGCGGCGTCTTGGCCTCGAGCCACGCCACGAGGTCGGGGAAGTCGTCGTACACGCTCATCGCCTCGAACAATCGGCGACCCCGCGCGTCCGCGCCCCGAAGCCGACCGCCCGACAGCAGCGAGAGTTCCGCGATCTCGGATGCCGCAACCACCCGCGACCGGCGGAGTCCCGGGCGGACGACCAGGTGATCGTCGAAGCCGACGATGCGCGCGCGCCCGGCGGACAGCGCCCAGAGGAAGATGATCGCGCCGAGAACACCGAGGGTGCCCAGCCACACGGTCACCCCGACAGCGGCGAGCGGACCGCCCTCGATGATCTCCCCGATCGCGAGGACGACGGCGCCCGCCAGGAAGACGAGACCGGTGCCGCGCGCGATCAGATGCTGCGAGGGGGCGCGCTCGACGACGAAGAGAGGTCGAGGCACGCCGTCGCCCGTGGGGGGATCGCTGAGGGCGGGGAGCGGATGAGGAGCGGGGGCCGGCCGGTTCTCGGCCCGCCGACGGACGAGCAGATACCCCACCACGGCGAGCACGCCCACGACGCCCACGCCCGCGAGCCACGCCATGTTGAGCAGGAGGGCTGCGGGGATGGCCATCAGCGAGTACGTGAAGACGGCCAGCACCGCCGTCTCCCGCTGGCGGCGCTTCTTCCACGTCGCGCGCCAGTCGACCCGTGCGTTCCGTTTCGACATCGCCCGGGCTGCCGCGAGCAGCTGCGGGTCCTCGGCCGCGCGAGCGACCTCCTCGTCGGACCATTCGTGGCGTTGCCACCCGCGCGGCTCCGCCGTTTCCTGCATCGCCGCCCGGAGCAGGTTGCGGAACGCGTCGTCCTGCCGGAGCCCTCGCCGCAGCACTGAGGACGAGGCCGCGGTCGGTCGGAACAGCTCCTGCGCGCCGGGAACCAGCTCGTACAGGTCACGGGCCTCCGGAGTCAGCAGGGCGTAGAGGCGCGTGGGGGATGCGTCCGGGTCACCGACACCGGCCCTCCGGCGAGACCGGCGGGACGCGTCCGAGGGCGAGAGGTCGTCCGTCACGTGTCGATCCTCTCAGCCCGTCGTCGCGACCGCCCGCGCTCCCGGCCGCCTTGACAGACCGGGAGCGCGAGCGGAAGCTCCCGGCTCAGCCCGCCGCCGTGTTGTACGCGGTGATCTGCGACGCCGCCTTCGTCTCGGCATCCGACATGGTCGAGGTCACGTCGGCACCCTCGGCGACCTGGGTGAACGCCCCGATGACGGTCGATCGCAGCGAGGGGAAAGCGCCCGTGCGGCAGCCCGCCGCGGCGTTCGACGCCGGCGTGTTCGCGAGCTGGTCGACCATGGCCTTGACGTTCGGGTCGGCGAGCGAGGCCGCGCCGGCCGCGGTGGAGGCCGCCCCCGTGTTCGATGCGAGGTACCCGGTGGCATTCGCCCACGCCGCCTGCACCTCGGCCGAGTGCAGGAAGCTCACGAAGGCATAGGCCGCCCGCTGCTGCGCGTCGGAGTGTCCGTCACCCGAGATCCAGAGCGCGTTGCCGCCGATGACCACACCCGCGTCGTCGGACTCGGCGGTGGAAGGGAAGGCAGCGACCGTCGACGCGGTCTTCTTCGGATCGGCCGTCGTGTAGGCGCCCGTCGAGGTGAGCATGATGCCCACCTTGCCGCTCGCGAAGGCGGAGACCATCGCGCTGTTGTCGGTGCCGGGGTTGAGCATCGAGCCGTCCTGGAACAGCTTCTGCAGTCGCTGCATGAAGCCCACCTGCGTCGGCGAGGTGAGCTGCAGTCCGCTGACGCGGTCGGAGCCGCGACCGTTGTCGGGGGTGCAGAAGTCCACCCCGCCCGCGGCCGACATCTGCTCGATCATCCACGAGTCCGACATGTTCATCGTCAGGCCCGAGGCACCCGTCGCCGCGTGGATCCTCTCGGCCCACGAGGCCACCTCGGCGAGCGTGCGCGGCGGGGAGTCGGGGTTCAGCCCCGAGCGTGTCACGAGGTCGCGGTCGAGGTACATCACCGGCTGCGACACCGCGAACGGCATGGCGGCGAGCCCGCCCGCGCCGTCGCCGTAGTACGCGCTGACCGCCGGGGGGAAGCTGTCGAGAGAGAACGAGGTGTCGGTCGCGGTGAAGGTCGACAGGGGGACGGTCTTCTTCGAATCGACCATGAAGCCCGTCGAGATGTCGTTCATCATCAGCACGTCGGGCGTCGTGCCCGACTGCACGGCGGCGGTGTACTTCGTCTGGGCGTCGGCGTACGACCCCTGGAACGAGGACTCGACGGTGATCTCGCCGTCGTGATCGCTGTTGAACTGCGACACGAGGGCGTCGAGCTCGGTGGCCGCCGGTCCGCTCATCTCGTGCCAGAACTGCAGGGTCACGGGGCCGGACTCGGCTCCGGGGGAGGATCCGGATGCCGTGCACCCGGCGAGGGCGAGGAGGAGGACGGCTCCCGCGGCAGTCGCCGCGATCGTGGTGCGGGGGCGCAGAGACATGGGCTCGGGTTTCTTTCTGTCGGGTCTTATTTGAGAGCGCCGGCGGTGATCCCGCCGGCGAGGAAGCGCTGCGCGAGCAGCACGAGGACGAGAACCGGAAGGGTGACCATGGCCGCGCCGGCGAGCACGACGCCGACGTCGGCCGCCTCGGCACTGGAGAGCTGGGCGATACCGACCTGCACCGTGCGGTTCTCGGGCGAGTTGGTCACCAGCAACGGCCAGAAGAACCCGTTCCACGCGGCGGTCGCGCTCACGAGGGTCACCGAGATGAGCGTCGGCTGCACGATCGGCAGCAGCATCGACCGGATGAAGCGGACGTGCCCCGCACCGTCGAGGAGGGCGGCGTCGCGCAGCTCCCCCGGGAAGCTGAGGAACGCCTGCCGGAACAGGAAGATGCTCAGCGCCGAGGCGAGGAACGGCAGGAACACCGCCGGCAGGGTGTCGATCAGCCGCCACGACGAGATCGTCAGATAGTTCGCGATGAGGATCGTCTCGCCCGGCACCATCATGCTCGACAGGATCAGCAGGAAGAGGGCACGCGTGCCCCGCAGCCCGCAGAAGACGAGAGCGTAGGCGGTGGCGATGCCGATCGCGACCTGGAAGAAGGTCTGCACCAGCGTCACCACGACGCTGTTGAGGAACTGGTGTCCGAGCGGGATGACCTGGGTGGCGCGGATCACATTGTCGAGCGTCAGGTGGATGGGCAGAAGACCCTCGAGGCCCTCGTCGAGCCAGGCGGTCGGCGTGAGCGCGCCCTCGAAGACGTAGTAGAGCGGGAAGCACACCACGATCACCGCCACGACGAGCCAGACGTAGAGAAGGGTGCTCCGCAGACGCGCGCGGACGGACAGCGGCCGCGCCATCAGTAGTTCACTCGCTTCTCGAGGACGCCGAACTGGACGAGCGAGAGGCCGAGCACGAGCAGGAACAGCACGACGCCCACTGCCGCGGCGATGCCGAAGTTGGCGCTCCCCGCCCCGAACGCCGCCTGATAGATCGTGTAGACCAGCGTCGTCGTCGAGTTCGCCGGGCCGCCGCCGGTGAGGATCTGGATCTGCCCGAACGTCGTGAGCGCCTCGACGGCACCGGTGACCACGATGAAGAACAGGGTCGGCGTGATCAGCGGCAGAGAGATCGACCAGAGCGTGCGGAGGGGACCCGCCCCGTCGAGGTGGGCCGCCTCGATCACGTCGGGATCGATCGCGCCGAAGGCCCCGAGCAGCAGCAGCACGGTGAATCCGAGAGATCCCCACACGGTGACGGCGATCACGCTCGGCATGGCCCACTGGGTGCTGGTCAGCCACGGCACCGGCGTGCCCCCGAAGCGCGCGATCACGGAGTTGACCAGCCCGCCGGCCGGAGCGAGCATCGCGGCGAAGGCGACCGAGGCCACCGAGACCGAGGCCACGAGGGGCGAGGTCAGCAGGGCGCGGAAGACGCGGATGCCGCGGAGCTTCGCCGTCAACGGGATGACGATGAGCAGCCCGACGACGATGCGACCGACCACGACCGCGACGCAGAACACGGCCGTCCGCCACAGCGTGTCGCCGAACTGGGGATCGGTGAAGATCGTCGCGAAGTTCTTCGTCCCCACGAACCCGGCGGCCTGGCCGAAGATGTCGGTTCCCTGGGTGCTGAGCCAGACGACCCGGCCGAGGGGAAAGAAGACGAAGACGGCGAAGACCGCGAGCGCCGGAACCATCAGAGCGGCACCCACGCGTCGGTCGGCGCGCCGCCAGGCCAGGGTCGAAGCCGGCCGACGACGGTCGGCGAGCGTCGGCCGGCGGTCGAGTGTCGAGAGCGACATCGGCTACCTTTCCGTCATAGGGAACGTTCCCTTTTTTGATGACGGACTCACTCTGCGACACCGCGAGAGACGAGGTCAAGGCGACCGGCGAGCGGTCGCCGAGCGTTCACGCGGCGTTCACGAGCACCTGAATCAATCCCCCTGACCCCCGAGGAGAACCATGACCACGCACCCCTCCCCCTCCCCCGACGACCTTCGCGCCCTGGCCGAGAGGGCCGCGAGATCCGCCGCGCCGGCACTGCTCGCCGCGTTCCGCTCCGACATGAGCGTGTCGTTCAAGCGCGACGTGCACGACGTCGTGACGATCCACGACAGAGCGGCCGAGGCCACCATCGCCGGGATCCTCCAGGACGGCGCACCCGACTCGGTGATCCTGGGCGAAGAGACCGGCAGCTCGGGCGACGCACCCCTGCGATGGATCATCGACCCGATCGACGGCACCGCCAACTTCGCGCGCGGTCTCGCCTACTGGTGCATCTCGATCGCCGCCGAGCTCGACGGCGAGGTCGTCGCGGGCGTCGTGTTCGACCCCGTCGCAGACAACATGTTCTCGGCCGGCAGGGAGCACGCCCACGTGAACGGGGTCCCGATGCGATCGGCGTCCGGCCCCGCCGAACTCTCCACCCTGCTCACGAGCTTTCCCGGACAGCACGACGTCGACCTCCTGGGCGAGGGCGCCTTCGACCTGCTCGCCGAGATCACGCGCACGTACCAGCACCACCACAGCACCGGCAGCGGGGCACTGAACCTCGCGCACGTCGCGGCCGGATGGGCGGACGCCACGATGGGCTTCGATACCCACCCCTGGGACGTGGCCGCCGGAGCCCACATCCTCGAACGGGCCGGTGGCACGTACACGGGCTTCCGCTCCGGCGTCGAGGTCGCTCGCGCCCAGGAGAGCCTCGACTACGTCGCGGAGGGAGCGGGCGGAGAGCACGGAGTGCTCATTCGACGCCTGCGCGCCCTGTCCGGGCAGTGGATGCCGGCCGGGCAGTGAGAGCGTCCGGATGCCGCGACCGTGCGGCATCCGGACACGTCCGAGCGGCCTACGCCCCGGCGAGATTCCAGGTGCGCACGTGCTCCCACGTCATCGTCTGCCACCAGCGTCCCGACCAATCGGGACTCGAGGTGCGGTACATCACCACCGTGCCTCCCGGGAAGCCGCCGGGGACGGGAACGTCGAGCTCTCGGATGAACTCCCCCACCTCTTCGTACAGGTCGGGACGCACGTACAGGTCGTGCGACGCGAGCGAGAGGTGTCCGCGGTAGAGCTCCGGGACGAAGTCGTTGGGCAGGGGGTTGTTCATCGGCGCACGGAACGGGGCGACCGTCGCCTCGATGTCGCGAGCCAGACTCACCAGGTCGTCGTTCACCGAGCCGTCGGGGTTCTCACTCACGTCGTAGACGTAGCCCCGACCCTGCGCGCGGACGCCGGCGTTGTGCACGGTGAGGGCCGGGCGACCGTCGAGCAGCTCGGTGAGCGCGTCGACGACAGCGGGCTCCGAGAATCCGAACGGCTGACTGCCCACGAGGGTGGCGTGCGGGGGGAACGCGCCCGCGGAGAGCAAGCCGTACTGCGCGCGCAGTTGGTCGGTCACCGTGGTCACCGCGCGGCAGGTCTTCGCGTCGGGACGCAGGTAGATGCCGTAGCGGAAGGGATCGCTGTCGTCTCGGGGCAGCTTGTGGGCGATGTGGTCGTTCATGCGGACTCTCCGTGATGCCGATAGGGAACGTTCCCTATTCTCCGCGGAACGGTCGCGCGACGGTCGACGTCACGGCATCCGGTGGGTGAACGGACGGTGACGACGTCAGAGGGCGGCGGCCGTACGCCCGGGGACCAGTTCTCCGTCGATCGCGTGGTGCGTCACCGTGGTGGCGAGTCCATCGATCTGATCGACGACCGCGTCGACCGACAGTCGGCCGATCGTCCGCAGCGGCTGGCGCCACGACGTCAGACCCAGCAGTGACGTCATGAACGGCGTGACGCCGTCGTAACCCGTCACCGACATCTCCGAGGGCACGGCGACCCCGCGCACGCGCAGCGCCTCGAGGGCCGCCACCGCCCACGCGTCGCTCGGCGCCATGAAGGCGGTGACCCCGCCGGCCCCGAGGACGCCCGCGACGATCGCGTCGGCCCCGTCGAAGCCCGGTCCGGCATCGTCACCGCTCAGAGTGACGACGTCGACGCCGCGCTCCCGCAGGCGCTCGGCCATCGCGTGCGTGCGCCGCGACTGGGTGATCGACGAGACCGGGGTGAAGGTCATCACCGCGACCCTGCGATGCCCGAGGTCGGCCACGTGATCGGCGAGGGCGCGACCACCGCCCACCTCGTCGCAGTACACGCTGCTGATCGTCGGGTCCTCCTCCGGGCGCCCCGCGACGACCGCGGGGATACGCCGCGCGAAGGGCGTGATGTCCTCGACGGGGAGCGCGCCGCTGCAGACGATCAGTCCCTCCACCCGCAGCGCGACGAGTGTCTCGAGGGCGCGGCGCTCGTCGTCCACGGAAAAGGATCCCGCCCCGGTCGCGGTGACGACCCGGTACCCGCGAGCAGCCGCCTGCTCCTGGAACGCGGTCAGCAGGTGACCGTAGAACGGCGTCGCGGCGTCACGGACGAAGACGCCGAGGGTGTGGCTCCGGTGAGCCGACATCCCCCGCGCGTGCGCGTTGGCGACGTAACCGAGCTCCGTCGCCGCCCGCCGGACGCGGTCGACGGTGTGCGCGGCGACCCCGGACGCCCCGGAGAGCGCCCGCGAGACCACCGACTTCGACACCCCCGCGGCCGCCGCCACATCGTGGATGGTGGGGGCGGCTCCGGCCTGGCGGGGCGTAGCGGCACGGGCCGATCGGCGATCGACATCGGGGGTCTTGTCTCGCACGCCCTCACGCTATCGGTAGAGCCCCCCGTGCCCACTTCGCAACCCCCGCGACGACGACGGGCCGTTGCGGACAGGATTCCGGCGACGAAGGGAGAGCCATGCGAAAGCTGCTGCCGGCCACGATTGCTGCGGCGGTCACCGTGCTGATGCTCGCGGGCTGCGGCATCCGGATCCCCTCCGATCCCGACGGAACGCTCGACGCGGTCGAGGGCGGCGTGCTGCGGGCGGGGGTCTCCCCCAACGGCGAGTGGGTGCGAGGGGACGAGGGCGAACCGACCGGGATCGAGATCGACGCCCTGACGGCGTTCGCGCGATCGCTCGACGCCGACGTCGAGTGGACGGTGGGTTCGGAGGAGTCGCTCGTGCGCGGCCTCGAGGAGGGCGACCTCGACGTCGTCGCCGGGGGCCTCACCGAGAAGACGCCGTGGACGAGCAAGGCCGGCGTGACCCGCCCCTACGCCGAGGCGCCGCTCGAGGACGGGTCGACAGTGAAGCTCGTCATGCTCGTGCCGCTCGGTGAGAACGCCTTCGTGTCGAGGCTCGAGACCTTCCTCATCGACGAGGCCGAGGCCCGGGGGATCGCACCGTGAGCGGCGAAGAAGTCCGCTTCGGCCAGACGCGGCTGCCCGATCGGCAGGCAGATGCGCTCCACCGAGCCGTCCGGCTCGAGTGGGTCACGATCGGCTTCCTCGTCATCACGGCCACGCTCGTGTTCCTCGTTCTAGGCAATTCGCAGGCGATGAAGGCGGCGTGGGCCGAAGACCTGTTGTCGTTCATCCCGCCCCTCGCCTTCCTCGTCGCCGTGCGTCTCGCGCGACGCCGCCCCACCCGCCGCCACCCCTACGGCTTTCACCGTTCCGTGGCCGTCGGCCACCTCGTCGCGGCCGTCGCGTTGACCGGCATGGGGGCTTTCCTCATCGTCGACTCCGGTATCGGCTTGGTCACCGCGGAGCATCCCACCATCGGAACCGTCGAGATCTTCGGGGTGACGATGTGGCTCGGGTGGCTCATGATCGCGGTGATGGCCGTGACCGCGATCCCGCCCGTCATCGTCGGTCGGCTCAAGATCGGTCTCGCCCGCGAGCTGCACGACAAGGTGCTCTACGCCGACGCCGACATGAACAAGGCCGATTGGATGACCTCCGCCGGAACCATCGTGGGAGTGCTGGGTATCGGGATAGGCCTGTGGTGGATGGATGCCGCGGCCGCCATCTTCATCTCGCTCAGCATCGTGCACGACGGCGTGAGCAACCTGCGCGCGGCCGTCGTCGATCTCATGGATGCGCGCGCGACGACCTTCGACGACAAGCGCCCCCACCCGCTGGCCGAGCGGGTCGATCAGTACCTCGCGGGACTCCCCTGGGTGTCGGCGGCGGGGACGCGCGTGCGCGATCAGGGCCATGTGTTCCACATCGAGGCCTTCGTCGTGCCGCGCAAAACGCGCCTGTCGCTCGATGACATCGAGCGCGCGCGCGAAGGCTGTGTCGCCCTGGACTGGAAGGTGCAGGACGTGGTGATCGTCCCCGTGCCGGAGCTGCCCTCGGTCGTCGAGCCGGTCACTCACCCAGGATGAGCCGCCTGATGGCGGCATCCTTCGACCCGCCCAGATCCATCGTGCGCCCCCTGCGGTACAGCGAGAACACGCGCGGATCGATATAGCTCGCCTTCGCGACCGCGGGGGTGTTGCCCAGCGCTTCGGCCGTGGCGCGGACCGCCGCGACCTCCGCCCTCTTGCGCTCGTTCTTCCCGCCCGTGGCACCCACCATGGCGAGCGACTCGGCCGCGAGGATCGTGCCGCGCAGCGTCCGGAAGTCCTTGGCACTGAACGGCCCGCCCGTGAGCGAGCGCACATAGCCGTTCACGTCGCCGGGAGTGAGCGGAACGCGCCGGCGCCCGCGCGTGTAGCTCAGTAGCGCGGCACGCGATCGCCCCCGGGCGAGCTCGTCGACGATGGATGCCAACTCCGCATCGCGCAGCGAGAGCTCGGCGCGCTTGCCGCTCTTCGCGGGGAACGACAGGCGGATCAGGTCACCCTCGACCGTGGCATCCCGTCTCTGCAGGGTCGTGAGGCCCCGACTGCCGTTGGTGACGAAGTAACGGGCATTGCCGACGCGCGGAGCGACGAGGTCGAGGAAGCGGAACGACACCGCCAGCACTCGTTCGCGATCCGCTTCGGCCCGGCGGAGCGACTGCGTCACCCGCGATCGCGCTCGGGGCAGCGACTCGGCGAGCTGGAGCGCCCGGGCGAACTTGCCCCTGTCCCGACGCTTCGACCAGTCCGCGTGGTAGGTGTACTGGCGGCGTCCGGCTTCGTCCGTTCCGACGGCCTGGATATGCGCGTTCGGCTCGCGTGCGATCCACACCTCGCGCCACGCGGGAGGGATGACCAGACCCCGGGCACGCTCGGCGTCGCGCTCGGGGACGGACGCACCCGTGTGATCGACGAAACGAAACCCCGAACCGGAGCGCACCCGGCGGTAACCGGGGTCTTCGTAGGGGCGGACGCGGACGAGTCGGGCCATCGCGTCAGTGGGTGCGGAGCATGTCGATGAGCTCCGCCTTCTTCTTGCCGGAGTAGCCGGTCAGACCGAGCTCCTTCGCGCGACTCCTCAGCTCGGCGACAGTGCGGTCTTCGTAGTTCTCGGCGTGACCGCCCTTCTCTCCGACCTTCTCGCGCCCCTGAGCGGCGGCGGCGTTCGAGATGCGCGCGGCCTTCTCTTTCGAGTCGCCCTGCTTACGCAGTTCCTCGTACAGGTCGGGGTCTTTCAGACTGCGGGAACCTTGCCCTTGCGGCACGACCTTCTCCTTCCGTCGGGGAATCCCGACGCTACGACCGCGCATCGCGTCGAGGGAGGGATTGACAACGCTCGGTGGCGACCGGCGCTCGTCGCCCCCGCCGTCGCGTGAGCCATCGACGACACGGCGACACCGAGCCACGCGTGCGGTTCGGCCGTACGAACCCCACCTCCCGGGGTTGACGAACTCGCGATATATCGCGATACTCCCTCTAACGCGATATATCGCGAGTGAGGAGAACCCGCCATGGAGAAATGGATCGTCCACCCCGGCGAGACGCGCGTCATCGACATCGATTCGCTGCGTGAGCTGAAGGTCGGCCTCGTCGGCGGACAGGTCGACGTCATCGCGCACGACGAGCCCGATGCCCGCATCGAGGTGCACGGCGTCACCGT
This sequence comes from Microbacterium sp. AG157, assembly GCF_003385695.1. Classification (NCBI taxonomy): domain Bacteria; kingdom Bacillati; phylum Actinomycetota; class Actinomycetes; order Micrococcales; family Microbacteriaceae; genus Microbacterium; species Microbacterium sp. AG157. The sequence continues at coordinate 1,061,630 of NZ_QRDK01000001.1, forward strand.
CAAAGACCTGCGGATCGAGATGGTCGACGGCCGTCTCGAGATCGACCACCCACAGCTGCGGTGGGACAACTTTCTCGAGGTGTTCCGCAACTTCGGCTCGGGCGGCCCTAAGGCCGAGGTCAGTGTCGCCGTACCGCGCACGGTCGCCCTCACCCTCGGCGTCGTCAGCGCGAGCGCTCTCGTCTCGGGTCTGCGCACCGATGTGCGGCTCAACACCGTGTCGGGCGACATCATCGTCGACGGCCTCCGCGGCGACATCGACCTCAACGCCGTATCGGGGGATGTGCAGGTGCGCGAACTCGAAGGCGCCCTCAGCGCGAACAGCGTCTCGGGTGACGTCGCGGCCACCGGCCGCATCACGAAGGCATCGATCGACACCGTGTCGGGTGCCATGCTCGTCGACTCGACGGGCGCGACCCAGGCGATCTCGCTCAACTCCGTCAGCGGCACGGCGACGATCCGCCTCGACCGGTCGCTCCCCGCCAACTACGTCTCGCGATCGGTGAGCGGCCGCGTTCAGATCGACGGCCAGGTGCGCTCCGGCAAGGGACCCACCAATTACACCGGGTCGACGGGCGCCCTCGCGGGCTCGTTCGTCGACGTGCGCGCCAATACCGTCTCGGGCGAGATCACCGTGCTGCGCCGCGGCATCTCGGGCCTGCGTCCCGAGGAACTCGCCGGAGAGGAGGAGTGGTGATGAGCCCCGTCTTCTCGCACGGCGATCTGCGCCTGTACATCCTCAGCCTGCTCGAGGAGGCCCCGCGCCACGGGTACGACCTCATGCAGGCCCTCTCGGAGCGAACGGGCGGCACCTACTCCCCATCAGCCGGCACCATCTACCCCCGGCTCTCGAAGCTCGAGGACGAGGGGTTGGTCACCAAGACCGTCGACGGCCGCAAGACCGTCTACGAGATCACGGATGCCGGCCGCGCCGAAGTCGCGGCACGCACGAGCGACCTCGAGGGCATTCAGGCCGGGCTCGCCGACAGCGTGCGACTGATCGCCGATGAGGTGCGTGGCAGTGTGCGCGACGCCATGCGCAGCCTCCGCGCCGACCTCGCCGCTGCCTCTCGGGAGGAGCGCGAGCACGCCCAGGCGACTCCGGCGGACGACGCGCGGTCCCGCAGCCGCGAACAGCTCTCTCGCGCCGATGCCGCGATCAACGAGTTCCGCGGGCGCGTGCGCTCCGAACTGCGCTCGCACGTGGCGCGCGGCGGGGAGCTCGCGGCATCCGGAGTCGACGACATCGAGGCCGCGCTGCTCCACGCCACCGAAGCGGTCGCGCGGGCGATGCGCACCTAGAGCGTCACTCCCACGGCAGCTCCTCCTCGGCGCCGACCGGTTCTCCCTGCGGGACGACGAGAACCGGTCGGCGCTGCCGGTGGCTCAGGCGCGCGGCTACGGAGCCGGTGAGGAACTCGCGCAGGGATTCACCCAGGCCGCGCTTGCGCGTCCCGACGACGATGAGCGACGCGTCGATCTCGTCGGCGAGCTGAATCAGGGCCAGCGCCGGATCTCCGATGATCTGGCGTGCCGTCCACGTGACGGTGCTTCCGGCCAGAGCCTCGGCCGTCATGCGGCGCACCTCGTCGAGAGCGGCCTTCGCGGCGTCCCCCGCCACGTCGACGGTGGACGAGTGCACATAGCCGTCGGGATCCTCGAAGGCCACGAAACGGGTGGTGTCGACGTGAGCGACGACGAGCTCCGCGCGCGCAAGGGCTGCATAGTGGGCCGCCTCGCGCACGATCCTGGCGGACTGACCGGGCACGACGCCCGCGATCACCTTTCCGCGACCGGTACGCGGGCGGGGCTGATCGGACATGACGGCTCCTCTCGACGACGGCACCCCCGGCGGCCGCCGCTCGACGGCTCGGCCGGAAGGTGCCGTGATATCCTGGCTGTTACTCTTACCGGCTCGGTCCGGAACCGCAATACGCAGGGCCCACAGTCGGCCCTCGACGTCGATCGTGAGGGGGTCTCGCATGGGGCGTGGCCGTCAGAAGGCGAAGAACACCAAGATCGCCCGTGAGCTGAAGTACGACACCTATTCGGTGAACTACTCCGCTCTCGAGCGCGAACTGGGTGCACCCGCTCCGGGTGAAGACGCGTACGTCGACAAGTGGGCCGACCAGTACAGCGACGAATACGACAACGAGAAGGCCTGACGCCTTCCCGCTCGTTTCCGTACCGCGCGAAACCGCGCACCACGGCCCTGTGGTCGCCACTCCCACGAGGGGGCGGCCTGTTCGAGGTGCAGATCGATCTGCAAACCGTTTTGTACCGCTTCATTCCATTTCGTGGGTTTGACACCCTCCTGTCGCTATGATGCGGAGGGTGCTCCGACTGCTCTGCAATCGGGGTGCTCTTCCCGTTGATGGCATCCACCCTTCCATCGGGTGCCGCCACTGCACAGAACAGGGACACTCCCATGTCGACGACTACACCTCGCACGCGTTCGCGACGTGAGCGCTCCGCCTCGATCCTCATCGCCGGTTTGCTGACGGCGCTCCTGACGCTCGGAGGAGCGGTTTCCGCCCAGGCCCGCCCCGACCCGGGGCTCGCTTCCAGCTCCGCAACGGTGACCCCCGGCGGCACGATCACGCTCACCGCCTCGGGATTCCCGGAGGGCGGCAGCCTGGAGTTCACCATCGACGACATCACCCCGCTGACGACGTATCCCGTCACGGGCAGCGCCGTGGAAGCGGACGGCAGCGGCCAATACAAAGGCACGGCACGTATCCCCGCCGGCCTTTCAACCGGCGCGCACAGAATTGCCGTCACGCACCCAGCAGACAACTCGGGGGCCTTCACTGAGATCACCGTCGTCGCCCCGCCCGCGTCGTCGGTAACGCCGACCACCCAGCCGCTGTCGGATTATCTGAAGAACGGTGTCACCGCGACCTTCGCCGGTTTCACACCGGGCGCCACGGTCGCTTTCGGCATCTCGACACCCGGTACGGGCGACCAGGCCGGTCCCGATGCCGTCGCCGACGCGACCGGCACCGTCACTCTTCACTACGTTCCCGAAGTCGGCACCAACTACGCCAACGCGGGCACCTACAACCTCAGCGCATCCACCGAAGCGGGCGCCATCCAGGCCGCGCCGGTCAGCTTCACAGTGACCGCGGATGCCACGACCCCGGCTCCCGTGCCCGTTGCGGGCCCGGCGACCCCGGTCAAGCGTGCCGCGACCTTCACCGGCTGATCGATAAGGCTTGTCCGACGCCGGGCCGGGACGTTCGTTCCGGCCCGGCGTTCCCGTTTCCACCCACCCTGAGGAGTTCCCGGTGCTCAGCCGCACGACCGCATCCGTCAGCGTCGGAGCCGTGGCGCTCCTGTCCAGCCTCCTGCTCGCCGGATGCTCTCCCGCCGCGACGCCGGACGCGGCCCCCTCCGCAATCGCCGAGACGCAGCCGACAGCCGATTCGACGCCGGCGGCGAGCACCCCGGCGGCGACCGCCACCTCGGCCACGGCGACGGGCGCGACACTCGACGTCTACGATGAGCCCGGCGGCAGCGTGACAGCCACCCTGCGGAACCCGCAGGAGTCCGGCGCGCCCCTGACGCTTCTCGTGGCCGCCACACGGGGAGACTGGCTGCAGGTGCACCTCGCTCAACGCCCCAACGGCAGCACGGGATGGGTCAAGGCCGATGCCGTTCTTCAGCACAGCCTTGAGTACAGCCTCGACGCCTCCACCGAGGACAACACCCTGACGCTGCTGAAGAATGGCCACCCGGTGAAGACTTTCCGCGCCGCCACCGGTACCGGCGGGACCCCGACCCCGCACGGCGCGTTCTTTCTCACCGAGCTGCTCCAGCCCACCAACGAGGGATACGGCCCCTACGCCTTCGGCTTGTCGGCGTTCTCCGACGTGCTCTCGAGCTTCGGCGGCGGTCCCGGCCAGATCGGTCTGCACGGCACCGACGATGCCGACAGCATCGGCCGATCAGCCAGCCACGGCTGCATCCGGCTCTCCAACACCGACATCACCGAACTCGCGAGCCTCCTGCCGCTGGGCACCCCCGTCACCATCCGATGACGACGGATCCCGCCGACCGGGGCGAACATTCCTCTACCAGCGGAGCCCCGTGCGGCGTTCCCACGCCTCTTCGACGCTCTCGCGGCGCCTCATGACGATCGCAGCCGGCACGACGAGCACCAGCGCGACGCCGATCAGCACGAGCCCCGCGGTCCATCCACCGGTGAGCTCGTGGGTCACCCCGATCGCCAGGGGCATGAGCGCGGCGAACCCGTACCCCACGCTCTGCACGAAGCCGCTGAGCGCGACTGTGGTCTCGTGCGAGCGGGTACGCAGCCCGAACAGCACCAGCGCCAGCGGGAACATCAGCGGCGGGGTGCCGACCAGCACCACCCACAGCACCGTCGCCGCCGAAGGGGCCACCAGCAACCCGATGACCCCCGCCAGCCCGCCCCCGACGGCAACCACGTAGAACGGGGTCGTGCGGCCCCGTCGAGACACGAGCAGGGGGACGAGGAGCGACACCGGCAGCCCCATGAACGAGAAGAGGGCGAGCAGTCCACCGGCTTCCGCGGCATCCACTCCGGCGACGTCGATGAGCAGGGGCGGCATCCACGCGAACATGGCGTAGGCGACCGAGGAGTTGACGCCGAACGTGACGACGAGCGCCCACGTCTGCGGCACGCGCACGATCCGCGCCAGCACGTCGGCGCGCGGCTCGTCGACCGCATCGCGCCGCGACACCCGCGCCCGCAGGCTCAATGCGACCCACGGCGCGACAGCGGCGAGGGCCACGACGGCCCAGGTCACGAACGAACCGCGCCACCCCACCGCGTCGGCCAGGGGCACGGCCACGAGCGGGGGCGTGAAGGTGGCGACCGCCATCGCCGTGCTGTAGACGGTCGTCATGAGACCGATGCGCTCGGGAAAGTACTTCTTCACCACGGTCGGGATCAGGACGTTCGCCACGCCCACCGCGGCGAACACCCCCGCCGTCGCGCCCAGCAGCGACCACGCGTCGACCGCGGCCGCGCGGAGGCCGAGCATCGCCGCGGCGGTGACCGCAGCGATCAGCACGGAACGCTCGAGGCCGAGACGACGCTCGATCGCCGGGGTGACCATGCCGGCGAGCGCGAACGCCACCGGCGGTGCCATGCCGATCAGTCCCACGACGGCCGCGGGGAGGGGGAAGTCCTCGCCGATGCGCGTCAGCAGCGGAGAGAGCGACGCGACCGCGATCCGCAGCGTGAGCGCGAGCAGCACGATCGCCGCCGCGGCGAGCGCGATGGTTCCCGCCCGACGGCGGGTCAAGACTCCTGGCTGCCCTCGACCCAGGCGAGGTACTCGTCCGACACGGTGCCCGTGACGTAACGCCCGTCGAAGCAGCTCATGTCGAGGTCGACCAGGTCGGTGCCCTCCATGATGGCCGCCTTGAGGTCGTCGACCTCCTGGTACACGAGGTAGTCGCAGCCGAGCTCTTCCGCGATCTCGGGGATCGTACGGCCGTGCGCGACGAGCTCGTGACGCGAGGGCATGTTGATGCCGTACACGTGGGGATAGCGCACCGGCGGGGCGGCCGAGGCGAACGTGACGCTCTTGGCTCCGGCATCCCGAGCCATCTGGATGATCTCGCGGCTCGTCGTGCCGCGCACGATCGAATCGTCGACCAGCAGCACGTTCTTGCCCTGGAACTCGGTCGACATGGCGTTGAGCTTCTGACGCACGCTCTTCTTGCGCACCGCCTGTCCCGGCATGATGAACGTCCGGCCGACGTAGCGGTTCTTGTAGAAGCCCTCGCGGTACTCGATGCCCAGCTTGCGGGCCACCTGCATCGCGGCAGGACGGGCGGAGTCGGGGATCGGCATGACCACGTCGATGGCCCCCGCGGGCGTGTACTTCGCGACGGTGTCGGCCAGACGCTCGCCCATGCGCAGGCGCGTCTCGTACACCGAGACGCCGTTCATGACCGAGTCGGGACGGGCGAGGTAGACGTACTCGAACGAGCAGGGCGCAAGCACGGTGCTCTTCGCGCACTGCTGCGCGTGAAGCGTGCCGTCGAGGGTGATGAACACGGCCTCGCCCGGCTCGACGTCGCGCACGATCTCGAAGCCGGCGTTCTCGAGCACGAGCGACTCGGACGCCACGATGTACTCGTCGCGGGGCTCTCCCCCAGGCACCTCGGGCGCGGGACGCTTGCCGAGGATGAGCGGGCGGATGCCGAACGGGTCGCGGAACGCGAGCAGGCCATAGCCCGCGATGAGGGCGATCGACGCGTACGAGCCCTCGACCCGCTCGTGCACGCGGCCGACCGCGCGGAAGACCTGCGCGGGGTCGAGGTCGGGGCCGGTGATCTCGGACTGCAGCTCGGAGCCGAGGATGTTCACGAGCAGCTCGGTGTCGCTGCTGGTGTTGAGGTGGCGGCGATCCTTATGGAACAGCTCGGTCGTCAGCTCGCGCGTGTTCGTGAGGTTGCCGTTGTGCACGAGCACGATGCCGTAGGGCGCGTTGACGTAGAAGGGCTGCGCCTCTTCTTCGTTCGACGCGGTGCCCTTGGTGGCGTAGCGCACGTGGCCCAGACCGATGTCGCCGAGCAGGGCGCGCATGTCGCGCGTGCGGAAGGCCTCGCGCACCTGTCCGCGGGCCTTGTGGATGTGGAAGACGCCGCTGGACTCGGCCGTGGCCATGCCCGTGGAGTCCTGCCCTCGGTGCTGGAGGAGCAGGAGCGCGTCGTAGATCTCCTGATTGACCGGGCCCTGCCCGGCCATGCCGACGATGCCGCACATGGGGTGTCAGACCGCTCCGTTCGCCGGGTGCCCGGCATCCGCGTAGGTTCCGACCAGGCGCACGGCCCCTCCGTCGACGCCCTTCGCTCCCTGTTCGTACTCGCCCTCGGGGCGAGCGCCCTCGCGGACGACGCCGACCTGCCAGGTGGCGATGCCATCGGCCTGCAGCGCGGCGGTCGCGGCATCCGCGATCTCGGGCGAGACGATGGCGAGGAAGCCGATGCCGAGGTTCCACGTGCCCTCGGTCGCCGTGAGCTCGAGTCCACCCATGTCGGCGAGGACGCGGAACACCGGCGCGGGGCTCCACGTCGAACGGTCCACATCGACCCAGCTCTGCTGCGGGAGCACGCGCGCGAGGTTCGCGGCGATACCGCCGCCCGTCACGTGGCTGAGCGAGTGGATGCCACTGCCCACCGCTGCGTCGTCGAGCAGACGCAGCAGCGGCGAGGTGTACAGGCGCGTGGGCTCGAGCAGCGCTTCGCCCCACGTGCTACCGAGCTCCGCGGAGGCCGCGCCGTAGGCGATCCCCGCGCCGGTGATGATGTGGCGCACGAGCGAGTAGCCGTTGGAGTGCAGGCCGCTCGAGGCGAGGGCCAGCACCACGTCTCCCGCGCGGACGCGGTCGGCACCGAGCACGCGATCGGCCTCGACGACACCGGTCGCCGCTCCCGCGACGTCGTAGTCGTCGATGCCGAGCAGACCCGGGTGCTCGGCGGTCTCGCCGCCGACGAGCGCGGTGCCGGTCATGGCGCAACCGCGCGCGATGCCCGCGACGATGTCGGCGATGCGCGGGGGCACGACCTTGCCGCACGCGATGTAGTCGGTCATGAAGAGGGGACGTGCACCGACCACGACGATGTCGTCGACGACCATGCCGACGAGGTCTTCACCGATGGTGTCGTGCTTGTCGATGGCCTGCGCGATCGCGACCTTCGTACCGACACCGTCGGTGCTGGTCGCGAGCAGGGGGCGCGCGTAGTCGCGGAGCGCGGAGGCGTCGAAGAGACCGGCGAAACCGCCCACCCCACCGAGCACCTCGGGCCCGTGCGTACGACGCACGGCCGACTTCATCAGTTCGACGGCGAGATCTCCGGCGGCGGTATCGACGCCTGCGGCGGAGTATGGGTTTTCGTGGGGAGCGGAAGCCACCGCAACAGACTACCCGGGGCGGACACGCGCGGGCACCGCACCCCGCGTGACCCTTTCAGAACACAGGGGAGCGTCCCTGGGCGGGGGAAGGGAGGAGATTCCGTGACGGGAGGACCTCGAGACGCGCACCCGCCCTCCCTTCGCGGGTTCTCCTCCCGACGCCCCGCCCGCGGCACCTCAGCGAGTTCGATGCAGCCCCTGCGCGATGGCGTGGACGACGAGCTGCTGCACGGAGGGCCAGTCCGCGACCACCTGCCGGTAGCCGACGCGGATGACGTGATAGCCGTTGAGCATCAGCCGAGCGTCGTGCCGGATGTCGGCCTCTCTCTGTGCGCCCACGTGGTGAGCACCGTCGACCTGAACCACAAGTCGTTCTCCGATCAGCAGATCGACGCGATGACCGAGGATCCACGCTTGCGGCGTGAGGCGCTCCCCCAGCCATCGCAGCCGGACGATGAGGAAGGTCTCCAGACCCGAGTCGGCGAGAGGAGTGGCGAGGTCCGCGAGCGCCCTGCCTCGGCCTGTCAGCCGGTACCGCCGCATCTCGTCCAGCGTCACGAGCTTCTTGTTCAGCGCCGAGTCCCAGACGGCGAGGGCCTGCTCCGTCGGCAGGCATCTGCTGACGACGCCCAGGATGTTGACGACACCATCGATGAGATCCTCGGGATGCCGCGGCATCAGCGGCGTGCACCGGTGCACGCGAGTGCCCTCTGCCACCGTGATGCGACCCGCGTGGGGAGGGGCGGCGACATGCACCTCCTCGTGTTTCAGCACCCACAGCCCCAGCCGGTGGGCGGCCGTGCTGCACGTCAGCACCACACCGCTGCGTGCCGCCGCGACGAGGAACGCGTCGGCTTCGGGCAGCGCGAGCCACCGGCGACGGATACGGAGAACGGCGCCCGCGCGAACGGCCGCCCCGACGGTACCGGCGGAGAAACCCTCCCGTTGCACACGGGCGGAGGCCGCCAGCCCGCCGAGAGCACGAAGGCGAGTGACGAGCCCATCGAGGCGGAGCGCGGAATCGACCATCGCGCCATCGTGCCCGGTCGGCGACGTGCGATCGGCGGATCGCGCGACGCGCTGTGGACAACGGGGATGTGGAGGAAGCACGAGCACGCGCACCGGGGCTGACGACGGGAGGAGATTCAGCGACGGGAGGACGGACCGGGCGCCTGGCATCCTCCCGTCCGGAGTTCTCCTCCCGCGACCCTCCCGCGGCACGCGCACCGGGCCACCCGCGACGCACCCCCGGCCCGACGCAAGACCCACCCCCACGTCGCTCCCGCTCCCTACAATGGCGCCATGACGGGCGGTCAGCCGGAGTGGGTGATCCGCGAGGACGCGGCGCAATCGGTGCTCGTCGCGCTCTACCTGCGCCAGGTCCTCGGCATCCGGTCTCCCGACGAGCTACCCGCCCTGCGGCGCGTGCCGCCCCCGTGGGTGGATGAGCGGACGGATGCCGCGCACGCGCAGCTCGAACGCGAGTGGCGCGAGTACTGGGCGATGACGGTGGAGCCCCAGGCGCACCCCTCGCCCGTGCCCCTCGAACTGATCGACGGTTTCGAGACGCTCGTCACCCTGCCGGTCGAGGGCTCGGAGACCCTGCGCGCAGCCATCGGCGCGCACGCCGACGACGCCGTCGACTTCGCGCGGCTCGCGAACGATCGCTATACGCGCGAGGCCGCCGCCCGGCCCGGGGTCTCGTACCGCGCGTATGCGAGCGCGATCGCCGCGCACGAGCGGGCCGTGGGGCGACGCGCTCACTCGTTCGAGCTGAACGTGCAGGTGCTTCCGCTGGCTCAGCGAGGCGTGTGGTGGATCGGCTCGCTCACCGTGGCGGTGACCGACGGCCTGCGCGGCGACGTCGCAGCCTTCGACACCGCGATCCACCCGATCATCGCCGAACTGGCCTGATCGACGAGCTGCGCGTCAGATGCCGTGCTGCTCGTGCTCGACGGTGACCTGGCGAGTACGACCGCCGACGGTGCGCTCGAAGATCAGGGCGACGATCGCCCCCACCGCGACGCCCAGCACGACGAAGATCAGGGCCGTGAACCCGAAGACCTGCATCTGCGAGTAGACGACCTGCGTGTACGGGCTGATGTCGGAACCGTCGATGAAGACGGTGAGCAGAAGGGCGATCAGGATGCCGGCGAACGCCCCGGCCCCCAGGAACACGCCGTACTTCGGGGCGCGACGAACCGTCAGCGTCTGTCGCTCTTCGCTCGAGGAAGACGGTCGTTCGGGGGCGGGCTGCTCGGCCATACGACCATTGTCCCACCGCTGGCGGATCGGCGGGGCGGGAATGCGCGGGCGTCGAGATACCGGATCAGCCGGCGGGCGGAGCGGTGGACCGGCGGACGATGAGCTCGGAGGGGAGCACGGTGTCGGCGATCGGCGCCGACCCGGCCATGGACTGCAGCAGCAGGTCGACGGCGAGCGCTCCGGAGCGGGCGATGGGCATGCGCACCGTCGTCAGGCTGGGCGTGACCGCACCGGCGAGGTCGATGTCGTCGATCCCGACGATGCTGACGTCGTCGGGGCACGCGCGCCCGAGCTCGGCCATCCCGGCCTCGAGGCCCAGAGCCACGAGGTCGTTGTACGCGATCACGGCGGTGGCCCCGGTCGCGACGGCGGCCGCCGAGGCCGCTCGACCACCCTGAATCGATGCGGCGTTGTGGCTGAGGCGCGAGAGCCGGATGCCGAAGCGCCGGCAGGCCCGCTCGACGGCACCGGCGCGCTGCTCGTCCGCCCACGAGCCGTGCGGGCCCGAGGCGTAGGCGATGTGGGAGTGACCGAGCGCGGAGAGATGCTCGACAGCCTGGACGGGTCCGCGCTCCGCGTCCATGACGACGCAGACCGCTCCGTCGAGCACACGGTTGACGACGACGTGCGGAGTGTCGCCGACGAGTGCGAGAACGTCGCGCTCGGGAAGGCGCGGTGAGCAGAGGAGGACTCCGTCGGTGCGCGCGGCGAGTTCGATGCTCTCGCGCTCGCGGCGGAGATCCTCGTCGGCGTCGAACAGCACGATGCGGTGACGACCGTGCCACGCCTGCGCCTGGATGGCCTTGAGCAGCGTCGCGTATACGGGGTTGGCGGCATCCGGGACGATCACCGCGATCGTGCGGGTGGCGACGGTCGCCTGCGGCGCCGTGTACCCCAGCTCGACGGCGGCGCGGCGAACGCGGTCGAGGGTGGCGGGGGCCAGGCGATCGGGCTCGCCGAACGCGCGCGACGCGGTCGCGATCGAGACGCCCGCGTGCTTGGCCACCTCGGTGAGATTCGCCGCCATGTTCACCCCTGTCCGTGACGTTCCATCATCGCGCATCCGTCGATGTAAACACTTGACAAGTTTGTACAAAGCTTGAAAACTGCTTACATGCTGATCATCGACGATCTCCCCCGGTCGACCACCGCCGCGCCGTCGGGAACCCGCTCATGAGCGCACGGCTGCAGCGCGGCACCGCGAACGCGACCGTCACCCCGGGCGGAGCCGGCATCCTGCACCTGGGCCTCGGAAGCTTCCACCGCGCCCACCAAGCGGTCTACACCGCGGCCGCCCTGCGTGCCGAAGGCGGGGACTGGGGCATCGTCGGGGTCGCCTCGCGCTCGCACCGTGTCGTCGACGCTCTGCACGCCCAAGACCACCTGTACGCCGTCGCCACGATCTCACCCGAGGGCACGTCGCTGGTCGTCCCCGGCGTGCACACCGACTCGTACGTCGCCGCCGACGAGCCGGCCCGGGTCGTGGACGACCTCGCCGATCCGCGGATCCGCATCGCGACGCTGACCGTCACCGAGAACGGCTACAGCTACTCCAACGCCACCCAGCACCTCGACGTCACCGACCCGATCGTGGCGAGCGATCTGCGCGGGGGCGACCCGCGCTCGACCACCGGGCAGCTCGCTCGCGGGCTCCAGCGCCGCGCCGCCGCGGGCGGTGCGCCGATCTCGATCCTCAGCTGCGACAACCTGCTCTCGAACGGATCGCACACCGAGAAGCTCGTGCGCGACTTCGTGCGGGAGCTTCCGGATGCCGAGGGCGCCGACGTCCTCGCCTACCTCGACCGGGCCGTGACCTTCCCCTCGAGCATGGTCGACCGCATCGTCCCCTCGACGACGCCGGAGCTCACCGAGCGCGTCACCGCCCTGCTGGGCGCGCGCGACGACATCCCCGTGCCCGCCGAGCCGTTCACGATGTGGGCGATCGAAGACCGCTTCGCCGGGGGACGTCCCGCCTGGGAGGCCGGCGGCGCCGTCTTCACCGACGAGGTGGGCGCCTTCGAGCAGCTGAAGGTGCGGCTGCTCAACGGCACGCACTCCCTCATCGCGTACCTGGGTGCGTTGCGCGGGGCAGCGACCATCCCGGATGCCATCTCTTTGCCCGACGTGGAGTCCGCCGCAGCGGCCATCCTGCGCCAGGAGTACGAGCCCTCGGTGACGGCACCGGCGGGCGTCGACATCGCACAGTACGAACGCGACCTGTTCTCGCGCTGGGGCAACAGCGCCCTCGGACACCGCACCAGCCAGGTGGGTTCGGACGGTTCGGTCAAGCTCGGACAGCGCATCCCCGGACCTGTGCTCCACGCGCTCGAGAACGGCGTCTTCCCCCACCTCATCGCCCTCACCGTGGCGGCCTACCTCGCCTGCGTCGCCCCTCCCGCGGGATTCGACCCGGGCCCGCACGCGGCCGCGATGACCGACCCGGCGCGCGAACGGCTGACCGCCGTCGCCACCCGCGATGGACGCGACCTCGCCGCTCGGGCGATCGTCGACCTGCAGCTCTTCGGCGAAGAGCTCGCCCACCGCACCGCCTTCGTCGACCGCGTCGGCGACCTCCTCGACACGATCGTCACGCGCGGCGTCGACCGCGCCATCGCCGACAGCCTGTCGGCATCCGACGCTCTGGCACCGACCACCCACTGACCACCCGGCGCCCCTCGGGCGCTTCGACACGAAGGAGACGCGATGAAGCTTCTCGCGATCCACGCTGCGGAGGAGATCCGCTGGGAAGACCGACCGGACCCCGAACCCGGCGAGGGCGAAGTGCGCCTCCGCGTGCGCTATGTCGGAATCTGCGGATCCGACCTGCACTACTACTTCCACGGCAAGAACGGCGAGTACGCCGTCCGGGAACCCTTGACCCCCGGACACGAGCTCTCGGCGGTCGTCGATCTCGACCCCTCGGGACGACTCGCCCCCGGGACGCCCGTGACGGTCCACCCCGCGCGTTTCGGCCCGTCGACGCCCGGCCTCGAAGAGCGTCCGCACCTGCGCGCGGGCGGCGACTACCTGGGCAGTGCCGCAGGGTTCCCCCACCGCCAGGGCGGGGCCGCCGAGCTCCTCGTCGTCGAAGAGCACATGATCCGGGTGCTCGCCGAGGGACTGCCGCTCCAGCGCGCCGCGCTCGCCGAGCCCCTCGCGGTCGCCCTCCACGCGGTGGGCCTCGCGGGAGACCTCACCGGAAAGCGCGCCCTCGTCATCGGCGCCGGTCCCATCGGGCTGCTCACGATCGCGGCCGCCGTCCACGCGGGAGCCTCGGTCGTCGGTGCGAGCGACGTGCGGCCCGAGCCCCTGGAACGTGCCCGGGAGCTCGGCGCGACCGAGACCTTCCTCGTGGGCACCGACGCGATCGATCCCGAGTCCGTCGACGTGGTCTTCGAGTGCTCCGGTGTCGGCGTGGCCCTGACCCAGGCCGTCCGTGCCGCCCGCCGAGCGGGCACCGTCGTCCAGGTCGGCATGCTCCCCGACGCCGAGATCGGCGTGAACCTCGCGCCGATGCTCGGCAAAGAGCTGACCCTGCGCGGCGCGTTCCGCTTCTCGACCGAAATCGACGACGCGATCGCCCTGCTGGCCTCCAGCACCGCCCTCGACGCGGTCGTCTCGCACGTCGTCCCCGCCTCCGACGCCGCGAGCGCGCTCGCCACGGCGCGGGACTCCTCTGCATCCGCCAAGGTCCTTCTCTCCCTCTGACACCCGACACATCATCACTACGAAGGAGTAATCCGATGAGCAGCTCTTCCGCCCCCGGCGTCGACGCCTCGACGCCGCCGCCCGTCGCCAAACGATCCGTCGGCGACCTCGCCCGCGCCGCGGTGTCGGGCTGGCTCGGCACCGCGCTGGAGTTCATGGACTTCCAGCTCTACTCGCTGGCCGCCGCCCTCGTCTTCAGCCAGATCTTCTTCGCCGGCGGCGACGCGGCCATGGCGGTCGTGCTGGCGATGGCGACCTACGGCGTGGGATACGTGGCCCGCCCGGTCGGTGCGTTCTTCTTCGCCCGTATCGGCGACAAGATCGGCCGCAAGCAGGTGCTGTTCTACACGATCCTGCTGATGGGCGCGGCGACCACGCTCATCGGCGTGCTGCCCACGTACGAGCAGGTCGGCATCCTCGCCCCGATCCTGCTGGTGGTCCTCCGCCTCGCGCAGGGCTTCGGTGCGGGAGCGGAGATCTCGGGCGCGGGCGTCATGCTCGCCGAATACGCGCCCGACAACCGTCGCGGAATCGTCGCCTCGCTCGTCGCGCTCGGCACCAACTGCGGAACGCTCTTCGCCTCGGGCATCTGGGCGATCCTGCTCGCCGTGATGATGGAGAGCGACGTCATCGCGTGGGGCTGGCGCATCCCCTTCATCGGCAGCGCCGTCATCATGCTCTTCGCCCTGTGGGTGCGTTTCAACCTCAAGGAGAGCCCCGTCTTCGAGGAGCGCACCGACGTCGTCGACGGAAAGGCGCTCTCGCGCGCCGAGCTGCACAAGGTCGCCACCGAGACGAACGACATCCGCACCCTCGAGTCGCTGCAGAAGAAGCCGCTGAAGGCCGTCCTCGTGTCGTTCCTGCTGCGCTTCGGTCAGGCCGGAAACTCCGGCATCGTGCAGACCTACCTCATCTCGTTCATCACGATCACCCTCGCGATCTCGAAAGAGGTCGGTCCCGAGATCGTCATCGTCTCGTCGCTGATCGGGTTCATCACGATCCCCCTCGTCGGTTTCCTCGGCGACAGGTTCGGCCGTCGCCGGATGTACATCGTGATGTCGGCGCTGTCGCTGCTGCTCATCGTTCCGACGCTGCTGCTGATCAACTCGCGCGAAGTGGGAGCGATCTTCGTCGGATACGCACTCATCCACAACATCTCGGTGCTGGGGCTGGCCTCGATGGAGAACATCTCGATCCCCGAGATCTTCGGCGCACGCAACCGCTACACGCTCACCGCCGTCGTCCGCGAGATCGCGGCCATCGTCGCCACGGGCATCGGTCCGGTCGTCGCCGCCGCGTGGGTGGCCGCGGCCAC
Organism: Microbacterium sp. AG157; assembly: GCF_003385695.1. Taxonomy (NCBI): domain Bacteria; kingdom Bacillati; phylum Actinomycetota; class Actinomycetes; order Micrococcales; family Microbacteriaceae; genus Microbacterium; species Microbacterium sp. AG157. The sequence continues at coordinate 1,076,830 of NZ_QRDK01000001.1, forward strand.
CGGCAGCATCGTGCCGGTCATGGTGCTCATGGGCGTCTTCACCGCCTCGGCACTGGTCGCCGCGATCGTCGCCCCCGAGTGGACCGGGCGCGATCTGCGCGATCCCCGTCCCGCGATGTGAACCCGCGGGGCGCTTCGCCCCGCACCCCGGGCGGGCTCGTGACGGCGAGTCCGCCCGGCATCCCGCTTCGTCGGTGAGTGCGATCCGCCATCGTGCGTGGCCCCGGGGTCATCCGAGACGCCCCGGGGCCACTTCGATCGCCCCACCCGGCCACGCGACGCACCCCCGCCCCGCCTCCCGCTTCGACAAGAAAGACCCCGTATGAGCATCGCCTCCGTCGACGTCATCGTCACCAGCCCCGGCCGCAACTTCGTCACTCTCAAGGTCACCACCAGCGACGGCATCGTCGGCTGGGGCGACGCCACGCTCAACGGCCGCGAGCTGTCGGTGGCGTCGTACCTCTCCGACCACCTCGCCTCGATGCTCATCGGGCGCGACGAGGACCGCATCGAAGACACCTGGCAGTACCTCTACCGGGGCGCGTACTGGCGCCGTGGGCCCGTGACGATGGCCGCGATCGCCGCCGTCGACATGGCCCTGTGGGACATCAAGGCGAAGAAGGCCGGGATGCCGCTGTACCAGCTGCTCGGCGGAGCCAGTCGCGACGGCGTGCGGGTCTACGCGCACGCCTCGGGCACCGACTTCGCGGCCCTCTCCAACGCGATCACCGGGTATCGCGAACTCGGCTTCACCGCCGTCCGCGTGCAGACCGGCGTCCCCGGCCTGGGGCAGATCTACGGTGTCTCGGCCGCCGGTCCGGGTGTGCGCTACGACTACGAACCGGCCAAGCGCTCGGGCGACCGCCCGGCCGAGGAGCAGTGGGACACCCGCCAGTACCTCACCCACATGCCCGGCGTTTTCGCGCAGATCCGGGAGGAGTTCGGCACCGACCTGCGCCTCTTGCACGACGGCCACCACCGCATGACCCCCATCGAGGCCGCGCGCTTCGCGAAGGACATCGAGCCCTACGACCTGTTCTGGCTCGAAGACGCCACCCCGGGCGAGGACCAGGCGGCACTGCGACTCATCCGACAGCACTCCACCACCCCGCTCGCGATCGGCGAGGTCTTCAACACCGTGTACGACTATCAGACGCTCATCACCGAACGCCTGATCGACTACGTGCGCTCCGCCGTGACCCACACCGGCGGTATCACGGCGATGAAGAAGATCCTCGACTTCGCCGCCATCTACGGCATCCGCTCCGGCATCCACGGCCCGACCGACATCTCGCCCGTCGGCATGGCCGCCGCGCTCCACCTCGACCTGGCGATCCACAACTTCGGCATCCAGGAGTACATGCCGCACAACGAGCAGACGCTCGAGGTGTTCCAGACGTCGTTCACCTTCGACCGGGGCTTCCTGCACCCGGGCGATCAGCCCGGCCTCGGCGTCGAGCTCGACGAAGAGGCCGCGAGCGCCTTCGAGTACACGAAGGCGTACCTGCCCGTGAACCGCCTGCTCGATGGGACCGTCCATGACTGGTGAGCTGCCCTCGCGCACTTTCTCGTCGAAGCTCGTCGTGGTCGCGCGGGCGTCGGCCGCCGCGGACTACGGTGCGGTGCTCGATGCCCTCGCCGAGGGCGGGGTGCAGAGCGTCGAGCTGACACTGACGACCCCCGGCACCTTCGACGCGTTCGCCTCACTGCGATCGTCGTTCGACGGCGATCTCGGTATCGGCACGGTCACGACCCTCGAACAGCTGGAGCGCGCGATCGAGGTGGGCGCCGACTACGTCGTGACGCCGATCACCTCCTCCGCGCTCGTGGAGCGGGCGGTGGATGCCGGCATACCGATCATCCCCGGCGGTCTCACCCCGACCGAGCTGTTCGCGTCCTGGTCGGCGGGCGCCTCGGCCGTGAAGGTGTTCCCGGCCGGTCAGGTCGGCCCCGGCTACCTGAAAGACCTGCGCGGGCCGTTCCCCGACATCGCCGTCGTGCCCTCGGGAGGAGTGGATGCCGACTCCGCGGCCGCCTGGCTCGCGGCGGGGGCCGTGGCGGTCAGCGTGGGCGGGCCCCTGCTCGGTGACGCCTTCCGTGGCGGCGACCTGGGCGCGCTGCGCGACCGGGCCGAGCGGTTCGTCGCGGTGTGCGCGGGTTCCGAACGCCCCGAGGGACAGTCCGCGTGACCCGCGTCGTCACGCTCGGCGAGACGATGGCGCTCGCCCGCACCACCGAGATCGGCTCGCTTCGCCACGCCGCGGGGCTCGCCCTGGGCATCGGCGGGGCGGAGAGCAACGTCGCCGTCGGCCTGCGCCGGCTGGGGGTCGACGTCTCGTGGCTGGGCCGCGTCGGCGACGATCCCCTGGGCGAGCGCATCGCGCGGGAGCTGCGCGCCGAGGGCCTCGACGTGCGCGCGATCGTCGACGGCGGAGCACCGACGGGCCTCATGCTCAAGGAGCGTCCGTCGGCGGCATCCACCGCCGTGCACTACTACCGCCGCGGTTCGGCCGGCTCACGCCTCTCGCCGAGCGATGTCCCCCCGGAGTGGATCGAAGAAGCGGACCTGCTGCACGTGACCGGCATCACACCGCTGCTCTCCGACACCGCACGCGCCACGGTGCTCACGGCCGTCGAGCGCGCCAGCGGCGCCGGCGTCACGGTGAGCTTCGACGTGAACTACCGCTCGGCCCTCGCGAGCCCCGCCGTCGCGGGCCCCATCCTGCGCGAGATCGCCGAGCGCGCGACCATCGTGTTCGGCGGGACCGAGGAGTTCGCGCTGATGACCCCGGATGCCGCGGAGTCGCTCCTCGATGCGGGAGTGGCGCACGTGGTGGTCAAGCGCGGTCCCGACGGTGCGGCCGTCTTCACCGCCGACGGCTCCACCGAAGCCCCGGGTTTCGCCATCGACCCGTTGGACACCGTCGGTGCGGGCGACGCCTTCGTCTCGGGGTACCTCAGTGCCCACCTCGACGGTCTCGACATCGCCGCGGCGCTCGTCCGCGCCACCGCGTGCGGGGCCATGGCCTGTCTCGTGCCGGGCGACTGGGAGGCTGCCCCCACCCGACGCGACCTGGAGCGGTTCCTGGCCGGCGGCGGGGATCCCGTCCGGCGCTGACGCGGGGCGCGGGGGCGGGGCGGCGGGGGCGCGGCCGGCGAGGTCACGTGATCTCGTCGAGATCGCGGCACATGGCGTGTGCTGTGGCCGAGATCACGTGATCTGGCTGAGCGCCCGGCGGCACCCCCGCCTACGGCCGCAGCGGCAGCAGCGCGCTGAGGTCGGCGCGGACGCCCGAGGCGACGATGCGGCCGGCGGTCACGGCATCCGCCCAGTGCTCCTCGCCCGTGGCGACGGCGATCCAGGTCGCGGCGTCGGTCTCGACCACGTTCGGAGGCGTCCCGCGCGTGTGCCTCGGGCCCTCGATCACCTGGACCGCGCCGAACGGCGGCACGCGCATCTCGACCGAGTTGCCGGGGGCCTTCTCGACCAGCAGTTGCAGCAGATACCGCACGGCTGTGGCGGTCGCGGGGCGCGGGGCGTCTCCGGCGGCGACGGCGGCGAGGGCGGCGCGGCCGTCTCCGGTCTCGATACGGCGGGGAGGCATGGCATCCACGCTACCCGCGGGTCGACGCGGGATCGGCGTCTCGCTGCTCGCGAAGGACCTCAGCGATCGCGCACCCTCGTCGGCATCCCGCCGCAGAGAACGGGGGTCGTGCAGTCGGCTGAGGATGCGCGCTTGCGCGCGGCGGCGCGAAAAGCGCGACCCCCGCGCTCGGTAGGCTGGCCGCGTGAGAATCCTGGTCCTCGGTTCGGGCGCGCGCGAGCACGCCATCATCCTCGCCCTGCGCGCCGAAGAGGAGTCGCACGCGATCTTCGCCGCCCCCGGCAACGCGGGCATCGCTCGCGAAGCGCACCTGGTCGACCTCGACCCGATGGATCCCACCGCGGTCCTGACCTTCGCGAAGAGCGAGGCCATCGACCTCGTCGTCGTCGGCCCCGAGGCACCCCTGGTCGCCGGAGTCGCCGACCCGCTGCGCGCCCACGGCATCCCGGTGTTCGGCCCGGGCAAGGCCGCAGCCCAGCTCGAGGGCTCGAAGACGTACGCCAAGCGGATCATGGATGCCGCGGGCGTCCCCACCGGCGGATCGGTGCGCGCGCACGACGTCGCCACCGTCGAGGCCGCCCTCGACCGGTTCGGCGCCCCCCATGTCGTCAAGGCCGACGGTCTGGCGGCGGGCAAGGGCGTCATCGTGACCTCCGACCGCGCTGCGGCTCTCGCCCACGCCGAGAGCTACCTGCCCAGCGGCGCGGTGCTGATCGAGGAGTTCCTCTCGGGCCCCGAGGTCTCGCTGTTCTTCCTCAGCGACGGCGACCACGTCGCCCCGCTCAGCCCCGCCCAGGACTTCAAGCGTCTGCGCGACGGCGACGAGGGCCCCAACACCGGCGGCATGGGCGCGTACTCCCCGCTGCCGTGGCTGACGGAGCGCTTCGGCGGAGAGGACGAGTTCGTCGCGCAGGTCACCCGCGACATCGCCGAGCCCGTCATCCGGCAGATGGATGCCGAGGGCACCCCGTTCATCGGGCTGCTCTACGCCGGGCTCATCCTCACCGAGCAGGGCGTGAAGGTCATCGAGTTCAACGCCCGCTTCGGCGACCCCGAGACCCAGGTGGTGCTCCCCCGCCTCATCGATCCCCTGTCCCGCCTTCTGCTGGCGGCGGCTTCGGGCACGCTCGAGGATCAGCCGCGTCCCGCATTCGCCGAGGCGACCGCGGTCACCGTCGTGCTCGCGAGCGAGGGCTATCCCGAGGCCCCCCTCACCGGTCGTGTGCTGACCGGGATCGACGAGGCCGAAGAGGTCGACGGTGTCCACGTCGCCCACGCCGCCACGGCACGACGTGACGGTGACCTCGTTGCGACCGGTGGGCGTGTGCTCAGCGTCGTCGCCACCGGCTCGACGTTCGGCGAGGCGCGCGAGGCGGCCTACGCCGGACTCGAGCGCATCGGCCTCGAGGGCGGGCAGTACCGCACCGACATCGCCGCGCGGGTGGCGCAGGCCTGAGATTCGCCCCGCGCGCTGCGGGAGCGGAGGAGATCACGGGAGCGGAGGGCCGAGTCCGCGGCATCCCTCCTCCGTTCCCCGTATCTCCTCCCGCCAGCGGTGAAGATCACCCCGTAGCCTCGAGCGATGAGTTCGACCGCGTACGACGCCCGCGCCGACGAATACATCGCGGCCCTCGGATCGATGGATGCCGTGCACCCGGTCGACCGCAGCATCGTCGACGCCTGGGCCGCCTCGGTCACGGGTCCGCTGCTCGACGCCGGATGCGGACCGGGGCACTGGACGGCGCACCTCGCCGGGCAGGGCCTCGACGTGCGGGGTGTCGACCTCTCCCCGCGGTTCGTCGCGCACGCGCGGGCGGTGCATGCCGGCATCCGGTTCGATGTCGACACGATCGACGGCCTGGAAGCCGCCGACGGGGAGTTCGGCGGGATCCTGTCGTGGTTCTCGACGATCCACCATGAACCCGCGCGCGTCGACGTGCCGCTGCGGGAGTTCGCGCGAACGCTGAGTCCGGGCGGCCGACTGCTGCTCGGTTTCTTCGTCGGCGCGGGGGTCGAAGCATTCGACCACGCCGTCGTCCGGGCGTACCGCTGGCCCGCGGCGGAGCTGGGGCGCAGAGCGGATGCCGCGGGCTTCGACGTCGTCGAGACGCACACGCGCGAGACGCGCGGAGGCCGGCCGGTGGGGGCTCTGCTCTGCGAGCGGCGGGCGTGATCATCGCCCGCCTCGCGACGGCCCGCGTCGAGGATGCGCCCGCCGTCGCCGCGTTCCAGACCCTCGCGTGGCAGCAGACCTATCGCGGGCTGATCGACGACGCTCTGCTCGACGTCCCGGCCAGCAGTCGCGTCGACCGGTGGACAGAACGAATCCGTTCCGGGTCTCGGACCGTGACGATCGCCTGGGCGGCGAGCGCGATCGTCGGAGTGGCGAGTACCTCCGTCGAGGATTCACCGCGCGCTGGGTTACCGCCGCGCGAACTGCACACGCTCTACCTGCGCCGCGACGCGCAGGGCGCGGGGCTGGGATCGCGCCTGCTGCACGCCGCGATCGGCGACGACGCGGCGCATCTCCTCGTCTTCGAGGTCAACGAGCGTGCGCAACGGTTCTACGCGCATCACGGCTTCGCGTCCGTGGGCGGGACGCTCCTCGACCCCGGCACCGGGCTCACGGAGCGGCGGTGGGTTCGGCCGGGTCGAGTGATTGCCGCGCCCGGGCAGGCATGAGGGCCACGCGCCGACCCCGCGGCTCGGCATGCGGGGCGATGCACGACGCTCAGCCGTCGCCCTCTCTCGGCACGAGACACGCGAGGCCGGCGCCCCTCGGGGTGCACCGGCCTCGCGTTCGTGATCAGCGGGTCAGGAGCGACGTGCGCGGCGTCGGGAGATGACGACGGCGACGAGACCGGCGACGAGTAATCCGCCGGCGAGGTTCAGCGCCATCGTCGGATCGGTACCGGTGACGGCGAGCCCGCCGGGAGTGTCGGCGCGAATGCCCGGGGGCGGGGTCGCGCTGCCGGTCGGCGGGGTCGACGCCGACGGCGAGAGGCTCGGCGCGGGAGCGGGCTGGCCGACGACGAGGTTCACGTTCTGCGTCGCGTCGGGTGCGGTGCCGTTCGACGCGGTGATGACCACCGCGTAATCGCCGGGCGTCGTGGGCGTCCCCGAAATGACTCCGGTGCCGCTGTCGAAGACGAGGCCGTCGGGCAACCCGGTCACGGTGACGGTCGGCGCGGGGTTTCCCGTGGCGGTGATGGTCGAGGTGTAGCCCTCACCGACGATGGCGTTGCCCGGCGGCGGCGACGTGATGGTCGGAGCGGTCGTCTCCGACACCGTGCCCGGAGGAGGGCAGCCGGTGGAGGCGGTGATCGTGTTGTCGTCGAGTGTCACCGCACCGCTCTGAGCGATGAGGCGGCCCTGGACGGTCGCGCCGGTGGTCGCCGTGACGGACAGCTGGGCGACGACGGTGCCCTGGAACTGCGCGGCGGTGCCGACGGAGGCCGAACTGCCCACCTGCCAGAACACGTTGCACGAGCTCGCACCACCGGTGATCGTGATGCGACTGCCCGAGCCGATCGTGAGAGTGGATGCCGCTTGGAAGACCCACACCGAGTTCGCGTCCCCGGCGAGGGTCAGAGCGCCCGCGTCGGCCAGGGCGAGAGCGCCGCCGGAGTACACGCCGGGCGACAGAGACAGCCCGTTGAGCTCCTCGAGGCCGGTGCGAGTCGGCGTCAGTGAGGCGGCGGTGCCGTATGCCGTGAGAGCGTCCTGCTGCGCCTGCGCCGCCGCGGCATCGGTCTGGTGAACGGTGCCGTTCACGACGCCGTCCGGCAAACCGCCGAAGCCGGTGATGGACGTTCCCGGGGAGAGCCCCAGGTCACCGTTGACGAGCGTGGGGCCGGTATTGGTGACGGCGCTGGCCCCGAGCACGCCGTAGGTGCTGGCGGTGCCGAGATCGACCGGGCCGTCGATCACGGTCGCCGCCGAGGCGGGGGACATCGCTGCGGCCCCCATGACCGCGGCGAGACCGACACCCGTGACGACGAGGGTAAGAGGTCGGAGAAAACGGGACGTGGCCATGAGAGGCCCCTGTCTGATGACGAAGAGCCACAGGGCGAACGTCGACGACATGCACATGATCTCCGGTCTTCGAAGTATGCGCCTCTCAGGTCCGTCATAGGCGAATGCGCAGACATTGGCGACCGATTGCCAGTTTGACTCTCGCACGCGGGATCAGGGACAGGAGCACGGGTCGGGCCCCCTGCGCGCCACGATCGGCGACGACGCGGCGCATTTCCTCGCCTTCGGGGTCGACGAGCGCGCACAGCGGTTCTCCGAGCGTCACGGCTTCCCGCCCGTGGGCGGGACACTCCTCGTCCCCGGTACCGGGCTCGGACGCGGGGCGGATGCCGCTCGCTTCGACGACGTCGAGACGCACATCCGCGCGGCGCGAGTCGAGAGGCCCATCGGGCGTCGGAGTGGAGCGGTGGGCGCGACGGTGGCGACGTTCTCGAGCCCCGCGGTCCTGCGCCCGCTTGACGATCCCGCGTGACGAATCCGTCGGTCGACCCGTCTCCACAGTGTTCCGCCTCGCGGATCCCCGAGCCGCCCGGCCGGCGCACCCCCCATTTCCGCGTCGGCCGGGTGTCGCGACATAGGCTTCGAACGGCGATGCTCACGCACCGCGAACCTTCGTGAGGTGATCGAATGCGGCGCGAGAACGCACGCGAACGTCTCGCTGCGGCGCTGTTGCCCGAAGAGGTGCCCCTGCTCACGGTCGAAGCCGAGTCGTCGCCTCCGGCCCGCGGAGGGCTGCTCGCGGTCACTCCCACCCGCGTCGTCTTCGCCTCGACGACCGACACTTGGACGGTGGAGCTGCGCCGGGTGACGAATGTCTTCCTCGAGCAGGAGTACTCCCGCGGCCTCATTCGCATCGAGTCGGCTCAGCCGCGGTTCTTCGGCGCCGAGGCGTCCGACGCGCAACGGGTCGTCGCGGCGATCCGGGCCGGGCGTCCGTAGGACACTTCTGCACCGCCGTCCGCCTCGCACGTGGAACGGAGGACATTCGCGCTGCGGAGGATGGAGTCCGCGGCATCCCTCCTCCGCTCGCCGAATCTCCTCCCGTCGACACGGAAACGGCGAACGCCGCCGCCCCTCGGCAGGGACGGCGGCGTTCGGCGGGTTACTCGCCCGCGGCAGCCGGAGCGGCCTGGGCCGGAGCCGCGTCGCGCGGAGCACCGTGCGGGCGGATCACCGACGGACGGCGCATGAACAGCACCGCCACGAGGCCGAGCCCGATCACGATGATGGGCAGCGCGAGCGACTGCCCCATCGCCTGAGAGAAGCCGGTGACGACCTGCGGAGGAAGCGCTCCGCCGCCGAAACTCGCAGATGCGTCCGCGGCACCCGGCAGATTCGCCTCGAGGCGCGCCTGCATGAAGGCGGCGATGGATGCCGAGCCGATGACCGATCCGACGGTGCGGGTCGTGTTGTAGATGCCGGCGCCGGCGCCCGCCTGGCGCGGCGGGAGGTTGCGCGTGGCAGTCGTCGCGAGCGGGCCCCACATGCCGGCGTTTCCGATGCCCATGAACACCGAGGGGATGAGGAACATCCAGATCGGCGCGTCGTTCAGGATCAGCGCGACGTAGAGGCCGAGCGATCCGCCCACCAGCAGCAGACCGGGCACGAGCAGGAAGCGCGGGTCGGTGCGGTCGAGCAACTTGCCCGCGAAGGGAGCGAGCACGCCCGACAGGATCGCCAGCGGCACGAGCAGCAGCGCCGACTCGGTCGGCGTCAGGCCGCGGGCGAGCTGCAGGTAGAACATCTGCGGCAGAGCCATGCTCGTCACGGTGAAGCCGACGGCCGCGATCGCCAGGTTCGCGATCGAGAAGTTGCGGTCGCGGAAGAGGTCGAGGGGAACGAGCGGCTCCCCCGTGCTGCGCGCCTGCGTCCAGACGAACACCGCCATGACGGCGACGCCCGCGGCGACCATCGCCCAGATCCACGCGGCCCACGAGTAGTGCTCGCCCTCTTGCAGACCGAACACGATGAGGAACAGACCGACGGCGCTCAGCACGACGCCGAGGATGTCGAACTTGTGCGCGGTGCGCGGCAGCTGCGGCACGAGGATGACGGCGGCGACGAAGCCGATGATGCCGACGGGGATGTTGATGAAGAAGATCCACTCCCAGCCGAGGCCGTCCACCAGCAGTCCACCGGCGAGGGGGCCGACCAGCGTGGCGACACCGGCGGTGGCACCCCACAGACCCATCGCCGCGCCGCGGTTCTGCGGCGGGAAGGTGCGGGTGATGACGGCCATGGTCTGCGGCGTCATCATCGCCGCCCCCAGGCCCTGCACGGCCCGGGCGGCGATCAGCACCTCGAGCGAGGGCGCGAGGCCGCAGGCCAGCGAGGCGAGGGTGAACAGCGCCAGACCGATGAGGTAGATGTTCTTGGGGCCGAAGCGGTCACCGAGGCGACCGGTGATCAGAAGCGGCACGGCGTACGTCAGCAGGTAGGCGCTGGTGACCCACACGACGTTGTCGAGGTTGTTGGTGTTCGCGTCGAGGGCTGCCTTGATGGCGGGGTTCGCGACCGAGACGATCGTGGTGTCGACGAGGATCATGAAGAACCCGATGACCAGCGCCCAGAGGGCGGGCCAGGGGCTGCGTTCGTGGGTCTGGTGGGACCCGGTACGGGTGGATGCCGCGGAGGCGGCGCGAGAGTCGGTCATGCTGTGGTCTCCTTTGAGACGCGGTGCTTCTTCTTGATGTGTTCGGGGATCTCGGCGATGCCCCAGGGGAGGGAGCGATCGGCGAGGCGCGCACGCAGGGAGTCCTGCCACGCGAGTTCGGCGTCGAGCAGAGCGGATTGACGCCGCAGCTCGACGAGGAATTGTTCGGGGGTCTCGCGCTCGGCCGCGACGCTGAGACCGTCGTGATGTTCCTCGACGGAGGCGACGAGCCGGGCGCGGCGCGCGTCGAGCAGACCGATGACCTCGGCGCGCCCGAGGTTGTGGGCTTCGGAGAGGGCGACCCGGAATTCGCCCGGTCTGTCGATTCGCGGGAGTTCGGCGCGCACCCATTCTTCGACGGCCCGATGGCCGGCATCCAGGATCGTGTAGGTGGTGCGCTCGGGACGGTTGCCGTCGCGATCGACGCCGACCTCCGCGAGGAGACCGTCGCGTTCGAGGCGCGCGACCGTGTGATAGATCGTGCCCTTCTGCAGGGGCACGAGGCGGTCGTCCCGGCGTTCCTTCAGCAGGCGCACGAGCTCGTACGTGTGCATGTCAGCCTCGCGGAGCGTGGCCAGGATCATGACGGCGACGGGGGTGAGATGGCTGGCCTCCGGCATCCGTCCTCCTCATGGTCCGTTTCGACTAGTCCACGTGGACTATACGCTCATTCCTCGCCCCGCGCCAACGCGCGAAGATGAACGTCGCGTGTCGAGCACACACCGTTGGCGCGCGAATCGTCGCGGCGCGTCGTGCACACTCGACGCGAGCACGCCGCGCCCGATTCGGGGCGCGGCGTGCTTCGCAGCGGTGAGGGATGCCGGGGGTCAGGCCTTCGCGGGGTCGCTTCCGACCGATTCGGGGCTGCTTTCCGCATCGGCGAGAGCCACCTCGCGCGCCTCGGCCTGTGCCGCCACCGCACGCCGCTGACGCCACCGCACGGGGATGCCGAAGATGCCGCGCTGGTTCGGTTCTTCGACCTCGAGGCCGTAGTGCTCACCGATCGAATCACGCAACTGAGCGCGCTCGGCCTTGTCGTAGGCCTTCATCTCGCGTCGGAACGCGACGACCGTGGCCCAACAGATGGCCAGCAGCACGACGCTGAAGGGCAGAGCGATGCTGATCGCCGCGGTCTGCAGCGCCTGCAGCCCGCCCGCGATCAGGAGAGCGAATGCGATCACCGCGGTGGCCAGGGCGAAGAACACGCGCACCCACTTCTTGGGCTCCTCCTCGCCGCCGGTGGCGATCATGCTCATCACCAGCGCGCCCGAGTCCGCGGAGGTCACGAAGAACACCGCGATCAGGATGAGGAAGCCGACGATCAGGACCCCGGAGGCCGGGACGTTCTCGAGCATCTGGAACAACGCGGTCGACACGTCCACCGACCCGTCGGGCCCGGTGTACGACGCGGTGCCCGTCAGCTCGCCGTAGATCGCGGTGCCGCCGAGGACGGTGAACCACAGGATGCCGACGAGCGTCGGCACGAGGATCACGCCGACCACGAACTCCCGCACGGTACGACCGCGCGAGATGCGCGCGATGAAGATCCCGACGAAGGGCGCCCACGAGATCCACCAGCCCCAGTAGAACGCCGTCCACGCGCCCTGCCAGGCGACGCCGCCGTCACCCGCATACGCGCTGACCGTGAAGGACAAGCCCACGAAGCTCTGGATGTAATTGCCGATCGATTGCACCACGTCGCGCAGCAGGAACTCCGTCGGGCCGGCGAACAGCAGGAACAGCATGAGCACGCCCGCGAGCACGAGGTTGATGTTCGACAGCCACTTCATGCCCTTGCCCACGCCCGAGAGCAGCGAGAAGAGCACGAACCCGGTGATGATGCCGATGATGATGGCCTGGCTAATGATGGTGGGCGGCACGACGCCGAGAAAGTCGAGGCCCGCGCTGATCTGGATGACGCCCAGCCCGAGCGAGGTGGCGACACCGAAGAGCGTGCCCACGAGGGCGGCGACGTCGATCGCGTTGCCCCACCCGCCCTGAACCAGGCGCGCACCGAGGATCGGCTCGAGAGCCCAGCGGATCGTGCGGGGGCGGCGACGGCGGTGGAAGGCATACGCGAGCGCGAGACCGAGCACGACGTAGATCGACCACGCGTGCACGCCCCAGTGCAGGAAGGTCTGCGACATCGCCTGCTGCGCGAGTTCGGCGGGAGTGCCCTCCACGCCGGGGCGGGGAGAGACGAAGTGGCTGAGCGGCTCGCTCACCCCGTAGAAGACGAGGCCGATACCCATGCCGGCGGCGAACAGGAGAGAGAACCACGAGATGGTCGAGAACTCGGGTTCGTCGTCGTCCTGGCCCAACTTGATCGTGCCGAACCGACTGAAGCCCATGGTGAGGGCGAAGACGACGAAGAACGCGGCGATCAGCACGTAGTACCAGTTGAACGTGGACACGATGGTCGTCTGCACCGCGGTGAAGGTCGCTTCGGCCGCGGACGGGAAGATCAGCGCGAAAGCGATGAAGGCCAGGGCGATGCCGGCTGCGGGCCAGAACACCCACCCGCGGATGGTCGTATGCCGGCTACCGGCGTGCGGGTCGATTCTCACCGCGGTATCGGGGGCTGCCTCGGTCATTCCACCGAGCGTAGTCAGGAGGGTGGCCGCGTCCGGGGGGCAGGCGCGCGAGCGAGCGTTGTGACACAATCCGCGCCGGTGCGGGGCGCGCGCACCCGCAATAATGAGCGGGTGACCACCGCTCCCCCGCTCGAGCTCCCCGGCTTCCGCCACATCTACTCCGGCAAGGTCCGCGACCTCTACGTGCCGGCCGACACCGCCGAGGGCGAGGCCCCCGCGCTCCTGCTCGTCGTCGCCAGCGACCGCGTGAGCGCTTTCGACCGCGTGCTGTCTCCCGGCATCCCGGACAAGGGCGAGCTGCTCACCACGCTGAGCCTGTGGTGGTTCGATCAGCTCGCGGGCGCCGACGGGGGCCGCTCGATCCCGAACCACCTCGCCGCCGACCACGCTCTGGTGGGCGACGAGGCCGTCGCCCTCATCCCGGATGCCGTGCAGGGGCGCTCGATGCTCGTCCGGTCCCTCGACATGCAACCGATCGAGTGCGTCGTGCGCGGCTACCTCACCGGCTCGGGCTGGGCGGAGTACCGGGCCGAGGGCACGGTGTGCGGCATCCCTCTCCCCGAGGGCCTGAACGACGGCGACCGTCTGCCGGAGCCGCTCTACACTCCCGCGTTCAAGGCGCCGATGGGCGAACACGACGAGAACATCACCTTCGAACGCTCGGTCGAGCTCGTCGGGGCCGAGACGGCTTCGGCCCTGCGCGATCTCTCGCTCGAGATCTACCGACGCGCATCCGAGACAGCCGAGGCCCGCGGACTGATCCTCGCCGACACGAAGTTCGAGTTCGGCTATGACGCCGACGGCGTGCTGACCCTGGCCGACGAGGTGCTCACCTCGGACTCGTCCCGCTACTGGGATGCCGAGGCCTGGCGCACCGGAACGACACCCGCCGAGCGCATGGCGAGCTTCGACAAGCAGATCGTGCGCAACTGGCTGGCGGAGAACTGGGACAAGCAGGGCGAGCCACCGGCCCTGCCCGCCGAGATCGTCGAGCGCACCCGCGAGCGCTACGCCACCCTGCTGCGCCTGCTGACCGGGAGCTGATCTGCTCGCCTCCCGCGCGCTACGTCGCCTAGATCACGTGACCTCGCCGAGACCACATGCCACGAGGCGTGTTCTCAGCGACAGCGTGTGATCTCGGCATCCACCCCCACCTGAGGAGACACATGTTCCGCTGGAAGCTGCACGGCAACGGACGCACCGTCGAACCCGGGGCCGTCGTCGCCCCCGGCGAACGCTTGAACTGGGGCGCCACGATCGCGATCGGGCTCCAGCACGTGATCGCGATGTTCGGCGCGACCTTCCTCGTGCCGGTGCTCACCGGGTTCCCGGTGTCGACGACGCTGCTGTTCTCGGGTGTCGGCACGCTGCTGTTCCTGCTCGTCACGAAGAACCGCCTCCCCAGCTATCTGGGCTCGTCGTTCGCGTTCATCGCGCCGATCACGGCCGCGACGACCACCGCGGGCACCGGCTCGGCGCTGGCGGGCATCGTGGCCGTCGGCGTGCTGCTCGCCGTGATCGGCTTCATCGTGCAGTTCGTCGGGCTCGGCTGGGTCGACACGGTCATGCCGCCGGTGGTCGCCGGGGCGATCGTGGCACTGATCGGCTTCAATCTCGCACCGGTCGCCTGGTCGAACTTCAAGGTGCAGCCCCTGCCCGGCACGATCACGCTCGTCGCCGTCATCGTGTTCAGTGTGCTGTTCCGCGGCTTCCTCGGGCGGATCTCGATCTTCCTCGGCGTCATCGTGGGCTACGTTGCCACGGTGCTCATCCAGGCCGGCACGGGTGAGAAGCTGATCGATTTCGACGCCGTCGCGGCGGCTCCCTGGGCGGGCCTGCCGACCTTCCAGATCGCCGACTTCACGACCCCCGCGACCTGGTCGGTGATCGCCATGTTCCTTCCCGTGGTGCTCGTGCTCGTGGCCGAGAACGTCGGCCACGTGCGCGGTGTGGCGGCGATGACGGATGCCACCGCCAACCGCTCAACCGGCCGCGCCCTCATCGCCGACGGTGTCGCCACCACCCTCGCCGGCACCTTCGGCGGTTCGGGAACCACCACCTACGGCGAGAACATCGGCGTCATGGCCGCGACCCGCGTCTACTCGACCGCCGTCTACTGGGTCGCCGGTCTCACCGCGATCGTGCTGAGCCTGTCTCCCAAGATCGGCGCCGTGTTCAACACGATCCCGGCGGGCGTCCTGGGCGGGGTCACCACCGCTCTCTACGGCCTGATCGGCATCATCGGCATCAAGATCTGGGTCGACAACCGCGTCGACTTCTCGCGCCCGGTGAACCAGTACACCGGCGCCGTGGCCCTGGTGCTCGCGATCGCCGGCTTCACCATGCAGTGGGGTGACTTCCAGCTCGGCCCGATCGTGCTGGGTTCCGTCGCGGCGCTGGTGATCTATCACCTCGGCAACGCCATCGCCCGGGCGCGCAAGACCGGCGCCGACGACGGCGGACCGATTCCCGCGATGGGCCCGCTGGGCGGCGACCCGAGCTGACGCGCGGCGAGCCGCCGCGCGCTGAAGGGTCGGCCTGACGCGCTCGGGCGACCGGCCGTTCGTCGGTCGCCCGGGGTCGAGCCGTCTAAACTGGGAGAGGCGTGTCGGGAAGTCTGGTCGACGATCTGTCGATCGACCCCTGAGGACCCCCATGACGAAGAACGACACCACCCGTGCGCCGCACTGGCCCGGGTACGCCGAAGTCCACCGCGTCACGACGCTGCTCCGCCGCGAATCGGTCGGCGGCATGCTGCTGGTGGTCGCCGCGATCATCGCGATCATCTGGGCGAACTCCCCCGCTTCCGAGGCGTATTTCGCGCTGCGCGACTTCCGCTTCGGCTACGAGCCGTGGCATCTCGACCTGAGCCTGGGGACGTGGGCGGCCGACGGCCTGCTCGCGGTGTTCTTCTTCATGGTCGGCCTCGAGCTCAAGCGCGAGATCGTCAGCGGCAGCCTGCGCCGCTTCGGCACCGCGATCGTCCCGGTCACGGCGGCGTTCGCGGGCGTCGCCGTTCCGGCCCTCATCTACGTCGCGATCGTGCACACGCAGCCCAGCCTGCTGGCCGGGTGGGCGATCCCCACCGCGACCGACATCGCGTTCGCCGTCGCCGTGCTGGCCCTCGTCGGCTCGCACCTGCCCGGGCCCCTGCGCATCTTCCTGCTGACCCTCGCGGTCGTCGACGACCTCATCGCGATCGCGATCATCGCGATCTTCTACACCAGCGACATCTCGTTGCTGCCCCTGGCCGTGTTCGCGGTGCTCGTCGCGATCTACGGTGCGATCGCGCACCGGGCGCGAGCCTGGTTCTCGCGCCACGCGTGGGGCGCGTGGATCGTGCTGCTGCCGATCGGCTTCGCCGCGTGGGCCCTCCTGCACGCGTCGGGCGTGCACGCCACGATCGCCGGGGTCGCCCTCGCCTTCACCATCCCCGTGGCCGCCTCGCGCCGTCAGCCCGAGCACCACGGCATGGACCTCGCCGAACAGTTCGAGCACCGCTTCCGGCCGCTGTCGAGCGGCATCGCGGTGCCGATCTTCGCGTTCTTCGCCGCGGGTGTCGCCGTCGGCGGGGGCGAGGGCATCATGCGGGCGCTCACCGACCCCGTGACCATCGGCGTCGTCGCCGGTCTCGTTCTCGGTAAGCCGATCGGCATCCTGCTCGGCGTGCGCATCCTGACCCTCGTGACGAAGGTGCGGCTCGACCCGGCGCTGAAATGGATCGACCTCGCCGGGGTCGGCCTGCTCGCCGGCATCGGGTTCACCGTGTCGCTGTTGATCGCCGAGCTGAGCTTCCCCGAGGGCTCCCCACACACCGACGACGCGAAGATCGCGATCATGGCAGCCTCGCTCCTGGCATCCGTCCTCGCCTCCGCCGTGCTGCTGGTGCGTAACCGCCGCTACAAGCAGCTCGCGCAGGACGAAGAGGTGGATGCCGATGGCGACGACGTCCCCGACGTGTACCAGCGGCCGCAGACCGAAGCCCGCTGAGCGGAGCGCGCACCGGACGACGTCACGAGAACAGGCTTCGCGACCGGAACAGGACGATTTCCGCCGGAACGGCCTGTCCTCGTGACATCTCCTGTTCTCGTGACCGGCGACGTGGCCCTCACGCGACATGGGGTCGCAGCCCTATCGGCGCTCTACCCGATCTCGTGGCAGACGAACGTGCACGTCGGGAGCATGGACGTCACCGACCAGCACTTCACCGCCCACCGCGGCCGCGTGCGTCCGTGCGCGGTTGCATAACTGCGCGACGCGATCGAGGCGAGCGCCCGAGCTCAGGGCATCGCCCGACACCGCCGAGTGGGCGTGGCCGACGTCGACGGAGCCGGTCAGCCCAGGCCCATGCTCGCGAGGACGTTCGTGTGCGTCCGGGTGAACGCGTGCACCTCCGCATCGCCGTAGCTCTCGTCCGAGGTGGCAGAGAACTCGTCGCTACGCACTCGTTCACCGAAGAGCGACTCGACAGCGGTCGAAAGCTCAGCGCTGACCAGGCCTCCGTACTCGTTCTTCCGATACCCGGAGACCACGGCGACATCCACGCGCTGCCTCTCCGCGACCGGAACCACGGCGATCAGCGTCTCGCGCAGCACCTCCTCGGGCACCCATCGGTCGGGATCATCGACGTTGACGGGCTCGACCCGCACCGCGACGTAGAGATTGCACGGGCCCTCGCAGTTCTCGCTCGCGGACTCGGCCACCAGGTGCCAGCGGTCACCACCGGCACCGCTGTCGTCGAGCGCCGCCTGAATCGGGGAGATCGCGTTCTCGATGTCCCTCTCGCTCGAGCCGAAGGGGTCGTCGAACGGGGATCGCCCGTCGACGAGGGGAATCATGAAGCAGCCCGACAGGATGACGGCGATCGTCACGGCGAGCACTGCGGCGAACGCCCCTTTGATCGGCGCGCGCCCTCCGGCCGGTATCAATGCTCTCCGCACGGTGAGTCCCCCTTCCGAGAAGCGGCGGCACCCCCGCGCCGCCCGCTCATTCCGCCCTCAATGTATCGCCGCTCGCGCGTCGCCTCACCCCCGACGTGACCCCGCGGCGCGGCGTCACGAGAACAGGCCGCGCGCCGAGAACAGGGCGATTCACGAGATGACAGCATGTTCTCGCGGCATCCCGCTGCTCTTGTGACGAGGGAGAACGCGTCAACGCGAAGCGGCCTCGCGCGGCCGCCGCAGCTGCGCGGCGAGCGTGGCGGCCGAGCGCAGGGTGAGGCCGGGGATGTAGCAGCGGACCAGGGCGATCGCGATGGCGGGGATCTGCGTGGCATCCGGGTAGATCATCCACAGGGGGGCGAAGTCAGGCTGGAACTTCTTCTTGAAGTTCGCGAGCGACCGGAAGCCGTACGCGGGCTCGAGGAGCGCACTGATGACATCGAGGCCGCGGTCCAGGGCACCGCGGTCGACGTCGTCACCGGTGGAGTGCCGCGCGAGGGGCGAGCCCGACAGACTCATCACGGTCATCTCGTCGTCGCGGAGTCGCTCCACGGCCTGACCGATGAGGAACTCCATGACCCCGGGCATCGCGTCGTCCCGTCGCCGCATGACGTCGAGGGCGTACCCCGCGATCGCGCCGTCGCGGTGGATGGGGATCCAGCTCGTGAACGCCATGATGCGACCCGATCCGTCGCGGGCGACGAGCAGGCGCACCTCGGGGTCGTCGAGCTCGTCGGTCGAACCGAGGGTGAAGCCCATCTCGGGAATGGTCTTGTCCGACACCCAGGCCTCGGAGATGTCGCGGATCTGGCCGCGATCGAAGAACGACAGCTCGCTCCACGTGGCCCAGCGCGAGGTCAGCCCCTCGCGCTGTGCCCGGTTGGTGGCCGTTCGTACGTCTTGCCGCTTCTTGCCGGCGGGAGTCCACGAGCGCGGGTCGAGGAACGCCTCCTCGGCGACCTGCAGCGACGACCAGCCCAGCGGGGCGAGCCGCTCGCGCTCGGCGTCGTCGACGCTGTAGAAGACCGGCGTCCATCCCTGCTCCTCGCAGAACGCGGCGAATTCCGCGCCGACGGAAGCGTTGTCCCGGTCGGGACCGAAGGCACCGCCGAGCGTCACCGCGAACCCGCCGCGCACGCGGTAGGCGATCGCGGCCTCCGCGTCGGCAGCGAACCAGTAGACGTTGCCCTCCCAGAGAGTCATGTGCCCCAGGGTGTCGCCGGAGCCCGCCGAGAGCAGCGCCCGCGCGCGCTCGTGATCGGGTGCGGCTGCGGCGGCACCCGAGCGCGAGATGAAGCGGGCGGTGGCGGCGACGACGGTCAACCAGAACAGCAGCGGGGGCAGGTACCACGCGGCTTGCGCGGCGCCGGTCATCGGGACGAACACCAGCGCTTCGGGCGGCAGCAGCGAGGGCGGCACGAGGCGCAGCGGCAGCGTGGCGAGCACGGTGGTCACGTTCGGCCACGGACGGAATTCGGCGGACGTCATCAGGATGCCGACGAGCGCCAGCGTCAGTGAGCCCACCGCCGCGACCGCGACCGTGCACACGTAGGCTCGGCGCACCCCGGGCGTCGACCGGATCTGCGCGGCACTGCGGAAGCGCACGAGCAGGACGGCGACCGCCAGGGGAAGAGCCGCACCGACGACCATGCCCACGATCGTCTGCCACACGTCGGCGACGGCGTACGCGGCACGGACGGTCGCGAGCTGCTCGAGCGTGTCGGTCTCGCTCAGCAGGAGCAGGATGCTCATCGCCACGAACGTGAGCGCGTTCACCCCCACGGCGAGGTGCAGGGCCCCGCGTCGCCCGCGCAGAATCCCCCACGCAGCGATCAGCAGCACGAGTTGCGGGAGGGCCGCGATCCACCCCGACGCGGGCTGAAGCTCGGCGTAGACCGACGCGAGCGGCGGGCACGGCGCGTTCGTCGAACCGATCGCGCAGACGACGCCGTCGGCGACGTTCAGCGGGTCGTAGGACAACCAGCTGTACACCGACAGCACCCCGGCCCCCGAGCCCCACAGGGTGGCGACGACCGGCCCGATCGCGGTGATCGCGGTGATCGCGGCGAGCAGCACACGCTTTTCATGCAGGGAACTACGGGGGATCCCGACGGCCCGCGTTCCGCCGAGCACGAGGCCGGCCGCCATCCCGACGGGCAGGGCGATGAGCGTGTAGAGGTCGGACGCCGAGGCGGCGTAGAGGAACATCGTCACCGCGAGGACGACGCCGCCGATGCGGATGCGACGGCGCCACAGCGGCGAGGCGAAGCAGCTCGCGGCGATAGCGACGCACAGCAGAGCCGCGATGGGCGGCGCCCCCGTGTCGGGGGTGACGTTCAGCGAGACCTCGGGGATGACGTTGTCCTCGAACAGGCCGATGCCCTCGCCGATCGCGCAGACGACGAGACCGCCGCCCACGAACGCCGCGAGCAGACGTCGCGTGCCCAAGAGTCCCTCCGCCAGACCGCACGTCACCAGCGTCAGCAGCACCGTGACTGCGAGCACGAGCGGGTCGTCGACCCGTACCAGGGCGAGCAGCATGTCGCGCAGGTCGAACAGACCGGCCTCGAACGTGCTCTGCGTCGCGATCGTGATGGAGCTGACCACGAGGATCGCCAGCGTCACCCCGAGCGTGCCGGTACGACGGCGCACGAGCCCCGGGATGTCCCACCGCGGAGCGCGACGCTTCGGCTGCGGCGCCGGCGTCACCTCAGTCGCCGCCTGCACCGTGTCCATCACCGCGACCATCGGTCCTCCCCGAGCGTGCGTGCTCATGCCGACCACCGGCATCCCGTCCATGTTCGCGAGAGACCTCCGCACGGCGCATCAGCCGGTCGGCCCCGTCCACGGGCCGATCGGGTGGTTCGACCGGTCACGCAGCGGTCACTCGCGCGGGCCAGAACCGGCGCACCAGCAGCGGCCCCGCGATGCCGTGCAGCACGACGCTGCCGAGCACGACCATGCAGGTCGCCGCCAGCACGAGGAACCCCTCCTCCCCCGGCAGGGCGTTCGCGGCGATGAGACCGAAGACGATGGATGCCGCGCCCCGGGGTCCCATCGCGGCGACGAAGAACCGTTCCTTGCGGGTCGTCTCGGTGCCGATCAGGGCGAGAAGAACGGGGAGGAACCGCCCCACCGTCAGGGCCACGAGAGCGAGGACGATCGCAGGCCACCAGTCGTAGGTCTCGCTGAGCAGCACGATCGAGGCGAAGCCGAAGGCCAGCCACAGCAGCAGATTGAGCAGCCACGAGAGATCGTCGAGCAGGGAGATCTCGACGGAGGGGATGCCGCTCGCGCCGCGCACGAGACGCACGGCGACGCCCGCGACGAACACGGCGACGAACCCGTTGCCCTGCAGGGCGACCGCGAGACCGAACACGATGAGCGGCGTCGCGACGAAGGCGATGCGCATGCTCTGCGCCTCGGTCCATCCCCGCCCGTCGGCGAAGCGCATCGCTCCCCCGATCGCAGCCCCGGTGGCAGCGCCGACCAGGATCGCGATGAGCCCCGCGGGGGCGGCCACCGCGAACGCCCGTCCGGCGTCGCTCGTCGTCCCCGCCGAGGCGAAGGCGATCGCGCCGAGCAGGAGCGGCGAGACCAGGCCGTCGTTGTACCCGCTCTCGACGTTGAGCCACCGCCGCACCCGTGCGGGGACGCGGTCGTCGCGCACGATCGAGGTCTCGGGCGAGAAGTCGGCGGGCACCGAGATGCAGGCGATCGCGAGGATCACCGCGACCGACAACCCCAACGGCAGGATCAGACCGACCGCCAGCACGAGGATCAGCGACAGCGGCAGGCCGATCCCGAGCAGCCGCGCCGGCACCCCGGTGAAGTGCGAGCCGAACGAGCCCCGCACCTCCAGCGCATCGACGAAGAGCAGGTACGCCAGCACGATCTCCGCGAAGAAGAGCGTGGCCTTGGACTCGAGGAACAGCTCGCCCTGCACGGGCAGCAGTGCGCCGCCGAGCAGACCGAGCGCGGTCATCACGATCGGCCCGTTGACCGTGACCTTGCGGAACACGCGGCTCCACAGCGCCCAGACGAGCAGGGAGAGGCCGACGATGAGCAGGGGAACGGACACGGTGGGAGCTCCTGGATCGAGAACGGGACGGGAGCCAGTCTGTTCGACGGGCATGCCCCGACCCCGGGGCTGAACGGGTACCGATCGCGTCCGGTCGGGTAGATCGGCGTCGCCCCCCTGCCTCGACGGCGCCCGGAGTCCCTAGCCTGGTCGCATGGCATCCTTCGCCTCCCCGATCATCCGTGTCGCCGTCATCGACGACGAAGCGCTCATCCGCTCCGGCTTCTCGCACATCCTGAGCGCCGCCGACGACATCGAGGTCGTGGCGACCGCCGACGGGGTCCAGGCGATGGAGGTGCTCGCCGAGGCGCGCCCCGACGTGGTGCTCCTCGATATCCGGATGCCGGGACGCAACGGCCTCGAGGTGCTGCGCGACATCCGCCGGGCGGGGTGGGACATGACGGTGGCGATCCTGACGACCTTCGACTCCGACGATCACATCGCGTCGGCCCTCGATGCGGGCGCAGCGGGATTCCTCGTGAAAGACACCGACCCGCGTCAGCTGCCCCAGCTCGTGCGCACCCTCCACGGCGGCGGGGTGGTGTTCTCACCCACCGTCAGCCGCGCGGTGGTGGCCGGGTACCTGCGCCCGGAGCCTGCGGCCGACACCGATCTGGTGGACGCGCTCAGCTCGCGCGAGCGCGAGATCCTCGTGCAGCTGGGGCGAGGACTTTCGAACATCCAGATCGGTGCCGCGATGTTCCTGAGCCCGGCCACCGTGAAGGCGCACATCAGTACGATCCTCGGCAAGCTCGGCGTCGAGGGGCGCGTGCAGGCGGCCCTCGTCGCGGAGCGCGCGGGGCTGCTGCGCGACCAGGACGCGCGATGAAGCGCCGCGATGTGCTGATCGATCTGGGGCTCGTCGCGGTCGCCGCGCTCGACGGCGTGCTGGGGTTGTACACGACCGACCTGCTCGAACTGGTGCTGACGCTCGTCGGGGCCGCGGGCCTGCTGCTGCGCCGGAGGATCCCCCTGCTGTCGCTCGCGCTGGCGCTTCCTGCTCTGTTCCTCACCGGCGGGCCGATCGCCTCGGTGATCGCCCTGTACACCGTCGCGAGCGCGGCGACAGGGATGGTCTGGCTCGTCGTCGCGACCGCCGTCACCTTCCTGGGCCTCGGTCTGTCGTGGGACACCTTCACCTCGGTCAACGACCACGTGCTCGCCATCGTCTACGCGACGATGACCTCGGGAGGTGCGGTGGCGCTCGGCCGCCTCCGGCGCAATCAGAGCAGGCTGTCGGCGAGCCTCGACGAACTGCGCCTCGCCCGCGCCGACGAGAACCGCCGCGTCGCGCGCGAGGCCGTCGCGGCGGAGCGCGCCCACCTCGCGCGGGAGATGCACGACGTCGTCTCCCACCAGGTGAGCCTCATCACCGTGCAGGCGGGAGCTCTGATGGTCCGCGCCGACGATCCCGAGGTCGTCGAGACGGCCGACACGATCCGCACCCTCGCCTCCACGACTCTCGCCGAGCTGCGCCAGATGCTCCTCGTCCTCCGCGCCGACGGACCGGAAGCCGCACCCCTCGGCCCGCAGCCGACCCTGCGACACCTCGACGAGATCCTGCACCCGGCAGACCTCGAGGTCGATGCCCGCATCGACCTGCGCGAGGGGCTCCCGCCCGCGACCCAGCGCGCGGTCTACCGCACGATCCAGGAGGGGCTCACGAACGTGCGCAAGCACGCCCCCGGATCGCACGTCACCGTGACCGCGACGAGCACCGACACCGGCGGCGTGCAGGTGATCCTGCGCAACGCCGCCTCCCCGGCCCCGCGCCCCGATCCCGCACCGACGGCGCGCCTCGGTCACCTCGGACTCTCGGAACGCGCACACATGCTCGGCGGATCGTTCCGCGCCGGCCCTCTCGCCGACGGCGGCTACGAGATCGACCTGCGGCTGCCGGCCGGTCCCTGACCAGCCTCACGCCGAGTCGCGCTCCACGACCTCGATCGGCAGGATCGTCGCGTGGGCGGCGGGACGCCCGGCGAGGATGTCGAGAAGAACGGATGCCATGTGCCGGCCCTGCGTCAGCGACGGTTGCCGGACCGTCGTCAGCGACGGCGTGAGGGCGGTGGACACCGCCGAGTCGTCGAAGCCCATGACGGCGACGTCGCGCCCCGGCTCGAGGCCCTTGTCGCGGAGCACCGTATAGACGCCGCGGGCCATGAGGTCGCTCGCAACGAAGACGGCCTCGGGGGTGACCCCGCTCGAGAGGATGCGGTTCATCGCGAGAGCGCCGCCCATCTCGGTGAAGTCCCCGTTCTCGACGGCCGCGGGCTCCAGCCCCGCCTCGGCCATGGCGTTGCGGAAGCCGTGAAGGCGGTCGATGCCCGCGGGCATGTCGGACGGCCCCGACACCGTGGCGACGCGTCGGTGACCTCGGGCGAGCAGGTAGGCGGTGGCGACGCGGCCGCCCTCGACGTTGTCGACGTCGACGTAGTAGTCGTCCGCGCGGACGCGTGCGGGTCGTCCGCCGTAGACCACGGGCACGACATCAGCGACCCGATCGAGAAAGGTGTCGCTCGTGTGGTGCGAGGCGACGATCGCCCCGTCGACGCTCCCGCCTCGGAGGTATCCGAGCGCCTTGGCGCTCGCGTCGTCGCTCGCGATGAGCATGTTCATGATGTAGTCGGACTCGCCGATGACCTCGCCGATGCCCGCGACGATCGAGGCGAAGAACGGGTCGCCGAAGAAGCGATCGGTCTGTTCGGGGATCACCAGGGCGATCGCTCGGGTCTGACGACTGGCGAGAGAGCGTGCCGCGCGGTTGGGGACGTACTGCAACTCGTCGATGGCGCGGCGCACGGCCTCGAGGGCGGAGGGCGAGACGGCGGTGGAGCCGTTGACGACGCGGGACACCGTCGATCGCGAGACTCCGGCACGCGCCGCGACCTCTTCGATCGTGGCGGCACCCCGAACGGATGTGAGATCCATCGCTCCCCTCCTTCGGGACGGCGGCATCGCACCGCGCTTCGGGTGGCCAGGCGCGTTGTGCGCTGTTGCGAGCGTACTGCGGGGAGGGCGCCGACCGCATCGGCATCCGGATCAGATCCCCGCGACGTCCGCCCGTCGACGGCCCCCGCACCCCACCCTCACCGGACGACGAAGGCCCGACCGCACATCGCATGCGATCGGGCCTTCGCTGTCGACCTCAGTGGGCGACGACCGGCTCCAGCGCGCGATCCGCGATGACCCGGGCGTACGCGAGCCCCGAGTCCTTGATCGTGCGTTCCTGCGTGGCGTAGTCGACGTAGACGATGCCGAAGCGCTTCTCGTAGCCCCAGGCCCACTCGAAGTTGTCCATCAGCGACCAGTAGAAATAGCCGCGCACATCGACGCCCTTGTCGACGGCATCCAGGACCGCTCCGAGGTGCGCTTCGACGAACTCCACGCGTTCGCCGTCGTGCACGCGCGACTCATCGCCGACGGTGCTCAGTTCGTCGTCGTACGAGGCGCCGTTCTCGGTGACGTAGAGGGCGACCTCGGCCTCAGCCGAGTAGTCCTCGCTGACGCGCTCGAGCAGACGCGTGAGCCCCTCGGGCTGCACCTCCCAGTGCATGTTCGTCCGGCGCAGGCCACGGTCGTGCCAGTACAGGTTCTCGTGCGCGGGGAACGGTTTGCCGACGGGCCGCACCGTGGGGGCGTCACCCGCGGGAGGCTCGATCTCGGGCGGCGTGCCGCCGACGAACTCGCCGTGGTAGTAGTTCACGCCCAGGGAGTCGATCGGCGTCGAGATGATGTCGAGGTCGCCGGGCCGCACGGCCTCCTGCCAGCGGGACACGGCCTCGGCATCCGTCTCGCGGAAGTCCGCGATGATGTCGGCCGGGTACTCGCCGCGGAACACCGGGTCGAGGAACCACCGGTTGAACTGCCCGTCGACGCGGCGCGCGGCGTCGAGATCGGCGGGGTTCGTCGGGTCGACGGCATCCGCCACCGTGAGGTTGAGCGTGAGCCCGAGGTTCAGCGAGGAATCGCGCGCACGGAGCTCGCGAACGGTCTGACCGTGTCCCAGCAGCAGGTGGTGTGCGGCGAGCATGCCCTCGGCCTGGGAGTAGTGCCCGGGTGCGTGGATGCCCGCGGTGTAGCTGAGGAACGACGAGCACCACGGCTCGTTGAGCGTGGTCCACACGTTCACGCGGTCGCCGAGCGCGTCGTGCATGTCGAGCGCGTACTCGGTGAACTTCTCGCTCGTCGAGCGCACGGTCCAGCCGCCGGTGTCCTGCAGCGCCTGCGGGAGGTCCCAGTGATACAGGGTGAGCCAGGGCAGGATGCCGGCATCCAGCAGCTCGTCGACGAGGCGCTTGTAGAAGTCGACGCCCTTCGCGTTGAGGGCACCGCCGTCGGGGCGGACGCGCGACCACGACGTCGAGAAGCGGTAGGTCTGCAGCCCGAGCTTCTTCATGAGGTGCACGTCGTCGGCATAGCGGTGGTAGTGGTCGCACGCGACATCGCCGTTGTCGGCGTTGATCACGGCGTCGGGCACGCGGCTGAACGCGTCCCAGATCGAGGCCGTGCGACCGTCTTCGAAGGCCGCCCCCTCGATCTGATAGGCCGCGGTGGCGGCACCGAAGAGGAAGCCGTCGGGGAACGAGCGGGTGTGGGACATGGTTCGGGTTCCTTCCGTGGGCGCGAGGGTCATCCCTTGACCGCCCCTTGCATGATGCCACTGACCAGCTGCTTGCCCGCGAAGACGAACAGCAGCAGCAGCGGGATCGTCGACAGCAGCACGCCCGCGAGGACGATCGAGTAGTCGACGAAGTAGTTGGACTGCAGGAGCGACAGGGCCACCGGCAGCGTAGGGTTCTGACGATCGAGCACGATGAACGGCCAGAAGAAGTTGTTCCACGCACTCACGAAGGTGAACAGACCGAGCATCGCGGCGGCGGGGCGGGCGGCGGGAACGCCCACGGTGAGGAACGTGCGGAACGAGCTCGCACCGTCGACGCGCGCGGCTTCGATCAGCTCGTCCGGCACGGACTGCCGCAGGTACTGCGTCATCCAGAAGACACCGAAGGCGCTCGTCAGAGCCGGGATGATGATGGCACCGAGCTGCCCCGTCCACCCGAGCTCGCTGAAGAGGATGTACAGCGGCACGACGCCCAGCTGCGTCGGCACGGCCATCGTCGCCACGACGAAGACGAGCAGCCAGGGACCGCCGCGGAACCTCAGCTTCGCGAACGCCCAGCCCGCGAGGGTCGAGAAGAAGACGACGGATGCCGCGATCAAGCCGGAACTGATGATCGAGTTCACGAGCGCCGGCCAGAAGTTGACCGCGGGGTCGCCGATGACGGACGCCGCATTGGCGAAGAAGTTGCCGCCGGGGATCCATGACCGGTTGGCGTTGCGGATGGTCGAGGAGTCGCCCGAACCGATCAGCAGCGACCAGTAGAAGGGGAACAGGCTCGCCAGCAGCACCGCGCCGAGGGCGGCGTAGACGACCCAGCCGGGGCGGGAGCCGCGTACGGGGCCCGAGCGGCGGCGGACGGGACCGGGTACGTCGGGCTCGACGACCGGGAGGGGGGTGGCGCCTACGGCGGTCATCGGCTGGTCTCCTGTCGTGCGGCGCCGCCTCGGGGCGCGTCGGTGTCCCGCGCGGTCGCCGGGGTCTCGGCATCCGCCCTCAGTCGAGCCTTCGCCGCTCGCGCCTGCGCGCGGGCATCTCGGCGAAAGCGCGCGTTGCCGCGGCCACCGTCGTCGCGCACGAGCGAGCGCGTGATGAAAAGGTTGATCGCGCCGATGGCGAGGATGAGCAGGAAGAGGATCCACGCGAGTGCCGCGGCGCGGCCGAAGTTCCACTCGCCCCAGCCGACGTTGTACAACCAGAGGGTCACGGTGAGCCACTGGTTGTCTGCGCCGCCCGTGCCGTACTGGTCGTACATGCGCGGCTCGTCGAAGATCTGCAGACCCCCGATCGTGGCGGTGATGATCACGAAGACGAGGGTCGGTTTGAGGCTCGGCAGCGTGATCGAGAAGAACTGGCGGATCTTGCCGGCGCCGTCGACGGTCGCGGCCTCGTAGTACTCGCGCGGGATGGCCTGCATCGCCGCGAGCAGGATGAGGGTGTTGTAGCCGGTCCAGCGGAAGTTGACCATCGTCGCGATCGCGATGTGGCTCGCGAAGGCGTCGGAGTGCCACGGCACAGCCGGGATGCCGAGGTTCTGCAGGGTGGTGTTCACGACGCCGTACTGGTCGCCGAACATGTTGCTGAAGATGAGGGCGACGGCGACGGGGGCCATCACGTAGGGCACCAGCACGCTCATGCGCCAGAACGTCTTGGCGCGGATGTTCTGGTCGAGCATGGCGGCGATGAAGATCGCGAGGATGAGCTGCGGGACGCTCGAGAGCAGGAAGATGCTGAAGGTGTTGCGCAGGGCGATCCAGAACTTGGGCTGCGAGAGCACCCACGCGTACTGGTCGAAGCCGATGAACTCGCCCGAGTTGCGAACGAGATCCCAGTCCATGAACGAGATCACCGCCGTGTAGGCGATGGGGAACAGACCCGTGATCGCGAACAGGATGAAGAACGGCGAGATGTAGAGGTACGGCGAGAGCTTCAGGTCCCACGCGCTGCGGCGCCGACCGAAGCCGAGGCGCCGCGGCTGGCGCTCCCCGACCCGGGGCTGCGCCGGCCGCGTGGGCCGTTCGAGTGTGCTGGTCACGATGATGTCTCCTCCTCGAGACGAGCGGGACGGATGCCGGGGCCCGCGGAACAGAGCCCCGGCATCCGTTCGCTGCGGGTCAGGACAGGGCGTCGACCTCGGTCGCCCACTGCTTCCAGGAGGTCGCGGCGTCCTGCGTTCCGTCTTCCACTCGCGTGAGCGCCTTCTGCATGGCGTCGTTGATCTGGAAGTAGAACGTCCCCTTGTAGGGCGAGACCTTCACGGCCTGCGCGCGCTCGGAGAGCATCTCGCCCACGGGGGCGTTGTTGAAGTACGCGTTCGTGTTGCTGAGCAGCGCGTCCGCCTTGAGGGCATCGGTCTGGCTCGGGAAGGTGCCCGCGTTCTCGAACGCCGTGACCTGGGTCTCGGGGTCGGTCAGCCAGTCGGCGAGCTCCTGAGCGGCCTCGACGTTCTTGCCGTTGCCGGGCACGGTCAGGTACGAGCCGCCCCAGTTGCCGGCGCCGCCGGGGAAGACGTTGGCGATGTCCCACCCCTTCACCTCGGGGGCGTTGCCCTCGATGACGCCGAGCATCCAGCCCGGGCAGAGCATCGTGGCGAAGGCGCCGTTCGAGAGCCCCGCGAACCAGTCGTCCGACCACTGGCCGAGGTGCGCCGACTGCGTGGCGCTGGCCTTCAGCACCTGGTCGTAGATCTTCTTGACGTCGGGGTTGCTCGTGGCGGTGATCTCGCCGTTGTCGGGGTTCTCGTACGCGGCCTCGACCTGGTTGATCGCTCCTTGGTAGGTGCCGCCGGCGGAGTCGAAGAAGGCCTTGCCGGTCGCGGCGACGTAGGTGTCGCCCGCGGCGAAATAGGTCGACCAGTCGCCCTGGAGCATCGTGGCGACCTCGGCCCGGTCGGTGGGAAGACCCGCCGCGGCGAAGAGGTCGGAGCGGTAGCAGACGCCCTCGGGCCCGATGTCGGTGCCGTAGCCGACGAGCTTGCCCTCCGGGCTGGTGGCGGCCTCGACCTTGTAGTCGAGCCAGCGGCTCTTAAGGTCGTCGGGCACGGGGGCCAGCAGGTCGGCGTACTCCATGACCTCGGGCAGCCAGTCGACCTCGATGGCTTCGATGTCGGCGAGGCCGGTCTTGCCCAGCTTCTGGAAGTAGTTCTCGCGGGCCTCGTTGCTGGTCGCGGCCTTGTTGTGCACGATCTTCACGTTCGGGTGGGCGTCCATGTACTCCTGCAGGAGCGCGTCGGTGTACCCGAAGTCGTTGAAGGTGGCGACGGTGAGGGTCACCTCGCCGTCGCCGCCCGAGGCGGAGCCCCCGGCACCGGAGCAGCCGGCGAGGACGAGGGCGGAAGTCGATGCGACGGCGGCGACAAGAGCCACCCGGCGCAGGGCACGAGTTTTCACAGATCACTCCTTTGTGGTGGGTGCTGACCGGCGCTCTGGGAGGCTCCCTGCGACATCGCGTGGGAGCGCTCTCACCGATCGGGGACGACGCTATGGGATCGCTCCCATGCGGTCAAGAGGACGCTGTGAGATCGTTATGAAGTCCTGCTCGCTCGGCCCGGTCGGCCGTAGCGGGCGCCGTCGACGGCTCGCGTAGACTGGCCTTCACAACGCCACCCGACTCTTGGAGCTGCAGTGCCCACCATCGTCGTCGACGTCATGCCCAAGGCCGAGCTCCTCGACCCGCAGGGAAAGGCCGTCGCCGGCGCCCTGTCGCGTCTGGGCGAGCACCGCTTCTCGGACGTGCGCATCGGCAAGCGTTTCGAACTCACCGTCGAGGGCGAGGTCGACGAGGCCACGCTCGCGCGAGCCCGTGAGCTCGCCGACGAGATGCTCTCGAACGCCGTCATCGAAGACGTCGTGAACATCGAGGTCGTCGAGTGACCGCTCGCATCGGGGTCATCACGTTCCCCGGCTCCCTCGACGACCGCGACGCGCAGCGCGCGATCCGCCTCGCGGGCGGTGAGCCCGTCGCCCTGTGGCACGGCGAGCACGATCTGAAGGGCGTCGACGCCCTCGTCCTGCCCGGTGGCTTCAGCTACGGCGACTACCTGCGCGCCGGAGCGATCGCCGCGTTCGCGCCGATCATGGCCGAGGTCAAAGACGCGGCCGGCAAGGGCATGCCCGTGCTCGGCATCTGCAACGGCTTCCAGATGCTGGTCGAGGCGCACCTGCTGCCCGGCGGTCTGATCCGCAACGCCCACCAGCAATTCATCCGCCGTGACCAGCGCCTGCGCGTCGAGAACGCCTCGACCGCCTGGACCAGCGACTTCGCCGAGGGCGACGAGATCGTCATCCCGCTGAAGAACGCCGACGGCGGATACATCGCGGATGCCGAGACCCTGGCGCGCGTGAACGGCGAGGGCCTCGTGACCTTCCGGTACGTCGGAGTCAACCCCAACGGCTCGCTCGACGACATCGCCGGCCTGACCAACGAGCGCGGCAACGTCGTGGGCCTCATGCCGCACCCCGAGCACGCGGTCGAGCCGGGCTTCGGCCCGGGCACCGCGGCGGCGATGCGCTCGGGCGTCGACGGTCTGGGCTTCTTCACGTCGGCCATCGCCGCCGTCGTGGGCGCCGCCGCCTGACCCCGCCCGCGGTTTCGTTCGGACCGTTCGCGACTCCCCTGCCCCACCGGGGCGATCGTCCCGGTATCCATCGGGGAAGATGAGTCCGTGCGCGTACCCGATCCCGATCCGATCATCGAGGGCATCCTTGCCCTGTGGAGCAGCGAGGCAGCGGCGCTGCCCTCCGAGCCGCGCCTCGCCGAGATGCTCGGCGCGAGCCGCAACTCGGTGCGCGAAGCGCTGGTGCGCCTCGAAGAGCGCGGATACGTGCACCGCACGCAGGGCGCGCGAACCACTCCGAACCGTCGCCTCGCGGGGGTGGGCCGACGGATCGACCAGCAGTTCGACCACTCCCTCTCGATCCGCTCCGCCGGTTATGAGCCGTCGCTCGAGCTCGTGTCGTCCGATCGCCTCGAGCTGACCCCCGGCTCGCACCGCTTCGACGACCTGCCCGACGGCACCCCGGTCCTGCGCACCGTGAAGATGTGGCGCGCCGACAGAGCGCCCTACGCCCTGGCGGAAGACCTCGTCCCCCTGCAGCGCGACGCCACGCTCGACGCGCACCGCCCCGTCTTCGATCTCGCCGAAGCCGCCAACGGCGTACGAGTCGCGTGGGAGACCGTGTGGATGGAGGCGATCGGGCTGGATGCCGAGAGGTCACGGCTTCTGTCGAGCTCGCCGGGCACGCCGGTCATCGAGATGACCTACTGCGGATACGGTGCCGACGACGCGATCGGGTACTGGTCGCGAGAGGTGCAGCTGCCCGCGCCGGAGGGACTGCGCAACGCCCTGATCCGCCGGGTGCGGTCGTGAGCGTTTCGCGGGCGTAACAGCGCGGTGAACATGTCGGACAAGTTGAATCGTTGCTTGTTGGACAAGTGTACGGTCGGATCAGCCGACGAAAGCGAGCCGCCATGTCCGACACCCTCACCGTCCACCGCCTCACCGCCGAAACCGTGACCCCCGCGTCGTTCGACCCCTTCGGCGTCGTCCTGACGCCGATGGAGGACGGCACTCCTTTCACCGCGGAGGAAGCCGTGCTCGACGTGTCGAACGGCATCCCGCGCTTCTACCTCATGCACCTCGACGACAAGACGCCGGAGTTCGTGCGCGTGACCCGCCACCTCGAGACCACGCAGACGCTCATGGCCGTCGGAGACGTCGAGTGGACGATCGCCGTCGCCGCCCCCGGTATCGAGGCCCCGGCGCTCGACGATCTCCGCGCCTTCCGCATCCCGCCGCGAACGGCCATCACGATGCGCAAGGGCACCTGGCACGCGGGCCCCTTCTTCGCCGAGCCGAGCATGGACTTCGTCAACCTCGAGCTCGACGACACCAACGTCACCGACCACCACAACCACCGCTTCGACGACACCCTCGGCGTTCGCGTCGTGATCGACGGGGAGTGAGCGTGCTCACCCCGCTCCCCGATTCCGACGCCCGCCTCGCGGCCCTCGAACGCGAGGCCGCGCACCAGAGCGCCCTCAGCGCGGGCGACGGACGCTCGTGGGTCGGTGCGCGGGACGGCATCCGTCCCGTGGTGATCGTGGGCGCGGGGCAAGCCGGACTCGTTCTGGCCCGCGGCCTCCGACGCCGTGGGATCGACGACGTCGTGGTGATCGACGCCGCCCCCGCCGATGCGGCGGGCCCCTGGACCACCTACGCGCGCATGCACACGCTGCGCACTCCGAAAGACATCGCATGGCCCACCTGGGGCACTCCCGCCGTGAGCCCGCGGGCCTGGTTCGAGGCCGTGTACGGCATCGACGCGTGGGAGGCGATCGAGTACTTCCCCACGATTGCGTGGCAGGGCTTCCTGCGGTGGTACCGAGAAGTCTCCGCCCTGACGGTGGTGCCCTCCACCCGCGTGCGGTCGCTCGCACCGACCACGGCGGACGGTCCGATCCAGATGCACCTCGACGGGCCCGACGGCGAGTGGATGCTGCCCGCGCAGCACGTCGTGCTCGCCACGGGCATCGAGGGGGCCGGTGGTCGACACATCCCCGCCCTCCTGCGCGACCTTCCCGCCGAGCGCGTACACCACACGCACGACGCCATCGACTTCGAGGTGCTCGCGGGGCTGCGCATCGGCATCCTGGGCGCGGGCACGGGAGCGTTCGACAACGCCGCGACCGCTCTCGAGCACGGAGCGGCGAGTGTCGACGTGCACATGCGTCGACCGGCGATGCCGCAGGTGAGCCCCTACCGCTGGATGGAGTTCGCCGGCCTCATCGAGAACTACGGCTCGTTCACCGACCAGCAGAAGTGGGCCTTCAACGTGCACCTGTCGGCGGTCGACCAACCGGCCACGCAGAACGCCCTCTGGCGCGCCCACGCCTTCGACTCCTTCCGCTTCCTCACCTCGTCGCCGTGGCAGAGCGTGGAGTGGACGGGCAGCGAGATCGCCGTGACGACGCCGCACGGCATCCATCACTACGACGTCGTGCTGGCGGCGACCGGGATCGTCTCAGAGCTCGCGCGGCGCCCCGAGCTGGCGAACGTCGCCGCGGATGCCGTCCTGTGGAGCGACCGGCTCGACCCCGCGTCCACGGCGCAGAACCCCGGTCTCGCGGCATTCCCGTATCTCGACGACGACTTCGGTCTCGTCAGCCGGAGCACGCCGGAGGCCTCGGCCCTCTCTCGGATCCACATGTTCAACCACGGCGCACGCCTGAGCCAGGGGATGCTCAGCCACCAGATCCCCGGCCTCGTCGGCGGGGCCACGAAGCTCGCCGCCGCCCTGTCGCGGCGGTTGTTCGAGCGCGACGCCGACGCCCTGCTGCGCGAATATCTCGCGTACGACGTGCCGGTCGGTGTGCACATCGGGCGCCGGGCGCAACCTCCCACGCCCACCGAGACGGCGGGGGTAGCGTCTCTGCGGTGACGACCTCGACCCCCCTCCTCGTGTCCGTGCCCACCGACGAACTCCGCGCCGACCTGAACGAGCTGCCCGACGGCGTCGAGGTGGTGGTGTGGGACATGACGGGACCGGCACCGCACGACCGTTTCGACATGGTCGTGCCCCCGTACATGTCGATGGACAACGTCATCGAGCGCCTCTCCGAGATCGAGGTCGGACTCGTCCAGGGCCAGTCGATCGGGTATGACAACGTCGAGGGGCGCCTGCCCGAGGGGATCGTGTTCGCGAACGCTTCGAGCGTGCACGAGACGGCCACCTCCGAGCTCGCCGTCGCCCTGGCGTTGGCGGCCCAGCGACGGCTGCCCGAGGTCGTGCGCGCGCAGGACCGCGGCGAGTGGACCGGCGGCGGTGCTCCCGGCCTGGCCGACGCTCGGGTGACCCTGCTCGGCTTCGGCGGGGTCGGTCGTGCGATCGCCGCACGCCTGAAGCCCTTCGAGGTGGAGCTGCGCGCCGTCGCCTCGCACGGTCGTCTGCAAGACGAGGTCGAGGTGTTCCCCCTCGGCAAGCTGTACGAGGTGCTCGCCGAGACCGACATCGTCATCGCGTCCCTCCCGGGCGGTGACGCGACCCGCCACGTCATCGACGACCGCGCCCTCTCGGCCCTGCCCGACGGAGCGCTCGTCGTGAACGTCGGCCGCGGCCCGCTCATCGACACCGATGCCCTCGTCGATCACGTCCGCCGCGGCCGGATCCGCGCCGCCCTCGACGTCACCGACCCCGAACCTCTCCCCCAGGGCCACCCGCTGTGGAGCCTCGACGGCGTGCTCATCGCGCCGCACGTCGGAGGGACGACGGATGCCATGCGCCCCCGCATCGCACGCTTGGTGCGTCAGCAGATCGAACGCCTGCACCGCGGCGAGGAGCCGCTGAATGTGGTGATCGGGGGCTGACCGCCTCCCTCGTCGCTGAAACGTCGTCGACGTCCCGTCGCCGCGCTCAACGAGCGACCGCACGCAGCGTGCGCCCGCGCCACCAGCGTCGAGTGTCCAAGAAACCCGGACGCCGCAGAAATTCGTCCGGGTGTTTTGGACACTCACGGGAGGACGCGGGCATTCGGACGCTGCGGCCCGCAACGCGCGCTGCGTGCGGGGGAGCGGGGTCAGCCGCGGAAGCCGGCGGGGTTGGCCAACAGGTCGCTGAAGGCCAGTTCCGCGGGGCCCACGAGCATGAGGCGCGAGCGCAGGTGGGCGCGTTCGAGACGGATCGTGCGGCCCTCGGCGCCCAGCGGATGCACGCGCACGGCGTCGGCGAGACGCTCGCGGCTGACCGACAGCAGCGCGCCGAGATACCCCGAGAGCACGACCGTCTCAGGGGCGAAGGCGTTGACGAAGTTCGTCAGGGCGAGCGAGAGCATCTCGACCTGGCGCGTCACCTCGGTCATCACGCGGGGATTGCGGGCGACGCCGAGCTCGACATCGAGTTCGTCCTCGTCGAGCTTGCGGCGCCCCAGCAGCGGTTCGATCAGGTCGAGGCTGACCTCGGCCTCGAGGCACCCGCGGCGTCCGCACACGCACGGGCGTCCGCGCGGGTCGACGACGGTGTGGCCGAGCTCCCCGGCGTAACCCGACGTCCCGCGCAGCAGGGTGCCGTCGATGATGAGACCGCCGCCGATGCTGTGCATCGCGCCGCCGAGGTAGAGCAGGTTGCCGACGCCCACGCCCACGCCGAACCGCGACTCCGCGAGGGCGCCGATGCTGGCGTCGTTGCCGGCGGCCACCGGCATCCCGAGCTCGTCGCTCAGACGCGCCGCGACGGGATCGCGCTTCCACCCGAGGGTGGGCGAGACGAGGACGGAACCGTTGGCGTTGACGAGTCCGGGGACCGCCAGCCCGGCCCCGACCACGCGGTAGTGGCGGTCGATGTCGGCGCGCATCGCCTCGACCGACGAGGCGACGATCTGGACGAACCGTTTCGGCGCCGGCGCAGTGGCGGTGTCGTGACGCAGACGGGCGTGCACCACCCCGCCGAGGCCGACCAGGGCCACGGTCACCGCGTGCGGTTCGGCGCGGACGCTCAGGGCGGCGACGTGGTCTTCGGGTTCGAGGTCGAGAGTCGGTCGACCGACCTTGCCGGTGCGCTCCCCGCTGGGCGCCTCGCGGACGAGGCCGAGCTCGGTCAATTCCATGACGAGACCCGTGACCGTGGAGCGGTTGAGGCCGGTCGTGGCGCCCAATTGGGCGCGTGAGAGCGCTCCCCGGGAGTGGAGGAGCGACAGGACGGACGAGAGGTTCTGCTGACGGATCAGGTCGTTCGTCGTACGGCCAGCCGGCGGCGCGAGCGGGGTTGCG
Organism: Microbacterium sp. AG157; assembly: GCF_003385695.1. Taxonomy (NCBI): domain Bacteria; kingdom Bacillati; phylum Actinomycetota; class Actinomycetes; order Micrococcales; family Microbacteriaceae; genus Microbacterium; species Microbacterium sp. AG157. Next base: position 1,113,122 of record NZ_QRDK01000001.1, read on the forward strand.
GGCTCGAACACGGCAGGGGTCATGAGAGGCGCACCTCCCCCATCATCCCATCGAGGGGACCGGAGTGTTCACGCGGCCGACGCACGGCGACGCGACGCGGCCGACGGCCGGAGCGGCCGGGATGGGGAGCCGGCCGGGTGACCGGGCTCCCCATCCGGTCACGCACCGCCGTTGCGCCGCTTGTTGAAGATGTCGAACGCGACGGCGAGGAGCAGCACGATGCCCTTGATGGCCATCTGCCACGCGGCGTCGACGCTGAGGATCGACAGACCCATGTTCAGCACGCCCATGACCAGACCACCGACGACCGCGCCGACGACCGTTCCGATACCGCCCTGGACGGCCGCACCACCGATGAACACCGCAGCGATCGCATCGAGCTCGTAGTTCTGACCGGCCGAGGCCACCGCACCACCGGCACGCGCAGTGCTGACCACGGCGGCGAGACCCGCGAGGGCACCCATGTTGACGAAGATGAAGAAGTTGACCCACTTCGTCTTGACACCGCTCATCACGGCCGCGAAGAGGTTGCCGCCCATGGCGTAGATGTGGCGACCGAATGTGGTGCGGTTGAGCACGAACGTGTACGCCAGCACAAGGACCGCCAGGATGATCAGCACGATGGGGGTGCCGTTGTAGGCGGCGATCGTGAAGGCGGTGGCCATGATCGCGACGACTGCGACGACGTTCTTCGCCCAGAACGACCAGGCGACCTCGCGCGGCAGCTCGAGGCGGCGCAGCGTCGCGCGGGTGCGCAGCTGCTGCACGACGAGCAGCACGCTGGCGATGGCGCCGAGCGCAAGGGTCAGCGCGTCCCAGTTGCCGAGGTAGCCGAGGAACGGCGGCAGCCAGCCGGCGCCGATCGCCGTGAAGCCGTCGGGGAGGCCGCTGATGGTGCCGCCGGTGAGCAGGACGAGCGTGAGACCGCGGAACAGCAGCATGCCCGCCAGGGTGACGATGAACGCGGGGATGCCCACGAACGCGACCCAGAAGCCCTGCCACGCACCGACGACAGCGCCGACGACGAGCGAGAGCAGGACGGCGACGAACCAGGGCAGACCCCATTGGTTCATCGCGATCGCCGCGATCGCGCCCACCATGGCCACGACCGATCCGACCGACAGGTCGATATGGCCGGCGATGATGACCATCACCATGCCGATCGCGAGGATCAGCACGTAGGCGTTCTGCTGGATGAGGTTGTTGACGTTTCCGGGCATCAGCAGGCGACCGCCGGTGAGCACCTGGAAGAGCACGATGATGATGACGAGAGCGGCGAGGATGCCGAACTGTCGGAAGTTGATGCGCGACAGGATGCCGCGACGTCGCGGTCCCGGCTGCGTCGGTGCCTCGACCGTCTGGGTGGATGCGGTGGCCATTGCTGTCAGTTCCTTCCGGCGGTCATGTGCCGCATGAGGTTCTCCTGCGTGGCGTCGTCGCGGCTGACCTCGGCCGTGATGCGCCCCTCGGAGATCGTGTAGATGCGGTCGGAGAGGCCGATGACCTCGGGCAGCTCCGACGAGATGACGATGACGGCCTTCCCCTGGGCCGCGAGTTCGTTGATGATGCCGTAGATCTCGTACTTGGCCCCGACGTCGATGCCGCGGGTGGGCTCGTCGAGGATCAGCACGTCGGGCCCGGTGAACATCCACTTCGACAGCACGACCTTCTGCTGGTTGCCGCCCGAGAGGCGTCCCGTGATCGCGGCGACGCTGGGCGCCTTGATGTTCATCTTGTAGCGGTACGAATCGGCGACCTTGTACTCGCGGTACCGGTCGACCACACCGAGGCGGGCGAGGCGGGCGAGAGCGGAGGCCGAGACGTTGACCTGGATGTCGCCGATGAGGTTGAGACCGTATTTCTTGCGGTCCTCGGTGGCGTAGGCGATGCCGTGCTTGATCGCAGCATCCACCGTGCGGACGTCGATCTGCTGCCCGTTCTTGTACACCTCGCCGGAGATGCCGGTGCCGTACATGCGCCCGAAGATGCTCATCGCGAGTTCGGTGCGACCGGCGCCCATGAGGCCCGCGAAACCGACGATCTCCCCGGCGCGCACCATGAAGGAGGCGTCGTCGATGACCACGCGCTCGGTGTCGACGGGGTGGTGGACGGTCCAGTTCTCGACGCGGAAGAGCTCTTCGCCGATGTCGGGCTCGCGCGGCGGGAAGAGGCTGTTCAGATCGCGGCCGACCATGGCGCGGATGATCCGGCCCTCGTCGGTGTCGGCGTCGGAGCGGTGCATCGTCTCGATCGTGCGGCCGTCGCGGATGATGGTGATGCGATCCGAGATGCGCAGCACCTCTTTGAGCTTGTGGCTGATGATGATGCAGGTGATGCCCTGCGTGCGCAGCTGGTCGATCAGATCGAGCAGGTGGGCGGAGTCGTCGTCGTTCAAGGCGGCGGTGGGCTCGTCGAGGATGAGGAGCTTCACCTCTTTCGCGAGGGCCTTGGCGATCTCGACGAGCTGCTGCTTGCCGACGCCGAGCTCGAAGATCTTCGTCGCGGGGTTCTCGCGCAGCCCCACCCGCTTGAGCAGCTCGGCCGCCGCGGAGTTGGTCGCGTTCCAGTCGATGACGCCACGACGCGACTTCTCGTTGCCGAGGAAGATGTTCTCGGCGATCGAGAGGTACGGGCTGAGCGCCAACTCCTGGTGGATGATGACGATGCCGGCGGCCTCGCTGTCGTTAATGGAGCGAAAGGCCATCTGCTCGCCCTCGAGGGTGATGCCGCCCTCGAAGCTGCCGGCGGGATAGACCCCGCTGAGCACCTTCATCAGCGTCGACTTTCCGGCGCCGTTCTCACCGCAGATGGCGTGGACCTCGCCGCGGTAGACGTCGATCGACACATCGGCCAGGGCGGGAACCCCGTTGAACGACTTCGAGATCCCCGACATACGCAGGATCGGTTCGGTCATGGTGTGTGCTTGTCCCTCCGCCGCCGGTGGGGCGGCATTTCGGCTCCGCCGCCCGGGGGGCGGCACGGGGAGCGGCGGGGCGGGCGAACCCGCCCCGCCGCCGGGTGGATCAGAGTCCGACGTCGGACGCCTTCAGGAAGCCCGAGTCGATGAGCTTCGACTGCACGTCGTCCTTGGTGACCACCTCGGGGGTCAGCAGGTACGAGGGGACGACCTTCTTGCCGTTGTCGTAGGTCTTGGTGTCGTTGACCTCGACCTCCTTGCCGTCCTTCAGCTCCTGGATCATCGTGAAGACCCGGTCACCGAGGGCACGGGTGTCCTTCCAGACCGTCATCGCCTGCGCACCGTCGAGGATCGCCTTGACGTTGGCCTTGTCGGCATCCTGACCCGTGATGATCGGGTAGTCGGCGCCGGGGGTGTATCCGGCCGACTTCAGCGACGCCTCGATACCGATGGCGAGGCTGTCGTTGGGCGAGAGCACCACGTTGACCTTCTTGCCGTTGCCGTAGAACGACGAGAGACGGTTGTCCATCTCGGACTGCGCCTTGTCGGACGCCCAGCCCTGGATGCCGATCGACGCCCAGGCGTCGTCGTTGGCGGGCGACTTGCCGCTGGGGACGACCAGCTGACCCTTGTCGACGTAGGGCTTGAGCACGTCCCACGCGCCGGCGAAGAAGAACTTCGCGTTGTTGTCGTCGGGGCTTCCGGCGAAGGGCTCCAGGTTGAACGGGCCCTTGCCGTCCTTCAGGCCCAGCTTCGACTCGATGTACTGGCCCTGAAGCGTTCCGACTTTGTAGTTGTCGAACGTGGCGTAGTAGTCGACGTTCTCGCTGCCGTTGATGAGACGGTCGTACGCGATGACCTTGGCGTTCTGCGACTTGGCCTCCTGCAGCACCGGGCCCAGGGTCGAACCGTCGATCGCGGCGATGACGAGGATCTTCGCGCCACCCGACAGCTGGTTCTGGATCTGGCTGATCTGCTGGTCGGTCTTGTTGTCGGCGTACTGCAGGTCGACGGTGCACCCGGCATCCTGGAGCTTCTTCTGCAGCTGCTCGCCGTCGTTGATCCAACGCTCGAGGCTGCGGGTGGGCATGGCGATGCCGACGTTGCATTCGGTCGATCCGCCACCTGCGGCGTCTCCACCGCCGTCCGCGGGGCGCGTGGAGCTGCACGCTCCGAGGCCCACGGCGAGTGCGGCGATGGCCGCACCGGTCAGGATTTTCTTCAGCATGTGATCTGCGTTCCTCTCTGAACAGCAGGGACCCTTCGATCCGTACCCGCGCCCTCCCCGGCGTCGGATCGGGTACGTCTTCGTTCCCGGCACTCTGGTCCGTCGAATTATGACGGCTCCGAAAAAATATCCACCGGAGGGGGTTTTGTCTATAGCCGCGTCAAAATTCATCCGCGCCCGTGACCGGACCGTGACACGTCGCGCGCGAGCGCCCCTCAGCGCTCGTCGTGGTCGACGCCAGACCACAGGTCACCGCACTCGACGAGCTGCGCGTCCTGCGCGATGAGGTACGGGCGCGCGCCGATGTCGCCCCGGATCGAGGCCGCCACCGGCCCCCAGTGATCGCGGCCGAGAAGCACCGGGTGACCGGGTGCCCCGCCGTAGGTCGCCTGCACGAGAGCGTCCGCGCTCGCTCGACGCGCAACCCTCGCGACGGCAGCGCGAGGAACGTCGGGAGTGTCGACGGGCAGCACCACGACCGAGATCGACGGACCGGATGCCATCGCCCCCAGCCCCGCGCGCAGCGAGGCGGCGACCCCCGTCGCCCAATCCTCGGCTCGCACGATATAGACGCCGGTGGGGACGAAGGCGCTCGCCGCGTCCGCCTCGGCGCCGAGGACGACCGTGACGTCGTGGCATCCGCCCTCGCTCAGTGCTCGGGTGGCGAGCGCGATCCACGGCGTGCCGGCGGGAGTGCGCGCGAGGGCCTTGGGCCCACCGAACCGCCGCCCCGCCCCGGCGGCCAGGACGAGGCCCGACACGGTTCCGAGCGGGACTGCGGGCATGGTCACGACAGCGTAGCGTGCGCGAAACACGCCCCGATTACGGTCGCATCCATGCTCGAACTGGCCCCCGACCTGGTGCCGCTGCTCGACGCGAGCGTGCCCGTGGCGGCCGTCACGGTCACCGCGGTCGTGCGCAGTGCACCCCGCGGCGTGGGCGCGACCCTCGCCGTCACGAGAGATGCCCGGGTGATCGGATCGATCTCGGGCGGCTGCGTCGAGAACGACGCGGTCATGCTCGGTCTCGATGTCCTGCGCACCGGCACCATCCGTCGCGCGCGCTTCGGTTTCGGCGCCGACGACGCGATCGCGCCGATCGCCGCCGGTCTGGCGTGCGGCGGCGCGGTCGACGTCGTCGCGTATCGCGTCGAAGACGCGCACCGCCCCGCCCTGGAGGCGGCCCGAGACCGTCGCGATGCGACGCTGCGCCTCGACCTCGGCGGGGACGAGCCTCTCGTGCTGCATCGACCGGCTCCCCCGCGGCTGATCATCCTCGGCGCGGGCGAGCACGCGGCCGCCCTCTGCCGACTGGGAGCCGCCGCCGGTTTCGCGGTGACCGTCTGCGACGACTGGGCCCTCCTCGTGACCCGCGACCGCTTCCCCGACGCGGCCGAGCTGGTCGTCGGAGCACCCCACGAGGTGCTCGATACCCTCCCCTCCCCCGACGCACGCACGGCCGTGTGCGTGCTCACCCACGACGAGCGTCTCGACGTTCCCGCGATCCGCTCGGCGCTGCGCCTGCCGGTCGGTTTCGTCGGAGCGATGGGCGCTCGCGCCACCGTCTCGCGTCGAGCCGCGCTCCTGCGCGCCGCCGGAGTGACGGATGCCGAGCTCTCGCGCCTGCACTCCCCTCTGGGTCTCGACCTCGGGGGCCGCTCCCCCGAGGAGACGGCCCTGTCGGTGATCGCCGAGATCGTGGCATCCCGGAACGCCGCCGACGCTCGACCGCTGCGCGAGGCCGCCGGACCCCGCCTGCACGCGATCGCGAGTGGCGGGGACTCGTGCGCTGTGAGGAGCGCATGAGCGTCACCATCGTCCGCGGCGCGATCGCGGTGATCGACGGCTCCGGGCGCGTGCGCGAGGGAGACGTCACGATCGCCGACGGGGTCGTCGTCGAGAGCGCCGACACGACGGACGCCGAGATCATCGACGCCACCGGCTGCGTCGTCACGCCCGGATTGGTCAACGCCCACCACCACCTGCTGCAGACCGCCTTCCGCACGCTGCCGGGCACGCGCGGCATCCCGATGCGCGAATGGCTCCCCGCCATGGCGGCGGCCTACACCGCGGCGGGGGTCGACCCGGAACTGACCGGTCTCGCCGCTCGAGCGGGTCTCGCCGAAGCGCTGCTGTGCGGGGTGACCACCGTCGCCGACCACCACCTGACCTGGCCCGCCGACGCCGACACCGTCGGGATGGCCCGCGCGGCGGCGACCGCCGCGGCCGATCTCGGCGCGCGACTCGTCTTCGTGCGCGGCGCGGCGCGCGACGACCCGCAGACCGCGGCGGCATCGGCGGAGGACATCGTCTCGGCCCTCGTCCCGAATCGCGCGGGCGGTGTCTCGGCCGACGGGATGCTGCAGGTCGCCGTGGGACCGGCCGGCGTGCACAGCGACCCGCGCGAGACGTTCGCGCTGCTCGGCGAGGTGGCCCAGCGCCACGGCCTGCGCCGACGCACGCAGGCCAACGAGGTGGTGGACGTCGAGATCGCCGTCTCGCGCTACGGGAAGCGCCCCCTCGATCTGCTCGAGGAGTGGGGGTGGCTCGCCCCCGACGTGACCCTCGCCCACCTGTGCGACGTGTCCGACGACGAGATCGCGCGAGTCGCGGCATCCGGGGTCTCGGCCACCCATGCTCCCGGGTGCGACGTGCCCATGGGCTGGGGTGTCGCGCCGGTGCGGCGCCTGCTCGACGCGGGTGTCGCCGTCGGCCTCGGTACGAGCGGCGGGGGCAGCAACGACGCGGGGCACCTGCTCGCCGACGCGCGCCTTGCCCTGCAGGTGTCGGCGCTGGTCGGGCCGCAGCTGCCGGCATCCGACGTCCTGACGATGGCGACCGCCGGATCGGCCGACGGGCTCGGGCGCCCCGAGCTCGGGCGTCTGACCCCCGGGTCGGCTGCGGACCTGTGCCTGTGGGACGTCTCCGGTGTCGCCGACGCCGGCGTGGCCGACCCCGTGGCGGGACTGCTGTGGGCCGCACCCGGCCGACGTCCGCGGACCGTCCTCGTGGCCGGACACGTCGTCGTCGATCAGGGCCGACTGATCCGCGCCGACGAACGCGAGGTCGTCGCCCGATTGTTCGAGAGGGTGAAACGATGACCACCATGGCCCCCGTGATGGATACCCCCAGCAGCGACGAACGCTTGGGCGCTCACTTGCGTGGGCTGCGCAAGGCGCGCGGGCTGACCCTCACCCAGCTCGCCGAGGCCGCGACCCTGTCGCACCCTTTCCTCAGCCAATTGGAGCGCGGTCTCGCGCGCCCGAGCATGGCGAGCCTCGAACGGCTCGCCCGGGCGCTGGGCACCAGCCGAGTCGAGCTGCTCGCGGGGTCGGAGCCGCCGCGCGCCGACCACGACGCCGAGCCCTCGTTCGTGGCCGCCGACGAGGGGGTCATCGGTCCCTATGCCGAGGGAACCGCCCGGCTGCTGGCCGAGGGCCCGCGGCGGTTCGAGCCCCTCGAGTTCACGGGGTCGAATCCGACTCCTGGCGATCACTACGTGCACGAAGAGGACGAGTTCCTCACGGTTCTCGAGGGCTCGATCGTCATCTCGTTCGGCGGCTTCGGCGAGCGCACCCTGCGGGTCGGCGACTCGGTGTACTGCCGGTCGGGCACACCGCACCGCTGGTACTCGCCCGACGGCTCCGTGTACCGGTTGCTCATCGTGAAAGAGCTCGTGCACGGCGGCGGCGCCGACGACGCGGTCGAACAGGAGGACGCGTGAGTGCGGGAGTGACATTCGACGCGGTTGTCCGAGAGCGCCGGGATGCCGCGGACGGCGTCGTCGTGCTCGACCTCGAGCGCGCGACGGGGACGCTGCCGCACTGGTCGCCCGGAGCGCACATCGACGTGGTCCTGCCCGGCGGAATCGAACGGCAGTACTCGCTCTGCGGCTCGCCGACCGAACGCGGCACGTGGCGCATCGGGGTCCTCCGCGAGCGCGAAGGATCGGTGTGGCTGCACGAGAACGCCCGGGTCGGGTCGACTCTGCGCGTGCGCGGCCCCGCGAACCACTTCCTGTTCGCGCCCACCGCGGGACGGTCGTACGTGTTCGTCGCCGGCGGGATCGGCATCACGCCGATCGTGCCGATGATCGAGGCCGCCGCGGCGGCCGGGGCCGAGTGGACGCTGCTCTACGTCGGGCGATCGCGCACGACGATGGCCTTCGTCAGCGAGCTCGAGGCGCAGCACGGCTCCCGCGTCGAGGTGTTCGCGGCCGACGAGGGACGACGACTCGATCTGCCCGATCGGCTCGGCACACCGGTGGCTCGCACGGTCGTCTACGCGTGCGGACCCGCCCGCCTCCTCGAGGCCCTGGATGCCACGATGTCGGTGTGGCCGCGTGGAAGCCTGCACGTCGAGCGGTTCGAGGCGAAAGTGCTCGGCCCGCCCGTCTGGACCGAGCCGTTCAAGGTCGACCTGATGATGTCGGGGCTGACGGTGACGGTGCCTCCGGAGCGCTCGGTGCTCGACGTGATCGAGGAGCAGGGCATCGTCGTGCCCTGGAGCTGCCGCGTCGGCACCTGCGGAACGTGCGAAGTGGCCGTCGTCGACGGCGACATCGAGCACCGCGACTCCGTGCTCTCCCCCGAGGAGCAGGATGCCAACCGCTCGATGATGCCGTGCGTCTCGCGCGCGGCCTGCCCGCGGATCACGCTCGAGCTGTGACGACTCTCGATGGCGCGTCGTCAGCGCGAGAGTGAGTCGGCCGAACCCGCGGAGGCCGTGACCCGAGGCGCCCACACGGCGGCGACCACGAGCGGAACGGCGAGCAGCACCCACGCCGCCGCGGGGACGGCGGTCCAGCCGAGCAGGGCGCCGACCGCGACGTTGCCGACGAGCACGGCGATACCCCCGCACGTCGACAGCAGACCGAAGAACGATCCCGTCGGCAGCGCCCCGGCGAAGCGGGGAACGAGGCCCTGCGCGGTGGGGTTCGTCGTGAGGTGCCCGACGATGACGAGCCCGGCGGCGGCGAACACCGCGGCGATGAGCACGGGGCCGTCGAGAGGCACAACGGCACTCGCGGCGACCACGACGAAGCCCGCGGCCGAGAGCCCGTAGCCGACCCGCAGGGCGCGGGCCGCGCCCACGCGATGACACCAGCGCGAGACCGGCAGCTGCAGCACGAGGGTCAGGGCCGAGACCCACGCGAACATCGCCGCGACCACCGCGGGGCCGGCCTCGGCGCGCGCGAGCTGGAGGGGGAGCGCGAGATAGAGCTGGTTGAAGGCGAGCAGGTCCGCCGCATGGAGGGCCGAGAACGCGACGAAGCGACGATCGCGGAGGGACCACCAGCGTCCGTGGATCCCGCGCTCGGTCGACGCGGGCGTCCGGCGCGGTAGGGAGATCGCGAGGAACACCGCGATCAGCACGAAGAGGGCCGCCCCGGCGAGCGCGACGACGACGAAGCCCCACCCCAGCAGGGCGGCACCCACGAGGGGGCCGAGCACCGCCCCGAACTCCCCCGCGACACTCAGCCATGCGAACAGCGAGGCGCGGTGTCCCGCGGCCGGGGCGCGGCGCTGCTCGGCATCCGCCACGAGGATGTTGACTCCCGGCGAGAAGAGCGCGCCGCCCAGGCCCGTCAGCACGGTCCCCGCGATGAAAAGGGCGAGCTGCGGAGCAGGCGTGAGCAGCGACAGGGCGAGGGTGGCGAAGCCGAGCACGCGCACCGCACATCCCGTGAGGATCGTGCGGCGCGCGCCGAAGCGGTCGGCGAGCACCCCTCCGACGAGGAACATGCCCTGCTGCGCGAAGGTCCGCACCCCCAGGATGAGGCCCACCGCGGCGGCGGTCAGCCCGAAGTCGGCGGTGAGCACGAGGGCGAGGAAGGGGACGACCGCGAAGAAGCCGACGTTGAACATCAGCTGCGTGCCGAGCAGCACCGGCGTGCGGGCGGCACGGGGCGGGGCGGGGGTGACGAGCACGGCGATCTCCGGGGGGTCGGGGCGTCCAGCGCCGGAACGATCCTGTCATCCGCGCCGGCGCGCTCGCGAACGCGCGGTGGCGACGACGGTGACGAGAGCAGGAGAGGAGACGAGAGCAGGCCGATCGAGCCGAAATCGGCCTGTCCTCGCGACATCCCCTGTTCTCGTCGCACGCACGCGCGCGGATACCGCCGCCTGTCGGACAACTTTGTCGAGAGGGTCACGCGGGGGAAATACAGCGGAAACGCGTGGTTCCTAGCATCGGAACATCGCCGGATGTTGGTCACACCAACACTGACGCAGCCGCCTCGAGCGGCTCGCCCCGTTGCCGTGGCTCCCGTCCCGACGCTTGTCTTCTCGACTCCTCCGGAGGCCCTCGTGTCTGCCGCTCCACCCGTCTCCATCGCCGCTCTGCGCGGTGTGCGCCTCGCCTCGGGCGCGCTCGTCGACATCGCGATCGATGGCGACGAGGTGCTCGCGGTGGTGCCGGCCGGCAGTCCCCTCCCCGAGACCGACGGCGAGATCCTCGACCTCGACGGTTACCTCGTCACGGCCGCGGGCGCGGAGCCGCACGCGCACCTCGACAAGTCCCAGTCCTGGGATGCCATCGACCCCCCGTTCGGCGACCTCGAGAGCGCGATCGAGAGCTGGCACGCGTTCGCCGCGACCCTCGACGAAGACGACACGCTCGAGCGCGCTCGTGCCACGGCGCTGCGGATGCTGGCATCCGGGATCACCTCGATCCGCACCCACGTGGATCTGCTGCGCGGCGAGGACGCCCTGACCGGCGTGCGCGCTCTGGTCCGGCTGCGCGCGGAGCTCGAGGGGATCATGGACCTCGAGCTCGTCGCCCTCGGCGGGCCCACCGTGCCCGACGAGGTGTTCGAGGCCGCTCTCGACGCCGGGATCGATCTCGTGGGCGGGGCTCCGCACCTCGCCGACGACCCGATCGCCGACCTCGAGCGTCTGATCGCGCTCGCTCGGCGCCGCGATGTCGGACTCGACCTGCACACCGACGAGAGCCTCGCCGGGGCGGATACCCTCGCCGCGTACGCGCGGGCCGTCACCGGCTGGCACCGCCCCCGCACCGCGGGGCACTGCGTGCGCCTGAGCATGATGCCCGCGACCGCTCTCGAGAGCCTCGCGGCCGAGGTGCGCGCCGCCGACATCGGCATCATCGCCCTCCCCATCACCAACCTGTACCTGCAGGGATGGGGAACCGATCACGCCGTCCCGCGCGGGATCGCGCCGATCGGCCGGCTCAAAGACGCCGGCGTGCGCGTCGCGGCGGGTGCCGACAACGTGCGCGACCCCTTCAATCCGGTGGGTCGCTGCGACCACCTCGAGACCGCTTCGCTGCTCGTCAGCGCGGGCCACCTCGCCCCCGCGGATGCCGTGGACGCCGTCACCGTCGGCGCCCGCGACGTGATGGGACTGCCGGTCGCCGGGCCCGTCGCCGGAGCCCGCGCCGACCTCGTGGCGGTGAAAGCGGACTCTCTCGGCGACGCCGTGGCCTTCGCCAGCGCCGATCGCGTCGTGCTGCACCGCGGCCGGCTCGTCAGCCGCACCACCGTCTCGACCCAGACCGCTCTTGCCACCCTCCTCCCCGCCCCCGAACGGAAAGTGAGCGCCCCGTGACCCTGGCCTCTCCCGCCCCGGCATCCGTCGCGGATCCCACCGCGCCGCTGCTGGACTTCCGAAACGTCGCCATGACGTTCCCCAACGGCACCACCGCCCTCTCCGGCGTCGACCTCACCGTTCAGCGCGGCGAGTTCGTCAGCGTGGTCGGCCCTTCCGGCTGCGGAAAGTCGACCCTCCTGCGCATCGCCTCGGGTCTCGAGACCGCGAGCGAAGGCACCGCCACCGTGGCCACCGACCGCATCGGCTACGTCTTCCAAGACGCGACCCTGCTGCCCTGGCGCGACGTGCGCTCCAACGTCGAACTGCTCGCCGAGCTCAACTGGCAGCCCAAGCGCGTACGCGCACCGAAGGCGCAGTGGGCCATCGACCTCGTCGGCCTCAACGGCTTCGAGAAGCACCTGCCCAAGCAGATGTCGGGCGGCATGAAGATGCGCACCTCGCTCGCGCGGTCGCTGACCCTCGACCCCGAGCTGTTCCTGTTCGACGAGCCGTTCGGCGCCCTCGACGAGATCACCCGGGAACGCCTGAACGACGAACTGCTGAAGATCTTCGTCGCGCAGAAGTTCGGCGGACTGTTCATCACCCACTCGGTCTCCGAGGCCGTCTACCTCTCCACCAAGGTCGTCGTGATGTCGGGTCGCCCCGGCCACCTCGTCGACACCTTCGAGGTCCCCTTCGACATGCCCCGCGATCCCGAGATCCGCTACACGGGCGAATTCGCGAAGCTCGTCGGCGAGGTCTCCCACGCCCTCCGGGAAGGACACTCATGAGCACCACCTCCGCAGAGCCCGTCGTCTCCGACACGGCCGAGTCCGCGGCATCCACTCCGCCCATCGAGCCGCCCCGCCCCCGCGCGGCGAAGGCCCGCCGCGGGTTCGGTGCGCGGGCCGCCCTGCTCGGCCCCCCGCTCGGCGTCCTCGTCGTGCTGCTGGGCATCTGGTACGCGATCTCGATCACGCTCAGCGCCTCGGGTAAGGGCTTCCTCATGCCCATGCCGCACGAGATGTTCACCTCGGGCTTCTTCGACCCGCAGGTGAGCAGCGACATCTGGGTCGCCCTGTTCCGCACCACCGGCGTCGCCCTCGCGGGCCTCGGGATCGCGATGATCATCGGCATCGGCTGGGCCATCGCGATGTCGCTCGCCCGCTGGGTCGAGCGCTCCACCTACGCCTACGCGGTGGTGCTGCAGTGCATCCCGATCCTCGCGCTCGTGCCGCTGGTCGGCTTCTGGTTCGGCTACGAGTTCCTCGCCCGCGTCATCGTCTGCGTGCTGATCTCGCTGTTCCCGATGGTGTCGAACACGCTGTTCGGCCTGCAGTCGGTCGACAAGTCGCAGCGCGAGCTGTTCCGCCTGCAGAAGGCCGACAAGTGGACGGTCCTCACCAAGCTCACCCTGCCCGCCGCGCTGCCCTCGATCTTCGTGGGAATGCGCACCTCGGCCGGGCTCTCGGTCATCGGCGCGATCGTCGGTGACTACTTCTTCCGTCGCGGCGAGCCGGGCATCGGTTCGCTGATCGCCAACTACCAGTCGCGTCTGCAGAGCGCCGAGCTGTTCGCGGCGATCCTCGCGGCCTGCCTCCTGGGAGTCGCGATCTTCGCCTTCTTCGGCTGGCTGTCGAAGGTGGCCGTGGGGCGCTGGTACGACAGCACCCTCTGACCCGACTCTCCGACCTCCGGATGCCACGGCTCCTCCCGCGCGAACGCACGGGGGCGGCATCCGGCGTACCCGAAACACCCGCACCCGAGAGCTCCACCCGTCACAGAAAGCGAACCAGCATGCAGCGCTCCACCCTCCTCCGCGGCACCGCCGTCACCGGCGCCGTCGCGATCGCCCTCACTCTCAGCTCCTGCGCCGGCAGTGCCGCGGAAACCGCTCCTTCGTCTGCCGATATGCAGATCGGCTCGGTCGATCTCTCGGCCGACTGCCCCTCCACCGTCGTCATCCAGACGGACTGGAACCCCGAGGCCGAGCACGGTCACCTCTACGAGATGATCAAGGACAACTACACGGTCGACGCCAACACCAAGGCGGTCACCGGCCCGCTGATGTCCGACGGCGAGTACACCGGCGTCAACCTCGAGATCCGTGCCGGCGGCCCCGCGATCGGCTTCCAGACCGTGTCGGCCCAGATGTACCAGGACGACTCGATCACCCTCGGCTACGTCAGCACCGACGAGGCGATCCAGCTCTCGAGCACCACCCCGACCAAGGCCGTCTTCGCCCCGCTCGACATCAGCCCGACGATGGTCATGTGGGACCCGGCGACCTACCCCGACGTCCAGACCATCCAGGACATCAAGCCCGCGCTCGAGAAGAACAAGGGCGTATGGCGCTACTTCGACGGCTCGGCGTACATCGAGTACCTCAAGAGCGCGGGACTCGCCTCACCCGACATCCTCGACGGCTCGTACGACGGCACGCCGTCGAACTTCGTCGCCGCGGGCGGTAAGGACATGCAGCAGGGCTTCGCGTCGGCCGAACCGTACGTGTACCAGAACGAGGTCTCGGCCTGGGGCAAGCCCGTCAAGTTCGCGCTCATCCACGACGCCGGATGGCAGACCTACCAGTCGTCGGTGTCGGTCAAGGCCGACAAGTTCGACGAACTGGCCCCGTGCCTGTCGAAGCTCGTCCCCGTGCTGCAGAAGGCGGGCGTCGCGTACTACAAGGACCCGTCCGCGGCGAACGACCTCATCCTCAAGCTCGTCGACGAGTACGCCACCGGCTGGACCTACACGCAGGGCGTGGCCGACTACTCCGTGAAGACGCAGAAGGAGCTCGGCCTGGTCGGCAACGGCACCGACTCCACCTACGGCAACTTCGACGACGGCCGCTTCGAGGACTTCTTCACCAAGGCGAGCAAGGTCTACACCGACCTCGGCACCCCGCCGGCGTCCGGCTACACCGTCGGCGACCTCTACACGAACGAGTTCATCGACAAGAGCATCTCGTTCTGATCGCTCCGGCCCGGTCCGCCTCGCGCGGGCCGGGCCGTGGTCGGTCCGGACTCCCCCACACCCGCACCTCGTTCTACCCGGAGACACCCCATGAGCGACACCTCCACCCGCGTCCTCTCCCTCGAAGACGAACTCCTCGAGCTGCTCGGCCCCGCGTCCGTCAGCACCGAACCCCGCGTCCGCGAGCGCGCCAGCATCGACGGCTCCCCGATGTCGCCGATCATCGCCGCCAAGCTTCCCCTCGGTCTCGCCGACCTCGTCGTGTTCGCCGCCGACGCCGAGCAGATCGCCACGGCCGTCGCCGCGGCATCCCGTCACGGTGTTCCGATCACCGTCCGCGGCAAGGGCACCGGAAACTACGGTCAGGGCATCCCGATGCAGGGCGGCCTGGTCATCGACACCACGCGGGCGAAGGCGATCGTCGAGGTCGGCGACGGCTTCATCACCGCCGAGGCCGGCACCCCGATGGTCATGCTCGAGCAGGCCGCGTGGGCGAGCGGCCAGGCCCTGTGGATGTACCCCTCGACCGCGCAGTCGACCATCGGCGGATTCCTCTCGGGCGGCTCCGGCGGCACCGGGTCGATCGAGCACGGCTCCAACGACCGCGGGTTTGTCGCAGCTCTCGACGTCGTGCACGCCGACGGCAGCGCCGAGATCCACCACGTCGAGGGCGACGAGGCGCAGAAGTACGTGCACAACTACGGCACGGCCGGCGTCATCGTGCGCGCGACCGTCCGCCTCGAGCCGCTCCGTGAATGGCGCGGGCTGTGGGCGAGCTTCCCCGATTTCGGCGGGACGCTCTCGGTCGTGCAGACCATCGGCAATCTCGACCCCTCGCCGCGTTTGGTGTCGGGAGACGGGCCCGAGATCTCGGCATCCCTCCCCGCCGACGAGGCCATTCCCGAGGGGCGTTCCAGTCTTCGGGTGATCCTGGATGCCACCCAGGTCGACACCGTGACCGCGATCATCGAGGGCGCGGGCGGCCGCGTCGAGGCGGTCCGCGAGGGCCCGCAGGCCAGCATCCGCCTGTCGATGCTCAGCTACAACCACCCGATCGAGTGGTACCAGAAGAGCCAGGAGCACGAGGTGTTCCACCTCGAGGTCGCCGGCGCTCCCCTGGCCGACGACATCGAGGCCGTCGAGTCGGTGTTCGCGGGCGGCAAGCTCCACATCGAGTCGACGAAGGCGTTCCCCATCGGCATGCTCGCCGCGCCCTACGTGAGTGAAGAGGACGTCTACCGCGGCATCGCCGAGCTCAACGCGATCGGCGTCGGCGTGCATAATCCGCATCAGTGGAACGTCGACTTCAATGTCGAGCAGACCGCCGAGACCGCCGCCGTCACCGACCCGAACGGCTTGCTGAACCCCGGCAAGCTCAACCCCGACTACACCGGAGCGCGCAAGGGAGCGATCATCTCATGACCCGTCTGCTGGCCGAGCTGAGCGGCCCCGCCGCCGCCGAGACACTGACCGAGGACTCCATCGTCGTGCTGCCGACGGGCGCGATCGAGCACCACGGACCGCACCTGCCGTTGGCGACGGATGCCATCGTCGCCGAGGCCTCCGCGACGGCCGCCGTCGCGCGGGCTGCGGCCATGGGCCTCGACGTCTGGCAGCTGCCGACCCTGTCGATCACGAAGTCCGACGAGCACTCCTGGGCACCGGGCACGCTGTGGCTCACCCCCGAGACGATGCTGCAGACCATCGTCGACATCGGCCGGTCGATCCTCACGACCCGTGCACGGACCCTCGTGTTCCTCAACGGCCACGGCGGGAACGTGGCCCTGCTCAACGTCGCCAACCGCGAGCTGCGCCGTCGATTCGGGCTGCGCACGTTCTTCATGCCGGCCGCGCGCGTGCCCTCCTTCGACGGCACCGACGGCGGACCGAACGAGCACGGCACGGGCATTCACGCCGGCCACGGCGAGACGAGCATGATCATGCATCTGAGGCCCGAGCTCGTCGACGCGTCGAAATTCGAAGCGACCGTGCCGGCGCACATCGGCGACTTCCGTCACATCGGCTTCAACGGCAAGCCCGTGACCTTCGGGTGGCTCTCGAACGACTTCGGGCCGACGGGAGTGCTCGGCGACCCGACCGGCGCGAACGCCGCTCACGGCGCGGAGCTGTTCGAGGACAGCGTGTCGTTCGTCGTCGAAGCGCTCGAGGAGATCAGCCGATTCGACTACACCGCGTGAATCTGTTCCCCGTACCGCAGATCCGGCGTTTCGGCGCCGGATCTGCGGCGTCTGGCCCATCCTGTCGGTTGGGTGAACCGGCCGACGCGGACGCGATAGGGGATGCCGCGGGCTCGGCGGTGCGCGAGTGAGCGTCGCGGCGGAGACCGGCCAGGGCCTCCGCGCCTACGGCCAGGTGCTGCGTCTGCCCGGAGCGCGCAGCTTCGTCGCCGCCGGAATCCTCGCGCGCTTCCCCCGAGCGACCCTCTCGCTCGGCATCATCCTGCTCGTCTCGGCCGCGACCGGCAGTTTCGCCTCGGCCGGGCTCGTCGTGGCACCACTGGTCGGGGGCATGGCGATCGCGGCCCCGCTGTGGTCGTCGCGCATGGATCGGCACGGCCAGTCGCGCGTGATCCTGGCGTCCCTCGGATGCCTCGTGCTCGCGGCATCCGGGTTCCTCGCCCTTGTGCTGACGGGGGCGCCCTTCTGGACGTGGCTCGTCGCCGCCTTCATCACGGGGGCGTCGACGCCCGACCTCACCTCGGCCGTACGGGCGCGGTGGACGGTGCTCGCCCCTCCGTCGCAGCGCAATGCCGCCCTGGCGCTCGAGACGATCGCCGACCAGATGGTCTTCATCGCCGGACCGCCCGCCATCACCGCGGTCGCCGCCGCGATCGATCCGGCCGTGGCGATGCTCGGGTCGCTCGGGCTGGGGGTCATCGGCGGGGTGTGGCTCGCGGCACAGCGGGGCACGCAACCCGCGCCCGCCCCGCGCGACCCCCGGCGCGGGCTGGTGCTCCCGCCCGCGGAGGTCGTCCCGATCGCGATCGCCTGCGTCGCCCTCGGCGGCGTCTTCGGGTCGTTCGACGTGAGCCTGGTCGGCTGGGCCGAACTGCGTGAGCGGCCGTGGCTCGCGGGCCCGGCGTTCAGCGCGTTGGCCGTAGCGATCGCGATCGGCTCGGTGATCACCGGCGCGCGGGCCTGGAAACTGTCCGCCGCCGCACGGTTCATCGTCTTCGCGACGCTGGCCGGCGTCGTCGCGGTCGGCCTGCCGTTCGCGCAGGGGTCGGTGGCGGTGCTCTTCGGCGTCATCCTGCTCCTCGGGCTGGCGGTTTCGCCGGTGATGGTCAGCGGCATCCTGGTCGCCTCGGCCCGTGCTCCCGAGGGCCGTGTGACCGAGACCCTCGCCTACCCGACGGCCGCGATGTCGCTCGGTGTTCCGATCGGCGGGGTGATCGCCGGGGCGGCTCTGGATGCCACGGGCCCGGCGGCCGCCCTCGTCACCATCGCGGTGTCGCTGGCGATGGCCGCGGCGATCGCGGCAACGGGCGAAGGGCTGCTGCGGGTGGCGCGGCGTCGCTGACGCCCCCGGGGAGTGGGGCGCCCGCCCCGCGGGCCGCCCGATGATCGGATTCCCGAGTGAGCGGAACGCTCGGCGAGCGCGACGTTGAGCGTCGAGTTGGTTGAGTGTCCAAGAAACCCGGAAGACTGCGGCATCGCGTCCGGGTGTTTCGGACACTCAACGACGCCGCACACACTGTCGAGTGTCCAAGACACGCCGTTCCGGTCCGCCCGGGAGCGGCGTGTCCTGGACACTCAACGGCGGAGGGCGGCGCCCAGGTGCCGCAGCACCGAGACGTGACCGTCGGCGGGGTGCAGGTCGAGCGTCGCGTGAGGGAGGGCCGCCTTCAACCTGCGTGCGTGAGCGGGAGGGATGACGCGGTCGCGCTCCCCCTGCACCAGCAGGACGGATGCCGACACCCCGGCGAGATCGAAGCCCCACGGCCGCGTGAACGCGAGGTCATCGTCGATGAGCCCGTCGGGGCCCTCCGCCTCCGCGGCGGCGGCATCGACTCCGAGCGAGACCCACTCCCCTTCGAGCGCCGCGAAGTCGACATCCACGAACTGCTCCGCATCGAACGCGTCGGTCTCGGCGAACCGGCGGCGGGCCGCCTCGCCCTCGACCGCGGCCCACAGCCCGCCCGGGGCGCGCATGCGCTCGAACCAGGAGTCGCCGCCCGAGAACGGTGCGGGGCTCGCGAAGGTGACGACCGCGCGGATGAGACCGGGCATGGCCGCTGCACACGCGAGGGCATGCGGTCCGCCGCCGGAGGCACCCACCGAGACGACGGATGCCACCCCCAGAGCGTCGAGCACGGGAACGAGGCCCGTGGCGACGTCGGCGACGGTCCGGCCGGGGTGACGGGGCGACCCGGCGTAGGCGGGGCGCGCGACGGAGACGACGGCGAGGCCGTGAGCATCGGCGACGGCCTGCACCGGCGCGAGAATGGCACCGGTCTGCGGGGAGCCGTGGTGCCAGAGGAGGACGTCGCGGCCGGCGAGGTCGTCGAGCGAGGTGTGGACGTCGAGACCCGCGATGCGTCGGCGCATGCGTCCAGGCTCGCACGGCCCCCGCGCGAGCGCGAGGGGCGCGCGGCCCGCGAGACGCCGAGTGAGCGGGACGTCGAGTGTCCAAGAAACCCGGACGACCGCGGCATCGCGTCCGGGTGTTTCGGACACTCAGTGTGCGGCGGAGCGTTGAGTGTCCAGGATGCGCGGGGTGGGCCCCGCGCCCTGCGGCGTGTTCTAGACACTCGACGGGGTGGGCGAGAGAGACCCCGGATGCCGGAGCCCGACGGCCGCGGTCGGGGCCCGGCCGGCATGGTTCGTCGCGGCGAGGCGGCCCGTCGCGGACCGGCACGAGCCAGCGCGAGTCGGCGCAGGCTAAAGGATGACGCCGAACTCCTCGGCCAGAGCGGGCAGCTCCTCGTGCAGCACGCGCGTGGCCTCTTCGGCAAGCGGGTTCGTCGAGACGCCCCGGTCGTTGACGAGCTTGCCGCCGACGTACACCTGCTGCAGGTTGCGCAGCCCGCACGCGAGGACGTAGCTACGGACCGGGTTCCACAGTGGTCCCACATCGGGCTTGCGCGGATCCACGACCACGAAGTCGGCGAACTTGCCGACCTCGAGGCTGCCGACGCGGTCGTCGACGCCCATGATCTCCGCGCCCCCGAGGGTGTGCAGACGCAGGACCCGCTCGGGCATCATCGACAGCGGGTCGTGGGTGCGGGCGCGCTGCATGAACATGCCCATACGCATGTTCTGCCACGGGTCGGCGACGTCGGTGCAGGCCTGGTCGTCGAGGCCCATACCGACCTTCATCCCCTGCTCGAGCATCTCGGGTACGTGCGCGATACCCGAGGCCAGACGCCCGTTCGACGCGGGCTGCCACGACATGCTGGCGCCTCCCGCCGCGGCATCCGCGATGATCTCGGGCGTCGTCTGGATGAAGTGGCCGAACATCATGCCCGGGCGCAGGGCGCCGGCGTTCTTGTACAGCTGGAACTTCGTCTGCTGGTGCTCGATCGCCTCGTAGGTCTCGAGGAAGTGCGCCTGGTTGGTCACGCCGAAGCGGTCCATGACGGCGACCTCGATCTCGGCGGCGTCGGGCCGGGTCGACCACTGGACCTGGCCCATGATCGAGGCGCCGAGCGCGATATCGGGGTTCATCGCCAGCACGTGGTCGAGCGAGGCTTCGAAGCGGGCGAAGATCTCGTCGTCGGTGCCGACGGTGGCATCCAGGGCGATCGAGTCGACGAAGCGGAGCCCGGCGTCGAGGCATCCATCCGCCTGCCGGGTGTGCCAGGCATGCTCGCGCAGGATGCCGCCGCCGTCGGCGCGCTTGCCGTCGACCATCGGCTCCCACGGCAGGAGCGGGTCGGTGAAGTTGTACGCGGTGGTCACGCCGTTGGCGAGGAAGTCGAGTGAGCCGTGCAGCGTCGCCCAGTAGATCTGGTCGGGAGAGGCGTTGTTGAGCACGCTGAACATCGAGGTGCACCAGCCGTAGAGGGTCTGGTCGACGCCGAGTCCGCGCGAGCCGCTCGTGAAGAGGTGGCTGTGGGAGGACACGAACCCCGGGGCGACGAACTTGCCGTCGACGTCGAGCGTCTCGTCGGCGGTCACCCCGGGGGCGGGGTCGCCGGAGCCGATGGCGGTGATGCGACCGGACTCGACGAGCATGTAGCCGCGCTCGATGTAGCCGGGGTCGTCGGTGCCCGCAGGGACCGTGATGAGACGCGCGTTCGTGACCAGGAGCGACATGTTGATGACGGTAACAATGGCGTGTTTCTGCGGTGTTCCGGGCGTGGGGCGGGCTGTTTGCGGGGACCCTCGTCCCCTTTACGCCGGTGTATGTCCCACAGATGGCCGACGGAGCGCCCCTCAACCCGCCACAAGTGGGACGAGGGTGCTCGAACACAGCGCCAGAGCAGAGCGTCGTCCCCCTCATGCGCAGTGCGTGGGCCCGGGCTGACCGACCGCGCGCACCGGAGTGCCGGCGGAGCGCGACGGCGCACCGCCCACACGCTGAACGCCGCGTCCGCCCCGAGGGGCGGGCGCGGCGTCGTGGCAGGGCGGCTCAGGAGATGTGCGAGCCGCCGTTGATGTCGTAGGTCGCACCGGTGATGTAGGCCGACCGGTCGCTCATCAGGAACTCGAAGAGGTTCGCGATGTCTTCCGCCGTCGCCTGACGTCCGAGCGGCACGTCGGCGGCGAGCTTCGCCTCGAGTTCGTCGTTCGTCGCACCCGCGCGGATGTCGGTGGCCACCACGCCGGGGGTGACGGCGTTCACGGTGACACCCGACGGTCCCAGCTCGCGCGCGACGGCGCGGGTGAAGCCGAGGATCGCGGCCTTCGCGGCCGAGTAGGGCACGCCGCCGAAGACGCCGCCACCGCGGATGGCCGACACCGACGACATGTTGACGATGCGGCCGTACCCCCGTTCGGCCATGCCCGCGGCGATGCGCTTGGTCACGACGTACGTGCCCGTGGCGTTGATCGACATGACGCGGTTCCACTCGGCCAACGTCGTCTGCAGGAAGCGCGTGGGCGAGGTGATCCCGGCGATGTTGGCGAGGGATGCCACGGGCGGGAGGTCGTTCTCGATGCGCGCGACCACAGCGTCGACCGCGGCCTCGTCGGTGACGTCGGCGCCGTAGCCGAACGCCTCGACGCCGAACTCCTCGCGGAGTTCCGCAGCGACGGCCTCGGCCGCGGCGGCATCCAGATCGATGACGGCGACGGGAGCGCCGGTCGCGGCGAGCGCGCGAGCGGTGGCGCGGCCGATACCGCGGGGCGAGCCGGCGCCGGTGACGACGGCGGTGGTGGGCTGGGACATGGGGTGTTCTCCTTCGAAACGGGTGGCGTTGGTCACACGGGGACGATCGCTGCGGCGAGCAGGGCGCTGAGGTGTTCGGCCGCGGCACGGGCGGCATCCGCCCGATCGGCGTCGGCGGTATCGCGCGTCTCGAGCTCGAGCGCGAGGTCACCGGTGTAGCCGACCTCGGCGAGCGCGGCGGCGAGGTCGGCGAAGTCCACCCGTCCGCGGCCGATCGAGTGATGGATGTACCCGGGCTCGGCGTCGCGCAGGTGCACGTGGCGCGTGCGCGCGGCGTGCGCGTCGAGGAAGTCGCGGGGATCGCCGCCTCCCGCGACGATGTGGCTGGTGTCGAGCACGACGCCGATCCCGGCGGGCAGACGCGAGAGCAAGGCACCCGCGCGGTCGAGGTCGTACGCGAGGCGGAAGAAGTGCGGTGCCTCGACCCACAGCTCGACGCCGCGGGCGCGGGCGGTCGCGGAGATCTCGACGAGACGCGCGGCGACGAGGTCGAGGTCGGCGTCGAGGTCGACGACGGGGGTGTGCTCCTGCGCGCCGTTGGGGAGCACGAGCGCATCGGACCCGATCGCGACGCACAGGTCGAGCAGCCGGTCGACGTGCGCGGCGCGGCGGGCGGCCGACCCGCCGGAGTCCGGGTGGTTGAGATCGCCCACGTCGGCGTTCACCGACCGGACGCGGAGACCGGATGCCACGACGGTGGCGGCCACGGCGGTCACGGCCGCCTCGTCCAGCTCGAAGGGCACGTGGTCGCAGACGCCGGGGAGGGCACCGAGGTCGATGCCCTCGAAGCCGCGGGCGCGGATCTCGGCGAGCGCCTCTGCGAGTGGCAGGTGGCGCAGCGTGATGGTCGAGCACGTGATGCGGGGGTCGATGACGGCCACGGTTCTCCTCCTCGAGTGTGACGCCCATCCGGGCTTGACGATGACACTATCTGTTCTATTGTTAACATTCAAACACTGGACGTGTTCCACCGCTCCTCACCGGAGGTCGACGATGACCCGACTGTTCAATGACCCGGCCGATTTCCCCGCCGAGATGCTCGAGGGATTCGCCGCCGCCTACCCCGACATGGTCGCCCCCGTGCCCGGCGGCGTCGTGCGCAGCACCGCCTACGACAGCGTCGCCGTCCTCGCCGGCGGCGGCTCGGGCCACTACCCCGCGTTCTGCGGCCTCGTCGGCACGGGCCTCGCGCACGGCGCCGTCGTGGGCAACATCTTCTCCTCACCCTCGGCCTCGCAGGCGGTCGCGGTCGGCCGCGCCGCCGATCGCGGGCAGGGCGTGATCTTCACCTTCGGCAACTACGCCGGCGACGTCCTGCACTTCGGCGAAGCGGCTACGCGCCTCGCAGACGAGGGGATCGACGCGCGCATCGTGCTCGTCACCGACGACGTCGCCAGCGCCCCCCGCGACCAGATCGACAAGCGTCGCGGCATCGCCGGCGACCTCGTCGTCTTCAAGGTGCTCGGCGCGGCCGCCGACGAGGGTCTCCCCCTCGACGAGGTCGTCGCGGCGGGGCGCCACGCGAACGGCCGCACGCGCACCTTCGGCGTCGCCTTCGACGGCTGCACGCTGCCCGGCGCCGACGGGCCGCTCTTCCGCGTCCCCGAGGGGATGATGTCGCTGGGGCTCGGCATCCACGGCGAACCGGGCGTGAACGACGTGCCGATCGCCTCGGCCGACGACCTCGCCGCGATGCTCGTCGACCGGCTTCTCGACGAGCTCCCCGACGGCGTCGACCGGGCCCGCGGCCAGCGCGTCACCGCGCTGCTCAACGGTCTCGGCACGGTCAAGTACGAAGAGCTCTTCGTCGTGTGGCGCCGCGTGTCGCAGCTGCTGGATGCCGCGGGCGTCACCGTCGTGAGCCCCGACATCGGCGAGCTGTGCACGAGCCTCGACATGGCGGGCATCTCGCTCACGCTCGTCTGGCTCGACGACGAGCTCGAGCGCCGGTGGACCTCGCCCAGCCTCACGCCCGGCTACCGCAAGGGCAGCGCCCGGCCCGCCGCGCAGCTGGACGCCGACGCCCGCGACGAGTTGCGCCGACGCGCCGTCGTCTCGGGCGCGGAGATCGAGCCCGGGACCCCCGAGGCCCAGAACCTGGCCGCGGGGGTGCTGCTCGCCCTCGAGACGCTGCACACCACGATGGCCACCCATGCCGTGGAGCTCGGGCGGATCGACGCGGTCGCCGGAGACGGCGATCACGGGATCGGCATGGAGCGCGGAACTCGCGCGGCGCTCGACGCCGCGCGAGCCGCCGCCGAGCGCGGAGCCGGGGCCGGAACCCTGCTCGCCCGCGCCGGCACCGCCTGGTCGGACGTCGCCGGCGGCACGTCGGGAGCCCTGTGGGGGGGAGCCCTGCGTGCCGTCGGCGCGTCTCTCGGCGACACCGAGTCCGCCGATACCGCGCGCCTCATCACGGCCCTGCGGGCCGGGGGCGACGCCATCACCGGAACCGGCGGCGCGACCCTCGGCGACAAGACCATGGTCGACGTGCTGCTGCCCTGGTCCGAGGCCCTCTCGGACGGACCCGCGGATGCCGCGACCCTCCGCTCCGCCCGCGCCACCGCGATCACGGCGGCCGGCGCCACCGCCGCCCTCACGCCGCGCCTCGGCCGCGCCCGTCCCCTCGCCGAACGCAGCGTCGGCACCCCCGACGCGGGCGCCGTCTCGCTCGCGCTGGCCGTCGCCGCCCTCACCGACCTCGCGCTCGGGGACTCCACCCCGGCGCTCCCGCTCATCCTGGAAGGACACTCATGACCGCGCTCGAACCCCTCCGCCTCATCATCGGCTGCGACGACGCCGGCTACGACTACAAAGAGGCCCTCAAGGCCGACCTCGCGGCATCCGACCTCGTCGTCGACGTCGTCGACGTGGGAGTGGATGCCGACGGCCACACCGCGTATCCGCACATCGCGGTGGACGCGGCCCGCATGGTCGCCGACGGCCGCGCCGACCGCGCGCTGCTCATCTGCGGCACGGGCCTGGGCGTCGCGATCGCGGCGAACAAGGTGCCCGGCATCCGGGCCGTCACCGCGCACGACTCGTTCTCGGTCGAGCGCGCCGTGCTCTCCAACGACGCGCAGGTGCTGTGCATGGGCCAGCGCGTGATCGGACTCGAGCTCGCGCGCCGTCTCGTGCGGGAGTGGCTCACGTACCGCTTCGACCCGTCGTCGGCGTCGGCCGAGAAGGTCGCGGCGATCTGCGGGTACGAAGCACCCGGAGCCGCGTGAGGAGCCGCGCCCGTCGGTCCCGGCTGCGGGCGGCGGGCGCCTGGTGACGCCCCTCGCGGCAGCGGCGACTAGGTTGGTCTCCATGCCGACCTCCCCCTCGAGCGCGCTGCGCGGTCTCGGCAGTGTGAGCCGCAACACGCTGCGCGAGCAGATCCTCACGCGACTGCGCGACGCAGTGTCGTCGGGTGAGCTGGCCCCCGGCACGCACCTGGGCGAGATCGAGCTGGCTGACTCGCTCGGAGTGTCTCGCGGCACGCTGCGCGAGGCTCTGCGCCACCTGCAGCAGGAGGGCCTGCTCGCCGCCGATTCGCGCGGACGCCTGTCGGTGCGGGTGGTGTCGGCCGCCGACATCCGCGAGATCTTCGACGTGCGCTACGCGCTCGAGTCGCTCGCGTGCGAGGAGATCTGCGCCTTCGACGACCGTTCCGACGCGGCGGCCGTGCTGCGTGAGCGCCTCGACACGCTGAACGCCGCCGAGGAGTTCGCCGCGCGCGTGCGCGCCGACCTCGCCTTCCACGAGACGCTGTGCGAGCTGAGCGGCAATGCCACGCTGCTGCAGTCGTGGCAGCGGGTCGCCGGGCTCGCCCGCGCGGCGCTGACCAGCGGCGGACTCGACGTGGCGGTGGCGAACATGTCGATCGACCGGCACATGCCCCTCGTCGACATCCTCGTCGAGGGCGACCCCGACGCCGCGCGTCGGTTCCTGCGCGGACACATGGATGCCGCCGTCGAGCGCCTGCTCGACCGCGTCGAGGCCTGATTCCCTCGCGCTGACCCGACGACCGCCCGATCGTCGAAGCGATAACCCCTGCCCCTCGTCGGCCCGCCGTCCTGCGGAGTGCGGTGCGCGGCATCCGGCGGGGCGGGGCCCTCGGGCGTCTCTGCGGCACGCCGTCCAGCGGAGCGCGCGGGCGACACGCCGCGCACAGCCGCCCGGAACGGATGCGGCGGCACCCGACTCCGCACGACGGCACACGGCCACCCGCCCGCGGCGACCGCGGACAGTGGCATCCGGAAAAAATGTCCGTTGAGGTGTTGCGCCCAGGGTCCTACTGTTGCATTGTTAACAATCGAACCCAGAGCGTTCAGCCCGCCGGTCTCCATCGATGGAGCACGCGGAGGCTATCGAAGAAGATAGGAAGACCCATGGCACAGGCCACGACGTCGACCCCGGTGCTCGGCACTCCCCACCGCTGGCGCGTTGCCGCCGGCAGCACCGTCGGCACGACCATCGAGAACTACGACTTCATCGGTTACGGCACCGCCGCAGCCCTGTACTTCGGAACGGCGTTCTTCCCCGACGCCGATCCCCTTACGGGCACCCTGCTGTCGTTCGCGACGCTCGGCGTCGGCTTCGCCGCCCGCCCCATCGGCGGCATCATCGGCGGCTACCTCGGCGACAAGATCGGCCGCAAGCCGGTGCTGATCGCCTCGCTTCTCATCATGGGCCTCGCGACGTTCGCAATCGGCATCCTGCCCACCTACGCCACGGTCGGTGTCGCCGCTCCCATCCTGCTCGTGGTGACCCGCATCATCCAGGGCCTCGCGTTCGGCGCCGAGTGGGGCGGCGCGATCCTCATGACGTACGAGCACGCCCCCTGGCGCCGCAAGGGTGCGTTCGGCGCTCTGCCGCAGGCGGGCTTCCCGCTGGGGCTACTGCTGGCCAACCTGGCGTTCTTCGCCAGCTCGGGACTGCCCGACGACTGGAAGTGGCGCACGCCCTTCCTGCTCTCCGCCCTGCTGGTGTTCGCCGGTCTCTACATCCGCTTGAAGGTGGAGGAGTCGCCCGAATTCGAGGAGATCAAGGAGGAGGGCAAGATCGAGAAGAACCCCCTCCTCAGCGTCCTGCGCTCCGACTGGCAGAACCTGCTGCGCGCCTTCTGCATGCGCATCGCCGAGACCGCCGGGTACGCGATCGCCATCACCTACATGTCGTCCTACCTCAAGAGCAACCAGCTCGCCGACCCGTCGCAGACCATCCTCGCGATCGTCGTCGCCGCACTCGTCGGCTTCCCCGCGACACTGTTCTGGGGATGGCTCACCGATCGCATCGGCCGCAAGCCCGTCTACGTCTTCGGCACGACGATGATCCTGCTGTCCGGCATCCCCCTGTTCCTCCTCGCCAATACCGGGGTGTTCCCGCTCATCGTCGCGGTGTTCGTCTTTAGCTTCGCGATCTGCCAGAACTCCCTCGCCGGAACGCAGGCGTCCTGGTTCCCCGAGCTGTTCAACACCGGCACGCGATCCTCGGGTGCCTCGCTGGCCTATCAGCTCTCCGCGGTCGTGTCGGGCTTCACGGCCTTCTGGGCCGTGAGCCTCTTCCAGGCCTTCGGGTGGGTGGGCCCGGCGGTGCTCTTCAGCTTCTACGGCCTGGTCGGCCTCATCGCCGCCGTCCTCACTCCCGAGACGAACGGCCGCCGCCGCCGAGAGGCCGACGACGTCGCCGAGGCGGAGGCCAAGCGCGAGCTCGTCGGAGCCTGACCCCCTTCGAGACGCCGGATGCCACGGACCCCGCCGGGTTCGTGGCATCCGGCGTCTCCGGGGGTCACACGAACGCCGCCCGCACGGCCGGCCCGATCTGCGCGAGCACCTCGTCGCGCGCGGGCGTCGAGGGGAACACCAGGAAGAGGTGCGGCACGCCCTCGCGGCGCACGAACGTCGTCGGGACGTCGGAGGCCAAGAGTCGTTCCGCGTACTCCTCCGCCTCGTCCGACAGCGGGTCCACCGCCGCGGCGACGATCACGGCGGGTGCGGATCCGGCCACGTCGGGGGCACGCAGCGGGGCCGCCCCGACGGGCACGGCGCCCACGGCATCCGGGACGTACAGCCCCCAGTACCACTGCATGCCGCGCGCGGTCAGCGGCAGGTCGTCGGTGTGGGCGCGATAGCTCGGACGGGTCGGATCGGGCGCGTCGAGCACCGGGCACAGCAGCACCTGACACCGGATGCCGGGAGCCCGGCCATCCCGCGCACGCAATGCGAGCGCGGCCGCGAGGTTGCCGCCCGCGCTGTGCCCGGCGACGCCGAGGAGCGCGGGGTCGATGAGTCCGTCCGCCCCCGTCGCGGCGAAGCGCAGCGCGCGGTCGAGGTCGTCGAGGCCGGCCGGGAAGGGATGCTCGGGCGCGAGGCGGTAGTCGACGCTGAGCACCTGCGTGCCGGTGGCGACCGCGAGCGCGCGGCACAGGGCGTCGTTGTTGTCGAGGTTTCCGGCGACCCATCCGCCGCCGTGGGCGAACACCAGGGTTCCGCGGTGTTCGGCGCGCGGGCGGTACAGGCGCAGGGCCAGGCCCTCGGCCTCGAGGTCGATCGATTCGAGGCTGTCGTCGTCGGGCACGCGGACCCACGACGGGTTCGCCCGCAGCTCCGAGAGGCGCGCGGCGTCGTCGCCCTCGGCATCCGTCGCTCCGGAGGGGATCGTGCCCGCCCGGGCGGCGAGGCGCTCGAGATGAGCGCGCACGGCGAGGTCGGTGATCGCGGGGTGCACGGCGTCGGCCACGGGTGCCCTTCTGTCGAAGTGTCCAGAACACGCCGCGCGGGCTCTTCCGTGGCGGCGTATTCTGGACACTCGACGGGAAGGCGGCGGGCGGCGGTGAGTCGAGCGTAGAGCGAGGGATGCCGCCGACCCGGCGCGGACGACCATCTTTCACGCCGCCGAAACACGGGCGTCGTCCAGCTCCCGCACGATGGCGTCATGCCTTCGCCGGAACAGCGCGCCGCCGGGATCCTCGCCGCGGAGCGCTTCGTCGTGATCGGAACGGCCGACGCCGAAGGGCCATGGACCGCCGCCGCGCAGTACCGGCTGCTGCCGGGCGGCCTCTACGTCGAATCCGATCGAGAGTCGCGGCACGCGCGCGCGATCGTCTCCGCGGGAGTGGCGTCGGGGGTCGTGTACGACTCCTCGGCGGATGTCTCCGACGCCGACGGGGTGCAGTTCGCCTTCCGCGCGCGCGAGGTGGGCGGGGCAGCGGTGCACGACGTCCTCTCGGCACGGCTGCCGCGCGATGCGGTCGATGCCTCCGGCCTTGCGGCGGAGGTCGCCGCGATCGCCGGCATCCCGCGCAAACGGCTCTATGTGCTCGAGGTCGAGCGCGCCTACGTCTTCGACCGCGACGCGTGGCGCTCGCGCGGGACCGATGCGCGGATCGAGGTCGACGCGGCCCTCGTCTGGGGTCTGCTCGCGGCGTCGACCGCGCGCTGAGCGGTGGCTCCCGACGACGTCGCTCACCGCCCGCCCCGTTACGTCGCCGAAACAGCGGCGTCGTCGTCTCGATCACCGACGGGCGTACCGTGCGGCCGAGGGCGACCCGACGCCCCCCGGAAGGAGCCTCATGTCTCAGCGCGTGATCGTCACGGGAGGATCCGGCGGTATCGGCGCCGCGATCGTGGAGAGGTTCGTGACGGACGGTGCGCGGGTCGCGGTTCTCGATCGTCGCGCTCCCGCCGCTGAGCCGGCATCCCTCTTCTTCTCCGTCGACCTGCGAGATCCCCTCGACACCCGCCGCGCGGTGGGTGAGGCGATCGCCGCGCTCGGGGGGATCGATGTGCTCGTCAACTGCGCCGGGGTGTTCCAGCACGTCTCGCTCCTCGACATCACCGTCGACGACTGGGACCTCGTGCTCGACATCAACGCCCGCGCGACGCTGGTGACGATGCAGGCCGTCGCGCCGGTCATGCTCGAGGCGCGCGCCGGCTCGATCGTCAACATCGCGAGCATGGCCGCCAAACAGGGCGGCGGCGGCGAGGGACATTACGCCGCATCGAAGGCCGCGGTCGTCGCGCTCACGCGCGCGGGGGCACAGGAGTGGGGATGCCACGGTGTGCGCGTCAACGCCGTGTGCCCCGGATACGTGCTCACCGACATGGGCGCCGACACCCGCTCCGACGACGACGTGCGCACATGGAGCGCGAAGTCGCCGCTCGGGCGACTGGGCGCGCCCGAGGACGTGGCGGGGGTGACGCACTTCCTCGCGTCGCCCGCGGGCGGCTATCTCACCGGCCAGGCGATCAACGTCACGGGCGGCATGATCATGCACTGACGCGGGCGCGTGGCCGCGCCCGAGCCGGGCGGAACTCCTGAGAAACGTCAGCCGCGCCGGCTCGAGCCGCGGGGAATCGGCGCGCCGCGGCACCCGACCGGCGGAATCTCAGGAGTATGGCCCGCCGCGACCCACGGTCGGGCCGTCATCGCAGCCGCCGCGCCACCTCCGCCATCGCCTCGGCGAACGATTCCTCGGCGCCGTCACGCCCGCCCGACAGGTTGACCCCGACGACGCCGGGCAGCGCGAGCATCTCCTCGGCGAGCGCGACGGCCAGGGCGATCCCCTCCGCGCGCGGGTCGCGGGCGGACCGTACGCGATCGAGGAACCCCTCGGGCAGCACCAGCGTGGTGAACGACTCCAGCAGGTCGGCCGACGCGTGGTCGACCACGACGGGGACGCAGGGGATGAAGCGGACGCCCTCGCCCACCTCGTCGATGAACCGGCGCACGGGCGCCGCCCCGCCGGCGTGGTTCACGAAGCAGACGTCGGCGCCGGCGCGCAGCTTCTCGCGCAGGCGAGCGGCGCGGCGCTCGACGGGCGGCGCGGCGGGAGAGGCGGCGACCGAGACGACGTGACCTGAGGCACGGGCGAGGGCGGCGGCCTCGGTGGAGTCGAGGTCGAAGACGGGGGCGGCATCGGGCCGGTGGCCGGTGCGGGTGTGGTCGCCGGTGACGCAGTGCACACCCGCCACCCCCTCGACCGCGAGGGCGGCGAGCTCCCCCTCGATCGCCACCCGGTTGCGGTCGCGCATGTTCAGGCCGGTCCACACGCGCAGGCCGCGCCGCTGCAGCAGATGCGCGCGATACGCCGGAGGGAACTGCACCCGCGCGCTTCCCGCGTCGCCGGCGAGAACGGCATCCACCGGTCCCGAGAGCACGTCCGCGCACGCGTCGATCGAGGCGACGCTGAGCGCGCGGGCAGGAAGGTCGGCCACCACCCAGGGGCGGGTGCCGAGGGCGGCGAGGGTGGCCTCGGCAGCGGCCGTGCGGGGCGCCGGGGCCGGACGCTCGGACCGATCGACGCCCGTCCACGCGACGGTCGGCCGGTCGAGGAAGGCGCAGCGATGGGCAGCGTCGATCTCGCACGATCCGTCGAAGCCGACCCCGCCGCAGGGTCCGTACTCCATGCGCTTCGGGCACGCGTCGATCAGGGGCAGCACGGTCATGACCGGAGTGTAGGGAGCGCGTGTTTCGACGAATGTTCATGGCGGCAACATCGCCGAAACGCGCGCTGCCTACGCTCGTCGATACCCGCAGCAGCTCCCCCGGAGGTGGCCATGATCACGGCCGGCACCACGTTCGGTTCCGACGTCGACGACATCGACGCGCTCGTCGACGATCCGCTGGAGCTCGTCCAGCAGTGGCTCCCGCCCCACGAGGGGGAACTGCGCCCCCTCGCCGCTCTCTCGACCGTCGGGCTCGACGGCATCCCTTCGCTCCGGCACGTGTTGATCAGCGACCGGGATGCCACGGGCGTCTACTTCCACACCGACTCGGCGAGCACGAAGGTCGCCGAGATCGCCGCCAACCCGGTCGCGGCGATGGCCGTGGCGTGGCCCGAGGTCGGCCGCCAGCTCGTCGTGCGCGGAATCGTCGAGCAGGTGAGCGCCGCCGAGGCGGCGGCCGTCTACCGGGAGCGATCCCGTTACCTGCAGCTGCTCGCATGGCTGAACACGCACGAGAACGCCCACCTTCCGGTCGAGGCGCGGCACCACCTGTGGGCGGAGTTCTCCGACGCCCACCCCGCGCTCGACCCGCCCGAGCGGTGGGTCGGGTTCCGGCTGCGCCCGGTGACGCTGACGTTCTGGCGCGGCGACCCGATCGGTCAGAGCACGCGCCAGCACTACACGCTCGCCGACGGCCGCTGGTCGGGCCGGATCCTGGCGGGCTGAGACATGGACATCACGACCGTCACCTCGTACCGCGCCGCGCGCACGCGCGCCGATCTCGCTCTCGCGCCCGGCGAGGTCGTGCTCGCCGGCGGCACCTGGATCATGAGCGAGCCCCAGCCCGGCACCACGGGGTTCGTCGACCTCACGACCCTGGACTGGCGCGACCTCGAGGTCACCGACGACGGCCTGCGCATCAGCGCCACGTGCACCATCGCACGGCTCCTCGCGTGGGTCGAACGCGAGGCCCCTCCGGCCTGGACCTCGCTCGCCCTGGCGCGCCCCTGCGCCGACGCCCTGCTGGCCTCGTTCAAGATCTGGAACACCGCCACCGTCGGCGGCAACGTCTGCCAGGCGTTCGCGGCCGGAGCCATGATCGCGCTCCTGTCGACCCTGGATGCCACGGCCCTGATCTGGACGCCCGACGGCGGCGAGCGCCGGATGGCCGTGGCGGAGCTCGTCGTCGACAACGCGGCGACCTCCCTCGCGCCCGGCGAGGTCGTGCGCGCCCTCGACATCCCGCTGCATGCGCTCACGGCACGAGTCGGCCTGCAGAAGATCGCGCTCGCGGAGCTCGGCCGGTCAGGGGCCGTCGTCACGGCCCGCGTCGACCCCGACGGCACCGCCGTCTTCGTCGTGACGGCGGCGGTGC
Organism: Microbacterium sp. AG157; assembly: GCF_003385695.1. NCBI lineage: Bacteria > Bacillati > Actinomycetota > Actinomycetes > Micrococcales > Microbacteriaceae > Microbacterium > Microbacterium sp. AG157. The sequence continues at coordinate 1,145,954 of NZ_QRDK01000001.1, forward strand.
GCCGGCCCCGCGTGCTGCGCTTTCCGCAGGTGCCCGGGGCGGGAGAGCTCCGGGATGCCGTGGCCGCCGCGAGCGATTTCTACACCGACCCCCTGGGGAGCGCGGACTGGCGCCGGGGCGTGAGCGTCGTGCTCGCCGAACGACTGCGCGCGCGGTTCGCGCGTGAGCTGCAGGAAGGCGTCGCGTGAGGTTCGAGGTCAACGGCGCCCCGGTCGAGGTCGATCCCCGTCCCGGTCAGAGCGCCCGCACGCTGCTGCGCGAGGCCGGCCACGTCGAGGTGAAGAAGGGCTGCGACGCCGGCGACTGCGGCGCGTGCTCGGTGCTGCTCGACGGGACCCCCACCCACTCGTGCATCATCCCCGCGATGCGGCTCGAGGGCCGCGCGATCACCACCGCCGCGGGCCTCGCCCCCGGCGACGAGCTGCACCCGGTGCAAGAGGCCCTGGCGGCAGGCTTCGGCTTCCAGTGCGGGTTCTGCACGCCGGGCATGAGCGTCACGGCATCCACCCTCACCGCCGACGACCTGCCCGACCTCGACCGCCGCATGAAGGGCAACCTCTGCCGCTGCACCGGGTACCGCCCGATCCGCGAGGCGATCCGGGCGTCGGTGCTCGGGCCGGTGCGCGAGACGGGCGCACGAACCCCCGACTCCTCGTGCGGCGCTTCCTGCGACGGTCACGACGAGAAGGTGGCATCCGGACCCGCGACCCCGGCAGGACGCGTCGGCGCCTCCACCGTTCCCGAGGCCGCGCGGCGCATCGTCCAGGGCCGCGAACCGTTCACCTTCGACGAGCCCGTGCCCGGCGGTCCGGCGCTCGTGCTGCGCGTCGTGACCTCGCCGCACGCGCACGCCCGCGTGGTCTCGATCGACACCGCGGATGCCCTCGCGGTACCCGGGGTCGTGGCCGTGTTCACCCACGAAGACGTCCCCGACGTGCGGTACTCGACCGGCCGGCACGAGCACCGCACCGACGACCCCGACGACACGCGCATGCTCGACGACGTCGTGCGGCACGTGGGCCAGCGGGTCGTGGCGGTCGTGGCGGATACGGCGGAAGCCGCGGATGCCGGATGCCGAGCGATCGCCGTCGAGTACGAGGTGCTGCCCGCGGTCTTCGACCCCGAGCAGGCGCGTCAGCCCGGTGCTCCCCTGCTGCATCCCGAACGCACACCCGACGAACGCGTGATGGAGGCCGGCCGCAACGTCGTGGCCGGGTTCCACGTGGGCCACGGCGGCGACATCGAGGCCGCCCTGGATGCCAGCCACACCACCGTGACCGGCGAGTGGAGGTCGTCGCGCGTCACGCACGCGGCCCTCGAGACGCACGGCGCCATCGGCTGGCTCGACGACGAGGGGCGCCTGGTGATCCGCTCGTCGACCCAGGTGCCGTTCCTCGCGCGCGACGAACTCGCGCACGTGTTCGGCCTGGAGCGCGATCGCGTCCGCGTGTACGCGACGCGCGTCGGCGGCGGCTTCGGCGGCAAGCAGGAGCTGTTCACCGAAGACCTCACCGCCCTCGCCGTGCTCAAGCTCGGCAGGCCCGTCGCCTACGAGTTCTCGCGCACCGATCAGTTCGTACGGGCGTCGCTCCGGCATCCGATGCGCGTGAAGACGACGCTGGGAGCGGATGCCGACGGCACCCTCACCGCGATGAAGATCGACGTGCTGAGCGACACCGGGGCCTACGGCAACCATGCCATCGGCGTGCTCTTCCACTCGTGCGCCGAATCGACGACGCTGTACCGGGTTCCGGTGAAGTGGATCGACGCCGAGGCGGTCTACACGAACAACCCGCCGTCGGGAGCGTTCCGCGGGTACGGGCTCGGGCAGGTGGTCTTCGCGGTCGAGTCCGCGATGGACGCCCTCGCGGAAGCGCTCGACATCGACCCCTTCGACCTGCGCCGCATCAACGCCGTCCGAGAGGGCGACTCCCTGCACCCCGACGACGGCGAGGAGCCCCACGAGGAAGATCTCATCTGGGGCAGCTACGGTCTCGACCAGTGCCTCGACCTCGCGCAGGAGGCGCTGCGGCGCGGCAACGGCGCCGAGGCCCCGGCGGGCTGGCTCGTCGGCGAGGGCATGGCCGCCGCGATGATCGCGACCATGGCGCCACGCGGGCACATCGCCCACACGAGCGCGACCCTGCGCCCCGACGGCACGTACCTGCTGCGCGTGGGTACGGCGGAGTTCGGCAACGGCACCTCGACCGTGCACCGGCAGATCGCCGCGACCGTGCTCGACGCGGCCCCGGAGCGGCTCGAGCTATGGGCCGCCGACACCGACGCGGTGCGCCACGACACCGGAGCGTTCGCCTCGGCGGGAACGGTGGTCGCCGGCAAGGCGCTCTACGGCGCCTGCCTCGCGCTGAAGCGGCGGATGCTCGCCCTCGCCGCCGACCTCACGCAGAGCAATGCCGCGGAGGCCGAGATCGTGGCATCCGGAATCCGATCCGGAGGTGAGGTCGTCTCGTGGGCGCGGATCGTCGAGGCCGGGGGCGCGGGAGAGCTCACCGCGGACGGCGCGGAGTTCGGCGATTTCCGTTCGCTCGCGTTCAACGTGCACGCCGTGCGCGTCGCGGTCGACCCCGAGACGGGGACGGTGAAGGTGCTGCAGTCCATTCAGTCGGCGGATGCCGGAGTCGTCATCAACCCTGCGCAGTGCCGCGGGCAGATCGAGGGCGGCGTGGCCCAGGCCCTCGGTGGGGCGCTCTACGAAGAGGTCCACCTCGAGGACGGCGTCGTGCAGAACCCGGTGTTCCGCACGTACCGCGTGCCGCAGTTCGCCGACGTGCCCGACACCGAGGTGTACTTCGCCGAGACCGACGACACCCTGGGTCCGTTCGGCGCGAAGTCGATGAGCGAGTCGCCGTACAACCCCGTGGGAGCCGCGATCGGCAACGCCGTGTCGCGCGCGCTCGGGCGACGCGGGTACGAGCTGCCGTTCTCGCGCGACCGCGTGTGGCGGCTGGCCGGCGGTGACGCCGCCTAGGCTGACCGCTGTGTACGGCATTCCCGCGGACGAGACGTTCGATTTCTTCGAGGGGCGACGGCTGGATGCCGTGACCTTCGGCCGCTACAAGGTGTCGCTGTTCTTCGACGAAGGCGTGGGCCTCGACGTCGAGGGGCCGCTCGCCGTGACCGTCCCGGGCGGCGACGAGAGATCCGCCGAAGACTCCCGCGCTCTCGCGGCGCCGCTGCTCGACCTGCTCGCGCTGACCGTGACGGCGGTGCGGGTCGACGCGCCCTCGAGCCTCGCGTTGACGTTCGAGAACGGCACGATCGTGCGGGCGATCGACGACCTCGGCCCGTACGAGTGCTTCGACGTGCACCACGGCGAGCGCATCTGGATCATGTGATCGCTGGTCGCGTCTGCGGGGTCGCCCCGCCGAGCCCTCCGGTTCCCGGCAGGGGCACGACCCGCCGGCGCGGCTCAGAGGGGCGTCGCCGAGCCCCGCACGACGATGCCACCGGATCCCGGAACCTCGACGTCCAGCACGCTCGGTCGACCGATGTGTCGGCCCTGCCGGACGCTGAATCCGAACGGAGCCGGGAGGCCGACGCGGTCGCGCAGATACGCGCCGAGCGACGCCGCCGCGGAGCCCGTCGCGGGGTCCTCGGTGATGTCGGCCACCGGGAAGAGATTCCTCGCCTCGATCACCACGCCGTCGGCGATCGCAGCGTCGACATGGACGACGATGATCGTGCCCTTCCATCCGCGCTCGTCGAGCAGAGCGCGCACGGGTGCGGGCGCGAACGTGAAGGAATCGAACGTGTGCTGCTCCCGCACCGCGACGACCGGGTGCAGGTTGCCCGCGAACGATTGGGCCAGCGGCATGCGCTCGTCGAGGTCCGCGTGAGAGAGCCCGAGAAGACCGAGCAGGCGGTCGGCGACGTCTGCTTCGAGGTCGACGACGTACGGCTCGACGCTCGTGAATCCGGCCGTCACACGCCCCTCTGCTCCGCGCTCGGTCGTCACCTCGACGACCCCCGCGGCCGTGTCGAAGACGAACGACCCCGGCCCCTCGGCCTCGGCGAGCGCGACGGCGGTCGCGACCGTCGCATGCCCGCAGAACGGAACCTCGTCATCGGGCGAGAAGTAGCGCACGGCGACGCGGCGCCCCTCACGGGCGCCGACGAACGCGGTCTCGGGGTGCCCCAGGTCGGCCGCGATCCGCTGCATCTCCTCGTCGCTGAGGCCCACGGCATCCAGGACGACACCCGCGGGGTTGCCGCCGCCGGGCTCGGCGGCGAAAGCGAGGAGTTCGAGGATGCCAGGGGTGGGGGTCATGACTCGATTCTTCCGCAGGGCGCCCGGTGACCGAGGGGGCCACCCGCGTTCTCGTGGCCTGAACCGGGCGCCCGCGCGGCATGCGCACGGGCGGGCTACGACAGCGGTCGCGACCGCCCGGGAATCACGCTCGACGCGGAACTCAGCGCGGCTCGGCCCCCAGGTGCAGCACGGCCTCGGGGCGCTGTGCACCTCGCGGGCCGTCCGGCGGAACGCGCGACGACCCATGATGGCGTCGAGCTCCATCGCTGACCACGGTCACGAGGCACAGCCGGACGTCTCGTCTGGCGATCGGCTATCGAGACCGCTGTAACGCTGACCGCGTCGTCCGATATCCGCCAGAAACGGGACCGCGGCTCGGATGAACTGAGCAGATGAACGACAGAACCACGCAGGCCGCCGCCTTCCACATGCTGCACCAGAACCCCGCACACCCGCTCCTTCTCGCCAACGCCTGGGACGTAGCAAGCGCCCGACTCGTCGAGAGCGCGGGTGCGCCAGCCATCGCTACCACCAGCGCAGGTGTCGCATGGTCACTCGGTCATGCGGACGGTAACGCGCTCGGGCGCGAGGAGGCCATCGCGGCACTCGCTCGGATCGCAAGCGCGGTCACCGTGCCGGTCACCGCTGACATCGAAGCCGGCTACGCCGATGACGCAGACGGCGTGGAGCAGACGGTCGACGCCGTTCTCGAGGCCGGTGCGGTCGGCATCAACATCGAGGACGGCGCACTGCCCCCAGCAGAGCTGATAGCTCGTATCGGCGCGGCTCGACGCACAGCGGATCGCGCCGGGGTGCCGATGTTCATCAACGCGCGGACGGACGTGTACCTCGCCGGCCTGGTCACGCCGGAGCAGCGCCTCGTTGAGACCCTCCACCGAGCGCACCGGTACCTCGAAGCAGGAGCAGATGGTGTCTTCGTACCCGGAGTTGGCGACGCCGACACGATCAGGGCGCTGGCTGAGGCGATCAACGGCCCGCTGAACGTGATGGTAGGTCCCGGCTCCCCGAACACCGCGCAGCTCTCGGAACTCGGAGTGGCCCGCGTGAGCGTCGGCTCGGGCATGGCACAGGCCGCGTACGAGATTGCTCGATCGGCCGCTACCGAGCTGCTGACTGCTGGCACGTATGGGCCCTTGGCCCCGGCCGTCGCTTACGGCGAGCTGAACTCGCTGATCTAACGAGGCTAGCGACTCGCGCCTGGCGGGCCCGCCAATGTGCGGCGCCCCGTCGACGGTCCCGCGGAGGCGTGAAACCGATCGGTACTGCAGCACACCTGCCCCGTACAGATGACGTGAGGAAAGCAATGCGCATGCCGTACGCGACATTTTGATATAAAAGTTTTGGAGGTGTCATGACAGACGCCATGGATGAGGTTTTGAAGGCCTGGGGTGCTCGGTTCCCCGACGCGGACTTGTCGGCGTTGGAGTTGAACCGGCGACTGTTTCTCGCGCACCGCACCCTCGCCGCCTACTCGGCAGTGGTGTTGGCGGGGAGTGAGCTGGACCTTTGGGAGTGGGACGTTCTGTTCGTGCTGTGGAGGTATTCGCCGGTGGACATCGCGATGGGCGACCTTCAGGCACAGCTCTTCATCACGGCGGGGTCGGTAACCCACCGGGTGCGCCACCTCGAAAACCGCGGACTTGTCGAGCGGCGCCCTGACGAGGCGAACAGGCGCCGCGTGCTCGTCCGCCTCACCCCCGCCGGCCTCGAGGCGGCGGAGGCGGTCGCGCCCCGCATTGCCCAAGCGTCTACCGATGGTGCCGCTCAGCTCGCCGCGCGCGGCATCGACCTACCCGCACTGAACAACGCCCTCGCGCATGTCACACCACCCCTCGTTCTCCCGAGCGCTCACGTTCGGGAGGTCTCATGACTGACTACGCCGCACGGATCCGTCGACTGCACGAACTCGGCCCGCGCAACTCCGCCACTAGCGCGCACCGCGCGCTCATCGAAGACGTCGCTCAAGACCTCACCGACCTGGGCTACCAGGTGCACCGTGACCCGCACTCCTTCGAACGCTGGGACGTGTCCCCGGAAAACGTCGCGCTCACCGTCGCCGGCCGCGCGGTGAAACTCTCCTCGGCGTGGCCCTACTCCGGCGAGACACCCCCGGAGGGCGTCACGGCGCCCCTCGTCCTCCTCCGCGGACGACGCAAGAAGTGGGCGAACGCTGCGGGGAAGATCGCCGTGGTGGAGATGCGCAACATCGACGTCCCCTCCTCCCTCTTGGTCGACACGTGGGACGGCACCTATCCGTTCGATTCGATCGCCAACCCCGTTGTCGGGTCAGAGCTTGGCGGCACCGATCTGGCGAAGGCGTGCGCAGCCGGGGTGCGAGCGGTGATCGCTGTCTGGCGTGACCTACCCGATGGGGCCGCGCACGCCCAGTACCTGCCGTTCACCCGTGACTACCAGGGCATCCCGGCCGTGTGGGCTCCCGAGTCCGAAGCCGACGCGCTCGTCGCCGCGGCCGAAGCCGGCGCCACCGCCACAGTCGTCCTCGCCGCCGAGCGAGTGCCCGGCGCCACGATGGACACCCTCTGGGCTGTCTCCCCCGGCTCCGGGAGCGACGCCCACGAAGCAATCCTGGTAGTCACCCACAGCGACGGCGGCAACGCCGTCGAAGAGAACGGCCACATCGGACTACTCACCCTCGCGCGTGACGCCGCAGCAGCGCCCCACAACCGCACCATCGTGTTCATCTACACCGCCGGACACCTCCGCATCCCCGCCGTCACCTCCCACGGCCAAGCCACCACCGCCTGGCTGGACGCGCACCCAGAGATGTGGTCAACCGGGAGTCCGCTACACGCCGTCGCTGGCCTGGCGATCGAACACCTCGGCGCGAAGCACTACGACGTCGACCCCGCCACCGGCACCTACGGCCCCACCGGGAAACTCGAACCCGAACTGCTCTACGCCACCACCAAGGAACTCGCGGATCTGGCCCGTGCGACGTGGAACGGCGTCGACCCGACCGGCCACCCCGTCAAGCCCGGCGCCCTCATCCACCTCGGCGAAGGCGAACCGCTCTACGACCACCGCATCCCCGCGATCGCCCTCGTCACCGGCCCCCTCTACCTCCTCGCGGAAACCAACGAAGACGTCGTGGACATCGACCTACTGACACGCCAGATCGACAGCTTCCGCCGCCTGCAAAACCACCTCGCCGGCCCGGTCGCCAGCGACAGCTTCGGCAAAGTCAAACTGCCGAACAAGCTCAACAAGCTCGTCGCCGCAGCCCGAGCACTGCGACACCTCATCAAGGCCTGACGCACGGTGGTGCGAAACCGTTCGGTTTCGCACCACAAACGCACCGCGAAGGTACAGCCAGGTGACCACGACGGTCGATCTTGCTCACCGCACGGCACGGTCACGGCGAAGAGCGATACCGATGTCGACTGCCCGGGCATCTCGCTGATCGACGAGGAACTCAGCGCCGCTCGGCCCCCAGGTGCAGCACCGCCTCGGCCAGCGCGCGGATCCCCGCCGCCACATCCGCTCCGGCCACGGCTTCGTCGGGGTGATGGCTGATGCCGTCGGGGTTGCGAAGGAACAGCATGCCGACCTCGGTGATCGCGCCGATCGACATCGCGTCATGGCCCGCACGGCTGAAGAGGGTCGGTGCTTCGCCGCCGATGCCCGCCCGCACCACGTCCTGCAACAGGGGTGCGCAGAACACGGCCGGGGCGCTGTGCACCTCGCGCGCGGTCCAGCGGAGCCCGCGACGGCCCATGATGGCGTCGAGTTCGCGCGCGATCTCGTCCCACGCGTGGTCGCGGGAGTCGTCGAACTCTCCGCGCAGGTCGAGAGAGAAGTGCGCCTCGCCCGGCACGACGTTGACGGCTCCGGGGAAGGCCTCGAGCTGGCCTACGGTACCCACGATGTGGTGCTCACCCCGGCAGATGCGTTCGACCGCGAGGGCGGCCTCGCTCGCGCCGAGGAGGGCATCGCGGCGCATGTCGTAGGGCGTGCCGCCGGCGTGGCGGGCCTCCCCCTCGACCACGAGCTGGAACCGTCTGGCCGACGCGATCGATGACACCGCGGCGAGCGCCTGCCCGCTGCGGTGCAGTTCCGGTCCCTGCTCGATGTGCGCCTCGAGATACCCGACGAGCTGCTCGGGGCGGCGAGCGGCCTCGCCCACGCGGCCGGGATCGAGCCCGAACTCGCGGAAGGCTTCGCGCAGCGTCGAGCCGTCGGCATCCGTCAACTCCCACCAGGACGCGTCCCACTGCCCGGCCACGGCCGACGACCCCAGCAGGGCCTTGCCGAAGCGCGCGCCCTCTTCGTCGCTGAAGGCGACGACCTCGAGCGCGAAGGGGAAGGGGCTGGATGCCGTTCCCTCGGCGTCGACCCGGCGGATCAGTCGCACGACCTCGAGCGCCATCAGCACCCCGACGATGCCGTCGAAGCGTCCGGCGTCCGGGACGGTGTCGAGGTGCGAGCCCATCAGCAGCGCCGGCGCATCGGGGGCTCCGGCGGGGGCGAGGCGTCCGATCTGGTTGCCCGCCGCGTCCTGGCGCGTGGTCATGCCGAGCTCGCGCATCCATTCGGCGGCAAGGCGGTTCACGCGGGCGTGCTCGGGCGAGAGGTAGACGCGCGTGATACTCCCGGGCGTCGAGGTGACGCGGGCCAGCTCTTCGCAGCGACCCATGACGCGGCGGGCGGCCGACGCGATGAGATCGGGGGCGACCTGCAGGCGGGTGGCGGTGCTCACGCGCGAACTCCCGGCCTCACGAGCGAGCCGCCGCGTAGACGCCCTGGGCCGCCTCGACGCCCCCGCTGGCCGGCACCGCCGCACCGTGGCGCCGCAGCACCGTCTCGAGAGCGGCGAGGGTGGTCAGCACGGCGTCGGTGCGGGCGTTGTAGCCCATCGTGCCGATGCGCCAGACGCGGCCGTGGAGCGGACCGAACGAGGTGCCGATCTCGATGCCGAAGTCGCTGAGCAGCTCGCTGCGCACGGCGTCGCCGACCACGGCATCCGGGATCTCCACCGCCACCACGTTGGTCATCTTGTGGGCCACGTCGCCGAAGACGGTGAGCCCGAGGCCTTCGACGCCGGCGAGCATCGCGTCGCCGTGCAGCCGGTGGCGCTCGATCACGGCATCCCGGCCCTCGAGAAGCAGCACGCGGGCGCACTGGCGCGCGCCGTAGAGCATCGTGGTGGCCTCGGTGTGGTGGTTCAGGCGCCGGGGTCCCCAATAGTCGAGGATCATCGCGAGGTCGAAGTAGTTCGAGCGGATGAAGTCGGATGCCACGGCATCGCCCTCCTCCCGGATTCCGGCCTCGACCCGGGCGCGCGAGCGCACCACCTCGACGGCGCGGTCGGAGAGGCTCAGCGGCGCCGAGCCCGAGGGACCGCCGAGGCACTTCTGCAGTCCCGCGGTCGCGGCGTCCAGGCCCCAGGCGTCCATCTCGAACGGGTTGCCGCCGAGCGAAGCGGTGGCGTCGGTGTAGAACAGCGCGCCGTGCGTGCGGCAGATCTCGCCGATCTCGTCGAGCGGCTGAAGCATGGTGGTCGAGGTGTCGCCCTGCACGCACGCGACGAGGTGGGGCTTCACCCGCTCGACGGCCTCGCGGATCGTCGACACCGGGAAGACCTGTCCCCACGGCACCTCGATCGTGTGGACCTCGGCGAGAGCGCGCTCGGCGATCTCGGCCAGCAGGTGGCCGAAGCGGCCGAACACGGGCACGAGCACGCGATCGCCGGGGCGGATGAGCGAGACCATCGCGGCCTCGATGCCCGCGCGACTCGTGCCGTCGATGAGCAACGTCGCGTCGTTCGTCGTGCCCCAGACCTGGCGGTACAGCTCCTGCGTCTCGGTCATCGTCGCCGTCATGAACGGGTCGTACTGGCCGACGAGCGGCGCCCCCATCGCGCGCAGCACGCTGGGGTACGCCGAGATCGGGCCGGGGCCCATCAGCAGGCGGGCGGGCGGATCGATCGGGCCGGGGAGGTGGGACATCAGGACTCCGTGGTGCGGGACAGGGACTTCGGGCGGGCGGGACGAGACGGTGGGAGCGGCGGAGCGGGCCGAACTCCTGAAGAACCGACGGCAGCCACCACCCCGGGGAGGGCCACCGCCGCCACGGGGGAGAAAGTCAGGAGTCTCGCACGGCCCGACGACGGGACGACGCGACTCACTGGGCGACCCCCGCGCCGGCGGCCTCGGCGAGGCGCCGGGCCAGGCGCACGAGGGCGATATCGGTACCGGCCCGAGAGACGAGACAGACCCCGACCGGGGCGCCATCGACGGTGAGCAGCGGCACCGACACAGCGGGAAGACCCGCGATCGCAGCGGGCGCGGTCATCCGCAGGGTTGCGGCCCGCACGGCGTCGACGTCGGCGGTGCGCTGCGGCGCGGGGCCGGGCACGGTCGGGAAGATCAGGACGGCCCCGTCGACCAGTTCGGCGAAATGCGCGGCGATCGGCTCGAGGTGTTCGCGCGCGGCGGCTTCGTCGGCCGCGGTGATGCGCGAGGCGATCTCGAAGCGCTCCGCCACGGCGGGGCCCACGGCCCCGGGGTGCGCCCGCAGCCACTCGCCGTCGTTGCGCCACGCCTCGGCGCCCTGCACCGTGCGGAACGCCGTGAACGCGGCATCCAGGTCTCCACTCGACACGGCGCGGAACGGCGGCGGATCGTCGGATGCCGACAGCCCGGCGAGCAACCGCGAGAACGCCTCGCGGGTCGCGGGCTCCACGCACGCGAGGATCTCCTCGGGCACGAGGAAGCGCCAGGGGAGATCTTCCCCGGAGGCACCCTGGACGTTCTCGGTCGAGGACGAGCCGTCGTAGCTCAGGCACCAGTCGGCGACGCGCTGCAGCGTCTCGCCGTCGCGCGTGAGCCAGCCGATCGTGTCGAACGATTGCGCGAGGGGGAGCATGCCCTGCCGGGGCACGAGGTCGTGGGTCGTGCGCAAGCCCCAGAGCCCCTGGTACGACGCGGGCACGCGGATCGAGCCGGCCGTGTCGGTGGCGAGACCGATATCGGCATGGCCGAGGGCGACGGCGGATGCCGGTCCGCTCGACGATCCGCCGGGAAGAGCACCCACCACCGCGCCGTTGGGCGGGGTGCCGTAGTGCACATTGTCTCCGGCGATCGAGTAGGCGAACTCGTCGGTGCGGGCGATCCCGCGCAGCGACGCCCCGGCGCGCAGGAGGTCGGCGACGGCGGGGGCAGTGGCCTTCTCGGGTCGCGCTTGCTCGAGGTACGTCGGGTTGCCCGCGCCGATGCGGAAGCCGGCGATCGCGAACAGGTCTTTCACGGCGACGGTCAGGCCCGCGAGCGGCCCCTCCCATGCGCCCTGCTGGAAGGGGTCGCCGACGCTGCGCCAGATGGTCCTGTCGAGCGGGGGCGTGCGCGGCGCGACGTGAGCGGCGGTGATGAGCCACCGACCGTCGAGGCGTTGCCACACCTGCGTCTGCAGGCCGCGGCCTCCGCCGTGGAAGCGCGAGACCGACATGAGCAGGGCGGCATCCGGCGAGAGCGGCCGGTAGTGCACCTCGGCGATGTCGCGCGGGGGCACGCCTCCGCGCAGCGAGCGGAACCCGCTGATCGCGTCGTGCCCGACGAGCAGTCCCGCCGGGTCGCCGCGCAGGGTGTCGGGCCCGGGCGCGAAGAAGGCGTCGAGCGCGTCGAGGTCGTTCGCGACGATCGCGCGCTCGTACGCGTCGAACGCAGCGCGGAGGTCGGCGGGGATCGGCGCCGTGTCGGAAGCTTCGGGCGCGGGGCCGGTCGGCACCGACCCGGCGGCGGCGGTCTCGGTCGGCGGAGTCATGGCATCCGTCACGAGCGTCGCCCGCCTCTCAGCTGCGTTGAGTGTCCAAGAAACCCGGACACCCAGGAAAATCGTCCGGGTGTTTTGGACACTCGACCGGAGGGAGCCGACTCTGGGGCGCCCCGCCTGAACGGCGGGCCCGCGGCGTCGACGTCCCGCGGCGCGCGCGCGACATGGGCGTCGAAGGCCAAGTCGGCGTCAGCGGCCTCGGCGCGGGCCAGGGCGGCGGCGAGGACGGGGCTCATGCGGCGTCTCCTTCGGGAGCGGATGCCAATGCCTCGGGCTCCACGGCCGGAACACCCACGAAGTCGGCTTCGCGGATGCGCGCGTGCACGCCCGAGACGATGTCGACGACCTGCGAGATGTCGAAGTCGGTCGCCGCCGACAGGTACGCGTAGGCGAGGTGCTCGTCCATGCCCCATCGGCCACCGAGCAGCGCGAGCGACGAACGCACGCAGGCGCGCATCGCGGCGTCGAGGTCGGGGTCCATCCCGGTCGGCACGAGGTAGTCGGGGGTCCGCACCAACGGGCCGGTGACCTCACCGAAAGCGGCGCGGGCGGCGTCGGCGGGGATGACCTCGAACCGCAGGGTCGCTCGCAGCGATGCCTCGAGCGCGGTGAGCGCGACCTCGCCGTCGCCCTGGGCGAAGTGCGGGTCGCCGATGTAGGCGAGCGCCCCCTCGACCTGCACGGGGAGGAAGAGGGTCGCGCCCTCGACGAGAAGGTTGATGTCGATGTTGCCGCCGTGGGGGCCCGGCGGGACGGAGTGCGGACGCTCGTCGCCGGCGACGGCCACCCCCATCGTGCCGAGGAACGGCGCGAGCGGGAACGACACCACGGCATCCCCTCCCTCGACGAGGGGAAGCGTGCCGTGCAGGATGCCGTCGCGCTCGGCGACCGCGGCGAACACGCTGACGTTGTGCTCGCCTCGGGGCAGCTCGCCGACGAGGGCGCCCTTGCCGTGCCGGTTCGAGATCACGCCGTACGGAACGCGCGGGACGAACGACTCGACCGTGATCTTGAGCAGGTCGCCGGGATGCGCGTCTTTCACGTGCACCGGGCCGACGACGACGTGCGGTCCGTCGGCGAAGGGATCTCGAGCCACGGATGCCGCGATCTCGATCGCGTCGACGAGCACGTCGTCGGCGGCGACACCGTGCGCGGCGAAGTACGCGGCGGGGTCTTTGCCCTGGTCGTCGAGGATGCCCTCGTGGCTCACGGTGTCGATCGTCACGCTCTCGCCCGAGGAGATCTCGAGCACGGGGGCGTCGGTCGCGCAGGGGAGGCGTCCCCACAGCACGGTGTCGGGCGCGGCGGGGAGGTAGTGGGCGGCGGGGATGGGGCCCTCACCGGGCTGCAGGATCGGCACGGCGGGGACACGGGTCCCCCCGGGAATCCCCGCCGTGGTCAGGGCGCCGGGCTCGGGCGCCGTGGCGGCGCTCACGCCTGTACCGCCGTCGCCGTGCGCAGGATCTCGCGCCCCTCACGCTCGGTCACCGCGGCCCCGCGACGGTAGACCGGCTCGCCGCGCAGCCACGTCTCGCGGACGACCCCCGTGAGGGTCTGACCGTGCCAGGGCGAGACGGGGTTGCGGTACTCGAGGGCCGCGGCATCCACCGTGAACTCCTCGTCAGGAGCGAACGCCATCAGGTGCGCGGGAGCGCCGGGGGCGATGACGCCCAGCCCCTCGAGGCCCGCGATGCGCGCGGGTCCGGTCGTCATCAGGGGCAGCAACGACTCGAACGCGAGTCCCCGCTCGCGGGCCGTGGTGTGCACGGCCGACAAGCCGGTCTGCAGTCCCGCGATCCCGCCCCACGCGAGACCGAAGTCGGGGTTGCCCTTCAACTCGACGGTTGCGGGTGAGTGGTCGCTGACGATCGCCTCGATCGTGCCGTCGACGACACCCGCCCAGAGCAGGTCGCGGTTGGCGCCGCCGCGGATGGGCGGGCAGCATTTGAACGCTCCCGCGCCGTCCGGCACCGCCGACGCGTCGAGCGTGAGGTAGTGCGGGCACGTCTCGACGGTGAGGCGGACGCCCTCGGCCTTCGCCGCGCGGACGGCGTCGAGCGCTCCCCCGTCGGACACGTGCACGATGTGCGCCCGGGCGCCCGTGCGGCGGGCGGCGTCGATGACGCGGAGGATCGCGGCGCGCTCGCTCATCGGCGGGCGACTGGCCTCGAAGTCGCTGTAGCGCTGCCCCAGAGGGCCGTCGGCGTGCAGATGTGCGGGGTCTTCGGCATGAACGATCAGAAGCCCGTCGAACTCGGCGAGCTCGGCGAGGCACCGCTCGAGCTGCTCGGCATCGAGATGGCCGAACTCGTCGATCCCGCTGGGAGAGAGGAAGCACTTGAAGCCCACGACCCCGGCGTCGGCGAGAGCACGGAGCGACCCGAGGTTCTCGGGGACCGCGCCGCCCCAGTACGCGACATCGACGGCGAGCTTTCCTGCGGCGGCCCGGCGCTTGGCATCCAGTGCCTCGACGGTCGTGGTCACGGGGAGGCTGTTCAGCGGCATGTCGACGATCGTGGTGACGCCTCCCGCGGCCGCCGCGGCGGTGCCCGTGGCGAAGCCCTCCCACTCGGTGCGGCCGGGCTCGTCGAGATGCACATGCGAATCGACGAGCCCGGGCAGCAGCACCGCGTCGGCGGGGAGGACCGTGTCGGCGGAGGCGTCGAACGGCTCGAGGGCGTCGATCACCCCGTCGTCGATGACGACCGTGGCGGGCGCGAAAGCCCCGTCGACGAAGACGCGGCGGGCGGCGATCCGGGTGCTCATGCCGTTCACGCTAAGCGCCTCGCGTTTCGCCGATGTAACCGTCATCAACATTCATGCGAACACCTTCGAGGTGACGACGGCGGCGCGGGGCGGTGTCGCTGCCCCCGGCGCGTCAGAAGTCACCCCGGGGCCACCGGCCGACGGGTGCGGCGACACATCGCGCTCGCCCAGCACTCCGAGGCCACCGGCGAAGGCCCGCGGCGGCCGTGCGTACTCGTCGCGCTTGCTCGTACCGAGCCCCATGCGCACCATCCCGGATGCCATGCCCACCGCCGCCGCGACCCCGTCGACGACCGGAATACCCACGCGTGCCGTGAGCTCGATGCAGAGATCGGCCATGCCTGCGCACCCGAGCACGATGACGTCGGCGCCCCCGGCGGCCGCGTCGGCGCTATACCGCGCGATGGTCTCCACGGCGGGCGAGTCGGTGTCCTCGAGGTCGAGCACGGGAATCCCCGTCGCGGCGAGCGAGACGCACGCCCGCTCCATGCCGTACCGCGACACGAGGTCGTGCGCACGCCCCAGCGTCCGGCTGAGCGTCGTGACCACCCCGAAGTGCCGCCCCGACACCGCTGCCAGGTGCATCGCCGCCTCGGCGATGCCCACCACCGGCACGTCGACCAGCTCGCGCGCCGCGTCGAGCCCCGGGTCGCCGAAGCAGGCGATCACGTACGCGTCTGCGGGGTCGGATCCGTCGCGGTCCGCCGCGATCAGCTCGACCACGGCGGTGGCCGCCGCGATCTCGTCGGTGTGGCTTTCGATCGCCGCCGCCCCGACGCTCGGGCACACGGCATCGACGATCACCCCGGGTCCCGCCACCCCCCGGGCGGCGTCCGCGATCTTCGCGGTCATCGCCCGGGAGGTGTTGGGGTTGATGAGCAGGATCCTCACGCGAGCGCCTCGCGAGAAGTCGCACCGGGGGCCGCGGCATCCGGAACCGTGTTCGCCACGACGGCGACCGGAGCCGAAACGGCCGACGGCTCGGATGCCGCCGTGGCGGCGGCTCCGTCGACGGTGCCGTCGGAGATTCCCTCGGTCTCGCCGTCGAACGTCGGGATGCGGGGGTCGAGACGCTCGAAGAACAGGAACAGCACGTAGCCGAGACCGCAGCCGATGAACCAGCTGTAGTCGCTGATGGCGGCGATGTCGAACAGGCCCAGGTCGGCGAAGAGCTTCGGGAAGATCGCGATCGCGACCGTCGGAACACCCGCGAAGACGACGGCCTTGACCGCGTTCGGGTTGAAGCCGTTGCGGTACCAGTAGGGCCCCTGGGTGTCCATCGTGAACATCGCGTCGACCTTCACCCGCTGGCGAGCGGCGATGTAGTAGCCGGCGATCAGGATGCCGAACAGCGGGCCGATCAGCGCGCCCAGCACACCGAGCGAGTAGTGGATGGCGTCGGCGTTGGAGTACCAGTTCCAGGGCATGAGGAAGGTCGATCCGACGGCGGCGATCATGCCGCCCGCGCGCCACGAGATCTTCTTCGGGGCGACGTTGGAGAAGTCGAAGGCGGGCGAGATGAAGTTGGCGACGATGTTGATGCCGACCGTGGCCGTGACGAAGGTCAGGCCGCCGAGCAGGATCGCGAAGGGGGTGTCGATCTGCTCGACCGTCTTGATCGGGTCGGTGATGAGCGCACCGAACACCGGCACGGTGGCCGACGCGGTGATGACGGTCAGCAGCGAGAAGAACATGAAATTGATCGGCAGACCCCAGAAGTTGCCCTTCTTGACCGCCTCGAAGCTCTTGCCGTAGCGGGCGAAGTCGCCGAAGTTCAGCATCGGGCCGGAGAAATACGACACGACGAGGGCGATGGCGGCGAACATGACCGGGATGGACGCCCAGAAGTCGAGCTGGGTCGTCGAGAGCGTGAAGGAGATGTTCTGGACGCCGGCCTGCGACACGAGGTAGACGGCGAGGATGATCATCACGACGTAGACGGCGGGGCCGGCCCAGTCGATGAAGCGGCGGATGACCTCCATGCCGTTCCAGAAGAGGAGGAACTGCGCGACCCAGAGGATCGCGTACGAGATCCAGCCGAGCGCCGACAGGCCCGCGAACGAGACGTCGAGCAGGGCCGCGGAGCCCGGGATGAACTTCAGGAAGATGATGTTGAGCGACTCCGCCGCGAGGAACGTCTGCACCCCGTACCAGGCGATGGCGATGAGGCCGCGGATGATCGCGGGGATGTTCGCACCCCGGATGCCGAAGACCACGCGGTTGATGACGGGGTAGGGCACGCCCGTCTTCTGACTGGGCTTGGCGACCATGTTCGCGAAGACCTGCACGATGACGATGCCCGCGATGAGGGCGACGAAAACCTGCCACGACTGAAGACCGAGCGCGAAGAGCGAACCGGCGGTGACGTAACCGCCGACCGAGTGCACGTCGCTCATCCAGAACGCGAAGATGTTGTAGCTCGACCACTTCTGCTTCCGCAGGGGCGCGAGGTCTTCGTTGGCGAGACGATCGTCGTAGTGGGGCTTCATGTTGCCACCCCCGTGGGGGTGGCCGGCGGCCTCCACGAGATCGTGGGGGCCGGTGAGCGGGGTCGAAGTCATGTCAATCCTCTCAGGACGATGGATGCCACGACGTGGAGTCCGCGGCCGGAGTGGAGCTCTGATGTGAAGTTATTGGTTCACATCACCGCGGCTGTTTCCCGTTTGTAACGAGCATGTGAAGTCGCTCCTTCACACCCTCGGCGATCCTTAGACTCGGGGCATGCCGCAGCCATCCCTCGCCGACGCCGTCGAGACTGCCGCCGCCGCCCACGAATCCGAGGCCACGACCTCCGTCGGCACCCGCATCCGCGACCTGCGGCAGGCGCGCGGCATGTCGGCACGCGCCCTCGCGAAGACCCTCGGCATCTCCCCCAGCGCCGTCTCGCAGATCGAGCGCGGCGTGATGCAGCCGAGCGTCTCGCGCCTCATCGCCATCACCGATGCCCTCGGCGTTCCGCTCGTCGCGGCCTTCGACCCGGCATCCGGTCGTTCCGTCGAACCCGCCGGCCCCTCGGGATTCACCCTGCAGCGCGCGGGCCAGTCGCCCGACATCGTGCTCGACAGCGGGGTGTCGTTCCGCCGACTCACCCCGGGGTCCTCTCCCGGCGTCGACTACTTCGAGTCGATCTACCCGCCCGGAGCGGCCGCGCACGGCGCCGACGGACTGTTCCACCACGAGGGGTACGAGGTCGGCACGGTCGTCGCGGGCGAGCTGACCATCGACTTCGAGGCCGAGCGCGTGATCCTGCGCGCCGGCGATGCCATCAGCTACCCCTGCTCGGTCCCCCACCGCCTGCACAACACCGGCGACACGGACGCCGTGGCCCACTGGCTGATCGTGCACGCCTGACGCAGGGCGCGGCTCGCCACCCCCGGCGTCTCGCGTCACCAGAACAGGAAAGACAATCAGGACAGGCTGCAACGGCCTGTTCTCATGACATCCCCTGTTCTCATGACCGCGAACCCCGCCCGGGATGTTGCCCACAGCAACATCGCCGACACATCCCGCTACAGCCGCGTAACGCGCACCGCCTAGCGTGGCGCGTATGCACCTCTCCGACTTCAACGCCGCCGACGATGCCGAAGCAGTCTCCGTCGCCCGCGTCTGGGCCGACGTTCCGGGCTGGGTCGACGCCGTCGTCACGGGCCGCCCCTACGCGAGCGTCGACGCCCTCGCCGCCTACGCCGGAGACCTCGCCGCCGCGTGGTCGCCTGCCGACCTCGAGGCAGCGCTCCACGCCCACCCCCGTATCGGCGCGAGAGTGTCGGGCGAGGGCGCCGAGGCTGCGGCATCCCGTCGCGAACAGGGCTCGATGGCGTCCGCCGCCGATGACGACGTCGCCGCGATCGCCGCGGGCAACGCCGCGTACGAGGAGCGCTTCGGTCGCGTCTTCCTCATCCGCGCCGCCGGACGAACGCCGAGCGAGATGCGCGCCGAGCTCGAGCGCCGGCTCGGCAACGACCCCGACGCCGAGACGATCGAGGCCACCCGCCAGCTCGCCGAGATCGCGCTGCTGCGCCTGCGGACCACCTTCGCCGACGACGCTCCCGCCGAACCCGAGGACGCCGAATGACCCACGTCACCACCCACATCCTGGATGCCACAGCTGGCACGCCCGCGCCCGGCGTTACAGTGACGCTGGCCCGTCTCGACGGCACGGCGGTCGCGGAGGGGGCCACCGACGCCGACGGGCGCCTGGCCCTCGGCCCCGACCGGCTCGACGACGGCGACTATTCGCTGACCTTCGCGACGGGCGCGTACTTCCGTGGGCTCGACGTGCCGTCGTTCCACCCCGTGGTCACCGTCGCCTTCACCGTCTCGGGCGAGCAGCACCTGCACGTGCCGCTTCTGCTGAGCCCCTTCGCCTACTCGACCTACCGCGGCAGCTGAGGAGCGTCATGAAGGTCATCGTCATCGGAGCCGGAGTCGGCGGAACCTCCGCCGCCCTCGCCCTGCAGAAACTCGGCCACGAGGTCGTCGTCTACGACCGCATGCGCGAGAATCGACCGGTCGGGGCCGCACTGTCACTGTGGTCGAACGGCGTGAAGGTGCTCAACTGGCTCGGTCTCGGCCCGCAGGTCGCCGCCCTCGGCGGGCGCATGGACGACATGGCCTACTACGACGGCCACACCGGCGACGAGATGTGCCGCTTCAGTCTCGCCCCGGTCACCGAACAGACCGGCCAGCGCCCGTACCCCGTCGCCCGCGCCGACCTGCAGCAGCTGATGATGGATGCCGTCGGCTCCGACAACATCCACCTCGGCAAACAGCTGACCGGGGTCTACGAGGCCGACGGCATCGTGACCGCCACGTTCGCCGACGGCTCCACCGACTTCGCCGAGCTGTTGATCGGAGCCGACGGCGCCCGGTCGCTCGTGCGGGATTACGTCACCGAGCCCACCGGCATCCGTCCCGAGCGCTCCTACTCGGGGTACGTGAACTACAACGGCCTGGTGGCGGCCGACGAGCGGATCGGGCCGCTCGACCAGTGGACGACGTACGTGGGCGACGGAAAGCGCTGCGCCGTGATGCCCGTCGCGGGCGACCGCTTCTACTTCTTCGTCGATGTGCCCGGGCCCTCGGGCGTGGTCGAAGACCGCATGGCGGCGCTGGAGCACGCCTTCGGGTCGTGGGGCGCACCGGGCGTGCGGGCACTGCTCGACGGCATCGACCCCGACGAGTCGCTCAACCGCGTGGAGATCTGGGACATCGACCCCTTCGACACGTGGGTGCGGGGCCGCGTGGCGATCCTCGGCGACGCGGCGCACAACACCGCCCCCGACATCGGGCAGGGCGCGTGCTCGGCGCTCGAAGACAGCTTCGCGCTCGGCATCGTGTTCGCCACGTCGACCCTCGGCGTCGAGGATTCGCTCAAGCGCTACGAACGCATCCGCACCGAACGCGCGGGCGACCTCGTGCTGCGCGCCCGCAAGCGCGCCCACGAGACCCACGCCTTCGACGTCGCCGCGACCCAGGCCTGGTACGACGGCCTGCGCCGCGAAGACGGCACGGGCGTGATCCGCGGGATCGTCGGCAACATCGAGGGCAGTCCGGTCGAGCTCGGCGCGAGTGTGATGCGCTGAGGACCGCCGGCTCCCCGCTGCCACAGGGAACGATCCCGGGCGAGTGCGGGGAACTCACGTTTCACCCGGGTGAATCCTCCTAGGAGAAGTCGAAGGAAAACAGCGCTCGCGCCATCAAAGCATTACCCTCGTCGGCGAGAGGGGGCTCTCGTGCCAAGATTCTCCGTCGATCCTGAGGCTCTGCGCTCGACCGCCGCGCACATCGAGGGTGTGCGCGACTCCGCGGGTTCATTCGTCGAGACGTGTCCGGCCGATATCGGCCACGCCGCCGCGGCGAAGGCTATCTCGCTTCTTGCGGTCGACACGGCTGAAGCGTGGAGAAGCGCGATCGAGGACCTCGGTCACCTCGTCGAGCGGCTCCGGCAGAGTGCCGACCTGTACGAGAGCACCGATCAAGACCTCGTGGTGCCCGGCGGGACGGTCGAGAGGTGAGCGAACTCGGGCAGACGTCCGACCCGGTCGACCTCATCCCCGGGTCGGTGAGCGGTCTGGACGAATTCGTATCGCGGTGGCGAGAGAATGCACGTACTGCGGGGGACATCGCCGCTCAGCTAACGAGCCTTCCCTCGCCGGAGGGCTGGGAAGGGGCAGCCGCGGACGGCTTCGCTGCCCGTCTCCCCGACGTGGGGACGCAATGGCAACAGCTGGGGGAGTCACTGACCACGGCAGCCGACGCGCTAGACGAATACGCAACCGTACTCGGGTGGGCACAGCAGAAGGCGGGCGATGCCATCGCCATGTGGCAGGTTGCGCAGGCGCAAACGGCCGCAGGGGTCGAGAGCTACCGGCAGGCGGAACGCCAGGCGGGCGCGACAGGCATCGTCCCCTTCTACACAGACGCCGGCGCAGCAACTCGAAGTGACGCGCAAAGTTTGCTCGCCTATGCCCGGTCCGAGGTCCGAGACGCGGGCGACACCGCCGCACATGCGGTGACCGCGATCACGCCGCCGGAAGCACTCACGTGGGAAGGGGCCGGCGCGCTCTTCTTGGGAGCGCTCGTCGTGCAAGGCCAGATTCACTGGGACACCCTGGCGAACCTGGTGAACGGTACCGCCTCGGTCGGTAATGCCATCTTGCGCAATCCAGACGCACTCCTCGCTCTCCTGGGTGGCGGGGCGATGATGATCGGCGGCGGCGCGACAGCTCTCGGTGGTGGAGGGCTGGCCGCGACCGGGGTGGGAAGCGTTCCGGGCGGGGCCGCGGTCGTCGGTGGCGTCGCCGTCGCGGGGACCGGCGGCGCGTTGGCGGCCGCGGGCGCCTCGAAGCTGGCCGGTGAGGCAACCGGCAGCGCGGGTGTCATGCTGATGGAGAAGCAGCATGGGGCCGATCGAGGAGATGGCCGTGACGACTACGGGCAGTTTGCGCATGGGCAAACGAACAAGCCGTGGGTAGATAAGGAAAAAATCGGTCTCGATGAAGTCGAAGCTGAACTGAAGGTCCCGGTGGAGCGCCAGAGGGCTCGGTCTTCGATCGAGGGCTCCACCCAGCAACGCTACTTCGACGGATATGTAAAAAACGACGACGGCACTTATACAGCCATCGAGGTGAAGAGTGGAACGGGTTACGAGAAATACATGAAGAACGCAGAGAACCAGAAATCGTTCGATGATTCCATCTCCCCCGACAACCCTGCAACCGTTACGATCAGGGGGCAGAAAATGACAATCACCGACGTGCTGATATCGGTTGTACCATGACGGTAAAGCGGCACTATTACACGGTCGATGGCTCTCGTTCGACTGAGCTCAAGCCGCGAATACGACCAGCCCGAGAGTTGCTGGAAAACTTGCTCACCCTGATGCAATCCGGCAAACGGTCCACCCTGATGCTCGCGCCAATTCCCGATGCCAAAAACTTTGTCGACTACCTCCATGAGGGCGGAAGCCCGGTCTTCTTGCAGTGCGCCGGCACCTCCGACGCGATGACGATTGAATGGCACAAGATCGACGACGACGGTCAAGACCGGCATTACATCGTCGGCCACGGCGGCGACCACTCCGGAGAGCCCTCCGTCGACATCCCCTTCTTCGACGGCACACGGAAGGCCACCGTGTATCCCGACGAGGTCTTCGCACTCGACGAAGCGACCGACATCTTCTTCCACTACTACGAGACCGGCGAGATCCCGTCCGCGTACGAGTTGCGCTGGTACGACCTCGCCTGGCCGAAACCGCAGCCGTGACCATCCGTTTCGACGGCGACCGCCATGCAGAGCTCATCGATGCGCTCCGCGACGCAACCGTGTCCATCGAGCGACATCTCGACGACCTCGATGCCGCCGTCGCCGCAGGCCGAGCCGAATGGACAGGAGACGCGAGAAACGCCTACGACGCGGCCCAGCGACAGTGGTCGGACGCTCTCGAGCGCATGAACACGAGTTTGGCTGACGCGGCGTCGGGGATGGATGCGGCGCGCTCGGCATTCGAGACCGCTGAGGCGCTGGTAACTCGCCTCTGGACCTGAGTCCACATCAACGTCAGCAATAGTGAGAGGGAGGATGCAGTGGCCCAGCGCTATTACTACACGATGGATGGCAGCTCCATGGAATTCGGCTCCGACTTTCGCGGCCCGCGTGATCAAGTCGCCCATCTTCTTGGCCTCCTCCGGCCGGGGGAGAGGTCCACATTCATACTCGGCGCCATTCCCGAAGGCATTCACTTCGCGCATCACATCCACGAAGGCGAGAAGTCTCGGTACCTGCAATGCGCCGGCACCTCCGACGCGATGACGATTGAATGGCACAAGATCGACGACGACGGTCAAGACCGGCATTACATCGTCGGCCACGGCGGTGACCACTCCGGAGAGCCCTCCGTCGACATCCCCTTCTTCGACGGCACACGGAAGGCCACCGTGTATCCCGACGAGGTCTTCGCACTCGACGAAGCGACCGAT